>NZ_SHLY01000001.1:1107021-1293489 GCF_004284785.1 Corallincola spongiicola
ATAGCAACCGACGAAAGTACCGGCTTCATCTGATGTATCAGCTCTTTTTTAGAAGAAAACGATGGCTAGTTTTTTAGCACGGATCAGTGCGTCAAACTTGACAGTGGGAGTCATACCAACGCCCAAAACAGGGGCGACCTGAGCTCGCGAAGGGAGTCCAGCCGCAGTTTTTGCCGGCGTTCTGGCTTTTCTTGTTAACTGTACCTACCAAAATTTCCACCACGGCTTAGATACTCCAGGATGCGTGATTCGTAGTGTTTGGGGACCACTTTTATGGCCAGTTTTAGATATAGCAACAATCTCTAAAGTAATATCAATAGGCTCCTGGACATCGCTGGAGCCGTCCAGCCACACAAACTTATACAGATTCTCTTCTCGATACGGATCCGTTGCTTGTATGGGCTGTTCGTAAAACAATTTGTCCTCGAACTGGCCCTGGACGATTCTGAACATGTAGCCAACTGGCTGGCTTTGAGTATCAAGAAGCTTTAGCGTCAAGATTCCCGCGTCCGAACATGATGCATAGTTACCGTCATCTGTGCCTCGGACAATATCTTTAGTTTCGAAATAGGGGATCGCCGGGGGCGCTCCCTCTCCAGGAACAATTTCAAACTCCTCCGTCATTATCGCGAAGGAGCATGCGAATGCCGGCAACGGGGAAATAAAGATCAAAAATGTGAATAGTGCTCTTGGGATCATTTTCGATGTCTCAATCTACAGTTAACGCTTAAAACAGGGAGCAAGTTAGCGGCAAAGCCGCGCTGTTTAACTTGTCCCAATGATTTTTCTTGTTAGGTACTTAATGGTGCACCTCAAAAAGTACCACTGACTGTCCACTATCACCTGTCCAAAGGGATGCCGTCATTGCAACCCCATCCGGATACGAATCTACAGAAAACGATTCGGGGTTCTCAACACAGTGGTTGCAAAATTGGTGCTTCCAACGTGTAAAACACTCATTCACTGAAACCCATTCCAGTGGCTGACCGACTTCAGCACACACGAGTTCAATTGGACCAGCTTTTAATATTTCCTTTAGCTCATGTTTGGTCAGAGATTTGCTCCTTTCCAACCTAGAGATAATAGAACCAACGCTATCCCAAAGTTGCTCAATTGGTGTTTGCGAAACCAGCTTCATTCGATGGGTACCTAACGCCTGCATTTGCGGTTTGGGTGAAATGGCGGTTGTTTTGCGTGTTTTTGCAAAACAGGTGACAGTTTACCCAAATCCGGCAATATGCACTTGTTATGCATTTTTTACTAAACCTGACTCTAATGCAAAAGCCTCTAGCTTTGTATCTAGTTTATCTTGATCTTTGTAGAACTCGGTATCCAGTGCATCTAAGTCAGCAGGCCTATTGAGTTTACGAATTAGAGTCCAGCGCTCAATTTGACTTTTTGGCACTTGGTTAGAGCCAAATAATTGCTCTTTTGCTTGCCTTAATAATTTGACTGAGTTGGTTGCACCTAATTGAACTAGACCATGTTCAGCATTGCGGTAATGTTCAGCAGACGTATTATTAAAATACTGATCGAAACCTCCGTTGTATACTTCGCCACTTAGCACATTAACTGAGTAATAAAGCTTTTCATTATCTGAGAGTGCGCTAAAGCCACCATCCTGTTTATACACTTTGTCTACCAGCTCTCGCCAAAGCGCCCTATATGGACATGTTTTTTCTAGTTCTCTCTCTTTAGCGGCACGCTCTTTAGCCAAATCCATACTTTTGCGAGTGCCATTTTTACAGGGCATGCAAAGCCCGCCTGTACGCTCGGCGGTACTTGGCAAAACCATTGCCCCGCATTCTGTGCATGGAATCTTATCGCTCATCTCGACCCTTTGAGTGCATAACGCTAGATAGGTATACACAGACCATCTATCTGGATAAGAGGGCCATGTCTACCTATCACCCAAAATCAGATAGATCTCGCCCATGCCACTTTTCATTATTCAATTTTTATCATAACGGACTGGTCGCTAGGTTTTAACGAATGGCATCACAAAAGTGTTCAAAATCAGAGGCATCAGCTATCAGCGAGCTTCTTCACTCCTAACAAGCGCAACAGCAGGTTGCGTCCTGCGCGCATCATGGGGTAGCAAAGCTTGGCGAGTTTAGGGGATTTAAATAGAAAGAAGTTGAAGCGGTTAAACCAGCCTTTTTGCGTGCTGATCATCGCCATCACGTTAAGCGCATCGGCACCGTGGTAATTAACGCCTTCCAACTGCACCACCATGCCTTCATCAAGATCATAGCCCTGCGCGATTATCTCGCCAACACGGGGGTCGGGTTCACGGGCGGAGAGAGTTTCCAGGCCGCCAAATTGTTGCGACACGCGAACTGCTTGCGCGTAGCGTCGACAAACGGGGCATTCACCATCGTAGATTAACAGTACTTTTGCGGCAGACTTTTCCACACCATGCAATCCTGATTGAGCCAGAATAAGATCAGTAACTGACCATGAAGTTCACACCCGTTAAACAGCTTTGCGCGACGATAAGATCACCGTTAGTTGCCGTTAACCACCACAGGAAACATCAGTAACACGCCAACGATGGAGAGCAAACCCAATAAGATAAGGTTAAATAGGTTGGTATCGGTCTTCCGGCGCATCCGCCGTTTATTAAACAGCATAGAGATAATGCTAAGCCCGCAACACGCCCACAGCAGCATAAAGATCAGATCGCTGAGGCGTGGCAACCATTCAGTGCGTATATCGATCTGATGGTAACGTACCAGGCCGCTATTCATCTCTGGCTTGGCATATTGCACTAACACCAATACGCCAATGAAGGTGAGCCACCCGGCCAGTGACACCCATCCCACCATACGTGCCCAAATGTCTGGGCCTTTTCTTCTTTCTTCGGTCATTTTGTGGTTCTGCTGCACAAAAACTACGAACACCTAAATTTTAAAATCGCGGTATCTTACATGGTGTTAGACCTTAGATACGATGACCTATCCGGCAAAGTTAAAATTTTTTTGCTAACCAAGGCACTAACACTGCCTATTTTGACCAAGAAGCCGCCAAAAATGCCAGCAACCATTGACCGACTAGCTCGCCCTGATGTGCTTGATGCTGCGCGGCAACCGCCTTACAAAAATTGACTTCACCCACCATCTCTCGGCGCAGCGTCATTAAGGCCAGCAGATAGTCGGCGCTGAACTCCGGATGGCCCTGAAAGCATAACAGGTGCTCCCCCACGCTAAAGGCGGCGATTGGACAAAACTCATTACCCGCCAGTGGGATCGCATCTGCAGGCAAGTATTTAACCTGATCGCGATGACTAGCCAGCAACTGCAATTGTGGCGTGGCTAAGCGGGCAAGTCCTTGTTGTAACGGTTGTGGCCAAGCCTCGGCGGCAGCGCATTGATACGTCATCAACCCCACTCCCCAGCCTTTGTCTGCACGCCCCACCTGGCCACCGACCACCAAGGCCAGCAGTTGATGGCCAAAACAGATCCCCACGGTTGGCCGCTTCTCACTGACCAACTGCGACGCGAACGCCCTTAACCGCACTATCCAAGCATCATCAGCGAACGCATCGGCTTTGCTACCGGTAATCAGAAAACCATCATAGTCATCCAGAGATTTGGGGAACTGTTCGCTGCGCACATCAAAAATACTGATCTGCGCAGCTATCTTCAGTGACGCTGCCGCGCCACTGAGTAACCCATCAAACATCGCACCATAGCTGTGATAGCTGGGAAGCAGTTGCGGATAGAGGTGATCGGCATCCAGAATACAGAGTCGTAGTTCGCGGGATAAACACACAGTCGCAGCCATAAGGGTTCTTCATTTGGTCTCGAATAAAGCCAAGTTACGCCGCAGAGAACGTCGGGGCAAGCCGATCCGTGGTGCCATTTAGCACCACATCACCCAGATAAAACCATTCCTGATCAACAGATCAACGCTAATTAAGCTTGTGTTGTGATCACGGCTGGGTAACATAGAGCGTTCGCAAATAATTGCAGACTAAAGCTGACTAATCTGGAGTACCTGTTCAATGGCGCACGCGTCACTCGTTGAAGTCCTCAAAGGCAAATTTTCCGTAGGCTCGGAAGTCGTAGTTAAAGGTTGGGTACGCACCCGCCGTGACTCCAAAGCCGGTATCTCATTTATCGCACTGCATGATGGCTCATGCTTCGATACCTTGCAGGCGGTCGTGCCCAATAATTTGGACAATTACGAGAACGAAGTGCTCAAGCTCACTACCGGCTGCAGTGTTGCCATTACCGGGGAAGTGGTTGAGTCACCCGCCAAAGGGCAGGATTTTGAGCTCAATGCCACCGCCGTTGAGGTGATGGGCTGGGTTGAAGATCCAGACACCTATCCGATGGCAGCCAAACGCCACACCATCGAATACCTGCGCGAGCATGCGCATCTGCGTCCGCGCACTAACGTGATGGGTGCTGTCACCCGTGTACGTAGCTGTTTATCACAAGCGATCCATCGCTTCTTCCATGAACAGGGTTACAACTGGATAGCCACACCAATCATCACCGCTTCTGACTGTGAAGGTGCCGGTGAGATGTTCCGCGTATCTACGCTGGACATGGAAAACCTGCCACACACTGACAAAGGCACGGTTGATTACGACAAAGACTTCTTCGGCAAAGAGGCCTTTTTGACCGTATCGGGTCAGCTCAACGCAGAAACCTACGCCTGTGCCATGTCGAAGGTATATACCTTTGGCCCAACGTTCCGCGCAGAGAACTCAAACACCAGCCGTCACTTAGCTGAATTCTGGATGGTAGAGCCGGAAGTGGCGTTTGCCGACTTAGATGACGCCGCCAAACTGGCAGAAGATATGCTCAAGTATGTCTTCAAAGCGGTATTGGCTGAACGCGCTGACGACTTAGCCTTCTTCGACCAGCGCATCAGCAAAGGCACGATTGAGCGTTTACAGAAGTTGGCTGACGCTGATTTCGTACAGATCGATTACACCGACGCCATCGAGATCCTGGAGAAGTGCGGTAAGAAGTTCGAATACCCAGTATCTTGGGGTATCGATATGTCATCAGAGCACGAACGCTATCTGGCCGAAGAACACTTTGATGCACCAGTGATCGTTAAGAACTACCCGAAAGATATTAAAGCCTTCTACATGCGCCTAAATGACGACGGCAAGACCGTTGCGGCGATGGACGTATTGGCACCGGGTATCGGTGAGATCATCGGTGGCGCACAGCGTGAAGAGCGCCTTGACGTACTCGACGCCCGTATCGCTGAGATGGAAGACCAAGATCCCGCCGATTACAGCTGGTATCGCGATCTACGCCGCTACGGCACCGTACCTCACGCTGGCTTCGGTTTAGGCTTTGAGCGCTTGGTCGCTTACGTGACAGGCATGGGTAATGTTCGTGACGTAATCGCCTTCCCACGCTCACCGCGTAACGCTGAATACTAAGCGTTAAAAAACAATAAAAACGAAGGGCGCCGATTGGCGCCCTTTTTTTTGGCTGAGAATTTGAACTCTTGCAAAGAACTTCTTTCACCAGCCAAACACTAGGGTTTACTGCATTAGATTCGACTGGTTGCTGCAAAATTCGTCAAGTGGCATGATGCTTAAAATTTCCAGTCATTTACTAACTCTACTCATCGACTATTTTAGCCAATCATCACGGAGGATTTATGGCTCAAGAGTATATTGTTAAAAACGGAGATACACTTTGGGATATATCAGCAAAGCTTCTCGGTTCGCCTTTTGAGTGGCCACGCTTATGGCGCCACAACAACCGAAGAGATGTAATAAGTAAGACTGGTCGAGCAATCCGAAATCCAGATCTTATTTACCCTGGACAAAAGCTGCTTATCCCTACTTTATCAACTTCAACACCAAAGCCCCTTATTGATAAAGGAATGCAAAGACGTCAACCAGACAAACCTCTCAGTGAGATATTACCAACAATAAAGGCGCCAATTTCGTTAAGCTACAAACTTGATGATATTCAACAAGCTCCTATTATTTTACCGAATGCAATTGTCGAAGCTAAACTGAAAGGGACAGTCTCTTTATCAAGCATCGAATCATTTCCTGTGAACTACGTTGTTAACAAAAAGCAGGTCGAAGCAAAAATTACAGAGCAAGCAAACCACGCTTTTGGCTCACTGATGTCTGAAACAAAACTTGCTTTTGATAGTTCAAAAAACTCCCTAACATTAGGCTCAAAACTTGTGTCTAGAAGCACAACACCAAATGTACCAACAACAGCAGTAGGCATAGAATTGAGTTCAGATTCTCCAGTACCAAAACTGCAGTTTGAAATAACATTCCCCCAGCTAAAAGGCACTATCAATCAATTTCATTATCTAGCACAAAAAGTGACCTTTGTATTAGAAGTCACTCCCCGCACAGATGGTAGTGACCGCGGTACTGACAATCGGCATTCTCCTCAGCATGCACCGGTCAACGGAAATCAGTGGGATAAGATCTTTGCTATCGGCTTATTCACTGCAGCGACAGTGGTAGTTGTAGCCACAGTGATTGAAGATTATCTTACATTAGGGGCTGGAGTGGCTGATGATCCTGCCAGTTTCGCCCTAGCAGCAGGTATGTCTGCTAGGGGAGCAGTCCTGTGGTCATCAACACAGATGGTGGCACAACGCGTCGTTCTTCCAGCCATGGTAAGGTTAACAACTTCGGTCGTTCCTGCCGCCACTCTACGCTATGCACATTAAGTGAAATAGATGGAATTTAATAAATATTTCAAACTGATAGGATTAGTCGCCTTAGTCCTATCAGGATTACAAGGCTGCCAACCTTCACTATCCAATTCAGAGAAAGTGACCCATCTATCGGATAAATACAGTATTGAAATAAAAGCGGGTAACCCGGCACTCTTCTATACACAAGGTTATTCGCCCAAAGACGCTCTCCTAACCGATATTGAATTGACCCGGACGTCGCTTTCTCAAGCGTCAGAGGTGATCGAGGGCATGTCTCAAGCGTTAGGTATTTATCCTGACAAATTTGTGAACAAGTACATTGATGCAATCTTTATCGCTGGTGATATAAAAATTGAAGGTGCAGAAGCTGGCGGCACTTATGGTCCTAAGTGGATTATTTTATCAAATACTCCGGAGTGGAACGGCACCGGCGCTAATCACGAAAATGCACGCTACGCGGTGCACCACGAGCTCAGCTCCTTTGTGTTAGCCCGACACCCAGAAAGCAGGATTATTTGGCATAGTATGATGCCAGAGAGCTGGGCATCGGCAACTTCTGACTATAAAGCGCTTACAACGAGCAGCTCCCAACCAGTCAACTATCAGCAAGGTTTTCTTTCTAAGTATGCCGAAAGCTCTGTAGGTAATGACTTTAACGTTTATGCTGAACACGCTTTTGGCGATCCCAACAATCTCAAGGCATTAGCCTCAGAGCACGCCATTATTGCTCAGAAATTAGCAATCTTAATCAGTGTGTATATTAACGAAGAGCCTCAGCTAAAAAGCTATTTTAAAGAAACGGGATTAACCGCAGTCGCACAACCAGTTAACCAACTAGAGGTCTCATTTGATATTAATGTAGACAATATTAAACCGACTAAAGTAGAGCAATAACCTATAATGCTGCGTGATCGCCTTCCCACGCTCACCGCGTAACGCTGAATACTAAGCGTTAAAAAACAATAAAAACGAAGGGCGCCGATTGGCGCCCTTTTTGTCAGTAGAGATTCGGTTTTTACTCAGTCAGATCGAACTAAGAACATACTCATCACCAAAGCGAAATGGAGGAGAGTAAAAACAGCTATTCTCAATTGCCATTTCCTTCCCTCACTTTCCATTTTTAATGAAAATATCTTATTAAATGGGTTCCACCAAGGAGCAGTCGCTTTTCGGTCATGGGCGATGACCCAACCCCCTTTAAACAGGACATACATATAAAACGGATAGGTAATGATCAATATAAGCAACAAAAGATAAAACATAAGTCACTTCCCTTTATTCCGCATCGGCACGACTTAAGCTGAACCTAACAAGCCCAACGAATAATGTCCGCTCAGCAGCGCTGTTCCCTCTTTATCCATTAACCGAAACTGGCACTCTGCTGCGCTTGGCTCTGCAACATATTCAACAGTCAGCGCGTCGCTCGGCAGCGGCACCGGTCGATTAAACCGCACCGACATTTCACGGATAGCTTGCTGGTGATGGTTTTGCAGCTGTTCGTAACTGCGCACGAAGCTGCCGAAGCCATGGAGCACTTTGCCTTTAAACGGCGACTTCTCAGCCAGCGGGGTTACCCAGTGGATAGGATTAAGATCACCGGTCAGCAGGCCGAATTGCCAGCCGTCATTACTGGCAGCACGCCACTGCCCGGCACTGCGATAGTTCGGCGCCGCCGTGCTATCGGTGACAGAGGACTTTTTCTTTTTGTCGGGCTTAGTTAACAAAAACAGCGTTTCTATTTCCGCTTCCACCGCTTTCGGCTGCTCCATACTGCCAATGGTCAAGCGAAACCTTAAACTGGCACGCTGACCATCATCGTTCACCTCTATCACTTCGGAGCGGACGATAATGGCGACGTTACGGGGGAGCTGGTCAAACACTTTTACACTGCAGCCGCGATTGATCACTTTATGCAACGGGTAACGGCTCAGTTTGAGCTGTTCCGCCGTCACTGGCAGCGCAAATTGGGTAAACAGATGGGGCGGCAGGTCGTCAGCATAGCGGGCTGGATCGGCACCACACCAGCGGCAGTAATGGTTAACCAGACGCTGACTCGGGGGCGGCAAAATACGTTCGACGACCGGCCACTGCGGCGGATTTTCCGCTGGCCAGCTATCGGGGCGCATGGCACGGAAGGCGATACGCGCCAAGGTCGATAACATGGTGCCTTGTTCAAACAGCAAGGTGGCTGGAACCGTCACCGCACTACCTGTCGCAGGTGTAGCCATCAAATATGCTTCCCTTTGCTCCAACCGTCGGTCGCCAGCAGTTGTTCACCGGACATGACTGCGCCCTCTTCCAGCGTAGTCGCCATACTGTCATTCCAACGATTGAGATAACCAAACAGCGCAATAACGCCCATGATCTCGACGATCTCACCTTCGTCCCAGTGTTCGTGCATACGCTGTTGAATGGCCTCATCAACGGCATTAGGTACCGCTGATGCCGCGATGGTTAAGTCCAGCGCGGCGCGTTCCGCCTCGTTAAATGCGGGGTGAGTTCGGTATTCCCAAATATGTTGCAACTGCGCATCGTCTGCGCCATAACGCTCTGCGGCACGAATAGTATGCGCCTGACAATAACGACAACCCGTGGCATGACTGGAGACATACGCGATAAGCCGTTTGAGCGCACTGGTAACGCGGCCTTGGTTTTCCATCACCGCCATGTTCAGCTGAATGAAAGCTTTGGCAATGGCAGGCCGATGCTGCATGGTCAGTACGCTGTTGGGACAAAAACCCAGTGTTTCATTAAAAAACTCGGCGAGGGCTTTCACTTCGGGATTGGCATCTTGCGCCAAAGGCTGAACAAACGGCATCGGTATTCCCTTGTTGTTATTGTTTACTAGATAAACTGAGTAGCACTACTGCTTTGGCATGATCTGGCGCAGTAGGCTGTCTAAGGCGTTGGCAAACTGTTGTCGATCCGCCTGGTTCATCGGCGGTGGCCCACCCGTGTGTACGCCACTGCTACGGATCTGATCCATGAAATCACGCATATTCAGACGTTGACGAATGTTGTTGACGGTATAGCGCTCGCCGCGGGGATTAATGGCGTGAGCCTTGGCTTCAATCACTTCGGCCGCTAGCGGGATATCAGCGGTGATCACCAAGTCCCCTTCATCCAGCTGCGCAACAATGTAGTTGTCTGCCACATCAAAACCACTTTCAACCTGTACCGAGCGAATAAAACGCGACGGTGGCGTAGGCAGGTATTGATTACTCACCAATATCAGCGGCAGTTCTACCCGCTCTGCCGCCCGATATAGGATCTCTTTAATCACCTTGGGACACGCATCGGCATCCACCCAGATCTGCATCTTATCTGTCCTTTTTTACAGCAATGCCAGTGGCATCACCCTAAGCTTTTTAATACGGGCAACCACCAATCGTACTGATCGTCTCTGGAAAAACTACGCTCTAACACTGGCAATATTTCCTGATCCAACGTGCCGTTAGCCAGATAGCTCTGTAGTAACTTACAGCTCTGCATCGTCCAGGAAAACGAATTGGGATACTTAGCTAGCACGGGAGAGCACAACAGCTCATCCTGTGTCACCGCATCGCGATGCACCACCACGTTCAAAATGTCGTAGGCCAACATGTTGCTGTAAAGGTTGGTATGCGCGATAGCGCCTCTATCAAGCTGGGAAAACGCCTCCTCATAATGACCATCTTCCACGAGATCTTGCCAATCATCACGCGCACAGGCGCCTGCTCCACCGGGAAATGCAGAGATTAAACAGCAACCGGTCAGCATCGCCGCGAGCACGAGGCTCGCGGCGGCCTTTAAGCTAGCCATTAGGCTCACTTACTGTTCTCCTGATCTAGGCTTTCAGCATGGGGCAGCTCATGGGGTGGGATCGCTTTACCGTCGCCCTCGCCTTGCAGATAGAAATCCATCCAACGCATTAAGCGCAGGCTGTAATCATACTGTGCAGCCGCTTTACGATTGCCGTGGCCTTCGCCCGGATACCAGACAAGCCTCACAGGCGCTTTATTGAGGGTTTTCAAATACCGATACAGCTCTAATGACTGCGATGGATGGACACGAGGGTCGTCTTTACCATGCATGATAAGTAGCGGTGTACGGTGTTTTTGCGCGTGATATACCGGGCTACGCTCCAGCATGTCTTGCCAATGTTCCCACGGCCAGCTGCGGGCATGTACCAGATACATCTCGTTTGGAATATCTGTGGTACCAAACTTGGAGATAAGATCCGACACACCAACAAACATCACGCTGGCAGCAAAATGTTCAGATTGTGCAGTAGCACCCCATGCCGAGGCATAGCCGCCATAACTGCCACCGGTAATGCCCGCTTTATCGTTGTCGACTAAGCCTGCTGCAACCAACGCTTTCTTGGCATCAACCAGATCATCAAACTCTTTACCTGCGTAATCGTTCTGCCCAAGCATGGAGAATTTCACGCCTTTGCCCGTGCTGCCACGATAGTTAGGGAAGAAACTGACATACCCTTTGGCTGCGGCGACCTGTGCAGGATTCGAATATCGGTTCACCCAGCCATTAGAGATATGTGCTTCAGGGCCACCGTGAACAAACATGATCAATGGGTAGCGTTCACCTTCCTGATAGTTCAGCGGCAACACCAGCACACCGCCCAATGGCAAACCATCACGGGCGTTATAGGTAAAGGCTTTTTGCTCGGCCAGTTCCGCCTCTTCCAGCCACGGATTGCTCTGGGTCAGTCGTGCCACATCAGAAGCGACATCGGCTTTCAGGTAAAGCTCATTGGGATGAACCGGTGTGTCACCAATCAGCGCGATCTGGCCATCACCATTGACAGAAAAGCGGTGGAATATCGCTTTCCCAGTAGGAATAAGCGTACTTTGGCGTTGGCTATCGATATTGACCATGCCCAGTGTCGATTCTACCCCTGCATGACCAACATAGAGCGCCTGCTTATCGGTGAGCCAGCCAATTGCTTTGACATGCCCCATATAGTCAGGCAACAACTCTACTGGCTTGCCGCCTTTCACATCAGCGAGATACAAACGACCATCGGCGGGATCATGAATGCTTTCAGAGCCAATAAACAACAGGTGCTCGCCAGATGGAGACCACTCAGCCGTACCCATTTTGCCTTCGTGCACAATAGCCGCTAACAGCTTGCCCTGATCATCAGTGATCTTAAGGGTGCTCTTCATGTAGATATCGTCGATCGAAGAATTGGGTGACACTTTGAGTAACCAACGGCTACCGTCAGGGCTGAACTTGGCAAACAGCACATTGTCCTGACGCTCAATCATGCTCGCTTCGAGCTTTTCCTGGTTCAGGTCCAGCTTCCACAGGCGCGCTAATTCGCGTTCTTCCTCATAGACCTGCGCCTTAAAGCCTTTGGTTTTCAGCTTTTTATCACTGCCCGGTTTCTTCTCTCGCCCGACAAACAGGATCGTCTGCCCGTCAGGTGAAATATCATACTCACTGATATTGCGGCTGTGCTCATACAGCGGCTGGGCCTCGCCACCGTCGACAGGAATAGACCAGAGGGAAACAAATTTTTGCTCGCCGCGTTTGGCCAGAAAATAGAGGGTTTTACCATCCGCTGACCATTTCAGCCGTTTGACCACCACTTTGCCGGTAATAAAGGGACGCTTTACGCCCGCTTCATCGGTCATATAAAGGTGGTAATAGGGTTTGCCATCATCATCTTTATAGACGGTTCGCGGTACCTGCAGCACATACGCGATCTCTTTCCCCGCCGGTGATGCCGCCTGTTCAACCACCCGTTGAACTTTGCTTAGGTCTTCCAATGTCAATGGCGCGGCCTGGGCCAGCGAAGTCCAACAAAACACCAGAAGTAACCCAATTATTTTAATCATTATCTTCCCCTGTCAGTGATTAACAGCAACTGTTCCGCGCTTAGTCGCGCATTACTGCAAGATAAAAGCTGATTGGCCAAGACGCCACTCGTTAAACGGCTCTCGAGCAAAATAGTAGCAAGCCAACATGGAAAAAAAATGTTCCGCCATGTGACTAATCAGACAGTTATACCAATTGATAGTCGATGGTACACTGAGCGAACCTGATTTTCCCGATGAGAGTCTCAATGTCTTTTATTACCCAGTTTCGTATCGTCGTTGCATCACTCGGCTTCATCACGGCCTTACCCTTGATGGCTGAAAATGCAGTCGAACTTCCCATGCCCAATTGGCAACTGATCGCCTCACCTGCTGCAGGCGAGATCAAATATCAACATCTGAAAGAGTACGATGATGAGTTGCTACTGCTTACCGGTTATCTAGACCATGGCGCGGCTTACGCTGAACTGGTAGATCGGGGGCATAACGAGCAACGGATTAACTTGATCACGGCGACACTGCGTCCCTACGCACAAACCGACCCTCAGGCGGAACAGCTTTTGGCAACCATGGCCCATTGGCGCGCCTTTGCCAAATTCCAAACAATGATGGAGCAAGTGGGTGATAGTCAGGATCCAGCGATCCGCGAACAGTTAATGAGCACCTATAAATCGGCGTTAAACTCCCCTGAAGAGCAAAGAGCGCTGCAAGATTTTCAAAATGGCTGCGACATTGATAATTACCTACCAGCTTGCCTGTCCTATTTGGCCAGTCTGAACGAGCAAACCATGTTGTGCATTATGGATACAGCAGGATGCAGTATTATCATGCAACAGTTAGCGCACACCGAACAGCAACTGATTAAAGTGGCCAGCACAGATTATGAAAGTGCCAATGTAGCGACCACGCTAAAACCAGAGTTAGCTGCGATTATCGCTATGGTTTACCGCGGTGACTTGCTACCTATTCCGCCACAGGCCATTAGCGAATTTGACTTCCCAAGGGATGAACAGCAAGCGCAAGCTTGGCAAGCAAAAGCGGAGCAATAAGCGCTGTTCAGCAGATAAAGCAAAATAAAAAAGGCAGCCCAATGGCTGCCTTTTTTTATGTCACGCTTTGCTACGAAAGAAGCTAAGCAGCGAACACTATCAGTAATAGGTGAAGAAATCGTCGCTATGCAATAAAGGCGCAGCCGGAGCCTCTTGCGCTACCGTGCCTAGGTAAAGGAAACCAACAATCTCTTCATCGGTGCCCAAAGAAAATGCCTTTGCCACATCAGGGTGATGAGAGAGTTCACCGGAGCGCCACATGGCGCCAAAGTCTTGCGCAAACGCCGCTTGTTGCATCGCCATCATTGCACAACCGGCAGACAAGACTTGCTCTGAACGGGGCACATTGGCATGGGGTGTTGGTGACGCAATACCGACAATAATCATCGGCGCACGCAGAGGCATCTGTTTCGCGCGTGCGATTTTGTCTTCGGGCGCGCCGGCTGCAGTAGCAATATCAGCAAATAACTGGCCTAAGCGCGCTAAACCATCACCCTCTACGATAACGAAGCGCCACGGCTTTAAGCGACCATGATCAGGAACGCGCAATGCCGCCTGAAAAATGTTCTCTAAAGTCTGCCCTGTGGGTGCAGGTGCTTTAAGTTTCGGATGAGAACAGCGGTTAAGAAGAAGATTAATTACATCCATGGCAATTCACCAATCATTAAACTAGGGGGTCAAGGTACCAGATCGCTTTCAACGAGACTAGAGAGAGCAATAGGGTTTTCAATGTGTTGAGCTGATTAATACGAGATACCCCACACTTCGCTGCAAATACTTACATAATGTTAACAAGTCTGTGCATTTTCCATGACAAACAGCAGGTGAACATTAGCTATCACTAACAATGGAGACCTCTATTCAAACAGCGAGCAACCCGACGGTAACCCGCTGTCGCCTGTCTATGCGAACCATTAGTTCTGCGATTTCATCACCGAACGATGCACCCAATAATCGACACTGGTATAGCGACCGCCGCCGGTAAAGAACAAAGACAGCAACATCACAAAATAGGTAATGGCAAACTCGATACCGTTGTTAAGCACAACAAAGCTGCCACTCGAACTTAACCACTCGTAATTGCCATGTTCCTGCAGAATCTCTTTCGCGATGGCCAATTTCTGCGCGGATTCCGCCACCTGTTCACTTGCCAACCAACTGTTGGGATCAGCGATCGCCAGCCAACCATTAGGCCAATGTACGCTAAACGCCGCCACTAGCATGGTCACCATCAGAGGGATAGACACCCAGCGCACCAAAATGCCGGGGATCAGCAAAATGCCACCGATAAACTCTGCAGCGATCGCCAGACTGGCCAGCAATAAAGGAAACGGCAAACCCAACCCCCATTCGCTGTTCCCAAACCATTCAACAACGCCGTCAAAGCCCTGTATTTTATTCCACCCTGCTTGGATCATCACGGGCGCGAGATAGAGACGGAGTAACAGGGGCGCAAGGCCATCAATTTGTGAAATTCCCTTCCAGACATTATCTACTGGTGTATAAAGCTGCTTGACGCCCATGGCTCGGTTTCCTCAACTATTTGAATTTGCTATCTACTAAGGATAGACAGGCAAACCCAAGATAATATTTCAACAATTTGTAGCAGCATGGATGGTAAGACTTCTAGACGTCTAAAACTGATTCAGTTAGACTCGTTCTAATTTAGGGCGGTTTACGCCCTTTTTAGTCACTGAACAGTTGCTAGACGTACAGGTTAAAGCTCATGCCGATCCGAATTCCAGACGAGCTCCCCGCAGCCAATATTCTCAAACAGGAGAATATTTTCATCATGCCCGCCTCTCGTGCGGAGCATCAGGACATTCGTCCACTGCGTGTGTTGATCCTTAATCTCATGCCGAAGAAGATCGAAACCGAAACTCAGCTGCTACGTTTACTTTCAAACAGCGCGCTGCAGATAGATGTCGAACTATTGCGCATCGATGATCGCCCGTCGAAGAACACGCCAAAAGAGCACTTGGATGCCTTCTACCGCAGCTTTGAAGAGATTAAAGATAACTGCTACGACGGCTTTATTATTACTGGCGCACCGTTAGGTCAGATAGCGTTTGAAGAGGTGCATTATTGGGAACGGATGCAAACCATCATGGATTGGTCAAAAAGCCATGTTGTCAGCACCATTTTCCTCTGCTGGGCAGCCCACGCAGCACTAAGCCACTTCTATGGTTTACAACGCCATCTGCGCGAGGAGAAATTGTCTGGTGTTTATGAACATCAGGTGCGTGAAGCGGCTAAAGACCACCCGTTGTTACGTGGCTTTGATGAATTTTTCTATGCGCCCCACAGCCGCTACGCCGAAGTCAGAGTAAAAGCGATTGATGAGCATCCTGAGCTGGAGGTGTTGGTTGACTCCGAAAAAGCCGGTTTATACCTGCTAGGTTCGAAAGATGGCCGACAGTTTTTTGTTACTGGCCATCCAGAATATGATGCCAATACCATTGATGATGAATACCGCCGCGATCTTGATGCCGGGATAGACCCGCAGGTCCCGGAAAATTATTACGCTGATAACGATCCAAACCAGCCATACAAGGTGCGCTGGCGCAGCCATGGTAATCTGCTATTTACCAACTGGCTCAACTACCATGTTTATCAGCTCACCCCGTTTAATCTAAACGAAGCGTCTTTGGTTGCATTAAGCCAAGCCCACGCCGAATCGTTATAGGAAGCAGAAGTTTGAACAGAATAGAACGTATTCAGGCACTGGAAACCACACTCAAGCAACGTATTGCCGTTATTGACGGCGGTATGGGCACCATGATCCAGAATCAAAAGCTGGAAGAAGCTGACTATCGTGGTGCACGTTTCGCTGACTGGCCATCGGATGTCAAAGGCAATAACGATCTGCTGGTACTGACCCAGCCCGAGCTCATCTACAACATCCATCGGCAATACCTAGAGGCCGGTGCCGATATCCTCGAAACCAACAGTTTTAATGCTACCAGTATCGCCATGGCCGACTACGACATGGAATCTCTGGTGGTGGAGATCAATCGCGAGAGCGCCCGCTTGGCACGCCAAGCGGCAGACGATGTCGCCGCGGAAACAGGTATTCCTCGCTATGTTGCTGGTGTTTTAGGCCCAACTAACCGTACCGCGTCTATCTCACCGGATGTGAATGACCCCGGGTTCCGCAATACCAGCTTTGATGAGCTGGTTGAGGCTTATATTGAAGCAACAAACGCTTTGATTGATGGTGGTTCGGACCTGATCTTAATCGAAACGGTGTTCGATACATTAAACGCCAAAGCCGCGATTTTTGCCGTACAAACGGTGTTTGAGCAGATCGGTTACGAATTGCCGATCATGATCTCCGGCACCATCACCGATGCCTCTGGCCGTACTTTGTCAGGCCAAACCACTGAAGCCTTTTATCATTCCCTGCGCCACGCTAAGCCGATCTCATTTGGCTTGAACTGCGCCTTGGGCCCCAAAGAGCTGCGCCAATACGTGCGTGATCTGTCACAGATCTCCGAGACCTTTGTCTCTGTGCATCCCAACGCTGGTTTGCCAAATGCCTTCGGTGAGTATGATCTTGACCCGGCAGAGATGGCCGAACATATCAAAGAGTGGGCAGAATCTGGCTTAGTTAACCTGGTCGGTGGCTGCTGTGGTACCACGCCAGAACATATCCGAGCCATGGCGGACGCCGTTGCTGGCGTCGAGCCTCGTCCACTACCCGAACTGGACATCGCCTGCCGGCTGTCCGGTCTAGAGCCGCTGGTAATAGATAAAGACACGCTGTTTGTAAATGTCGGTGAGCGCACCAACGTCACCGGCTCTGCCATGTTTAAACGCCTGATCAAAGAGGAGCAATATGAAACAGCCCTCGATGTGGCCAAGCAGCAAGTGGAGAACGGCGCTCAGATCATCGATATAAATATGGATGAAGGGATGCTCGACGCTGAAGCGTGTATGGAGCGCTTTCTGAAGTTAATCGCTGCCGAGCCCGATATCGCCCGCGTACCTGTGATGATCGACTCTTCAAAATGGGAAGTGCTGGAAGCAGGCCTGAAATGCATTCAAGGCAAAGGCGTTGTTAACTCCATCTCCATGAAGGAAGGTGAAGAAAAGTTCATCGAACAAGCGGTATTGCTGCGCAAATATGGTGCCGCAGTGATCGTGATGGCGTTCGATGAGGTGGGTCAAGCGGATACACGCGAACGCAAGTTCGAGATCTGTCAGCGCGCCTATAATGTACTGGTTAACAAAGTTGGCTTCCCGCCAGAAGATATCATCTTCGATCCCAATATCTTCGCCGTCGCTACCGGTATTGATGAACATAACAACTACGCCGTGGACTTTATTGAAGCCACTGCAGACATCAAGCAACACCTGCCCCATGCGATGATCTCTGGTGGTGTATCTAACGTCTCGTTCTCATTCCGTGGTAACAACCCGGTACGAGAAGCGATCCACGCGGTATTCCTGTATCACGCCATTAAAAATGGCATGGACATGGGTATCGTGAACGCGGGTCAATTGGAGATCTACGAAGAGATCCCGCCAAAGCTGAGGGATGCCGTAGAAGATGTGGTTCTGAACCGCACACCTGATGGTACTGAAAACCTATTAGCTATCGCCGATGAGTATCGCGACAGCGGCGCCGCCAAAGAAGATGATGTCGCTGCAGAGTGGCGCGGTTGGGAGGTTGCCAAGCGTCTTGAACATGCGCTGGTTAAAGGTATAACCGACTTTATCGAAGAAGATACAGAAGAGGCACGCCAACAAGCCGAACGTCCACTGCACGTGATTGAAGGGCCATTGATGGATGGCATGAATGTAGTCGGTGATCTGTTTGGTGAAGGTAAGATGTTCCTGCCACAGGTGGTAAAATCCGCCCGTGTGATGAAACGTGCGGTTGCCTACCTAGAACCCTATATCGAAGCAGAAAAAGATGAAGGCCAGACCAACGGCAAGATCTTAATGGCGACCGTAAAAGGCGATGTTCACGACATCGGCAAAAACATTGTCGGCGTGGTACTGCAGTGTAACAACTACGAAGTGATCGATCTTGGCGTCATGGTACCTGCAGATAAAATCTTGCAAGTAGCAAAAGATGAAAACGTCGATATTATTGGTCTTTCCGGCCTGATCACCCCCTCACTCGATGAGATGGTGCATATGGCAAAAGAGATGCAACGTCAGGGCTTTGACCTACCGCTGATGATCGGTGGTGCCACAACTTCTAAAGCTCACACCGCGGTAAAAATAGAACAAAACTACGATGAACCTGTCGTCTATGTCTCCAATGCATCGCGCGCCGTTGGTGTAGCCAGTCAGTTATTAAGTGCCGAGCATAAACCAGCCTTTAGCCAACGCCTGGCTGAAGAGTACGACACCGTTCGCCTGCAACATGCTCGCAAACAGGGTCAAACCAAGTCGGTGTCATTGGCGGCAGCACGTGCTAACCAATTCACCACAGACTGGGAAAACTACACACCGCCCGTACCCAAGCAATTGGGAGTAACGGTTCTCGAACAGGTCGATCTCAGCCTACTACGTGACTATATCGACTGGACGCCGTTCTTTATGACCTGGCAGATGAAGGGCAAATACCCGAGCATCTTTACTGAAGATGAACAGGGACAGGAAGCCAAGCGGATCTTCGATGATGCCAACGCGCTGATCGATCAAGTGATCGCTGATGGCTCACTTAAAGCCGCTGGTGTACTGGGCCTGTTCCCAGCGAACAGTGACGGTGACGACATTCAGGTCTACAGCAACGACGAACGGACTGAGGTCGTGCATACCCTGTATAACTTGCGCCAGCAAGGACAGAAGCGCTCAGGACAGTTCAACTATTGTGTTTCTGACTTTGTAGCACCGAAATCCAGTGGTAAAGCCGACTATATCGGCGGCTTCGCAGTCACCGCTGGTATCGGTGAGGATGAGCTGGCCAAGTTCTATGAAGCTCAGCATGACGACTATAAAGCGATCATGGTCAAAGCCGTCGCAGATCGTCTGGCGGAAGCCTTTGCTGAATATCTCCACCAGCAAGTACGCAAGGTCTATTGGGGCTACGCCCCGGATGAAGTCCTTAACAATGACGACTTGATCCGCGAGAAATACCAAGGTATTCGCCCTGCCCCCGGTTACCCGGCAAATCCCGAACACACAGAGAAAGCGACACTGTGGAAGCTACTGGACGCAGAAAACGCCACGGGTATTAAACTGACAGAAAACTTCGCCATGTGGCCTGGCGCAGCCGTATCAGGCTGGTATATATCGCATCCTGAGAGCAAATATTTTGCTGTGGCTCAGATCCAACAAGATCAAGCGGATGACTATATGCAGAGAAAAGGCTGGGACAAAGAGACTGCGGACCGCTGGTTAGCCCCCAACCTGTTTAGTTAAGATTTGGACTGAATGCGAAAGCCCTGTTGATTTAACAGGGCTTTTATTTTTTCGGCACGATACAGCCTCAGAAACTGTCAGATAACTTTACAAAACAAGTGTTACGTCACGAATAGTGAGTAAACAACATAAAAAATAAAGTTATGTATCACAGAATAACAGTTTGGTAACATGTACGAGTCTATCGAATGTGCCTAAGGACTTGCGCATGAATTCTCAATCTTTCAAAGCTATTTTCAAGACTTTTTGTTTTTCCAGCTCTCTTGTTGTTTGTGGTGTAGCTAGCGCTAGCCCAATGAGCACGTACAACCTTATTTTGCAGCAGGATTACAACTTCGAGGGCGGTGACGTTGAAGGACGTACGCTAGTCGGCGGTAATCTAAATGCCGAAGGTTTCGGCGCAGTCTTCGGCTCACGTATTACCGAAGATGGTGATGCCCTGTCTGTCGTTGGAGACATCACGGCAACAAATCTGACCATAGAGCGCGGCGATGTGCGTCATGCTGGCAACCTGAACGTTGGCAATATCAATATGAACGGCGGTGGCACTGTTAATTATGATGCTAGCTTCAATATTGACAGCATTGTGAGTGAGCTAAATTCTGAGTCTTCGTTCTATGCTGGATTAAGCGAAAATGCCAGTTTCAACAGCGTAACAAAAACATTCGAATACGATGGTACGGACGCTCTGGCAGTATTTGATGTCAGCGCTGCAGATATCTTCGCCCAGAACTCCAGCCTATCACTAGACTACGGCTTAGCTGAGACAGTCATTATCAACGTTTCTGGCGCAGATATTCTAGTAGAAGGAGGCGTTAACCTGGTTGATGGCTTCCGCCCCTACGAGTTTGGTGCAGAAAACATCCTTTGGAACTTCTACGAAGCCGATTCAGTCAATTTTAATAGTATCGCTATGTCCGGCTCAGTGCTTGCTATTGGTGCGGATGTGAGTGGTGGCGCAGTATTCGACGGTAGCGTTGCAGCTAAATCATATACCGGCGGACGGGAGTTTCATCAGTTCCTATTCAACCCGCCAACGGTTGAAGTACCCACGCCAGCTACTTTTGCATTTATGCTTTTGGCTTGCTTTGGTGGTCTAGTACTGCGTCGTCAATCATAATCGATTCGGTTAAGGCAAACGTAAAAGGCTCCTCGCGGAGCCTTTTTTGATCCTGCATGTTGCAGTGGCTTCAATACCATGCCCAGCATAACTGGACGCCCCTAAACCAGTTAACTAAATTTAAGTCACCTCTCCTCGTCAAAAAGAAGCGCTGCTGCCTGATGTTTAACTGGCTAAAGAAATCAAAAAAAGCACCGGCCAGCGGCAAAATCGTGCGAAAACGTAGTGGTTCAGGTTCCGTAGCAAACACAATAAAAAAGCCCACAGAAGCGGAAAATAAACTTCGCCGCTTAGGCGTACTAAAACAAAGTGAACAAGACACGGTACGGGAGATAAGAAAGTATATTCGCAATCATCCAAAACAGGCCGCACAGCTAATTAAACTGTGGTTGGAGATGGCCGAGCAACGAGCAAGAGCAGATAAAAAAGACTAAGCGCCGACTCACCTAATGTCACTAGTGCACCACGATATTTAAGTATTAATATTAGAAATCAACATTGATACGAGATCGGCATTAGAATCAGTACCCATTATCTGGCCAAAGTTAGCTTATAACTCACTGCCTAAGCCCGCATCCGCTTCAAATATACCGGCAATAAATACCTTATAATCAGCTTCACTGTTGCTATGGCAATAGTAATAATTTGGTTCATTTTCACTTGCTATGCAGTTGAACATGAGCAGACTTTTAACAGTGACTATTTTTCTATAAGCGACGACAATCAAACTATCAGTTAAGGTATCAACACCCCCCAGCTTTAGAAGTCATCTACAGCGCCGCCAAAGTTCTACTTATTCACAACACAATGCCATGTTGATGGAATATGGTTAAAGCCTTCCGTTACTTCGCCACCAATAATTTAGATATTGCTTTATCAGCCGTCTAATGGAGCCTGCAAGCACCAATAAACCCGCCCGCATCAGCGCATTCGCAAATCTTATTCGGCTGATGCCTTAGCTCTAGCCCTGTGTCAGCAATGACAGTCTCACCTAACCAGGTTTTTCTGGGATACCGGGGGTAGCATCGTCGCCAACCTGTCTTTCCCTCTTGAATTTGTCGGAGCATTGCACAAAATCATCCAATTAATGATACCGAACAAGGAAATGTTCAATATAAAATTTTAATACGCGCATAATAAATTAGATAACGACGTAAATAACAATGTAAATAACAACGCAAGATATAAACCCTTAATTACACCGGCGCCGCTTATTAGCAATTAATTAAACCTTATTTAAATAAACGCATGTAAATTAATAAACCTAGTACTAATTAAACAGATGCTCACCCCAATAAAACTGCGCGTAATCCACTCTAAATTAAAAACATTCGTAATAACTAAACAAATAGATATAGACATTTGAGTCAATTACTTT
The DNA here is from genome assembly GCF_004284785.1 of Corallincola spongiicola. Taxonomy (NCBI): domain Bacteria; kingdom Pseudomonadati; phylum Pseudomonadota; class Gammaproteobacteria; order Alteromonadales; family Psychromonadaceae; genus Corallincola; species Corallincola spongiicola. Next base: position 1,129,438 of record NZ_SHLY01000001.1, read on the forward strand.
TTTGATGTCTTAAGTTAAATATGTTTATTATAAAGGTTACGCAGTTGTTACAATTTTTTAAATGGATTTAATTAGTGTTTTCTTTTGTAGCTATTTGCGTAATGGATGCGTGATGCAGTTTTATAGCGCTACTTTAAATTCAAGGATAAGAAATTTTGATATGAAATTATCTAAATTATTTCTCGCAACACTGGCATTTAGCCAGATCCCCATGGCCGTTGCCCACAATTATGGTGAAGCACTACAAAAATCTATTTATTTCTATGAAGCACAGCAATCAGGTGCTATCCCATCGTGGAACAGAAATGAATGGCGCGGTGATTCTGCAATGCAGGATGGTCAAGACAACAATGTTGACCTAACGGGCGGTTGGTATGATGCCGGAGACCACGTTAAATTTGGTTTTCCAATGGCAGCGACAGCGACCATGCTGGCATGGGGTGTCGTTGATTACCGGGATGCTTACGAGCAAACCGGCCAATTAACACATATTGAAAACAACTTACGCTTTGTTGCTGACTACTTTGTGAAAGCCCATGCTGCTCCTAACGTGCTTTACGGCCAAGTAGGTAAAGGCTCAGTTGACCACTCATGGTGGGGAGCTGCGGAAGTGATGCGTATGCAACGCCCTTCCTACAAGGTCGATGCTCAGAACCCCGGCTCAGACTTGGCAGGCGAAACCGCTGCGGCGTTAGCAGCTATCTCAATCGTGTTTAAACAAACTGATCCCACTTATGCCGCGACGTTACTGACCCACGCAAAACAACTTTACAGTTTCGCCGATAAATATCGCGGTAAATACTCTGATTCGATCACTGATGCTAAAGCTTTTTATAATTCCTGGAGCGGCTATCAGGACGAATTAGTATGGGGCGCACTTTGGCTTTATCGCGCCACCGGTGATAGCGAGTTTCTAGTCAAAGCAAAAGACGAATATAAGCACCTAGGGACAGAGTCTCAAACCAATACTAAGTCATACAAGTGGGGACAGGCCTGGGATGATAAGGCGTACGGTTCGTACGTACTGATGGCATCACTCACCGATGAGTCTGAATATCAGGCTGACGCTGAGCGCTGGTTGGATTATTGGACCGTAGGTTATAAAGGCAGCAAAGTACGTTATACACCGGGCGGTATGGCATTCCTCGATACTTGGGGCGCAGCGCGCTACACCGCTAATACTTCTTTTGCCGCACTCGTGTACTCAGATTACTTGAAGTCTCGCGACCTGAAAAAAGACAAAGCAGATATCTACTATAACTTTGCCAAGGGTCAGTTAGATTACATCTTGGGTGATAACCCGCTGAATATCTCTTACCAGATCGGTTACGGCAATTACTATCCAACTAAGCCACATCATCGTACTGCCCACGGTACGTGGAATGACAGCTCTAGTCAGCCAGTGGAAAACCGTCACCTCTTGGTTGGTGCGCTGGTGGGTGGTCCTGGTTTGGATGATTCATGGACCGATGATCGTGGTGATTATGTTAAGAATGAAGTAGCGACAGATTACAACGCGGGCTTTACCTCTGCGCTAGCACGCTTGTGGCTAGATGAGGGTGGCACACCGATTCCGGCATCTCAGTTCCCAGTAGCGGAAGTCCGTGATACCGAATTATTTGTTGAAGCCAAGGTTAACTCTGAAGGTCCACGTTATATCGAGCTAAGTACAAAGGTGCACAACCACACTGCTTGGCCGGCAAGAACAACCAGTAACTTGAAGTTTCGTTACTGGGTTGATTTAACCGAAGTTTATGACGCTGGCTACACCGCGAATGACGTATCTGTATCAACAGCATATTCTCAAGGTTCGGGCATCTCCGGTTTACACGCCTGGGGAGATAAAGCTGACAACCTGTACTACGCCGAAGTTAGTTTAGAAGGTGTCGACGTTTATCCGGGTGGCCAATCAGCCTCGAAAAAAGAGGTGCAGTTCCGTTTGTCTCTACCCACCAATACCAATCGTTCTGATTGGGATAACAGCAATGACCCTTCGTGGGATAACTACGGTTCAGGCACCAAGAACGCACCGAAGATCGCGCTCTACGATGGTGACACCTTAGTTTGGGGTGAAGAGCCGAGTGCCTCTTGTGGTGACAGCACGGGTATCAACTGTGCCCCAGTAGCCAAAGGGGCACAACTAGTCACCGCTTATGAAACACCGGTACAGGCCATGCTGATGGGTAGCGATAGTGATGGTTCCATCGCTAAGTACCAAGTGGCGATGCAGCCGCAGCAAGGTGTAGTCAGTATCGACGGTGATATCGCGCAATATACGCCTGACGACGGTTTCTTCGGTGACGATAAGTTCAGCTTTACTGTGGTTGATAACGATGGCGCAGTGTCTTCTGCCGCTGACGTGACAGTACAGGTGGCTGCGCCAATCATCCCTGCCGTAGCAATCACATCACCCGCGGATGGCGATGAAGTGAAAGCCGGTGAGTCAATTGATGTACGCATTAATTTAAAGAATGCCCATGGCGCCAACCTTTACGTAGACGGCATTTTGATTGATAGCCGTGTGGGTAATGGTTCGATCAAAATACAGATACCAGATCAAGCAACGCAAATTGAAATCACTGTGGTAAGCACTGATGAACAAGGTGAAGAACTTGCCGCACAAGACAGTGTAAGACTGACCGTGATTGAAGAAGCTGATCCCGTAGATCCGGTTGATCCTGTCGATCCAATTGATCCGGTACAACCGGGAGATATCAGCTGCCAGATTGGTTCGGTAGATCAGTGGCACAGCGGGTTTGTTTTAAACAACATCAGCATCACCAATAACGGCAACGAAGCTATTGATGGTTGGAAAGTGAAACTGTTGTTCAACGAATCTGTTGCCTTTGTGAATGGTTGGAATGGTGTGATGGAGATGACAAGTAATGGCCGCGTGCTTCACGTTAGCCATATGTCTTACAACAGCAAAATCCAACCCGGACAAAGTACCAGCTTTGGCTTGCAAGGTGAGCACGGCGGTAATTTTACTGCCCCTGATTGCCAGCTAGATAAGTAAATTTTTGATAGATCGTCCACCGAACGGCTGCTCGCAAGGGCAGCCAATATCAAACAAAAATGAAGAAATATGATGAAGAAATTTAAACGGAATTTATTGTCTCAGCTTACTTCGGCCGCACTGTTTACCTCATTGAGTGTTGGTGCTATCGCAGCACAGTCGACAAACAACGACGATTGGCTGCACGTAGAAGGTAATCAAGTTAAAGACATGTACGGCAATACAGTTTGGATGACAGGTGCCAACTGGTTTGGTTTCAATACCACTGAGCGTGTATTTCACGGCCTTTGGTCTGTCAATCTAGAGAATACGCTGCAAAGCATTGCCGATCGTGGGATTAACATCCTGCGAGTACCTATCTCTACAGAGTTGCTTTATGAATGGCAGAATGGTCAGGCATCTAAAGCGCAAGTAAATAGCCACACTAATCCAGATCTTGCCAATGCGACCTCACTGGATGTTTTCGATGCCATGGTCGTTGCGTCGAAAAAAGTCGGTTTAAAAATCTTACTCGATGTTCATAGTGCCGAAGCCGACAACATGGGTCACTTTGCACCGCTTTGGTATAAGGGTGAAATGACGTCAGAGGTGTACTACTCCACATGGGAATGGGTAACTGAGCGTTATAAAAATGATGACACCATTATTGCGTTTGATCTAGAGAATGAGCCCCATGGCAAACCTTGGGCAGACAGCGAATTTGCCAAATGGGATAACTCCAGCGACGAAAATAACTGGAAATATGCCTGCGAAACGGCAGCAAACCGTATTCTCGACATCAACCCAAACATGTTGGTGATGTGTGAGGGTATTGAGTCTTTCCCTGTGGATGGTAAAACATGGACTAGCCGTAACGATGATAGCTACCACAGCACTTGGTGGGGCGGAAACCTGCGCGGCGTGAAAGATTACCCAGTTGATTTAGGCGACCGCCAAAGTCAGTTTATGTATTCCCCCCATGACTACGGCCCATTGGTTCACAAGCAGCCTTGGTTCTATGCCGGATTTAATAAAGATTCACTCTATAAAGATGTCTGGAAAGACAACTGGATGTTCATTCATGAAGAAAACATTGCCCCGCTATTGATTGGTGAATGGGGCGGCTTCATGGATGGTGGAGACAATGAAACATGGATGGTTGCAATGCGTGACCTGATCATTGAAAACCGCCTGCACCATACTTTCTGGTGTATCAACCCGAACTCTGGCGACACCGGTGGTTTGTTGGACCATGATTGGACAACATGGGATGAAGAAAAATACGCCCTGTTTGAGCCTAGCTTATGGAAAAATGAACAAGGTAAATTCATTGGTTTAGATCACCAGATCGCTTTGGGCAGCAGTAAAACAGGCCTTAGCCTGAATGAGTATTACCAGAACCAAACCACGTCGGTCACCATCTTATCGCCGCAAGCGGGTAGTCAGGTAATGGCTGGAGCCAACGTCAACATTGGTTACAACTTGACCAAAGCCGAGAAAGTAAACGTTTATGTCGATGGTAAGTTCGTAAAAACAGGCCCAGCCACGGGCAGCGTCAGTGTGAAAGCTCCTGCTGATGAAGGTAACTTCACCATTAAGCTAGTGGCGGTCGATAACGCTGGAACTGAACTATCTGAAATGGATTCCGTGTCTTTGACCGCGGTTCAAGAAGCACCTTTGAACCCTGAGATTGGCCTAAAATCCCCTACCGATGGTACTCAAGTTGAAGTCAATGCACCCATTAACATAGAAGTGTCTTTAAATGATGCGGCTGGTTTTGAGGCAGTATTGGGCGGCGAAACCATGCGCTTTGATGGTATGCGTGGTCAGATCAACGCACCAGCGACGGCCGGCAGCTATGAGCTGGTAGTCACCGCACTGGATGATCAACAGCAGTCACTGCAGGTCAGCGACCGTACCATAATTGAAGTGGCTGCCGTTGAAAGCGGTGAAGTGTCTTGTGAGCTGGGATCGGTTGATGTCTGGCATTCAGGCTTCGTTCTCAACAACATTAAGGTCAGCAACAACAGCGGTGACAAAGTGACGGCATGGCGTGTGGTACTTGAATTCCCCACCGCTGTCGCCTTAGCTAATGGTTGGAACGGCGAATTCTCAGCCGAAGCGCAATCAATCAAGGTAAGCAATGTGTCCTATAACGGCAATATCAATCCGGGCCAAAGCACCTCATTTGGTCTGCAAGGTAGCCACAATGGCGACTTTAGCGAACCGACATGTCACGTGGAGTAATCGCTTAGTTCAAGTGTTGTGGGGTGCGTAGGAAAAAGCGCATACCGCAACATTTATGACGATCGACTGAACAGCCGAGCCCCGCATATGTGGAGCTCGGCGCATAGGCGACTAAAACACCACATAGAGCAATGAATAGGTCATTTGGGCGCTCTGACGAGGAACTTCAACGGCTTGAAAATGTTCTTTGAATAAATCGATCGGTAAGATACTGCTCAATTAATACAGCTATGGTTGCAACTTGCAGAGCAAACTAAGAGTACAACAATGAAAAGAGATAAATAGGATCTGAAACATATCGATTTTTTTTGGCGTCATGTTGACGTGTACAGATCTCATCAGAAGAGAGATCAACGGTATACGCCTAATCTATCGTCCAACTAAATCCGTTCCCATGCCTTTTTCATACCATCTGACCAGCTGATATCGTCAAAAAAGAGCGTATTCAGAGTTGAGCAGTTCAAACTTGATGCAAGGAGCTATAACAACAGCAGCAATGCCGCAGCACCAGCAATAACGCTCGGAGACCACCACGGAAGTTGGAACTCGGTTTCTCCGACGGGTGTTGCATCATCAGCCGAAATAACCGGCTCCATCTTTTTTCGCCCTTCCATTTGGTGGATCTCCACCATTGAGGGTCGATCTTTGGGGATAAAGCCAACGGAGTCGTCTGAGTGCAAGACCTTGTCGAGGGTAAAGAAATAGCTTTTCCCCTCATGGGTGTGTAAAACCAAAGTGTCACCGCTTTCAATACCAGTCAGCCAGGCTTGGCGTTTACCTAACTCTGCGTCTGGTTCTGATACGGGCACAGCCACATAACGAGTTGTGGTGCAGGCAGACAGCAGAATTGCCATAACAAACATTATCAACTGTCTTCGCATTACCGTTTCTCTTATTCCATAGCTATTGGCCGCGGAGTTAACGCGGCACAGTATTCATTAAAGCGCTTATTGAATTATGCGTCTTTCGATTTAAAGGGCAGCAGCGACTTCAGCGCCGTCACGAATAGCACGTTTAGCATCAAGTTCTGACGCCAGTTTCGCACCACCAATCAAATGCACTGACGCACCTTGCTGTAACAACTGGTCATAAAGATCGCGCTTTGATTCTTGTCCCGCGCAGAGAATAACATGATCAACATTCAGCAGTTGCTGCTGACCTTCAACTTCAATATGTAAACCATCGTCATCAATTCTCAGATATTGCACGGCTGCCATCATCTTAACGCCATGTTGCTTCAGTGCTGCCCTGTGGATCCAGCCAGTCGTTTTGCCCAGGCCGGCGCCTACTTTACTGCTTTTTCGTTGCAGCAGATATATCTGACGGTGCGATTTATCTTGTTTACTTTCACTTACCTGCTGTACATCAGGCTTTTCTTTTAAACCACCAGGCGTAGCCAATGCCGGATCGATACCCCAGGTATCTAACCAGCGAGGTAAATCGGTGGTCGTCGATGGATGCCCTTCAACCAGATACTCCGCTACATCAAAGCCAATGCCACCAGCACCAATAATCGCGACCTTTTCCCCTACTGGTTGATGCTCTCGCAATACATCGAGATAACCCAACACCTTATCGTGATCGATACCTGGGATCGGTGGCGTTCGTGGCGTAATCCCCGTAGCGATGATAATTTCGTCGAATTGTTGCGATAACAGTGACTCACAGGTTTGCGCTTCCCCTAAGCATTGCTCAACCCCCGCGGTCATCAAACGATGACGGAAGTAACGTAGGGTTTCGTAAAACTCCTCTTTGCCGGGGATCTGCTTGGCATAATTGAACTGCCCGCCAATATCGTTATCTTTGTCAAACAACGTCACTTGATGACCACGCTCCGCTGCATAACAAGCCGCCGACAAGCCCGCAGGGCCGGCACCGATCACTGCGACGCGTTTGGCTTGTATCGCAGGTTTAATGACTAATTCAGTTTCATAACATGCCAGAGGATTGACTAAACAACTGGCACGCTTGCCTTTAAATACATGGTCGAGACAGGCTTGGTTACAAGCGATACAGGTATTAATCGCTTCCGCTTGGCCGGCAGCAGCCTTGTTAACAAAGTCAGCATCAGCCAACATAGGCCTCGCCATCGACACCATATCGGCATCGCCTCGGGTGAGGATATCCTCAGCCACTTGCGGATCATTAATTCTATTAGTTGTAACTAAAGGTATCGAGACTTCATCTTTTAGTTTGGCCGTAACCCAACTAAATGCAGCGCGGGGAACACTGGTTGCGATGGTTGGTACCCGTGCTTCATGCCAGCCGATCCCCGTGTTAATGATGGTAACGCCAACTTGCTCCAGCCACCTAGCCATCGTAGGCAGCTCTTTCATACTCACCCCTTGATCGACCAGTTCCAGCATCGACAACCGGAATACAATAATAAATTCTTTACCAACCTGAGCACGGATCGCTTTGATGATCTCCAATGGAAAGCGCATACGGTTTTCCAGCGAACCGCCCCACTGGTCGTTACGTTTGTTGGTACGCGGGCAAACAAACTGATTGATCAGATAACCTTCCGATCCCATCACCTCAACGCCGTCATAGCCCGCTTGCTGCGCCAGTGTCGCTGTTTTAGCAAACTGCTTGATCGTGCGTTTGACCATACCGTCAGTCATCGCTTTTGGCTTAAATGGGTTGATTGGCGCCTTGATGGCGCTGGGTGCAGCAGAAAATGGGTGATAGGCATAACGCCCCGCATGCAAGATCTGCAAGCAGATCTTGCCGTCATGCTGATGTACGGCATCTGTGACCTTTCGATGTTTAGCCACCTGAAAGCCAAAGCTGAGCTGTGAACTATGGGGAGCTAGGCGGCCCCGAAAATTTGGTGAGATCCCCCCCGTCACAATTAAGCCAACCCCACCTTTGGCACGGGCGGCATAAAAAGCCGCCAATTTATCAAAACCACCCCGCTCCTCTTCCAAGCCGGTGTGCATTGAACCCATCAACACTCGATTACGTAGAGAGGTAAAACCCAAGTCGAGGGGAGTCAGTAAGTTGGGATAGCTTTTGTTTGTCATGGTGTAGGGCCATCTTTCATTTATTGTTTTTGTTGTACCCAGCTTAATGGTCATACCAGTTGTCGGCAAGTGCCATAGTTCTAATTTGCTACATCTGGTAATTACAATTATTTACAAATTCCGTTACGTTACTTGCCCACAAGGATTTAACATTTCAGTGTGCCCTAATCGGATTAGAAGATTTGATGAAATATCTAAAGAAGTTTTTCAGCTTTATTGGCAAAGCGCTGACCACCACCCGTTCGGTATTAACCAACTTGTTGTTTGTGGTCTTCCTGCTGGTGTTCCTCACCACCCTATTTGCTGACAAAGGGCCTAGCATGCCCGAAAAAGCCGCCTTAATACTGAGTATTCAAGGCAATGTGGTTGAGCAAAAAGTATCAGTTGATCCCGCAGAAGCCTTCACTAAACAGTTATTAGGCGGTAAAGAGAAGCCAAAAGAAACGCTACTCAAAGATATAATCTTCGCCATCGAAAACGCTCAACATGACCAACGCATCAAAGCATTAGTCATCGAAACCCGTGACATGGCGCCCACCGGCCTCAACAAGTTGCAAGCGATCGGTGCCGCCATTGAGGCGTTCAAAGCTTCCGGCAAGCCAGTGTTTTCTATCGGTGACTACTACGCACAGCATCAATATTATCTAGCCGCCCATGCGGATGAGGTCTATCTCAATCCCCAAGGCATGGTGATGCTGGAAGGCTTCGGGCGCTATCGCACCTACTTCAAATCGTTGTTGGAAAAACTAAAAGTAACACCCCATGTGTTCCGCGTTGGTACCTTTAAATCAGCGATAGAGCCTTATATTCGTGATGATATGTCGCCAGCCGCAAAAGAAGCCAACATGGCCTGGATGAATGACCTGTGGACGGCGTACAAGCAGGACATTGCGACACAACGAGGCCTTGACGAAGAGAAGCTGAATTTCTCCATCCAGTCGCTATTAAGCAACTTGAAAGCTGTGGATGGTGACTTCGCACAGATGGCACTGAACACGGGGCTGGTTGATGGCTTAAAAACTCGTGAAGAACTGCGTCAACCGATCATTGAGGTGGTTGGCCAAGATCCTGAGCACAAAAGCTTCAACCAAGTATGGTTACAAGAATATCTAGCCGTTATTCGCCCACACCAGGCTCCCCATGAGCATAAAGACCGCGTCGGCATCGTCATTGCTAAAGGCACCATCTTAAATGGTGACCAACCAGCGGGCACCATTGGCGGTGATAGCACTGCGCGTTTGCTTCGCCAAGCGCGGCTAGATGATGCAATTAAAGCGGTTGTACTGCGCGTGGACAGCCCAGGCGGTAGTGCTTTCGCCTCAGAGCTGATCCGAAATGAAGTTGAAGAGCTGAAGCGAGCAGGTAAACCTGTGGTCGCATCAATGAGTACCTATGCAGCCTCCGGTGGTTACTGGATATCTGTCAGTGCTGATGAGATATGGGCGGCACCGACCACCATCACTGGCTCCATTGGCATCTTCGGCATGATCACCACGATAGATCGCGCCCTTGATCATATCGGCGTGCACACAGACGGCGTAGGCACAACGGACATTGCCGGGTTAGGCATTACCCGTCCGTTAGATCCAGGCGTCAGCGAAATCATCCAGCGCACCATCGAGCACGGTTACCACCAGTTTATCGGGCTGGTTGCTGAAGAACGTGAAATGACCCCTGAGCAGGTCGACAAGATCGCTCAAGGCCGCGTTTGGAGCGGTAAACAAGCATACGAACTCGGCTTAGTAGACAATTTGGGCACACTGCAAGATGCAGTGTCTGCAGCAGCTGATTTAGCTGGTCTCAGTGCTTATGATGTTGATGAGGTTCAGCGCCCCATGAGTTTCAGAGAACATTTAGTCAATCAACTGCTTAATGGCAGCGCCATGATCATAGCTAACGAACAGGGTCAAGAGTTCAGTGGTTTCCAACCCCAGAGCCAGATCATGATCGAGTTAAAGCGCATGTTTAGTGACCTGTCGGTACTGAATGAGCTAAATGATCCAATGGGTGCCTATGCTCGTTGTCTGGGCTGCGAAATCTATTAAACTCATAACAATTTTTCTCATCTGAAAAACGTTAAAAAGGTCGTATTTGCCAATGGCAGATACGACCTTTTCACGTATGCTAGCAATATGAAAAGACGTAAAATTTATATCGCCTATACAGGCGGCACTATCGGTATGCGCCAATCTGCCCATGGCTATATTCCGGAACCCGGCTTCCTACAAGACGTGTTGCAGAAAATGCCTGAGTTCCGCCGTGAGGAGATGCCAGATTTTGAGATCCATGCCTATCAGCCGCTGATTGACTCATCTGACATGACGCCGACCGATTGGCAAAATATTGCTGACGATATCGCGCGTAACTATGACAAATATGATGGTTTTGTTGTCCTGCATGGCACAGACACCATGGCATATACTGCCTCGGCGTTGTCATTTATGTTGCAAGACTTAGATAAACCCGTGGTAGTCACGGGCTCACAGATCCCGCTGGCTCAATTACGCTCTGATGGCAGAGAAAACTTGCTGGATGCCCTTTTTCTGGCAGCCAACTACCCAATTCCAGAGGTATCTCTGTGCTTTAATCACACGCTATTTCGTGGCAACCGCACAACTAAAGTCCACGCCGATGGCTTTAATGCCTTCGGTTCGCCAAACTTTCCCCCGCTACTTGAAGCGGGGATCCAGATCCAATTAGTCAGTGGCGAAGTGAAACGACCGTCAGGTAGGCCTCTGCGCGTTCAATCCGTCACATCGCAACCGATCGGTATGGTCAGCCTATATCCAGGGATCTCTGCAGACGTGATCGCCAATATCTTACGCCAACCGGTCAAAGCCATGCTGTTACACAGCTATGGCGTAGGGAATGCGCCGCAACATAAGCAGATGCTCGAGCTGCTCAAGCAGGCATCGGATCAAGGGATCATTTTGGTGAACTGCACCCAGTGCCTGAAAGGCAGTGTCAATATGGATGGTTATGCCACAGGACAAGCATTACGAGATGTTGGTGTGATCAGTGGCTATGACATGACCACAGAAGCCACGCTGGCGAAACTGCACTACCTACTCAATCAAGCACTCTCCCCTGCGCAGATAAGAGAAAAAATGCAGATAAGCTTAAGAGGCGAACTAAGTAAGCACTAACGCCTTTAGCGACGCAGCACACCTTTCTGGCCGTAAAACTACGCGCTACCTGGCGCCTTTACTAATTAAAAGGCGCCATTCTCTTTTAGCAGAGCAAAAATCCCTTCAGCCATTTGCTGATAACCTTGTTGATTGAAATGCACATAATCAGATTTCAAGCTTGGTGAGCGTTGAAGTGCCGCCATTAAATTACCGTCAAACACCAGATCGTACTCTTCTGCTAATTCTCGATATAAAGCGGCAGAGCTGGAGAACAAGCTTTTTTCCGGTATGCCGACTAATACCACTGGGATCCCTCTGCCCTGTGCCATCTCGATCATCTTTGCCAAGTTCTGTTTTGTCTCGTTAGCTGGGCGATTCTGAAGAATATCATTCCCGCCTTCAATCAAGAGCAATAGCTCCGGCATCGTCTGATCCAAAAGGAAAGGTAAACGCTTGAGACCTTGTTTAGTCAGCTCTCCCGAGACCCCGGCATTTATCACGTCACGGCCACTAAGCTCCGCCAATACTGACGGATAGCTATAAATACGCTCAACGCCATAGCCTGCTGTCAGACTATCACCAAACGCCAAAATACGCGCACCATAGGGTAGCGGCTGTAACTTGGGCTGCGAACAACCGGATAAAGTCATAGTCATTATGACTAATAATATTGCGAGCCAATTGCAACGACAGAACACTGCTCTCTCCTCTTTTGCTATCGTCGGTAGATAAAGCGCCAGAAACAAAAGAAGCACCCGAAGGTGCTTCTGCAAACCAAAGCATCAGTGGGTCTAAGCTGTTAAAGCACGCTCAAAACGCTTCAAAGCATCTTCATCCGCTTTCGTCACAGCGCCCGCTTCTAACCACTGCCAAAACAGGTTCTCTACCGAACGCTCGCTATCACCACTGCCATTCATACGTGCTTGTAACAGGGTCAAACGCAGTTGCTGGCGCAGCGCATCACTATTATTGGGCGAATCGAGCCCTGCCAGTAGCTCTGCTTCGATAGTCAAGCGTTCACGTATCTCTGCATCAGCCGGCTTTTCTGCGCCCTTCTCTTGCCACTGTTTGACAGTTTTTTGCCAACGTTCAGGCAATGACTGCAATAGTTCATCACTATTCGCCGTCACCGCTTCAATCAATACTTGATAGTTTCGCTGTTCCTGCTGTTTTTGTCTGGCCGCAATCGCTTCCATGGCTTGTCTGCGCAGATCATCCATTTCAGCTTCCAACTCGCGACGGTCTCGATGAGCGGTCTCACCAATAGCGTCGGCAGCTTGCTGCGCCTGAGCAATACTCTGACGTAACGCCGCGTCATCTTCAGCGGCTGCGATCGCTGCCGCAAATTCACTAAGCACGACTTTATAAGCGTCAGCATTACTCTGCCACTGCTCTCGTTGCTCGGTACGTGAGGCATTGCGCTGCTCGCGGAGCTGCTGCCCCACATACTGGAAACGCTGCCAAAGTGACTTTTCATTCGCACCAGCATAACCGGCATCACGCCACTTTTTCATCAAGCCATCGAACTGCTCGGAGGAACCCGTGGCATCGGAAAGATCGAGCGCTTCTGCCTGTTTAAGTAGCTGCTGTTTCTGTGCTTCATTCACGCTATACAGCTGCTTCAATACATCGGTAACTTTACGCGACGCTTTTACAAACCGATTTTGCACCGCTTTCCGCTTGGCAAAATCAATCTCGCCGCACTGACGCCACTTATTGGACAGCTGACGATACTTTGATTCAAGATCATTGAGTGCCAGCGGAGCCTCTTTGTGCTGTTCATACAACGCCTGAACCGCTTTGATCACCTCTTCACGCTCTTGCAGGTGCTTCTCCCGCTCCTGCTGCTGCTCACCATAAAATTGACGACAGATCTCAAACGCTTTTTCACTTAGCGTATCAAACTGCTCCGCAAGCGGTGTCCAACTTGCTTCGTTACGATCCACTTCCAGCAATTGCCAACGACGACGAGCGTCTTTTACCGCTACAGCTTGGATTTTTGGATCTTCCGATGGTGATTCAGCGAGCGCTTTAATCTCTTCCAGAAGTGTGTCAGCTTTCGGCGCGGCCACTAGCTGATGCCACTCCAACAACTCCTGCTCTACCGCCGCTAACTTCTGATAACGTTTATCAAAGCGACGCTTAGCCTTATCAGATAGCAATGCATAAGGCTTTGCCAGACGATGAAACTCTCGCACTGCCACTTTTAAACGCCCTGCTTGTTGATGGCGCTCAGCTTTACCCAGAAGCTTGTCTACGGTTTCTTCTGCTTCTTTGCGCATCCTAAACAGGGCTTTCTTAGCTTTTTCCAGTGGCGTGGTCAGCTCGTTGACCTGCGCACGTAAACCGTCAGGTAAAGGTAAGTCTGAAACCGCTCGCCATTGTCCGCGCCACTCAGCTAGATCGGTCAGGAAAGTCTCGCTGTCAGCATCAATATGTTGCAACGGGGCAACTAGCGCTTCTGCCTTAGCCAGCTGGGCAGGCAAGTCCTCTAGCTTGACAAGCTGTTCAGTCACGTCCGCTGCAAGCTTGGATAGTGCCATCCAATCTGATTCATTTAATGCTTCAGCGCCTAACTGTTGTTTGAGAGCGGATAACACTTCGGTAAGCGGCTGAATATCAAACGCTTGCTGCTGTTCGATCAACTTATGGATCGCTTTGATATCAACCTGTAAGGCTTCGAAGCCCCCACGCAACATAGCGGCATTTTCTAACTTTTCGTTTGCCGCTTTTTCTTGCGCTTCCGCCTGTTGCCATATTGCCATGAGCTCCTCTAACCGGGCATAAAGGCGTTTAGCAATGCCTTCATGTTTGGCTTGCCACGGCGCAAGCAGTTCCAGTGGCTCCAGCTCTTTGGCTAATGATTGCCAACGGATCTCAAGCTCATTGGCTTTATCGCCTAATGAACGTTGCTCCACCGCCTGTGGCTCGGTCAATTTTTCCGTGACCCCTTGCAGCTGCGCTAACAGCAGCCGCGCTTGCTCATTTAACTCTGCTGGACGCTCTTTAGCGCGCTGTAGCGCTTCAAGTTTGGATACAAAAAACGCTTGTACTTCACTGTTGCCAGCCTTTTTTGCCAAGCGGCGCATCTGCTTTTCATCATCAATCTTGGCAGCAGCCCAAAGCGCAATCTCCGTTGACGGATCGGAATCTGCCGCATCAATGTAGCAACGGGCTTTGTTAATACGTTCTAGAGCCGACTGACGCAAGCTATCGGCAGGCAGTTGCCGCCAAACAGCTTCGAGGTATTTACGATCCTTACAATCACTGACAAAAGCGGAGACTTGGGCAGTATCTAGCGGAGAGGCTGCAGTGATGATATCTGTCACATGTTGCAACGCTGCCTTCTTCAAACCATCGTCACGCTCTTCACCGGCTGCTAACCACCACAGTGATAATTCATTTAGTTTTTCCAGCGCCAAACGTCTAACCTGACGGTGACCATCGTTGAACGCAAGCTCACGGAGAATGGTGCGATGGGGTTGATTACTGCTGTCGAGTTCAGCAATGGCGGATTGACGTTTAGCTGGGTCTTTATGTTGCCAGGCGGGGCGGAATAAATTTTTAAATATCATCGTGTCTAAACCTTGCGATAGGCTCTACTGTCTGTCCCTTGAACTGCTGCTTTAAATCGTTCTTGGATAGATGTACCAAGGATCCGTCTTTAGCCACGTTCATATGTTGTGTTTGGTCTAATTTGGTCGCCTGATAGGCGATCACCAACTGCATCGCGTTCTCTTTTTGCTCATCAGAAAGCGAATTGCCATCGGGCCACTTACCAAGTTCTACTGCGGTTTTCAGCCGCTGGTAGCTTTCAAAATCGAGTTTGTTCACCAGCTCGATAATATCCATTTAATAAAGACCTATTGTTTCTTACTAAAAATCAACCAGATACGCAGTGCGATATACCAAATAAAGCCTGCGGCTGACATCGTTTGACCCGCTGTACGTTGCCAATCAGTTTGCAACTCACCATCAAAAAAGGTGACGGCAAAACCTCCAACAAACAGCAATAATGCCAGGAACTGCTGTGTCATGATCCGCTGCTGGCGCTTAATAGCAAAAACCCTCTGCTGACTCGCCCGCTTCTCATCATCCATATCGCCAAATGCGTAACCGCAATGCTGACAAACGTCTGCTCGATCTGAGATCCGTTTGTTACAACAGGGACATGGAACAATCGCCATCACACCTTCCTCTTACTAAGCCAAAAACGAAAGAGAGGCATTATGAAATAATTGGCGTTCGATTAAAACTAAAAGGCCCCATCTTGGGGCCTTTTAGTTCATCCGAGTTAATCTTTTCGCTCACTTCGCTGCTGATAAAAATCAGTCCAATAGTCAGCGACGGTGGTTTTCATCTCTCTGCAGAGGATCATGATGCCGAACAGGTTTGGTAGCGTCATCAGTACGATAGCCACCGCAGCCAAATTCCAGACAACGGTAGTATCAGCAACCGCGGCCCATAAGAAGCCTGCACAATAGAAAACCCGATACGGCATCACAGCCTTAACGCCGAGCAGATAGGTCACCGCCCTATCACCATAATATGACCATGCGATAGCAGTTGAGAACGCAAATAGCAGCAAACCGATAGAGACAATGTACTTCCCATAATCTCCAAAAAAACCTTTCGTAAACGCTTTGGTCGTTAACGCCGCAGAATGCAACAGGGAACGCCCCGTCACTTCCAGCTCTGAGTTAACCAATTTGCCTTTCTCGATCTTCATCTCGCCACTGTAGGGATGGCCACCAACCAAATAGATGACATCTTCGGCCACCGAATGCGCATTGATCAGCGTATATTCAGGGGCGATGGCAACACCATCCTTAACCGTAACACTGCCGGTATAAGGCTCAACCTTGGCCTCATTACTACCGATAAGGAAACTGGATAAAGCGACCCTATCTGCTTCCGCGGTGTCTGTGTATTGGCCACTCAAATAGCGCATATCCGCTGTTTGGAAGCTATTTTGGTGTTTTTCCGTCCACACGCCGGACGACAAGATCACCAAGCCAGTCAGAGTACAAACAATGATGGTATCGATGAAAGGTTCCAGAATAGACACAATCCCTTCCGATACTGGTTCATCAGCTTTAGCTGCGGCGTGAGCGATTGGTGCAGAGCCTTGACCCGCTTCATTAGAAAACAGACCTCGCCCAACCCCTTTATTGAATGCATAAGCAAACGATGCCCCTAAAAAGCCACCCGCAGCAGCGGAACCAGAGAATGCATCAGAGAACACCGAAACCAAAGAGGGAAGAATATTTTGATAGTTATAAAAGATAACTGCGAGAGCACCGATAACGTAGATAAACGCCATCAAAGGCACAATTCTCGAGGTCACTTTCGCGATACGATGGATCCCACCCAAGATAACCAAAGCGAGCAATACCGTCAGTACGCCACCAGTCAACAAAGGTTCAAGCCCAAAAGTGGACTCCATGCTACTGGCAATATTGTTAATTTGCGGCAGGTTTCCGGTACCAAATGAGCTAATCACGGTAGCGATAGCAAAAATAACCGCCAGCCATTTCATATTCAACCGGCGATCCATGTAATACATAGGCCCACCCGCCATGGTGCCATCGGCGGTTTTCACCCGGTATTTATGTGACAACGTCACCTCAACAAACTTAGTCGTCATACCGAAAAAAGCGGTCGCCCACATCCAGAACAATGCCGCAGGACCACCAATATGGATCGCCAAAGCAACACCGCCGATATTGCCGGTACCCACAGTGCCGGAAAGCGCAGTAGTTAGCGCTTGAAAGTGAGTGGTATCACCCATCGCACTCTTTATATCGTACTTACCACGAACCACTTTCCACGCGTGACCAAAATAACGGATCTGAGGAAACTTCAAGTAGACGGTGAAAAACAGCCCCACGCCAAGTAGCACGAATGGAAACCAAGCGGCGGAGCCGAGGAATCCATCTAACATCAATAGAAAATCATTTAGCCCCTGCACGGCAGCCTCCCTGGAAAATATTGTTATAAGTTAATTTTTTGTTATCAAAAGCATACTAGATAAGCTGACATCAGTTTACCAGCCCTAAAATTTGCTTAGGTTGCACAAGGAGTGAGCAACCGATTCAGCTTCCGTAGAAAGGGTGTTGACAGCAAAGATCCCAGACATTAAGATGCGCGCCGTTCCTTCTTAGAAGGACATCTACTCCCCTGTAGCTCAGTTGGTTAGAGCGGTGGACTGTTAATCCATGTGTCGTCCGTTCAAATCGGACCAGGGGAGCCACATTACATAGCAAGTTTATTCCCCTGTAGCTCAGTTGGTTAGAGCGGTGGACTGTTAATCCATGTGTCGTCCGTTCAAATCGGACCAGGGGAGCCACATAAAAGAGCCCAGCAATTATGCTGGGCTTTTTTATGTTTAAGCCAGCAGATAAAGCATCTATTTGTTGAGCTGGTTCATCCTTCCCGAAAAATATTCTTAACCCATTGTAAAGATTACTGACTAGCCCTAGGGTTGGACTACTATTTCCTCTATAGTTAATTTCTAAGATAGATTTGCATATATCTGATTTAACAGGGATAGACAGTTAGAGGCAGTATGAAAATTCAAAGTAAAGCGCTCTTTGTTAATGTCTTTATTTTGCTCCTGCTACTCATCGTGATGTGGGCAGGGCAATACCTTTCTGTGATCAATCAAATTGAGTTCCAGAAGGAACAGCTCTATTCCAACGCCAGGTTACTGCTTGAGACATCGCAAGAACACACACAAGCAAAGCGCAATACCCAGCTGAGCCAACTGTCTGGCTACTTGACGCTGTCGGTTATCGACGTCAATGGCAATGTCATTGCATCCTATGAGAAGCAACCCAGTTTTCAGTTCCCGCTAGCAAGTATCGCCTCAGCACTAGGCTTAGGTGCATCGAAAATGCAAGCCAATGCAGGTAGCAACGCGGTCGTGATCATGCCTGATTTCAGCCACCTGCAGCTAAGCTTTATCCGCAATATCGCTTTTGAGACCATGGCGTGGCTAATTATGTTAGTGGTCAGTATTGTTTGGCTTAGAGGCAGTTTGCACAAACCACTGCGCAGCTCGGTCAAGGAGCTACAGAAACTGTGCGACAAACTCAGTCATGCAGAAAAAGATTTCCAGATGGGCTCCGGCATTGCAAGCGAGTTCAGATCTATCGGAGAGGGACTACAAGCGATTCAAAAAGGGGTTGTAGAACGACTACATCAAACAGAAGAGGAACTGACACAGGTACGGAAAACGGCCTATGTTGATCACCTGACCGGCTTACCTAATCGTAGCCAATTTATGCTCGACATCCCTGAAATGCTGGCAGACGAAAGCGGTAAACAGTTTGGTGTCATGGCCGTAGTGCGCACAACAGAACTAGGAAAAATAAACGCTGCCAAGGGCTATACTGCGGGCGATCAGTTCATCAGTATTCTGGTTGACGCCGTAAAATCTGTTGCCAGTCATTTTCGAGGTTCAAAGATCTACCGACTCAACAGTTCTGACTTTGCCATCGTCCTTCACCACTTCTCCCATAAAGAGTGCGACGAGTTAGGCAAACAGTTGCAGGGACGGTTAAATGAGATCCAGCGACAATACGAATTAGATAACACCGCTTTTATCGGCATGGCTGGTTTTGCTCAAGGTATGTCAGTAGGCGACCTATTGGCACTTTGTGATACCGCCACCGGCCTAGCCCAAAGTAAAGAAGCCAACGCTTGGCATTTCCAAAGCGACCTAGTAGGTACTGAGGTTTTAGGCGAACAAGGTTGGCGAGAGAATCTGGAGCAGCTAACCAAGAAGACCGATTTCACTCTAATCTCGCAAGCTATTCAGCCGTTGAAGCAAGGCAAAATATACTCTGCGATTACCCCGCGTTTCACCAATACCAATGGCGACGAACTGCCCTACCGCTCAGCATACTCAATGGCTGAACGATTACAGCTTTCAACTGAGCTAGATAAAGCCGTTATTGCCGCCATCTTGACGTTGATCAAAAAGCGTGGTGGTGACGAATATTACGGTATCAATGTCTCAGTAACCTCTGCTCACGACTCCTCGTTTTTGGTTTGGATTGAAAGGATGTTGGGCAAACACGGTAAGGTGGCACAAAGGTTAACCTTTGAAGTGACTGAGCAAGGCCTGCAAAGAGATCTAAAATCAAGCCGCCGTTTTATCGATGTCATTCACCGCACGGGTGCCAAAGTCACAGTAAAACAATTTGGCTTAGGTATGACCTCATTTAAGTTCTTTAAAGATCTGAAACCTGATTATGTAAAAATCGATAAGAGCTATATGGACGAGATAGAACATGATCGAAATATTCAGTATTTCTTGCGCCTGATTATCGATATTGCCCATCGGCTTAGTGTGAAAGTGATTGCAAGCGGCGTTGAATCACAAGAGCAGAAATACGTACTTGAAGGGATGTTTGTAGACGGTATTCAGGGGCAATATATTCATCGCGCAGTTCCCATCTCTAACGCCGAATAGAACAAAGCAACCAAGATGATAAAAGCAAGAGTAGCGAGGTTTCAGCTACTCTTGCGCTAGTAATCCGTCTAATGAACGCTCCAATTGCGCCGCTTTCGGCAGATCAAACAAGCCATTCGCTAACGCGTCAACGTGCTTCAAACGACCACTGATCACATCGACAAACTGCTCAACCACTCGACAATTTGCGCTATACCAGATATCTCTCTCATTCCATTCGCCATCATTTACCGCTTGACCATCGACGAGTACCGGATTAAATCGCCAGTTATCCCCCGGACGAAAGCCACCACTTAACTCTAAACGCTTCTGCTCACCCACCAAAGTGAGATGTATCTGGATCCCAGTTTCTGGCAATCGGTATTGCTGGGCATCTAACATCAACCCTTCATTTTCCAACAATACGCTGACATTGCTTATCCCCTCACCAATATGATGGTGAAGCAGCGTGAATGGACCAAGGCTATGGATCAAATAGGAGAGCGGATGAGCAACGATATCGAGGAACCAACCCACCGGGGTTTTCTCCATAGGAAAGCGACTACCAACCGATAATATGGCGCGAGACAACGGGCCAAGCCCGTTACCAGCGAGCTGTTCATTGATCACAGATGCCGTCTGTAGAAAACTAAACGGATAATTTACAAAAGTGGGAAAGCGTCCTAGCCCAGCCAACGCTCCAGGCTCAATCCGCGCACCAGATAGCGGCTTTTCACACAACACGGGGCGGTCAGAGAAGTGTTTGAGATACCCCAAATGCGTCGCGGTAGGAGATGCAACAACGATAATGTCACAATGATCTAACTGGTTAACATCAGTGGCAGCAACCGGGATCCCCTCTTCGCTGGCCACACGTGCCGTGCCTTCAGGGCTGACGCCCATAATGGCAGCGATCTCATGTCCAGCCTCTCTAAAGGTGCCAACATGTACTCGACCCCAAGACGTACCTATGATGCCTACTTTCATATTTGTAATTACCGCTCAGTCAGGAATACCAAGTCTATCTTTCTGATTTAGCTTAGCCTTTTACAGCAACAATCGCAGTATTGTTTTCATCTTCAATGACTTTTCCAACGGCACCAGCGCTCTCCTTAATGCGCCATTGACTGATCACCACACCCAAAATAATAACGCCTGCCGCGACCATTTGTTGGCCATTTAAACGTTCGCCTAAAAGCAAATAAGCAAACAGCAAGCTAAACACGGGGATCAAGTTGACATAGCCTGCTGCGGCGGTCACTTTAACTTTAGATATCGCGTAGTTGTATAGCAAATACGCACCTAAAGTCACCACCACGCCTAAATATACGATAGCCAACAACGCTTGACCGCTTACACTCTCTGGTATTGGCACCCAAAATAGCATTGGCGCAAAAAATATCGCCCCACAGAAGGCTTGAAAAGCCGTTAACGTCAACGCTGGATAGCGACTGCTAAGGTGCTTCAAGTTAATGCTATAGATAGCAGCACATATCATTGCCAGAAACTCAAGAAAGTTGCCCCATAATGCATTGGGCGCATGGGCATCCGCTGTTCCCGCCAGAGTCAACCAGAGCACGCCGGCAATAGCAGTAGCAAAGCCGATGATCATATTTCGATTAACCCGTTCACCGACACTAAACCAAGCCATCACTGCCACCAATAGCGGTAATAACGCGGTGATCATGCCAGCTTGCCCGGCAGAGGTATGACGCATCGCTTCTCCCTCCAGTACAAAATAGAGGCAAGGTTCACACAGCGACATGATGGCGAGGCGTTTCCAATCACCGGCTTGATAACGAAACTTCATCACAACTTTAAATACCAAAGCAAAACAGAACGTTGCTAACAGCATTCGGCCAAAGATCACCCATACAGGATGCATCTCATTAATGGCATACTTCAACGCAATAAACGAGCTCCCCCAAAGCAGCATCGCCAGGATCAACGCGAACGAGGGTAATCTGTGATTCATGAAAATAGCCTAAACTTAATTGACTGGCGGATCCTAGAGTAAAAGCCACCTTAGGCAAAGCGTAAATTAGCATCCAAAGGTTGAAAAACGAGCAATATAAAACCCCACGATGGGGCGGTTGTTAAGCGCGTGTCAAAAGCGGATAATACGCCCACTTTCAATCATTAAGATGCCAAGGTAACACCGCCTGCATGAGTGAATACCTGCTGCTATTGGTCGGCACAGTACTGGTCAACAATTTCGTCCTAGTCAAATTTCTTGGCTTGTGTCCCTTTATGGGGGTTTCCAATAAGCTTGAAACCGCTATTGGCATGTCATTGGCCACGACTTTCGTTCTGACCCTCGCATCAACTTGCAGCTATCTCATCAACCAGTATTTACTGGTTCCGTTGTCTATAGAGTATCTGCGCACCATGAGCTTTATTCTGGTGATCGCTGTAGTCGTGCAGTTCACCGAAATGGTTGTACGTAAAACCAGCCCGCTACTGTATCGATTACTAGGTATCTTTTTGCCTTTAATCACCACTAACTGCGCAGTGCTCGGTGTCGCATTACTTAATATCAATGAAAACCATGGCTTTATTGAATCCATTGTTTACGGCTTCGGGGCGGCATTAGGCTTTTCCCTGGTGCTAGTGTTATTCGCTGCAATGCGTGAACGATTGGCAGCAGCCGATGTTCCTCTGCCATTTCGGGGCGCTTCAATCGCCATGATCACTGCAGGATTAATGGCGTTAGCCTTTATGGGCTTCAGCGGCTTAGTTAAGTTTTAGGAGACTGACGATGACTGGGATCCTAATAGCCGTGACCGCCTTAGTGATTATCGCTTTGATATTTGGTGCGTTGCTCGGACTCGCTGCAGTGCGCTTCAAAGTTGAACAAGACCCTATTGTCGAGCAGATTGATGCCATATTGCCACAAACCCAGTGCGGGCAATGTGGTTACCCTGGCTGCCGCCCTTACGCTGAAGCGATCGCCAACGGTGATGATATTAATAAGTGCCCACCGGGCGGTGAAGCCACCATTCAAAAACTGGCAGATCTGACTGGTAAGGAAGCAAAGCCCCTCGATGCTGCCCATGGTGAAGAAGAGGTTAAAAAAGTTGCTTTCATTCGCGAAGCTGAATGTATCGGCTGCACTAAGTGTATTCAAGCCTGTCCAGTCGACGCGATCCTCGGCGCAGCCAAACAGATGCACACAATTATTGCCGATGAGTGCACAGGCTGCGATCTGTGCGTAGAACCCTGCCCTGTCGATTGCATTGAGATGCGACCAATAAAACAGACAACAACTAATTGGAAATGGGATCTGAAAGCCATTCCTGTACGAGTGGTGGAGTAAGTATGGAGACAACCTTTGAGCTCGTTAAAGAAGGCAAACTCTGGGACTTCCCCGGCGGTATTCATCCCCCCATACGCAAAGAGGTATCGACGGCTCATCCTATCAAGCGCTTTCCCCTACCAGATCACCTTTACCTGCCGTTAAAGCAGCATATCGGTCGTGGCGGCCGCCTCTTGGTTGCGGTTGGCGATAGCGTTAAAAAAGGTCAGCAACTCACCACGGGTGAGCAAGGCGCATTGCCTATCCATGCACCCACCTCAGGAAAAGTTGAGGCGATCACCGATTACCCCAGTGCACACCCTTCCGCCTTGCCAGAGCCAACATTGGTCATGCGCCCCGACGGGAATGAGGCATGGGTAACAAAGACACCTATCGACAACCCGTTACAACAACCGGCTAAGCGCCTAATACAGCATATAGCGGATGCTGGTATTGCAGGCTTAGGCGGCGCGGGCTTTCCCGCCGCAAGAAAGCTAAGCGGCGCACCCGAAGATATTGAGTTTCTAATCATCAATGGCGCGGAATGTGAGCCCTACATCAGCTGTGATGACATGCTGATGAGAGAGCATGCACGGGAAATCGCGTTAGGTATTGAGCTATTGGTTCATATTCTCAGACCCAAACTGGTATTAGTGGGTATCGAAGATGACAAGCAGCAAGCTATTACCGCCATCACAGAAGCGACATCAACGCTAAATGTAGAAGTGCGAGCTATCCCCACCAAATATCCCTCAGGTGGTGAGAAACAATTAGTACAACTGCTTACAGGTAGAGAAGTACCATCGGATGGATTGCCTTACGACGCGGGTGTAGTCATGCACAACGTTGGCACTACATTTGCCATCAAACGGGCCATTTATGATGGTGAACCACTACTTGAGCGCGTCGTCACCGTGACTGGCGACGCGGTCGGCCAACCGGGCAATTATTGGGCACATTTCGGTACGCCGGTACGCCACCTGTTAGAGCAAGCCAATTACCAATCAAAGCATGGACGACGGATAATCATGGGCGGCCCAATGATGGGCTTTACGCTCCCCCATGCCAACATCCCCTTAGTAAAAATCAGTAACTGCATCCTGGCACCCAGTGAAAATGAGCTGCCCTTGGCTGGCAAGGAGATGCCATGTATACGCTGCGGTCAATGCGCAGATGCATGTCCAGCGTCATTGCTACCGCAACAATTGTTCTGGTACAGCAGTCATCATGAATTGGAGAAAGCGCGGGAATATAAGCTATTTGACTGCATTGAGTGTGGTGCCTGCGCTTATGTTTGCCCTTCCGAGATCCCTTTAGTTCACTATTATCGCAAGGCAAAGTCAGAACTACGGCAACATGACGCGGATGCGCTGAAATCAGAGAAAGCCAGAATACGTTTCGAAGCAAGAAATGAACGACTGGAACAGGAAAAACTCGCAAGGGAAGCCAAACACCGAGAAGCGGTCGCCAAACGACAAGCCGCCGTCGCAGGACGTCAGGGTGCACAAGACGCCGTCGCCGCGGCACTTGCCAGAGTAAAGTCAAAGCAAACAACGGAAGTAGCAGATGCAAAAGCAAGCGTCGATGCACAAGGCAATCTAGTCCCTGATAATCAGCAAGCCATCGATGCCCGAGAGCAACGAAAAGCGCAAGCGGCTCAACGTCGCGCCGAGAAGGTAGCGCAGAGTACTCAGAAAGACAGCAGCGCAACAACCGATGCAGCTCATTCTGCGGATAACAACAAAACCACCGTTGCAGCCGCTGTCGCCAGAGCAAAAGCCAAAGCTGAAGCCAGAAAAGAGGTACAAGACAACAAGGAAGTAGCTAGCAATAGTGAGGTAGTCGACAACGCTAGCCCCGCTAACGAGGCTATGGACGCTAAAAAAGCTGCAGTAGCCGCCGCAGTGGCGCGGGCGAAAGCAAAAGCGGAGGCTAAAAAAAGCAACAATGCTGCGCAAATAGCTGAAACCGACAGTACACAAAATACGGCCACCGCAGCAGCAATTGAAGATAGCGACGCCGCCAAAGCAGCAAAAAAAGCCGCCGTCGCTGCTGCTGTGGCTAGAGCGAAAGCCAAGGCTGAAGCAAAAAAACAGGCGCAATACACAGCTGATGAGCCAAGCAACTCCGATGTAACACAAGATGAACCTAATTCAAAACAAGCAGCTATTGCCGCCGCTGTAGCGAAAGCAAAAGCAAAGGCGCTGGCACGCCAAGAGGCACAAAAAAATCAGCAAGCAGCAAGCAGTGAACGAGCAACCGATGATTCGCCGGGAGACAAGTAAGCCATGTCATTCAAAATAGCAGCCTCTCCCCATCAACGCATACAGATGCGTACAGCAACATTGATGCGGTGGGTCATGCTGGCGACGATCCCGGGAATAGCTGCACAATATTGGTTTTTTGGCGCCGGGGTGATCTGGCAAGTGCTGTTGGCCATAGGCACAGCGTTAGTCAGTGAATACTTGGTGCTAAAGCTCAGACATCGACCAGCCGCACCGGCATTGACTGATCACAGCGCAATGCTCACGGGGCTGCTGATCGGGATCAGCATTCCACCACTGGCGCCTTGGTGGATCGTTGTTATCGGTACGGCCTTTGCCATCATTATGGTGAAGCAGCTTTATGGCGGCTTAGGCTACAACCTGTTCAATCCGGCGATGGCCGCTTATGTGATGTTGTTAATCTCTTTCCCATTAGAGATGACGACCTGGCATCCGGTCACCAGTTTCGGCGAACATGGTTATGGTTTCATTGATGCCGCGATGCTGATTTTTACCGGTTTCAGTAGCGAAGGTTATAGTCTGGCTCAGATCCTAGCGGGCATCGACGGTGTTACCGCGGCAACCCCCCTCGACAGTTTTAAAACCGACCTGACACAAGGATTTACCAGTAGCGAAAGCTTCGCTCGGCAGCCCCAAGGCATGCTTGCAGGTGTTGGCTGGGAATGGGTTAACCTCGCCTACTTAGCTGGCGGGTGCCTATTGCTAAAGCAAAGCGTTATCCGTTGGCATATTCCCGTAGGCGTTCTCGCTGGCCTATTTAGCGCTGCATTTATCAGCTTTCTGCTCAGCCCAGACACCACTGCCAGCCCCATTTTTCATCTGTTCAGTGGCGCAGCCATGCTCGGTGCATTCTTTATAGCAACCGACCCTGTATCGGCCAGCACAACAGTCAAAGGGCGACTGATATATGGCGGCCTAATTGGCGTATTGGTTTATCTGATCAGAACACACGGTGGCTACCCAGATGGCTTCGCGTTTGCCGTATTATTAGCGAATATGTGCGTGCCTTTGATTGACTACTATACCCAGCCACGTACATACGGCCACGGCATGGAGAACAAGCAATGAACCTCCTACCGATCGGTAAGAACGGACTGATCCTGGCATTGTTTGCGCTGGTCACCACTGCGCTTGTCGCCGCAACCAATCATTTTACGGCGCCTCAAATCGAACGTCAGGAACAACAACAACTAATAACCACGCTGGAACACCTGTTTCCTGCAGGCAGCTACAATAACGACCTGTATAAAGAGTGCATCGAAGTCACTAATCACCAATTTCTGGGCCGAAAAACAGAACAACGAGCATTTATTGCCCGCTTCAATGAAGAACCCGTCGGCATTGCTATCGAAACGACTGCGCCAGATGGCTACAACGGCGCTATCGATATCATTGTGGGTATTCTTAGTGACGGTACAGTTGCCGGCGTCAGGGTGCTTAGCCATAAAGAGACACCGGGGCTTGGCGATAAGATCGAATTACGTAAAAGTAAATGGGTGATGAGTTTTGACCAACAAAGACTGGTTGATGAAACGGATCCAGCATGGAAGGTGAAGAAGGATGGTGGCGAGTTCGACCAGTTTACAGGCGCTACCATCACGCCAAGAGCTGTAGTCAAAGCAGTGAGAAATACACTGCTCTACTATCAGCTCAATCGTGAACGCCTGTTTACCCAAGCAACCCGCTGCGGAGAGCCATCATGAGTGAAGTCAAAGAGGTTATCTGGCAAGGGTTGTGGAAGAACAACCCAGGTTTAGTGCAGTTACTTGGTTTATGTCCGTTACTCGCCGTAACCGCCTCTGTTACTAATGGATTGGGCTTAGGTCTAGCCACGTTGCTGGTGTTAGTTGGCTCCAATATCTCTGTTGCCGTCGTCAGGAACTGGGTACCGAGCGAAATACGGATCCCAGTTTTTGTGATGATTATTGCCGCCTATGTCACCTGCATTCAACTGCTAATGAATGCCTACACATACGGACTTTACCAATCACTTGGTATCTTTATCCCACTCATTGTTACCAACTGCGTGATCATTGGCCGAGCCGAGGCTTACGCCTCAAAAAACAGTGTACCGATGGCAGCACTGGATGGTTTGATGATGGGAGTGGGTTTCACCTTGGTATTGGTCGTCCTCGGTGGTCTAAGGGAGCTCCTTGGTCAAGGTACCCTATTTGACGGCATGGAGATGTTGCTCGGTAGTTGGGCTCATGCGTTGCGTATTGAAGTGTTCCAAGTCGATAGCCATTTTCTACTCGCGATCCTGGCACCTGGCGCATTTCTCGGTATGGGCTTATTGATCGCGTTGAAGAACCTTATCGACGCCCATGTCGAAAAACGCCTAAAACAGAACACGCCAGTGATGAAAGCTGAGCGCGCCAGAGTCACAGCGAATCAAACACAGTCATGAATAAAGATAAACGCCAACAAATTTTAGTGCGCCTCCGCGACGATAACCCGGAGCCGACAACAGAATTAAATTTCTCCACACCGTTTGAGTTACTGGTGGCCGTCACGCTATCAGCACAAGCCACAGATGTCAGTGTCAATAAAGCCACCGACAAGCTGTTTCCCGTGGCCAACACACCACAAGCCATTGTCGACCTTGGGGTTGATGGTCTAAAGGCGTATATCAAAACCATCGGCTTATATAATTCTAAAGCGGAAAATGTCTTTAAAGCCTGTCAGATGCTGTTATCACTGCATAATGGCGAGGTACCTGAAGACCGCGATGCACTGGAAGCCTTGCCGGGGGTTGGTCGAAAAACTGCCAACGTTGTCCTCAACACAGCATTTGGCTGGCCCACCATTGCCGTAGATACTCACATTTTCCGAGTCAGCAACCGCACCGGTTTTGCCAAAGGTAAAAATGTTGTGGAAGTAGAAAATAAGCTGCTGAAGGTCGTACCAAAAGAGTTTAAGGTTGATGTTCACCATTGGCTGATCCTCCACGGCCGTTACACCTGTATCGCCCGTAAACCACGCTGCGGCAGCTGTATCATAGAAGACCTCTGTGAATACAAGGAGAAAACAGAGATCTAAGTGCCGAGCTAACGGCTAATCACCTGCTAGCAACTGCCTCTGGAGAAGATTAGTCGTTAAAATTTTGTAATTCACCGCCAAAATGTTACAGCCTACCCGATAGTTAAACTCATACGCACATGACTCTACACGCCCGAAATTACCGATAACCCAGCGCCAGTCCACTCGTCAGCTGACCACTTTCCCTCAACCAAATGAATGGTATAGATAAATCTCACTTCACATAATTAGGAACCGTATCATCACCCCGCATTTCCAGCACACTTTAAGCCAAGAAATAAACACGAGACTCAGGTAGGGAGATAACACAATATCGAGTATCCTTAGCTACCTAAAGTTAACAATTCGTTTTCATTACCAAACTGTATTGTCTTGGAAACGGCTGATATCAGGAGTTTCAGATGCGCATTCTTCATACCATGCTTCGTGTCGGTGATCTTCAACGCTCTATCGATTTCTATACTGGCGTACTGGAGATGGATCTAATTAGACAATCTGACAATGAAGAGTACAAATACACCCTCGCCTTTGTTGGTTACGGTGATGAACGTAGCGGTGCAGTCTTAGAGCTAACTTATAACTGGGGCACCGACCAATATGACTTAGGCTCAGCATTTGGCCATATCGCCATTGAAGTGGATGATATTTATGGAGCCTGTGAAAAGATCCGTACCGCTGGCGGAAATATCACCCGAGAGCCAGGTCCGGTAAAAGGCGGAACAACCGAAATTGCATTTGTTGAAGATCCAGATGGTTACAAGATCGAGTTGATTAACAAGAAGTTCGCCGGAAAAGGGTTGGGCAACTAATGGAACTCGCTTTACAACGAAAAAACACCACGCTGCCCTCTCTGCTCATCATGGCGATTGTGATGTTACTTACCGCCTGTGCCAGCAATGCTGGTGAAGACGATGTCGCCAATATTTTCGCCAAGGTCAACGACAGTGTGGTTGAACTGCATGTGAAGGCGATTCAAACGGAAAAGACCGGCAACAGAACAAGTAGTAACGGTCTCGGCTCAGGTGTGCTGATTTCCGATTCAGGCAAGGTGCTGACAGCAGCCCACGTGGTCGATACAGCCACAGAGGTGAAAGTCATTTTCACGAATGGTGATATAAGTTTCGCCAAAATCCTTTGGATCGAGCACAAAGCAGATCTCGCGATGCTCAAGCTCGACAAAGTACCAGAGGGGATTAAACCGGTAAAAATAGGCGATTCAAAAACCCTCAGGATCGGTGAGCGGATCATGGTGATCGGTGCCCCTTACGGTGTCAGTCACAGCCTCTCTGTCGGCTATGTTAGCGGCAGAAGAGAAGGCCCAGAAAAGGTATCTCGTAATATCACCCCGGTATTCCTGCAGACCGACGCGGCAATAAACAAAGGCAACTCAGGTGGCCCGATGTTTAATATGCAAGGTGAGGTGATCGGTATTGTCAGCCGCATTTTGAGTCAGAGTGGTGGCTTCGAAGGCTTAGGCTTTGCTGTTGCTACACAAACGGTTCAGGCAATTATTGACGAGGGTACCCTACCCTATGCTGGTTTAACTGCGTTACCGCTAACTCCGGAACTGGCACGGGTACTGAATATTCCACAGGGCTATGGCGCGTTAGTGCAACAGGTCGTGCCCTTCTCACCAACGGATCTGATCGGCCTACGACCAGGACGCTTACCAGTCAAAGTGATGGGCAGAACCCTGTTGCTGGGGGGCGATGTATTACTGGCTGTGAATGGCATTGAGATCCGTGACGAAGAGTCACTGTTTAACGTGCGTGAAACCATGCAAGCCATGGAGAAAAAAGATCCCTTAGTGCTAACTATTCTGCGTGATGGCAAAGTCATCACACTAATGGAAACCAAGCAGTAATAGCCCGCCCGATACAACACGAAAAAGCCCCGAAATGTCGGGGCTTTTGCTTATCTACGGAAGTAGAGCGGAAATGAACGGTCTTAACGACTCATACGGATCACAACCCGTCGGTTAGTATTTCTACCAATCGTTGTTTCGTTGGTTGCAATATGACGTTTCTCACCATGCCCTTCTGTACGGATCCGCTTATCATCAAGCCCCTGCTCTTTAAGGTAGTCTTTGATCGATTGCGCCCGCTTAATAGAAAGCTGCTCATTGTGCCAGCGTCCACCATAACTATCGCTGTAAGCATCAACCAGCACTAACTCGATCGTTGGTGCAAGCTTCAGGTATTCACCAATCATCTCCAGCTTACGCTGCGACTCTTTATTCAATTTGTCACTATTGGACTGATAATTCAGTACCGTATAGGAGATATCATCGAAGCTGTATGGCAGCAAATTATCAACACAGCTAAGGAAGTCATAGTATTGCTGACGGAAATTGACAGCGGAGAGACCAACCGCAACCTCATCGTTGCGTTGGTTCCAATCGCTGTAATAGAGCGTGGGCTGCATCCCCTTCTCCAACTCATGCAACATAACCCAAGCACTTTGTTGATCCACACGACCTTCAAACTGGCGATAAAGGGTTGTCTTGCCTATGCGCGCAGTAGGTAATCCAGGTTTCCAACTTGGCGGTACCGAACGCAAAGCCACAGGGGTTTTCTTGGCCGGTTGCAAGCGCATATCCAAATCGAAGTTCAAATTGATGAGCTTATTCGCCTTACTACTAAAACTCACTTCACCGTAATGGGGCACCTTGTGCTCTAGACGGCATTCAAGCCGCGAATCACTCGCCAATGCCCATTGGCTATTTTCTAAGCCCGCGGCGTACGTTCTCACGCCAGCATTGGCCTGCTGACTCACTATTAGCGCTATCGCAATAAGGCTAAGGTTTAAACGCATAACTCACCCAATTAACTTGGTATACAACACCATATTAACCTGTTATCGGCATCAACGCCGCTTTCTTTAGCAAGATCTGGATTGGATGTTAACGTCAGGGTTTGCGATACTGTTGCGCTTTCCATTCTCAGCTAAAGTGGTTATCAGCCTGTATGTCAGACACAGTTAAGCGTTCGCTACATCAACGTTTTCGTGGTTACTTCCCCGTCGTTATCGATATCGAAACTGGGGGCTTCAACCCCGCAACCGACGCTTTGCTTGAGATAGCCGCCGTCACTCTAAAGATGGATGATGACGGCTTTCTAACACCCGACCAGAAGATCCACTTTAATGTTTCTCCATTTATTGGTGCCAATCTGGATCCCAGCTCTTTAGCTTTTACCGGCATCGATCCGAATGATCCTGAACGCAATGCAGTCGCGGAATGTGAAGCGCTAAAAGAGATTTTCAAACTAGTTAGGAAAAGCCAAAAAGCGGCGGAATGTCACCGCTCAATCGTGGTTGCCCACAACGCAGCGTTTGATAACGCCTTTCTCAATGCGGCCGTGGCACGTTGTAATATCAAACGTAACCCATTCCACCCGTTTGCCACTTTTGATACCGCAACCGCGGCTGGTATTGCTTATGGTCAAACCGTGCTGCAAAAAGCCTGCAAAGCGGCGCAAATCGATTTTGACAGTAGCAAAGCACACAGTGCCGAATATGACACGATACGAACAGCTGAACTAT
Organism: Corallincola spongiicola; assembly: GCF_004284785.1. Lineage (NCBI taxonomy): Bacteria > Pseudomonadati > Pseudomonadota > Gammaproteobacteria > Alteromonadales > Psychromonadaceae > Corallincola > Corallincola spongiicola. The sequence continues at coordinate 1,161,454 of NZ_SHLY01000001.1, forward strand.
TCTGCTCGATCATTAATCGTTGGCAGTCTCTGGGCGGGTGGCCAGTGGTAGATGTTGATGAAGAAACGGGCGACGCTGAGTAATTGACGTTAAGGCGTAACAACTTAAATAAAAAAGGCTGCCATAAGGCAGCCTTTTTTGTCACCGGAGTGATTTACAGTTTATCTGCGTTCTCAGACAGGTACGCTGCAACACCTTCAGGGCTTGCATCCATGCCTTTATCACCTTCAGTCCAACCTGCAGGGCAAACTTCACCGTGATCTTCATGGAACTGCAGTGCATCAATCATACGCAGCATCTCATCAACATTACGGCCCAACGGCAGATCGTTAACTACCTGATGACGAACATCGCCATTCTTATCGATCAGGAATGAACCACGGAAAGCAACACCTGCTTCAGGGTGCTCAACGTCATATGCCTGACAGATTGAATGAGTGATATCAGCAACCAGTGGATATTTAACCGGGCCAATACCGCCCTGATCTACTGGTGTGTTACGCCATGCGTTATGAGTGAAGTGAGAATCGATAGAAACACCGATAACTACAACACCGCGCTTTTCGAAATCAGCCATACGGTGGTCGAATGCCAACAACTCAGAAGGACAAACGAAGGTAAAATCTAATGGATAAAAGAAAATAACCGCTGGCTTACCAGCAATCGTCTCTTTCAAATTGAATGCGTCAACAATATCGCCATTTGCCAATACTGCTGGTGCGGTAAAATCAGGGGCTGGGCGGCCTACGAGTACACTCATGTCGCTTCTCCATTTTTATATGATGTCAGGTCATCCGACCTACGGTTTTGTAATCAGTTCAGATCAGTTTTTCGATTATACGGTTCCACTGAAAAGTAACCAAGCATTTCAGTCGGATATTACTGCTGTTTGCCTAAAAACTGGTCATGCTGGAAACATAACATAGCCAAAAGAAAAATAAATTCCACTGGCATCCCATGGCGCTGTTTAGGAGAATAGCCAATCAAGTAAATTACTGGAATAGAAAATGAATGCTGTTGTTCTGTCAGTGCTTCTTGTCCTCACCTTAAGTCTGTTTCGCGTCAATGTGGTTATTGCCTTGATCGTCAGTGCCCTCGCAGGCGGACTTATTGGCGGCTTATCATTGTCTGACACCCTATCAGCCTTTAATGGCGGCTTAGGCAATGGCGCTAGCATTGCACTCAGTTATGCCATGCTGGGGGCATTTGCAGCGGCACTTTCCAATAGCGGCATTACTGATTACCTTGCTGACCATGTGATAAACAAGCTCGGTGGTGGTGGGCATGAAAAACAGAAACTATGGGCCAAGCACCTACTCTTGTTTGCTCTACTCGCGGTTTCCGTATCATCACAGAACATCATTCCTGTGCATATCGCCTTTATTCCTATTCTTGTTCCTCCCCTGTTGCACCTGATGAGCGAATTGAAGCTCGACCGCCGCTTAGTCGCGTGCGTTATCACCTTCGGTCTAACCACCCCATACATGCTACTGCCGGTAGGCTTTGGCGGTATCTTTCTTAACGAGATCCTACTGACTAACCTTAATACTAACGGCCTAGCGATTGACGCTTCTGCCGTTGCGCCAGCCATGTTGCTCCCAGCCTGCGGCATGTTTATCGGCCTTGGCCTAGCGATGTTCAGTTATCGGAAAAAGCGCCACTATGATGAAGCGGCAATAAAAGCAGTAGAGCCTGAGCAGCATGACAAGCAACCACGCCAGGTGTGGGTACCGTTAGCAGCAATCGCTGGCGCTTTGGTATTACAACTCTTAACTGAATCCATCGTCATTGGCTCTCTCACCGGGCTAATCATTCTTTGGATTGGTCGAAGCATTAGACTCACCGACACTCAAGCGCTATTCAGCCAAGGAGTGAAAATGATGGGGATGATAGGCTTCATTATGATCAGCGCCGCCGGCTACGCCGCAGTCTTGAAAGGCACTGGCGATGTTGAAAGCTTAGTATCCGTGGTCTCCGGCTGGATGGGTGAAAGTAAGGCCTTAGCTGCCATCACCATGTTAGTGATTGGCCTATTGATCACCATGGGTATTGGCAGTTCGTTCTCAACCATACCTGTCATAGCCACACTGTATGTTCCGCTAGCTATCTCGCTTGGCTTCTCAGTACCGGCAACCATCGCTTTGGTGGGTACTGCCGCCGCCCTCGGAGATGCAGGCTCTCCCGCTTCAGACTCAACCCTGGGTCCCACATCAGGCCTAAATGTTGATGGTCAACATGACCATATCTGGGACACCGTCGTTCCAACTTTCATTCACTACAACCTGCCACTGCTTGGCTTCGGCTGGTTAGCTGCCATGGTGCTTTAATGAGCGAACAACGCACGACTAAACAAGCTTTTCAAGGGTCGTTGCATAATGATCCCGTGATCCAGCGACTTTTTGAGCGAGTGCCGCAGAAAGTACAAGACAGTTTTACTGAAGAGCAGTTGATCCACTTAAAAGTGGCTGTCGGCTCACGAGGCTGGGGTGAACACACCGTTGATATCCGCGGTTCATTTCGCGGCTGGAAACATCGTTATTACTACGTCATGCTGTTTGGCCGTAACCGCAGGCAGCTTAGTCCGGGGCAGCAGCATATTCACAATCTGCTCAGTGCCGGACTGCTATCCGTGTTGCTGATGGGGGGGTTATTACTCGGATTTATGGTGCTCTACCTTTTAAAATCCGCACTGGGGATAGATCTGCTTCCCAATCACTCTCTTGGCTTATGGGATTGGTTTAAAAGTTAACCAATAATCACGAAAGTCTGTTGACCTTTGTTGTGTATTTTTGCAGCAATTTAGACGAGGCAGAGGCGGTGAAGTTGAGTAGCCCTCAATAAGTCGCCAGCAAATGCTGCCCGAGAGGTTCGTTGAAACACGTTCTGAACTGCGTCATTCACTACTTTCTTAGATAGCTAAGCTATTTAGCTCACTTCTTGCTCAAAACGTGTTTCATTCGAACAAAATTCATACACGAAAGGTCAACAGACCCGTATAAAAAAACCGGCAACATGCCGGTTTTTTTCCAATTAAAAGCGCATTTACTCTGCAGCTGGCGCATCTTCGCGATACTTATCCGCGGTTTCTTTAATCAGCGGCTGTAACTCACCTTTTTGAAACATCTCAATGACGATATCACAGCCACCAATAAGCTCACCGTCAACCCATAGCTGGGGGAACGTTGGCCAGTTGGCGTACTTAGGCAGTTCCGCGCGGATCTCAGGGTTTTGCAGAATATCAACATAGGCGAACTTCTCACCACAATTCATTAATACCTGAGAAGCTTGCGATGAAAATCCACAGCTAGGAAGTTTCGGAGAACCTTTCATGTAAAGAAGGATCGGATTTTCAGAAATCTGCTTTTTAATACGCTCTACAGTATCCATTGTTACTCTCTATCAATAAACAAAGCTAATCGACCCATTGTACGGTTTACCGAGGCAAATATCAGCCCACAATTGCTAAGGCCTTTCTTTGCGTTCAGATAAATTTTCCGTTAGCTACTTCAAACTTTGCCATAACCGAGTAGAATGCTGGGAGATTCCCAACCCCTTAAGAGCCTAATTAAAGGCTCGTCGACATGGAGAAAAGGACAGATGGCATTTGAACTTCCTGCCCTGCCGTACGCAAAAGACGCTTTAGAACCTCATATCTCAGCTGAGACTCTTGAGTATCATTACGGTAAACACCACAACACCTACGTCGTTAAACTAAACGGTTTAGTCGAAGGCACTGAATTTGAAGGCAAGAGCCTAGAAGATGTCGTTAAAACCTCTTCTGGCGGCGTTTTTAACAACGCTGCGCAAATCTGGAACCATACTTTTTACTGGCACTGCCTGAGCCCAAATGGCGGCGGCGAACCTACTGGCGCATTAGCAGAAGCAATCACGGCTGCGTTCGGTTCTTTCGAAGATTTCAAAGCAAAATTCACTGACAGCGCAATCAACAACTTTGGTTCAAGCTGGACTTGGTTGGTGAAGAAAGCTGACGGCAGCCTGGACATTGTGAACACTTCTAATGCAGCAACTCCGCTGACTGAAGAGGGTGTAACTCCTCTGCTGACGGTAGATCTGTGGGAACATGCTTACTACATCGACTACCGCAACCTGCGCCCTGACTACATGAAAGCATTCTGGGCACTGGTAAACTGGGAATTCGTGACAAGCAACTTTGCTTAATCACATTTTCTAGCTTAGTCACAAAACGCCTCGCTTTAGCGGGGCGTTTTGTTATCTGCTTTACAAAAAAAGAGCTAACTTTTTTTCTTCTCACCGCAAGTAAATCCGCTACCGACTACTCTTAGTATATATAGATAAGGTGACAGCCTGACACTGCACGTGTCTTCTCGCGTCCTACTATGGAGGAGTTTCCGATGGGGATCTTCGAACATTATCAGCAACGCTACGAGGCAGCTCAGGAAGAAGAGTACTCGATACAAGAGTTTCTTGAACTGTGTAAATCAGATCGCAGCGCCTACGCATCAGCCGCTGAAAGGCTGCTGCTGGCCATCGGCACCCCCGAGATGATCGATACATCACAACACGCCGTCGAGTCTCGCCTGTTTTCTAACCGTGTGGTCGCCCGTTACCCCGCTTTTGCTGAATTCTTCGGCATGGAAGACGCGATAGAACAGATTGTTGCCTATCTCAAACATGCAGCCCAAGGACTGGAGGAGCAGAAACAGATCCTATACCTATTGGGTCCCGTAGGTGGTGGTAAATCTTCATTGGCAGAAAAACTGAAGCAGCTAATGGAGAAAATCCCTATCTATTCACTGTCGGCCAACGGTGAACGCAGCCCGGTTAACGACCATCCATTTTGCCTGTTTGATCCGGCAGAGGATGCTGCAATCCTTAAAAAAGAGTACAAAATACCCGCCCGCTACCTAGGTACCATTATGTCACCGTGGGCCGCCAAACGATTGAGAGAGTTCGGTGGTGACATCAGCCAATTTAAAGTAATTAAGCGTTTTCCCTCGGTGCTAGACCAAGTCGCCGTAGCCAAAACAGAGCCCGGAGATGAAAACAATCAAGACATCAGCTCCCTCGTTGGCAAAGTAGACATTCGCCAACTAGAGCACTATTCACAAAATGACCCTGACGCCTACAGCTATTCCGGCGCACTCTGCCGTGCCAACCAAGGCTTGATGGAATTTGTCGAGATGTTCAAGGCGCCGATCAAGGTATTACATCCCTTGCTCACAGCAACACAAGAGGGCAATTACAACCCAACCGAGGGCCTCTCTGCCCTGCCCTTCAAAGGGATTATTCTCGCTCACTCGAATGAATCTGAGTGGCAAAGTTTTCGCAACAATAAGAACAACGAGGCTTTTCTTGACCGAGTTTATATCGTCAAGGTGCCTTACTGTCTGCGCGTCTCCGAAGAGATTAAGATTTATAACAAACTGATTGAACATTCAGAACTGAGCGGCGCCCCCTGTGCCCCAGGAACACTCGACATACTGTCGCGTTTTAGCGTACTTTCAAGGCTCAAAGATCCTGACAACTCCAGTATCTATTCAAAGATGCGCGTATACGATGGAGAAAGCCTCAAAGATACAGATCCTAAAGCGAAGTCATATCAGGAGTACCGCGATTTTGCTGGCGTAGATGAAGGGATGAACGGGCTGTCGACTCGGTTTGCTTTCAAGATCCTCTCACGGGTATTTAATTTTGATCACGGAGAGGTTGCCGCTAATCCCGTGCATCTTTTTTATGTCTTAGAGCAGCAGATAGAACGAGAACAGTTCCCTCAAGAATCGGCAGATCTTTACCTTGAACACCTGAAGGGCTACCTGATACCGAAATATGTCGAATTTATCGGCAAAGAGATCCAAACCGCTTATCTGGAAAGCTACTCCGAGTACGGCCAAAACATTTTTGACCGCTACGTCACCTACGCAGATTTTTGGATCCAAGATCAGGATTATCGAGATCCGGAAACCGGACAACTATTTGACCGCGCAGCGCTAAACGCCGAGCTGGAAAAAATAGAAAAACCGGCTGGGATAAGCAACCCGAAAGACTTTCGTAACGAGATAGTTAACTTCGTGCTGAGAGCAAAAGCCAATAACAACGGCAAAAACCCAGCATGGACTAGCTACGAAAAGCTCCGCACCGTAATTGAGAAAAAAATGTTCTCAAATACTGAAGATCTGTTACCCGTTATCTCGTTTAATGCCAAAACGTCTGCGGAAGACCAGAAAAAGCACCAAGATTTTGTCGCCCGTATGATGGAGAAAGGCTATACACAGAAACAGGTCCATCTTCTTTCGGAATGGTACCTAAGGGTACGCAAGTCGTCTTAATGCTACCCGGAGGTACCGATGGCGCATTTTATTGACCGGCGGCTTAACAGCAAGAAGAAGAGTACAGTCAACAGACAGCGCTTTTTACGACGCTATAAACAGCAGATCAAAAAAGCGATGTCTGATGCTATTTCTAAACGTGGCGTTACAGATATCGAGAAAGGAGAAAAAGTCAGTATCCCGACCCGAGATATATCCGAACCCATTTTTGGCCAAGGCCCTGGGGGAAATAGAGAAAGAGTCCTACCGGGCAATGATCGCTTTGTTCCGAGAGATCGAATAGAGCGCCCTCAAGGGGGCAGTGGCGGCAGCGGTGAAGGTGAAGCAAGCGATAGTGGAGAAGGTGAAGACGAATTTGTCTTCAGCATCTCCAAAGATGAATACTTAGACCTTCTATTTGAAGATTTGGAGCTGCCAAATTTAAAGAAGAACACTTTAGATAAGTTAACCGAATACAAAACCTACCGCGCCGGTTATACCTCAGACGGTGTACCAACCAATATCAATGTAGTTCGCTCATTACGCCAATCATTAGCCCGACGTATTGCGATGAATGCAGGCAAGAAGAGAGAACTACGGGCGCTACAAGCAGAGCTTGAACGCATAGAGGGCAGCGAGCCAGTCGATAAAGCTGCACTTAAAGAAGTAGCGCAACAGATAAAGAGCCTACAGAAGAAAATTGCTGCAACGCCTTTCATCGACACCTTCGACTTACGGTTTAATAATTTCGTTAAACGCCCTGTGCCTACGTCTAAAGCGGTGATGTTTTGTCTAATGGACGTCAGTGGTTCCATGGATCAAGCAACCAAAGAGATGGCCAAGCGTTTCTATATTTTGCTCTACCTATTTCTTACTCGAACTTATGAAAACATCGACGTCGTCTATATCCGCCACCACACACAAGCCAAAGAGGTCGATGAACATGAGTTTTTCTATAGTCAGGAAACCGGCGGCACCATAGTCTCCAGTGCCCTCAAATTGATGCAGGAGATCATTGCGGATCGTTATCCTCCTGATCAATGGAACATCTATGCGGCGCAAGCCTCTGATGGTGACAACTGGGCGGACGACAGCCCTCAATGCTCTGATATCTTGAGTAACAACCTTTTACCCTTACTTCGTTATTACACCTATATCGAGATCACCCATCGACCTCATCAAACCCTTTGGCACGAATATGAAAAACTGGTGGCGACCTATGACTCTTTCGCCATGCAACGTATCAAAACGGTCGAAGATATCTACCCTGTTTTCAGAGAGCTATTTCGCCGTCAAGCGGCATAGGAGGCGACAATGGCGGCACCAAGAAAAAAACACTCTAAGCCGCTCAGTGATGGGCCTGATTGGACGTTTAAACTATTACAACAATATGAAGATGAAATTGATCGGGTAGCAAAGCACTACGGATTAAATACCTACCCTAATCAGATCGAAGTAATCACTGCTGAGCAGATGATGGATGCTTATGCCAGTGTCGGTATGCCAATCGGCTACACACACTGGTCATTTGGCAAACGCTTTATTCAGACCGAACAAACATATAAACGCGGCCAAATGGGCTTGGCTTACGAGATTGTGATCAATTCTAATCCTTGTATTTCCTATCTAATGGAAGAGAACACCATGACCATGCAGGCGCTAGTGATGGCCCATGCCTGCTATGGCCACAATAGCTTTTTCAAAAATAACTATCTGTTCAAAACCTGGACTGATGCTTCCTCGATTATCGACTATCTGGTCTTCGCCAAAAACTATATCGCCGACTGTGAACAACGCTACGGCACCAGCGAAGTGGAAGCGATTATCGACTCTTGCCATGCCTTAATGAATCAGGGCGTTGACCGTTACAAACGTCCGGCAGAAACCTCTCTAGCAGAAGAGAAGAAACGGCAAAAGGCGCGCGAAGAGTATCTGCAATCACAGGTTAACGACCTTTGGCGAACGCTGCCCAAGCAGGCTATCGACGTCATTGAGCAGCCGGAACGCTTCCCATCTGAGCCGCAGGAAAATTTACTCTACTTTATCGAAAAGAATGCGCCGTTACTTGAATCCTGGCAGCGGGAAGTGATCCGGATCGTACGTAAAATATCGCAGTACTTTTACCCACAAAAACAGACCCAAGTAATGAATGAAGGGTGGGCTTGTTTCTGGCATTACACCCTGCTAAATCACCTTTACGACGAAGGCAAGCTAACCGATAAATTTATGTTCGAGTTTTTACACTCCCACACCAACGTCGTCGCGCAACCCTCCTACAACAGCCCCTATTACTCAGGCATTAACCCATATGCATTGGGCTTTGCCATGTTCCGCGACCTTCGCCGTATCTGCGAAACACCAGACGAAGAAGACCGTCGCTGGTTTCCTGACATTGCCGGTAGTGATTGGCTGAAAACAGTGCACTTTGCCATGGAAAACTTTAAAGATGAAAGTTTCATTGCCCAGTTTTTATCACCTCGTCTCATTAGGGAATTTAAGCTGTTCTCGCTTCTTGATATCGAAAAGCACAATTTCTTAGAGATTGGCTGGATACACAATGATGCCGGCTACCAACAGATCAGAGAGCTACTCGCTGCACAATATAACCTCAGCCAACGCGAGCCTAACATTCAAGTCTATGACGTTGATTTGAGAGGCGACCGCTCACTCACGTTGAGATACACGCCGCACCAGCAAATCCCTTTAGACAAAAGCTACCCTGAAGTACTGAAGCATCTGCACCGACTGTGGGGGTTTGAGATAAAGCTAGAGATGGAAAAGGCTGATGAGAGCGTTGAGCTCATTGGCCGCTGCCCGGAGCAGGTTAGCGAAGAAAGCGATCCGGCCAACGCCATTTAGCCAACAAAAAAGGGCTATCACTAGCCCCTTTTTGACCGCTATTCAGTGTGATTAGCGCGCAATATCAACGATATCACTAGGAACATCGTCCCGCAGCCGCTGCCATAGTTTCGCGCTTTCATAACCAAAACGACGAACTAAACTGATCGCTTCATCATATTTGCCCTGCTCAGCTAACCCTTGGATCTCAGCATAAAACTTAGCTAGCAATTCGCGTGATTCAGGCAATGAGAAGTAGTAAGCGCCGATCCGCGAATAAAGCCCTTTAAAACCATTCAAGGTCAACACATAGATAGGGTTGTTGGAGGCGAACGCCAACGCATGGTTTACCTGATAATCAAACTCCGCGCAGGCGGCTGGATCATCGGGAATATTCCCCGCATCCTTGATTATTTCGACCACTTTATCCGAATTGTTCTTCAGCGCAGCTCGAATATAGATACTACTGATGTTAGTTCTTGCTGATAACAGATGATCAACCAGCTCAGGGATCCCGTCTTGATTCAATCGAGCAATGGTTTCGAGGATATTCAGACCCGACGTTTCCCAAAAGTTATTCACTCGAGTCGGCTTGCCATGCTGAATAGTTAACCAACCATCGCGTGCCAGCCGTTGCAATACTTCACGCAGCGTCGTTCTCGTTACGCCGATTAATTCAGAAAGTTCTCTTTCCGCTGGCAGTATCGAGCCGGGGGGGAAACGATTGTTCCAGATTGAATCGACGATATACTCTTCGGCAAATCCGGCTGGGCTCTGGGCTTTAATTATCATTTAGCGTCCTGTCGCGGGCAAAACTGTTAACAGTATAAGAAACTCATCATACCAGATGCTATTTTCCAGCAACAAGCAAGATAAGCACTATAAAAGTGAAAAGTTACTCACACTTTGACTAAACTCGCTGCTAAACATTCACGTTAACCGACATAAATAATCACTGAAATGTGTCAGTTTTGGTGCATATCCGCGTAGGAAAACGGTTAGAAATAGGTACAATAGCCGAAAATTTTATAAAGGCATTTTTGCCAACAAAAATCTAGCGTACCTGGGAGCACTCCATGCCACAAACCAAGACTTTAGGAGAGGCCTTTTTAAGGAACTTTCTGGGTCAAGCCCCTGATTGGTTTAAAATAACCATTCTACTGTTTCTGCTTATCAATCCAATTGTCTTTTACATCAGCCCATTTACTGCTGGCTGGTTACTCATTATCGAGTTTATTTTTACTCTGGCAATGGCTCTCAAATGTTACCCACTGCAACCGGGGGGATTGCTGGCGCTAGAAGCCGTCGCCCTTGGCATGACATCTCCGCACATGGTAATGCACGAAATTTCAGCCAATATCGAAGTGCTCTTGCTACTGATCTTTATGGTCGCTGGCATCTATTTTATGAAGGAGCTACTGCTCTTTTTCTTCACCAAACTACTCATTAAAATTCGCTCAAAAGCGATGCTCTCTCTGGCATTTTGTTTTGCTGCTGCATTTTTATCAGCGTTTCTTGATGCGTTAACCGTAATCGCCGTGGTCATCGCCGTCGCAACGGGTTTCTATAGCATTTATCACAAGGTGGCTTCAGGCAAAGAGTTCCACCACAGTCATGATCATACTGCCGATGAGAATCTGCATGATCTGACCCGTGATGACTTGGAGCAGTTCCGTAGCTTCTTACGCAGCTTGATGATGCATGCAGCGGTTGGTACCGCACTAGGAGGCGTATGTACCTTGGTCGGAGAACCACAAAACCTGATTATCGGCGACCGAGCGGGCTGGGATTTTGTTAACTTTGCCATCCGCGTCGCACCGATCTCATTTCCAACCTTGCTGTTTGGGTTAGCGACTTGCCTACTATTAGAAAAATTCAAAGTATTTGGCTACGGCGCAAAATTGCCAGACGCCGTGCGCACAATCTTGTCCGACTTTGAGAAGTACTCTACCGAACGTCGCACCAAGCGCGACGTTGCCAACTTGATCGTGCAAGGGATTATCGCTCTCTGGCTGATCGTTGGCTTAGCATTACACCTCGCCGACGTTGGCCTGATTGGTTTGAGCGTGATCGTTTTAGCAACGTCAGCCACAGGTGTGATTGAAGAGCATCAGTTGGGCAAGGCGTTTGAAGAAGCGCTGCCATTTACCGCGCTGCTATCGGTATTCTTTGCGATTGTTGCCGTGATCATTGAGCAAGACCTGTTTGCGCCAGTTACCCAATGGGTACTTTCATTTGAGGGGCACGGCCAATTATGGCGAGTATTCTTGGCGAACGGCATTCTTTCCATGGTGTCAGATAACGTCTTCGTCGGCACCGTCTATATCGAAGAGATGTATGCGGCGTTGAATAATGGCAGCATCAGCCGCGACCAATTCGATCTGCTCGCTGTCGCCGTCAATACAGGCACCAACCTGCCAAGCGTTGCCACACCAAATGGCCAGGCGGCATTCCTGTTTTTATTAACATCGGCTTTAGCACCTTTACTGCGCCTGTCATATGGTCGTATGGTATGGATGGCTCTCCCCTATACCATCGTCATGCTGTCAGTCAGCCTAGCAGCCACGCTCTTTATACTGGAGCCTGCCACCCAACTGCTTTATGACACAGGCTGGATCCATCATATCGTAGAACCAGCAGCTGCGGCTGCGGCACCCGCTCACTAGCTGGCGCCATATACTAGAAGCTAAAAGCCCAGCAACGCCGCTGGGCTTTTTTGTGCGTTTTCTCCAGTTCTTTGTAAATATTGATGTCAATGACTTGGCGAAGCCTGTAAGCGGAGTAAAATCGACGCTTTGCTCCATTCACCTCTGTTATCAAGGAATCAACGTGATCACACAAATCGGCAATTGGCCAACGCAACGCTGGCCGTGGTTGTTGCTAGGAGGCTCAGCATTAGCACTTGAGCTCTGTGCGCTGTTCTTTCAATATGGCATGGACTTAGCTCCGTGTATCATGTGTATTTACGAACGCGTGGCTATGCTTGGGATCATGCTGACTGGGCTTATCACGGCTATCTCACCACAACTCTTATGGCTTAGGTTGCTCGGGTTTTGTGGTTGGTTAGTCTCTGCCGGGTGGGGATTAATACTGGCATGGGAGCATGTACAACTGCAGCTCTATCCGTCCCCTTTCCATACTTGTGATTTTGAACCGAACTTTCCAGAGTGGCTGCAACTGCATAAATTGCTACCAATCTTCTTTGAGGCGACAGGTGATTGCGGAGAAATAGCTTGGTCATTCTTAGGCTGGTCGATGCCACAATGGCTTGTGGTCAGCTTTATTGTCTACCTTGGACTTTTGTTCGCTGTGATCGCCTGTTGGGGAATCAGTAAGCTAAAGAAAGCGTAATAGAAATCACGTGCGTCAATCTGGGTGGCTATCTGCTTAGCCACCCTAGATTAATCTTCCTCCACAACGGTGCTACCGTTACCCTCTTCATCCAACGGCCACCAAACAATATGCTCCGCTAGCGTTGGTCCGGCGTCTTCTTCTAGTACCGTTTTACCTCGCACCGAGTGACCTAATTGATGCATCGTTTCAGAGGTACCGGTAATCAATGGATGCCATTTAGGCAGATCTTGACCTTCCGCCAAGCGACGATAAGCACAGGTCGGAGGCAACCAATGAAAAGACTCAATATCATCCAAAGTGACTTTCACACAGTCATCTACTTGCGAGAAGCGATCGGCATAGTTAGAGCAAGCACAGCTGTGACTGTCCAAAAGGCGACAAGCTATCTCGGTGAAATAGAGCTCATCCGTGTCATCGTCAATCACCTTATGCAAACAACACTTTCCGCAACCATCACAAAGAGATTCCCACTCTTGCTCTGTCATCTGCGCTAGAGTCTTGTGACGCCAAAATAGTGTCTTAACGGCCATTTGATGACTCCAGGAATGTCTGCTTAAAACGCTGTCTAAACACCTTCTGCAAACTTTCAGGTAATCCAGCAAGGTGGGCATCTAAGTAAGCAGGTTGCACGACCAGATCAGCTAATACCTGATTGAATTGCTCAATGGCTCTCTGCCCTTGCGCCGTTTTAGCACAGGCCAGGTGCCCGGTCGTCATCTCATTGCTCTCTTTCAAACTCACACTGGATAGCACCAACTCATGCTCCGCGACGTAGTGATCGACCACTTCCGGATACTCCAGCACATAATCAACCCGCCCTTGAGACAACATATCCAGCAAGCCTTCAGCCATATCATTAGCGCCTCGCACATAGAGTTTATAGCGCATCTCCGGCTGCTTAATGATCGCATCAATCTCTGCACCATAAGCTCGGCCAGACACGACGCCAAGTCTTCCAGCGGAGTCTGCGCCTAATATATCAGCCAAGCTGACAGCCCTGCGCGATGAAATATGAGCAAGTTCAGCTTTAACCTTTTCATTATTGCTCAAGTAATACAGTTTCAGACCAAAATAGAGCGAAAACGGCTCACTAAAATAGAGCTCTTCAGCACGTTTAGGGGTTAACAGAAGGTTACTAACGCAGCCTGCCCTTTGCTCTCTAATCTGCGCTATTGCTCGGCCCGTATTACTTTGCAGTAACTCGACCTCTGTTTGCTTGCGCCACTCCGGCAGCAAAATCCGCAACAGCGCATACTCTGTCGAATGCCAGCGTGTTTCATCGGTACCATCAAAATCACTGACAGCGAAATCGACCCAAACATTCACCGGCTCAGCTGCGGATACGACCCCACAAACCATAGAAAGATAGACGACGCTGACAGCGGCAACCCAGCGAGTAACAAGGCGTTTTAACATATAATAAGTGTATCTAATGATGGCTTATTTAGAGTGATGGATAACGAATACGATCAGACAAATAGCCAACGGTACAAGCAAAGTAATAGGAGCGATTCCAGCGCATCAGTACATCAAAATTGGAATACGCTAAAAATACACGACCATCAGTATCATCAGGAATGATCAAAGACGCCTGAATCGGATTAACCGGCAAGTCGCTGCCGTCATAGCGTCTCACACCTTTAGCTTGCCACTCCGCTAACGTATATTTGGTTTTGATACCCGCCACTGCGGTATCTATCGTTTGTGGCACCTTGACCTGACGCCCCCAAGTTAACGAATCATCCCAACCACTTTGGCTCAAATAATTTGCGATAGAAGCAAATGCATCTTCCTCACTGCCCCAAATATCTTTCTTGCCATCGCCATTGTAATCCACAGCGAAACTAAGGAAAGAGCTCGGCATGAACTGGGTTTGCCCCATGGCTCCGGCCCATGAGCCTTTGAACTTATCAATGCTGATATGCCCCTGATCGAGGATGAACAGCGCATTCATTAACTCTTTTCGAAAGAACTCTGCCCTACGCCCCTCAAACGCCATGGTGCTGAGCGCTGAAACAACGGGGAAATTTCCCTGATAACTACCAAAATTTGATTCTGACCCCCATAAAGCAACAATAAAGCGGGGTTGGACGCCGTACTCAGAACCAATTTTGTCTAACACACGGCGATGCTTTTTATAGAGTTCACGGGCCTTTTTTACTTTCCAATCAGGCACCCGCTTAGCCATATAAGTATCGAGCGTCGACTTCTTAAATTCTGGCTGTGCTTTATCTTGCTTGACCGCTCGGCGCATAAAAGTCACATCGGCGAATGCCGCTGCGATGATCTCAGGTTTGATCCCTTCATCGGCAGCCTGCTGTTTCATCTGTTCGATAAAACCGTCAAACCCCTCAGGAGCGGCCTGATTAGCTGCCACATTTAACGTGGTCAATGAGATCACAACTAAAAATAGCAGCGAAATGCTGCGAGAAACACTCATCATTCTTCTATGCCCTTAGCCAGTCGGTGCGCTTTCAACAAATTATCCACAGGAGGTGGTAATTGAAGGTAAAAACCATTCTCTACCAATTCAGCTTTCACACGTTTGATATCAGCAAACCCCAAATGTTCACGTTTATCTAAATTAATTACCATCACCAATTCAGGGGCTAAAAACTGTGCCAAGAGCGCTTCAGGTACTCTTTCGAAATCATCTTTACGTTCAATATAGAGGTAACTGCCTGTTTTTTTGCTGCTCTTGTAGATCGCACACCACATAGTTGAAAAATCTCGCTGAATCTTACTTGCCATAAAAGGGGCGCAGACTATACCATGACCACACCAACTTGGGACACAAAACCCAGTAGATTAGCGGCGTCAGACCGTACAGGGTCATTTAAGACCGAGCAAAATATTACTAAGACAGGTATCGTCTTCTTATGTCGCAAACCGCGCTCGAATTGAAAGGCAGTGCATTTACCCTTTCAGTTCTGAAACTTAGCAGTACCGAAATCGATGCCATCGCGGCGCAACTTGAACAAAAAATTGCTCAAGTCCCTCACTTTTTCGATCGAGCCCCTATCGTTGTTGATCTTGAAATGCTTGCTGAACAGAGCATTGACTTCGAGGCATTAAAATCATGCCTAGAGCAACTTCGACTGGTGCCAGTGGGTGTCACCAACGCCGATGACAGCCAAAAGCTGGCGGCCAAAGCGGCAGGGTTCGCTTCATTAACCCGCCCCAAAAGCCAAACAAAGCAGGAAACCAAACCGGCAGCTGCAGCACCAACCACTGAAAAGGTAGCAGAGCCTGGTCGCCAAGAGACCATGGTGGTAAGACAGCCGGTGCGGTCTGGGCAACAGATTTATGCCAAAGACTGCGATTTAATCGTCATGGGACAAGTGAGTAACGGCGCGGAAGTCATTGCCGACGGCAACATTCATGTCTATGGCACCCTACGAGGGCGTGCCATCGCAGGTGCGAAAGGCGATCTCGATGCAAGAATATTTTGCCAGAACTTGCAGGCCGAACTGGTTTCGATCTGTGGGCATTACTGGCTTAGCGATGCTTTGCAGGAAAGCCACTGGCAGCAAGCCACGGCTATCTATCTGCAAGATGAAAAATTGACTATCGACACATTGAATTAATAACGAATTCAGACAGGAACATAAATTATGGCACGGATAATCGTTGTCACTTCGGGTAAAGGTGGTGTGGGTAAAACCACCACCAGCGCGGCCATCGCAACCGGTTTGGCGCTAAAAGGCAATAAGACTGTCGTTATCGACTTCGATGTAGGTTTACGAAACTTAGATCTGATCATGGGTTGTGAACGCCGCGTCGTCTATGACTTCGTTAATGTGATCAATAACGAATCGAATCTGAATCAGTCACTGATAAAAGACAAACGCGTAGATAACCTCTATATCCTGCCTGCATCCCAGACTCGGGATAAAGACGCCCTCACCAAAGAAGGTGTTGGTAAAGTACTTGAAGAACTAGCAGAGACCTTTGATTACATCATCTGTGACTCCCCTGCAGGTATTGAGATGGGCGCACAAATGGCACTCTACTTCGCCGATGAAGCAGTTGTCGTTACCAATCCTGAAGTCTCATCTGTACGCGATTCAGACCGAATCCTGGGGATTTTAGCAAGCAAATCTCGCCGTGCTGAGTCTGGTGATGAGCCGGTTAAAGAGCACTTGCTGCTAACTCGTTACTCGCCCGCCCGTGTTGAGCGCGGCGATATGCTCAGCGTAGAAGACGTTCAGGACATTCTGGCAGTGCCACTGTTAGGCGTTATCCCTGAGTCACAAGCCGTCCTAAAAGCATCAAACTCAGGCGCGCCTGTGATCCTCGATGAAGAGAGTGACGCAGGACTGGCATATCAAGACGCCGTCGATAGATTGCTTGGCAATGAAGTGGACTACCGCTTCCTTACTGAGCAGAAAAAGGGAATTTTCAAACGTATATTCGGAGGATAACCGGACATGTCTTTGTTGGACTACTTTCGTTCTACCAAGAAGAACACGGCCTCTTTAGCTAAAGAGCGCCTACAGATCATTGTTGCCCATGAGCGCAGCCGTCGAAATAGCCCCTCTTACCTACCTCAGTTAGAGCGGGATATTCTTGAAGTGATAAAACGTTACGTTGAAATCACTCCCGATCAGGTGAGTGTTTCCTTAGATCAAAAAGGCTCAGATCTATCGGTATTGGAACTCAATGTGATGCTGCCTGACGATAAGCGTCAGTCATAAACAAATGTGAGTAATAAAAAACCACCACGATATCGTGGTGGTTTTTTTATTTTTACTGATAACAAATCATTCGCTGTTTGAGACTTTGTCAATTAGCGCCTGACACACGGCTGCAAATAGAGGCTGACGCCAACCGATAGTGATTGCTGGCTCACCTCTTGCCGCACGCTCTTCAGCATCCCATTTCCATATATAGCTAAGAAAATCATTTAGAAGGCGCTTTGACGCGACTAATTCGACCGGCAGCTGGCTCTTTTCTGCAGCAGCTAACGCCACATCTTTCAATTGCTTCAACGCCGGCTTATAACCAGCGTAATCCACGAGACGTTTAAGCTTCGCCGGTCGGCTTGTTTGGGGCCAAGACTTACCGTGCTCAACTAATTCAAGCAATTTTGCAGCATACCGCTTCACCAATGCCGGCGGTAAACCACTTAGCTGTCGTAAGTCATGCATCGATTGCGGTTGACGCTGAGCCAACAAGATCAACATTTCGTCTTTACAAACGAAACCAAGTGGCAGATCCCTGCGCGCAGCTTCACTGTTTCGCCAATTAGCCAACTCTTGCAGGATCGCCAGCTCTTCCGAATTCAATAGCCAGCTATTCTTGATATCACGATATTGCAGTGCTGCTGGAGTCACCTTTAACCGCTCACTGACAAATCGAGCACACTCTTCTGCGCACGCTTCTTGCCACCCCTGCTCCGACAGTTTATCAACTAACAAAGGGTATATTTTGTAGAGGTAATCAACATCCAGGGCAGCGTATTCCTGCTGGGCATCGGTCAATGGACGCTGCAGCCAGTTAGTCCGCGCGTGCTCTTTGGCCAGCACTTTGCCCAGCAGCAGTTCAACTAGCTTACCGTAGCCAGGGTTAATGGCTAGGCCTGTAAATGTTGCCGCGATCTGAGTATCAAACAGTGGTGCAGGAACGACATCAAGGTGGCACCGAAAGACTTCAAGATCTTCACCACAGGCATGCAGAACTTTAACGATGCTCTGGTCTGCAAGCAACGCAGCAAACGGTGAGAGGTCACGAATCGGCAAAGGATCGATCAAGTACACCCCCACACCATCACACACTTGGATCAGCCCCAGTCGCGGATATAGGGTACGCTCCCGAACAAATTCGGTATCAATCGCCAGCATGTCGCATCTCTGCCAGTTACGACAGAGCTCTATCAGCCTGGCATCGGTTTCGACATATTCCGTCGCAGCAAAATTGTTATTCAAAGGAAGGTCTTAATTAGATAGGCGATGCCCCAATGTTAACGGGGCAACGCCTTGGGATAAAGCGATTAAGCGGATTTAACCTCTTCGTCACGCAATTCTCTGCGTAAAATCTTACCCACATTACTCTTTGGCAGTTCATCCCGAAATTCGATGATTTTTGGGATCTTGTAGGCGGTCAAATTCTTCCGGCAATGCTTAAGTATCTCTTCCTGCCGCAATGCTTCATTTTTTCGCACAATAAACAGTTTTACTATCTCCCCACTCACCTCGTGGGGAATACCAATAGCGGCGCACTCCAATACATCCGTATGCAGCGCCACCACATCTTCAATTTCATTTGGAAATACGTTAAAGCCACTCACCAGAATCATATCTTTCTTCCGATCAACAATCCGGAAAAAACCTTCATCATCAGCCGTTGCAATATCCCCAGTACAAAACCAGCCATCGTGCATCACTTCAGCGGTAGCCTCAGGCCGCTGCCAGTAGCCTTTCATCACCTGCGGGCCTTTAACCTGTAGCTCTCCAGGTGCACCAATCGGTTGCTCTTTACCCTCGTCATCAACAACTCGCACTTCTGTTGAAGGTGCGGGCAAACCAATCGTGCCACTAAACCCGGTGCAATCATACGGCGAGACCGTAACTAAAGGCGCGCACTCGGTCAGCCCATATCCTTCAAGCAGTGGCTTACCTGTCTCTTGCTGCCATTTATCTGCGACTGCACGTTGCACTGCCATACCACCGCCCAAAGAGAGGCGCATTTTTGAGAAGTCTAAGTCGGAAAAACCTTCGGTATTAAGCAGGCCGTTAAATAAAGTATTTACCCCGGTGATCACTGTAAATGGATATTTTCCCAGCTCTTTAACAAAGTTAGGCATATCACGGGGATTAGTAATCAACAGGTTTTTCGCGCCCAGCTTCATAAAGGTCAGCATGTTCGCTGTCAGCGCAAAGATGTGGTAAAGCGGCAACGCCGTCACGACAAACTCTTTGCCTTTCTCCAGCAAGGGACCTATCACCTCAGACACTTGTTCTAAATTCGCTACCATATTGCGGTGAGTCAGCATGGCGCCCTTTGCTACCCCGGTGGTACCACCGGTATATTGCAAAAAGGCCAGGTCATCCCCAGTCAGCTCAGGCTTGATGTACTGCATGTACTTGCCACGCGCGAGCGCATGACGCAAAGACAAAGCACCGGGCAAATTGTATTTCGGCACCATACGTTTTACGTAGCGCACAACAAAGTTAACTAAAGTACGTTTAGGCGCACTGAGCTGATCACCAAGTTTGGTAAGGATCACATGCTCTACCGGCGTTTCAGCCACAATCTGCTCTAATGTATGCGCAAAGTTAGACAGAATAATGATGACCTTGGTACCGGAATCGGTCAGCTGATGTTTAAGCTCACGCGGCGTGTAGAGAGGATTAACGTTAACGACAACTAAACCAGCGCGAAGAATGCCACACAAAGCAATTGGGTATTGCAACAGGTTGGGCATCATAACCGCAACACGGTCACCTTTCTTCAGCCCCAAGTCTTGCTGCAGGTAGGCGGCAAAAGCCCGCGATTGTTCCTCGAGATGACGATAAGTCATCGTTTCACCCATATTGATAAAAGCAGGCTGATCAGCAAACGAGCCAAACGCCTCTTCAAAAATATCAAGTAGGGATGAGTAGTGGTCAGGATCGATAAATTCAGAAACCCCTTTCGGGTAACGTTTCAGCCAAACCTTCTCCACAGGCTTCTCCTTCTCTACAGGTGTTTAAGACACCATTAATTATGATTTTAGCTGTGTTAGCACAAACAGGCAGGGTCGCTGGCTAACACCTTATCCGAGCAAGTATGCATCGAACGAGTCAGAATATAAAACGCGCGTTTAAAGTATTTGCTCCAGGGCACATTTTAGTACAAATTTAAGGCATCTGCTTAAACAAAATCACGGATTAGCTCTACCGTATCACCTCCCCTTTCCATATGTAGGTGATGCCCTCCAACAAGTTGCTTATGCCGGGCATCGGCAAACCAACCTAAACGCTCATGGATGGCCAATTTTACCTCTTGAAAGCCACTTTGCCCCTCAATGATCAATGTTGGGCAGCGGATAGCTCTCACCCAAGCTTCCGCCTGTTCGGAGGTTATACGCAATGGTGATAACGTTCTAAGCTTGGGATCTGAGCGCCAATACCAACGCCCGCCGTCCCTTATCAAATTTCGCTCAACCAACAACTCTGCGGCTTCTCTAGGCAAACAGGCTTGCGCCGCCATCCGCGCCGCTACAGCATCAACAAGCGAATGGTAACAACGCTTCGTTACCGCTTGTTTACGCCGACTAATCATCGCTTTACGCAAGATCTGTGGGGCACTCTCGGCAGGCCATGCCATAGGACCAACCGCTTCAATAGACACCAAGCGCCTCACTTTTTCGGGAAAACTGCCAGCATAAATAGAGGCCACCAATCCACCTAAGCTATGGCCAACTATCGAAAGTTTGCTGTCAAACAGGCGCTGCACCCCATACAGATCATCGACGTAATCAACTAAATGGTAATGTCCTTCACGGTGTGCGGAACCACCATGTCCGGGCCAATCTATTGCTAACCAAGGCAATGAAGGAGCCGCCTGCATCATTGGAATAAAGCTCGCTGCGTTGTCTAACCAACCGTGTAGACAAAGCAGTGGATTATCCGGCACCGACGCAGATGTAGAAAGGGCCGCGATAAGGCGACCCTCTACATTCAGTTGATGTTCATAAATCAAACAATGACACCTTATGGCTGTTTGACGAATTTCAGCGTCATACGATCACTTTCACCGATCGCCTCATACTTGGCGCGGTCTTCGTCACCCATAGCCAGTGATGGTGGCAACGTCCACACTCCCTTTGGATAATCTTTGATATCTGCAGGATTAGCATTCACTTCCGATTGTTCAACCAATACAAAGCCGGCTTTCTGCGCCGCCGCAATGGTTCGCTCCTGACTGACATAACCAGACTTTGCTCGCGCTTTATCATCTTCCGCTGGTGCAGAACGATGCTCCACCACACCAAACACACCACCCGACTTTAGCGCATCAAATGCAGCTTTGAATACCATCTCTAACTCACCATTCATCTCCCAATTGTGGAGATTACGGAAGGTCAATACCATGTCTGCAGAGTTCGCAGGCGCAATGCTTAGCGTTGCCGGTGGTGCCAAAGTCGTTTCTTTCACGCCTCCCCACCACTCAGCATTGGTGTCCAGCTTTTCTCTATATGCCTTTCCAACTTTGGCGCGATAGGCTTGGCGACGGTTATCTTCATCAATACCATCAATCTGAAAACTTGCTGCAATTAACTGACCTTTGTCTTTCAAGTACGGCGCCAGTATTTCTGTATACCACCCGCCGCCAGGCCATAGTTCGACGACTGTCATATCAGGCTTTAAACCGAAAAAAGCGAGCGTTTCTACTGGGTGACGATATTGATTTCTAGCTCGATTTTTCTCACTGCGACGACTGTCATCGGCAATCTCTTGCAGCTTTTCATAGCCAGACGCGGGGGTGGTTTCATCAGCCAGAACATTGGCCGAAAAGCCAAGACTAACTGAAGTTAACAACGCCGCAACTGTAACTCGATTGAATCTGGTGATCATGAAGCTTTCCCTCGGAGTATTGTATTTATTATTTTTTATTGCCTGATTAGGCGTATAGGTCGATACCAAGCATACTGCTCAACTGCTCTCGTTGAGGCGTTGAATCAATATCTTGGTACACATCTACTGCTCGTAGATTTTTTGAACTGGGTTGGTCATAACTGGTCGCCTGCGCCTGCAGTAAGCTTAGCGCGAGCTGTTGTTGATCGGCGACAGAAGCACCTTGCGTGCTGCCCACAGGGGCTACGTCGGCAGCGGCAGACGACACCGATGCCTTGGTTTCATTTCCACTCGCCGTCTTCGGTACCGCTGGTCCCGAATAAGCGAAAAATGGATTAATTGATGATATCTGCACGTTCCACAACTGAATTAACGGTCACAGACTAAATAAAACAGCTTTTCGGGCACGTTTCAAGCTTCTCTCGTGAAGTTGCTAGCGCCCTGGCAGTTTCTGCCAGGTCACTTCATTGCGAAGGTAGATAGGTTCAACCTCCGCACAATCCTGCAGCTCACCGTTAACTAACCTTGGCAGCGCCAAGCGCGCCATGCTGGCTGCGTTTGGAAACAACACCCGCTCACTGATATCGACCTGTTCAGCTAATTCAACCAGAGATGAGCCATAAGTTTGCCACCCAGAACCGACACCACACCAATGGCCATGCAGCGGGTCTCGCTGAAGCAACACCTCTGGTTTAATCACTTTTTCGGACCATACCGGCCGACAGTTCCCCTGCTCAACCTCATAAGCTGCCACATAGATTTCCGACATACGGGCATCAATCGCCGCAATCACCTTGCTCACTTGGTGCTGCTGATTGGCCTGTAACGCCATCGCTTCTAACGTGGAAACGCCAATCATTGGCAAGTCAGCCCCCAAAGCTAAACCTTGGGCAAACCCAACGCAGATACGCACGCCAGTAAAGCTGCCTGGACCACGGCCAAATGCAATGGCATCCATGTCACGGATACCGTAACCAGCTTCGGCTAATAGCTCATCCACCATGGGCAACAAACGTTGACTATGTTCACGGGGCGCAAAGCACTCACGTTCAATAACCTGGTCGCCATCCAAAATGGCTGCCGAGCAAACTTCTGTGCATGCATCTAAAGCTAGGATCTTACGGCTTGTCATACTCACGAATACTTTTCCAAACAATTAAAACTTGTATTAACTAATGCACATAACAAGAGGTGTTGAGTGACAGCTATGCCTGCAACTCACTCTCAGTCTCGCCTTCCTCGGTGCCTAATTGACGCAAAAACTGGCTTGCTTTTTCCTCGCACCTAGTGCGAGGCATCGGTGGTAAACTCGCCAGGAAAACCTGACCGTAACGTCGAGATACCAAACGACCATCACAGATCATCAGCACCCCTTTGTCATGAATATCACGGATTAATCTACCTGCGCCCTGTTTCAAGGTTAACACGGCCTGGGGAAGTTGAACCTCCATAAAAGGATCTCCACCTCTGAGGCGGCAGTCTTCTATACGTGCTTGCAGCAAAGGCTCATCAGGGGCGGCAAACGGCAATTTATCAATAATGACGCAGCTTAATGCGTCGCCACGGACATCAACCCCTTCCCAAAAACTTGCTGTTGCCAACAACACGGCATTTCCAGCAGCGACAAATTCTTCCAGCAACAAACGCTTAGGCGCTGTCCCCTGCACCAACACCGGAAAATCAACCAGTTCAGGTAATAGATCAGCAATTTGGTTCATCATGCGATAACTGGTGAACAGAAAAAAACAGCGGCCTCCACTGGCTTGAATTTGCGGTAAAGCTGCTAGCAAAAGATCCTTCGCCTGTAGCTTAGGGCCAGGCTCAGCAAGCTTACGCGGCACATAAAGGAGGGATTGGGTTGGATAATCAAACGGACTAGGCAAAAACAAGGTTCTGGCATCTTTAAGCCCTAACTGTTCGCTGAAATGTTCAAAACTATCTCCGACCTGCAGCGTTGCCGAAGTAAATACCCAACTGGCTTTTAGTGCACCCATGTGTTGGCTGAAACGCTCTGCCACATTCAGCGGCGTAATATGCAGGGAGACATGACGCTTGGTGGTTTCATACCAATAGCTATAACCCAGCTCATTCACATTGCAGATCTTAGCCAGTGCCGACTTATAACTGGCTCCTCGTTCAAACAGCACATCCAGTTCTTTACTGCGACCCACTGCCAGTTTCATCACATCATAACCAAAACCGATAGCATCAATTAACCGCTCAACCCCCATCTCCACGCCAGCATCTTGACTCTTCACGCGCCAATTGCCTCGTTCTGGGTCGACACCGAATTGCAGCCTGAGGTCAGCAGCGGCTTTCTCCATCATGTCAGCCGCCTTTCCTAACTGCTTCATATCTTTTAATTCGGTCAGATAGACACGCCGTAGATCCTTAGCTAGTTCAACAATCTGGCGACTAGAAACGGTTTCACCGAAATAACTGGCCGCGATGTCGGGAAGCTGGTGCGCTTCATCAAAAACAACAAGCTGGGCATCGGGGATCAGTTCACCAAAGCCAACGTCTTTAAGCACCATATCAGCGAGGAACAGATGATGATTAACCACCACCAAATCTGCATCCTTGGCTTTTTTTCGCGCTTTAGTGAGATAACACTTTTGAAAGTCTGGACAGTCTTTGCCGAGGCAATTATCTACGGTGCTAGTGACATAAGGTAGCGCTCGGCTGTCTTCTGCAATGTCAGCCAGTTCACCGATATCACCATTTTCCGTCTCGTTACTCCAGCGTTTGACCCTTACCAACTCATCAATAAGCACTGGATCGCGAATTTCTGACTGCTGAAAAAGGTGCTGCTCCAAGCGATAACTGCACAAATAGTTAGCGCGTCCCTTAAGCAGCGCAATGTCCAAGGGCTTTGCCAGTGCATCACGGATCAGAGGCAGATCACGATGGAACAGCTGCTCCTGTAACGCCTTGGTACCCGTCGATAAAATCACCTTCTTTTCCGATTCAATCGCAGGCACCAAATACGCAAACGTTTTACCTGTGCCAGTCCCAGCTTCAATAATCAGCTGCCCTTTAGCATCAATGGTTTCACCGATCGCTTCGGCCATTTTACGTTGCGACTCACGCGGTGAAAAACCATCAATAGCCTTAGAAAGGGGGCTGTCAGACTGGAAAAAGCGGGTAATAGGATGCAAGTTCTGAACTCTAAAGAGGAGATAGAGATATTCTACGTGAGATAGGCCGCCGCCCCAAGTGGATTTATCGCCAAATCAGCTCTTAGACTTAATCAACTCGCCATCTAAAAGAACCGTATCAAAGTGGCTAAATCTAAGTTTGAACAACAGCTTATTTGGATACACGTCTTGTCGCATTGGCCACTCTTTCTCATTATCAAAAACGAAGCCACTTTCGGAGAGTACCACCGCATGAGCTTGTTTCTTCTCATTGAAGGTAAACCAAACGGTGCCACCAATTTTCATAGCTAACGAGTAAGCAAAATCTTCACAATCACCAGAGAAGCCACTCTCAATATCGGTGTAAATACGAACTTCGTTATCTTGGTCTGTAACATATTCAAAATTGTCACGGGCTTCATGAAATATGGAAATACTCTGTTTTAGCTCTTCAAGGCCCGCTTGCACACTGAAAAAGGGGAGGATCAGGATAATGAAAACAAAGAGGCGCATCACTCAAGTCCAATCACTGAGGTTATGATGCCTGACACCCTATTGGTTGTTAAAAAGTTGTAAAGACTGAATCAGTAAAAGTATGAGATTGGTTGGTAATTCTTTGTCTACGGATAAACTTTACACAATTATTAGCAATAACTACAGTAGGTTACATAGATTCAGGCAAAAACATCTAAATGCTTGCGCGGCGATATTTCAGGTGTGGATGTTGAATGACTTTTTTTACTTTTAGCAGGCGTTACCCTCTGTTCTATTTGACCACTTAACACCCTTTCGATAGCTTCAGCTAGCATGCTTTTGCCTGGCTCAACCTCTTCACCCTCTTCCATATCGCCAAACTCATATGCAATCGTTCTATTCTGGTGGGCGTCGCGCATCTTCTCTTTTAGAGCATCAAGATAGGTAAGATTTTCCATCTGCTCAGATTCAGTGCGCGACTCTTCATCCCTATTAGATATTGGCCGCTTACTAACGCGACTGACCGTCAACCCACTCTTAGTCATCGGTTGTGTGTAGTTAATATTGGGAATGAAAGGAATCAATAGATCCTGACTCATTACAAGCGCCTCCACTACGCCTTTATTGATTAAATTATCGTCAATTTTGAGAAAAACTTAAGTTTTTATAGCGTTACTCTTGATCTATCGCTGTAAACTACGAGGCAGGAAATCGTTCCACCGAATCAATTTCGCATTGAAAATCATTAAAAATGCATCTTTATGCACTTTATTCTGCTTTTAATCACAAAAAACACTTGAAATCCAACGCAGCCTTGGTTAGCTTGAGCACATCAAATTAGTGCCTGCTTAGGCGCGGTTTTAACCAATCATGACAGACACGGATATTTCCATGACTTTATTTCTGAAAGCAGTGATCCATCATCACCATCATCACGAACACTAGCCTTTCAGGAAGATTGTTCGCTGGAGGCTATATAGATGCCCTCCGGCGGTCACACCAGACATACAACCCTCGGAATGCATCGCACCGAGGGTTTTTTAATTTTGGACAAGGAAAAACAGATGACTGACAACACGCGCTTACGCATCGCGATTCAAAAAAAGGGTCGCCTAAGCGACGAATCAAAAGCTCTGCTGAAGGCCTGCGGCCTGAAAATCAACATGAAAGGGGAAAGCCTAATCGCTCATGTTGAAAATGCACCGATTGATTTGTTACGCGTACGTGATGATGACATTCCGGGACTGATCATGGATGGCGTCTGTGATCTTGGCATCGTTGGCGAGAACGTGTTGGAAGAAGAGTTGCTGATGCGACAGCGCGCCAATGAAAAATGTGATTATGTACCACTGCAAAAAATGGCCTTCGGCGGCTGTAGGCTCTCTCTTGCTGTCGACAAAGAGTTCGATTACCAAGGGCCGGAGTCACTCGCGGGCTTGCGTATCGCTACCACCTACCCTGAACTGCTACGTCGTTACTTTGACGAGAAAGGGATCAATTTTGATGTCTGCTTGTTAAGCGGCTCGGTCGAAGTTGCTCCTCGCGCGGGACTGGCAGATGCGATCTGTGATTTAGTCTCTACAGGCGCCACGTTAGAAGCTAATGGCTTGGTAGAAACGGATGTCATCTATCGTTCACAGGCTCGCCTAATACGCCGCGGCGGTGATTTTGGTGATGACAAGCAAGCGCTACTGGATAAGCTCCTGACCCGTATGCAGGGCGTCATGCAGGCCAAAGAGACAAAGTACATCATGCTGCACGCGCCAAAAGATAAGTTGGATACCATTACCGAACTGCTGCCCGCAGAACACCCAACAGTGATGCCGCTGGCTCACGATGACGAAAACGTTGCTATCCACGTTGTCAGTACTGAAAATCTGTTCTGGGAAACTATGGAACAGTTAAAAGCCTTGGGTTGTAGCTCAATCCTCGTGCTCCCAATTGAGAAAATGATGGAGTAAGCCTGATGCGTACAGTGTATTGGGATCAACTATCAACAAGAGATCAAACCGAAGCATTATCGCGCCCAGCGATAAATGCTGGCGACCAGATCCGCGATGCCGTGGAACAGGTATTAAGCAAGGTACGTCGTCATGGTGACCAAGCGCTGAAACAGCTGACTGAAAATTTTGATGGCGTAAAGCTGGATTCAATCAAAGTCAGTGCAGCAGAGATCAACGCAGCGGCAGAGCAAGTCGATGAATCGCTGAAACAAGCGATCCAACAGGCCTGTGACAATATTCATGCATTTCACGAAGCGCAACGTCCAACCGCCCTTGATGTTGAAACCCAACCGGGTGTGCGCTGCGAAATGGTCTCCCGTCCAATAGAGTCTGTCGGCTTATACATCCCCGGCGGCACGGCACCATTGGTGTCTACGGTAATGATGTTGGCCATTCCGGCCAAAATCGCGGGTTGTGTTCGTACAGTTCTGGTCTCACCCCCTTCGATTGCGCCAGAAATACTCTATGCAGCAAAGCTTTGTGGTGTAGACGAGGTCTACTCTTTGGGTGGTGCACAAGCGATCGCAGCACTTGCCTATGGCACTGAATCCATCGCCAAGGTTGATAAGATTTTTGGTCCAGGCAACAGCTATGTTACCGAAGCGAAACGCCAGGTGAGTCAGAACCACGATGGTGCAGCCATCGACATGCCAGCGGGTCCATCAGAAGTGTTGGTGATCGCAGACGAAGAAGCGAACCCAGACTTTGTCGCAGCCGATCTGCTCTCGCAAGCCGAGCATGGTGCCGATAGCCAAGTGGTTCTAGTCACGCCGTGTGACGCCATGGCCGCGGCAGTTTCTGCAGCGGTACAGCAGCAACTTGCCGAACTCAGTCGTGAAGATACAGCAGCGAAGGCCATCGCTAACTCTGTCATTATCATCTGTCACGATCTTACCCAAGCGGTGGCGATCAGTAATCAATACGGCCCTGAGCATCTGATTATCCAGACCCGTGAACCGAGAGCGCTGCTCAATGATATTCAACACGCGGGTTCCGTGTTCTTGGGTGATTGGTCCCCTGAGTCTGTCGGTGACTATGCCAGTGGTACTAATCACGTATTACCCACGTACGGCTATGTACGCACCTACTCCAGCTTAAGCCTCAGCGACTTCTCGAAGCGCTTTACTGTACAAGAACTCACCGCCGATGGCCTGAGTCAGTTAGCTCCGTGTGTCACCCGAATTGCCGATGCTGAAGGGTTAGATGCACACAAACGCGCAGTGACCATCCGCACTGAATTTTTGGAGGGCCTATCATGAGCCTGGGTGAAAAGCTTATCCGCCCAAGTTTAAAAGACTTGGTACCTTACGAAAGCGCTCGCCGCATTGGTGGCAATGGCGATGTTTGGCTCAATGCCAATGAAAACCCTTACAGCAGCGAATTCAATTTGGATTGTAGTCGCTTTAATCGCTATCCAGAGTTCCAGCCCGCGGCAGTAATAGATGGCTATGCTGAATATACTGGCTTAAACGCTGACCAAGTGCTCTGCACTCGCGGCGCAGATGAAGGGATAGAATTACTGATCCGTACCTTTTGCGATCCAGGCAAAGACAAAGTCCTTATCTGTCCGCCAACCTATGGCATGTACGCTATCAGCGCCGAAACCAATGCGGTTGAAGTGGTCAAAGTGGTCGTCGATGAGGTATTCCAGCCTGATGTTGATGCCATCAAGGCACAAGCGGATGGGGTCAAACTGGTGTTTCTTTGCTCACCCAATAACCCAACCGGTCACTTGCTTGAAAGAGACCGCTTGCTAACCCTGCTGGATCTGTTCGCAGACAAAGCCTTGGTGGTGGTCGACGAAGCGTATATCGAGTTCGCTGCGGATACCTCAATGCAGGACCTGCTCAACGATTACCCTCATCTGGTTATCTTAAGAACCCTGTCAAAAGCGTTTGGTTTAGCGGGGTTGCGCTGTGGTTTCACCTTGGCTTCAGCAGATATCATTCAGCAAATCAGTAAAGTGATTGCCCCCTACCCTGTGCCAGAGCCCGTTGCCCAAGTGGCCGCACAAGCACTCTCTACGGCAGGGTTAGAGCGGATGGCCTCACAGGTTGCAGAGCTAAATGGCTATAAACAGCATTTTGTTGACGCCCTTAAGGCGTTAGGTGCTGATGCTTGGCCGTCTGCGGGTAACTTTGTGATGATTAAGACTCAGGATCCGAGCGCCTGCATGAAAGCAGCGATGGATGCGGGAATTATCCTGCGCGATCAAAGCAAACAGATGAAACTCGACGGCTGTGTCCGTGTCACTATCGGCAGTCAGCAAGAGATGGAACGTACCCTTGCCGCGTTACGGGTGTTTTTGAAGGAGGCAGCATGAGCGCCGAAAAGATCCTGTTTATTGACCGCGACGGTACCCTTATCGTCGAACCCCCAACAGATTTCCAGGTCGACACATTGGAAAAGCTGGTTTTCGAACCACTGGTGATCCCATCACTATTAAAGCTGCAAGCCGCTGGCTACAAGCTGGTGATGGTCACTAATCAGGATGGTTTAGGCACTGACAGCTATCCGCAAGCAGATTTCGACCTGCCCCATAATAAGATGATGGAGCTGTTCGAAAGCCAAGGCGTAAAGTGGGATGACGTACTTATCTGTCCTCACTTCGATGAAGACAACTGCAGCTGCCGCAAACCTAAGCTGGGCTTGGTCAAACCATATCTGAAAGAAGGTCGCGTAGACTTCACCAACAGTTACGTGATTGGCGACCGAGAAACCGACATGGCGCTGGCAGAGAACATGGGACTTGATGGCCTACGCTACCATCCAGAGACATTGAACTGGACCCATATTGTGGATCAGTTACTGAACCAGTCACGCACCGCGTGTGTCGAACGCAAAACTCGCGAAACCAATATCCGCGTCGAAGTGAACCTCGACAAGCAAGGTGACAATGAATTTGGCACTGGCGTTGGCTTCTTTGACCATATGTTGGAACAGATAGCCACGCACGGCGGGTTTCAGATGAAGCTCAATTGTGATGGTGACCTGCATATTGACGACCACCACAGCGTTGAAGATTGTGCGTTGGCGCTTGGCGCAGCACTGAAGCAAGCGTTGGGAGATAAGCGTGGCATTGGCCGCTTCGGTTTTGTACTGCCGATGGATGAACTGGAAGCCAGCTGCACCATGGATCTCTCAGGTCGTCCCTATTTTGTTTTTGAAGGCGACTTCAGCCGTGAGCAAGTGGGAGAGTTAGCGACCGAGATGGTGCCTCACTTCTTCCGTTCGCTCAGCGATACCTTGTTAGCAACACTGCACCTAAAAGTGGGAGACGGTAACTGTCACCACCAAGTCGAAGGGTTATTCAAAGCCTTTGGTCGCACCCTCAGGCAGGCGATCACTGTCAGCGGTGATGCGTTGCCGAGCAGCAAAGGGGTGCTTTAATGACCACAGTTAATACCGCGCAAAAAGTCGTTATTATTGATACGGGCTGCGCCAATATCGCATCAGTAAAATTTGCCGTGCAGCGTTTAGGCTATGCGGTCGAAGTTTCAGCAGATCACGACATCATAAAAAATGCAGACAAAGTGTTTCTGCCCGGTGTTGGAAGCGCTTCGGAAGCGATGAAAAATATCCAGCAACGGGACTTAGTTGCGCTCGTCCAGCAACTTACTCAGCCGGTCCTTGGAATATGCTTGGGCATGCAATTAATGGCATCTCACTCAGCGGAAGGGGATGTGGCTTGCCTTGATTTAGTACCGACCGAAGTGGCGGCACTAGAGGGCGGTAACGGCTTACGTCTGCCGCATATGGGTTGGAATGCGATAACGCCAAATGAGGGGCACCCTCTTTTTAAAGATATTCCGAACGGCACCTATTTCTACTTTGTACATAGCTTTGCCGTTCCCGTTGGTGACTACACCGCCGCGAGCAGCGAATATGGACAGCCGTTTTCAGCTTCGATTAGCCGCAATAACTTCTTTGGCGTGCAGTTCCACCCGGAACGTTCAGCTAAAGCCGGCGCGCAATTGATCAAAAACTTTTTGGAGATGTAACGGATGATCATCCCAGCGTTAGACCTCATCAACGGCGAAGTTGTCCGCTTATATCAAGGCGACTACGCACAAAAGACCACTTACAGTTTTAATCCTGTAGAACAGTTTCAGCTTTATCAGGCCGCTGGCGCAGAGTGGTTACATCTTGTTGATCTTGATGGCGCCAAAGACACCAGTGCCCGTCAGCTCACCACGATTGCCGAACTGATTAAAAAAACGGACGCCAAGATCCAGGTAGGCGGCGGGATCCGTTCCGAAGAAGACGTCAAGCAACTGTTGGATATCGGCGCTCAACGAGTCGTCATCGGCTCTCTGGCGGTTAAACAGCCAGAGCTAGTCGCCGAATGGATGCGCAAGTATGGCCCTGAACACATCGTGTTAGCACTGGATATCAACATCGATGACGCGGGCAATAAACATGTCGCCATTTCAGGCTGGCAAGAAAGCTCAGCCATGACTCTGGAACAACTGATTGAGCACTATCAAGCCGCAGGGCTCAAGCATGTACTTTGTACAGACATCAGCCGTGACGGCACTTTGCAAGGTTCAAATGTCGCGCTCTACACAGAGATGACAGCCAAATACCCTGATATTGCCTGGCAGAGCTCTGGCGGCATCGGCGGATTGAGTGATATTGCAGATCTTGGCCCCACGGGTGTTGCCGGCGTGATCGTTGGCCGTGCGCTGCTTGAAGGCAAATTCACCGCTGAGGAGGCATTCCAATGCTGGCAAGACGCATAATCCCCTGCCTAGATGTTCGTGACGGGAAAGTAGTCAAAGGCGTTCAGTTCCGTAACCACGAAATCATCGGTGATATTGTGCCCTTAGCACAGCGTTATGCTGAAGCAGGCGCTGACGAGCTGGTATTTTACGATATCACCGCATCATCTGACGCTCGGGTCGTTGATAAAAGCTGGGTGACACGCGTTGCCGAAGTGATCGATATTCCGTTTTGCGTCGCCGGCGGCATCAAGAGTGTGGATGATGCACGCCGTATCTTACTCAACGGCGCAGACAAAATCTCAGTCAACTCACCGGCACTGGCAGATCCAACGCTGATCAGCGATCTGGAAGCCGCTTTCGGTAAACAGTGCGTTGTGGTTGGTATTGATAGCTACTTCAACAAAGAGAGTGGTCAATACGAGGTCTATCAGTTCACAGGCGACGAAAGCCGTACTCAGAAAACCAGCTGGCAAACCGTCGATTGGGTACAAGAAGTACAGAAGCGCGGCGCAGGTGAAATCGTACTTAACTGCATGAACCAAGATGGTGTACGCCAGGGCTATGATATCGCTCAGTTAGCCAAAGTGCGTGCGGCCTGTGATGTGCCGTTAATTGCCTCCGGCGGTGCCGGCGCTATCGAGCACTTCAGCGACGTTTTTCAACAAGCAGACGTTGATGGTGCTCTCGCGGCCAGCGTGTTCCACAAAGCGGTCATTGATATTCAGGATCTAAAAGGCTATTTACGAGATCAAGGTATCGTCATCCGTCCCTGAGTCGTCAGGCAACGAAGATATATAAATTAAGGAATAACCATGTTGGATCAACAACAGTTTGATGCCCTGGCCTGGGAAAAAGTAGATGGCTTAATGCCCGCCGTGGTTCAAGATATCGACACGGGTAAAGTTCTGATGCTTGGCTACATGAATAAAGATGCCTTGCAGAAAACTGTCGATAGCCAGCAAGTCACATTCTTCTCGCGAAGCAAACAGCGCTTGTGGACCAAGGGTGAAAGCTCAGGCAACTTTCTCGATCTGGTGGAGATCTCTGCCGATTGTGACAATGACACTCTGCTCGTCTTAGCACGCCCGAACGGCCCTACCTGTCACCTAGGTACTGAAACCTGTTGGACACCAAAGCAGCAACCAACATTAAGCTTTATCGGCCAGTTGGAAAAAGTGATTGCTTCTCGCAAAGGTGCCGATCCCGGCTCCAGTTACACTGCCAGCCTGTATGCTAAAGGCACTAAACGTATCGCACAGAAGGTTGGCGAAGAAGGTGTAGAAACAGCTTTAGCGGCCACCGTCCATGATAAAGAAGAGCTGATTAGCGAAAGTGCCGATCTGATTTATCACCTGTTAGTGCTACTGCAACAGGAAGAGTTATGCCTGGCTGATGTATCGGCAAAACTGCAGGAACGCCATAAATAGCTCCGAATGACCAATCCGAGCCAAAAAAACCACCACAAGGTGGTTTTTTTATGCCGCTACACGTTCAACAGTAATCAGATCATGGGGTCGGCTGACAGCGCAACAAAGCGGGGTTGTATTCATAGCCATCCGCACAGGGATACACTCTCGGCTGAATCTCTATTGGCCGTAACAGATTCAAATCTAAATCTTGTCCTATTCTGGCACCATCGCCCCGCGGCACAAGCAAAGGCTCCCTTTGTTTACTCTCGTTAGAGCCATAGGCATAAGGATCATAAGGCTTATAGTCTGGCTTGGTACTGGGTAAAATACGCTGTGACATTGG
Source organism: Corallincola spongiicola (assembly GCF_004284785.1). Taxonomy (NCBI): domain Bacteria; kingdom Pseudomonadati; phylum Pseudomonadota; class Gammaproteobacteria; order Alteromonadales; family Psychromonadaceae; genus Corallincola; species Corallincola spongiicola. Next base: position 1,195,583 of record NZ_SHLY01000001.1, read on the forward strand.
CTTGGCCCAGAAAGGCTTCAGCTTAACCGGATATTTAGAGGATGTTATCGGCGGGCGCGCCTTTGCCGCAGCAAACAGGTCCGCACTGCTAAGCAACAGACTCAAGCTGACAATGAATGCCATAAAATATTGAGTTAAATGCCCAAATGCCAAGCTGCCTCCAATCATGTTCAGAGTCATACCTCAGTAAAGAGTTGGATAAGCCAGTAGTAAGATTAGTTCAACGCAGCGACCCTAGAACAGGGGCTTGATACCGATTTCAGCAATAAAAAAGCCCGGTGAAAGTCACCGGGCCACCAAAACACTTGGCAAATAATATATATGACTAAAATCAAAACACTCTAATTGGCACTCAGAGTGTGGGTTTTCTCAACGAAGGTTTCGCTTACCACCAGGCTTCAACCTGCGCACCGAAACGAACTTCCCCATCAATTCCCTGGTAGTCAGTCGTGCCGGTATGACCATCATCTGGTTCACGATCTAAGAAATAGTTATTTTTCGCTTGGTCACCCCAAAACGAACCTGCGTACAAACGCAGTGCTGGGCGCGCGAAGAAACCACGACCCGCAGTGAATTCCTGAGCAACAACGACCTTGTACAGATCGACACCGTCATCTAAATCACGCCCACGTTCATCATCAGCCCAATGCCCCTGTTTCACGCGATCATAACCCAGTTCAAGGGTTGTCTTGGTATAGTTATTCCACTTATAGCTCGGACGAAGAACCGCACTGACGCGCTCTTTTTCATCCCGTCCATTAGCTGACATGCCATTCTGATCGGCTTTTTGATAGAGGAAGGCATAGCCTAAATCCACATCTTGATGCAGTTTCACCACACCCCAATCCAGAATACGGAATGTTTTTTCAGATGCTTCGGTCCAACCATCATGCCAGACGTTACCACCACCATGGTTGCCCCAACCTGACTCAGCCAATGCATCCGTGGAGTACTGGAATACAACCTTATTGAATCCGCCCATCAATGCATGACTCACTTCTGCCGTGAAGAACATGCCGTCATCATCTTGCTTATCTAAATAATCATTAGCGTCTTCCTGGTCGTCAGTGAAGTCTGTCCAACCATAGATACCAATTAACTCAAGTGAAGCGCCTTGCCAAAGAGGAATACCCGCATAACGCACATCTAATTTATTGTGCTGAACATTGGCACGGTCATTAGTTGGCTCGTCAATCTCAATACCATCAAGAATAAGACTGGCATCTTCTGTATCCATTTGAGTCAAAGCTACTGACAATTTACCTGGTCCAAGTCCAATCCCCTCAAGGCCCACACCATAACCAGAATTATTAACATAATAGAGGTCCATGATATGAACATCTTTACGCTGATAAAATCTTTTACCGACCCACAAAGTAGATTCAGGAGCAAAATCAAATAATCCTTTCGCTTGTACATTTAATTGACGCAGTGCAGTATCACCACCACTCCATGGATTAGAATCGCCTGCTTTTTCACCAGCAACACTTTGATAATCATTGCCCTGATTAAATTGACGATAGGAAATCATGCTTTCCATTTTAAAGGTGACACCATCTCTATTATATAACTCTTGCCCTAAGCCAATCTCCATATAGGTATCGCACTCATCACCCAAACGCCCTACCCAGTGGCCACCGCCACCACTGCCAAAGCAGGCCTGCTCTCCACCATTTGTGGTTGTTGAAAGACCTGCACGACCATAACCATGAAACTCAACCGCAGCCACTTGAGAAGAAAAAATTGCCATAGCAACAGCTGAAGCTAAAGGCACGAGCTTACTATTTATTTTATTCATTATTACTTCCTTTCGTTTTATTAATAGCCAATCTGGCTAACACTTCATAGCTCGTGGTGAACATTAAAATAGAAAGTTCATTTAAAAACAGGAAGAGAATAATTATGAGAAGAAGGTCAAATAAAATAGGAACAGCGGAACAATGTATATATATATTTAAAAGAAATAATCACAAAGTATTTTACATTTACAACAAAAACAAATTAAACGGTTAACTTAAACCTATAAATTACAGCATGACAAAGAAGTTCAATTTATAGCCAATTAATTAATAATAAACATTATAAATATAAATAATTAACAAGATATTCTCATTCAGACATATTTAAAAAGGCTGATAACCTTGGCCCTATAATCACTGAATGATGTTGCTGAACCCACGCAAACGATTTTCGACAAGCGAAAGTTGCGCTTAAGTAAGCTCTACATGAGAAAAAAACAGGAAAAAAGCTCCGCCTAAACATGCTAAGATACCAACGAAATGAGCAAATCTTCGACTAGATCACAGCTTGGGACACAAGATGTTGTATCCGGTTAAGCAGATGCTACTATTTATGGAACATTTCAAGAGGTTGTATACACGTTGAAAAAGTTACTCACCAGTGCGCTTTTGGCGCTGACAGTAGTGACAAGCGCCCAACTAGGTGCTGAAGTGATAGGGAGCGATGAACGTTCACACGTTGTCAGCACCCACGTGTACCCTTACCGCGCAATAGGCCTAATACAGGCCGATAAAGCTACCTGCACTGCAACACTGATTGACAAGACCCATGTAGTCACGGCTGCTCACTGTCTCTTTGATGTGCAGGAAAACAAGCAATGGAAGCGCAACCCGTACTTTATTCCAGGTAAAAATGGTAGTGCCCATGGCCCCTTTGGTGTCTACCAGATTAAGCGTGCCTACGTTGACAAGCGTTATATACGCCAAGCCAAGAAGCTTAAGCCTGTCGCACTCGCTAAGTACAACGCGCAATCTAATGCTGAATTTCACTCTTTCCTCACCGATGCATTAGATCTCGACATCGCGATTGCGGAATTGGACCGCCCTGTCGCCAAGCGTATTGGTTTTATGGAGCTAAAAACGGTTGACCAAAAGAGCCTAGCCCCCTACATCCATTTAACCGGCTACCCTTCCGACAAAACACTACACACACAGTGGACAACCCACTGCCAAAGCTCATGGGATGAAGACCACTCCCCGATGGGCGATACCCTAGTACATAAATGTGATACCAGCCCCGGCATGAGTGGCGCCGTTGCCTACGTCAAAGATTTCGATGACAAATATTACGCTGTGGGGCTGTTTTCTGTTGGTACCATGAGTCATAACTTTGCCACCCCATTCGACAATAACCTGCGTGAACGTCTGATAGGCTGGAAAAACGGTATAGAAGACGATCAAACCATGGTTCATAACTTCCAACATGAGAAGTATCATAATGTCCATCTCGTAAACGAGTGCCGCTTTCCTGTTTATGCTGCGATCAACTACAAAAACCTAAACGGAGAATGGGTAACGAGTGGGTGGCGGCAATTAGACGGTGGCGAAAGTGCTTACGTCGCAAGCACAAAAGAAAAAGCATTTTACGTTTATGCAAAATCTGCCGGTGATCCCATCATGGAGTGGACCGGCAGTGACAAAGTAGAGAAGATTGGCTCCAGCAAACACGCCAAAAAATACGGTTTAAAGCGCGTCAAAGTAGATTACGAAATCTATACGCCGGTCTATCATAACTTCAATTGTTAAGTCGCAATTGAAAATCAAAAAAGGCGCTTTAAGCGCCTTTTTTGATGGAAGAAATCGACCGTCATCAGTTAACGAGCCTTAAACTGATTCGTCAATGGGTCATACTGATAACCTATTTCCGCCAATCGGTCGCTCACCGACTCTGCGTTCATGTCATAACAGCTGCTAAGGTCCCCGACATCAGTGCACTCTAAGCGGAGCTTCTCATTCACAATACCCAACAAGATATTAGGATCAAATGCGTGACAATTTGTTAAATCCATCGCCTTTCCCTCACTCAAGAGACAATTTACTCCTTCTAAAAGTAGTCAACAAATAGACGCTTTGCTATCACTAACAACAACTGGTACGAGGTGTTGATCACAGAGTATCACCGCGCCCTCGTGCATTGTTCCTGCTGGATGTGCAAGAATAGAGTGAGATGTGATCAGACAAACGAGATGCTATGACATACGCAGAAATTGTTGGATGGGGTAAGTGCTTACCTCCAGCGGAATTGACTAATGATGATCTGAGTAGCTTTATGGAAACCTCTGATGAGTGGATCCGAAGCAGAACAGGCATTGCTGCCCGGCGCATCAGTCATGTGCACACTTCCGATCTTGCCGAACAAGCAGCACGACAAGCCATTGCTGCCGCCGACATATCCGCGGATCAGATCGACCTCATCATCATAGCGACCGCCAGCCCTGATACCTTAGTACCCAATATCGCCTCCAAGGTACAACGCCAGTTAGGTGCGATTAACGCTGCGTCAATGGATGTGAATGCTGCCTGTACCGGTTTCGTTTACTGCTTAGAATTAGCGACTCGCATGATCCAAGGCGGTGCTTACAAACACGCTCTGGTCATCGGTGCCGAGCGGCTGTCATTCTTGTTAGATTGGAGCCAACGAGACACTGCAGTGTTATTTGGCGACGGCGCAGGTGCAGTGGTTCTTAGAGAGACGGATGAACCATTAGGATTACAACAATCTCAATTAGGTTGTGATGCCGAAGGCAGAGATATATTAGCAATCCCAAACTTTGGCTCAGCCATGGATAGATTCGATCAAAATAACGGCTACTTTGACTTCAACTTCGTTGGTCGAGAGATATTTAAACGTGCAGTTAAGGGGATGTGTGGTGCGGCACAAACCGTGATGGCACGAGAAGGTTGGAACCAAGACGATATTGATATTGTCATCCCTCATCAAGCCAATAAGCGAATAATTGAAGCCCTTTGTCAGCAGATGGATGTGCCGCAGGAAAAAGCTTTCGTGAACATAGAGAATTACGGCAATACCTCCGCTGCAACAGTGCCCATTGCTCTCTGCGAAGCGCTGGAGCAAGGACGGATTAAACCGGGTGATAAGATACTAACAGCCGCATTTGGCGCCGGATTGACCTGGGCATCAGCCCTGATCCGCTGGGGTCAGCGAGTCACACCTTTAAAACAAACAGATGCGCAACTCGCTCCTTGTGAACAAACCGCATTGCAACTGCTCGCTGACGCAGTGAAATACTGTTACGAACGCCCTGACGGGATCTAACCTATGGCCCGCGATGAGTTCAATGCTGTCACCGATTTTTGGTTTAACGAATGCGAACCAATACAATGGTGGCAAAAGTCCGAATCGTTTGATCGCATCGTTGAGCAACGTTTTTTGCCGTTACTCGAGTTAGCGATCGAAAAGCAACTTGATCATTGGCGTAGCGACCCACAAGGTCGCTTGGCGGAAATTATTTTGTTAGATCAATTCTCGCGAAATATCTGGCGCAATACAGCACAAGCCTTTGCCCAGGATCCACAAGCACTTGCCCTCGCAGAACAGGCTGTTCACTGCGGGGCAGACAAAACCTTGCCGATCAATCAACGGGCATTTATCTATATGCCCTTTATGCACAGTGAATCGATATCGGCGCATGAGAAAGCGGTCGTTCTGTTTTCTCAGCCTGGGTTAGAACGCAACTTACACTCAGAGCTGCAACATAAAGCTATCATTGAACGTTTTGGACGCTACCCTCACCGCAATGCGACTTTAGGCCGAAACAGCAGCCAAGAGGAACTGGAATTTCTCACCCTGCCAGGCTCTTCCTTTTAACCAGATCAATCCCTTAGCAACTTCAACTGCCGCAGCGCTTGTCTGTTATTCACGCATCATATACGCTTAGCGCCATTGCGCTTCGGCTGCGCCATTTTTTTAATCACAAATTGTATAGGGACCCACTTATGTTCGAGCAGATCTCAGCCGCTCCAGCTGACCCCATTCTTGGCCTCACAGAAGCATTCAAAGCTGATCCTCGTGATACCAAAATCAACCTCGGTGTTGGCATCTACAAAGATGAAGCGGGCCAAACCCCTATTTTAGCGACCGTAAAAAAAGCCGAAGCTATTCTGCTAGAGAGTGAGAAAACCAAGTCGTATCTGAGCATTGAAGGTAATGCGGCTTATGGCGCTGCAGTGCAGGCGCTACTGTTTGGTAAAGCTTCCAATATTGTTAGCAATAAACGTGCGCGTACTGCACAAGCGCCAGGCGGTACTGGTGCGCTCCGTATCGCAGCAGAGTTCTACGCTTCACAATTTGAAAACAAAAAAGTTTGGGTCAGCAATCCGACCTGGGCAAACCATAACAATGTTTTTGCTGCTGCAGGTTTAGAAATTGTGCAGTACAACTACTACAACGCCGATGCCAAAGATATGGACTTCGATGCCATGCTTAGCTCACTGGAAGGCGCTGCTGCAGGGGATTTGGTCCTCTTCCACGGCTGTTGCCATAACCCAACGGGGATTGATCCAACAGAAGCGCAATGGCAACAACTGGCCGCACTGAGTGCAGAAAAAGGCTGGTTACCTCTGTTTGATTTCGCCTACCAGGGCTTTGGTAGCGGCGTTGAAGAAGATGCGAAAGGTCTACGTATCTTCACCGAAGCAAACCAAGAGCTACTGGTTGCCAGCTCATTCTCAAAAAACTTTGGCCTCTATAATGAACGAGTGGGTGCTTTCACCCTCGTTGCGAAGTGCAGCGACACCGCTGAAACAGCATTCAGTCAGGCAAAATCATTAATCCGCGCCAACTACTCAAATCCACCCGCACACGGTGCTGCCGTCGTTACCACTATCTTAAACGACGCCGCTCTCTACTCCGAGTGGGATAAAGAAGTTGCGGAGATGCGTGACCGCATTCAGCAGATGCGAGATCTATTTGTTGCTACGCTAAAGGAGAAAGGCGTCGATCGCGACTTCAGCTTTATCGCTCGTCAGAACGGTATGTTCAGCTTCTCTGGCTTGACTAAAGAACAGGTCGCGACACTAAAGGATGAGCACGGCCTCTATATCGTTGGCTCAGGCCGCATCAGTGTTGCTGGTATGACCCGCAACAACATGGACGCACTCTGTAGCGCCATTGCCGCCGTTATCTAAATCACTGCGGTAGAACTGACAAAGAAAGCTGCTTCGGCAGCTTTTTTTATATCTGCCATATAACTTGGCTGTAGCTCAACAGCACTTCAGCAGATCAGATATTTGCTATGCTGCTATTGGTACACCACCAAACAGCGAACGGTAGAGGCAATGCCAACATGCAGATAAATGCCGACTTTCAAACCTCTGTCTTCATCTCTGCCGATGATATGGTGTGGAGTAAAAGTCCTATGGCTGGCGTGCATCGTGCCATGCTCGACAGGATCGGCGACGAACAGGCGCGAGCTACCAGTCTGGTTCGTTATGCTCCGGCCAGTAAATTTAATCGCCACCAACACCCTGCCGGTGAAGAAATTTTGGTGCTGGAAGGTGATTTTAATGACGAGCATGGTCATTATCGCGCAGGAACCTATCTGCGTAATCCGAACGGTACAACACATGCACCATTCAGCATTGATGGTTGCTTACTGCTGGTAAAGCTGCGTCAATTCCAGCCTGCAGATCAGGTACAAACACAGATCAACACCCGCACGGCTCATTGGCAAGCAGTCGATGACAATATAGTTAGCCTGTTACTCCATCACCACGGTGAAGAGCGCGTACAATTGCTGGAGATCCAAGCGGGCACAAAACTCCCGATCAGCCCAGAGAAAGGCGGCCATGAACTCCTCCTAATCAGCGGTAGTATTGAGCACCGAGATCGCAAGCTACCGTTGCATAGCTGGTTACGGTTTGCGAGTCATGAACGAGATGAGTTCCTGACCACTGAGTTAACAAAGCTATACTGGAAATCTGGTCACCTGCCGCCGCGCTAACGACTTACTTGTCAGACCAAACCGCGTACTCGTTACCCGTAGGATCAGCAAAATGGAATCTACGGCCGCCGGGGAACTCGAATATATCCTTCACCAACTGACCTCCCGCGGTGGTTATCTTTTCCTGCGTGTGGTGCAGATTTTCACTATAAAATACCACTAGCACGCTACCGTTAGACGATCTGGCAGAAATATCGGCACGATAAAATCCACCATCGATTCCAGCGCCACTGAATGCGGTGTAATCAGGTCCGTAATCAATGAATTGCCAACCAAACACCGTATGAAAGAAGGTTTTGACTACATTAAGATCTGTCGCCGGAAACTCTAAGTAATTGATCTTTTCGTGTGTATTCATTGACTAAATAGCCCCCGTTGGCATGACTGGATAGGGATCCTCACCAAAGCCTGCTCGCTGAAATTCAGGTCGGCTTTCTGCCCACTGCGATAGCTCGGACAAGATCGGCAACTGCCACTGCGGAACCAACTCGGGCAAATACTCACAGGTAAAACGCCATGCGACAGCAGCGCTGATCAAAACCTGATCTAATTCACTTGGTTTAGTCGCAGCAGGCCATTGGCTCAATGAAAGCTCCAACTCTCGATAAGCGGTTTCAAGCTGCTCGGATATTCGCTCCAGCCATGCTTGGAACTGGCTTTCCACAGGCCTTAACTTCCACTCATAATAAATCTGTACGCTCTTCTCACAAGCAATCATGGCTAATCCAATGCAGTGCAACGCCTGACTCCGCTGCGCAACATCCGTCGGCAGCAATAACCGGTTTTCTGCGTTATTTTGACTGGCTAAGGTTTCCAGGTAATCGAGTATGAGATTGGAATCAAGCAGCACGGTGCCGTCATCACACAGCAATGAAGGTGCTTTAACGACTGGACTCAGTTTTTTAAATTCATCTATATCACGAAATACCGACAGCGCTTGGTGCTCAAAGGGTAGTTGCAGACATTGCATCGAGATCGCAACGCGCCGCACGAATGGTGAATCCAACATACCAACCAGTTTCATCGAAACATCCTTTTTCTGTTTACGTATCCGCCAAGTATGTCACCAAAGCACAAAAAAGTAGAATCACTGCCGCCATCGCGACTAATTGATAAACCATACGTTTAGGTACAGACAAGCCTTGAGAGTGCGACGTAAGCGGGGTTCGGTTCAGGAAAACAACTAACATAGCGGTCAACCAAGCCGCAAAGAACCCCACAACATTCCACCATAGCCATGACACTTCAGGCAGAAACTTCCAGACCACTGCATTGGTGAGCAGTCCCATGATAAAACCCGTAATGGCCGCACGTTGTCCAACGGAGGGCATAAACACCGCCATTGAAAACAGCGCCAACAACGGGCCATTGGCCATTGAACCAACTTTATTTATCGCTTCCAGAATAGTCGGCGCGATACGCTCAACTTGATACGAGAAAGCGATAGCAAATACCCCCCAACCCAACGTAGACAACTTGGAATAGATAAACAGCTGCCGTTCACTGCACGTTCTAAAACGCGCGATAAAGTCTTCTACAGTACTGGCAGATAAACTATTGAGTGCCGAGTCAATTGAGGACATAGCGGCGGCAAACAGGCCCACAATGGCCAATCCCGCCAATCCTGGAGCAAATTCTCTGGAGACAAAAGCGGGAAACACCATATTGAAATTAGGTGAACCATCACTTGTTTTTGGCAAAGAGGAAACGAAATCAACATGCTCAATGGCATAAGCGGCCAAACCTAAACCCACAGTGCAATAAGCAAGTACTAGGGGAAAGCGGAGCAAGCCGTTCATCACCAGCACCCGTTGCGTTTGATGGCTATCAGCAGCGGAGAGTAGTCGCTGTGCTTGACTCTGATCACAACCATAATAAGCCATATACAAAAACAGCCCCCCAAAGAACATCGGCCAAAAGCCATAATTATTACCTGATGCGAGCCCCCAATCATTCATCAGGGCCGGTGTTCTCTCACTGATCAACTGAAAATGATCTATCAGCGGATCAGCAAGGAATACCAAGGCTAATACCACAGCGCCAAGCAATAAGAACATTTGTACGACGTCGCTGAGAACAACCGCGCGCATACCGCCCATCAAATCATAGGCAATAGTGATCCCCATAAGAATGACGACCGAAAGGTCAAAAGAGATCCCCGAAATAAGCGCTATCACAGAGGCGACACCATAAACTGTCACTCCCGTGGCAACGCCTCGGAAAACGAGAAAACAGCCACTAGCCAATAATCGACTGGAGAGTCCTAAACGTTGCTCAAGGAACTGATAGATAGAGATCACGCCAGCATGGCGCAGGGGTAAAAACGCAAAACAAAGAATCAGCATAGCAACAGGAACGGCCAATTCATATTGCAGCCATAGCAGGCCGCCACCGGCGACGAAACCAACAAATGCGGGCGCTCCCAACAGACTATTGGTGGAGCACTGAGTTGCGATAATCGAGGTCGCTAACGTCCAACTAGGGAGGTTATAGCCACCCAAGTAATAATCTGCTCGGGATTTTTGCCGCCAGCCTAAATAAACCGCTCCCAACATCATCAATGTGAGGTATCCGGCGATTACCCACCAATCCAGCACTGTCATCCGCTCTACTCCCTGGCTATGTTTTGTTGGCCACAGCAATGCCCTCGCCGATGATATAATCACGAGGGTCGCAACAGGGCCTTAACGCAGCCAAACAGTCTTACAGTCTTACAGAATATCCAGGTGTGATTTTTTGCAGGATGAACACTCTATAGGTGTTTTTTCATCCCTATTTGATTAAACCATAGATCGGAGTATTAGCCAGAAAAACCTGAATTTGTTAGTTTCTGGCACAGGGCTTAATGTCATCCCATACATCAAATAGCGGTCGCGAACAGCCGACTAGCGAAGCACGAACAGGCTACTTTGCAACGCCATCGGCAAATGACACAACGCGATTGCGGCCAGCATTTTTTGCCTGATAGAGCGCTTTATCAGCCCCTTCTAAACCAACCGAAAATGCGTCAGGACTTTCAAATATCAATTCATCCATGCCGATACTTAACGTATGGCGAAAGGTCTGATTACCTGACTCGCTCACACTGTTCATAAACGTCTGGCGGATACGTTCAGCAATGTTATAAGCCATCTTTTGGCTCGCCACATTAATCAGTACAATAAACTCCTCTCCGCCCCAGCGGATAGCAACATCCACCGATCGACACTCGTTTTTCAGGATCTGGGCTAACTCAACCAGTACCTTGTCACCTGTAGCGTGACCGTAGCGATCATTAACCTGCTTAAAGTGATCAATGTCGATAAGTAGCAACCAATACTCACCTTCTCGCTCCTCCAAATCAGCAAGGTAAGCAATATGGTCAGAGAGGTGGCGACGATTTCCCAAGTTAGTTAACGGATCAAGTTTGGACAGTTGGGCTTGACGTTGTAACTTACTTGATGTTGAACGCATCTTATCCAGCGTCGCCAAAATCAACATCAAACACTCAAATAATACGGCCGCTTGAGTCAGATGGATCAAACCCATACCAAAAGCTGACCACTGACTGGACGCAGAGATCAAACTCAAGATAAGACTTATTCCATAAGGCACCCAGGCGACAATATAGAGCAACACATAGGTGTTCCCCTTGCGATAGCAAAGCCAGCCCAACACAGGTTGAAAGGCCATCGATAACAAGCTGAAGAACGATATGTATAGCACCAGATCGTAAACACCAAACAAGCGCAAAATGACGGCGAACACATACAGTGCAATCAGTCCCAAAAGCAGTTTATCTAGTCTCGGTAGCAACAACCTGGTGTTTAACAGTTGGCGACCAAATAGAAACGAAAAAATCGCGACACAGAGATAAAGAATATGGAAGCTCTGATTAAAAATTTGCGGACTACCTGGCCAAAAATACTGAAAGCTAAAGCCATTTAAGGATGTCCACATAACGATGTTAAACACCAGATAGCTAAGAAAATAGATGTAGTACTTGTAGGAGTAGGAGCGCGTATAAGACCACAAAATGACCGTCAGCAATGCCAAAGCGGTAAACAGACCAAAGTAGATCCCAAACAGAAAGTATTCCGTTAGTGTCCGATCTTTAAATGCCCCCTTTTCTTCAACAAACAGCTGCACATTCATCGTTTCTAACGTATTAGAGCTCAATCGCACGTAGAAGCTACTGGATTCTCCTGGTTGCGCGACAAACTTAGCATTGAGCAATCGATATGCGATATCTCGACTAGAAAATGCTAAGTAATCAGAAAGCCTCCTATGCTGCCAACTATCGGAGCTAGCTCCAGCTCGGGTATTACGTGAGGAAAGGTTAAGGGTTGCCTGTTGCGAATTAGATCCCGCGGTAAAGTAGATATCTATATTATCGATGTAGCTAGTTTCTGGCGTCAGCACCCACTCGATCGCACGAGAACTGGGATTGTGAATGCTAAATTTTAGCCATACCGCTTGATGGGTGATACCTCGATTCACTTCCGCTTGAGAAAATGGTCGAAATCGGGATGCAAAGTCGGACGTGATGATCTGCTCAAATAAGATCTCATGTTGAGGTTCAACCAAGATCTCGGCATAACCGACCAAGCTAGTTTGCTTCATGTCAGCGGACAAAGTTAACGCGTCGGCAAAACAGCCAAAACAAAACAGATAAAGCAAGACCGCATACCACTTCTTGATTAGCAAGCCACCCATCCCTTCTGGGAACATAGAGAATAGTTTTACTATATGTGAAACGAGCGCAACGAAGCCAACCGTTCAAATCAACGCTGTGACTTAACTCAGCAATTAATAATCATGTGCCGTGGCAAAATAGTAGGTTAGTTAGATGACAGGACAAACGCAGCTAATGGCACGCAGAACCCAATAGGTCAATGATGCTCTAGTTTCCCATCAGCCACCTACTAACTGGCCACGAAGCTCACTAATCACGTCAGCGACAACATCAAAATCATACTCTTCTATGCCTTTACGCAATTGGTTCAACTGCGCGTCCATCCCTGCCGACTTGAGCAAAGGTGCAAGTTCAGGTAGATACTCTCCGGCCTCAATATCAAAATCTTCCGCCTTTGCTTCCACCTTGCGCAACAGCTCGAGTATTTGTTCGCAGTTTTCAGGCTGTTCGCCTTGCAGACCGCTTTGCTTATGCTCTAAAAGGTATTGCTCTATCTCCGTCAACACAACCGACAACACCTGTTGCGCCTGAGCCAGGCTTTGCTCTGTAGCCTCACCAGCAGTCGTCTCATGCTCCAATTTTTCAGCCAACATGCGCAATTGACTAGCGCCAATGTTGCCAGCATTACCTTTCAATGAATGCGCTAACCTTATCGCGGCCGCGCGTTCCGGCTCCAAGTCTAAGCATTCGCGATATTGCGCAGTAAAGTCATCACCATACAGCTCAATAAAACGCCCTAGCAGCTTGACGTACATAAACGGCTTGCCCATCGCGTAACGTAGACCCTGCTGAGGATCCAAATGCCTATAACTGTTCACGTCATCAGCTGCACCCTCAGACTGCACATCGGTCTGTTGCTGACCGAAATCTTGTAGGTAGCCCTCTTGCCCTTCTTCTTTGTCTCCCGTCATAGTTGAAGCGTCATACTGAGGGCGAACCTGAGGAGTGATCCATTTCGCCATCGTGCTAAACAGTTCATCGATATCCACCGGCTTGGCGACATGATCATTCATCCCCGCATCCAGTACTTTTTCCTTATCTCCAGCCATCGCATTAGCTGTCATCGCGATCACGGGCAGATCTTGATACTCCGGCTGCAGCCTAATTTTCTTTGTTGCGGTGTATCCGTCCATGACAGGCATCTGACAGTCCATCAGCACACCATCAAATGTCTGTTTGCGTAGTTTTTGCAACGCCTGCTTGCCATCTTCTGCCAGCGTCACGTTAATACCATGGGTCTCTAGAATTTCGATAGCCAGCTCTTGATTAATAACATTATCTTCAACCAACAGTAGCTGAGCACCTTTGAGTTTTTCTACATTTTGTTGGTGATCAGACGCGCAGTGACCAGGTTGACGCCTCGGCGTTACAATCGCCCCACCACTGGCATTTTGGATGGTTTCCAGCAAAGTGGATGAGGTGATCGGCTTGAACAACGTTCCTTGAATTTGCAGCTCAGCACTGGCGGCTAATAGCTCTTCCCGACCATGGGCTGTCATCATTAATATGGCAGGAGTTGGTACAATACTTTGATTGCTCAGGATCATGCGCACAGTATCTACACCGTCCATGCCATCCATTAGCCAATCCACGAGTACCAGTTGATACGGCTGCTGATTAGACGCGCTGGTGCGTTCAAGGATCTCCAGCGCCTCAAAGCCCGAACTACAGCTGGTCACCTCAAACTTTAAACTTTGCAAAATACTGGTCAGTATCTGTCTTGACGTCGCGTTGTCGTCCACGACTAGGGTCTTTTGCCGCTCAACCGCTTGCAGTAAATTTAAACGCGCCGCCGCGTTAGCGACTTTCTCGACATCGACGGTAAAGAAGAACTCACTACCTAGCCCCTCTTCGCTTTCAGCCCAGATCTCCCCGCCCATCATCTCTGTGAGACGTTTACTGATGGCGAGCCCAAGACCAGTGCCGCCATAGGTGCGAGTCGTGGACGAATCTGCTTGGCTGAACGACTCAAACAGTTTCGCCTGCTGACTTGCCGACATACCAATACCCGCATCGCGAATACTGAAACGCAACGTCACTCGCGTATCGGTCTCAGAAACGACCCGCACAGAAACGACCACTTCACCGCCAGCATCAGAAAATTTAACGGCGTTATTACCAATATTAAGCAGCACCTGGCCGATACGAAGTGGGTCACCTTTTAACTCTACAGGCACATCAGGAGCAACATCGTAATGCAGCTCCAGCCCCTTTTCCTGAGTCTTCACGGACAAGATGCCAGCCAGATCATCCATCACTTTATCCAACGAAAACTCAATCACTTCCAGATCTAACTTGCCTGCCTCTATCTTAGAAAAATCGAGTATGTCGTTGATGATCCCCAATAGTGCCACCGAGCTACGATTTACTTTCTCGATGTAATTACGCTGTTTTGGATCCAATTCGGTCTGCAGCGCCAAGTGACTCATACCGATGATGGCATTCATAGGCGTACGGATCTCGTGGGACATGTTGGCAAGAAAATCGCTTTTCGCCTGATTGGCAGACTCCGCCTTGGCAATCAAAGCCACCTGTTCCTGTTCGTGGCTTTTCACTGACTGCATATAAGACTGGAACATGCGATAAACAAAAAACAGGATTGCGACAAAAACCAACACTTTGAGTACTGCAGAGCCCAACATGGTGTAATAGCTGAGCGCCGATTTATCTTGGGTAGATTGATACACCACTTGGCTCAATCGCAATTGGCTTTGGGTGAACTCTTTTAAGGCCCATTGCAAAGCAGCGTAATGTTCACGCTCCTGCTGCGTCACGCTAATAAACGCCGCCACCCTGACACCTTGTTCGGTATAGCTGCGAGTAACGGCCAATGCCTGCTTATAAGCATCCCAGCCATGAATAAGCTGTTCCAACAAAGCCTGATCTATCTCGTCTGCGTTCTTGCCTTCAAAATAGGAACGCGCTTTTTCAAGGCGCTGATCTAGATCCTGCACCTTTTCATCAATCAAGCGCCCATTATCAGCAATAGCCTGCGCATTGGGTGCCGTGACCATCTGCATTGATAATATGCGGAGGTCGGCAAGTGGCATCGCCAATCGATTGGCCAATCGTTCCATACGGTTGGCAGCAGCCTGCATCGTTGCAATCGAGCGATCGACCTGACTCTGATTAGACAAATTAACAACGCTTTCAATCACAAGCATCGCCATCGCCGCAATCAAAAGAAGCACGACACGTCTAAGTAACACACGCTCTTTAGCAATTTTATCTTCCGGCTGCGCCGATTGAATCACATCCATTTTGCACTCGTTTAAAAGTTCTGCCGATTGATCTGTAATGGCACCATTCGCGGTTTCGGATAAGGCTTGTCGCCGCGTATAGACCAGTGCCAATCTGTCACTTCAAGATCTCTAAGGTAAACAAAAGCCGAACGACCGGGGTCGAACTTAACCTCTTTGTTGACCGCGTAGACGTTGTTAGGTGTGGGTAAAAAGACCATGTAGTTTTGTTCGTAAACGTGCCTGATCACCTCTGCGAGCAACGACTGGTACTCATCGGATTCAACATTAAACTTCAGCAGCTGATCACTCAAAGCATCTAAATAAGGGTTAGGAGGAAGTGTCGACCAATCATTAAAGGGGCGATAAACAAAAAATGCAGACCAAGGGTGTTTAAACCAATCATAGTTTCCCCACAACAACAGATCCCATGGCTTATTCTTGCCTTGCCATGTATCGAACAAGCGTCCAAAAACGATCTTTTCAGCAGACACCACTTCAACTTGCAGCGCAATATTGATCTGACTAAGAAAATACTGAATATCGCCAATCAAAAACTGAAAGCTTTCTTGCGCCACCACCGTCAATTGCAGAGGCTGATTGGGATCTAACCCCTGCTCTTTCTGATAGTCGCTGACCAGCCGCTTCAAACTCTCAATATCTGTCTGATTTTGTTGATGATACTTAGCAAAAAACGGTGCCAGAGATGCTATCGCACCGTCCACTTTGTAAAAGTTCGGAGACACCATGGTTGGCGACATCACGCCCTCCCCTAGCATCGACAGATTCAGCAGATACTCCTGATCAATGGCATGATTGATAGCAAAGCGGATCCGTTGATCTAGCAGAGCTGGATCGCCATTGATCATATTGATATGCATGGCATAGTTATTCAGCGATGTCGACACCGCCAGTTTTGCGTAGGGTGACATCACAGTATCCAACTGGTCGGCGAAAGAGACAGGGGTCAGATCCAGAACCGCTTCGTCCTGCAACACCTGCTCCCGCGCTTGAGCTAACGTGAGGTTGGTATAAATAGTGATGGTTTCGACCTTGGCTTTATCCTCTCCCCAGTAAATAGGATTCGCTTTCAATACCACTTCAGGGCTGCTTCTGTCTCCCTCGATATAGCCCTTGTGCAGCACATAAGGCCCCATACCAAAAAGTCCTGGCTCAGCTAAGTTGGGACAGGTCGGCTTGCCGTTCCAACCATGTTTCGCCAAATATTCAGGCGTATAAAACTGTAGCCAGATGGCATCGTGAAGAAACGCGCCGTAAGGCTCTTTGAGATGAAACCTGACCTGATATTCACCCAGTTTCTCAGCCCGCTCAAACAGTAGATGCAACTTTGAGAAGGTGAAAGGCGCCTGCTTAAAAAAGCGCATGTTCTCAATGACTGAATCAGCGTTAAAAGCTCGACCATCATGAAAAAAAGCATCTTTGCGCAACTCAAAATCCCATACTTTATCATCATGACTGGTATGGCTAATGGCGAGATCATACTGCCATCCCCGTTCATTATTTTCGGGCCGCAGCAACGCAGCATTCACCGCGTGAGAGATGGCAAGGTAAGGTAAATTCGGCAAAAACAGTTTCACATGAGAGCCTGGGCGCAGCTCGCCATTAACCAATTCCGCGGTGGGGTCGCTGCTTAATCCAATATCAGCTGCTGCACTCTTGCTCGCACAAAATTCGAGTACAACCATAACCAGCAGTAAAGCAATGGTGCTGATGTATCGATTGTGCAGCGCGAATGTTGATCTGCCTTGAAATTTCATAGTTACATCAAGCACCTTAAATCATCGGTCAGCCACCAAGGGCCAAAGGAGTTGCCGGCTGCAACACCGTCATTCAACAGGCGAATGAAAATGCAAAAATGTCTTGTCATTCAAGGCTGTTTTCTGCTTTCCAGTATAGTGGTATATCTGGCAATACACCTCTTATTGTGGTTGAAAACAACCGAGTTAATCACAGCCAAAGGCGTTGCAACATCACCCCAACAAAATAAGTTCCACATCCATGGTGACGGGTCGCCGTCATCATGCCCTTAATACCTTCATATCTCATCAACTGACAATGAATTAGCACGGCCATACCAGTAATCGTTGTGCGTAACAGACTAAAAATCATAGTTTATTAACAATTAACTCGTACGATTTAACTTTTTGTCTCAAGACATGTAACAGCTATTCCTGCGACAATCGCGATTGTCGCTGCTCAAGAATTAGTCAGCATTCAGTTTTTTGCAGAGAAGTCTCTTAGCTTATGAAGATGTTGTCATTGTTAGCTGTTGTTATCGTGCTAATTATTGGCTGGAGCTGGCGAACCTCCAGTGCTCACCCGCCTGTCGCCGAAACCAAACCTGTCGCCATCACGGTAGTCACATTATCAGAGCAGGCACTGGCTGAAACCGTGCCACTGCAGGGTACGGTCTTTTCAAGACAAGCGGTGGAGATCACTCCCGAGGTAGACGGCCGGATAAGCGACATAAAAATTCGTTCGGGACAACAAGTAGAACAGGGCGACTTGCTGGTACAGCTAGACGATCGACATCAACAGGCTGTACTCAAGCGTGAGCAGGCCAAGCTGCAGGACACCATACGCCACCAGGGCAACATTCATCGGCTCCTCCCGAAAGGCGCGGTCACTCAATCAGACGTTGATAAGACAGATGCAGATGTACAGATACAACAGGCAGAAGTAGAACTCGCTCTGGCTGCACTTGAAGACCGAGCGATCCGAGCTCCCTTTAATGGCAAAGTTGGCTTGGTTGACCTCAGCCCAGGTCAGCTGGTGTCTAGAGAAACACGACTCACTACGTTAGATGACGCCACGGTGCTGCGTCTGAATGTACCTGTCGCTTCAAAATACTTGGGGCGACTATCTACCGCACAAACAGTGACTCTACAACAAACCCACCTTAATAGTGACTTGGTCGAAGCGGAGATCACCAGCATCGATAGCCGCGTTCGTGGCGAAAGCCTTAATGTCTATTTACAACTATCGATAGACAACCGTGACAGCAAATTAACACCTGGCAGCTTAGTGACCGGTAGGCTAAAGCTGACGGAGCAAGTCAATGTAGTACTGCCGGTGCAATCAATCGCCTACGAAGGCCACAAGCGTTATGCCTATCGTCTGATTGACGACCACGTTGAAAAAGTCGAGATTACCCTCGGCATTCGTGATGGCGATCTTGCTGAAGTCACTAGCGGCCTAAGTGCTGGAGAGCAAGTGGTTCATCAAGGTTTGGTTAAAGTCCGAGATGGAATGGAAGTCACCGTCATAGCACGTGCGGGTGTATGAAGCTTTCTGATATCGCCATGTTTCGGCCAGTATCGGCCATCGTACTGAGCTTACTCTTCATGTTGTTTGGGGCGGTATCATTCAACTTGTTAGCCGTGCGGGAGATGCCCGACATTGACAGCCCAGTCATATCAATCGGCACAGCCTATCGTGGCAGCGCTTCCTCCATCGTAGAATCCCAGATCACGAACCCAATTGAAGATGAACTCAGCGGCATAGACGGCGTTGACTACATCTGGTCATCATCATGGGATGGCTGGTCGGGGATCACGATCACCTTCCAGCAGGGACACAATATGCTCGAAGCCCTGAGTGATGTCAGGGACGCCGTTAACCGTGCCAGAAATAGCCTGCCCGATGATGTCGATGAACCTGTTGTGCGCAAAGATGATGGTAACAATGCGCCTATCATGTGGTTGAATCTCACCGGAACGTTGCAGGACAGAGTCGAGCTCAGTGATTTTGCCGAACGGATCCTGATAGAAAGGCTCAGCTTGATGCCCGGCGTCAGCGCCGTCAATAGCTCAGGCATGGTCGAGCGCGTGATGTACATTGAGCTGGATCCTTTAGAGATGGCCGGCCGTGGTTTAACAACCAAAGAGGTGATCAATGCCCTCAATCAGGAAAATATTCAGCTGCCCGCTGGCTATATACGTAATGACAGCCTCAACATGGTGGTACGCGTTGCCCGACAATATCAGCAAGCGGATGACTTCAAACAGATCCAGCTATTAAATATTGATGGCGACAGCGTACACTTGGGCGATATTGCCCAGATCTATATCGGTGCGAAGAAAGACACCACCACGTTCAAAAGCGATGGCATTGACAGTATTGGCTTAGGGATCGTGCCAATGTCGCAAGCCAACCCCCTTGACGTTGCACAAACCATCCGAGAACAACTCCCGCACTTACAACGCTTTCTGCCCCAAGGGGCGAGCTTAGCGGTTGATTACGATAGCACCATATTTATTCGATATGCCATTAACGAGGTATATACCACTCTGATTATCTGCGCTGTGCTCGTGCTGCTGGTGTTATATCTTTTTATTGGTCGTCTTGGCGCCACATTGATCCCGGCGATCACCGTACCCGTCTCGCTGATTTCGGCGTTCACTGTTGCTTATCTACTTGGCTACAGTATCAATCTAATCACCCTGATGGCCTTGGTGCTTGCCATCGGTTTGGTTGTCGATGACGCCATTGTGGTGGTGGAAAATATATCTCGTCATCGCGCCAATGGTGTACCAGCGCTAGTCGCCGCTTTTAGAGGCACCAAAGAGCTAAATTTTGCTGTGATCGCGACCACTTTGGTACTGGTGATGGTTTTCCTGCCTCTCATGTTTATGGAAGGCAAGATGGGAAGGCTATTTAGTGAATTCGCCGTATTACTCTCTGCTGCGGTGGTCTTTTCCTCCATCGTCGCACTGACGCTTGCCCCTGTGATGGCTGGCCAGCTACTCAACCGCCCCCCCCCTCCGCCAAGCTTTATAAACCGGTTTATGAACAGTTTGATGAATAAGCTGCAACATAGCTATGCTGCAGTCTTAGAGCAGATCTTGCCGTTTCAAAAATCAGCGCTATTGGTCATTGGTATCGCCTTAGGCTTGTTAGTTTACAGCTATCAACTACAACAAAAAGCTTACGCGCCGAAAGAGGACCGTGGCGTCGTTAATATCTATGTCGGTGGTATGGAAGCCACCAGCTATGATCGCATGCTCGACAGCATGGCAGCGATAGAGCAGCGTCTCATACCGCTAAGGGACGATGGCCCGGTTCGCTCACTGAATTATTCAGCACCAGCTTTCGGCACTTGGGCGGACCATCAGGGATTTTTTATCCTGCAGTTAGAAGACTGGAGTGAGCGTTCAGAGTCTGCTGCTGAAGTTGTAGAAATGATCAGAGAGGCGACACACGACATCCCTGATGTAAAAGTTTACCCCTATCAACCCGGGTTTGGTGGCTCTATGGGAGAGCCTGTGCAGTTCGTACTGCAAGGCGAGGACTACACCGAGCTACTCGGCTATGCCAAGCAACTGGAGAAATTAGCCGACGAAAGCGGGCTAATGCATGGCGCTCAGCTTGACTACAACCCAACCACACCAGAATTGGTATTGCAGGTTAACCGCCCAGCAGCCCGAGAATTAGGCGTCTCGGTGGACGATATTGCAAGCACCTTGGAAGTATTATTGGGCGGGCGAGCGCAAACACGCTTCGAAGAACGCGGTGACGAATATGACGTCTACCTCAAAGCCAATGAAGATCGCTTTCTATCAGCAGCGGATCTTGCCAAAGTCTACCTGCGCAGTGACGCCGGAGCATTGGTCACCTTAGACACTCTGGTTTCAGCGCAAGAAACGGCCTCTGCGCGTGGTCTGTTTCATTATCAGCGGAAGAAATCTATCAACCTCAAAGCTAACCTGACCGAACAGGCCACCTTAGGTGAAGCCCTCGATTTTCTTATTGAGCATGCCGAACCCATGCTCCCACCTGGCTATACTTTTGACTTCGCTGGCGAATCGAAAGAGTACTACGACAATCAGCGAGAGATCGCGCTGTTGTTTGGCCTCGCTTTGCTGGTTTGCTATTTGGTACTCGCCGCTCAATTTGAAAGCTTTATTAGCCCGGCAGTTGTGATGCTTACCGTACCGTTAGGGATCCTTGGCGGCTTGGTAGGACTGTTGTTAGCCGGAGAGAGCTTCAATATCTACAGCCAACTTGGCCTACTCATGTTGATAGGCATGGCGACAAAGAATGGCATTCTTATCGTCGAATTTGCCAATCAACTGCGCGACAAAGGATTGGATATCACCACTGCGACCTGTCAGGCGGCAGTGAACCGCTTACGGCCTATTCTCATGACCGCAATGACAACGCTACTCGGCGCTCTGCCTATGTTATTTGCCAGCGGCGCTGGCTCGGAAAATCGCTTTGCCATCGGTGTCGTGATCTTCGGTGGCATGCTCCTAGCAACCGTCATCACACTGTTTATCATCCCCTGCCTTTACCATCTGCTTGGCAGATTCAGCGGGTCACCGATGGCAAGAGAGGTAAAGCTCAAACAGCTACTCGAAGAGCACTAGCAGAGGGGTGACCGACGCATTACTCCAGTTAATTTCGGTCAATTAGTTATGGAGAGTGACAACGAAGCCTTGGCAGTTCCATCGCAAAGTGGCAGCAGGCACCGCGGGCAAGAAGTAAGGGTAAATTTCAAGCTTACGTTTAGTCTCAAAGGCTAGTCACATCGGTCAATGCAGAACTACTTTAACCAACCCTTGGCGACGGCGCCGTCGAGCTTTGATTTGAGCAGCTCCCATAGGGCTGAGCTGCCTTTGCCTATCCGCTCATTAATCGAGAACACTTGCGCCTTAGAGACATCGTGGGCGCGCCAACTATGACCATCGCCATGCAGGTTATGCAGTAGCGGAGGCACCCGATCAATTGCTTTGGCAAACTTAGCATCAGCAGTCTCGCCTGCCTCAAATTCATACCAAAGCGTAATGAACTCTGTATCCATCCCCTCAGGAAGCAAGCCTAATACGCGCTTTACTCCTTCTGCCTCAGCAGCTTTTAATTCTGGTGTCTCACTGGCGTAAATAATGGTATCTCCCGCATCTATCTCACCAAGATCATGGATCAACAGCATTTTTATCACGCGATCGATATCCACCGGCTCATCAGCATGCTGATAAAGCATCAGAGCCGACAAGCAAACATGCCAGCTATGTTCAGCTGAATTCTCATAGCGCGACAAACCAACAGGGCGGGTTTTTCGATGCACATCTTTAAGCTTTTCTATTTCGACAATAAAGCGGAGGATCTTTTCAAGATTTTCCACGGTGCGCTCCTGCTGTTTTTGGAAAACGGCAATATGGGAAGTGATGGAAGAGCTATCGAACAAAAATCGAGGCTATAACTCAATCTCAAGAAATTCAGGCACCGCAGATTTTACCTTATCAGGTACTAGTGACTGCCATTTTGCCAACGCAGACAGAGATGTTTCATCTGCAACAGGTTGTACTGAAGCATTAGTCGACATCTCCTCGCCATCCCAGATAACAATCAAGCGTTCACCCTCTTCAGGTAACGCGTAGAAAAGCTCACGGCCTTCATCATCCTGGATCCGCGCATAAATCTGAATATCAGCGATGGGCAGAGTCAAGTTAGAAAGCAGCACCGGCCAGTGCGCGCAATCGAATACAAACCAAGCTAAACCGTTTGCTCTTCCTAATTGCTCAAATTGAAAGTGTAAGCCATTAAATAGATTAGGCGTCACGCCCGCTAGGCTAGCTATTTCAGCCACCAAGGGCGAGCCATCAGCAGACTCCGGATCCAATTTACTTAGAAAGTGTTCCGGCGCAGAGATGACAATAAAACCCCAGTCTTCACACATAGCTAACCCTATCCAATCATCAGTTTGACAAACACACGATATCAAAAGCTAAGCTGCCAGTAATGCAGCTTGGTTGACAATATAAACACTGAGATAAAACAACAACGCAACTGCACTCGCCCAAAACAACAGGGTAAAGCTCTGCAAAAAACCAAAGCTGTTGTTTGAAGGGTGAGGCCTAAATACAAAGAGCAAGGTAAACAGTGTAGTAAACAACAGCGCGGAAAGAGGCAAAGCAATGAGCCACTGTAACAACGTATAAGCGGGCTCCCCCTTTTTTACTCCATCCTGATTTGCTAAAAACAGCAAGAGACAAGGCACTAAAGACAAAAAGCCTCCCCAAACTAATCCCTTACGCATTCGTCGCAAATAGTCACCGACACCGACACCATCATTCCTGATAGCATCTAATGCTGAAACAGATACGATGCCGACAACTCCAACAACGGTTAGCATTGTAATTTCCATATCATCACTCCCAAAATCCAACGTATTATTTCAACGCTTCCCTGCCAGAAAGAAGCCTCCTCATCATACTTAACTAATTTACAATTCAAATGATTAACATCAAGCGCCCCAACCTGACCTGTGATTCATGACCAGACTCTGCCCGCAATTACTTCCTATGCGGACGGGGCCTAAAGTAGTTTTTGTCGAGATAGAACTCCCGCGATTGATTCGCCGGCCACCACCCCGGCACCCCGAGCAGAGGTAAAGGCGACAACGGTCGGTTGTCAGCAAGCAGATCTGCGCTCAGTGCCAATGACAGTTGCTGATCCAACGCTTGATATTGTTTTAGCAACGGCAGCGTAAAGAAGTCCGCGGAGACCGGCAAACATAACGCCTTGCCACATAAGCCAATAAATGGCTGCAAGTATGATTCATAGCTGGCGTGACCAAAAACAAAAGAACGTATGGTATTACCCCAAGCATCTCGCTGTTGCCAGAACAACGCCTCCCATTCATGTTGTTTTAAAGCCTGGCTCAGGTGATCATCAGCCACAGCAATAATCACACCGCATTCATCAAACAAGGTTAAGGCGTTACGGCGTGGCGTGCGTTTTTTTTGTCCATATTTAGCGATGTCATCGCAATGTTGTTGGTTAATCAAACTTTTTGCTTTTGGGAACAGACACCATATCAAGGCATTAAACAAATCATGCCAATGCGCGGGACGAGTAGGTACTGCGCCCGACTCCAGTATGCGCTGCTCGTAGTAGATACCATCAGGGCAAGCATCCAAGGTAGACTGGCAAACAAACTGTATCGATTTTCCGTGACTGTTGCAGGTCGGTTGCGGCAACAACGCTGTCATCTGCTCGGTATCAGGCCAAGTCTGCCAAGCTGAGATCGGCAACAACTGCCTTAAATCCTGATAGATCGCCGCCTGATACCAGGGTGATTGCACATTAAGAAACTGCATATTTCTCTAAGTAACTGAGGTAAAGTTTGCAACGTGCTGTATTCTAAACCCATTATGCATTCTCTCCACTATTTTCAGAAAAATTAGGAGGCACCTTGGATCCTATTGTTATCGCCGCCGCTTTTACCCTAGGCCTATTGGTTAGCCGCATAGGCTTACCGCCGATGATCGGGTTCCTTGGCTGTGGCTTTCTGTTACATGCAGTAGGGTTTGAACCTTCAATAGCAATGCAAGAAGTGGCCGACCTTGGGGTAACCCTTTTACTGTTTAGTATTGGGCTCAAGCTTAATATCAAGAGTTTGTTGAAACCCGAAGTATGGGGCACAGCCACCCTCCACATGGGCATTACGATTGGCTTCTTCACCATTGCATTAATACTGTTGGCAGCGCTTAAAATCTCCCTGTTCGCAACGCTCAACTGGTCATCAGCGATACTACTTTCATTTGCATTAAGTTTTTCCAGTACCGTATTTGCTGTAAAAGTACTTGAAGATAAGGGTGAGATGCAGTCTCTGTATGGCCGTGTGGCCATTGGTATCTTGGTAATGCAAGATATTTTCGCCGTCGTCTACCTCACCCTTTCCACGGGAAAGATCCCCAGTGTCTGGGCGGTATGCTTGCTGGGCTTACCCTTCATTCGCCCTCTAATGTACCGCTTACTCGACCGCGCAGGCCATGGCGAAATGCTTATTCTTTACGGCTTAATGATGGCGCTACTGCTTGGCGCAGGTCTGTTTGAATTGGTTGGATTGAAACCTGATCTCGGTGCATTGATTATTGGTATTTTGCTTGCTAACCACCCCAAATCTGGCGAATTAGCTAAATCATTATTCAGTTTCAAAGAGCTATTTCTGGTGGCTTTCTTTCTTAACATTGGCCTACAAGCGCTCCCAACCTGGGAAAGCGTTGCCATCGCTGCGCTGCTTTGCCTGGTACTGATAGTCAAAGTTATCATCTACTTTGGCCTGTTAACCAAGTTCCGACTGCGCGCCCGTACCGCCACCCTGAGCTCGCTGAGCTTGGCTAACTATAGCGAGTTCGGCCTGATCGTGGGTGCAATCGGAGTCAGCAATGGCTGGCTGAGTCCCGAATGGTTGGTGATTATCGCCATCGCACTCTCACTCAGCATGGCTATCGCCTCGCCGCTCAATTTACACGCTGCGAGCCTCTATCGGCGCTATAGAGCCAACCTACATAAATATCAACGAAGCGCGCTCCTGAAATACGACAGCAACATCGAATTATCAGGTGAACGCTGCGTTATTTTTGGTATGGGCCGTATTGGCACCGGTGTTTACGACGAAATGCTCGACTGTTACGGGAATTCTATACTCGGCGTTGAAACAGACATGGATCGTGTAGAAGAACATCGCACGCACGGCCGCAATGTCATTCAGGGCGACGCCACTGACTCTGATTTCTGGGAGAAACTATCTGCAGAGGGCATTGAGTTAGTGTATTTGGCAATGCCAAGCCACCACGGTAATCAATTTGCTGCAAAGCAGTTCCAGCGCATGCAATTCAACGGTCAAGTCGCGGCCATTGTGCACTTCCCGGACGAAGCGGAGGAGTTAAAAGCTCTTGGCGTTAACTCTGTGTTCAATCTGTACGAAGAAGCCGGGGCGGGTTTTGCAGAGCATGTCACGGCACAGTTATTGGAAAACGCTTCTCTGAAGCCTAAAGAGTCGCAATGACAACGAGCGACAAATGTGGTGTTGCGCCATAACTACTGTGGCGCGTACCAAAGCTCAGAGCGATTAACCGGTGTTGCTTTCGGTAAAATAGTATTGGTCAGGGTTAATATATCGCGCCGCTGTAGATCGGCAGCTCGCAAGATATCGCCGTGCTCTTGATTGAACAGCTTATCAAAACTGCCATCGGCAATCGCCGCTTCTAATCCTCTGGTGATAATATCCGCCAAATCAGTACGATGGGGATTAACAAAATAATAAAATGCAGTCGGGTAGTGCAGTGCAAAACGCTGCTCGATGACAAGCCCCTGAGCCGAGTATGTTTGCTGTTCAGCCCATATTTCAGCGACAGACCGAGGAAACGCTTCGATACGCTCTCGCAACAGTTGTTCAAATAGACCTTCATAGGTTGACGATGGCACGATCCTAAACCCGTTATCAGCAAGGATCTGCGTATCAGGCCAATCATGGCCCTGCCCCAAAATCACTTCTTTTAATACACTACTATCAGTTAGATGAAGAAACAGTTGCTGTTTTTGCTCACGGATCAGAAGTAATCGCCAACCAACCAAACCTTTGTAGATCGGAATTCGTATCGGCAACAAACTGGCTTCCCTTTCAACAGAAGTCATCGACCACACCACATCCAACTCATCATTTCTTGCAAGCTGCTTAAGCGCTCTGCCCTGTTGCATAGGCAACTCACTGGGCTTCAGTTGCAGACTAGAGCCACTTTTCTGCAACGCAAGCGTCAGTAACCTTAATGGATAGTTGACCCTTTCATCGAATGTTGACTCGGCCCTCGGGTAGACAATGTCATTTGCAAAGGCACTAAGGGGTAAACAAAGTAACATTAAGGTTAATATTTTGTTGGCATAGAGTTTCACATGACACACCAGATAACTCTTTGGTTTAATTAACTATAGTTATGATAGTGCCGACGTCCAGAAAGAATATTCGCAATTGAAACCCATTGAGTGATAATTTGGATCAACTAGGGATTGATTATTGTCACGATCACTTTATATAGTGTCAGTCCCTCTGTTACACTCAAGACGGTTTACTACTAGATACCAAGCCTGATGCGGGAGCTATAAAACATGGGTTTATTCAGCACGTTAAAAAAGCTGGTAAGCGATGACAACGACCCTTTGGATGGGGTGAAGATCTATGCCCCAATAACGGGCGAAATTGTCGATATAGAAGAAGTGCCGGATGTGGTATTTGCGGAAAAAATTGTCGGGGATGGCGTTGCAGTTAAACCTACCGGCAGTAAATTAGTGGCTCCGTGTGATGGTGTCATTGGTAAGATATTTGAAACCAATCATGCATTCAGTATTGAATCGCCCGAAGGGATCGAGCTTTTTGTCCATTTCGGTATCGACACCGTCGAGCTGAAGGGAGAAGGCTTCCGTCGCGTAGCGGAAGAGGGGCAACAGGTAAAATGTGGTGATCCGGTAATCGAATTAGATCTGCCTTTTTTAGAAGAGAAAGCCAAGTCAACACTCACCCCCGTCGTCATATCCAACGTTGATGAAGTAAAACAGTTAGCAAAACACAGCGGTAAGGTCACTCAAGCCGAGGATGTCATCATCACCGTCATCAAATAGCAAAAAAAAGGCACTCCAATGAGTGCCTTTTTTGTCTAGCTTAGATAATCTTGCTGCAACATTTTTCGTCTCGTTATTTGGCATATCTATGACACTCCTATTTGGCATTAAGAATTGCGATACTGTTCGTAAGGCTCGCAGTTGGCTTGAACAAAACCAGCAAGAATACCAATTCCATGACTTTCGCACTGACGGCTTAGATGAAAAGACCTTGAAGAAATGGGTCGATCACCTAGGTTGGGAATCACTACTGAACAAACGCAGCACCAGCTTTCGCCAGCTAACTGATCAGCAGAAGTTGGTCGATAATGCGGAAGACGCTATCGCGCTAATGTTAGCCACCCCCACCCTGATTAAAAGGCCGGTGCTAAGCTTCAATGATCATATTCAGATAGGCTTCAAACCCGAAGCCTATCAACAACTATTTCAGCAGGTAGATTAGTAATGAGTGAAGAGGTACTGGATTTAGCAAAAGAACTTATCAGCCGTCGCTCTGTTACCCCTGAGGACGCGGGTTGCCAGGAACTTATGGGTGCGAGATTAGCCGATATTGGCTTTGCCATTGAGACCATGGTGTTTGAAGATACCACCAATTTATGGGCTCGCCGTGGCACCCAAGCGCCACTCTTCTGCTTTGCCGGACATACCGATGTCGTTCCCAGCGGCCCCGAAGAAAAGTGGCACACACCACCATTTGAGCCCACGGTTATCGATGGCTACCTTCATGGCCGTGGCGCTGCCGACATGAAAGGCAGCTTGGCGGCGATGGTTATTGCGACAGAGCGCTTTATTGATGCTTATCCAAACCATAAGGGATCTATCGCTTATCTGATTACCAGTGATGAGGAAGGCCCCTTTATTAATGGCACAACCCGTGTAATTGACACACTGGAAGCCAGAAACGAAAAGATTGACTGGTGTATTGTTGGCGAACCGTCAAGCACCCACCGATGCGGTGATATTGTGAAGAATGGTCGCCGCGGCTCGCTGACTGGCGATCTGACAGTGCATGGACATCAAGGCCACGTGGCTTACCCTCACCTTGCTGATAATCCCATTCATAAAGCCGCACCGGCATTAACCGAGCTTAGCCAGATCTGCTGGGATCAGGGTAACGACTACTTTCCCCCAACCAGTCTGCAAATTTCGAATATTAATGGGGGAACAGGCGCATCGAATGTTATCCCTGGTGAGCTAGAGGTTCAATTTAACTTTCGCTTCTGTACCGAAAACACATCCAAGGGATTAACAGAAAGAGTACATGCGCTGTTTGATGCTCATGGCCTTGAGTACGATCTTAAATGGACCTATAACGGAGAACCATTTCTAACCGACCATGGGGATTTGGTCACCGCAGTTCAGCAAGCGATTCTGGATACAGTACATACGCCAACAGAGCTATCGACAGCGGGTGGTACATCAGATGGCCGCTTTATCGCTCCAACTGGCGCAGAGGTGATTGAATTAGGTCCTTGTAACGCCACGATCCATAAAGTGAATGAATGCGTCAAGGTTGCTGATCTGGAGCTATTAACTGAGATGTATTATAAAACCATGGTGCAGCTACTTGTTGACTGAACTCCATGACCGGCAACTAACCGGTGAATCTGAGTCCCACCTGCGCCTGTTTGGTCAGCGCGGGACTCTGGTTCATAAAGATGTATGCCTACCACTACAAAGCTTAATCAGTGCGGCGGCTGATGACGGTTTTTCATTACAGATCGCCAGCGGTTTTCGCAGTTTCGAACGCCAGCAAGCTATCTGGCAAGCCAAGTTTTTGGGTACTCGCCCGTTGCTCAATCATGATAGCCAGCCTCTGGATATCACCACTTTAAGTGAGTCAGAAAAAATCGCTGCAATCCTTCATTGGTCTGCACTGCCTGGCACAAGCCGACATCACTGGGGGACAGACCTAGACATCTTTTGTAGCCTGCAGCAGGGAGAACAACCTTTGCGGCTTGAGCCGGATGAGTACGCACTTGGTGGGCCGCAACACTCGACCTATCTTTGGTTGCGAGAGCATGCTGGCAAGTTTGGCTTTTTCTGGCCCTACAATACATATCGCGGCGGTGTCGCCGAAGAGCCTTGGCATATTAGCTACGGTGAGATAGCAGAACAGGCCCTATCGCAATTAACAAGCACCAAAGTGATGGATGCATTAACGAGAAACCAAGTTATTGGATTAGCACACCTGGGGCCGCAGATCGAAGCGTTAATGGTAAAATATGTCACTAACGTAGCCCATTGGCCCAACAACGAACACTGATATGGAAACTTGGAAACTAATACTACTCATCGCGGCAATTTTAGGCTTCATTATCAGTAACCTCATGCTGTTAAAACATACCGCCAAATTTAAGCTGGAAAAGCGTATTGATGAGTTCAAACATGGAAAGAAAATCGGTGTTATCAAGAAGGACGTTAAGCCAGGGGAAAAAGAGATACCTCATAAACGCCTATGACCCCCTCTTTCTACATAATAAAAAACCCGCTGACAGCGGGTTTTTTATTTGGATATGAAACGATAACAACTTTAGTCGAGATTTAAACCCAAGCGCGCAGCAACGGCTTCATAGGCTTCAACCACACCGCCTAAACCTTGACGGAAGCGATCTTTATCCAGCTTGTCACGGGTTTCTTTATCCCACAAACGGCAACCATCAGGAGTGAATTCGTCACCAAGAATGATTTCACCATTGAACACGCCAAATTCAAGCTTGTAATCAACAAGTATCAGGCCAGCATCGTCAAACAGCTTCTTCAATACATCATTGACTTTGAAGGTTTGCTCCTTCATCGCAGTCACTTGTTCGGCAGTCGCCCAACCAAAGCTTTGGATGTGATACTCGTTAATCATTGGATCATGAAGCTGATCATTCTTGAGGAAAAATTCGAAGGTTGGTGGTGACAAATCCATTCCTTCCTTGACTCCCAAGCGACGACAGATGGAACCCGCAGCCACGTTACGAACAACGCACTCAACCGGGATCATATCCAGCTTCTTAACCAACGCTTCATCATCCGCAATCAGACGATCCATCTGCGTAGCGATACCAGCTTCTTCAAGCTTAGTCATAATGAAATGGTTAAACTTGTTATTTACCATGCCTTTACGGTCGAGCTGTTCAATTTTCTCGCCATCAAAAGCGGATGTATCGTTGCGGAATTGCAAGATCAGTCGATCTGCATCATCTGTTGTGTACACAGACTTCGCTTTACCACGGTACAACTCTGCTTTCTTTTCCATCGGGATCTCTGCTCCGCTTAAAACTATTGATTAATTACGCCACGTTCCATCGCGTCTTTCAGTGCATCATATATTTCTGCCAGCCGCTCTTCTCCGACAGGCCTATTTTCTATAGACAATAAAGTGATTGAGGTTGAGTTCCCCAAGTCCCCTAATAATATCTGATATTGCTCCTTGGGGATATCAATGTCGATACCGTCTCCCCAAATGGACTCCCACAAACTCTGCGATCCATGATAACGAACATAGTATGTACCGATCGATTTATTACGATCTTCAATCGTAAAGCCAAGATCTGCAATCACTAACGCCAAGCGCGACCAAGTTCGTTCAAAGCCCGCTGACGCAATAAAGGCCGGCAGACCTGAAGCGTCTTGACCCACAGACAAAGTTATCGGCTTCAATTTTTGCTGATCTTTTTGATGAGCATCAACCCGCTTCTTAAACTCATAATGTCCGATAGCTCCATTTAGCAAGTTCACCGTATAGCGACGCTTATCTATATCGGTTAAGGTGTCAGCTACCTTACGGTTGTCCAAAGTCTCTTCATATCCCAATAATGATGCGGTCAGTGTTCCCTTGTCTTCCCTTTCATTAACATCTAGAGAGAACAAGTAACGTTGGCGAATATGTATCACTTTTTCGCTGAACGTTAAGGTATCTATTATCGTATTATCTTCGCTTAGTTTGATGTCACTATGAAACCAGTCGGTAATTAGGACACCGCCTTGCTTGTCCCAGAACCGAGCACGTATACCCTTCTCGTAGAAATACTCCCAAAGCACACGCCAAACTTCATCCCGCACGTTGCCGCCGCTCTCTTCGAGAGAAAAATTGATAGAGATCTTACTACCAGTACTATTTTTAACATTACTCCCCTCTACTAGGGGCAAAACTTGAGCCGGTGCCCGAATATCAAGTTCACGACCATAGGCTGCGCTGGCACTTTCTAAATCGTCGATGGCATACTCTTCATTGGTAGCTGGCGCATTCAAACCTTCAGGTATCGCTAAACCACGAGATGGCATCACATCCAGATAGTCATAGTTACCACTCGCGGTACGGCGATCTTCTGCTGATGTGCAACCGATAAGCACTGAGACCGATGAGAGTGCGACAACACAGAAACGGAACCACTTCATACCGTTCAACTTCATTAAATTAATCCTGCTTTTTGCAGTGCTTTTTCAACTTCGGGTTGAGCTGGCTCACTCAAAACAGTGAGAGGCAATCGTAAAAAAGCATTAGGTATTAGCCCTATACGGGACAAAGCCCATTTTACAGGAATAGGATTTGCTTCAATAAATAACTTGTCATGTAACAATGACAACGGCTCGTCTAATGCCGCCGCCTTGGCTGCTTCCCCTGCGCGGGCGTGTTGGCACATAGCGGCCATCGCCTTGGGTGCAACGTTATTAGTCACAGAGATCACACCATCGCCGCCCAGTTGCAGAAATTCGCGCCCAGTAGCATCGTCACCGCTTAGCAAAAGAAAGTCATCATCAACTAACGATTTAATCTGCCTAAAACGGTCCAGATCGCCTGTTGCTTCTTTGATACCAACAATGTTGTCAATTTTTGACAACCGAGCCACCGTTTCCGGCAACAGATCCACAGCGGTCCGACCGGGCACATTATAAAGTAGCTGAGGAAGCTTGGTACTTTCGGCTATCGCCTTAAAGTGGAGATATAAACCTTCTTGAGTCGGCTTGTTGTAATAAGGTGTGACGCTTAAACAACCGGCAATACCGCTATCTTCCAACTGGCTGGTCAAATAAATAGCTTCTGCTGTAGCGTTGGCTCCAGTGCCAGCGATGACAGGGATCCTTCCTGCCGCGAACTCAACAATTTTACGAACCACTTGCAGGTGCTCTTCAAAACCAAGCGTGGCACTCTCTCCGGTCGTACCCATAGCCACGATACCGTTGGTTCCCGATTCAACGTGGAACTCAACCAACTTTTCCAGTGCGACATAATCTATCGCACCCTCTGCATCCATTGGCGTCACTAAGGCGACTATGCTTCCAGCAAACATTCGGCGTTAACTCCTCGAAATCAAGGCGAACTATGGTACTTTTCGAGGCGGGATAAGACAAGCAGATGCGGTGCGATCCAAACACAAGTTTTGACTGTACAGAACATTTGCCTCAAATAATCGAGAAATAATGGGAGAAAAGCTGTGAATACATTAGAGGTCGGCAAGACGGCTCCGGATTTTACGTTACCAGATCAAAACGGCGACATGGTGTCGCTAAGCCAGTTCAAAGGCAAAAGCAAAGTCCTGGTCTACTTCTACCCAAAAGCGATGACACCAGGTTGCACAGTTCAAGCCTGCGGCCTCCGCGATAGCAAGGCCGAGCTTGAAGCGCGCAATACCGTAGTGCTAGGCATTAGCCCTGATGCGCCAAAACGATTGGCGAAGTTCACTGAGCGTGATGAGCTTAACTTTACACTGCTTGGCGATGAAGACCACGCTGTCGCAGAGGCCTTTGGTGTTTGGGGGCTAAAGAAATTTATGGGCAAAGAGTATGATGGTATTCATCGCATTAGTTTTCTAATCGATGAAAATGGCACCGTTGCTCAAGTGTTCAACAAGTTTAAAACCAAAGAACATCACGATGTTGTGTTAGCTGCACTGACAGCAAGCTAAGTTGCAGTTCGTAATTAACGATGGCTGCTTGATGGATTTAGAACCCATCAAGCATGCCTAAAGCGCACCACGTTATGCGGATACAGTCGAATCGTCTTTCTGTTCCTTAGCCACATAATGGCTCGGCCACACATTGACGACAGCTTTGACCAAGGTCGCCAGCGGGATAGCAAAGAACACCCCCCAGAACCCCCATATGCCACCGAAAAAGAGTACCGCAACGATAATAGCGACAGGATGTAAGTTCACCGCCTCAGAAAATAGAACCGGTACCAGTACGTTCCCATCAAGCATCTGAATAATCGAATAAGCCAACATCAGATACCAAAACTCTGAGCTCACGCCCCACTGGAAAAGTGCAACCATCGCCACTGGGATCGTCACCACCGTGGCACCAATATATGGGATCAGCACACTCAATCCGACTAGTAAGCCCAACAGTGCAGGATACCGAAGCCCCATGACAACGAAGGTAATATAACTGGCACCACCAACAATCAATATCTCAATCACCTTACCGCGAATATAGTTCATGATCTGGCCATTCATTTCATGACCCACTTTATACGCGAGATCCCGATTGGTAGGTAAAAAACGATCAATGCTTTTGAGCAGAAACTCTTTATCTTTTAAGAAAAAGAACAACAATAGAGGCACTAAAATGGCGTAAACCAACAGCGCAACTAATGAGACGAGTGAGTTCAAAGACATAGAGATAATGCCCTGCCCCATATCCAGAAGGTGAGTTCTGAGTGTTGTTACCACATTATCAATCTGCTCCATTTGGATCAGACCCGGGTAGCGTTCAGGTAACCCAGACAGATAAACCTGCGCCTCTCCTATCATAGTGGGCAACTCTGTCACAAGTGTGCTTGCTTGTTGCCAGATAATTGGCACAACAACAAGAATGGCCAATAAACTGAGGCCCAAAAATGCCAACAACACAATGGTTGCAGCTAACCCTCGAGGTAATTTCCTTTTGGTCAACTGGCTAACCGGCCATTCAAGTAAGTAAGCTAAAACGATGGCTGTTAAAATGGGTGCCAGTAGGCCGCCAAGAAAGTAGATAATGGCAAACCCCATAAGCAGTATGAACATCAATGTCACTGCGGCGGGATCAGAAAACTTACGACGGTACCATCGGTTGAGCATTTCAAACATGAAAACGGCTCTCCTGAGAAATAGTTATTTCAATTGCCATCAAAGCCAAGCCGCTTTGAGGTTCAATATTGTTAACAGAGAATCCCCTCCGGTAGGCATAGTCGAGAATGTCACTGGCAGAGCTAGAGTCATCTAACAGAATAACCAAAACATCACCGATACAGAGCTTTCCCATGGCCAATTTACTGTCAATTAGTGTCTGTGGACAGCGCAGTCCTTTCAGATCGAGTTCAAAATAGTCGTGTTGCAAAGTGATATTTCAGCGAAAAAGCTGTCTGGCCTCAAGTTAGATGAAGAAACAGTGGTAATTTTACCTGTGCATGGACTTGTTTCCACTCACAGGTTACTGTAATTACAATAATATCGAGAAGTGTTAATAGGTGTCACTCTGAAATACGTCAACACACTCAAGCAAGGAATTGCGCCTTTGCGTCGCAAGATAGCATTGGCTTCGGCCGTTGCGGTAGCTATTTTTTGCCTAGGGCAAACCGCCAGAGCCAATGATCTACCCGACATAGGCACCGCTGCTGTTGGCACCTTATCCCTGCAAAAAGAAGCTATAATTGGCGATTTTTATATGCGCCAAATGCGTGGCACACAGCCACTAGTTAACGATCCATTGCTTGCCGACTATATACAGCAACTAGGCTATCGCCTGCTCGCCAACGCCAGTTCAATCAATTTCCCCTACACCTTCTTCTTGGTTAACAACCCAGAGATTAACGCATTTGCCTTCTTTGGTGGTCATATCGGCATTAATACCGGATTGTTCCTATACGCCGACCAAGAGAGCGAATTAGCATCCGTATTTGCCCACGAAATCGCCCACGTCACCCAACGTCACCTTGCCAGAATGATGGAGGCGCAAGCTAAAGCCGCTCCTGCAACCATGGCTGCCATAGCGGGTTCGATTCTACTAGCCATAGTGAACCCACAAGCAGGGATGGCAGGACTCTCGGGGACAATGGCAGCAAGTCAGCAGTCCAGCATCAACTACACCCGCGCCAACGAAGAAGAGGCTGATCGCATAGGGATAAAGAATCTTGCGGCTTCCGGTTTCGATCCCAGAGGTATGCCGGAATTTTTTGGCAAGATGGCAGCAAAATATCGTTTTTCCAGTAAACCACCACAAATGCTCTTAACTCACCCTTTACCCGAATCACGGATATCCGATGCGAGAAACCGTGCAGAACAATATCCCAAGGCTTCAAAGAAAGCCTCTTTGCAATTTGAACTCGCTAAAGCGCGGGTGACAGTGCGGTTCAATCCAGAAAAACCGCAAACCATACTGAACACCATGCAGCGAGCACTGCAAAAGCAAACCTACAATATTAGGGAGGCAGCAGAGTATGGCTATGCGCTGGCGCTCACCGACACCGGAAATGCCGATAAAGCAAGAGAACTGCTCACACGCCTCAATAAAAATGACCCAAATAACCTCTACTACATAGACACGTTAACTGATTTGGATGTCAGAGCCCGAAACTACAAAGGCGCAGAGGAACGCTTACAGCAACAACTTTTGCTCCGCTCTGACAGTAATGTCATCAATATTAATCTCGCATCTGTCTATATAGAGCAACAAAAATTTACCGACGCGGCGAGCTTACTGGAGAAATTCCAGCCTTTAGCAAAGGACAACATGCTGGTTTACAGCATGATGATTCAAGCCTATCAAGGCGCAGGTAAACAAGCGCAGATGCACCAAGCGAAAGCAGAACAGTTCGCTCTCGTTGGTGCATTTTCCAGAGCGATCAAAGAACTGCATGTGGCACACCCGTTGTTGGAAGGGAATGTTATAGAACAATCACGTGTGGAAGAACGGATCCGGCAATTCCGCGAATTAGAAAATCAGTTGAAGAACCTTTAACACCTACCGTACTTCATTTATCAATAGGTATGCTGGCGGCCAACCGCCAGCTGATTTAGTTAAAAGAGTCACTATGAAATCAGTTACTATTTACCACAATCCACGCTGCTCAAAATCCCGCGAAACGCTCAAATTGATCGACCAGCAGGGGATATCTCCAAACATCATCTTGTATTTAAAAGAACCGCCCTCGGTGTCCGCACTAAAGGAGCTACTTACTCAATTGGGCTTATCGGCACGTGATTTGATGCGAACCAAAGAAGAGATCTATTCAACATTAGAGCTGGCTAATATTGAACAGGAACAACAATTGCTCGAGGCGATGGTCGCAAATCCTAAGTTAATTGAGCGCCCCATCGTCGTCAGCGAAGGCAAAGCGATCATCGGACGCCCACCAGAAAATGTCCTTTCTATCCTTTAAAGTGAATCCGAGCAGCTAAATTAATGAGCAAAATTGAAACAACTACCCGCCGTTTTCAACGACTGGCCTTATCCTGCTATTTAGGCTTAGTCCTTTGGGTTCCGCTCTGGCATTTTGTCCTAGCTCCTCACCCTGAAATGTCAGTGGGCTTCATTCTCTTTATTGGCTGTTTACCCCTGCTGCTGCCTTTACCTGGGCTACTGACCGGAAAGCCATACACGTACGCTTGGGCTAATTTCATCATCGTTTGTTACCTAGGTCATGGTCTAACGGCTATCTATTCCAACCCCGGAGAGGCTTGGTGGGCACTGATTGAAATTATCCTCAGCACGGGCGCTTTTATTGGCTGTGTCTACTTTGCACGCCACCGCGGGAGAGAGTTAGGCCTTGGCTTAAAAAAGCGAAAGCAGCCCAAATAAGCACGATCTAAGTGAGAAGAATAATGATCGCTGACGCCAAAAAGTTCTCTGTCACCTTAATAAGTGTCCTGCTGCTAGTGGCCTGCGGCGGAGGAAGCAGTGATGCAGCGGTAGAGCTTGTATCTCCTTCACCGGAAGAAGCTAAAGTCACCATTCTCCAGCCGTTGCCCCTAGGCAGCGGAGCATCTATCGCCCTTAGTCTGAATGGCTCGGAGATCACCAATATTCACTGGCAACAAATAGATGGCCCCAGGGTACCTATTTTTGATGAACAGCAGAGTTTGCTTGGCGTTGAACTTGATACCACGCCTGCGTCATATAGGTTTCAAGTAAGTTATCACCTAGATGGAGAACTAATAGAACAACAACTCGAGCTCAGCAGCGAAACCTCTGAAGAGCAACTACTGATCAGGCGGGACAGAAACGTCGCTGCGGGTAGTGAGTTCTCTCTGCGAGCGGCTTTAATGAGTGGTCAAATCGTCACTGAAGTCTCCTGGCAGCAAACTAGCGGTCCAACAGCATTAACGGAATCAGCAGACGAGCTACTATTTGTGACCGCACCAATCGTAAGTGAGCCAAGCCTGCTTTCATTTGTCGCCAACGGCACTGCCCCTAACGGGGCAACATATACCGATGAAGTTTGGGTACAAGTATTACCGTCAGCAGCCCCCTCAGGTAATGCCTATTTTGATGAGCCACTGGCACACACCTTCCCCTATCTAGACAGTCGTTATAGTGATGCACTGAGCAGCTGTGTGTACAACAACAGCTTAACCCAGAGTTGCTTGTTGGCACGTTTGCCACTTCTTGCTGCCGAGGCTCAAGCCAACGGCTTAGCGTACCCAACAACCGATCAGATAATGCAGCGAGTTGTTGTTTCCCATGAGTGGATGGGTAAGGCATTTGAGGATTTTCTAAGCGCACAACCTCACACTGATTTTCATCATCTGTTAAGTGCCGTGACAGCCATCGTCATTAGTTATGATATCCGCCCCTCTTTCTATTGGGCGGCAACAGGGGCTATCTATCTCGATCCAGAAAACCTTTGGCGCACAGCACAAGAACGAGATCTGATTAACGAACAACCGGATTACCGAAGCGGGTTTGGCGGTTCACTGCAATTCGATATGCTGTGGCGCTATACCAAAAACGACGAATACGCCTACACTAGAGTGCCGCGAGACAATAGAGCAACACGGGAGCTTAGCGA
Organism: Corallincola spongiicola; assembly: GCF_004284785.1. Lineage (NCBI taxonomy): Bacteria > Pseudomonadati > Pseudomonadota > Gammaproteobacteria > Alteromonadales > Psychromonadaceae > Corallincola > Corallincola spongiicola. The sequence goes on from NZ_SHLY01000001.1 coordinate 1,234,660, forward strand.
TATCACCAACCGCTTTAGCGCCCTGCTCTATCACGAGTTGGCACATGCTAACGATTTCTTTCCGCCCGCAACTCACGGGCAACTGGCTCCTCAAGACTCCGTCTTATCTGCTGTCTATCAACTGGACTGGTTATCAGAGCAACTCACAGAACGATCACCGCTGCAGTCAAACGCAATGACCGAACTTGCCCAAGTGGCGTTCAGGGGCATCGATCCAACAGCTGAGCAAGAGGAATTACTTCCCGAAGATGTAGCCCTGATGTTCCCACCCGATGGCGCTGTAGATTTTTATAATTACAGTTCTGAGCGGGAAGATCTGGCCATGCTATTTGAAGAGTTGATGATGCAATATCGCTTATCAGTACAACGGGATGTGGCGATCACCAATAATCCAAGTGATGAAGATGCATCGAGCAGTGACTACATCGTCAATTGGGGACAACGCGGGCGCATCGCCGAACCTTGGATTACCGAACGGGCGACATGGGTATTGGAGAACATTCTGTCTGAATTGGATCCGCATAGCGTTGTAGAGAGTCTGATCACCCCCATACCGATGAATATGGGTGATTCATGGGCTGACAACCTGCTACTTGGCCCTCAAGAAAACAAAAATTTAAGAACAAATAGAGATAAGAAAGAGCAAGGGATTGAACGCTTAAGATATCATGGCAAACCGTTACCCCTAGCAGAGTAAAAACGATTCCTGAACGATAGCTATAATTAGAGTGATAATACCTGCTTAACAAACGGCACGGTTAATTTTCGCTGCGCCACCATCGAGGCACGGTCAAGCGTATCCAATGTCTCAGTTAACGCTCCCATCTCTCGAGCTACTCGGTTGAGTAAAAAGCGGGCCACTTCATCAGGCATCTTCATGCCACGGTTTTGCGCGCGCTGCATCAACATGGCGACTTTCTGCTCATCATCCAAAGAGCTAAGTTTGGCAACTAGGCCCCAGTCTAAACGGGAACCCAGATCTGGCAGCTGAAAACCGCAGGTTCGGGGCGCTCCTTTGGCTGACATCAAAAGTCGAGCCTGGCCTAACTCTCCGACGCGATTGTAGAGATCGAATAACGCGCGCTCCCAAACAGCATCACCTGCGATATGATCCACATCATCAATAGCAACCAGATCCAATTGCTCGAGTCCCTCAAACATAATGGGACTAATTTGAGATGAGATAGACATCGGTAGGTAGGCGACTTGCATCCCCCGGTTTGCCCCATCGGCACATGCAGCGTGCAACAAATGAGATTTGCCACAGCCCGCCGCACCCCACAGGTAAAATGGCTGCTCATTTTTGTCTAGCAATAGCTTCAACTGCTCTACGACGGAGTCATTTGCCGCGCCGTAATAGCTAGCAAATGTTTCGTCATCAGGCAGATTCAGTGCCAATGGCAGCTGTTTGTCAAACGTACTCAAGCTCGTATCACCAACAAATAGTCATGGTAACCAGGCATACTCCTGACTCTCTTGGGTAATATCATCCCCAGCCACAACTACCAGGTGTTCATCCAGTTCAATAGCTGCAAGTACTGATGTTGGATCACCCAACAAGCCCAGTCGGAACTGCGCTCTGGCACCATTTAAACTCACTAACTCAACCGCTGACACCTGAGTTAGTGAGGCTAGCTGCTTCATCACGGCGACATAGATATCGGGTTGCTCCACATTAACGACCGTAATGGTAATTGAATCAGAAGCCAGTGAGCCGCCCGTTACCGCATATTTACTGGCAAAGTCATCAGCTAACTGATTAACCATCGCCGTCATCAGCTCTTCACGTGTTCCGGTCAATTGTGACTGACCAACATCATTTAGCGGCTGCATATCAGGCAAAGTCAACAACTGCCAATCGAGCACCCAGGCATCACCCGCCTGAAATAACTTAGCAACAATCATTGCATCGGCAGCATAGCGGCTTGAAGCTTGTGCCAGTGGAGCTTGGAAACGCCCCCAAACATCAGAGACAGAGACCTGCATAGCATCATCAAGATCCATTAGCGGAAGCAAGGATGGCATCCCTCTTTCATCAGAGGCCTGCTTGATAAGCCCAGGCAGCTCAGATGCGGTGCTGTCGGCCAAAATATGACGCTCGCCAGCCTGCTCCTCAACCAACCAAACCATCACTAATGGCCGGCGGTTGCCCCAGACGCCTTCGTTGGCTTGGCGCAATAAGCGATTAATTCTTTCACTATCAAACTGAACACTAACAAATGTCTGCTCAGACTCCTGATAGCCATACTGAAGCATATAATCTTGTGCTTTCGTCAGCTGAGACTTAATTAAGGGGTTTTCTAACACCGCAGATGTCCCCCCAACACGTACTAACACAACTTTAAAAGCCTGCGTTTGTGCCTGGTTCATCTCTGCTGAGCCTTTATCAGAAACAAGAATGTCGACCTGATAGAGGTTATTTACTTCAATAGCCACTGCTTGGCGAGCCGAAAACAAGCCAAATAGCAGCATTAACAGTATGAAAAGTCTTCCTTTCACCACGAATTTTACCCGTCCAGTATGTTGCTGCGGCATCATACCATAACAACGTATAAATGAACCTTTCGCAAGTTGCTCCCTTTCGTCGCCATGCTCTGCTAGAATTGCGCCCAAATTACGACCAAGATCCAAATGAGGCAGCCGTGAGCGAACAGAAGCAATCACTCAGTTATAAAGACGCAGGTGTCGACATTGATGCAGGTAATGCATTAGTTGACCGTATTAAAGGTGTGGCAAAACGAACCCAACGCCCCGAAGTAATAGGTGGATTAGGCGGTTTTGGTGCACTGTGTGAGCTGCCGAAAAAATATAAAGAACCAGTACTGGTAAGTGGTACAGACGGTGTCGGCACTAAATTGCGCCTGGCCATCGACCTGAACCGTCATAGCGGTGTTGGTGTCGATTTAGTCGCCATGTGTGTTAACGACCTTATTGTGCAGGGTGCAGAGCCTCTGTTCTTCCTCGATTACTTCGCCACAGGCAAATTGAATGTCGACACGGCAGCCGATGTGGTATCAGGTATCGGTGATGGATGTGCGTTGGCTGGTGCTGCTTTAATTGGTGGTGAAACAGCAGAGATGCCTGGCATGTATGAAGGAGATGATTACGATCTCGCAGGCTTCTGTGTCGGTGTTGCTGAAAAATCTAAAGTTATTGATGGTACCAAAGTGGCCGCAGGTGACACCCTGATCGCACTGGCTTCCTCAGGCCCTCACTCCAATGGTTACTCGCTCATTCGTAAGATCCTTGAAATTAGCGAAGCTGATACCCAGCAAGCATTTGGCAACGGCACACTGGCTGATGCCTTACTTGAGCCAACCCGTATCTATGTAAAACCCGTACTAGCCTTGATGGAACAATTTGATATTCACGCCATCTCCCACATCACGGGTGGTGGTTTCTGGGAAAATATACCACGGGTACTGCCAGCGACCTGCAAAGCGATTGTTGATAGCAAGAGCTGGGAATGGCCAGAGATCTTTAACTGGTTGCAGGAAAAAGGCAACGTAGAAACCCACGAGATGTATCGCACATTTAACTGTGGCGCAGGCATAGTTATTGCGTTATCAGCCAATGAAGCGGAAGCCGCCGTGGCAGCATTGAATGAAGCTGGCGAAAGCGCGTGGATAGTAGGTCAGATTGCTGAACGTACTGGCGATGAAGAACAGGTTGAGATGGTGTAACTGCGATGCCTAATTGTCGTATCGTCGTCCTGATATCTGGAAACGGTAGCAATCTGCAAGCGATCATCGATAAGTGCCATCTTCAAGATGGCGCTGAAATCGTTGCAGTCGTCAGCAACCGATCTGATGCCTACGGTCTTCAGCGTGCTCGCGCAGCAAATATTGCCGCCAAGGTGCTTGATCATAAAGCATTCGAGAGCAGAGAAAGCTATGACAAAGCGTTAATTACTTTAATTAACGAATTTCAAGCAGACCTTCTGGTGATGGCTGGTTTTATGCGTATTTTAACCCCTGAGTTTGTTACAAACTTCAGCGGCAAAATGCTCAACATCCACCCTTCTTTGTTACCTAAGTATCAAGGCTTGCATACCCATCAGCGAGCCATTGAAGCAGGTGATAAAGAGCATGGAGCGTCGGTACACTTTGTTACTGAAGAACTCGATGGTGGACCTGTGATCCTGCAAGCTCGTGTGCCAGTGTTTGCTGAAGATACAGTCGACGAACTGGCTGCCCGTGTTCACGAACAAGAACACCAGATCTATCCCATGGTTGTTACCTGGTTTGCCTGCGGACGCTTGTCGATGGGCGATGGACAGGCGATACTGGATGGAAATATCCTACCGCCGGATGGTTATGCAAACGACTAATCTAAAACGGGCGCTGATAGGCGCCCTTTTTTTTCTTCCCTTCTCCACTATCGCTGACCAAGCGAATAACTCGGGTACACCTGAGTCACAGAGCAGTGAGCTCGACATCCGTCCCTATCAAGCCGAATACAAAGTGTTCAGAGGGGGCAGTGAATATGGCAAAGGCTCGCGCTCACTCCTGCAAGTTGAGGATGGACTTTGGTATCTGGAAACCAGCACAGATGTAAGCTGGCTATTTCTCTCGGACCGGCGTCAGGAAAAAAGTTGGTTTAAGGTATTCGATGACCATGTCGTTCCCTTGCAATACAAACAAAAACGCTCTGGCACCGGCCCCGACTACCTCTCCTTCGTGCTATTTGACCACCGCCTAAAAAAAGTAAAAGAGATCGGCGATTATGACGAATTCGAGGCGGTCTATCAGCCAGGCGTTCTCGATGGCGCCAGTTACCAGTTTCAGATGATGCGTGACATTCAGGCCGGCGTGAAAGATATCACCTACCCCATTATTATGAGTGGAGAGAACAAAGAGTACCGCTTCAAACTGATTGGTGAAGAGGAGCTAGAAACACCATTTGGCAAACTGGCTACCGTCAAACTGGAACGGATCCGCGGCAACAAAAAACGCCAGACGTATGTTTGGTTAGCCAAAGAGTATGGCTATGTGGTTGCGCGAATATGGCAAGCCAAGGGCGGCTCAGAGCAAGCCGATCTGCAAATAAGTCATTTCAAATGGTTAAAGCAAGCCCCCCACCCAGAGCTGAAAGCAGCGCTTAAAGTATCTGCTCCCCCTGACAAAACAAAGTAAACTCACCGGCCGCCATTTTGTACCACTGTTCATTGATGGTGAGTGGCTGGGTAGCAAACACGGTCACCACGTCATCTGGCGTGGTTTCCTTATGAAAATCCAATTGCCAATCCTGATCTTTAAGCACTGCTTCACCAAACGGGGCTCGACGCGTTAACCAGTGCAGATTGTTGCTGCAATACGCCATGACATACTCCCCATCAGTGAGCAGCATGTTGTAAACCCCCATCGCCCTTAGCTCATCACACAAAGTCGCGATGAACTTGAATACCGCCGGCATGTTTCCCGGCTTGCGTTTGTACTTTTCAGTTAGCGCATTGAGAATAAAGCAGAAAGCTCGTTCACTATCAGTACAGCCAATAGGTAAGTGCTGCCCGACAGGCAGCTTTTTATAACCCGACAATTGACCATTGTGAGCAAAGGTCCACGATCGCCCCCAAAGGTCCCGAGTAAACGGGTGAGTATTTTCCAAACAAACGCCACCACGGTTCGCCTGCCTAATATGCCCAATCACTGCGCGACTCTTAATCGGGTAGCTCTGCACGAGCTCAGCAATACGAGATTCTGCCGCTGGATTAGGATCTTTAAAACTACGGCAGCCTTTCCCTTCATAGAAGGTGATCCCCCATCCATCACGGTGTGGGCCAGTATTGCCGCCGCGCTGCATTAATCCAGAAAAACTGAAACAGATATCAGTGGGTACATTGGCACTCATGCCGAGCAGTTCACACATAATCTTGCTTACCTCTTTATTCCGCTCAATTTTTCGTGGAGGCGGATTTTACTACAGCAAACAAGGTTACTCACTGATTACTGTGACGAATTAAATGACTTTCCTCAATTAACCAGATGAAAGCAGCATTTCAGCAGCGAGAATCAATCGACACTCAAAAATAAATCAATAAATTTCAGACACATAATAAGAATCAAGCAACTATTTGTCATTTCCGTGAATCACATGGGTTGAAGAAAACATTGATCTACATCCATAATGAACTGATAAGAGGTCTGACCTGTATAATATACAGGACTCATAGCAAACATTAAAAAGGAGACACTATGAATGTTCTCATCTGGTTGGCGGCAGGCTTTGTCGTCTTTGGTATCCTGGCGTACCACCGTGCGTCACTGGCCACATTTACTGGCGCCATTGCAGCCATACTGGTGGGAGCCACGATCAGTGGCGATGCAGGCCAATGGTCATGGTTAGTATTCGCACTTCTGGCACTGCCCTTAAACATCGCAGCAATCAGGCAAACCTACATCAGCAAACCGCTACTAAAGGTTTACCGCAGCATCATGCCCGAGATGTCTTCAACAGAAAAAGACGCCATCGAAGCTGGAACCGTATGGTGGGAAGGTGAACTTTTCCGCGGCGCACCCGACTGGAGCAAGCTGCATCACTACCCCGCACCGAGACTCAGTGCAGAGGAGCAAGCGTTCCTCGATGGTCCTGTCGAAGAGGTTTGCCGCATGACCAATGATTGGGAGATCACCCACGAGCGCGCAGATCTGCCTCCTGAAATCTGGTCATTCCTGAAAGAACATAAGTTCTTCGCCATGATTATTAAGAAAGAGTATGGTGGCCTTGAATTTTCTGCCTATGCTCAAAGTCGCGTACTACAAAAATTGGTAGGCAGCTCTGCCGTGTTAGCTTCCACCGTTGGCGTACCGAACTCATTAGGTCCCGGTGAGTTACTTCAGCACTATGGCACCGAGGCTCAAAGAAACCATTACCTCCCCCGCTTGGCACAAGGCAAAGAGATCCCCTGTTTTGCGTTAACCAGCCCCGAGGCTGGCTCTGATGCCGGAGCGATCCCTGACTTTGGCATCGTCTGTAAAGATCAATGGCAAGGCGAAGAGGTGCTTGGCATGCGCCTGACCTGGAATAAGCGCTATATTACGCTAGCGCCGATTGCGACGGTGTTAGGTTTAGCATTCAAATTGCGAGATCCAGACGGGTTACTGGGTGATGAAAAAGAGTTAGGCATCACCTGTGCATTGATCCCCACATCGACACCAGGCGTTGAAACGGGACGTCGACATTTCCCGCTCAATGTTCCGTTCCAAAATGGCCCGACCCACGGTAAAGATGTATTTGTTCCCATCGATTACATTATCGGCGGACCTAAGATGGCTGGCCAAGGTTGGCGCATGTTAGTGGAGTGCCTCTCCGTGGGACGCGCAATCACTTTGCCATCTAACAGTGCTGGCGGAGCCAAAAGCCTTGCGATGGCAACCGGTGCATACGCCCGGATCCGTCGCCAATTCAAGCTGCCTATCGGCAAAATGGAAGGGATACAGGAGCCTTTGGCACGGATCGGTGGCAATGCCTACTTGATGGACAGCGTTACGACCATGACCACAGGGGCAATTGATTTAGGCGAAAAGCCATCCGTTTTGGGTGCGATCTGTAAATATCACCTGACCGATCGCTCTCAAAAAACAGTCATCGATGCCATGGATATTCACGGTGGTAAAGGTGTCTGTATGGGGCCTGCGAACTACCTAGCTCGCGCTTATCAAGGCAGTCCCATCGCTGTCACCGTAGAAGGCGCAAATATCTTAACGCGCTCGATGATGATATACGGCCAAGGTGCAATCCGTTGTCACCCTTACGTCTTACCAGAGATGCAAGCGGCGATGCTAACGGATGATCGTGAGGCGCTCGGCAGCTTTGACCGCGCTGTATTTGGCCATATTGGCTTTGCTATCAGCAATTTCTTCCGCGCCACATGGTTAGGCCTCAGTGGAGCGAAATTGGCAAAATCGCCGTTTAAGGATCAGACCAGTCGCTACTATAAGCAGATGAGCCGCTTTAGCGCTGATCTAGCCCTATTATCAGATCTTTGTATGGCGACCCTAGGTGGAGATCTAAAACGCCGTGAGCGTATTTCAGCCCGCCTTGGCGACCTACTGAGTCAACTCTATTTGGCATCATGCGCACTGAAACGCTTTAACGATGAGGGACGTCAGCAAGAAGATCTGCCACTGCTGCAATGGGCTGTAGAAGATGCGTTATATAAGCTGCAGGAGTCACTACGGGATCTATTGAATAATTTCCCTGTTCGCTGGCTAGGAGCAACCCTGAAGGTACTGTTGATGCCTTGGGGGGCGCCACTGCGCAAGCCTAGTGACAGCTTAGATCGCAAGGTGGCCGAACTACTGCAAACCCCATCTGAAGCTCGAAGCCGCTTAGGACATGGTCAATACCTAACCGATGAAGAAGGCAACCCCATCGGTCGTCTTGAGGGTACATTAGCCCTACTCCTGAAAGTGGAACCTATCGTTGATGCGATAGCCAAGAAGAAGGGTAAAAAAATACCCTTTATCTTCCTCGACCGGATCGCTGATGAAGCACTGGCTGAAGGCTGGATAGAGCAGGATGAGGCTGCGCTTCTGAAACAGGCTGAAGAGGGTCGCCTCTACACCATTAATGTTGATGACTTCGACAATGAAGCGTTAGTCGCCGATAAATCAACACTGGTTGATAGCAAAGCGCGCTCATCAGAGAAAGCTGCATAACCCTCTCCCCCAGAGTTAATACCAAGCCCGGCCATGCCGGGCTTTCTTTTGTCTACGAACCGATGCGCTGAATTGCAGTTCCCACACGCTTTTCCAAGCGCAACACACTGCGCCTATTGCCATAATGTCCCACCTGTTGAAAGCCAAGCTTGGAGTAAAGCGATAAAGCCGTCTGATTATTCTCAAACACAAAAAGTGAGTAGTAATCTGGTTGCCACAGCGCCTCTCCTAGCGCCATCAACCCCGTTACTAAGCGCATGCCGAACCCGCGACCCCTTGCTTCAGGATGGACCACCAACCTCGCTAAGTGACAGTACCCACCCCCCTTCTCCCCCAGTGAAAAACGCAGTTGTCCAAAGCCAAGTAAACGTTGGCTGTTGAGCATTGCAAAGCTTTGCGCGTCAGGCCACTGTAACTTGTGCAACCAATCTATTTCATCCCGGGCCCAGCCCATCTCTGGCCCTCCCCACGAACGAAGATCTGACAAAGCGCTAAACCAGGACCTCAACTCTGCAAGATCTGTGGCGCTCGCCATGCGTAGCTGTGTGTCCTTAACCATCGACTCTTCATCGCAATAGAAACCAGCAGCAAAATTAGCACTGACGCAGGAAAGCCATTAACCCAAAAGACAATTTTGGGTGGCAGATCACCAAAAGATGGAGGGTAAATTTGAGGCAAAAAAAAGCCTCGTAAAAACGAGGCTTTTTTAATAATTGGCGGAGTGGACGGGACTCGAACCCGCGACCCCCGGCGTGACAGGCCGGTATTCTAACCAACTGAACTACCACTCCGCACTAACTGGTGTGAGTATCACTACTCAAAATCTTTGACGGGATGTTGGCGGAGTGGACGGGACTCGAACCCGCGACCCCCGGCGTGACAGGCCGGTATTCTAACCAACTGAACTACCACTCCGCTGAACCCGACAGCTCAACTAAGCAGCGGCGCTTAGCAAAGCAAACTCTTGGTTAGAGACAGAGCAAACTATGCCCTTTCCCCGACCTCGTGACGGACTTTACAAGTCTCTAGCACGACAAATAAGTTGGCGGAGTGGACGGGACTCGAACCCGCGACCCCCGGCGTGACAGGCCGGTATTCTAACCAACTGAACTACCACTCCACCGAAAAACTGGTTGCTTGAGGTTGCAAGGGAGTTGGCGGAGTGGACGGGACTCGAACCCGCGACCCCCGGCGTGACAGGCCGGTATTCTAACCAACTGAACTACCACTCCAGAATAACTAAGGAACTCAACAGGATAACCTTGCGGCATCTGCGATTAAGCCCCCTCAAGCGCGGCGAGGATAATACGGATTGGCCTAGGGTGAGTCAATACCTTTTTTACCGTTCGGTTAATCTTCAGGCAATGATAGGTCAATTAGCTCTTCATCGAGCTCCTCAACCTCTGGTCCTTTGCTTTTTTCTGCTTCTAATGCCGCTGCTTTGGTCTTTTGCAGCATCATCCATTTATAGACAAACATCATAATGGCAGCGAGTAACAACAGCCCGAGATTAATACCCGCGATCAACCACCAATTTACGCTAGGCTGAGGTTTATTAACTTTCTGATTAAGTTCGAACAGTTGACGATTAAACTCTTCATCGATCTGGCCCATCAAACGGCCTAACCCGGCTTCAGGCACTCTTTCAGGAGCTTCACCACCAACAACCTCAGCGACACGCTCCTGCGGGGTCGGAGGCAGATTTACAACACTAAACCGTACAACATTGGTAGCCAACGCCATATCCCGTCCCGTGGTCACCGAACGTCCAAACACTTCAGCCTCCATACGGTAGTCACCGGATTCGGTCAATTCAGCAAGTGAAAATTGGGTATTATCTTGGCCCTGTGTGGACAGCGTAAACTCTCGTTCGCGGCCATCCGACGCGAAAATAGTGCCGCTGAGAGCAATGTTATCTAACTCAACCGCGCTGCCATCAAATTGGAAGTAGATAGCGACAGGCTTTTCCTCAACAACAACGAGATCAGCCGTTACCGGCGAAGGCAGAAGACGTAACGAATGGTTAGCGACACGTTCAAAGGTGGGATTGTAAACACGCAGGCTCATCTCATATTGGTCAGCTGAGATATTCAGATCCAGTGTACCAGTAAGCACACCGTCACCAGGCGACTCATCAAACCCGGTACCATCGTCGATAAACTCTCCAAGCTTGAGGCCATTGTAGGAGAGATCATAGCTACTACTTAAACCGACAGCTCTTGCCCATATTTCCATTTTTAAGTCGGCGACAAACGGTGCCAAAGCAATGGTTTGCCCACGGTTAACGACCCTCGCCGTTAAACGCAGACGTTCGCCAACATAAAGCTCTTCAGGCAGCGCATCCATCACCAGAGAAACATCGGACATAGTGACCATGCGGTTACGCGGATCAACACTACCAACTACCTGCCACGGCCCAGCCATCGGCTTTTTGATTGTAATGAGATCAAAAGCGGCATCATCAAACCAAGCCACCGACTCTTCAGGATGACGAGACGCATACAGCTTACTGCCATCAGGCTGGATCAAAACCACCGGAGCAGAACCGTCGTGACGGTAAATAACCAAGGTGATCTCTTCAATACCGTGATCAAGGCGAAAACGATTTTTAAGCAGCGGACTCAGGTTATCCGCAATACTCGCAAAGGAAAGCAGCATCATTAACGCCGCCCAACAAAGGCTCAGAGATCTAAAAACCAAACTTTTTTTTGTCATGAATGTGCGACGTCTCGGCCTAAGCCTCGCCTCTCCAAAGACAGCTTCCTGCTTTCTTTTCGACACGATCCAGAATTTCTTGATGTTTTTTCAACTCATCTGCGGTCGCCATCACAACTTGCAACGGTGTTCTATCCGCGCCTAAACGGCGGATCTGGCTACCGTCGCCACCGCCACTTTCAGAGGAGTCACTCAACTCTAGGCTAGTCTGACCGCCGGTCATCAGTAGATAAACGTCAGCGAGGATCTCAGCATCAAGCAGTGCGCCGTGCAGTTCTCGATGGGAATTATCGATACCTAAACGGCGACAAAGGGCATCCAAGTTATTTTTCTGCCCCGGATATGTCTGCTTCGCCAGGAGCAATGTATCGAGCACACCACAAAAATCCGCGGTGGGCTGATAGTTGCCACCGGATAAACGCGAAAATTCATGATCCATGAAGCCGACGTCAAACGGAGCGTTGTGTATGACCAGTTCAGCACCACGAATAAACTCGACAAAATCATCGGCTATCTGAGCAAATCGAGGTTTATCAGCCAGCATCTCATCAGTGATGCCGTGAACTTGGATCGCTTCTGGATCAACCGGCATATCTGGGTTGATATAGACGTGGTAATGCCGACCAGTTAAACGTCGATTAATCACCTCTACACAACCGATTTCGATAATTCGGTGCCCGAGATAAATAGGTCCCCCGCCCTGGTTCATACCGGTGGTTTCGGTGTCCAGTACGACCTGACGGTGTTCATTCGCACTCATCTAGCGTTACTCCAATCCAACATTTTCAAACGACGAAACAGCCTAACTATCAACAAATATCGATGATAACAGTTCAGGTGATAGTGCAACATGATGTCATAGCGACGCTACATCAGTGGCAATTACTTCAGAGTATTCGAGCGAACTTGGCCAGCCAATGCCGGCGCTTTCATCCGCTTTGAGTAAGCCCGTAACGGCCTAATGGGCGTTAAGGGCAATTCTCGCTTACGACTAATAAGCAAAGACGCCCCCGCCATTGGTGCCACCACTTTGGCCGCAGACCTCTCCCACCATGGCCAAGCAGGCGTCTGACCACACAAGGAGCCATGAAACAGTGGCTCCTGCCATATAACTTCGTGCCCCAACAATCGCATCCAGTCCTTTAAGCGATGCGGAGACAACATCTGCCCCGTCCAAGGCAGCTTGCTCTTATTACCGGGACAATATTTCGCCGCCCCTAATAAACTGTATGGGTTAAAGGTCAGCGTGATCAGGTGGCCGTTAGCAATCAACACGCGATGCGCTTCCCGCATCAATTGGTGAGGATCAGAGGAAAAATTCAACGTAAACGCCATCAAGCAAGCATCCACACTGTATTCACTGACAGGCAAGGCCTCCAGTGCGCTGGTAATACCATAATCACCGTGATTTCGCCCCAAGCTAACAGCATGCTTAATGGGACAGCCATCATGACTCAATTGCGCACTTAACCCGCCTAGCTTTAACAGATGATAGCCAAACATCCTTGGCCACCACTGGCGGAGGCGTTCTTCCGCTAAGCCACGCAGCCAGAGCCCATGGGGCAACTGCTGCCAAGTATCAGGTTGCATGCGAACAATATTGCCTCGGTGAGTTTTGAACATACGCTGCAATTCAATCAGCCTTAATGCATAATCAATGGTTAAGTGATTGCCACTATTACAAGGTCTCACATGCTACAAGTATCACCGATTAAGGCGTTTAACGACAACTATATCTGGCTATTACACACGCTTAACGGCGGTATTGTCGTTGACCCTGGAGACGCCGCGCCGGTAATCGCTTTCTTAACTTCGCAACAAATTAAACTAAAAGCTGTTTTACTCACTCATCACCACAGCGATCATGTCGGTGGCGTAGCCAAGTTGCGCCAAACCTACCCTGACATCAAAGTCTATGGGCCCAAAGCGGAAGCTGTTGAACATAGTGATATTCAACTTAGTCACGGCGAAATCATCGATGTTGCAGATACAGGGTTGAAGCTTAAAGTACTGGCAGTACCTGGACATACATTAGGACATATAGCCTATTACGGAGAAAACAGCCTTTTCTGCGGAGATACCCTGTTCAGTGGTGGCTGTGGACGCCTATTCGAAGGCACAGCTGACCAAATGCACCAATCACTGCAACGGCTAGCTTCGCTACCGGACGCAACGGAAGTGTACTGTGCCCATGAATATACGCAGGCCAACCTCGCCTTTGCAATGGCAGTGGAACCAGACAACCTCGCACTGCAAAGCTACCAAACCGCTGTCAGCGCCCTGCGCCAACAAGATAAGCCCTCGATCCCCAGCACAATAGAGCAAGAAAAACAGATCAACCCCTTCCTTCGTGTTGACCAGATCACAGTTATCTCCGCTGTCAGCGGCTATCTTGAAAAGTCCGTTAAGGCCCCAAGCGCGGTTTTTGCTGGTTTGAGATCTTGGAAGGACAATTTTTAACCAATTAGCTTGATCCGTTCTTCGATGCTCCTTACCATGTGCCGCCACTGAAGTATGTGAGGTCACCATGAAGCTGCCGTATTCCGCGAGTTTTTCCCTGTTAGCGCTTCTATTGGCTGGATGCCAGAGCACGCCAACCACAACTGCACAAGTTGCAGATACGAATGACAACAACCAAGTCCAAACTGACGTTATTGCGCCTGTCACAGCCGTAACGGAAGTCGCTGTCGATGAAGAAGTTATCCCAGCAGTTCCTCCTGCTGTCGAGATGCCAGAGGAACAAGAGCTGAGCGCGACACCGGTGAGCGAAGAACCACTGCCACCAACCTATGATGATCTCTGGCTACGCATTGCCGACCAGTTACATATCGAGGTGCCAGACAACAAACGAGTCACCAGTCAGCGTAATTGGTATAAGAAACACCCCTCCTATATGGATCGCGTAGCAAAACGTGCAGATCCCTATCTTTTTCTGATTGTTGAAAAGATCGAACAACGGGGCCTGCCTTTGGAGCTCGCGCTGTTGCCTATTGTCGAAAGTGCATTTGATCCTTTCGCCTATTCCCATGGACGAGCAAGCGGTATCTGGCAGTTTATTCCTGGTACGGGTAAACGCTTTGGCTTAGACCAAAACTGGTGGTACGACGGCCGTCGCGATATCAGCGCGTCAACGGATGCGGCGCTCGATTACCTTGAGTATCTAAATCGTTATTTCAAGGGTGACTGGCTGCATGCACTCGCCGCTTATAATTCCGGCGAAGGTCGGGTAAGAAGCGCAATAAAAAAGAATAAGCGACTCGGCAAACCTACCGATTTTTGGTCTCTTTCACTGCCAAAAGAAACCCGCGCCTATGTGCCTAAGCTACTCGCTTTGGGCGATCTGCTGAAACGCAGGGACGAATATGGCATGAGTTGGATGACAATCAGCAATCAACCCAAGGTGGTAGAAATCGAGACTGGATCGCAAATCGATCTAGCGTTAGCCGCCGATCTTGCCGGATTATCTGTCGACCAACTGCATAAGCTGAATCCGGCATTTAATCGCTGGGCCACCTCACCCGATGGCCCCCATTCGTTACTCATACCTGTTGAAAAAGCAGAACAGTTCACGACAAAACTCGCATCCCTTGAACGAACTGAGCGCCTTAACTGGGTGCGCCACCGGGTTAAGTCTGGTGACAGTCTGAACAAACTGGCAAAGCAGTATCACACAAGCACGGGCGTTATTAGGGATGTCAATAAGCTCAAAGGCAACACCATACGGGTCGGTGAACACCTACTTATCCCTGTTGCTGCTTCAGAGCTATCTTCCTACGGTTTCAGTGCTGACCAACGGTTAGCAAAAACACAAACCAAACCTCGGGCATCACAGCGCATCGACTATAAGGTCAAAAGCGGCGACAGCTTATGGGAGATAGCTAAACGCCATAAGGTAAATGTCAGGCAACTGGCTAAATGGAATGGTATGGCGCCGACCGATACCTTACGTCTGAATCAAAAATTGGTGATCTGGAAGAAAGGCAAGCCGGCAACCACAGGTAATGGCAACGCCACCACCAGGAAGATCGCCTACAAGGTCCGTTCCGGCGATTCACTCGCCCGCATCGCTTCAAAATTTAAAGTATCGATAAGCGATCTTATGCAGTGGAATCAATTGGATAAAAATAAATATCTGCAACCAGGTCAGATGTTACGCCTGTATGTGGATGTCACGCAGATCAGTTCTTAACTGGCAAATGAACAACGGCGACTGAGGTCGCCGTTGTTCATTCTCATACTGTCCCTATCTCACAGCCGTTATCAGCGTTAATCACAAGATGAGCTTGGCCAACTATCTATTGGCGGTTGCCCTGCTCCCTCAACGACTTGCCACCGCTGACGACCTAGTCGACCTATCGCTGTATAGACCAAGTCTCCAACTTGCAAGTAACCAAGATGATCAGCCGCTTCCATCTGCCTTTGCAAAAACAACGCTCGGGCACCATTCAAACTTAACCCGGCATCAATAAATAAACCTAACTTATCTGCCAGTGACGGCGCCTTAATCGCAGTCCCACCGGGTGTTCCTGTCAATATGAGACTGCCTGCCGGCAACTTGCCATCAGCCAGGTGCAATGCCGCTGGAACACCATAGCGGTCACGCATACAGGTTAGAGATTGCCGCTGATATCTGTCTGCAAGTATCTGCAAGATACGGTAGCCATTAAAAAGCATTTGCGAGCTGAGCCCCTGTTGCTGTGTACGGATAATAAAGCCGCCTTCATCTTGCACCAGCAGACTCAGAGTCAAACTGTGGCGCCCCCCCTGGCGCCAGCTCGGCTCTATATCACTACCATGGATCATCCATGGCCCCAAGGGCAGGTAACCAGGGTGAGACTTGCCCTGCACATAGCCAGTATCTGGTGCAATAATAATGGGCTCGCGATCAGATAATTCATTTGCGACCATAAAGGCGATGTTATGGGAGAAAACAAATTCATCAGGCAAATTATTGAGATCGATTTCTTGTAACAGGACGAGCGCTAACTCCACTTCGTAATCAAGCAAGGCAACTTTTTCTGTCGTTCCCAAGCGATAGCCAATAGGCACATCCTGATAGGCCCCCGTTGGTGCTGTGCGTTTAGCAAAGAGCAGAAGGTCGTCCTCCGAGGCTGAGCTGCTAAATCCAGTTTCGGAGCGATGATCTGCATAATTAAGGCCCGCGGCAACAATAAATCGTTGCTGGTCACGCAGCGATTTTTCACTTATCTGAACCGGAGACAAAATACGCTCTGCAAGCTGCGAGCTATCTACCTTTTCGATAGCTGATGACAGCACAGGAGTAGTACGGACGTGCTTAAAAGCTCTCAGGAGCTGTGCTAATTGCTCATCATCTGTGACCTCACCACAAAACGATGGATCAGACCCTCCCAAGTTTTCGACCTCGCTCGGCGCCCCCTCAAAGGTGACAACCACGCGCCCTATGCAGGTTACGCCGCTGTCACTGATGAAACGCAGCACTCTTGGCGCTTCATTCGCTTGCAGCAGCATAGAGGTGAGCAACCCAAAGCCAATAATCAAGCTGTTCGTCAAACCATAAGGTTTACTCACGCTCGCACTCCCAAATGCAATTAAAAATTAATTAAATCATAGCTTACGCCATATTTTTTTCATGGACTGCCAATGGCTAAGTTGATTGCTTTCATCTATTGCTTGGTAGCGTAGCGCCCGATAGTGAACAGCGATCTGTCGATACTCATCTTGCTGCAACAGGTCTGCTGCTCTGGCTAAATAGCTGGCAAAGCTCTCTCCGTCATCTTTAGCAATACCTTTGGCTAGCAAGCGTCGCTGTACTTTCCGACAAAAGCGTTGCATTGGTGAGCGTGGCCTTTGCCAGTTGATCTTGCCAAAAACAAATAGCAATCCCGCTCCTGCAAGCAAACTACCCAAGCCAATAAATACCATCTTCCAATGGGACAACTGACCAAACAGATGACGCAATAGCGATAATTGCTGTTCATTACTGTAGTTAAGCACCCAAACAGTCCAACGGTAGTCCACCAGCGCCATCAAATGACGCATCTCTGTTATCCAGCCAATATTGCGATAACGTACCAAACTAAATGGATCGCCACTGACAAACTCATCGGGCGTTGCCAAAGCATCCTCTAGAGAGCCTAACACCCGCTCAGGCGCAACTGCGGCAGTAGGGTCAACCCGTCGCCATCCCTCACCATCGATCCAGATCTCAACCCAAGCATGCGCATCGAATTGGTAGATGGAGTAATAATCTGCGCCAGGGTTATACTCGCCACCCAGATAGCCCGTCACGACCCGAGCAGGCACGCCAGCGGCCCGCATTACAAAGGCATAAGCGCTGGCGTAATGCTCACAAAATCCGGCTTGGGTTGAAAACAAAAATTGATCAATAGGATCATCACCTAATAACGGCGGACGCAGGGTGTAGAAATATGCTTGCTGACGAAAACGTTGCAGGATCACATCACTGATCTCCTCCGCAGTATCATAACCAGCCGCCAATTCCTCTGCCCACAACCTAGCTTCAGGATTGCCACGGTTAGGTAGATCGAGATTGCGCTGGCGTCGCTCATCAGTCAACAGTTCACTCTGTTGGCCGTTAATAACGCTTGCAACAGCATACTGCTTGGTTTTCGATACAATTCGTCTAGCGTATAAAATGTTGCCAGGCGCATTCAATACACTTCGGTCTTCGCTTCTTGGGTTATCCAGGCCATACAACCAATTGCGAAAAGTCGGCTCTGCGATGATGGTATAGTAAACGCTACTGCCTTTAGCCGGATAAAACTCTGGGCGGGCAGCGCCACGCAGAACATCCTGTCTCCAGGTTTTCACCGTCGGATCTAAACGCCAACTGCGTCCGGTAAATTGCTCGTGGACCATGGCTCGCCAATAGAATTGATCCCTACTAACCCCTGCACCGCGATCAAAAGTCACCCGAAATGCCAGTTTACTGGAACGCCCCAGTTCAGCAATATCCCCAGGGCTGACCTCCTCGCTTAGGCCAGTGACGGACTTCTTCGCATCAGGCATTTTCCACAATGGCCCTAGCCGCGGCAGTATAAGGAAGAGGATCAGTGCCAAAGGCAGTGCCGCCAAGAGCTGTCGAAAAATCGCGGAGTAGGAATAGCCCTGAAGCACCACCGGCAACTGACAAAGATGCATACAATAGAAACTCAACAGGGTCACCACTAACAGGTAGGCAGCCATCCCCATGCCTTGCTGAAAAATAAAGCTGACGCCAACCAAAAAGATACCAATCAACACAAGGGTGTACAGATCCCTTAATCCCTTTAGCTCAATAAATTTAAGCGCGTAAGCAAATAGCAGCAAATTAATCATGGTCGCTAGCAAACCCAGCTGCCTAGCCAACAACACCAATGCCACTGCGCCACCTAGGCTGAGAGTGGTCACCACAAACTTGCTAGGTAATCGCCACCCTAGCCACAGGCTGCCGGCTCGCCAACCAATAGCAAATAGGCTGATGAGATAAAAAAGAGGATAAATCTGATCATAAATAGGCAGAAATACCGCCCAGTGAACCAACATCAGGCAAACAAACAAGCGCCGGCTATCCACTTGCGAAGGCACCACCGCTGTCATGCTTCTCCTCCTGTGCCAAAAAGCGCAAGCGTCTTGAGGCACGTTTGACGATGTTTCTCCCCCAAGGAGGGCGTTATACGCTCTGTGCCTAAATCTAATCCGTAAAGGCCCCCTTGACGGCTAAGCTCCTGCACCCGGTAGCAAAGTTTGGAGAGACGCTCTTCAATATCCCGCCCTGGCGTATGCATCAATACTAACCAACAGGTTTCCTGTTCTGGTTGCTCAAACTGCTTGGTCATCATGCCGCGTCCCTGGGCATATTGCTTCCAAGCCACTTGGCGTAACGACTCTCCTGCCTGATAGCTACGTAAAGATTCAAACTCTTCATTGCCCTTGGCTGTTGCTGTTTCGCCCTCATCCTGATTTAGCCCTGATTGACTGCCTCTCAGGGGCAGTTGGCAACCAATTGGCTTTGGATAAACCAATGTGGCTTGGCCGAGATCAAGGTGTGTCCATGTGCGAAACAAGCCTAGAGGGTAGTAACTCTCTAGCGTTAGGCGTCCCGGCTTGAATCGCCCCCTTTTTGTCAACCTCTTAACGACAGTTACGCGAGTAACCTCTGGTTCGGTCAGTGTTACGTAACTCGCTGTTTCCGTGCCAAACTTGAGGGCGATCTGGATATGGGGTTGAGACGCTTTAGCTCGGACATAGAAACTTCCATAATCTCCGACATAACCTTCGGAAGCTGACTCACTGGATAGATGCAGCCCGGAAAGATTACGAAAGCTATGCCAAATACTGCCAACAAAAATGCTCACCAGAAAGAAAGCAAGAAACAAGGCCAAATTGTTTGAGTAGTTCGTTCCCAGCAAGTACACAGCCAGCGTGGTCAAGAGGTAGGCCAAGCCGAAATTACTAGGAAAGATAAAGATGTTACGTTGACTTAGCGCAATCTCTTCACTGGCTGGAATACGGCGAACTAACCAAGCGTCAAAAAAGGAAGAGACCCAACGTTTCAACATAAAGAAATACCGCCTCTAAGCTGCTCTATCTGGGTCAATTTGGCTAAGCAAGCGTTCACTTAAACCATAACTATCCATAGCTTTCACTTCCAAACTACTGCGAAGGCGATGCTCAGCCACCGACGGCAGTATTGCTTGTAAGTCTTCAGGTAACACATGATCTCGACCGTCAATATAAGCCCAGGCTCTGGCCGCAGAAAGCAACATTTTGGTGCCTCGGGGGGAGAGCGGATTTGGGTAACGTTTGTCCGCACGAGTTTCATTTACCAGCGCAAGCAAATAATCGAGTAATGGATCTGACACATGCACCTGCTGCACCGCTAGCTGCATCCGCACCAAATCCTCTACCGACATCAACGCCTGAAGGCTTGCAATCACCTGCGCTTGTTCTCCCTGTTCGAGCAACATCCGTTTCTCTGCCTTGGCATCGGGATAACCCAAAGAGATCCTCATCATGAAACGATCTAGCTGAGATTCAGGCAAAGGAAATGTGCCAGACTGATCCACAGGATTTTGTGTCGCAATAACAAAAAAAGGCGCAGGCAACTGATATGTGGTGCCCTCAATACTTATCTGACGTTCCGCCATCGCCTCTAATAATGCACTTTGGGTTTTAGGACTGGCACGATTAATCTCGTCTGCCAGCAACAATTGACTGAACAAAGGCCCCTTATGAAAGTCAAAGCTTTGAGATGATTTGTTAAAAATTGAGATACCGATCAGATCGGCAGGCAACATATCACTTGTGAACTGTACGCGCCGATAGCCTAAACTAAGCACATTAGCTAATGCATGGCTAAGTGTTGTTTTCCCCATGCCGGGGAGATCTTCGATCAGGAGATGCCCTCCGGCCAGTAAACAAGACACGGCGAGACGAATTTGATGAGACTTTCCGAGCACTACTTGATCAAGCGCCTTCAGAACCTGCTGGACCTGTTGCTGCATAACGACACTTCCTACGATGACTTTTCTCTTATACGCTTCAGTGTACGCGCTGGATTAGCTAAAGAAAGTGTTAAGCAAGAGGATGTTACAAATTCCTTGAACAGACCGACTGCAGCACGATTCTTCGCACCCGTTGGGCTAGTCTCAATACTGCTGTTGACACTGTTTTTGAGCTCGATGGCCAGAGCTGAAGATGGCGGACACTTGGCAACGCAGAGAAATCAGTATCAACAAGCGCTGCAAGCAATAAATCAAAAAGATTGGCCACAATATGAAAGCTTAAGAAAACAACTAAATCACTACCCGTTGGCCATCTACCTCGACTATTACCGCTTAGTACCCAACCTCTCCCATGTTAGTGGTGACCAGGCATTAGAGTTTATAAACTTAAGTCAGGGAACCCCGCTATCGATCCGCATGAAAGGTAAATACCTTTTTAAGAGCGGCGCTGAACGGCGCTGGGCAGACTTTCTGACCGTGAGTCCCGACGCCCCCAATGATCCGCGGCTAAAATGCTATTACTACCGTGCTCAGCTCGCTGAAAGTCATAGCGAAACAGCTTGGCAAGGCGCCGAAAAGCTCTGGGTGTATGGCAAATCTCGCCCTGATGTTTGTGACCCTCTATTTAACGCGTGGCGAAAAGCGAAACCATTGACCGATGAGCTGATCTGGGCACGCATGCTGAAGTCATTTGATGCGCGGCAAAAATCCCTACTGAGCTATCTAGCAAAGCAAACCAGCCCTGCCCTAACGCCGACAGCGAAACTACTACTCAAGCTTTATCGGGATCCCGCTGCACTGCAAGACGAACTGCCGCCAAGTGGATCACCCTACGCTGCAGATATTGTGTCCCATGGCTTACAAGCACTAGCGCGAGAAGATGCAGAAACGGCACTGAAGCTTTGGCAAAAAGCACAACTCACCTACCGCTTTTCAACTCAGCAACGGACCGCGGTAATAAAAACAATAGCTCAACGTTCTAATTTTCAAAGAGTTACCGCCAACAAAGTATGGCTTGATAGTCAACTCAGCCATATAAAGAATGATGTCATCACAGAAACACGGATCCGCTGGGCCCTCAAAGATGAAGATTGGAACAGCGTATCAAAGCTCATCACCTACCTATCAAAGAAAAAACAGCAAGATGATAGCTGGCGATTCTGGCGCGCCATCAGTTATCAGGAACTTGGGTTAGCGCAAGCTGCTATACCTATTCTGGATCAGCTAGCAGAGCACCGATCTTATTACGGCTTTCTCGCCGCCGATCTGCGCCAAAAGCCCTACAAGCTCAATAACAATAAAGTCCCTGAAGCGAGCCACGGCCAAGCGCAGCTGGTTAACTTAGCCGGTTTTCGACGGGTTGAGGAGCTCATGTATCATGATGAACGCCAACTGGCCAGCAGCGAGTGGCGTTTGTTGCTCCAAGGCGTTGAAGAGAGTGAACAGTTACAACTCGGTTTAATGGCAGCAAAACAGGGATGGCACAACCTCGCCATCTCCGCAGCCAATACAGCGGCTGCCTGGGACTCTTTGGATCTTAGGTTTCCCACCCCCTACCTCGATACCTTTGAACGCTATGCCAGTAAAACTGGCGTAGAGAAGAGTGAATTGATGTCCATTGCTCGCCGAGAGAGCGCATTTTACCCATTTGCTGAATCGCGGGTTGGTGCCAGAGGGTTGATGCAGCTTATGCCAGGCACAGCAAAGATGGTGTCGAAGAAACTGGGAGGGGCGAAACCCAGCAAACGTCAGTTATTTGATGTGGAAACCAATATCAAACTTGGCAGTGCCTATTACAAAGAACTTTTGGAACGCTTTTCTAACAACCGAATCTATGCCGTTGCCGCCTACAATGCAGGCCCCCATCGCGTTGACCGTTGGCGAAACACAGACATTACAGCACTCAGTGCAGCGCTTTGGATAGAGACCATTCCTTTCAAAGAGACTCGAGGCTACGTGCAAGCGGTGCTGTCATACAATGTGGTGTTTCGGCATATGATGGGACAGCCAGTACCACTGCTGAACCCACATGAAAACACGGCGACATACTGAGATAAAATTAATAAAGCCCGCTGTAGCGGGCTTTATTAATGACCAAGCAAGAGACTTAACTTATTTCAGTTCTTTGAACAGCCTTTCAGAAAAACTCTTTTCACAGTAGTGACATTTCAGCTTCACTTTTTCATGTTTTACGGCAACAAAAAACCGACTATTCACCGGTTCATCATGGCTAATACAATTACTGTTAGGGCAGCTTAATACAGAAGAGATCTGCTCAGGCAGAGTCACGTGAAACTTATCAACCACTTGGTAGTTATCGATTAAGTTAACCGTTGCATTAGGCGCAAAAAGCGCTAACTGGTTGGCCTGTTCAGCAGTAAAAACATTATTTTCTACCTTAATAATGTCTTTCACCTGGCTATCGCCACTACGCAAATTCAAGCCGACGGTGATCCGTTCATTCCCATCGGTTAACTGAAAAAAGCGTAGGATGCGAACACCTTGCCCCGCAGGAATATGATCGATCACTGTGCCGTGAGCGATGGCTTCCACTGTCATTTTAGTTTCCATCATCATCTCCTTACAGTTGCTCACTTAATACCAGAGCTAATAAAGCCTGCCGGGCATAAACGCCATTCTCTGCCTGCTCGAAATAGTAAGCATGCTGAGTGCTATCAACATCATTCGTGATTTCATCGACACGCGGTAATGGGTGCAACACCTTCAACGTCGGCTTCACCTCGGCTAACATACTGGCGCTAAGTACATAATTCGATTTCATATGCTGATATTCAGTGGGATCAAAGCGCTCTTTCTGCACTCGCGTCATGTAGAGAATATCCAATTCAGCCACCACCTCTTCAATGGTGCCCACCTTAGTAAACTTGACACCCGCATCCATCAGCTCTTCACACAGGTACTCCGGCATGCTCAATGCGTCAGGCGATATGAAATAGAACTCGCAATTAAATAGTGACAAAGCTTGTGCCAACGAGTGCACTGTTCTGCCATATTTTAAATCCCCAACGAAAGCGACTTTTAGCCCTTCCAAGGTGCCTTGTGTTTCATAGATGGTATAGAGATCGAGCAAGGTTTGCGTCGGATGCTGATTACTACCATCTCCCCCATTGATCACCGGAACGGCCGAAAATTCGGAGGCTAATCTTGCAGCCCCTTCTTTTGGATGCCGCATAAAGAAAGCGTCAGTATAAGAAGAGATAACCTTGACCGAATCAGCCAGCGTTTCACCTTTTTGGGCTAACGACGTATTGCCTGCGGTATCAAAGCCAATGACGGAGCCACCAAGGCGTTGCACAGCCGTCTCAAAAGATAAACGCGTACGAGTTGATGCTTCAAAAAAACAGCTGGCCACCACCTTATTCCGCAATAATTCAGGTTGAGGCTCACGCTTGAGCTTGTGGGCAGTGGCAACGATAAGTTCTAACTCATCTCGCGACAGATCAGAGATAGAGATAATATGCTTGTTATAGAGCGGGTTGGTCATTGTGCATCCCTTGGAGCGGTCCGGAACAGTACTTACCTGAAGGCCAGGTACAACCGGAGCGCAAGTATATCAAAAGCCAGACAAAGGCGTTAATGACTCCGCGCAATTGTCGGCAAATTTTCTGGCACGTCAGGCGGACAATCAGGCTTTGAGTCGTTGCTCAATATTCAAGAAATGGATCTGGGCCTGCTCGTAGTCAAACGCATCTAATGACTCCAATAAAAGCTGACCGTCAGCTTTCAATTCTGCATTATCAGTGACCTGTATAAAGCGCTGCAATGGCGCCGTATCAACGTAGTCATGACCAACCAGACTCTGCTTTACTAACGCTAAAAAATCTTGAATTTCATGGTCCGCTAGGGCTTCTTTTTGGTCACCGTCAGAGTTCACAAGCGCTTTATTTGGCAGATAAGCTGCGTTAACACGACAAATGAAATCGTCCATCGCCCTTGCTATCTCCTGACGCTGCTCAATTAGCTCTCCTACACGCAGATCCGCGCTAGAAAGCGGCAAATTATCAGCAATTCCTCGCAAGCCACACTCCATTGCATCCGCATTTTCTGCAACGCCTCTCGCGCCAAGATTGCCAGCGATCCCCCGCAATGAGTGCATCTGCGCGATCAAAGATCCAACGACTGTTTCTGATGTGTGAGCGAAATCGACTGCTATCAAAGTTTGCAACATCCCTTGCCACTGCTTTGCAAGCTGAGCAACTAAACGCTGATACATCTCATGATCCTGCCCACATTGCGACAAACCGATACTTATTTCGGTATCAAGTTCAGTACTAACCGCCGCAACGGGCGGCACGGGTGTCGAAGTGGTGTCGGCCGATAACGCCTTTTCCCCTAGCTTGTCTAAGATCTGATGATATAAATCAGCTTGCCGGACAGGCTTGGATATATAGCCAGACATACCAACCGTCATGGCTCTCGTTTGCTCATCCGGCATCGCGTTAGCCGTCAAAGCAACGATGGGCGGCGGCTTTTTATGCTGCAAAAGAATCGCTTGTGTTGCCTGATAACCATCCATAATTGGCATCTGGATATCCATAAACACGAGATCATAGTTTGCGGATGAGAGCTTAGCGACCGCCTCTGCACCGTTATTCGCAACGGTGACTCTTGCGCCTAACCGCCGTAACATACCCACTGCCACCTCTTGGTTAATCTGGTTATCATCCACCAGTAAAATGTGGCAATCCAAAGGCTGAAACTGCTGATGAACACGTGCTTGAGGCTGATTAGCGGGCCGTTCCGAAGTCACCGGCAGATGCAATCGAAACTGAAAGCAACTACCAACATTGGGCTGGCTCTCTACCGTTATATCACTGCCCATCAAATTGATAATTTGCTTACAAATAGTCAGCCCCAAACCAGTACCGCCAAATTGACGTGTGGTTGTGCTATCGGCCTGTGTGAAGGGAGTAAATAAACGCGCGACTTGTTCACCATTCATACCAATGCCGGTATCTCGCACAGTTAAGTCAATAACGGCTGTCGTTTCACTCTCCTGTTGCAACTCACAGCCCAACACCAGACCTCCACGGCGGGTAAATTTCACCGCGTTGCCGAGCAAATTGACCAACACTTGTCGCAACCTTAACGGATCAACCATCATGGTAGGCAGCGCTTTAGGCATATCACAGGTAAAGCTGAGTCCTTGCTGACTGATGGCCTGCTCAAATATCTCACCGGTCTCCATTAGTAGCACGCGTAAATCAGTCGCTTCCGGACTTAACGTTAGCTTGCCAGCTTCAATCTTAGAGTAATCAAGAATGTCATTAATAATCGAAAGCAAGTGCTCTGTAGAGCTTTGTACGCGCTGCAAGTATTTGCTCTGCTGAGCTGAAAGTTCATCGCTAAGCAGCAGTTCAACCAGGCCAACAATCGCATTCATCGGCGTACGGATCTCATGACTCATATTTGCCAGAAAGTGGCTTTTAGCTTCGGTGGCAGCTTCCGCGGCAACCGTGGCTTCTTTCAGTGCTTGCTCTCGTTCAATGCGGTCAGTGACATCCTGGTAAGTGCCAAGCACACCGATCACCTGACCTTGCTTGTTACTCAGGGGGATCTTCGAGGTTTCCAGCCAGCTTGTTTTGCCATCTGCACGAGTTTGCGGCTCCAGATAGTGCAGTTTTGCTTCTCCGCTGGCAATCACGGCGCGATCATCGTCCTGAAAATTACTCGCAACATCATGCCAGACCAGATCAAAGTCGCTTTTACCGACAATTTCCGCAGACGATGCAACATGGGCGTCGGCAGCAAATAGGCTATTGCACCCGAGGTAATTCAATTGCGTGTCTTTCCAAAACACCCGCGCCGGTATAGCGTCTAATACTTTGTGCAACAGTTGCTGCGACTCGGTCAAACGGGTATTGGCATCCCTTAACTGCGCTGTGCGCTCCTGGATCTGTGCATCCAACTGGCGGTTGTGCGTTGCGATTTGCTCACTTTTGTCCTGGATTGCGGTAGCAAGCTTTTGGATCTCCATTGGTGAATCACTGAATAGATCTTTTTCCAGGCAGTCCACATCCCCAGACAAAGCGCTTTGCGCCAAACGTTCAATGGGGCGGGTCGTGCGGTGAGCAAACCAGCCAGCAAAGCCCAATACAACCAAACTTCCTGCGAAAATCATCGCAAGAAATAGAATATATCGTTGCTGGTTATCTGCCAGCTCCAACTGATAGTCACGCATCACCAAGACTCGCCAGCGGTTGTCTAATTCAACCTCGGAGTAAAGGTATTGCGCGGCACTAGGCTCCTCACTCAACTTAAGAGAGGGCAAGCCGAAGATATTAGCCCGCCGATTAAGCTCGGAGATTGGGGCGGCGGAAAAAGCCTGCAGTCTTAGCTTGTCTGCAGCGAAAAGTGTGCGACCTTCACCGTCCAAAATCAGCCAAAGATAATCCTTTTGTTGCTGCAGCTGCTCCCAACTACCCAAACGATAGAGGTTCATCGATCCTTCAACGATACCTTCAAATTTATTATCTCTAAGGATCGGGGCACTGATAGCAACGATCACGTCATTGCCAAAACCGCGCCCCTGGATCGCACCGGAAATAAATGACTCACCTGTATCTCGGGGCACACGAAAATAACGCCGATCACTGACATTGTGGGTACCTTCACTCTCATGGGAAAGCTTCATCAAAGAGGCCGGACTGGCGTTGATGATATCTCCGACCTCATCACTGATAAACATGGTTAAAAAACTGGGACTGGCACGATGCATTGACAGTAATAAATTATCTCTGTCCGACGCCGAGTTCTCATTACTACCAAAAAATTCCGCCAACGCAGTGACTTGACGTTTGCTGACGAGCAACTGTGTATCTAACCCTTGCACCAAGTTTTGGGCATAGCTAGTCATTTCTCGCTGTAAAGCAGTGGCTCTATTATTGACTTCCACTTGTTCAACCACTAACCCCGCCAACAGCACCACCGCGAACATAACACTAAGCAGACTCTGCGAGATTTGGCGCCGAAAGGTTCGCGTTTCACTGGTTCTCACAACCAACAATCGCTTCAATACCGGAATGGATAGCAGTGCCATCGCAATAATGGCGTATGCGGCACCATTCACGGCTTGCTTTATCAACACATGGATAATGTATTCAGGAGCGATAGGATTGATGAAGATAATAATAATGCCGGTCGCCGGCACGCCAACAAAAAGCCAATAGGCCAAATCAGCAAACAGCAGATTTATCTTTCTACGTACCAATACCGAGACAACAAACGCTTCCAAGGTGAACGTCAGCAGTACATAGGGATTATCCCAGTTTTGCCATAACGACAACGCAGCAATAAAGGCGCACAATCCAACCACTAAAGGTCGGCAGCGATAGACCAGCAACAAAGGAAACAGGTTGCCACAAACCAGCTCGATATTGCCAAACACCGGCAGCGTATAGCGATACGCCACTGCGCCCATAAACGCCATCACGACAAACCAAAAACTCTGCTTATGGATCAATCGGCTAGTTCCGCTATCTGGCATTTGTTGCTCATCAATCTCGCTAGGTTCAGGCATCTGATCCAATCTATCGATAGCCTCCATTTTATCAAGCAACCAACGTCCTCCTAGCCAAGAAACGAGAGCCAAGTCACCGCATGTAATTATGCTGTGAATAAAGCACCTGTACTAAGCTTGCTCTAACCGACCAAAAATACAACGATGTGAGCACGCACGATGCTATTCAAAACATCCTACACCGCCGACTTCTCCAACCGAGATGCAGATGATGGCGTGAGTGATATTTTCTCGCGCCGCTGGTCACCGCGGGCCTTTCGCAAACAAACAATCCCGCCGCATGTATTAACCACCATATTTGATGCTGCAAGGTGGGCACCGAGTTGCTTTAATGCGCAGCCTTGGCGCTTTATCACTAATCAGAATGAAAAAGATTTCGATAAGTTTCTTTCTCTGCTTGTAGACAGTAACCAAACCTGGGCTAAAAACGCTTCGGTGATCGGCTTTGTTATTGCCCAACGCCACCTCCCTACCAATGGTAAAACCAACGAGTGGGCACAATTTGACTGCGGAGCAGCATGGATGTCGATGACATTACAAGCTGCGATGTTTGGCCTCTACAGCCATGGTATGGGTGGAATAAAGAAGCAAGCGGTCTACGCCGCCTTAGCAATACCAGAGGATAAATATGAAGTAGTATGCGGATTTGCTATCGGTGCAATGGCGCCACCCGAAACGCTACCTGATGAGCTAGCCAAACGGGAACAGCCGAGTGAACGCCTGCGACTCACTGACGTTTGGCATTGCGGTAAATTCAATGACACTGAAACAGAGTTTAGTAAGCAATAAAAAACCGCGATCGACAGTGTTTTTAACTAGAATTTTCATGATTTAGTGCTAGGATGCGCGTTTTTAAAGCACCTCTTTTTCAGGGGCTTTCTGGACAGATGAGTGAGCTTTGCTAACTTCTCGAATTAGTGACGTTTAATAAGGTGATAACCTATGTCTCGGGTATTAATTATCGGCGCCGGTGGCGTTAGTTCTGTAGTCGTTAAGAAATGTGCCATGCTGCCGCAATATTTCTCTGAAATTTATCTGGCTAGCCGCACCGTCAGCAAATGCGAAAAACTGCAGCAAGAAGCAGGCAAAGACCGCGTAAAAGAGGTATTTGCTGTTGATGCTGACAACGTGCCTGAATTGGTCGCTTTGATTAACAAAGTAAAACCAGCCCTAGTCATTAACGTCGCTCTGCCATATCAGGATCTAACAATCATGGATGCCTGCCTAGAGACAGGTGTTCACTACTTAGATACGGCTAATTATGAGCCGAAAGAGGTCGCCAAGTTCGAGTACTCATGGCAATGGGCATATCAAGACAAGTTCAAACAAGCGGGCCTAATGGCACTGTTAGGATCAGGTTTTGATCCAGGCGTTACCAACGTTTTCACCGCTTACGCCGCGAAGCACTATTTTGATGAGATCCACTACTTGGATATCGTTGATTGTAACGGTGGTGATCACGGCCAGGCGTTTGCAACTAACTTCAATCCCGAAATTAACATTCGTGAAATTACTCAACGTGGTCGTTTTTGGGAAAATGGCGAGTGGAAAGAAACCGACCCCATCTCCGTGCGTGAAGATCTCGATTACCACGGTATCGGTAAACGTGCATCCTACCTGTTGTTCCACGAAGAGTTGGAGTCACTGGTTAAACACTTCCCAACCCTGAAGCGCGCACGCTTTTGGATGACCTTCGGCGACGCATACCTGACTCACCTGCGCGTGCTTGAAGGTATCGGTATGACGTCGATTGAACCAGTGGAGTTTCAAGGCCAGCAGATCGTTCCTCTTGAGTTCCTCAAAGCAGTCCTGCCAGATCCTGGCTCGTTGGCGGAAGGTTATACCGGCCAAACCTGCATCGGCACCTACATCACCGGGGTTAAAGATGGCCAAGAGAAAACCATCTTTATCTGGAACAACTGCGAGCATGCCATATGCCACGAAGAAGTGGGGGCGCAAGCCGTTAGCTACACCACGGGTGTACCGGCAATGATCGGGGCCTCGTTGATGTTAGATGGCAACTGGATGCAGCCAGGTGTTTGGAATATGGAACAGTTTGATCCCGATCCATTCATGGAGCGCCTTAACCAATATGGCCTGCCATGGCAGGTGATTGAGTGTGATTCCCCTTTTAGCAAATAGCGATATCCGTTGTTGGATATAAAGTAAAGACGAGGGGGAAGCATGATGCTTCCCCCGTTGTTTTCTGTATTGAAGGTCAATGGCGATGAATAATCCGTTTCACTCAGCCGATATCCCCTCTCCTTGCTACGTCTGCGAAGAAGCCAAACTTGAAACCAACCTGCAACTGATGCAGCGCGTACAACAAGAAAGTGGTGCCAAGATCATTCTGGCACTGAAAGGTTTCTCTATGTGGAGTACGTTCCCGCTGGTGAAGCAATACTTACCAGGTTGCACCGCCAGTTCCGTATGGGAAGCCAAGTTAGCGAAACAGGAGTTTGGTGGCGAAGTTCATGCCTACTCGCCTGCTTATAAGCCTGCCGATATAGATAAGCTACTCAGCTTAGTCGAGCATATCTCGTTCAATAGCTTAAGCCAGTGGCAACGTTATAAAGATAAGGTAAGCGCAAGTGGCGTCACCGCTGGTCTAAGGATTAATCCTCAGCATCAGGAAGCCGATACCGAGCTATATGATCCTAGTGCTCCAGGCTCTCGCCTTGGTGTGCTTGCGGCAGATCTCAACGGTGTAGATTTGAGCGGAATAGAAGGTTTTCATGTTCATAATCTTTGTGAATGTGATTCCTATGCGTTGCAACGAACCTTAGCCGCCGTCGAAGAAAAGTTTGGTCACCTGCTGCATCAGATGAAATGGTTAAACCTTGGTGGTGGTCACCTGATGACCAGAGATGGCTACGATGTCGACCATCTTATCGCACAACTAAAACGGCTAAAGCAGCAATATGATCTGGAGATTATTTTAGAACCCGGGTCAGCTGTGGCTTGGCAAACTGGGCCGCTTGTCTCAGAGGTCGTAGATATAGTAGATAACGAAGGCGCTATCGCTATTCTAGATATCAGTGCAACGGCACATATGCCTGATGTATTAGAGATGCCCTACCGCCCTGCTATCACTGATGCTGGTGAGCCCAATCAACACACTTATAACTACAAATTAGGTGGCAACTCTTGTTTAGCTGGCGATGTCATTGGCGTATATAGCTTCAAAGAGCCCCTTAAACCCGGCGCGCGCGTCATCTTTGAAGATATGATCCATTACACCATGGTCAAAACAACCTTCTTCAATGGCGTAGAACATCCAAGCATCGGAATTTTGCGCAAAGATGGCGAGTTTGAACTAATTAAGCAGTTCAATTATGAAGAGTTTAGGGACAAGTTGTCATAGATAGGTTGCGATATAAGGAGGCTCGTTTCGCGAAACAGTCTCCCAGATTTATATTCTGATAACTTAATAAGATAAGCTGCAGAAACAAAAAAACCACTCAATAGAGTGGTTTTTTGTTTCTGGTGGAGCTAGGCGGGATCGAACCGCCGACCTCTTGCATGCCATGCAAGCGCTCTCCCAGCTGAGCTATAGCCCCGAATAATGGCGTCCCCTAGGGGATTCGAACCCCTGTTACCGCCGTGAAAGGGCGGTGTCCTAGGCCTCTAGACGAAGGGGACTAAGCAAACTGGTAAACTGGCGGAAAGTAATGGCGTCCCCTAGGGGATTCGAACCCCTGTTACCGCCGTGAAAGGGCGGTGTCCTAGGCCTCTAGACGAAGGGGACCCGGAACTTTCTTTGTTGTTATGTAAGTGGCGTCCCCTAGGGGATTCGAACCCCTGTTACCGCCGTGAAAGGGCGGTGTCCTAGGCCTCTAGACGAAGGGGACTAGACGTACTTACATAACGGTTTTAATGGAATGGCGTCCCCTAGGGGATTCGAACCCCTGTTACCGCCGTGAAAGGGCGGTGTCCTAGGCCTCTAGACGAAGGGGACGCAACAATACACATTAAAACTTTGGTGGAGCTAGGCGGGATCGAACCGCCGACCTCTTGCATGCCATGCAAGCGCTCTCCCAGCTGAGCTATAGCCCCACACATGCATCTCAGTTAATAGCAGCACAAAGCAACTGTTCTGCCCCGAAACGCGAGGCGCATTCTATGCAGCCCCCCTAAGCATGTCAATGATTTTTTTGTTCTCAAGGCTGACATATTCCTGCGACTGAAAAATTAGACAAATATCGTCCAACCTGCTGATTAAATGAACGTTTTACCTCCTAATGTAGCAAATTCAAACGATTAGCCTAAACTTTGCCCAACTCGTCATATGCCCTTCATAAATCAGTTGACAGAAAAAAGAGCCTGCCTATAATACGCGTCCTGTGAACGATGGGCGGTTAGCTCAGTTGGGAGAGCATCGCCCTTACAAGGCGAGGGTCACTGGTTCGAGCCCAGTACCGCCCACCATCTTTCACATACTCAAAGTGGGCGGTTAGCTCAGTTGGGAGAGCATCGCCCTTACAAGGCGAGGGTCACTGGTTCGAGCCCAGTACCGCCCACCACTTTGAGCTGCAAGATACCAAGATGGGCGGTTAGCTCAGTTGGGAGAGCATCGCCCTTACAAGGCGAGGGTCACTGGTTCGAGCCCAGTACCGCCCACCACTCTTGGCCTGCAACACAATATTGATACAGTGGGCGGTTAGCTCAGTTGGGAGAGCATCGCCCTTACAAGGCGAGGGTCACTGGTTCGAGCCCAGTACCGCCCACCACTTCATCAAGAAAAACCCTCTCTTTATTTCAAACATCTATACTTTGCCTAAGATCTCGAATTTATCAGGGATATCTATATGGCAAATTGGTGTTTTCTGCTGCTCTTCATTAGTTTTAGCTCCCAAGCCGTTGAACTCATGCTTTGGCATCAAAAAGAGGAAGCTAAACTTTGGCTGCCAAACGTTGCCAAAGAATATGAAGAGAAAACGGGTGTAAAAATCAATGTCGCCTTTTTACCAACAGGAGAGTTAAAAACCACACTGGTTCGTTCAGTGATTGATGGCACCGCGCCTGCTATGGCTCTTGTGCCTTCTGACTTCATCGGTGACCGAGGCAAACTGCAGTTGTCCACCGTAGACGCATCACTCCTCTCCCCCGCACAAACAAGTGAGTCACTGGCGACCGTCATGTTTGACGAAAACTATTATGGGGTTCCGCTACAAGGCGGTAACCACCTGCTTCTGTTCTACAACAGAAAATTTGTCCAACAGCCGGCGGCCACCTGGCAACAACTCATCACACAAGCAAAAGCGCTGCGCGAAATCAACGTGCAACCGATTGGCTGGAAGTATGGTGAAATGTATTGGTTCTGCGCATTTATACCACCGTTCGGTGGCTTTCCTGTTGCCGATAATAGGGTCACCTTGGATACCCAAGCAGTGAGAGATGCCCTCACCTTCTATCGCAATCTATCGCGAGAGGGGCTGATTGATCCCAACTGTGACTACGATTGCAGCTTTGATCGCTTTAAAAACGGTGAATTCGCTTACGCCATCAACGGTGATTGGGCATTTAAGGAAACAGCCAGCGCACTAGGCGATGATTTTGGCATTACCTTGCTGCCCACGATCAACGGCAAACCAATACAACCTATGTACGGCACTTTATCGCTGGTCTATCCCGGATATTCGCTTAATAGCCCTGCTGCCGAAGCAATTAAGGGCTTTTCTAGCTATCTGCAGTCGCCAGAGATGCAACAGCGATACTATGATGATTTGGGTGCTCTGCCTGTTAACGAACAGATTGTTGCCAAAATCAAAAGTAGCGCATCGCCTGAAATGCAGATACTTTTAAAGCAGCTGGAACTCGCGCGAGGGGCTCCTCCTACACCGGCGATGTCAGCGGCATGGTTAGGGATGAGAAAAGGGTTCGCGCTTTTTATTGATGGCCACGGCAGCGCAGAAGAAGCCACAGCGCTGATGCAAAGATTCTCCGAACACGAATTGCAGAAAAATAGCCAATAAAACACTGAGGGATCCAAATGCAGTTTAATAGGGGTCGTTCGCTACGCGGGACGTTAAGTTGGATCATTTTAAGTGCCGCTTTGATCCCCACTCTGCTGACTTCATACTACTTGATTGATCGTTTTCAACGCGTAGCAGAAGAGACGGCATTTAGCTCACTCAAACTCACTGCCAATGTTCTCGCCAACGACATTGAGCGCGCCTATCAGCTACTTTTCGCCAGTTTGCACAATACCAGTCAAGATCCTGATGTTATCTATGCGGCATACACTGGAGTTTTTGGTCCAAAAGCAAAACTAAAGCTCGCCGCCCTCAGTGAGATGCATCCCGCTGCCTACGGCATTTTTTTAGTCGATAAATCTGGCTGGCCAGTTGAGGTTGTTCCAACCAGTTTTGAGCTCCTGCCTTTGGATCCGCTTAATTCTGAGATAGAACAATTTTTTGCCGATCCAGTTAATGCTACGCAGAAAATTACCGATCTCAACGATGTCGCCTACCTGGATCGTATCTTTAGTCTGAAAGAAAAAGATCGAAAAATCATCTCCCGCACCAGTGATCACATGTTTGTCGTCTACTCACCGCTATGGGTATCGGCTGTCGATCGCGCAGAAGCCCACGAACTTGTGGGAGCCATCATCGTGCTGTTACCTGTCCACGCCATTTTCGAAAACGCGAATACACTGCTTAAGCAAGCTGGTTCTGGACAAATAGAGATGCTGGATATTTTAAGCGATGACTCGCTACTCAGGCTGGAAGCACAACATATCGCCACCGACGACTTTCGCACCATACAGATACCACTGAAATTAAGCCATCAGCATACACCCATTGAAATTGTTATGGGTATCGATCGCTCACAAGCGCTTGCCTCCGTTAAGGATCTGGAGCTGCAACAGTGGACCATCGTCAGTATTTTAGCGCTGTTATTCGCCGGCATCGCCCTATTTGCATCTCGTCGCCTGGTAAAGCCTTTACTTAAGATCAGTGGCTTGGTTGAACGATACGCCAAAGCAGATTATCACGCACAAACCTTGAAGCTTCCTTTTATCGAACTTCAGCGCATCGCCCTGGTGCTCGACCAAATGGCCGAGCGGATCCAGGATGATCAAAGAGAATTAGAGATGCGGGTTGCCAGTCGAACCCGTGAGCTACAAACCACCAATGAAGAACTCACTTCAACCATGGAAAGGTTGAGAGCAACACAAGACCAGCTAGTCGAAGCGGAAAAGATGTCGCAATTGGGGCAGCTGGTCGCAGGCGTCGCTCACGAGATCAATACCCCAGTAGGCGTCAGCGTAACCGCTGCAACCCTGCTGCAAGATGAAATGACACAGCTAAACAAAGCCGCCGGCGAGAATCAACTCACCCGTTCAGGGTTAGAGCAACACATAGATAAGACGACACAATGTGCTGAGATGATCCTATCCAACCTCAACCGAGCGGCTGAGTTAATCCGCAACTTTAAAGAGGTGGCCGTTGACCAAAGTAGTGAACAAAAACGCTTCTTCGTGCTGCTAGACTACATCAAAGATCTGCTCACCAGTCTCTCCCCAGAGTTTAAAAATCATAAAGTAGAGATAACAACCACCGGCGATGAAAGCCTGACCTTAAACAGTTACCCAGGTGCATTCAGTCAAGTGTTGACCAACATGATAGTCAACTCCGTTCGGCATGGGTTCGATCCGCAGCAACAGCACCATATCTCCATCCACTTCCATACTGATACGGAAAATTTGATCTTGGACTATCAGGACGATGGTAAAGGTGTAGAAGAGAAAGCCTTGAAGCGGTTATTCGACCCTTTCTATACCACCCGACGGGCATCCGGCGGCACGGGGTTAGGGCTGCATATCGTCTATAACGTTGTACGCCAAAAACTAGGCGGCACAATCCAGGCGTCCAGTCAGATTGGTCATGGTGTGCGCTTTCAACTCACTTTGCCTCTGAATCCGCCCGATTAAATGCCATACACTGACTCTCAATCGGGCTATTTCTGATGTTCATAGCCTAGGTATACCCACCAGCTATCTACACTTGATGCTCGGTAAACAGCGTAATCAGCGCCTGTTCATCCAGCACCTTTATTCCCAGATCCTGCGCTTTAGTCAGTTTGGATCCGGCAGCATCCCCCGCTACCACACAATGGGTATTCTTCGACACACTGCCAGCCACCTTAGCACCTAAGAGCTGCAGCTTTGCTTTCGCCTCGCTACGCCCCAATTGGCTCAATGTGCCGGTTAACACCCATGTTTCACCTTCAAGTGGCTGCGCCGATGCTTCCCGTACTTCAACATCAGGCCAATGCAGTCCGACTGCCAGCAAAGCTTCGATCACTTCAAGATTATGCGGCTGTTTAAAGAAGGTAACGATATGGTGGGCGACGATTGGCCCGACATCAGGCACTTTGAGTAAGGTAGCTTCATCTGCTGCCATCACTTCATTGAGCGTACCAAAATAGTTAGCTAAATTGAGTGCGGTGGCCTCCCCCACTTCCCGAATACCAAGAGAAAAAAGGAACCGCGGCAATGTCGTTTGCTTACTCTGTTGCAGCGACGCGATTAAATTTTCTGCCGATTTACGTCCCATGCGGGGTAAACCGGAGAGTTCCACGATAGACAGTTTAAACAGGTCTGCAGGGCTGGCTATCAACCCCTCATCAACCAATTGCTCAACCAACTTATCGCCCAACCCATCAATATCCATCGCCCGCCGAGCAGCGAAATGTTTAATCGCTTCTTTGCGCTGCGCACCACAGTAGAGTCCGCCGCTGCAACGGCTAACGGCCTCATTTTCGGCGCGTTCGACAACGGACTCACAAACCGGACAAGTCGTTGGAAATGAAATGGTTCTGGCATCTTCAGGGCGTCGGTCAGCAACCACGGCAACAATTTGTGGGATCACATCCCCAGCACGCCGCACTATAACGGTATCCCCCACCCTCACACCAAGACGGGCGATCTCATCAGCGTTATGTAAGGTGGCGTTAGACACGGTCACGCCACCAACGAACACCGGCTGCAATCTGGCAACCGGCGTGATCGCCCCGGTACGTCCCACCTGAAACTCGACATCTTGCAGCAAGGTGATCTCTTCTTCGGCAGGAAACTTAAACGCCGTTGCCCAGCGCGGTGCCCGAGACACAAAACCAAGGCTGTTTTGCTGGGCCAAGCTGTCGACCTTCAACACCACACCATCTATCTCATAAGGCAAAGCGGCGCGGCGCTCCATGATGTCGCGATAGTAAGCAATAACATCATTTTGGCTGTCACGACGTTTCACTTCCGGACTCACAGGCAGCCCCCATGACTTCAGCTGCATTAGCTGCTCATAGTGACTACTGACAGCCGCATAATCCCCCTCGATGACACCGGTAGAATAAGCATAAAAAGCCAGTGGGCGCTTTGCCGTAATGCGGCTATCCAGCTGCCTTAAACTACCAGCGGCAGCATTACGAGGATTAGCGAACTGCTTTTCATCGCGCTGCCGCGCACGCTGATTAAGTGCATCGAAACCAGCCTTCGGCATAAAAACTTCGCCACGCACTTCTAGGCGTGGGGGAAAATCATCACCTCGCAACTTCAAGGGTACAGAGGTTATCGTCTTTGCATTGGCGGTGATGTTCTCTCCGGTCTGACCATCGCCACGGGTGGCAGCCCGAACTAATCGTCCATTTTCATAAAGTAAGCTAACCGCTAAACCATCCAATTTCGGCTCGCAACAAAAACTGAACGCGGCACCATCCAAGCGCTCTTCGATACGGTTGGCGAATGCCACAAAGTCCTCATCATTGAACACATTGTCCAATGACAACATAGGCACTTCATGGGCCACCTGCTCAAAAGCCGCCAACGCCTGTCCACCCACTTTTTGCGTCGGCGAATCAGACTGCAACAACTCAGGGTTCTGCTCTTCCAACGCGCGTAAACGTTGCATAACGCGGTCATATTCCGCATCTGGCACCGTCGGCGTATCCAGCACGTAATATTGATAATTAAACTCTTCTATCTGCGCACTCAGCGCTGCCATTTCCGATTGTATATCCGACATCGGTAACCCTGTTTCAAAGTGTTAAGTGAAAAAGCCTCCATAACGGAGGCTTTTCTTAAAAAGAGAAGATAATTAGACGCTAAGCAGTTTCTTACGCTCGAACTCGCGGATCCGCTCCTGATAATGCTGGATCTTCTGCTTAGTCAGCACATTTCGCTGATCATCAAGCACCTGCCCGCGCATCTCTGCGGCCAACTGTTCCGCGGCTTTTAACATCAAGCCAAAGTTTTTCTGCGCTTCGCCATAACAGGGCAGCGTCATAAACAGCGAGATCCCCTGCGTATTAAAGCTTTCCATCGATTCTGGATCAAACGTACCCGGTTTCACCATATTAGCTAGGCTGAACAATATTGGACCGGTGCCTGCTGGCGACTGATGGCGATGGAAAATAGACATTTCACCAAACTTTAAGCCCAAGGTCAGCAAGCAAGGCAACATTACCGCGCCTTCAAGTGTCCCTGAGGAACCTGCAACCACATTCAGAACCAACACATCCTGTGGCTCTCCCAATGGTTCATCGTCGGCCGCAGGCGCTTGCGCAGCTTCGTTATCGGCTGGCTTATCGATAGCCGCAGAGCTCGGTTGCGACTCTGGCTTGATCTCTGCCACTTCCTCAACTGGCTCAGCAAACAGATCCACTTGTTCTGTTAATTCTGGGGCAGAAGTCGGCTCTGAAGAAACCTTAGGCACAGTGAAGCTCGGTTCAACTTTTTCTGCCTTAATCGAGGTCTCAGTAAAACCGGCGTCACCGGCTCCGGAACCTGCGATACCCGGTTCAATCCGCTGCTCAACGTCACTTTGCAGTGATGCATCCGTTGGAAGACTTTGCTGTTGAATACTCTCATCATCAGCACTGCCAAGCACCCGCACTTTGCCAATACCATCTTGATCAAAACCATCAGACACTGACGAAGACTCAGCACCGGATGCAACATCAGGCACGCCGACGTCGCCCTGATGTATCCTATGATTGCTATTCTGCTTACGAATAGACCAGAGGCCATGAATAAGAATCGCGCCAATGGCGATAGCCCCAATAATGATGAGAATGATACGAAATCCTTCCATATACACACTTGCTTTTAGTAATAATTCTTAGACTAACCTAGCTCAGCTAACGCCACAGCCTGCTCAACGTCGACTGCGACTAACCTAGATACGCCAGGTTCCTGCATGGTTACCCCAGTCAAGTGACTGGCCATTTCCATTGATACTTTGTTGTGACTGATAAAAATAAACTGAACTGTTTCTGACATCTCTTTCACCAGATTACAGAACCGCCCGACATTCGCGTCATCCAATGGTGCATCGACCTCGTCCAGCATACAAAACGGCGCCGGATTGAGTCGGAAAATAGCGAACACCAATGATAAAGCGGTCAACGCCTTTTCGCCACCCG
The DNA here is from genome assembly GCF_004284785.1 of Corallincola spongiicola. Taxonomy (NCBI): domain Bacteria; kingdom Pseudomonadati; phylum Pseudomonadota; class Gammaproteobacteria; order Alteromonadales; family Psychromonadaceae; genus Corallincola; species Corallincola spongiicola. The sequence continues at coordinate 1,274,484 of NZ_SHLY01000001.1, forward strand.
ACAACAGATGAATCGTACTATTCTTTTTGCCTGGAGGCTGCGCCATGATAGTAACACCTGTTTCCAGTAAGTCATCATCAGTCAATGCTAGATGTGCGCTCCCTCCACCAAATACTTTCGGAAACAGATGCTGCAGATCCGTGTTCACCTGTTCATAGGTCTCACGGAAGCGCTGACGTGTTTCTCTGTCAATCTTACGTATCGCAGTTTCCAAAGTATCAACCGCCCCTTCCAAGTCTTCATTCTGACTATCAAGGTACTGTTTTCGTTCCGCTTGTTGTTCATATTCTTCAATCGCAGCCAAGTTGATAGCACCAAGGCGAGAGATCGCTTGAGTGGTTTTTTCCAGCTGTTGCTGCCACTCATCTTCACTATAGCTATCAGGTAACGCGACCAATAACTCTTTCAAATTGGCCTGCATTTCATGCAGGGTTTCCAACACAGAGCGCGCACGAACACGGAAACCTTCAGCTTCAATCTGCAGATCAGAGATCCTGACCCGCTGTTTTTCCAGATGTTGCAGCACATCCCGCTGTCCCATCTCTAGCTCGCGAGTCTGCTCATCAAGGCCTGATAACTGCTCGGTCAGTAGCTCCAGCTCACTGCTGAGTTCAAGTCGTTCAGCCAGCAAGATCTCCAGCTGCTCGGCTTGATCGACATCGGGGGTTTCATGTTGCTGCAGCTCTTCAACTAACTGCTGCTTGCGTAATAAGGCTTCGTGGCGATCTTTTTCCGTCCGTTGCTGGGCCTGGCTCAAAGCAGTAAGTTGTGCCTTGAGGTTTTCCTGCCGCAACGCGATCCCCTGGCGTTGCTGTTGCCGCTGTTGTACCTGCTGCTTAGCCTGCGACACTTGCTGATCAAATGATTCTTTTTGCAGCCGTAGTTGATCCTGCTGCCCCATATCATCAAGACGCTCGGCAACCTCCAGCTGTTGTGCAAGCAGTAACTCCTGCTCCGCTTGATGTTCTGCAACCTGTTCTTGTAACAGCGTCTGCTCCTGTTGCAGTCGCTGTTTTCTGAGTTGGCGTTCGCTGTGCTGCTGGTCGGCAAAATGCCGTTGTTGGCGCAGTGTAGCCACCTCAGCGTCAATACGCCGACAAAGCCCCTGCTGCTCAGTGCATTGCTGTTGACAGCGAGCGACTCGCTGCTGCGCCTGTTGCAGATCCTGTTTGTCACGGGTCAGTTGCACTTGCAGCGGACTGATCTGTTCAGCCAACATCAATTGCTGCTGGCGGAGCTTAATTGGCCCAGCCACCGTGTCGACATCCGGATGTAACCAGTGTTGCCCCAACCAAACGCCACAGCGGCTGATCACCGTTTGCCCTTCAGTTAAAGTTGGTTGCCGTTGCCACGCCTGCTCTGCCGTATCTACGCACTCAATACCACGAAGCAGATTGGCTACGGCATATTTAGCTTCACCGTCTACTTTACTGGCTAAGAGGTGAGACGCCGCCGCAGCGCCACTACTGAGCTGGAGTAATCTTCCCGCGGCTCCCGCCGTGTCGGCGGCAAGTGCATCACATAGATGAGCCTGGCTAAAACTTGCCAATACCTTTTCAACCGCCAGCGTCCACTCTGGGGCCACCGTCATCGCCTGATACAGCGGCTTCACCCCGTCCGGTAAAGCTTCGCTCTCCGCAGCCTGAGATAACTGACTATCGAGGGCTTGCCACTGCGCTTGTAATCCGGCAAGAGCTAATTCATTCTGATGGATCTTACTATCGAGATCCGTCAACGCCATTTTCGCGTCACCGACAACTGACTCACTCTCGGCCAGCAATAGTTGCTGTTCCGCTAGTTGCTCAGTTTGCATCGCCAGGCTTTCTGCCAGCCGGTTCAACTCAAGCGTTAATTCGGCATCATCTAATTCGACCAGTTCATCACTGACCTGCTGCAGACGCTGCCCTTGTTGTGCAGACAGTTGTACTAAATGATTTAACTTGCTCTCCAACAGCGCTTGTTGCTGCCGCACTGCGGCCTCAGCCTGCTCTGAAGCTTGCCAGCGCCGCTGCCAATCGATAACGGCCGATTCGGCGTCATCGAGCATGTTTTGTGCTTGCTCGATCTCTTCATCAAGGAGCAGTGCAGCTTCTTGTTGCGCTGCTAATTCATCGGCTGAGATCTGTTGCTGCTCAACTTCGCTGGCAATCAAGAGTTCAAGCTCCTCCTGCTTAGCAGCAAGCAGAGCTAATTCATCTTCTAACCGCACCCGTTGTTGACGGCTTGCCATCATCTGCTGTTCAAGGCGAGTGATCTCAGTCGTTAACTGGAACAATTTTTGTTGGCTATGTTGCTGATCGCTTTTCAGCTGTTCCCGTTCTGTCTGCAAAGCGATCAGACGGGATTCTTTGCCTAGCTGCTGGGCATTAAACTGCTCAAGCGCCGTTTCCTGCTCCGCTTGCTCGCGCTCACAGCGGTTCAGCTGCTCATTCAACTGATACCAACGGATCGCATACAACTCACTTTTAAGCTGGCGTTCTCGCGCTTTAAGTTCCTTAAAGCGTTTCGCGGCAACCGCTTGGCGCTGCAGTTTTTCTAACTGCTTACCCAACTCATCCCGTACATCAGCCAAGCGTTCCATATTCTCGCGAGTATGTTTAAGCCGGTTTTCGGTTTCACGACGGCGCTCTTTATATTTGGAGATCCCCGCGGCTTCCTCAATAAAGATGCGTAGCTCTTGCGGTTTTGATTCAATCAGCCGGGAGATCATTCCCTGTTCAATGATGGCGTAGCTACGGGGGCCGAGACCAGTACCCAAAAACAGATCGGTAATATCACGCTTACGACATTTACTGCCGTTTAACAGGTAGGTCGACACCGCATCGCGGGTAACGACCCGCTTCACCGATATTTCAGCAAAATTGGCATAATTACCGCCAATACGGCCTTGGTGATTTTCGAAAACGAGTTCAACACTGGCTTGAGAAACAGGCTTGCGGGAGGCTGCACCATTAAAGATGACATCTGTCATGGCATCACCACGCAGGTTTTTAGCCGAGCTTTCGCCCAGCACCCAGCGCACTGCATCAATGGTGTTCGATTTACCACAGCCGTTAGGGCCAACGACTGCCGTCATATTGCCGGGAAATGGCACCGTCGTCGGGTCAACAAATGACTTAAACCCTGCCAGCTTGATCTGCTTCAATCTCATGGAGGCTTCGGTGCTTCGGAGTAATCTTGAAAATGGAGACGCGGCGACTTTAGCAGATTGTATAAAAGTTTGTAACAAGACAGGCATTTTACTGAGAGGCAGCTCTCTCTATACTGCACAGATATCGTAATGTAAGGAAACAATCCAGATGGCAGATCACCTGCTTAAACAAGGCCACAGCGGTGCCAGTTACTTCTTTCGCGGATTTGAACTGGTTAAAACCCCAGGACTCAGAAAGTTCGTTATTGTGCCGCTCACCATCAACCTGGTGTTATTTGCAGCCGCGTTCTATTACCTATTTTTAAAAATCGATGAATTCATTCAGTATGTTAACGGCTATATCCCAGAGTGGTTAAGCTGGCTAAATTATCTGATCTGGCCGCTCTTGGTTATCACCACGTTAGTGGTCTTCTCGTACATTTTCAGCACAGTGGCCAACTGGATAGCCGCCCCCTTTAATGGCCTATTGGCAGAGAAAGTCGAGTTGATGCTTAGCGACAAGCCATTCAACACTGGTGGCATGATGGATATGGTCAAAGACCTACCTCGAATATTCAAACGGGAGTGGCAGAAATTTGTCTATTACCTGCCGAAAGCCCTTGGTTGCCTCATCCTATTTTTTGTCCCAGTTATCGGCCAGACCGTTGCACCGGTGATCTGGTTCCTATTTACTGCCTGGATGATGACTATCCAATATGCCGATTATCCATTTGATAATCACAAAGTACCGTTCCACGTAATGAGAGAAAAACTAGCCGAGCAGAAAGGCGCCAGCCTAAGCTTTGGCAGCATAGTGACCCTATTCACCATGATCCCGCTGGTTAACTTAGTCGTGATGCCTGTGGCCGTTTGCGGCGCGACGGCGATGTGGGTTGAACAGTACAAAGAGAGCACACTAAACCGCTAACCTTGTTGGCTTAGGTCGCGGTCAAAAGCAACAAGGCGTCTTCGATTAAACGCTTTGTTGCTTGCTACAGCGCGAAACAAGGCAAGCTAGGCGATAAAACGCTGATAGGCGATCAGCCCCCACACCACAGCAACATTAATGAGTGCAAGGAGTACCGCTGCTGAGCCCATATCTTTAGCTTTGCCACTAAGTTCATGGCGTTCTGTGCCCACCCGGTCGGTCACCGCTTCTACCGCAGAATTAAGCATTTCAACAATCAATAGCAATAACAAACAACCGATCAATAAACTACGTTCAACGGCATTGGTGCCGAGCCAGATAGCCACAGGGATCATCACCAACACCAGCAGCAACTCCTGACGAAATGCCTCTTCACCGCGCCATGCAGCTTTAAAACCCTGCCATGAATATCGGGTGGCATTCACGATCCGCTTAATACCTTTCACATCATTCACAACAACTCTCCACCCTCATCCTATTTCCAACACCTGAATATTCGGTGCAACGAAAGATCAAAGGTTCGGAGTTTAGCCAGTCATGCCAGCAATGACTATGACAATTCCATTACCTGCAGGCCGCCAGGCAACGGCGTCAACAAAATGCGCAAAAGAAACTGCGCCTAGTCAACTCAAAGAGACTAACCACGGCTATAATGTCGCGGAAATTTCAATTCACTATTGAATGAAAAGGAACATGGGATGATAGGTACACCAGGCGCGTCTCACGCCACCAAAGCACTGCTGCTGGGCAGTGGTGAATTAGGCAAAGAGGTGGTCATCGAGCTACAGCGATTAGGGGTTGAAACCATCGCCACCGATCGCTACGCCGATGCTCCTGCGATGCAGGTAGCCCATCGTAGTTATGTCATTGATATGCTTGATGGCGATGCATTGCGTGCGATCGTCGAGAAAGAACAACCGGATTATATAATTCCTGAAATCGAAGCGATCGCCACCGATACCTTGATTGCCCTAGAGCAAGAGGGAGTAAAAGTCGTTCCCAACGCCCGCACCACGCAACTCACCATGAATCGCGAAGGCATCAGACGACTAGCTGCTGAAGAGCTACAGATCCCCACATCACCCTATCGCTTTGCTGATACGCAGGAAGAACTCACTGCTGGTGTCGCCGCGGTTGGCATGCCGTGTGTGATAAAACCCATCATGAGCTCTTCTGGTAAAGGTCAGAGTGTGATCCGCCAAACCAGTGATATCGCCGACGCTTGGCAGTACGCTCAGGAAGGAGGACGCGCTGGTGGTGGCCGCGTGATCGTTGAAGGGTTTGTCGACTTCGATTATGAGATCACCCTACTCACGGTATTGGCATCTGACGGTGTGCATTTCTGTGATCCGATCGGCCACAGGCAGGAAGATGGCGATTATCGGGAAAGCTGGCAACCACAACAGATGAGCCAAACGGCGCTGACAGCCGCTCAAGCCGTGGCGGAAAAAGTAGTGAAAGCCCTCGGCGGTTTTGGCCTATACGGTGTCGAGTTGTTTGTGAAAGGGGATCAGGTACTGTTCAGTGAAGTCTCACCACGCCCCCATGACACGGGCATGGTGACATTGATCTCTCAAGATCTGTCTGAATTTGCCCTCCACGTAAGAGCGATTCTTGGTTTGCCAATTGGCGAAATCAGTCACAGAGGTCCTAGCGCATCTGCCGTGCTGTTACCCGAAGGGAACTCCAGGGATCTAATCTTCGGCAACTTAACCAATGCCTTGGCAGTGCCTACTGCACAACTACGTTTATTTGGTAAGCAGGAACTAGCCGGTACACGCAGGATGGGCGTAGCCTTGGCTCGCGGCGAAAGCATCGAGCAGGCGCTAACACGTGCAACAGAGGTTGCCAGCGCGGTTTCAGTGACATTTGCCGACGCATAAACAGAAAAAGCCTATGGCATGAACATGACATAGGCTTTTTCTAATTTTTACCGACCTCAAAACTGCGAAGAGTTCGCTGCTACAGATAGACCTTAGCCAGCAAAGCAAGTCCCGCCGCTATAGTGACCACTTCAAATGCTCGCTTTATCCACCGGCTCCCTTTGGCAATAGCCAGATGAGCACCTAAATAGCCGCCCAATAGCGAGCCCAACAGCAAAGCCGGTAACCAGCTCCATTGCACTTCCCCAAGCACACCTAATACCACGGCACCTGAACCATTCCAGACAACGCCTACCCAGACCAAGGTAAATGCCACTGCCCGCTTATAATCGAGGCCATACCAGAGCACTAACCAAAGAGTCACAAACAAACCGGTTCCCGACGTCAATGAACCATTCAGCACACCGATCACAAACAAACCCAGACCACCAATGGCGGAGGTCCTCAGGCCAGTGGCCCGCAACACTTGTGTCACTCCCAGCTGCTTCTTAGTGGCAGAATACAGCCCCAAGCCAATCGTCAAACAGCCTAAGGCCGTTTGTGCCATCTGCTCGGGCACTGACAAAATCGTACGTGCGCCAAGCAATACGCCCGGTACGCCGAATAGCAACATCTCCAGTGACAATCGGAGGGTTAGCGTACGTTCTTTCGCATGCCGCACTAATGCACCAACGCCCAGCGCCACACTGGCGATTTTATGCGTTGCCAAAGCCACCGCAAACGGTAACCCCAAAAAGATGAGTAGCGGAAATTGCAACAAACCGGCTCCTCCGCCGGAAAATGCCGAAAAGGTATTAGCAATCAAAGAGACGATCAGCAGCGTGATTTGTTCGAGCATCCAATTCTCAAGCAGTGGCAGTGAAGAGAGCAGACAATAACGATTAGATAGCTACTGGGTCAAATTCCCCTCGTCGCTCCCCCTTGTCGGTCACGTCGGCCGATTAAAAAAACACCGAGGTTAACATTTACGTAACAGATCACAGAACCATCAAACAGCGCTATTTCGACTTGCTAAAAAAGAGAAAGTGTCAAATAATTTTACATAGCTGATAAAGGCAAACCAGTTGAAAAGCTGGGACGCAAAGCCACCGATCTAAGGGGAAACCTATGACAGCGGGGTTGCCGGTAATAGGAAGACTGTTCAGCCTTCCCTCCTACCCTATTTCAGCATCTGTGTACCAATAGCCAGCTTGTGACAAGCAAGCTAATCGAGATCTAATTTCGAAGGAGAAACACAATGCTTTGTTTTCAAAATCTAGCAGCCATCTCAGCACTGATGATAGTGCTGGTTATCGTCGGCTAGTTTCGCTTCGGCGGATATTTGGGAATACTCGGCCAATGAGTAATGACGCACCTTTGGCCAACCAACATGACACTTTGCCGCATCAGCGGCTGGAACACACGGTGACCGCCCGGGGACTGCCCGTTGTTGATCTCTCGTGTCGAGCATGGATGCTCCCTTTCCTACCAACGCGTTCTCCCGACGCTTATTTGCGCCGGTCGGAATATCGACCGGCGTGTTATTTTTTGCTCTGAAGATATATCACCGCCAATTCCCTTTAATAACAGTGGAACTCATATTAACCTTAGGCAGACTACGGATTGATTGTTGACGGAGCCATTCATGCCCCAAACCAGGGTATTCAAGCTTGCCAGTGAAAGAATTCAGCATGCCTACGACGCACAGGGACACTCTGAGGGGTGGCAGTTTCTCACTTCGCCAAAAAACACCTTCAAGAAAGGGGCCGACATTATCTTCTTCACCCCTCTGCCGCTCACCGAATACCATCCGGACACAGTTTTTTCTGCAAGTGCAGAGCAAGGCAGTATTTTTGCGACGGAGCAGTGGGGCAACCATGCCATAGGGCGCGCGCCGTTACAGAAGCAGGTTCAGGCCATGTTTCGTCAATTTGCCCGATTATTCTATTGCTCTGGCGATGCACTGCTACAACGCAGTATGACCGCGCACTACATCCCTTTCCGCGCGACCAGTGCTGACACCCTCCACAATGAGGCAGATGCGCACCAGTTCGCGAAAAAATTGTGGGCGGAGATACTGCCACCGCTAAACGCCAAGATCGTGATATGTATTGATGATCACACCGCCACCGATCTCTACGAGATCCTCAGTGGCGAAGCGCTAAAGCAAGCTGATGTCGACACCATTAAGCTAAACTGGGGTAACATCAGTGCCAAAGTTTATCCTCTTGGCAAAGGGGCTGCAGCCAGAGTACTGGTGCGCTTACCGCAACTCTCTCGCTTCACTATTTTCGACCGAGAAAAATCACAAAGTGCAGTTAACGAACTGATCGCCAAACTGCATACGCTCTTGAGTCAACCAGCCGCCACGGCCAAACCGGCAGTTAAAAAAGAGAGTAATAAAACAACTGACAAGCCTGCGCTGAGTAAGACAAAAAACAAGGCAGATAAAGATGAGTCGAGCATAAATGAACAACCGCTGGCTTCTACCGCGCCTACGGCGCAGGTAAAACAGATCAATGGTGACAGTAGCGAAACAACCAAAACTGATAAGTCGGCGAAAACCACTCAAACCAACGACGCTGTAGCGCCTAAAGAACCGCAAACAAAAGCGGCAAGCGACGAACAAGCACAAGAACAAGAGCAAAAAACAGCTGAAACAGGTGAGCGAAAACCGGACGCTGCTGGTGAGCCAAGCCAACCATCTACCGCGACAACGAACGAGGCAGAAAAGCCAAAAGCGCAGCCACTACACAACAGCGATGGCTTAGAAGATGAAATTCTTCTCACCCAGAGAAGCCTGCAAGAGATAACACAGCCGGAAATAAAAAAAGCTGAAACTGAAGCCAAAGTCGAAGTAGAAAAAGCCGTTGCAATTGAGACAGATCCAGCGTCAACCGTTGCGGATATAAAAGCAACGACACCACAACAAGCCACATCACAGAGCCATGCCAACATAACCTCTCCCGCTCTCAGCCAATCCATTGCTGAACGGCTGGAGCACCCTTGTGCTGATGAACCTACACCAGATAGCCAGCTTTATGCTGAAGAGCCCTACAGCCGCAGCGCATTGATTGTCACCGCCGTTGAGGTTGTCATCTTTGTGCTCGCCGCCGTCGCAATGATCACTTATGTCCTCAGATAATATGAGGGCATAAGCAACAGCATGATTTATCTCACCATTGCGGAACTATTTCGGCGAAATAAGTTCTATTCGCTTATGCAATAACGATATAACAAAATATACCTTTATATTATTTGGTTTGGTTGAGTATGCTTGACCCCGTACAAATCCAATAAGTCGGAACACAAGGGATCGGATCCATGAAAGTCTACGAAGATAATTCTCAAACTATCGGCCGTACGCCGCTGGTAAAACTGAACCGCGTGACCGGCGGTAATGTATTTGCAAAAGTTGAAGCCCGTAACCCAAGCTTCAGTGTTAAGTGCCGTATCGGCGCTAACATGATTTGGGATGCTGAAAAGCGTGGCGAACTGACAAAAGATAAAGAGTTGGTTGAACCCACTTCTGGCAACACCGGCATCGCGCTGGCCTTCGTTGCTGCGGCAAGAGGTTACAAGCTGACCCTGACCATGCCAAACACCATGAGCCTGGAACGCCGTAAGTTGTTAGTTGCTCTGGGTGCCAAAGTGGTACTGACAGACGGTGCCAAAGGTATGAAAGGTGCCGTTGCCAAAGCTGAAGAGATCCGTGACGCGAACCCGGATAAAGTTGTTTTACTACAGCAGTTTGATAACCCAGCTAACCCTGAGATCCATGTAAAAACCACAGGCCCTGAGATCTGGGAAGACACAGACGGTGAAGTTGATGTATTTATCGCAGGTGTGGGTACCGGCGGTACTATCACAGGTGTGAGCCGTTATCTGAAGCTGGAAAAAGGCAAAGACGTCGTCACTGTTGCTGTTGAGCCTGTTGAATCTCCAGTGATTGCGCAAGCAAAAGCGGGCGAAGATTTAACACCTGGCCCACACAAGATCCAAGGTATCGGTGCAGGCTTTATTCCTGGTAACTTAGATCTGGAGATGGTCGACCGTGTTGAGCAGGTCAATAGTGCTGATGCCATTGATATGGCTCGCCGCCTGATGGAAGAAGAAGGGATCTTGGCTGGTATCAGTTCAGGTGCAGCAGTAGTTGCTGCGAAGCGCCTTGCTGAAACAGATGAGTTCAAGGATAAGAATATTGTTGTGATCCTGCCAAGCTCAGCTGAACGTTACCTGTCCAGCGTGCTGTTCCAAGGCATGTTTAGCGACGCTGAAAACGTGCAGTAATCTTGTTATTCTAAAACGGTCAAGGTAGCCTTTGTTACCTTGACCGTTGTTTATCCCCCTCCGCCGCTATTTTTCACCGCAACTGCATAAAAACTACATATTTATGCGCTCAAAGTGACTTTTTACTTGATTTTTACCCATAGAATGGCAGAGTGCTAAGACCATTACTGGTCTGTGGGCAATGTGCTAAAGTCAGTGCCCACACCCATCAGAGACGTATTCAGGAGACAGGGAACGGTATGTGTTCTATTTTCGGCATTCTTGACATAAAGACCGACCCGGCAGAGTTGCGTAAGCAGGCATTACAGCTTTCTAAGCTAATGCGCCACCGTGGCCCTGACTGGTCAGGCATCTACGCAAATGATAACGCAATATTGGCCCACGAACGTTTGTCGATTGTTGACGTCAATACCGGTGCCCAGCCGTTGCTGAACCCGGAAAAAACTCACGCACTCGCAGTGAATGGTGAGATATATAACCACAAAGAATTGGCAGCCGAACTGAACGTCGACTTCCAGTTTCAAACAAAATCAGACTGTGAAGTGATCCTGGCTCTGTATAAAGAGAAAGGGATTAACTTCATCGACGACCTGAATGGCATGTTTGCCTTCACCCTCTACGATGCAGAGAAGAACAGCTACCTGATCGCCCGTGATCACATAGGTATCATCCCGTTGTATATCGGCTGGGACGAGCATGGCAATTTTTACGTTGCTTCAGAGCTAAAAGCGCTGACACCGGTATGTAATAAAGTAGAAACCTTCCCTCCTGGACACTATCTGAGTAGCGAAGAGGGTGAAATCCGCCCTTACTATAAACGTGACTGGCAAAGTTACGATGCTGTGAAAGATAACAGCACTAGCCGTGAAGATCTGCGTTCTGCTCTTGAAGCCGCCGTTAAACGTCAACTGATGTCTGACGTACCTTACGGAGTACTGCTTTCTGGTGGCCTTGATTCATCAGTGATCTCTGCCGTTGCCCATAAGTACGCTGCACGCCGCGTCGAAGACAATGAAGAATCAGAAGCCTGGTGGCCGCGTCTGCACTCGTTTGCGGTTGGTTTAGAGGGCTCTCCCGATCTATTAGCTGCCCGCGAAGTGGCTAACCATATTGGCACCCAGCACCACGAGATCCACTTTACCGTACAAGAAGGCTTAGATGCCGTACGCGACGTGATCTATCACCTCGAAACTTATGATGTCACCACCATTCGTGCATCAACCCCTATGTACTTGATGGCTCGTAAGATTAAGGCCATGGGTATTAAGATGGTGTTATCCGGTGAAGGCGCTGATGAGATATTTGGTGGCTACCTCTATTTCCACAAAGCACCTAACTCAAAAGAGTTTCACGAAGAGTTAAACCGCAAACTGGAAAAACTAAATCTATTTGATTGCCTTCGTGCCAATAAGTCGATGGCTGCTTGGGGTGTAGAAGCACGCGTACCATTCCTGGATAAAGAGTTCCTGGACGTAGCGATGCGCATCAATCCAGAAGACAAGATGTGTCGAGGCGATAAGATCGAGAAGCAGGTACTCCGTGAGTGTTTTGCTCACTATCTGCCAGAAAGCGTTGCTTGGCGTCAAAAAGAGCAGTTCTCTGATGGCGTTGGCTACTCTTGGATCGATACTCTGAAAGAGATTGCTGACGCGGAGATCTCTGACCAACAGTTGGAAAATGTCGAGTTCCGCTTCCCGATCAACACCCCAGACAGCAAAGAAGCGATCATGTACCGCCAGATATTTGAAGAACACTTCGGTAACAATGAAAGCGTTCTCCGCACGGTTCCACATGGCAAGTCTGTCGCTTGTTCAACACCGGAAGCCTTAAAGTGGGATGAAAGCTTCCAGAACCTGAATGATCCATCTGGTCGCTCTGTAGGTGTTCACAACGAATCTTACTAATAGCGGAATACGCAAAGCACGCAATATAGGTTACGTGCTCTAAATAAAAACAGCGGCCAAATGGCCGCTGTTTTTATTAGCGCTGAGCTAACCCCACCAAAGCATTCTTAGCTTTAGTCATTGCTTCGGCGGCACCGTCTGCCCCCATCGCCAGCCCTTCAGCATATACAAACGCTACATCGGTAAGCCCCAAAAATGACAATACATCAGTTAGATAGCGTGTTTGTGTGTCTTTTTCCGTACCGGCATACAAACCGCCACGGGTTGCAGCGACAATCACCTTTGTATTATTGAGCAATCCTTCAGGCCCACTTTCTGTATAGCGAAACGTCACTCCGGCTCTGGCAATATGATCAATCCAAGCCTTAAAGCCTGACGGCACACCAAAGTTATACATAGGCATACCAACCACCACTTCATCTGCAGCCATTAACTCTTCAATGAGTTGATCACTGATCAATGCCAATTGCCGCTGTTCAGGACTTCTCTCCTCTACAGGCGTAGACCACGCTGACAACATCTTTCCATCTAGGTGAGGGATCGGCTCTAAGCCGAGATCACGAGAGATCACAACACCATCGGCATGCGCCGCCAACCACTTCTCAACGTAATGGTGTGTCAATTGGCTCGATTGACTCTGCTCTGCAAGAATGCTGTTGTTCAGTACAAGTAGTTTTTTCATCGGGTTGCTCCTTATCTGGAGTCTCTATAATACAAGCTAATTTACCGGATAAAATCGTAAAAAATAGCCATTTTCGTTCTAATAATTAGAACATCCTGCTTTTTCACTTTTCTTCAAAATTGACACTGATAGGATGTAACTCGGATGTTAACTCGATGCGCAATTTTCCATGCAAAAGATAAGAACAATCAGTTTATGCGGCCTACTTTTCATCACAAGCTTCAGCAGTCAGGCCATCACCCCTATCGATACCAAAGAGAACCCAAATCAAGGCTGGGGCGGCTCTGTCGGCATTGGCCTTGAAGGTGAATCAGGTACAAAAGATGAACAAGAGTACGCTGCTAATCTCATACTCCGACACGTAAAAGAGCAACGAACAGCGTTATTGCTGTCCAACTATAACTACGCTGAAACCAATGACGTTAAGGATGAAGACGATCTGTTTGTCCATGGACGCTGGACAGAAAACAATTTTTTCCGCCCGATGTTGGACTGGGAGCTATTTGCTCAATATCAATATGACAAATTTGATGATCTTTCCAGCCGTGAACTTTTGGGCAGCGGCGTTCGCTGGCGCTTTGAAGACAAATCAGATGAAGGCAAGCTGTACACTAGCTTAGGGGCTGGGGGCTTCTTTGAACATGAAGAATCAGACAGTCAAAATGAAGAAAATAACAACTGGCGTGGAAATTTTTACGCCAAATGGGTGTGGGACCGCGCAGATGCCTTTCCGTACACCCTCTACGGCCAGCTCTATTTACAACCAGTGCTCGACGACCTTGGTGATTTAAGAGCAACCGGCAGCGGCGGTATTAAGTTTGGTATCACTGAAGCGTTAGCACTTCACCTAGAAGCTGAAGTGGAGTATGACTCTGAGCCTTTCGAAGAGGCGGAAGAAACTAACTGGGAATATGCGATCAAGCTTTCATATAGCTTTGACTAACGCCCACGGGTTAGTGAACAACGGCCTGTATCCAAGTCTTCGTTCACTGACTAATCGCACAATCCCATGACATAACGAACGAACGGCGTGGCCTCATCAAGATCGAAGTAGCCATCTTTCTTCTTCGTCGCACGGAGATATTGATAAGTCGCCACAATAACCTTCATCACCTTCTCATTTGCCACGCTGAGGTCATTCTGTTCAGCCATGGTCATGGTTAATTGGACCGACTTCTCTAGCGCTTCCATATCCACCACTTCGGCCTTACGATATTCATAGCCACAGCCGGTCGCTAACCACTCTAATGAGCAGTTCGCTTTCATAGCGATCTGGTTGGCTTTACTCAGGCTAGGCTCCGAGCCGGACAAATATTTACGCACCAGACTTTCACTTAACTCAACACGCCGAGCAAAGGCACTGACACTCTGCTCTCCCATTAACTCCCTCAGACGCGTCGCAAAACTTGCTTCTTCACTCACACGCTTTCTCCATTACGCGAAATTCACAACCGAACCTCGAACCAAAGTGCGAGACAATTCGCACCACAGGGTTGAACTTAGCACTCAAGAGATGAAAATACTAGAGAGACAACCAATGAGGATCTAACTAATGGAATCAATTCAAGGCAAAACAATCATCATCTCCGGCGGCGCAAGCGGTATTGGCTTGGGAATAGCCGAAGCACTGATCGCCGAGGGTGCGAACCTGGTGCTAACCTCTCGTCGAACAGAGCTATTGGAGCAAGAGGCCGCGCGCTTAAGCGCTATTGGCCCAGGCAGGGCCATAGGCGTCGGGGCCGACGTGCGTAACAAACAGCAGGTTCAGGAAGTGGCTCAAGCGGCACTGCGAGTGTTTGGAGGTATCGACGGGCTAATCAATAACAGCGGCCTAGGAGTCGGCGATAGTATTGAGTCGTGCAGTGAAGAGAATTGGGATCTGGTGATGGATACCTGTGCCAAGGGCACATTCTTAATGACCCAAGCGGTGCTACCCAACTTACGGGCGCGGCAATCCGGCCATATCATCAATATTGCGTCACAGGCCGCTAAGAATGGCTATGCCAATGCTGGCCCCTATTGTGCGGCAAAATTTGCCGTTCTTGGTTTCGCCGCCGCTTTGCAAGAAGAGGTGCGCGGTGATGGCATCAAAGTACATAGTCTCTGTCCTGGCCTAGTTCAGGTACCACGCCCACATAATGTCGCCGATCAATCGCCGGGATGGTTACAGGTCGAAGATATGGCGGCCGCCGTACTTTATGTGCTGAAACAACCAAAGCGCGTGTTTCTGGAGAACATCGGCCTTTACGGCTTCTAACTGCAACGATAGCGGGAATAGCAACTGGCTCGACAACAAAAAAGAATATTGGCACGCTGCATGCTTTAACTCCTGTGTCTGGCAAATTTGCCGAAATATTGACACCACTGGAGTAAGGTATGGACAAGCAAAACGATGCTAATCGACTGGCTGAAATAGCGAATGCTGTGGCAGAAACGGTTAAGCAACCGGAACCCAATTGGCAGGAAGTATTAACGCTCGCGACTGAAGCTGACGGAATTTGCCAACGGCATCAAGTAGACTGCCCTTTTGACGTCAACTATATTCGTTCCATTGCGGAGATTGCCTCCGCTGCATAAATAGAAAGCGGAGTACCATGAAAGCGATTATTACCGGCGCCAATGGCACCCTCGGCAAGCATTTAAGTCAACACCTGAAAAATCAGGGTTGGACGGTGCTGCCTTGGGATCGCCACAGTGTCACAGTCAACGACTGGCACCAGAGCTACCAATTCCTGCAGCGAGTGAAGCCTGATGTTATTTTCCATCTCGCCATCGCGTCCAGCAGCACTGGATTGGAAAATGAAGGTTGGCGTATCAATCACGATTGGCCACTGCAGATAGCTGACCTCTGCCGAGAGCTCAATATCGAGCTGGTATTCACCAGCACAGCAATGGTTTTTTCCGATCACGCGATAGGCCCATTCACCCCCAACAGCCAACCAGATGCCGCCGAAGGCTACGGCTTTGAGAAACTGCGAGCGGAGCAAGGAATAAGACATAAGTTGCCGTCAGCAAGGATCGTACGCCTGGGTTGGCAAATAGATGAAACACCCGGTGGCAACAACATGCTGGAAAACCTTTGCCAGCAAGCAGCGGCAGGTAATGGCACCATTAGCGCGAGCGAGTGCTGGTATCCCGCCTGTTCCGCAATCAATGAAACTGTGAAAGGCTTAGTCAAAGCCTATGAACTGCCTGGCGATACCTATATGCTCGACAGTAACCGCCAATGGACATTTTTTGATGTAGTTAACGCAATCAAAACCAAACACAACATGGATTGGCATGTGGTCGCGAATCAAGATTTCGTATTCGATCAACGAATGCAAGATCCTCGACTGCCGATGCCATCACTAAGAGAAGCCTTCCCGGCGCTAAAGCCGATATAGCTACAACATCGATCACTTCTCCCACCAAGGGAGAAGTGACAAAGAGATAAGTAAACGCCAACAAAGCACAAGGCGGAAACTAGCGCTGGTTATGCTGCCAGTACACCATGAAGCTTAAGTGCACTCTTAGTACGCTCGCATTGGCCAAGTTCAGAGGTAGGCGACGTAGAAAGTTTGGCCGCCCAAAGGTAGTGGGTGAAGTGAAACTCACCATCTTCTATCGGAGGTTTCACCAACGCCTGAGCGTAAGCGTCTTGCATTCCCCAGCGCTGTAGCGTTAGCTGCAAGTACTTATTGCTCAAAGTAAGCATATCCTCAATAGTGTCTTGGCTAAGCGGTGGTAAGCTAGCTTCATCTTCACCTGTATCATTGGCGCTTCGCGTGATCACTTGGTCTGCGGCAGTCAATACAGCTAACGAACCAACCCCCGACATCACTGCGGCAGTCAAAATATCGGAAGCATCTAAGCGTCGGCATTTGGCGGGTTCGCGATGGCGATGTTGCCAATACAATTCAGTGGCAACCTGCCCTAGGCTCCAACTTTGCTGCCAATTCAAACGCATACGCTGGGCAATATTGCTATCTAAACAGCGGGCATCGTGCAGCTGCTTAGCCGCATAGATCATCGCCAATTCACCTACCGCATGTATCCCTATTCTTCTAATAGCGTCAGCCACCTGATGGCAAGTCTGCTTTCCCGTGCCATATAGCGCACTATTAGCCAGCTTCAACAAATACCCACTAAACGCCGGATCTTTTAGCACCGTCTCTTCGACATCATAAAGATCAGAATTTGGATTAACACACAATCGACGCACGGCAACCACTTGCTCGGGCAATGCCAGTAAGTGTTGCTCTGAATTAAACAGCGCCGCCATTGCGCCTTTCATCTGCTGAATTGCCAAACAGCCTCCCAAACAACCTAGGCCAGAATCAATTGCGCTATTTTGCCTGCAGCAAAGAAACAAACCAAGCGACGCAGACCACGCTTTTCATTATCCGTAGAACAAGCGACAATAGGCACAAAAGTTATAAGACACGGGATGTCACTCTCTTGAGCAACTCTTCGATGACAAAAAGTATATTCGCCTGTGCCGCCGCGGCACTGCTTTCTTCTGTTATATCAATTAATAGCATCGCTGCGCCTTGGATATCGCCGGATGAGATCCACCTGCGTGCCGATATTCAGATGCTCGCTGACGTTGGTGTGATCACCGTGCCGGTTAACACCTTTCCACTAATGTGGAGTGGAATAATAAGAGACATAGATCAAGCTTCTATCAGCGAGCAACCTGAAAGTGTACGAATGGCCGTACACAGAGTGCGCCATGCATTTACCCAGCAAAACGACAAGCAAGGTGTCACCAGCCTGTCGATTGGTGCAGCCACTAATGATGCCCGCTTCCAGCATTTTGGTACACCACTCAGAGAGAAAGGCGAAGCCTCTATCAGCCATGAAGGGATGGGCAATCGTATCGCCTATAAGCTTAAAGCCACCTACGCCTACGATGCGCAAGATGATGAAGATCTGCGTTTAGACGGTTCCTATCTAAGCATGATCATCGGCAACTGGGCGATCACTGGCGGAGTCATTGATCAATGGTGGGGGCCAGGGTGGGACACGGCATTAACCATGAGCAGTAACGCCCGGCCAATACCTACCATGATGATCAGCCGTAACTATGCCGAACCATTCGATTTTCCGGTATTGGAGTGGCTAGGCCCATGGACCCTCTCAACAGGTGTTGGCATCCTCAATGACGATGACAGATACGTAGAAGATGCCCTGCTCTGGACCTTCCGCGCCACTATCAAGCCGATTCCGCAGTTAGAGTTAGGTATGTCCCGTTCCGCGCAAATATGTGGTGATGACAGAAGCTGTAGCCTAAGCACGTGGGGTGACATGCTGGGTGGTGATGACAATACGGGCACGGAAGACGAGCCAGGTAACCAATTAGCCGCGTTAGATTTTCGCTGGGGCGACACCGCTTGGGGCGTCCCCTACGGTATCTATGGTGAAACCATGGGCGAAGATAACTTTGAAATTAGTAAATTCCCTCCTTTTTCAGCCAAAAGCTACTTGGGCGGCGTCGATGTCAGTTTCCAAATCGCTGACAACCAGATCCGTACCTTTTTTGAATACACTGACACTGGCCCTTGGTGCAATGGTCGATACAACTGTGCATACGAACACCACTTATATCAGAGTGGCTACCGCTATTGGGATCGTAGTATCGGTAGTACTTATGACAACGACACCAAGAGTTACACTCTAGGCTTTGTCGGCATAACAAGTAATGGCCACCAATGGAAAAGCAACTTCCGCTATCTGGATCTGAACTTCGATAATGAAAACAAAGCACCACCTGGAGGAAACACCGTTGCCCCCATTGCTGAACAAGCAAAACAGGTAGACGTTAGTTACCTGATGCCTATGTTCCATGGCCGCATTGAAGTAGGTATGGACTATACCTATTCAGAATATGACAACGCCGATGAAGATTCAGACGGCGTATGGAATGGCTGGGTAAATTGGGAGTATGTTTTTTAGCGTCAAAGACCCTTGTTAGCTAAGTCTTTAGCCCCCTCATCCTAACCTTCTCCCGCCAAGGGAGAAGGGATCTAAGCAAGGCAGCTTGAGAGAAAATAGGCTGATTTTAGCAATGAACCATCATCACTTATGCTTTTAGCCCCCTCTCCAAGGGGAGAGATACCATCTTGCTCGTCATGCCTCAAGCAGTGATTTTCACGCTGTTTGAGGCTGATACTCGCTCTGGTGCTTAAGCACGCCGAAGCAAATATGAGTCAGCTTGCGCATTGCCGC
>NZ_SHLY01000010.1:0-34478 GCF_004284785.1 Corallincola spongiicola
GTTTCGTTGAATAATCTTTGATTACTTCAACACCCGTGAGCGCCCACACAGATTGTCTGACCAAATTGTTAAAGAACGATGCTGTTGCATCTCGCCAAACCTTAGCTTGGCTGCCCGGTCAACGCATTCGTTGTCCGCGGCAAGGGCTGCGCATTCTACGCTTCTCAGCCCCGCTGTCAACCCAGTAAAAACATCTTTTTTACCAAGTGACCAGAAGAAAGATAAAAACTTAAACCGTCCGTTTCTTCCCGCTGCCTCGCCCTGAGCGAGTGAGGCGGCATTATAGGGAGATTAATCCTGCCGTCAACGCTTATTGCGGATCTTTTTTCTGTTCGCTCAAGTTATGAGCAAAGCAACAAAAAACGTGCTCACATTGCAAACTTAACGCTTCAACCTTTTCCCTTTAAGAACCGTGTATTAGCATTAAGTCAGTCCATATAAGCAGCGGCAACAATGAAAGGTATTAAACTCTCGGTACATCGCCTGCAAAAGGGTCTCTATATACGTTTGCCTTTGAGCTGGCGGAACCACCCTTTTCTCTTCAATAGCTTCAAGATCAAAGATGAAGGTCAGATAGCTCTCATAAAACAGCTCGGCATCAGCCATGTGATAGTGATGCCCGACAAGAGTGATGCTGCACCTTTAGGTACCGATGTAGATATTGTGCCGGTATCTGCAGATGACAAAACAGCACTGCAAGCACTTAAAGAGGAAAAAGAACAGCGCATCGAAGCGCTGCAGGATTATCGTCGCGATATGCAGCGCTGCGAAAAGGCCTTTGAGCAATCCGTAGCGCAAGTCCGTGCTGTTATGTCGAAAGTGACGTCTCGACCGTTGAATGCTATCACCGAAGCTAAAGAGCTTGTCGATGGCATGGTAGAAACACTGTTGGCTCAAGATGAGATGGTTCTGCACCTCATGAACGAGACAAAGGAGGGAGAGAATTTATACTACCACTCCCTGAATGTGTCAGTGCTGAGCATGCTTCTTGCGAAGTCTAAAGGACTAGATAAAGAGGAGATGACCGCTATCGGCATGGCGGGGTTATTTCACGACATCGGTAAGATGAAGGTGCCAAGCCAAATCCTAAATAAAAAAACACCACTAAATACCGCGGAAGAGAATTTCTTAAAGCTGCACCCACAATACAGCGTCCAACTGCTTGCCCAAGGAGAAAACTTACCAGAGCTATCAAACACCATTATTGCCCAGCATCATGAATATGCTGATGGCAGTGGCTATCCCAAAGGCTTAACCAAGGATAACTTGAAGCCATCGAGCCTCCTTGTTGCACTAGTAAATGAATATGACACGCTGTGCCATCCTCATGACATAAGCAAGGCTCGTACACCTTACTCGGCGCTGTCCTATATCTTTAAGTCGTGCAAAGCAAAATTTGCGGCTGAAGATATCGAGCTGATGGTGAAACACTTAGGCGTGTTCCCGCCAGGGACAATCGTCCAATTGAGTAATAAACAGGTAGGCTTAGTCATATCAGTAAACCAAACTAAGCTGCTCTATCCAAATATCCTGCTATACGATCCGGGGATCCCGAGAACCGAAGCCACGATCATAAATTTAGAGGAAGTGGATTTTTCAATTGCCAAAGCGTTACCGCCTCGACGCCTAAAGCCCGAAGTATATGAGTATCTTAATCCACGAACACGGATCAGCTATTACTTCGACAATAAACAGAAATAAAAAAGCCGGGCAATGCCCGGCTTTTCCTTAAAGTGTCCACTCGCTTATTCAGCGTTAGCTTCTACTTCGTTTTCAACGTCAGCTTCTTCAACTACTGGACGGTCAACAAGCTCGATGTAAGCCATCGGGGCATTGTCTCCGGCACGGTAGCCGCACTTCAGGATACGGGTGTAACCACCTGGACGTTCCTGATAGCGAGGACCCAGTTCATTGAACAGGGTGCCTACAACTTCTTGATCACGTGTACGAGCAAACGCTAAACGACGGTTTGCAACACTATCGGCCTTAGCCAATGTGATCAGAGGTTCAACTACGCGACGCAACTCTTTCGCTTTCGCAACGGTGGTTTTAATAACACCGTGACGAACTAGCGAACCGGCCATGTTACGAAACATGGCTTGACGGTGGCTGCTGTTGCGATTTAGCTGACGACCACTCTTACGATGGCGCATGATCTATATCCTTCTCACTAAATCTGTGACCACGCAACCTGATCAGTCTCTGTCTGAAAGACTGGCTGGAGGCCAGTTTTCCAAACGCATACCGAGCGAAAGTCCGCGTGACGCCAGAACATCTTTAATTTCAGTAAGTGATTTCTTACCGAGGTTCGGGGTCTTGAGGAGTTCAACTTCTGTACGCTGAACCAGGTCACCAATGTAATGGATCGCTTCTGCCTTCAAACAGTTAGCAGAGCGTACTGTCAGCTCCAAGTCATCGACAGGACGCAGAAGAATCGGATCAAACTCCGGCTTCTCTTCTTTTTGCTCCGGCTCACTGATGTCACGCAACTCGACAAACGCATCCAGCTGTTCAGCTAAGATGGTAGCGGCACGACGAATGGCTTCTTCCGGCTCAATTGTGCCGTTAGTTTCCATATCGATTACCAGTTTATCGAGGTTAGTGCGCTGTTCTACACGTGCTGCATCTACATTATAGGCGATGCGAGCAACCGGGCTGAACGATGCGTCTAGCAGCAAGCGACCAATTGGACGCTCATCTTCATCGCTGTTGGCACGAGCTGTCGATGGTACATAACCACGACCGCGCTCGACCTTAATGCGCATGCTAATTTCACCTTCGCCGGTTAACGTGCAGATCACGTGCTCCGGGTTTGCAATAGCAACATCGCCATCATGAACGATATCACCAGCAACAACAGGGCCCGCACCACCCTTAGTCAGAGTCAGCACGGCCTCATCTTTACCATCCAAACGAACGGCTAGCTGCTTCAGGTTAAGCAGGATTTCAATAATATCTTCCTGCACGCCTTCTTTACTGCTGTACTCGTGCTGAACACCATCGATTTCAACTTCGGTGACGGCACAGCCGGGCATTGACGATAGCAAAATCCGACGTAGCGCATTACCTAAAGTGTGTCCAAAGCCACGCTCGAGCGGCTCGAGTGTAACTTTCGCGCGACACGCATCGATGGCGTCTATGTCGACTAACCGCGGCTTGAGAAATTCTGTAACAGAACCCTGCATTGTGTCCTCTCTTAAGACTTGGATCTGGCCTTACTTAGAGTAAAGCTCGACAATCAACTGTTCGTTGATATCAGCAGACAGGTCGCTGCGCTCTGGAAGGCGCTTATAAGTACCTTCTAGTTTCGCTGCATCTACTTCGATCCAGGTGGGCTTCTCGCGCTGCTCAGACAGTTCGAGAGCAGCCTTGATTCGAGCCTGCTTCTTGGACTTTTCACGAACGCTAATCACGTCGTTTGGCTTAACGGCAAACGATGGAATGTTTACCACACGACCGTTAACTTCAATAGCCTTGTGGCTTACCAACTGACGAGCTTCGGCGCGAGTAGCGGCGAAACCGAGGCGGTAAACAACATTGTCCAGACGGCCTTCTAACAACTGAAGCAGGTTTTCACCGGTATTACCTTTGATACGAGCTGCCTCGCCATAGTAATTACGGAACTGCTTTTCTAAGACGCCATACAGACGACGAACTTTCTGCTTTTCACGCAGCTGTACGCCATAGTCTGAAAGACGACCTTTACGCGCACCATGTTGACCAGGTACGTTATCGATCTTGCACTTGCTATCGATCGCGCGAACACCACTTTTCAAGAAAAGGTCGGTGCCCTCACGACGGCTAAGTTTGAGTTTTGGACCCAAATATCTTGCCATGTTCTTTCTCCAATCGGTCCTAAAACGCCGTTACACGCGACGCTTTTTAGGCGGACGGCAACCGTTATGAGGAATAGGTGTCACATCAGTAATATTAGTGATGCGATAACCCGCTGCGTTCAATGCGCGAATCGCTGATTCACGGCCAGGACCTGGGCCCTTCACGAACACTTCAAGGTTCTTTAAACCATATTCCTGCGCGGCAACACCGGCGCGTTCCGCAGCTACCTGGGCAGCAAACGGAGTGGACTTACGTGAACCACGGAAACCTGAACCACCAGCAGTGGCCCATGACAGAGCGTTACCCTGACGGTCAGTAATGGTTACGATAGTATTGTTGAAAGACGCATGGATGTGCGCCATTCCGTCAGCAACCTGCTTTTTTACACGCTTACGAGTGCGAGCTGGAGCTTTAGCCATAATAGATTCCCCCCCGCTTACTTACGAATCGGTTTGCGTGGACCTTTACGGGTACGCGCATTTGTCTTAGTGCGCTGACCACGTAGAGGCAAGCTTCGGCGATGACGAAGGCCGCGGTAACAACCGAGGTCCATCAGACGCTTAATGTTCATTGAAACTTCACGGCGCAGGTCACCCTCAACAGAGTACTGACCGACTACTTCGCGAAGTCTATCGATTTGTGTTTCGTCCAGATCACTTATTTTAGTGCTCTCGGCAATGCCTGACTCAACAAGGATCTGCTGAGCGCGGGTTTTACCGATGCCATAAATAGCAGTCAGGGCAATGACTGCGTGCTTATGATCAGGGATGTTAATGCCAGCGATACGGGCCACTAACACATCTCCTATTCGTTGGCTATTGGTTGAAAAGCCCGTAAGGATACTCAACCATTCGGCCATTTGCAAACTAAGATGGCGGGCCATTTGGCCACACCATCACCAGATACTACTAACCTTGCCGTTGCTTATGCTTCGGCTCACTGCAAATTACGCGAACTACGCCATTGCGTTTGATCACTTTGCAGTTACGACACATGGTCTTAACGGATGCGCGAACTTTCATTTTTCACTCCGTACGCCAACTTAACGGCTATAGCCTTTAAGGTTGGCTTTCTTCAGGATCGAGTCATATTGATGAGACATCAAATGAGTTTGAACCTGTGCCATGAAATCCATGATAACCACGACGATAATCAATAATGATGTACCACCGAAGTAGAACTGTACGCTCCACGCAATCATCATGAACTCAGGAACCAAACAAACGAACGTGATATACAGCGCGCCTGCCAGTGTTAAGCGAGTCATAACCTTATCGATGTAACGTGATGTCTGTTCACCCGGGCGAATACCTGGAATGAAAGCACCGGACTTCTTCAGGTTTTCAGCTGTCTCGCGCGGGTTAAACACCAACGCGGTATAGAAGAAACAGAAGAAGATAATCGCTGCTGCATACAACATTACATAGAGTGGCTGCCCCGGTGACAATGCCAGCGATACATCCTGCAGGAATCCTAAGGATTCATTCTGTCCAAACCACTGAGCCAGCGTGCCTGGAAATAGGATGATGCTAGAAGCAAAGATCGGTGGGATAACCCCGGCCATGTTCAACTTAAGCGGCAAGTGGGTGCTTTGCGCGGCAAAGACTCTACGTCCCTGCTGGCGCTTAGCATAGTTAACCACTATGCGGCGTTGGCCACGTTCAACAAATACTACAAAGTAGGTGACTGCGCAGATAACCGCAGCAATCAACAACAGTAACAGAGGCTGGATCTCGCCTTGGCGAGCCTGCTCTGCTGTCTGGCCGATTGCGGTAGGTAGGCCGGCAACAATACCTGCAAAAATCAGGATTGAAATACCGTTACCAATACCACGTTCGGTGACCTGTTCACCCAACCACATGAGGAACATGGTGCCTGTTACTAAACTGACTACCGCTGTGAAAGTGAAACCAAAGCCCGGTGTAATCACCAGGCCAGGCATCAAATTCGGTAAACCGGTTGCAATCCCAAACGCTTGAAAAGTTGCTAATACAAGTGTCCCATAACGGGTGTATTGGCTAATCTTCTTACGTCCTGATTCGCCTTCTTTTTTCAATTCAGCGAGTCGTGGGCTAACAACTGTCAGCAGCTGCATGATAATCGACGCCGAAATATACGGCATGATACCAAGCGCTAAGATCGAGGCACGCTCCAAGGCGCCACCGGAGAACATGTTAAACATCTCCACGATGGTACCTTTTTGCTGTTCGAACAGATCAGCCAGTACTGCGGCGTCAATGCCAGGAATAGGCACAAAAGAACCTGCCCTGAACACAATAATTGCGCCAATCACAAACAGAAGACGTTGCTTTAATTCGCTCAGTCCGCCGCCTTGACTCTTGGTATCCAACCCTGGCTTTGCCATAAGTACTTTCCTACTTCGAATTATTCTGCGATTGAGCCGCCAGCGGCTTCAATTGCAGCACGTGCGCCTTTGGTTACCCGCAGACCTTGTACGTTAACTGCACGGCTGATTTCGCCAGACAGTACGACTTTCACGTGTTTGATGTTTTTTCTCACCAGACCAGCTGCTTTCAAAGTTTCCAGAGACACTACGTCGCCTTCTACTTTGGCAATCTCATTCAGACGTACTTCATCAGTCACTAAAGACTTACGTGAAGTAAAGCCGAACTTAGGCAAACGCTGTTTCAAAGGCATCTGACCGCCTTCAAAACCTACGCGAACGCCGCCGCCTGAACGTGATTTTTGACCTTTGTGACCACGGCCACCAGTCTTACCCAGACCGGAACCGATACCACGGCCAACACGCTTGGCAGGAGTCTTTGCACCAGCGGCAGGTGATAGAGTATTAAGACGCATCAGATTACCCCTCCACCTTAACCATGTAATACAGCTGGTTGATCATGCCGCGTACTGATGGCGTGTCTTCCAGTTCTACAGTGTGACCAATTCGACGCAGACCAAGACCTTTAAGGGTCTCTCTGTGCTTCGGCAAACGACCGATAGCGCTGCGGGTCTGGGTCACTTTGACAGTTTTCTTTGCCATGGTGTCTTACCCCAGAATTTGTTCGACGGTCAGACCGCGTTTAGCGGCAACTTGCTCTGGCGACTTGATACCAACCAAACCATCAATCGTAGCGCGAACCACGTTGATTGGGTTAGTTGAACCATATGCCTTTGCAAGAACGTTTTGTACGCCAGCCACTTCTAGAACGGCACGCATCGCACCACCGGCGATGATACCTGTACCTTCTGACGCAGGCTGCATGTAAACACGCGAACCTGTGTGACGACCCTTAACAGGGTGGTACAGGGTGTTGCCATTAAGCTGAACAGTGTTCATGTTACGGCGCGCTTTTTCCATAGCTTTCTGGATAGCTGCTGGCACTTCACGTGCTTTACCATAACCGAAACCGACGCGACCATTGCCGTCGCCTACGACAGTCAATGCTGTGAAACTGAAGATGCGACCACCTTTAACCACTTTTGATACGCGGTTAACGGCAATCAGCTTTTCATTCAGATCACTTTGCTGTTGTTCTACTTTCGCCATGATCTACTCCTAGAACTTAAGGCCCGCTTCGCGCGCTGCTTCCGCTAGCGCTGCGATACGGCCGTGATACTTGAAGCCACTACGGTCAAAGGCAACTACTTCGATACCTTTCTCTACCGCACGCTCAGCAACCAGCTTACCAATTGCCTTGGCAGCTTCTACGTTACCGGTGCCTTTCAGCTCCTCACGTACCGCCTTCTCTGCAGTGGATGCTGCTGCCAGCACTTCACTACCAGTAGGTGCGATAACCTGAGCGTAGATATGACGAGGAGTACGGTGAACCACCAAACGTGCGGCACCCAGCTCCTGGATTTTCTTGCGTGCGCGAGTCGCGCGACGCAGTCGAGATGCTTTCTTATCCATCGTCTTACCTTACTTCTTCTTAGCCTCTTTACGGCGCACGTTTTCGTCAGCATAACGAACACCTTTGCCTTTATAAGGCTCTGGTTTACGGTATGCGCGAATATTTGCAGCCACCTGGCCGACCAACTGCTTGTCAGCACCTGTCAGAACCACTTCGGTCTGACTTGGACACTCGGCAGTAACGCCTTCTGGCAGAGCGTATTCAACTGGGTGAGAGAAACCAAGGCTAAGGTTCAGAACCTTACCTTTGGCTTGGGCACGATAACCCACACCAACCAGTTGTAATTTACGGGTAAACCCTTCGCTCACACCAACGACCATGTTGTTGGCAAGTGCACGTGCGGTACCGGCTTGCGCATTGGCACCAGCAGCTCCTTCAACAGGTGCAAAAGTCAGAACGTTGTCGTCCTGCTTCGCTACAACTGCGTCATTGAAAGTGCAATTCAAAGTGCCTTTGCTACCTTTAACCGTCAGATCCTGGCCCTTCAGCGTAACTTCTACGCCGGCAGGAATGGTAACGGGTGCTTTTGCTACTCGAGACATTTCCTACCTCCTGTTACGCCACGTAGCCAATGATCTCGCCGCCCATACCCGCTTTGCGAGCAGCACGGTCTGACATCAGGCCTTGAGAAGTAGAGACAATGGCGACACCAAGGCCGTCAAGGATCTTCGGCAACTCGTCTTTCTTCTTATAGATACGAAGACCTGGACGACTTACACGTTGAATGGTCTCTACGACCGGTTTGCCCTCGAAATAACGTAGGGCGATCTCGAGTTCCGCTTTCGGACCCTCTGACACACTGAAATCAGCGATGTAACCTTCTTGCTTCAGAACTGCTGCGATAGCAGTCTTCAGCTTAGATGAAGGCATAGTCACCGAAATCTTGTTGGCAGACTGGCCGTTACGGATACGAGTGAACATATCTGCAATCGGATCTTGCATGCTCATATCTGCTTTCTCCTGTGCTTACCAGCTGGCCTTACGAAGGCCTGGAACTTCACCACGCATCGCAGCTTCACGCAATTTGATACGGCTCATGCCGAACTTGCGTAGAAAACCGTGAGGGCGACCAGTCACACGACAACGGTTACGTTGACGTGATGCGCTGGAATCACGCGGAAGACTTTGCAGCTTAAGGCTTGCATCCCAGCGCTCTTCATCAGAGCTATCTGGGCTAGCGATAATCGCTTTCAGTGCCTGACGCTTTTCAGCGTACTGGGCAACCAACTTGGCGCGTTTTGCTTCACGCGCTTTCATCGAAGATTTTGCCATAACCCTACACCTTACTTGCGGAACGGGAAGTTAAAGGCAGCCAGCAGAGCACGTGCTTCCTCATCGGTACCAGAAGTAGTGGTAATGGTAATATCCATACCGCGTACTTTGTCTACCTTGTCGAAATCGACTTCAGGGAAGATTATTTGCTCGCGAACACCCATGCTGTAGTTGCCACGTCCGTCGAATGATTTCGGGCTTACACCACGGAAATCACGAATACGGGGCATAGCAATACATACTAGGCGTTCAAAGAACTCCCACATACGTTCGCCACGTAGGGTTACCTTGCAGCCAATCGGATAGCCTTCACGGATTTTGAAACCCGCTACTGACTTGCGCGCTTTGGTAACAATTGGCTTCTGTCCAGCGATCGCCTGCATATCTGCCTGCGCGTTTTCCAAAAGTTTCTTGTCAGCCAATGCCTCGCCGACACCCATATTAAGGGTGATCTTCTCAATCCGAGGGACTTGCATGATGCTGCTGTAACTGAACTCTTTCATCAGTTCAGGCACTACCGACTCTTTATAGAAATCATGCAGTTTCGCCATCGTACACTCCAGATTAAGCTATTACTTCGTTAGAAGATTTGAAGACACGTACTTTCTTACCGTCTTCAACCTTGAAACCTACACGATCGGCCTTACCAGTCGCTGCGTTGTAGATACCGACGTTAGAAACGTCAATTGCGGCTTCCTTCTCAACAATACCACCCTGAACCTGCAGTTGCGGGTTAGGCTTCTGGTGCTTCTTGATCAAGTTGACGCCTTCTACAATCACTTTGCCAGACGCTAGTACGCTAGTGACTTTGCCACGCTTACCTTTGTCTTTACCGGCCAGAACGATCACTTCGTCATTTTTACGGATTTTTGCTGCCATCTAAGTTCTCCTTACAGTACTTCTGGAGCCAGAGACACGATTTTCATAAACTTCTCCGTACGAAGTTCACGTGTCACAGGGCCAAAAATACGAGTACCGATGGGCGCGTGTTGCGTGTTTAGCAACACAGCGGCGTTGTTGTCAAAACGGATCAGAGAACCATCCTGACGACGCACGCCCTTCCTGGTGCGCACAACCACCGCGTTCAGGACATCACCTTTTTTAACCTTACCGCGCGGAATTGCTTCCTTAACAGTAACTTTAATGATGTCGCCGATATTCGCGTAGCGGCGGTGCGAACCACCGAGGACCTTAATACACTGTACGCTACGAGCGCCGCTGTTATCAGCGACATCTAGCATAGTCTGCATCTGGATCATTTCAGTGCTCCGCTATTTACTTCAAATAGCCAATTACTCACCGTAATTGGGCTGCCTTACCTTCGAAAAGGCGCAGCAGTATACCACCGGTAAGCGGCCTTGAATAGAAAAAAATAAGGGCTCCTTTTTGGAGCCCTTATTTATCGTCAACAGTGTGTCGATTTAGGCTTTAACCAAGATATCAACCAATACCCAAGACTTAGTCTTAGACAGTGGACGACATTCTTTGATTGAAACTTTGTCACCGGTTTTACACTGGTTGTCTTCGTCGTGTACATGCAGCTTAGTGGTACGCTTGATATACTTCCCGTAGATCGGGTGCTTTACCTTACGCTCGATAGCAACAGTGATGGACTTGTCCATCTTGTCACCAACCACAGTACCCTGCAGTGTACGAATTACTGATTCGCTCATTTACGCACCTGCCTTCTGTTTCAACACAGTTTTCACGCGCGCGATATCGCGACGCACATTTTTGAGCAGGTGAGTCTGAGACAGCTGACCGGTGCTCTTCTGCATGCGCAGATTAAACTGCTCACGGAGGAGGTTCAGCATTTCAGCGTTCAGCTCTTCAACGCTCTTTTCACGTAGTTCGCTGGCGTTCATTACATTACCGTCCGAATTGCAAAGGTGGTTTGAATCGGCAGTTTCGCAGCTGCAAGTGCAAATGCTTCACGTGCCAGATTTTCTGGAATGCCATCCATTTCGTACAGGACTTTACCAGGCTGAATCTGGGCAACCCAGTATTCAACGTTACCTTTACCTTTACCCATACGA
This sequence comes from Corallincola spongiicola, assembly GCF_004284785.1. NCBI lineage: Bacteria > Pseudomonadati > Pseudomonadota > Gammaproteobacteria > Alteromonadales > Psychromonadaceae > Corallincola > Corallincola spongiicola. The sequence continues at coordinate 11,024 of NZ_SHLY01000010.1, forward strand.
ACTTCAAGCGGCTTACCGGTAATCGGCTTGTCTGGGAAAACCCGGATCCAGATTTTACCTTGACGCTTAATGTGACGAGTCATCGCACGACGCGCGGCTTCAATCTGGCGCGCAGTCAAACGACCACGACCAACGGCTTTGAGACCAAAGCTGCCGAAGCTTACCTTGTTACCGTTCAGCGCCAGACCACGGTTGCGGCCTGTCATCTGCTTGCGGAATTTAGTACGTTTTGGTTGCAACATGGTCGGATCTCCTACTTGCTGCCCTTACCTTTACGCTTAGGTGCTGGTGCTTCTTCAACTGGGTTGAAACCACCAAGAACCTCGCCTTTGAAGACCCACACTTTGACACCAATGATGCCATAAGTAGTAGCTGCTTCAGACGTTGCGTAATCGATATCAGCACGCAGAGTGTGAAGAGGTACACGACCTTCACGGTACCATTCGGTACGTGCAATTTCTGCACCGCCGAGACGACCGCTTACTTCCACCTTGATGCCCTTCGCACCCAAACGCATTGCGTTTTGAACGGCACGCTTCATCGCACGGCGGAACATCACACGACGCTCCAACTGGCTAGAGATGCTGTCCGCAACCAATTTTGCGTCGAGTTCAGGCTTACGTACTTCTGAAATGTTGATTTGCGCCGGTACGCCAGCCAATTTGGCTACGTGCTTACGCAGTTTTTCTACATCTTCGCCTTTCTTACCAATCACAACGCCTGGACGGGCGGTGTGGATAGTCACGCGGATGCTTTTTGCCGGACGCTCGATAACGATGCGAGAAACCGAAGCACTTTTGAGTTCCTTAGTAAGGAATTCACGTACTTGGTGGTCTCCATGCAGGTTGTCTGCGTAATCCTTGGTATCTGCATACCAAGTAGAGTTCCACGGCTTAACGATACCTAAGCGGATACCGTTCGGATGTACTTTCTGACCCATTGTCCGTTCTCCTACTTAGCGTTCCGCTACGACCACAGTGATGTGGCTGGTGCGCTTAAGGATGCGGTCAGCACGACCTTTAGCGCGTGGTTTAATGCGCTTCATGATCGGCCCCTCATCTACGAAGACCTTAGCGACCTTCAGCTCGTCAATATCAGCACCTTCATTATGCTCTGCGTTAGCAATCGCAGATTCCAGTACTTTCTTGACCAGTGTTGCCGCTTTCTTCGGGCTATAGGCCAGAAGTTCCAAAGCATTGGCAACTGACTTACCGCGGATCTGGTCAGCAACCAGACGCGCTTTTTGAGCCGAAGTACGGGCAAACCGGTGTTTAGCTAAAACTTCCATCTTTTACCCCTTAACGCTTCTTGGCCTTCTTATCAGCAGCATGGCCGCGATAAGTACGAGTCGGGGCGAATTCACCCAACTTGTGGCCAACCATCTCTTCAGTAACGAATACTGGGACATGTTGACGACCATTATGGACAGCGATGGTCAACCCAATCATATCTGGGAAGATCGTTGAACGGCGAGACCAAGTCTTGATAGGCTTTTTGTCGCCGCCTTCCACCGCTTTCTCTACCTTCTTCAGCAAGTGCAGGTCGATAAATGGACCTTTCTTGAGAGAACGTGGCATGGTGAATCCTCTTCTAATTTACTTAGTACGACGGCGTACAATGTACTTATCTGTACGCTTGTTCTTACGCGTCTTGGCACCCTTAGTAGGCATACCCCATGGAGATACTGGATGACGGCCACCTGAGGTACGACCTTCACCACCACCATGTGGGTGATCTACTGGGTTCATCGCAACACCACGAACAGTAGGACGGACACCGCGCCAACGAGAGGCACCAGCTTTACCGAGCTGACGCAACATGTGCTCAGCATTACCTACTTCACCGATAGTTGCGCGACAGTCAGACAGTACTTTACGCATCTCACCACTACGCAAGCGCAGGGTAACGTAGCCGCTATCGCGAGCAACGATTTGCACGTAAGCACCAGCTGAACGTGCGATCTGACCACCTTTACCAGGCTTCAGTTCGACGTTGTGTACTGTGCTACCTACCGGGATGTTACGCATTGGCAGAGTGTTACCTGCCTTGATTGCCGCGTCTTCACCAGATTGTACTTTGTCGCCAGCCTTGATGCCCTTAGGCGCCAGGATGTAACGACGTTCGCCATCTGCGTAAAGAACCAACGCAATGTTTGCGCTACGGTTCGGATCGTATTCCAAACGCTCAACAGTGGCAGGAATGCCATCTTTAGTGCGTTTGAAGTCGATCAAACGATAGTGCTGCTTGTGTCCACCACCGATGTGACGGGTAGTGATACGACCGGCGTTGTTACGACCGCCAGACTTACTTTTCTTATCCAGCAGCGGAGCGTAAGGCTTACCTTTATACAGGTCACCGTTTACCACTTTAACAACGTGGCGACGACCGGCAGAGGTAGGCTTGCACTTAACAATAGCCATTGGTGTACTCCTCTTACTTATTCACCGCCGCCAACAAAGTCGATCTCGCTACCTTCTTTCAGCGTAACGTAGGCTTTTTTCCAATCGTTACGCTTGCCGATACGAGCACCGTGGCGTTTGGTTTTGCCCTTGACGTTCACAGTACGAACGCCGTCGACTTCAACTTCGAACAGCTTCTCAACAGCTGCCTTGATTTCTGCTTTCTGCGCATCAGTTGAAACACGAAACACAATAGTGTTTTCCATTTCAGCTGAGATAGTCGCTTTTTCAGAAACGTGAGGCGCCAGAATAACTTTCAGCAGACGTTCTTCGCGGATCATGCCAGTTTCTCCTCGAGTTGCTTAACTGCAGCAGCAGTCATTAGCACTTTATCGAAAGCGATCAGGCTTACCGGATCGATACCAGTGGTATCACGAACGTCAACTTTGTACAGGTTGCGAGCGGCCAAGAACAAGTTTTCATCAACTTCTTCTGTCACGATCAGCACGTCGTTCAGATCCAGTTCTTTCAGTTTTGCTGAAAGCTCTTTGGTTTTAGGAGCTTCAACTGCGAAACTCTCAACCACAATCAGACGTTCCTGACGAACTAGCTCAGACAAAATGCTCTGAACTGCACCGCGGTACATCTTCTTGTTTACCTTTTGGCTGTGGTCCTGCGGCTTTGCCGCGAAGGTCACGCCACCAGAGCGCCACAGAGGACTACGGATTGTACCCGCGCGTGCGCGGCCCGTGCCTTTCTGTTTCCAAGGTTTCTTACCGCCGCCAGCTACTTCGCTGCGAGTCTTCTGAGCACGAGAGCCCTGACGCGCACCGGCTGCGTAAGCTACCACTACCTGGTGTACCAACGCTTCGTTGAACTCACGCCCGAAGATAGTCGGATTTACTTCAAGAGCGCTTTGCGCATCTTTCAATACCAATTCCATCACCAATCTCCTAAGACGTTAGGCTTTAACGGCTGGTTTAACGATAACGTCGCCGCCGGTAGCTCCAGGGACTGCGCCTTTAATCAGCAACAGTTTACGCTCAGCGTCAACACGTACCACTTCGAGAGACTGCACAGTTGTGCGTTCGTCGCCCATGTGACCAGACATCTTCTTACCCTTAAACACGCGGCCTGGGGTCTGGTTTTGACCGATAGAACCGGGTGCGCGGTGACTCAAAGAGTTACCATGGGTCATATCCTGAGTACGGAAGTTCCAGCGTTTTACAACGCCTTGGAAGCCCTTACCTTTGGATGTGCCAGTTACGTCTACTTTGGTTACATCGCTGAACAAATCAACATTCAGTTCTGAACCAACTTCAATATCTACGCCTTCACCATCTGCCAGACGGAATTCCCAAGTGCCACGGCCGGCTTCTGTGCCTGCTTTAGCGAAATGGCCCGCTTCTGGTTTGGTGACGCGGTTTGCTTTCTTAGTGCCGGTGGTTACCTGAAGTGCACGGTAGCCGTCATTATCCAGGCTCTTAACCTGAGTAACGCGGTTGGCTTCAACTTCGATAACGGTAACCGGAATGGACAAGCCATCTTCAGTGAAGATGCGTGTCATGCCGACTTTACGACCGACTAATCCGATAGCCATTGTTTCAACCTCTTAATCGTTTCGAGAGCTTCAATTAGCCGAGACTAATTTGAACGTCTACGCCAGCTGCCAGGTCCAGACGCATAAGTGCATCTACGGTCTTGTCGGTCGGCTCTACGATATCGACCAGACGCTTGTGTGTGCGGATCTCTAACTGATCACGCGCGTCTTTGTTAACATGCGGAGAGACCAAAATAGTGAAACGCTCTTTGCGTGTAGGCAGAGGAATAGGTCCACGTACCTGCGCGCCAGTGCGCTTTGCTGTTTCTACGATCTCTGCGGTTGACTGGTCAATCAGACGATGGTCAAACGCCTTTAGTCGAATACGGATTCGTTGGTTCTGCATGGACCAAGCTCCAAATTATAAAGAACAAAAAACACGCACCCTACCATCCCTAATACCAGGAGGAGAGTGGGTTATACATATCATTCAATCCCCAATCGGGATTGCTGTCTTAGCGCTAAGCCGATTCAACAAGTTGAATCCCCCTAGTGCTACACCGCTTTAACCAAAAATAGTCAGAGCGAGTGGAGGCGCATTATACGCGAAACATTGACTCGCGCAAGTTTTTGTCGATTTTTGCGCCACTGCTCCCGAAGACGGCTTACCAACACACTTTTTTTAGGCAGATAACCTAACATTTACCCTATCTAGGTTAACGATAACGCCATGAAACTAATTGTTTTGCCAATATGTCTTCTCTACCACAGCCTATCTTTTGGCGCACCACCGGTTGCCCAGGATGATAGCGGCGAGGATGAGATCAGTTGGGAAGAAGCAGCAGATAAAATTAAGCCCTGCCAACAAACCGAAACTGACCAGTTAGGTTGGTTTGATCGCGCGCACCTACTGCTATCTGATGGTGTCTGCGAACAGGCGCTATGGTTTGATAGTTTCTTTGGTGATATCGAACAAAACGAAGCTGCCAGCTCACTCGTGCGCCTGATTAACTCCGTCGAATGGCATAAAGAGGAAGGTGTGGAGTTTCGACCGAGGATCTCCGCAAGCTTTCATCTACCACGTTTTGAACAAGATGTAAGGCTAATCATCGAAGGCGATGATGGTAGCAGCCAAAGTAGCTCTCGCGAGTATAATGAAAGTTCGGACCTTCGCGGAAACGATGACGACAGAGGGTTAGCCGCTGCGCTGCGTTGGAGTATCAAGCAACTTGATACCAGTGATCTCGATTTTGATGCTGGCGTGCGCCTTCGTAGTAGTGAGATAGATCCGTTTACCCGTCTGCGTTATCGCTATAACTACGCCCTACGTTACGACACCGTCGTAAAATTTAGCCAACAGCTTCGCTTACGTAATTCTGATTTTTGGAGTGAAACTACGCGCATTGATATTGACCACCTCCGAGGAGCCGTTGGCTATCGCTGGAGTAATTCGGCAACTTATGGCGACGAAACTGATGGTTTTGAATGGGAGATCAGCCTTTCTCGCGTGAAACAGATCGATGAACGGTCCGCTTACTCAACGTATATCTCTTTTACCGGCGCCACGGATGAAGACAAAGAGAACACTGAACGCTGGCGTTTAGCTGCGAACTATCGCCGCAGTTTCTATCGTCCCTGGTACTTTTACGAAATTGAACCGCAGCTCAATTATGAACGCGAGTATGATTGGAGTTGGAACCCAGCCATTGTATTTTCCGTTGAGATCCAGTTTGGCAAGAGCCGACGAAAACCCAAATATAGACGAGGGCCAACGGAGGAAGAGCAACCACCAACGGATCCAGAATCGCGTCTAAAACTAGAGGCCGCTGAAAATTAGAAAGCGTTAGAGCGTGAACTAGTTTGAGCGCAATAAAAAAGGCGCCTAACGGCGCCTTTTCAATATGACTTAGATCTTCGATTAGTCGAGGATCTTAGCAACAACACCCGCACCTACAGTACGGCCACCTTCACGGATAGCGAAGCGCAAGCCTTCGTCCATCGCGATTGGTGCGATAAGCTCTACGCTCATCTGTACGTTGTCACCTGGCATTACCATCTCTACGCCTTCTGGCAATTCTACTGCACCAGTGATATCTGTGGTACGGAAGTAGAACTGTGGACGATAGCCCTTGAAGAACGGAGTATGACGACCACCTTCGTCTTTAGACAGAACGTAAACTTCTGCTTCAAACTTAGTGTGTGGGTTGATTGAACCCGGCGCTGCCAATACCTGACCACGCTCTACGTCATCACGCTTAGTACCACGCAACAGTGCGCCAACGTTCTCACCTGCACGACCTTCGTCAAGCAGCTTACGGAACATTTCTACACCAGTACATGTCGTGTTTGTGGTTTCTTTGATACCTACGATCGCTACGTCGTCACCTGTTTTCAGGATACCGCGCTCGATACGACCAGTAACAACTGTACCACGACCTGAGATTGAGAATACGTCTTCGATAGGCAGCAAGAATGGCTTATCGATATCACGCTCTGGCTCTGGGATGTAGCTATCCAGCGCTTCAGCCAGCTCTACAATCTTGTCTTCCCACTCTTTCTCGCCTTCCAATGCTTTCAGAGCTGAGCCCTGGATCACTGGCAGGTCGTCACCTGGGAAGTCGTAGTCTGACAGAAGTTCACGTACTTCCATCTCTACCAGCTCAAGCAGCTCTTCGTCGTCTACCATGTCACACTTGTTCATGAAAACGATCATGTAAGGTACGCCTACCTGGCGACCCAACAGGATGTGCTCACGTGTCTGTGGCATAGGACCATCTGTTGCTGCAACTACCAAGATAGCGCCGTCCATCTGGGCTGCACCGGTGATCATGTTTTTCACATAATCCGCGTGTCCAGGACAGTCAACGTGCGCGTAGTGGCGAGTTGGTGTGTCATATTCAACGTGAGAAGTCGCGATGGTGATACCACGCTCGCGCTCTTCTGGTGCGTTATCGATCTGATCGAAAGCTTGTGCTGTACCGCCGTATACTTTAGCCAATACGTTGGTGATAGCTGCTGTCAGAGTCGTTTTACCGTGGTCAACGTGACCGATAGTGCCAACGTTTACATGCGGTTTCGTACGTTCAAACTTTTCTTTTGCCACTTTACTTTCCTTCCGAGTAAGAATTAGGCCCGGTCCAACGTGACCGGGACCAGACCTGTAAATTACTACCGGCGTGCTTCGATGATGCTAGATGCAACATTCCCAGGTACTTCAGCGTACTTGAGGAATTCCATCGAATACGATGCACGACCTTGAGTTTGTGAACGCAAATCAGTTGCGTACCCGAACATTTCCGACAGTGGTACCTGGGCACGTACAAGCTTTACGCCTGCAACACCGTCATCCATGCCCTCAATCATGCCGCGACGTCGGTTCAAATCACCAACCACGTCACCCATGAAGTCTTCCGGAGTCGTTACCTCGACCTTCATCATAGGCTCAAGAAGAACTGCACCGGCGTCAATCGCGCCATTTCTAAACGCCATTGAACCGGCAATCTTAAATGCCATTTCAGAAGAGTCAACATCATGATAAGAACCATCATACAATGAACACTTAACGCCAAGCACAGGATAACCGGCAACAACGCCGTTCTGCATCTGCTCTTGTACGCCTTTGTCCACCGCAGGAATAAATTCCTTCGGTACCACACCACCTACAATTTCATTAACGAATTCATAGGTTTCATCCGCTTCAACATCCATTGGTTCAAGGCGTAGCCAAACATGACCAAACTGCCCTCTCCCACCGGATTGGCGAACAAACTTGCCTTCCACTTCCACTGCTTTGCGGATAGTTTCACGGTAAGCGACTTGTGGTTTACCAACGTTACACTCAACACTGAATTCCCGCTTCATGCGGTCAATAATGATGTCGAGATGAAGTTCACCCATACCAGAAATAATAGTCTGACCAGACTCTTCATCTGTATGGACACGGAAAGAGGGATCTTCAGCCGCCAGTTTACCCAGCGCAATCCCCATTTTTTCCTGATCAGCCTGTGTTCTTGGCTCAACAGCCACAGAGATCACTGGCTCAGGGAACTCCATACGTTCAAGCACCACTTTGTGAGCCGAATCGCACAGGGTATCGCCTGTGGTCACATCCTTAAGGCCAATGGCCGCCGCGATGTCACCAGCACGAACTTCTTTAATCTCTTTTCGATCTTTCGAGTGCATCTGTACAATACGCCCGAAGCGTTCACGTTTCTGTTTAACCGAGTTGTAAACTGCATCGCCGGTGTTAACGATGCCAGAATAGCAGCGGAAAAAGGTCAAGGTGCCCACAAAAGGGTCTGTCGCGATCTTAAATGCCAAGGCAGCAAACGGGGCGTTGTCATCCGCAGGACGAGCAACTTCCTGTTCGTTGTCATCGATACCTGTAATTGCAGGTACATCGATCGGCGCAGGCATGAAATCAACCACTGCGTCCAGCACTGCCTGTACACCCTTATTCTTGAACGCTGAGCCACAAGTGGCTAAGACAATTTCATTACTTAAGGTGCGTGCGCGCAGCCCGCTCTTGATCTCTTCTTCAGTCAGCTCGCCATCATTGAGATACTTATCCATCATCTCTTCTGAAGCTTCAGCTGCCGCTTCGATCATCTGCTCACGATACTCTTCCGCCAGATCCTGTAGATCTTCAGGAATCGGATCGTAAGTGAAAGTCATGCCCTGGTCTTCTTCATTCCAGTTAATGGCTTTCATCTTAATTAGGTCAACAACACCCTTGAAGTTCTCTTCAGCTCCGATATTCAGCTGAATAGGTACAGGCGTTGCTCCCAAACGATCTTTAATCTGATTTACAACACGGAGGAAATCGGCGCCGGTACGGTCCATCTTATTCACAAACACCATACGCGGAACCGCGTATTTGTCTGCTTGACGCCATACCGTCTCTGACTGTGGTTCAACACCCGATGCACCACAAAAAACCACAACAGCACCATCGAGTACACGCAAAGAACGTTCAACTTCAATCGTGAAGTCAACGTGTCCAGGGGTATCAATGATATTGACGCGATGCTCTGGGAACTGCGCTTCCATACCGCGCCAGAACGTGGTGGTAGCCGCAGAGGTGATAGTAATACCACGCTCCTGTTCTTGCTCCATCCAGTCCATAGTTGCGGCACCGTCATGTACCTCACCGATCTTATGTGAAAGACCTGTATAGAAAAGTACGCGTTCAGTGGTGGTCGTCTTACCGGCATCAACGTGAGCTACAATACCAATATTGCGGTAGCGCTCAATGGGGGTTGTACGAGCCATGATTTCCTCTTAACTAAGGGGTTGCCTTAGCATAAATAACAAGAGGTATATGCCCCGGAGGGCATATACCAAGCGTGACTACCAGCGATAGTGAGCAAACGCTTTGTTTGCATCAGCCATACGGTGAACATCTTCACGCTTTTTCACTGCAGTGCCTTTGTTCTCTGCAGCATCAGCCAACTCGCCAGCCAGACGCTTAGCCATATCTTTTTCGCCACGCTTACGCGCAGCCTCAACTAACCAACGCATCGCCAATGTATTGCGACGTACTGGACGAACTTCTACCGGTACCTGGTAAGTTGAGCCACCTACACGGCGACTTTTAACTTCCACAGTTGGGCGAACGTTATCCAGAGCCGTCTCAAAAATGTCGAGCGGATCTTTACCAGATTTTTCAGAGGCAGACTCCAATGCGCCGTAAACGATCTTTTCGGCGATTGATTTCTTACCATCAAGCATTACTACGTTGATGAACTTAGTAATGATTTCATTTCCGTACTTAGGATCAGGTAATACTTTACGCTGACCAACAACGCGTCTTCTTGGCATTGTTTTCTCTCCGTTTGATTCAGGAATATCCCAAAACGTTAAATTTAATGTTTGGCCTTACTAACGGAGAACCGTTAAGACTTAGGCCGCTTAGCGCCGTACTTAGAACGACCTTGACGACGGTCGCTAACGCCAGCGGTATCAAGAGCACCACGTACGGTGTGATAACGCACACCTGGCAAATCTTTAACACGACCGCCACGGATAAGAACAACACTGTGTTCCTGAAGGTTATGACCTTCACCACCGATGTACGAAGTCACTTCGAAACCGTTAGTCAGACGAACACGACATACTTTACGTAATGCTGAGTTCGGCTTCTTAGGTGTAGTTGTGTATACACGAGTGCACACACCACGCTTCTGTGGACACGCTTCCAACGCAGGCACGTTACTCTTAGTAACAGGCTTTTTGCGTGGCTTGCGAACCAACTGATTAATAGTTGCCATTAATAGGCTCCTGGCTAGTTGAGTTTACTGTTTACAAAAAATGAAAAATCCGGCCCCTACTATGAGAGGCCGGAGGATTTTATTGAGCAGATTTTAAACTGTCAAGTAAAGAGGCTAACTTAGCCGTCTTTATTACTCTTCATCACCGGAAAGAACTTCGGCATTTAGAGCATCTGTCAGTGCTTTTTCTGCATCATCGGCGCTGACCTGAGGCACGCCCACTTCCGCTTCCAAACGCTTGCGCTGACGCTCGCTATGGTAAGCAAAACCAGTACCTGCAGGGATCAAGCGGCCTACAATCACGTTCTCTTTCAAGCCGCGTAACTGGTCCATTTTGCCAGATACCGCTGCTTCAGTGAGTACGCGTGTTGTTTCCTGGAACGATGCCGCAGAGATAAACGACTCTGTCGACAACGATGCCTTAGTGATACCTAACAACTCATGTTCGTAGGTAGCAGGTGACTTGCCAGCCGCTTCAAGTTCGCGGTTTGCGATCTTAACGCGGGACACTTCCATCTGCTCGCCTTCAAGGAAGTCGGTGTCACCGGCACTAACAATGGTGCACTTACGCAACATCTGACGAATGATCGCTTCGATATGCTTATCGTTGATCTTCACACCCTGAAGACGATAAACGTCCTGAACCTCATTCACGATGTAGTTAGCTACAGCTCGAACACCGCGAACACGCAGGATATCGTGCGGTGATTCAGGACCATCGGCCATCACTTCACCACGCTCAACGCGCTCACCTTCGAATACGTTAAGCTGACGCCACTTATGGATCATCTCTTCGTACGGTTCGCCATTCTCATCCTGAGTGATGATCAGACGTCGCTTACCTTTCGTCTCTTTACCAAACGACACCACACCACTGACTTCCGCCAAAATAGCTGGATCTTTCGGCTTACGTGCTTCGAACAGGTCGGCAACACGCGGTAGACCACCGGTAATATCTCGCGTCTTTGAGCTCTCCTGCGGGATACGTGCAAGCACATCACCAGGCTGTAGCTCTTGACCGTCTGAAACATCAATAGAGGTAAAGCTAGGCAGCTTCACTTCTTGCAGGTCGCCGTTCTCAGACTTCAAGATAAGCTTCGGCTCTTTAGCGTTAGCTTTTGCGAGGTCTTTAACCACCATACGGGTCAAACCGGTCAAATCATCGGTTTGCTTCTCGGTGTTTGCATCCTCAACGTCACTGAACTGAACGGTAACCGGACGTTCTGTGATCATTGGGTGTGAATGCGGGTCCCAAGTAGCAACGACTTCATTGCCTGCGACTTTATCGCCATCTTTAACAGACAGGATCGCACCGTAAGGCACCTTGTAACGCTCTTTCTCACGGCCAAGATCGTCAATCACAGCGATTTCAGATGAACGTGAAGTGATCACAATCTTCTTATCGGTGTTAATTACAAACTTGGCGTTGTGTAGCTTAGCGGTACCATCGTTCTTAATCTGAACGCTGTTCTCAGCTGACGCACGTGATGCTGCACCACCAATGTGGAAGGTACGCATCGTTAACTGTGTACCTGGCTCACCAATTGACTGTGCAGCAACAACACCAACGGCTTCGCCGTAGTTGATGAGGTGGCCACGAGCCAAGTCACGGCCATAACAGTAGGCACAAACACCGTGGTCGTTGTCACAGGTAATAACAGAACGAACTTCTACTTCATCGATCTTATGCTCTTCGAGGAAGTCACACTCCTGCTCATGCAGCAGCGTGTTGCGCGCCAACAGCACTTCGTCAGTACCTGGCTTCAGTACGTCGCGAGCCAATACTCGCCCTAATACACGTTCACGCAACGGCTCTACAACGTCGCCACCTTCAATCAGCGGCTTCATGGTCAGGCCTTCTTCAGTACCACAATCGGTACTGGTGATAACCATGTCCTGTGCCACATCTACCAGACGGCGCGTCAAGTAACCGGAGTTCGCTGTTTTCAATGCCGTATCGGCCAAACCTTTACGCGCACCGTGAGTTGAGATGAAGTACTGAAGTACGTTCAAACCTTCACGGAAGTTCGCAGTAATTGGCGTTTCAATAATTGAACCGTCCGGTTTTGCCATCAAGCCACGCATCGCTGCCAGCTGACGGATCTGAGCGGCACTACCACGCGCACCGGAGTCAGCCATCATAAAGATGCTGTTGAAAGAGGGTTGTTCCTCTTCCTTACCGTCGCGGTTAATAACCACATCAGTCTTCAAGTTATCCATCATCGCCTTAGACAACTTCTCGTTGGCTGAGGTCCAGATATCGATAACCTTGTTATATTTTTCACCTGCGGTAACGAGACCATTATCAAACTGATGCTGGATCTCTGACACTTCAGCTTCACAAGCGGCAATAATGTCCGCTTTCGCCGCCGGGATCTCCATATCATCAACACCTACCGAGGTACCTGACAACATGGCGTAATGGAAACCGGTGTACATCAATTGGTCAGCGAAAATAACGGTGTCTTTCAGACCCAATTCGCGGTAACAGGCATTAAGCAGCTTAGAGATCTGCTTCTTACCCATTGGTTGATCAATCAGTTCAAATGCCAGGCCTTTAGGCACTACCGTATAGAACATCGCACGACCAATCGTGGTGTCTTTGACTGATGTTTTGGCGATTTTCTCGCCATTTTCAGCCACTTCGTATTCAGTGATACGCACTTTAACGCGCGCATGAATAGAAGCGTCACCGGTGCGGAAAACTTTTTCTGCTTCCTGCGGTCCTGTCAGCAACATGCCCTCGCCCTTTGCGTTTACCGCAGCGCGAGTCATGTAATAGAGACCCAATACAACGTCCTGAGAAGGAACGATAATTGGCTCACCGTTAGCAGGTGAAAGAATGTTATTCGAAGCCATCATTAAGGCACGGGCTTCTAATTGCGCTTCCAGTGTCAGCGGTACGTGTACCGCCATCTGGTCACCATCGAAGTCGGCGTTATAAGCCGCACAAACCAATGGGTGCAGCTGGATCGCTTTACCTTCAATCAGCACAGGTTCAAATGCCTGAATACCGAGACGGTGAAGGGTCGGTGCACGGTTCAACAGTACTGGGTGTTCACGGATCACATGATCCAGTACATCCCATACTTCCGGCACTTCACGCTCAACCATCTTCTTGGCCGCTTTAATGGTGGTCGCTAAACCACGCGCTTCGAGCTTGCCGTAGATAAATGGCTTGAACAGTTCCAGTGCCATTTTCTTAGGCAAACCACACTGGTGAAGTTTGAGCGTAGGACCAACAGTAATAACTGAACGGCCTGAGTAATCAACACGCTTACCGAGCAAGTTCTGACGGAAACGACCCTGCTTACCTTTGATCATGTCAGCCAAAGATTTCAGAGGACGTTTGTTAGAGCCGGTGATGGCGCGGCCACGACGGCCGTTGTCCAGCAGGGCATCTACCGCTTCCTGCAACATACGCTTTTCGTTACGTACGATGATGTCAGGTGCAGCCAAATCCAGCAGGCGCTTCAAACGGTTGTTACGGTTGATCACACGACGATAAAGATCGTTAAGATCTGAAGTCGCGAAACGGCCACCATCCAGCGGTACCAAAGGACGCAGGTCCGGTGGCAGAACTGGCAATACAGTCATGATCATCCACTGTGGATCGTTACCTGAATACAGGAACGCTTCCATCAATTTCAGACGCTTTGTAACCTTCTTACGTTTGGTTTCTGAAGTGACAGATGCCAACTCTTCGCGCATCGCTTCTACTTCAGGTGCCAGCTCGATGTCAGACAGCAATTCCTTAATCGCTTCTGCACCCATCTTGGCTTCGAACTCGTCACCAAACTCTTCCAAGGAATCGAGGTACTGCTCTTCTGTCAGCAGTTGACCACGCTCCATGGTTGTCATGCCCGGCTCGGTCACAACATAAGATTCGAAATAGAGCACACGCTCAATATCGCGCAGCGTCATATCCAGCATCAAACCGATACGTGACGGCAATGACTTCAAGAACCAGATATGTGCAACCGGACTCGCCAGTTCGATGTGCGCCATACGCTCACGACGAACCTTGGTCAGTGTTACTTCGACGCCACACTTCTCACAGATCACTCCGCGATGCTTAAGGCGCTTGTACTTGCCACATAAACATTCGTAGTCCTTTACCGGACCAAAAATGCGGGCACAGAACAGACCGTCACGCTCTGGCTTGAACGTACGGTAGTTGATAGTTTCCGGCTTTTTAACTTCGCCGAAAGACCAGCTGCGGATCATATCCGGAGACGACAGGCCAATCTTAATGCCATCGAACTCTTCGGTTTTACCCTGCTGCTTTAGAAACTTGAGTAAGTCTTTCACCTTCTCTCTCCTGTCGGAGTGACTCTTCACGGGAGCGCCAATGGCGCTCCCTAACGCATACTGCTGTCAGACTCGTTGGTCTGCTATTCCTCTTCCAACTCAATGTTAATACCCAAAGAACGGATCTCTTTGAGCAATACATTGAAGGACTCAGGCATACCAGGTTCCATACGATGATCGCCATCCACGATGTTCTTATACATCTTGGTACGACCGTTAACGTCATCCGACTTAACAGTGAGCATCTCCTGAAGCGTATAAGCTGCACCGTATGCTTCCAGTGCCCACACTTCCATCTCACCGAAGCGCTGACCACCAAATTGTGCTTTACCACCCAGCGGCTGCTGAGTAACCAAGCTATAGGAGCCAGTTGAACGTGCGTGCATCTTGTCATCAACCAAGTGGTTCAGTTTGAGCATATACATGTAACCGACAGTTACTTTACGCTCAAACTCATTACCGGTACGACCGTCATGCAACGTTACCTGGCCGCTACGAGGAATACCGCCAAGCTCCAACAGGTCCTTGATTTCGCTCTCTTTAGCGCCATCAAATACTGGAGTAGCAATCGGCAAACCATTACGTAGGTTCTCAGCCAGACGCTTCACTTCGAAGTCAGTGAAGTTGTCGATATCAACTTCCTGCAGCACTTCACCTAAGGTGTAGCACTTCTTCAGGAACTCACGCAGCTCGGCAATTTCACGTTGCTCTTTCAACATGGCGTCAATCTTACGACCAACCCCTTTTGCAGCCATACCCAAGTGTGTTTCAAGGATCTGACCGATGTTCATACGTGAAGGTACGCCCAACGGGTTAAGTACGATATCTACCGGATCGCCGTTCTGGTCATAAGGCATATCTTCAACAGGAACAATTGTTGAGATAACACCCTTGTTACCGTGACGACCAGCCATCTTGTCACCCGGTTGAATACGACGCTTAACCGCAAGATAGACTTTAACGATCTTCAGTACGCCAGGCGCCAGATCATCACCTTGGGTGATCTTACGACGCTTAACTTCAAACTTCTTATCGAACTCTTTCTTCAGCTCTTCGTACTGCTCAGCGATCTGTTCAAGCGACTGTTGCGCGTCTTCCTCTTTCAAGGATTGGGTCAACAGCTTCTCGCCATTCAGACCTTCCAACTGTGCTTCGCTATAGCCGTTGGCTAATAGCAAATTGCGTGCACGGTCGAATACGCCCGCTTCAAAGATTGCTAACTCATCACCGAGGTCTTTCTTAACCTCTTTGAGCTGCATCTCTTCAATCTCGAGTGCACGTTTATCTTTCTCTACGCCATCGCGAGTAAACACTTGCACGTCGATAACGGTACCGGAAACAGCGTTAGGTACTCGCAGAGAGGTGTCCTTAACATCGGACGCCTTCTCACCGAAAATGGCACGGAGGAGTTTTTCCTCTGGTGTCAGCTGTGTTTCACCTTTAGGCGTCACTTTACCGACCAGAATATCGCCGCCTTTAACTTCAGCACCGATATAAACCACGCCTGACTCGTCAAGCTTAGAGAGCGCAGACTCACCCACATTCGGGATATCTGCAGTGATCTCTTCTGGACCTAACTTGGTATCTCGAGCAATACAAGAAAGTTCCTGAATATGGATCGTAGTGAAACGATCTTCTTCAGCAACACGCTCGGAGATAAGGATTGAATCCTCAAAGTTGTAACCATTCCAAGGCATGAACGCGACGCGCATGTTCTGACCTAGGGCAAGTTCACCAAGGTCCGTCGACGGTCCATCAGCCAGCACATCACCACGAACAATCGGGTCGCCTACGCTAACGACTGGACGTTGGTTAATACATGTGTTCTGGTTAGAACGGGTGTACTTCATCAGGTTGTAGATATCGATACCGGCTTCGCCTGGTACCAACTCATCTTCATCAACCTTGATAACAATACGGCTAGCATCGCAGTAAGAAACTACACCACCACGCTTGGCGACAGCAGTTACACCGGAGTCAACAGCTACTGCTTTCTCCATACCTGTACCAACCAGCGGCTTATCAGCACGCAATGTAGGTACCGCTTGACGTTGCATGTTTGAGCCCATCAAGGCTCGGTTAGCATCATCGTGCTCTAGGAATGGGATCAGTGAAGCGGCGACAGAAACAATCTGCTGCGGTGATACATCCATATACTGGACGACATCAGGTGCACTCAAAATTGATTCGCCACGATGACGGGCGGTGATCAACTCTTCGATAAAGCGACCATCGCTATCAAGGTCAGCATTCGCCTGAGCGATCACATACTGGCCTTCTTCAATCGCAGAAAGATAATCAACTTCCGCAGTCACTTCGCCATCAATAACGCGACGATATGGTGTTTCGAGGAAACCATATTCGTTAGTACGGGCGTAACATGATAACGAGTTAATCAGACCAATGTTTGGCCCTTCTGGCGTTTCAATTGGACACACACGGCCATAGTGGGTCGGGTGTACGTCACGAACTTCAAAGCCAGCACGTTCACGGGTCAGACCGCCCGGGCCTAAGGCCGAAATACGACGCTTGTGGGTCACTTCTGATAACGGGTTGTTCTGGTCCATAAACTGAGACAACTGGCTCGAACCAAAGAACTCTTTAACCGCCGCAGAGATAGGCTTGGCATTGATCAGATCTTGAGGCATTAGCTGGTCAAGGTCGCCCAGGCTCAAGCGCTCTTTCACTGCTCGCTCAACACGAACTAAACCGATACGGAACTGGTTCTCTGCCATTTCGCCAACAGAACGAATACGACGGTTACCCAGATGATCGATATCATCCACTTCATCGCTACCGTTACGGATTTCGATGAGCTTCTTCATTACATCAATAATATCTTCATGTTCCAGGATCCCCGGACCAGTGATTTCATCACGATGTAAACGGCTGTTGAACTTCATACGGCCAACCGCTGACAGGTCATAACGGTCATCAGAGAAGAACAAGTTCTGGAACAAGGCCTCTGCTGCATCACGCGTTGGTGGCTCACCAGGACGCATCATGCGATAGATCTCTACCAAGGCTTCCATGCGGTTAGTTGATGGATCAACGCGCAGGGTCTCAGACATGTAAGGGCCCTGATCAAGTTCGTTGGTATATAACACATCGAACTTCTTCACGCCGGCTTCGGCGAGTTCAGCAACCAACTCTAACGTCAGTTCAGCATTCGCTTCCGCGATCACTTCACCGCTGTCTTTATTGGCATGGGCCTTAGCTAGTGTCTTACCAACCAAGTATTCATGTGGCACTTCAAATTCAGAAATACCCGCTTTGGTCAGCTGACGAATATGCTTCGCGGTAATGCGGCGATCTTTCTCGACCAATACATCACCATTGCCATCTTTAACATCAAAGGCAGCAATTTCACCACGCAACTGCTCTGGCGACAGGTGCATGATGATCTTATTTCGCTTGATCTGGACTTCGGTTGTCTCGAAGAACATTTCAAGGATCTGTTCAGTCGTGTATTCCAGTGCACGTAAGATGATTGATGCAGGCAACTTACGACGACGGTCAATACGCACAAACAGGTTATCTTTCGGATCAAACTCAAAGTCGAGCCACGAACCACGGTAGGGGATAACGCGTGCGTTATATAGCACTTTACCGGAAGAGTGTGTCTTGCCTTTATCGTGATCGAAGAAAACGCCCGGGCTACGATGTAGCTGGGAGACGATCACACGCTCAGTACCGTTAATAACAAAGGTGCCATTGTCAGTCATCAATGGGATTTCGCCCATGTAGACTTCTTGCTCCTTGATATCTTTTACAGTGCCTGAAGGCGCATCTTTATCGTAAAGTACCAGACGCAGCTTCACTCGCAGTGGAGCTGAATAAGTTACGCCACGGATCTGACATTCTTTAACGTCGAATACAGGCTCGCCCAATCTGTAGCTAACATACTGCAGTTCGGAATAACCTGAATAACTGGCAATTGGAAAAACGGAACGAAACGCCGCTTCCAGACCATAATGACCTTCTGGATCCATCTCGATAAACTTGCTGAACGAATCCAGCTGAATCGACAGGAGGTAAGGAATGTCGAGAACTTGCGGACGTTTGCCAAAGTCCTTACGAATTCGCTTCTTCTCGGTATAGGAGTAAACCATGGGGTTCCTCAGCTCGCGGAATATTGACCCGACTCTGTCACTAGGACAGTCTCTTTTATCCACCGTCTGTTTTTGGCGGTAAACCGCCTGCGCTCAGAGAGTAATTTACGGTGGAAAATTACTAACCGCATACAGCGCAAAAAGGCTGGTGACCCAGAGGTCACCAGCCCATAGCCTTTTCAGGCTAGCTTTGTAAGCTAGGCTTACTTAAGCTCAACAGTTGCACCAGCTTCTTCAAGAGCCGCCTTCAATGCTTCTGCTTCTTCTTTCTCAACGCCTTCTTTGATCGGAGCTGGAGCGCCGTCTACAACGCCCTTAGCTTCTTTCAGGCCTAGACCAGTAGCTGCACGTACAGCCTTGATCACAGCAACCTTGTTGCCGCCTACGCTGGCCAAGATTACGTCGAATTCAGTTTGCTCAGCAGCACCGCCAGCGTCGCCGCCAGCAACAACTACAGCAGCAGCAGCGGCAGTAACGCCGAATTTTTCTTCCATCGCTTCGATCAGTTCTACAACGTCTTTTACAGACATTTCAGCTACTGCATCGATGATTTGGTCTTTAGTCAGTGACATGATTCTCTATCCTAAAACGTTTGAGCTTATGCTCAAAAATCGTGTAATTAAGTACGATTCTGCCAAATTAAGCAGCTTCGCCTTCCAGCTTGTCGCGAAGCGCAGCAAGGGTTTTAACCAGCTTGCCAGCAGAGGCTTCTTTCATAACGCTCATCAGGCGAGAAATTGCTTCGTCATATGTCGGCAGGGTAGCCAGAACACTTGCGTCTACAAGTTCACCTTCAAAAGCAGCAGCTTTGACTTCGAAGTTCTCTTCACCTTTTGCGAACTCTTTGAACAGACGTGCACCAGCACCTGGATGTTCGTTAGAGAAAGCAATCAGTGTAGGACCTACGAAAGTGTCGACTAGGCACTCATAATCAGTACCTTGAACCGCACGACGGGCTAAAGTGTTACGCACTACGCGCATGTAAACACCTTCAGCACGCGCCTTAGCGCGCAGCGCTGTAATAGCGCCAACTTCGACACCACGAGAGTCTGCAACTACTGCAGATTGAGCGCCTTTGGCTGCCTCGTTGACTTCAGCGACGATGGCTTTTTTGTCGTCGAGTTTCAATGCCATTGGCTCAACTCCTGGTTTGGACCGGAATACCGGTTCGTAATACAACCTCAATAAATCTGAGGCACCTTATAAGGTGTAACACCAGGAGTGCGTGTAATAAGCTCCTGGGCTGACACCATCTGCGTAGGCATTATTAAGTCATTGATTTATCAACGACACCTACGGTCTTGGATGGAGGCGAAAACTCGCCTCAACCCATGCGTAGCCGAGCATTATAAAACCCTCGGCTCCACATTGTCCAGAGATCGCTGTCGCTTAGCGCGCCAGTGATGCCTGATCAACTGTTACACCCGCACCCATAGTGGTAGACAGGCTAACCTTAGCGATGTACTGACCTTTAGCTTGAGCAGGCTTAGCCTTCTTCAACGCTTCCAGTAGTGCTTCGAGGTTCTCTTTCAGCTTATCTTCACTGAAATCAGCCTTACCAATAGTGGTGTGGATGATACCGTTCTTGTCGTTGCGATAACGAACCTGACCAGCTTTCGCATTTTTAACTGCTTCAGCTACGTTAGGTGTTACAGTGCCAGTTTTAGGGTTTGGCATCAGGCCACGAGGACCCAAGATTTGACCTAACTGACCAACAACACGCATTGCATCTGGAGATGCAACAACCACGTCAAAATTCATTTCGCCAGCTTTAACTTGAGCAGCAAGATCATCCATGCCGACCAAATCTGCACCAGCTTCTTTAGCTGCTTCAGCGTTCGCGCCTTGAGTGAATACGGCTACACGTACGTCACGACCAGTACCGTGTGGCAATACAGTTGCACCACGGACGTTTTGGTCTGATTTACGTGCATCGATGCCCAAGTTAATGGCTGCATCAACACTCTCAACGAACTTAGCTGTCGCTAACTCTTTCAACAAAGCAACCGCTTCATTGATCTCATATTCTTTAGTTGCGCTAACCTTTTCACGAATAGCACGTAAACGCTTTGATAATTTAGCCATCGATTAGCCCTCCACATTCAGGCCCATGGCCCGAGCTGATCCAGCAATACAGCGAACCATCGCGTCTAAGTCAGCACCAGTAAGGTCTGTTTCTTTAGTTTTCGCGATCTCTTCCAGCTGAGCACGGGTAACAGTACCCACTTTCTCAGTGTTTGGACGACCAGAACCAGACTTAATACCGGCAGCTTTCTTCAATAGGAAAGAAGCTGGTGGTGTCTTGGTTTCAAAAGTGAATGAACGATCGCTATATACAGTGATAACTACAGGTACTGGCGCACCTTTTTCAATAGAATCTGTTTTCGCGTTAAACGCTTTACAAAATTCCATGATGTTAACACCGTGTTGACCCAATGCAGGACCAACAGGGGGACTTGGGTTAGCCGCACCAGCTGCAACTTGCAACTTGATATAAGCTTCGACTTTTTTAGCCATTTTAGATTTCCTCTTACGGGTGCAAACGCCTTTTTAGGGCTCCCCATCGATTTAAGGGCAGCGGATTATATACAGATCCGTTGCCCCTGACAATACGACTGATGTTTTTTTGATCAGGCTTTTTCGACTTGGATAAACTCAAGTTCAACTGGTGTCGAGCGACCAAAAATAAGAACAGACACTTTCAAGCGACTTTTCTCATAATCAACCTCTTCAACAACACCATTGAAGTCTGCAAATGGGCCATCAATAACACGAACCACTTCACCCACTTCAAACAATGTCTTCGGTGTCGGCTGATCAACATTATCTTGAAGGCGTTGCAGAATAGCATTCGCTTCTTTATCGGTGATCGGCGCTGGACGGTCACTGGTACCGCCAATAAAGCCAAGTACCCGCGGCACGTCACGTACCAAGTGCCAGCTATCATCGTTCATAATCATCTGAACAAGTACATAGCCAGGAAAGAATTTACGTTCGCTGCGACGTTTTTGGCCGGCACGCATCTCAATCACTTCTTCGGTAGGTACCAATATCTCGCCGAACAGATGCTCCATATCATGCATTTTGATATGTTCTTTTAGCGACTGAGATACTCGGCCTTCATAGCCCGAGAATGCTTGCACTACGTACCAACGCATTTTTTCGGAGTCTGACATATTAGATACTCACTCCAGTGAAAAACGCCACCAAACGAACCATGATGCCGTCAAGTCCCCAAAGCAACAGCGACATAATAACCACTGCAGCGAAGACGATAAGAGTGGTGTGAACAGCTTCTTGCCGTGTAGGCCAAACAACTTTCTTCACTTCTACCCTGGCTTCTTTCGAAAATACCAGTGCGTTGCGACCCTTCTCTGTTTGAAGAGCAATTAATGCAGCAACTGCCACGGCAAGCACGACGGCGCCAGCACGGACTAATACAGATTGCTCCGCGAAATAGTAGTTACCTACAACGGCCGCAATCAGGACGGCAAAAACTACCAACCATTTAACGCCGTCAAGCCCACCGCTCTGGGTTTCTGTGTTTGCGTTCATACACCAACCTTGCATCCATCTAAAGACACAACAACCCCGCTACATAGGCGAGGTCACTGCTAAGTAATTCTGGCAGGGGTGGAGGGACTCGAACCCCCAACCGTCGGTTTTGGAGACCGCCGTTCTACCAATTGGAACTACACCCCTAAAAACAAGAGCCCCCATATAAGGAGCTCATGTCAAAATTTCGATCTTCGATTAGTCGAGGATCTTAGCAACAACACCCGCACCTACAGTACGGCCACCTTCACGGATAGCGAAGCGCAAGCCTTCGTCCATCGCGATTGGTGCGATAAGCTCTACGCTCATCTGTACGTTGTCACCTGGCATTACCATCTCTACGCCTTCTGGCAATTCTACTGCACCAGTGATATCTGTGGTACGGAAGTAGAACTGTGGACGATAGCCCTTGAAGAACGGAGTATGACGACCACCTTCGTCTTTAGACAGAACGTAAACTTCTGCTTCAAACTTAGTGTGTGGGTTGATTGAACCCGGCGCTGCCAATACCTGACCACGCTCTACGTCATCACGCTTAGTACCACGCAACAGTGCACCAACGTTCTCACCTGCACGACCTTCGTCAAGCAGCTTACGGAACATTTCAACACCAGTACATGTGGTGTTTGTGGTTTCTTTGATACCTACGATCGCTACGTCGTCACCTGTTTTCAGGATACCGCGCTCGATACGACCAGTAACAACTGTACCACGACCTGAGATTGAGAATACGTCTTCGATAGGCAGCAAGAATGGCTTATCGATATCACGCTCTGGCTCTGGGATGTAGCTATCCAGCGCTTCAGCCAGCTCTACAATCTTGTCTTCCCACTCTTTCTCGCCTTCCAATGCTTTCAGAGCTGAGCCCTGGATCACTGGCAGGTCGTCACCTGGGAAGTCGTAGTCTGACAGAAGTTCACGTACTTCCATCTCTACCAGCTCAAGCAGCTCTTCGTCGTCTACCATGTCACACTTGTTCATGAAAACGATCATGTAAGGTACGCCTACCTGGCGACCCAACAGGATGTGCTCACGTGTCTGTGGCATAGGACCATCTGTTGCTGCAACTACCAAGATAGCGCCGTCCATCTGGGCTGCACCGGTGATCATGTTTTTCACATAATCCGCGTGTCCAGGACAGTCAACGTGCGCGTAGTGGCGAGTTGGTGTGTCATATTCAACGTGAGAAGTCGCGATGGTGATACCACGCTCGCGCTCTTCTGGTGCGTTATCGATCTGATCGAAAGCTTGTGCTGTACCGCCGTATAC
>NZ_SHLY01000010.1:34577-39080 GCF_004284785.1 Corallincola spongiicola
CGTGCGCGTAGTGGCGAGTTGGTGTGTCATATTCAACGTGAGAAGTCGCGATGGTGATACCACGCTCGCGCTCTTCTGGTGCGTTATCGATCTGATCGAAAGCTTGTGCTGTACCGCCGTATACCTTAGCCAGTACGTTAGTGATAGCAGCTGTCAGAGTCGTTTTACCGTGGTCAACGTGACCGATAGTGCCAACGTTTACATGCGGTTTTGTACGTTCAAACTTTTCTTTAGCCATGGTCGTTCCTCTAGTCAGGCATCGGGCGGCAGACACCACCAAAACCCCTCCGCTTTAGTGGCGGAAGAGTATAAACGATTTTGAGGGATCTGAAAGCATTAAATAGGAGTGGTGCTGATAGGCAGATTTGAACTGCCGACCTCACCCTTACCAAGGGTGCGCTCTACCGACTGAGCTATATCAGCACTACATGCTACTGGAGCGGGCAGCGGGAATCGAACCCGCATCATCAGCTTGGAAGGCTGAGGTAATAGCCATTATACGATGCCCGCAATGTCTTCAGGCGACCTCAAAAGCATCAAAAAATATGGTGGAGGGAGGTGGATTCGAACCACCGAAGGCTGAGCCGTCAGATTTACAGTCTGATCCCTTTGGCCACTCGGGAACCCCTCCAAATTTTGTGCTGACGGTGGGTTGCCCCTGGAAGCCCTAATCTTTGGACTGCCCCGTTCAGGTGGAGCGCATTCTAAAGAAAGGATTTTGCCTACGCAACCGTTTATTTGAAAAAAAGAGTAAAAAAATAGGGTTGATGTCTTTTTGTACGAAAAGCGTTAATAATCGCTGCTTTTTTCAGCATTGGCATAGACTGCGAGCCCTTCTAATACGAGCTCTGGGCACAACTGTGCCTGTTTAAGTATTTGTGCGGGTAGCTGCGCGGCATCTCCACCAGTTAAAAATACGCGAACGGGTATCTTGCTGCCTAAGCTTGTTTGCGCTGTGGTGACCGCTTGTTGATAGTACCCGATTAACGCACTTCTGATCCCCTCACTAACACACTGCTCTGTACTGACACCAAAGGTTAATCTGGAGCCACTTAAGATAGCTGCCTGATCCGCTGTCACTTCGGATGTATCGCTCAGCAGGACATTTGTCATTGCACGATAGCCAGGCGCAATCCAACCCCCTTTGTGTTGGCCAAACTCATCAACCAGATCCACCGTAATAGCGGTGCCGAAGTCGATAACAATAAACGGACGTTTGCACTGTTGTCTGCCGCCCAACATTGCTAACCAACGATCGATCCCCAAGCTCTCATATTTTGCATAGGCATTGATCAAGCCATACGCTGAACGCGGAGTCTTAACTAGATTGAAGTTAACGGCAAAAGGCGCAACCGCCTCTGACAGCGTGGCGACAACAGCTGATTGAGCCACTGAGGCAACCCAGATTTGAGAATAGGCACGGCACGCCAGTAAGGATTCGGTGTCAACCGGCAGTTGTTGATGGCTGGATGATTTGAGTAGGGTCAGCCCTCCCCCATCTAAGCTATAGAGCTTGGCTCTGGTGTTACCAATGTCAATTAGGAGCTTCACGTTGCCACACTGCGTAGCGATATCTCGCCGCCCATATAGTTAACCAGCACACCCTCTTGCTCGAGCACTAGGGCGCCTTGTTCATCCACACCTCGACAAATACCCGTGACTTGCCTATTTCCCATCAACAACTTCACAACCTTGCCATCAAACAGATCGAAAGTTCGCCAGCGAGAGACAAAAGGCCTGAAACCATTGCGATCGAAAGTGGTTAGGGCGGCTGTTAATGCGAGTAAGATGGCTACAGCAAGTTCATTTCTAGGTGGCACACAATCTAGTGTCTGCGACAGATCGGTCCACGGCTGGTCAATTGTCGTCGATTTCTCTTCAGGCATCGAGATGTTAAGTCCCAAGCCGATCACAAGATCGCATGCATCATCAACCTGACCGACTAACTCCACCAAAACACCACCCAGCTTCCTGTCTCCGATATAGATATCGTTTGGCCATTTCAAGCGTACATCAGTCACGCCATACTCTTTAAGCACCTCAGCGATCACAACACCAACGACAAGGGACAAGCCCATAGCGCCCTGAATACCACGACTCAAGCGCCAGTATAACGACAAATATAGATTCGCGGCGTAAGGAGATATCCAATGACGCCCTCGGCGCCCCCGACCCGCGGTTTGCATCTCTGCCAAACACGCCTGCCCACACAACAAGTCTGAGGCTTTCTCACCAGTGACTCCCCTGGCCAGTCTATCGAGTAGGTACTGATTGGTTGAATCAATAACCTCTGTGACAAAAGGTAATGGGAGCTGGCTCCCACACTGCGCTAATGCAGATTGAATGGTTTCCTGGGAGAGGAGATCTAGGGATTTCGCAAGGCGATAGCCCTTACCCGGCACGGAAAAGATATCAATGCCTAATGCCTGTAATGCCGAAATATGCTTAGCGATCGCAGCTCGACTGATAGCAAGCTCCTCGCCAAGACGCTCACCACTACAAAATTCACCTGTAGCTAAACGCTTAAGTATATGCTGCTGCTTATTGTTCACCTACGCGCTCCAAAGCCTCATCAAGACTATATCGGCCATCGGCTCCAACCAGCTGTACTTCCGCTTCCAGCTGCAGACCGTATGCCGCAAATACGCGTTGCCTAATATGTCCAGCCAAGCGCACTACATCTGCACCTGTAGCCCCTTGCTGATTAACAAGCACCAGAGCCTGCAGTTTATGCACAGCAGCACCACCTACCTTAAGCCCTTTAAGGCCTAAGTTGTCAATCATCCAACCAGCCGCAAGTTTGGAAAAACCTGGTTGGTCAGGGAACCAAACAATATCAGGGTAGCGTTCAAGCAATAGTTCACGTTGCTCGTCACTCACGGAGGGATTTTTAAAAAAACTACCGCTATTACCCAGATGCTCCGGATCTGGCAGCTTAGCCTTACGTGTTTCGATGACTTTAGTGACTACCTGCAGAGCGTTGACGTCTGCAAGTTCTCTCAATGCCTTAAGGGGGGTGTAATCAATGGCAGGTTGCCATCGCTTCGGCAGACGGTATTTTACATTTAAGATCAGCCAGCGATCGGGATCTTGCTTGAAGATGGAGTTACGATAAGCAAAATCACACTGTTCAGCCGTCAATATATAGCGCGCTTTTGTCTTCCACTCGTACACCTCTACTTCGGTGCAATATTTTGACTGTTCGACTCCATATGCGCCAATGTTTTGTATTGGCGCCGCACCTACAGTTCCGGGGATCAGTGCAAGATTCTCAAGCCCCGGCATACCGTTTTCAACGCTATACATCACTAAGTCATGCCAGTTTTCACCGGCAGCAGCACAAATCTCAAAGTGGTCTTGCCGTTCGGTAACGGTTACGCCTTTCAGTTGATTTATTAAAATCGGACGGCGAACCGTTTCAAAGGGCACAATGTTACTGCCGCCACCAATTACAATGGGCGACCTGCTTTCACTGAGTTTATCCAGCATTGCCAAAGAGTTCAGGACAGCTAAATGCGAGCATTGGCTCGCTACGGCGAAAGTATGATAAGTCTGAAGGTTCACTTAGCGAATAATTCCAAAACATAGACTAGCTACATAGCTTAACCGATCTCGTTCGACCTATGCCTCATTTCTAGCTAACGTCTATCAAAGAAAACATAGATAGCTAGTTCGCAGTTTCGGGAGGGGGATAATGTAGGCTATCTGCTGCGCCACAAATATGCACTTAGTCGTAAATAGAACAGGTGCATTGTTCGATTACCCATACAAATAATCGATACCATTTTTCAACGATCTAAAACGCAAAAAGGCTACCCTATCGGGTAGCCTCTTCACTGTGTTAGGTGTCTGGCGGAGTCCAGCCTACGGGCATAGCCCTTCGGCGTTCGTGACTGAGTGAGATACTCAATCTCACGCCAGGCGTCACTCACCCTACTAGCACAGGGTAAGGAGGCGCCGTTGGCACGCTGTCTACCTCCCCATGTGAGAGCGACACTAAACGCACTGGAAATAAAAAAGCCCTTCGCTTGGGCGAAGGGCTTTACTGTTTTCAATCGCCTTAAACGCAAAAAGGCTACCCTATCGGGTAGCCTCTTCACTGTATTAGGTGTCTGGCAGTGACCAGCCTACGGGCATAGCCCTTCGGCGTTCGTGACTGAGTGAGATACTCAATCTCACGCCAGGCGTCACTCACCCTACTAGCACAGGGTAAGGAGGCGCCGTTGGCGCGCTGTCTACCTCCCCATGTGAGAGCGACACTAAACGCACTGGAAATAAAAAAGCCCTTCGCTTTCGCGAAGGGCTTTTCTATTTTATTAGGTGTCTGGCGGTGACCTACTCTCACATGGGGAAGCCCCACACTACCATCGGCGCAATTGCGTTTCACTGCTGAGTTCGGAATGGGATCAGGTGGTGCCACAACGCTATGGCCGCCAGACAAAAACTTAATTAGGAAAATGCTGACTGTCACTCTATCGATTTTGGCGTGTCTTGCACGTCACT
>NZ_SHLY01000011.1:0-33239 GCF_004284785.1 Corallincola spongiicola
GCAGCATCACCGCTAAGCGGGCGCTTGGATACCATCCAGTGTTAGAGAAAAAGACTCAGGGCATCATCTCTCCCACAGTGTCAACGCACTCGGGTTAGGGACATACTCACTGAGCCTTGGTGGGTTACTGATAGCTAATCAGTAACCCAAGACAGATACAAGGGCTGGGGTGAGGGGTATTTGATACTAGAATCAGTATTATCGGTGGCGTAGAGACATCAAGGTTAGTATTTGCCGATACCACCAGTATGTAGTGGCAACAGCAAAAGTCCCCTCATCTCAATCTTCTCCCCAAGGGAGAAGAGGTAAACAGACAAGGCAACGACGAACGAATTTTGCCTGCTCTTAGGGGAGTACCCCGTGCCAAAATTATCCAAAGAGACAATGAAAATTGAGCAACTGACCGAATGGCGTTGCTCAACCTTTGAAAAGGTGTAACCCATGTTGCCGGTTTAAAATGTTACCTATGTTCCGGTTGCACAGGACTCTCTGCCTTCTACGGTGTCTCTCGTTGCTCTTTTGCTCCCTCTCCAAGGGGAGAGGGCCGGGGTGAGGGGACTTTTGCTCTTTACTCTACGCTAACTCCTTTGTTTTCGACTTCTGCCATGGTGTGAGAAGTCGTCATCAGTGCTACTACAAACGGCTATACTCAGGCGACGGTTAGAAATACTCCAAGGATGGAATCATCTCTTCACCATTACATGTAAAAGCTCGCGCACTAAGAAAAGCTCGAACTGACGTCGAAAAGCAACTTTGGTCAAAGCTTCGTGCAAGGCAAATACAAGGTTGCAAATTTCGTCGTCAGGTTCCTTTAGGCTCTTACATTGTTGACTTCGTTTGTCTAGAACGTCACCTCATTGTGGAGCTTGATGGAAGCCAACATATATCGCAGGCCAACTATGATGAGGTCAGAACAGCCTATTTACAGAGGCTGGGTTTTCATGTGATACGTTTCTGGAACAATGAGGTGATCGAAAATTTACAAGGTGTGCTAGAAGTGATTAATGCGCAATTAGATATGTAACTTATTGCCTCCTATCTTCAATCTGAGCCCTTCCTCCTCAATTCTCTCCAACAAGGGTAAAGTGACTTTAATGCCCTTTGCTAATTTTCGGTAATCGTACTCTTCAGGACAAAATAGTGACAGCCGCCTGATGAGCACCACGCAGCAGCGTTGCTCCTATCAAAATGAAATATCAGAGATAATTCGGTAAATTCTTAAGTAGCAAAGCGTGCAATATCTCGACCGAGGTCAAAACTCTTGTTAAACTCCGCGGCAACAGGGAAGAGCGGCTCATTTTTTTCCAAAAGCGCCTATAGTTACATCGGCTTTCTATTGATAGGTGCAGTGATCCGCAAGCCAAGGAGTTTTGTTTGTCGTCTGTTCAGTTGGAAAATTGGTTTCTGCTAAAGGTAAAAGCTCGGCAAGAGCAGCGTGCTGTTGACAACCTAGAGTTGCAGCTCGTTGAGGCCTATTTCCCTAAAATCACCGTAACTAAAATCTCCCGTGGTAAACGCACCGCAGCTTCTGAAGCACTCTTCCCCGGTTATATTTTCGCTCGTTTCAATCCTCAGCTCATTGCGCTAACAACTATCCAATCGACACGCGGAGTCAGTGCTGTCGTCCGTTTTGGTAACCATTTGTCGAGCGTGCCAGATCAGTTAATTGATGAAATAAAACAACGCTGCGGGGAAATGGTTGCGCAGATCGACGCCAGTGCGCCGCAGTCCGGAGATAAAGTAGTAATCACTGATGGCAGCTTGAAAGGGTTGGATGCGCTGTATCAGCTCGAAGATGGTGAACAACGGGCATTTGTGCTGATTGATCTGCTTGGTAAACAGCAACGAGTATCCGTTGAGAATATTCATCTGCAGAAACAATGAAGTGCTAAGAACGTGACGCGTTTAGCGGATAAATCAACTGTCATATAAATTGACATCGATTGGTATACGGCGACGGGTTTGTTGTAGAATGCGCGCGGTCACAATGAGTTGGTTGCGCGCAATTGCTCAGGAATGTGAGCCTAAATATATAAAATTCAATTTGTTAAGGCGATTTGGGGGCCGTAACCCAAGGGCGGTAGCGTGCCTGAAATAACTACCTTTGACCTTAACAATACTCAGTAAGCTGTAGTAAACTTTCACCAATCAAAGGAACTGAAGTTAGCGCTTCGTTGCTATATCAATACTATTGACGAGTTCGTCGAGCTGGAACGCCTTAAACCATGATAAAAAGTAAGATATTCAGTACTTTCCTTTTTGCTGTCATTAGCTGCGTTGTATTTCCGACTGTCGCTGCAAGCCCCTCACAGGCTCAAATAGAACAGTTCAAACGTCTTCCTAAAGCACAACAACAGGCGTTGGCTAAGCAGTATGGTGTTGATATAAATCAGCTCAACGGTGGTTCACGAAGTGCACAAACTCAAGCGCAGCAGCCGTTGGTTTACCCTCGAGGTACGCAGTTTGACGAGCAGGGCAATCCTATTGAGCCCGTTGAGTTGGAAAGCAGTGCCGCTGTTGACGAAGAAGATGATGACACGCTGAAGCCATTTGGCTATGACTTATTCGCTGGTAGTCCTTCGACGTTTGCCCCAGCGAACATGAGCTTGGTTCCGGGTAATTATATTATCGGCCCTGGCGATAAGGTTAATATCCAGCTTTATGGCAAGCAGGATGCTGAGCATGAATTCAGTGTGACCCGCGAAGGAACAATCGATTTTCCTTCGTTAGGCCCAGTAAAAGTCGCGGGCCTTACCTATAGCGAATTAAAGAAGTTCGTTAAAGAGGAAGTTAAGCGCCAAACCATTGGTGTCAACGTTAATGTCACTTTAGGTGAATTGCGTTCTATACAGGTGTTTGTGCTCGGTGAAGCGCACAAACCCGGAGCCTATACAGTCAGTGCTTTATCGACCATGACTCATGCGTTGTTTGTCAATGGCGGCATCAATGAGATCGGCTCCTTGCGTAATATCCAACTCAAACGTGCAGGTCAGACAGTAGCAACCTTAGATCTTTATGACCTATTGACTAAAGGTGATACCAGCAGTGATGTGCGTCTGCAGTCTGGTGATGTGGTGTTTATTCCGCCGGTAGGGGATACCGTTAGCGTTGACGGTGAAGTGCGGCGCCCTGCGATATACGAGATCAAAGGCAGTGAAACCATTGGCGACTTGATTACTGTTGCGGGTGGATTTAAATCCGGTGCTTATCCTAGACAGAGCGTTTTAGAGCGTATTGACAGCTCTAAGTTGCGTAAGCCATATAACCTTGATCTGACCAATGACAGCGATCTAAAGCGCAAGGTGCAAGATGGTGACTTCCTTCGTGTGCTGTCTGCCTCTTCATCCTTTGACAGCTCAATTACCTTGATGGGCGCAGTGACTCGCCCAGGCCTCTACGCCTGGAGTGAAAACATGCGTATTTCAGCGCTGATAAAGAGCCGTACGTCAGACTTGATGTCTTATGCGGATCTGGATTATGGCCTTGTGGTGCGTGAACTTAATGTGCGCGGTGATATCGAAGTGCTGCAGTTTTCCCCTGGTGATGTGCTGAGTGGCAAAGCTGGCGAGCAAGACTATCTGCTCTCTTCCAGAGATACCATCGTGCTGTTTAGCCGTTACGAGCGTAAGTCCTCAGCAGCAACGACTCTGTCAGATCTCGCGGGTACGCCCCAACAACTGCAAAAGCGCCGCTCGTTGTTACTTGAAGAACGCGTTGAAAGTAACAAGTTCTGGCGGGAATATTTGGTGGCGTTTTTGGGGGTTGATGGCAGCTTGCAAGGGCAAGAGCTGGAAGACGAGATCCAAACCAAGCTTTCCAGTATGGGGATCCAAGAATCAAGCCTACAGCAGATGGTGGCGGGGCAGGCGGATAGAAATACGCTGTCATATCAGGATGCCCATGAATATTCACGCAAGCGCTTGCTCCTACCTATCGTCAATCAGTTGCAGGCACAAGGCCGCTCTGGGGCCCCTATACAGCTAGTTGAAGTGGATGGCGCGGTTAAAAATCCAGGTGTTTATCCTTTGCCCGCCAATGGCCGTATTTCAGACATAGTGACAGCCGCTGGTGGTTTAAGTGAATCGGCATTCACCCTAACAGCTGAATTGGCACGTAACCGCGTTGAAAACGATTTCAGGGTCAGTATCGAACATCTGTCATTTAATGTGCAGCAAGCTCTTAGCGGCGATGATGCACAGGATCATATTTTACAGAGCAAAGACCGCATCAATATTCATCATCTACCTGATTACCAAGAAGAGATGAAAGTGGTATTGCGTGGCGAGGTGGTATTTCCCGGGACCTATGTGATCCGCCGCGGCGAGACCATGATGGATGTGATTAAGCGCGCAGGCGGCTTTACTGAGTATGCCCACATCGATGGTAGCGTGTTTACTCGTGCATCAGTGCGAGAGCAGGAAAGTAAATTTCTCACCAAGATCGCATCAGATTTGAGAACCGAGTTGGCTGGAATGAGCTTGCGTAGCGGTTCTGGTCAAGGGCAGCTTGTTGACTATGATCAACTTCAGCAGCTACTGAACGATATTACGACTATCGAACCGGTTGGCCGTATGGTGGTTGATATTCCTGCATTGATGGAAGGGAATAGCGCATTCAATATTGCTTTAGAGCCGGGTGATGAGTTGGTGGTGCCTGCGTTTAGAAACTCTTTGAATGTATTAGGGCAAGTTCAGCTGCCTATTACCCATTTGTATGATGGCCGATTGACGGTAGATGACTATATCGCACGTAGCGGTGGTTTGAAGAAACAAGCAGATGATGACCGTATATACGTGATTCGAGCCAACGGCTCGGTGATGATCCCTGAGAAATCATTCTGGTTCAGTGGTAGCAGTTCAGTGCAATTGGCACCGGGTGACACCATCGTAGTGCCATTAGACGTAGAGTACATGGACAACCTGACGCTTTGGACCAACATCACCCAGATCTTGTACCAGACAGGGGTAGCCGTAGCCGCAGTCGCATCGTTATAACGTATTTGTTTTAAGCCCCCCTCTCCAAGGGGAGAGGGTTAGGGTGAGGGGGGGGTGCTCCTAGCTTTAAATGTTTAACCCCTTCTCCCCTCGCGGGAGAAGGCTGGGATGAGGGGGGCTTTTCGCTCCTTCCCATTCTTTTCCCTCTCAATAAAGCCAGAGAGGGCTAGGGTAAGGGGTATTCGCTCCTAGCTTTAAATGTTTAATCCCTTCTCCCCTCGAGGGAGAAGGCTAGGATGAGGGGGCGGTTGCTTTTGCCCTCCCCCAAAAAAACTAATTTATTACGCACATAAACAGCACATAAAACTGAGCAGATATTTATATGCCAAGCAACAAAACAACACCTGCGCATTCTTCAGCGACAACTTCCCTTCCAAACGGGCAAGAGCAGTCGCCGCCATTCCAATCAGGTGCAGCACAATTTAACAATGGCAATCAGCCATATGCAGGCCAATACCCTGGCTATATGCCAATGCCCTACATGCAACAACCAGCGGACGATGAAATAGACCTGCGCGAGCTGTGGAACGTAATTTGGCGCGGCAAACTGCTAATCATCGTCATCACAGCCATCTTTGCCATTGGCGCAGTGGCATTCGCCATTAGCAAGCCCAACATCTATAAAGCAGATGCGTTGCTTGCACCCGCCGAAAGTGCTGGCGGCGCTGGTGGTTTGCGCGCTTTGGCTGGGCAGTTTGGCGGATTAGCAAGCTTAGCTGGTGTTAACCTAGGTGTCGGCGGTGGTGAAGATAAGACAGGGCTGGCTATTGAAGTTTTAAAATCCCGCGCTTTTATTCAGAGCTTTATAGAACGTCATGATCTACTTGTGCCGTTAATGGCAGCTAAATCCTGGGATCGCCTTAGTGGAGAGCTTTCAATAGACCCTGAAATTTACGATATACAAACGCAAACTTGGTTGAGACAAGTAGAACCCCCTCAAATACCCCAGCCGTCGGCTTGGCAAGCATTTCAAACATTTTCCAGCATTCTCTCTGTTCAACAGGATAAAGTGACGTCGTTTGTTACTATCTCCGTTGAACATCTATCCCCGACAGTTGCTAAACAATGGGTCGATTTGCTTATCAAAGATATCAACCAGCACCTTAAAACTTTAGAAACCGATGAAGCCAAACGTAGCATTGCATACTTGGAAACACAGCTTGAAAAAACCTCAGTGGCCGATATGCAAACTGTGTTCTACCAGTTAATTGAAGAACAGACCAAAACAGTGATGCTCGCCGAGGTCAGGGAAGAGTATGTATTCAAGACCGTTGACCCAGCAGTTGTTCCAGAACAAAAAGCCAAGCCCAAACGTGCGCTAATTTGTGTATTGGGCACTATACTCGGTGGGATGCTCGGGGTGATGGTTGTTTTGATTCGACATTTTGCCCGTTCTGATAAAGCCGAAGAGGATGCTGGCGTGGAACAAAGTCTATCTACTCGTTCGAACGTGAAGGCATAACAGGGAGTTCGTCATGGATATCACGCTGTCGCTGTTTACCGCATTCTTATGTTCTTTTTTAAGTATTAAAATACTTAAACCACTTGCCGAGCAAGTGGGCTTGGTGGACAAACCCAACGAACGTAAAAACCATGTCGGCCATATTCCCTTGGTGGGTGGTATATCGACTTTTATTGGCGTACTCATCGCCTCCGTGCTTTGGTTGCCCCACTCCTCAGAACTGCGTATTTACATCATCGCCTCGGCGATGATGGTGTTTATTGGTGTGCTGGATGACAAATATGATCTAAGTGTGCGGGTACGTTTGGTTGGCCAAATGTTGATTGCCAGCCTGATGATCTTTGGCGTCAACGCTTATATCGCTGACTTGGGCGACTTGATCGGGTTTGGCGGTATTAACCTAGGTTGGCTGGGAATTCCATTTACCTATTTAGCCATGTTAGGCGCTATTAACGCATTTAACATGGTGGATGGTATTGATGGGCTGGTTGGATCCTTGAGCATCACCACATTCACATCGCTTGCCTTGTTGTTTCTGTTTAATAGCGATAAGCAACTAGCGACATTCCCATTGATGATTGCTACCGCGACATTCCCTTATCTGCTCTTTAACTTAGGTTTACCCGGTGGTCGTTTTAAAAAAATATTTATGGGCGATGCCGGTAGCATGTTCATTGGTTTGTCAGTGGTGTGGTTGCTTGCAACTGGATCACAAGGAGACAACGCAGCGTTTAGACCTGTCACAGCACTTTGGGTGATCGCAATGCCGCTAATGGATATGGCTGCCATCATGTATCGCAGAATGAAGAAAGGGCAATCCCCCTTTAAACCGGACAGAGATCATCTCCACCATATATTTATGCGAGCAGGGTTTAGCGCACGCCAGTCATTACTAATAATAACCATATTAGCCGTTGTTTTGGCTGGTGTAGGTATAGTCGGTGAACTTCTTAATGCATCAGATTGGTTGATGTTCGTTGGCTTCTTAGGTGTGTTTGTTCTTTATTGCTATAGCTTGCAGCATATATGGAGGATTGTTAGCTTTATTCGGCACAATGTGACACATGAGCAATGAAGTACTATTTTTTCAAAGAAATACTTTAAAAATTTTATTAATCTAGCGCTAATTATATGAATCCTAAAAAAGTATTAACAGTCTTCGGTACACGACCTGAAGCAATAAAAATGGCCCCGCTTGTACATATTCTAGGAGATGACGATCGATTTGATTCAAAAGTGTGTGTGACAGCACAACATCGTGAAATGCTGGATCAAGTTCTTGAGTTGTTTGAGATCTTTCCAGATTTCGATCTGGATCTTATGAAGGCTGGGCAAACACTAAATGACATCACAGCCCGCATCCTACTAGAACTTAAGAAGGTTCTACAACAATTCAAGCCCGACGTCGTTCTGGTTCATGGAGATACTGCTACAACATTCGCAGCTTCGCTTGCTGCCTATTATGAACAAATCCCAGTAGGGCATGTTGAAGCAGGATTGCGAACAGGCGATATATATTCGCCATGGCCAGAAGAAGCTAATCGGAAGTTAACAGGTGCTCTTGCTAAATTTCATTTTGCGCCAACTGAATTATCGAAGAAAAATCTTATCAAGGAAAATTTGGACCAGAAAAATATTTTTGTAACAGGGAATACAGTTATTGATTCCTTATTAATGGTCAAGCGTAAGATAGATAATGACGAAGCGCTAAAAGGTGAAATAGCATCTCAGTTCCCGTTTCTTGATGATAAAAAAAAGCTAATTTTGGTTACTGGCCACAGGCGTGAGAGCTTTGGTGGAGGGTTCGAGCGTATATGTGAAGCACTAGCTAAAACCGCGAAACTGCATCCCGAAATACAAATTTTGTATCCAATGCATTTAAATCCCAACGTACGTGAGCCGGTGAATCGAATCTTGGGCGATATTGAGAATATCATTCTTATTGAGCCCCAGCAGTACCTCCCCTTTATATATTTGATGAATCGTTCTCACATTATTCTAACAGATTCGGGTGGTATTCAAGAAGAGGCCCCCTCTTTGGGTAAGCCTGTTTTGGTGATGCGTGATACTACAGAGCGGCCCGAAGCAGTAGCAGCTGGAACTGTTAAGCTGGTTGGAACGAGTGTAAACAAGATAACCGAAAGCATTACAGAGCTCTTGTTGAACGAGGAGTCATATAAAAATATGAGCTTCGCGCACAATCCATATGGCGATGGATCAGCTTGCGAGAGAATTATAAGTTCGTTGCTCGGCTCATAGGGGCTAAACCTTACCAGAACATCTGGAATAGGTAATTCGAAACATCCAAAATAGAGAAAGTGTTAATGTCATTTGAAACGATTTCAGTGATTGGGCTTGGGTACATAGGTCTCCCAACTGCAGCTATGTTTGCTTCTAGAAAGAAGAAAGTGGTTGGGGTTGATGTCGACACTCTAGCGGTAGAAACCATCAATCGGGGTGAAATTCATATAGTTGAGCCTGACTTAGACATGTTAGTGAGTGCTGCTGTTCAGCAAGGTCACTTAAAAGCTGTTACCACTCCAGAGCCTGCTGACGCGTTTTTGATTGCAGTACCAACACCTTTCAAATCAAGTAGCGAAGAGGGCATACCCGAACCCGATTTAAGTTATATCCAAGCAGCTGCAGCTGCAATTGCTCCTGTACTGAAGAAAGGCGACTTGGTAATTTTGGAGTCGACTTCCCCTGTTGGTACAACAGAGTTGCTTGCAGAATGGCTGGCTGAGCATAGAAGTGATTTCACGTTTCCTCATCAAGTGGGAGAAACCGCCGACATCAACGTAGCCCATTGTCCGGAGCGAGTTCTTCCTGGCAAGGTGGTGACTGAACTGGTTCAAAATGATCGAGTCATTGGGGGAATTACTAAGCGTTGTTCAGAGCGTTCGGTAGAGCTATACAGAACGTTTGTTATGGGCGAATGTGTAGTTACTAACGCTCGTACTGCAGAGATGGCTAAGCTTACAGAAAATTCTTCACGTGACGTACAGATAGCGTTCGCAAATGAGCTATCAATGATTTGTGATGATCTCGATATCAATGTCTGGGAGCTTATAGCGTTGGCTAATAGGCATCCTAGGGTAGATATTTTGCAACCTGGTCCTGGAGTTGGAGGTCACTGTATTGCTGTCGACCCTTGGTTTATCGTTTCTAAAACTCCTAGTAAGGCAGCGCTAATTCATACGGCAAGAAAGGTGAACGACCTCAAGCCTGAATGGGTTATCGATAAAGTCAAAATTGCGATTGCTGACTTTTTACAGGACAACCCAGAGAGAACAGTACAAGACATAACCATTGCTTGCTATGGATTAACATTCAAACCTGACATTGATGACCTCAGAGAGAGTCCAGCCTTGAATATAGCGAAAACAATCGCTAGCGACCACGCTGGCGAAGTTTTAGCGATTGAGCCAAACGTAGAAAAAATTAATGTTGATCGACTCAAGTTGGCAACAATTGATGAATCTCTATGTAAAACAGATATTCATGTAATGTTGGTAGACCATACACAGTTTAAAAAGATACGGATTAATGACTCCTATGTTATTGACACTAAAGGTATTTGGTAAATGAAGATCCTGGTTACCGGAGGCGCTGGCTTTATTGGCTCTGCAGTGGTTCGGCATCTCATTAATGATACTAAGGATAGTGTTGTAAATGTTGACAAGCTGACTTACGCGGGAAACTTAGACAATCTTAGTGAAATTAGTCAAAGTAAGCGATATCAATTTGAGCAAGTCGATATATGCGATAAAGTTGAACTAGAGCGCGTATTCAATACTCATCATCCGGATGCGGTGATGCACCTAGCTGCTGAGAGTCATGTCGATCGATCTATTGAGGGACCTTCTGCATTTATTGAAACAAATATAATTGGTACTTATTCGTTACTCGAGGTCTGTAGAGCTTATTTGCAAGAACAGCCAGAAGAAAAACAAAAGGCGTTTAGGTTTCATCATGTAAGTACTGATGAAGTATATGGTGATTTGGAAGATTTAGAGGAGCTTTTCACTGAAAGCACATCATATGCACCAAGCTCACCATATTCGGCAAGCAAAGCAAGTTCGGATCACCTTGTGAGGGCTTGGGGTAGAACGTACGGTTTGTCGATAATTATTACTAACTGCTCTAACAATTACGGACCTTATCATTTTCCCGAAAAACTAATTCCTTTGATTATCTTAAATGCTATTGAAGGTAAGAAGTTACCAGTATATGGAAAAGGAAATCAAATACGAGATTGGCTGTTTGTAGAGGATCATGCTCGAGCACTATACAGAGTTATAAAAACCGGAATAGTCGGCGAAACCTACAACATTGGTGGGCACAATGAGAAGCAAAACATAGAAGTCGTAAAGACAATTTGTAAGCTTCTAGAAGAGTTGGCTCCAAAGCCTAAAGGCCTAGAGAGGTTTGAAGACTTGATTGTACATGTGCAAGATCGACCGGGTCATGATCTTCGCTATGCCATAGATGCGTCGAAGATATACAAGGAACTAGGATGGAAGCCAGAAGAAACTTTCGAAAGTGGTATTCGAAAAACAGTTTCATGGTTTTTACAGAATTTAGATTGGTGCTGTAGGGTCCAGGATGGCACGTATCAGCGCGAAAGATTAGGGGCTGGCTGATGAAGGGAATAGTGCTTGCGGGAGGGTCTGGAACGCGCTTATATCCTATAACTCAAGGTGTTTCAAAACAGTTGCTTCCAATCTTCGATAAACCGATGATTTATTATCCGTTATCAGTGCTTATGCTGGCAGGAATTCGCGATATCCTTATTATAACTACACCAGAGGATAGGTATGGTTTTGAACGGCTTCTTGGGGATGGTTCAAGCTTTGGAATAAAAATAGAATACGCAGTTCAGCAAAATCCAGATGGTTTAGCGCAAGCATTTATTCTTGGTGAAGAATTTATTGGATCCGATTCAGTTTGTCTTGTTCTGGGAGACAACGTATTTTATGGTCAAGGATTTGTAGAAAAGCTAAAAACTGCCGCTAAGACTGGCGGTGCAACCATATTTGGCTATCAAGTAGGTGATCCAAGTCGATTTGGTGTTGTCGAGTTTGACGAGGATTTTAAGGTTATCTCACTTGAAGAAAAGCCTGATGATCCAAAATCTAAGTGGGCGGTAACTGGTCTGTACTTCTACGACAATGATGTTATTCAATTTGCTAAAGAAGTTCAGCCGTCGGAAAGACAAGAGCTAGAGATAACTTCGATAAACCAAAGGTATTTAGCTGAGAAAAAACTCAACGTAGAACTATTGGGGCGTGGTTTCGCATGGCTAGATACGGGGACTCATGACTCTCTCCTTGAAGCATCATCATTTGTTCAGACCCTTGAACATCGCCAAGGCTTGAAAGTCGCGTGTCTCGAAGAGATCGCTTATAAAGCAGGGTGGTTAACTCAAGAACAGGTAATCGAGCGTGCTGAAACACTGAGGAAAAATTCATATGGCGAATACCTAATGAGTATTCTTCAATGAGTCACCCTCCGCTATTTGCTATTAATTCATGGGAATCAGAATTTTTTTCTAGGCCTATATACCAAATAACGAACGAAGGTGAGTCCTTAGAATATCTGCCAAAAGGAGGAAAGCTCCTGTGTGCAAAAGTTAGAGCCAGCGACATAGATACTATTGACTATTTACATTCGGAAGGTTTTCACTTTCATAAGGGAGATATGGATTTTTTTGTATCTTCGCGCAATTTGAGTGCCATAAATAAGCGAGTGAATAACTTCTTGCCTATTACCTCTGCGTCTGAGAGTGACGTTGACTCAATGGTTAATAGAGTTGGATTTCTATACGAAGACTCTAGATTTTCAGCACCTTATTTTTGTAGAAAAGAGAGAGATAAGTTCTACGATAAGTGGATTGAAAATGCATTCTCAAAACAGTTCGATACTGATTTTCTAGTATGTCGGGACATAACGGGTGAGGTCGCTGGGTTTATTACAGCGAGGAAAATTTCGAATTTAGATGTGCGAATCGGACTGCTTGGGGTGTATCCAAAGTATCAAGGATTAGGTGTTGCTAAAAATCTAATCCTGACACTACATGATATCTTTTCGCCTGCCAACCTCCTTGTTGCAACACAAATCGAGAATACTAACGCCATAAACTTCTATTCAAAGCTGGATTTTAAGCTAAGAAGTACAAATTACTGGTTTTATAGAAATGATTCCATTTAATAGACCTCCTGTCGTTGGGACAGAATTAGCTTCGATTACTGATGCTATAAAAAGCAATAAGCTGTGCGGTGATGGCCCTTTCACCGAGTCGTGTAAGAGATGGATTGAAAGTAACTTCGATACGCCTTTAGCATTGCTGACACCTTCTTGTACTGCTGCATTAGAAATGGCGGCTATATTGATCGACATAAGGCCAGGGGACGAAGTCATAATGCCGTCCTATACCTTTGTGTCTACGGCCAATGCATTTGTGCTAAGGGGCGCAAGAGTTGTATTTGTAGACATCCGTCCGGATACCATGAACATGGATGAAAGCTTGATTGAGTTAGCCGTCAACAAAAATACTAAAGCGATCGTTCCGGTACACTATGCTGGCGTAGGGTGCGATATGGATGAGATCATGTCGATCGCTGCAAAATATAGACTATGGGTTATAGAGGATGCCGCTCAAGGTGTGATGTCAAGGTACGGCGGCACAGCTCTTGGAACCATAGGCCACTTGGGCTGTTATAGCTTCCATGGTACTAAAAATTATACATCAGGTGGAGAAGGCGGAGCGCTATTGGTGAATGATGACGAGCTGATAGAGCGGGCAGAGGTCATACGCGAAAAAGGTACTGACAGAAGCCGTTTTTGTAGAGGGCAGGTAGATAAGTATACATGGCGAGATATTGGGTCTAGCTTTTTAATGTCTGATTTGCAGGCTGCATATCTAAATGCCCAGCTTGAGCAAGCCGAGGTCATTAATAATAAACGAATAGATCTTTGGACTCGATATGCTAATAATCTCAAAGTGTT
This sequence comes from Corallincola spongiicola, assembly GCF_004284785.1. Taxonomy (NCBI): domain Bacteria; kingdom Pseudomonadati; phylum Pseudomonadota; class Gammaproteobacteria; order Alteromonadales; family Psychromonadaceae; genus Corallincola; species Corallincola spongiicola. The sequence continues at coordinate 13,465 of NZ_SHLY01000011.1, forward strand.
AGAGGAACATGGTTTAATAGAGATTCAATATATCCCATCAAAAGCGCAACCAAATGCGCATATGTTTTACATTAAGTTGAAAGATATAGATATGAGGACTGAGCTCATTAGCTTTCTAAAGGGGAGGGAGGTTATATCTTCGTTCCACTATATACCACTTCATACTAGCCCCGCAGGCATGGAATTCGGTTCTTTCCTAGGTGAAGATAAATTCACTACGAAAGAATCCGAGCGTCTGCTTAGACTACCTATGTATTATAATTTACCAGAAGCGGATGTTGACTTCGTGTGCCAGTGTATAAGAGATTTTTTTATCTAGAAAAACCCATATATAATAAATCACATTATTCCTAATTTATTAACTATTCCTTTCTGAATTTGTCACCGAGAACGTATTTATTATTATTTCTATATAAGTCTTAGTATACTTGATTTTCGGAAGAAACGGTGATTACTATAAGTGGGATGAGAATAGGATGTAGCTTGAAAGATAATATCCAAGAATTAAATAGAAATAAAATATTGGCCTCAAATGTATCGATGGGAGTAGTGTTTAAATTTTCTGGAATTATAGTTAGCTATCTCACCGTTCCTGTACTTCTCAATTATTTGGGATATGAAAAATATGGTGTGTGGATGACCATATTTTCTGTCCTTTCTTGGATATATACTTTCGACGTTGGAATAGGAAATGGATTAAAAATATGGCTAACAGAAGCAATTGCAAAAGGTGATGATGAGACCGCAAAGAAGCTAATTGCAACAGCTTATATAATTATATCAGTAATTTCCGTTATATTTTTTTCTGCTCTTGCTCTGATAATTTTATTAGCGCCAGTTCAAAGTGTTATAAATTCATCACTATTTAGCGAAAATTATTTAAAGGTTCTTGTGGCATTGAATGTTGCATTTTTTTTAAGCAACTTTATTATAAGCTTGTATAAACAGCTGCTTTTTTCTGTACATAAATCAGCAATAGTTACTTTTAGTACGGTCATTAATCAAGCGATTGTTTTATTACTTTTAGTACTATTACCTTATTTTTTTGATTCCTCTCTGATTGCAATCTCTCTAGCCTACGGTTTCTCTAACATAGTGGTTAGTCTATATTTCAGCTACAGTTTCTTTAAAGACCGAAAGCAGTTGGTGCCAAACCGATCAGATTTCGATAAAAAAGAGGTAAAGCGTATAACAGGAGTCGGCCTAGAGTTCTTTATTATTCAACTGTGTGCGATAGTTATATTTGCAACTGATAATATGATTATATCTTCACTGTTGGGGCCAGCAGAAGTAACTAACTATAGTATTGTAAATAAATTCTATCAAGCATTTTTGATAATGTGGTATGTCACTTCAGCTCCTCTCAGTTCGTTGTATATGGATGCGTATATAAAGCGCGACTTTGCTTGGATAAGTCGCACAATGAAAAAACTACACTACATTTATCTTGTAATAATATTATTGGTATCTAGCTCCTATTTTTGGATCGGATATGTATTAGAACTATGGATTGGTGAAATTGTTGCTATCCCGGATATTCTAATACAGATCTTCATAGTTTTTGTTGCGATGAGAATCTATGGCGATTTAAATATGAGTTTTTTGAATGCCATTGGAAAGTTGAAACTGCAGGTTTTTCTCACATCGATAGGTGCCGCTGTCAACATTCCTCTGTCAATATATTTTGTAAAAGTACATGCTATGGGAATTAGCGGAGTGATACTGGCAACATGTTTTAGTCTTGTGCTTGTGACGATATTTATGCCTTTACAGGTCAAGTATGTCCTTAAAAAATCTTCCTAGAATTAGTTTTATGACTTTACATATATAGCATGACTTCTAATTCATAAGGTTTGGAGAGAGGTAACTTTTCGTGATGCTAAGCTAGATATATATTTTGTCTTGCAAATATTTTTAGATTTTTAGGTATGATAACTATAGGCTAAATATAATGGTTGAATGGCATGAGTAGGACAATAATTTCTTTGTCTGGTGAGATATCAAAATATCACCTTAATCGTTTTTGGAGTGGTTTTATAGAGCTTCAATACTCATTATCTGAAAACGACAATCCAGTGTTTATTTGGCACGCTACAAATTCAGATTTTTTAGAATTGATTAGTAATGTATACCAACCAAAGGAATGCCGGTTCTTAGATGATACGGTGACGAAGAGCTATGCTTCTTATAAAGAAAATAATAAAGAAACTTCTTCAAGAGTAGACAATTATGTAAAAAAAGTTTTTTCTAATCTACGCTCGCTTGAACTTGCTATCAACTACGCAGAATCAAATGATTCTCTTATCATAACTATGCCGGTGCTTCTTTCTCAAGATTCTCAAGGAAGCAATCAGCTCATCTCATACAATTCTTTGCCTAAAGAGTATTTGTATATCAGATACAATAGCGATATTGACACTGGTTACCCCTTAGATAATTTGGCTGGTACAAAGGACCAGTTACAACACGTTTTGAAGTTCGGTGAGTATCTAACTGGTTTTATCAAATCAAATTATGGTAAAAAAATAGATGATTGGCCTTTTTTTCCTAAAGCGAATTTTGATTATTTGGGTAGAAACATATCTTTGTTCTCCACATGGCTATTAAGAACAAAATTCGTTCCGTTTCTTTATAGGGTTTTTCCTTTTGCAGAACGGCGAGTCTTCGGCATTGAGTATAGACTCCGGAAGTATTCCGAAAGACCAATATTTACAAGTGAGAACAGCGTAGATGTTTCGTGTGGAAATCATGGATCACTGGGTATAGTTGGTGAGCATGAAATAGATATAGGTTGCGCTTTAAAATCCTACCTGAACCACGGAGACGAAAGACAGTATGTTAGATTTTTGGAACCTCGGGATTTTAACTATCCGAAGAAAGGATTAGTTATAAACGCGCTAGATTTTTGCTGTATAGTTTTTCATGAAAGTGATAATAAGGGGTCTTTGGAACTTGCATTGTCACAGGCAAGTAAACATCTACCAAAGGCTTGTTCAAAGATTTATGTAATAACTAATTTGTTTAGCAAAGATGAGCTTAGCGAGTTAATAGCTTCAATAAATACATCATTGATTGAGATTGTCTGTTTAGATGCTGTTTATAAGACAGAATACAGATTGAGAGATATTCTTTTCGAGATTGGTAAAAGTCATAGATTCGCATATGTCTTTGATGATAAAAAGATAATTCTTCAAGCACTAGATGGGATTGTTCTAAACGCAATGCTTCATTGGATGAATAATAACTCCTCTAGTTACATTTCTTTTTCTGACAATGAAAATTATCTAAAGGAAACAGTTGAAACTGACTTTCCTCACATTAGACGATGTGAAAGGCCATTAAGTCTCCTTGGGTCTTTTGGGGTAATGCACATAGATCGATTTATCGAGCAATATGACTTTGATGACGACGAGACTATAGGGTTTTATACGTACGTATCTTCATTTGAAGAGTGCTTTGGTTCGCTAGTTAGTAAGGATTTTCCGCAGTTAGGAAGAGTTAGCCCTGAAAGGTTTGAAAGCATTAAGAACGAACTGAACTCTATAATTTATACTGAAGAGTTGAAGGGTAATCTAGAGTGATAGGTTCATCAAATATACCAGACGCTACCGAACACCTGCATAGCATTATAAAGATGTTATCTATTAAGAAACCTTTTACGTTCGTAAGGTTTAGTGACGGTGAAATAGAAATACTTCGTAATAGATTTTTAGAGATAAGTGGGGGGGTAACTCACTTTCGAGGTAGAGTCTTTAGGAACAACTATCCCAAATATGATGCGAAAATGTTTGATCCAAGCCTTCATGGAAATATACGTCGTGACTTACTAGAATCTGCCATGTTTAGAGGTGCGAATTTCTATAAGGGCATTCCATCTTCTCATAATAATGCATTGATTGATCGCGAGTTTATGTTACGACTTAATGGTGGATTTGATTCCTGTATAACATTCTCTGATTTGTTACTAAATTCAAACTATGCATTATATCGTACGAAATTGGTTCCCGTTCTAAAAGAGTTTAAGGATCTATACTTGGTAGCTAACTATCGAGCTAACCCGATAGAAACTATCGAACATGCGAAGCATATAAATGTTCCTGACAATTTCTTTGGTACCTATAATAATACAATTGATAGTATTTATAATGAATTGCTTGAAGCTGAAAAGGGGGCTCTGGTTCTATCTTCTGCCTCATCACTATCAAAAATTTTGGGCTATAAGTTGTATCGAGAAAGAAGTGATATAACATTTTTAGATATTGGAACCTCAATAAATGACCTTCTATCTCTTGATAATAATGTTCGAGAGTATCATAAGTCATCCAATTCTAAATTTTCTAGCTACTTTCTAAGGCGAAAAAGAGGTTACAAAATTAAATGGTAGAGTTAAATGAAGTTAGGATTGCCGTCGTCCTTAACGCTTTTAAGAGAACTGAGTATTTATCTCTTCAGTTAGATGCAATAGAAAACCAAAGCATTAAACCTGTAGAAGTATATCTTTGGCATAATAGAGGCCAGAGCATCAACGAATCTTTAAAGAGTAGAGTAATACTTGCGGAGTGTTCGGAAAACCTTGGTGTTTGGTCTAGGTTTGCATATGCATTAAACGCTGATGTGGATTATATATGTGTTCTTGACGATGATACAATTCCTGGAGCCAGGTGGTTCGAGAATTGTGTCAAGACGATGGAAACTCATGACGGACTACTGGGCACTCGAGGTCTTCAGTACTTAAGTAAAAAACGCTACAACCCATACAAGGAATATGGTTGGGCCAACCCAAATGAAGAAACTGTTCAAGTTGATATTGTGGGTCATGCTTGGTTCTTCAGGCGCGAACACTTAGCACAGTTTTGGAGTGAATTACCGCCTAAAGAGTTTAGCCGAACATCAGGTGAAGATATACACTTTTCATATATGCTTCAAAAGGCTGGGATAAACACCTATGTACCACCACACCCTACTAATGAAACGGAACTATGGGGTAGCCTACCTGAATATGGTAAGAATATCGGTACTAATGATGCTGCTATTTCCCTCTCTAGTGGCGCACTAAGTAAGTTTGATAAGGCATACCGCTACTATATCTCTCGGGGTTTTGAGCTGTGTTTGAGTCGAAAAGAAAGACTGAGCGAAGGTGTCGTTTTAGGATCTGGAGTAAAGAAAAATCCTATTTTGAGAAAGATCGTAGATAGTAGCCCATTAGTTAAGAAGATCGCTAAAAAAGTACATAACCTATTGGCCAAGATCGGCTTTCATGTATAGATAGTTGTCTCGGAAATATAAATTAATATGATTATAACGAAAATACTCGGCGGGCTTGGCAATCAAATGTTTCAGTATGCAATTGCTCGCGCTATCGCGGTTCAAAAAGAAGACGTATGTAAACTCGATCTGTCTGGATTTGAAAATTACAAGCTTCATAATGGTTATCGCTTGGATGCTTTTGATATTCGGGCGGAAATCGCTTCTCCACAAGAAGTGAAAATGCTAAAAGGAAGTGCTGATTTAATCTCAAAGATATGGCATAAGCTTTTTCGCCTTTCTAGTCCCCATTACTATAGAGAGAAGGAACATACCAGATATGACTGTGAGGTGTTTAATCAAGAGCATATTTATTTGGAAGGCTATTGGCAAAATGCAAAATACTTTGAATGTATCAGAACTCAACTGATTCAAGATTTCACTATCATGAAGTCGTTGAATGATTCTGTAAAGAAAATAAAAAAAGATATTGAAAACTGTAGTAGTGTCAGCATTCATGTTAGAAGAGGTGATTATCTAAATCATCCGGACGTCGGCGTTCTTGAGATTGAGTATTACCAACGTGCGATTGAATTCGTATCGGAGAAAGTTGAAAACCCAAGATATTTTGTTTTTTCAAATGATCTTGAATGGTGTAAAGAAAATTTTAGAACAATTAAAAATCTCACTTTTGTTGAAGATGGTTCGGATGAATTCGATGACCTTTTGTTGATGAGTTGCTGCAAAAACAACATAATTGCCAACAGTTCCTTTAGCTGGTGGGGAGCATGGTTAAATATAAATAGCGACAAAATTGTTGTTGCACCAAAACAATGGATGAAGGTAAACCCTAATGGTTATCGCTGGGCGCAAGATAGTTGGAAAGAGCTATAGAAAAAAGATACTCCTAATATCATCTGGTCGACTTGATGTTTAGGAATGATTTAAATAGCCATATTGTAATCTGCTGCTTGTAGTAAGAAGTCTGTTCTCAATGAAACCATTACGTTACAAAACTAACTTGGCGCAATTAATCGTGCTAATGTTTTTTATTTTTATACCCATTGATATGGCTAATGGCGTACTAATGAGGAGTGGCTTTCCATCGATTTCAATAGTATACAAGATCTTTGTGATGGCGACGATAGTCTTATTTTTTAAAAACGGAATTCAGTGGCTTGTCACTTTTATAATGGTCTTCTTAAGTACGCTTTTTGTAACCATATCAATATATAACGACTCTTCCGCTTTTTTTTCACCAGATTCCATTATCAAATTTTTTTCGATAATTGTTTTCTATATTTTTTATGTTGAGCTCATTAAGGATGGGAAGTCAGAGTTAGTATTGTCTATAGTAAAGGCTTCCTTTTTTTTCTTGATTATTAATTCCGCTATAGGTTTTTTCGGCTTTGGCTACCCTATGTACACTGTTTCAGATGAAGTTTCAGTAGGTAGTAGGGGGCTTATTTATGCGGGTAATGAGCTCGGTGTAGCACTAATAGTAAGTGGTGCAATGATGATGATGTACTATATATATCGTGGTTGCTATGCGGTTTTCTTCTTGATTGTGGTCGCAATGCTTTTTGCTTCAGCGATAATGACGTCAAAAGTTTCTATTATGGGAACTTTAATACTCACATTATTTTTTTTGGTTATCCGAACGTTTCAAGTTATTGAAAACTTGAGATTACCAAAGAAAGACTTCTACCGGCTCAGTTTCGTTTTCTTCACCGCAATAGTTCTATCTTACAGCAGTGTTTTTTATGCGCTATACGAACTAAATTTGTTGCCTAGAATGCAATATTATTTTGATAAGTACGATTTTTTAACTTTTATTCTTAGCGGAAGAAATGTCAGAGTAGTCGATGGTATGAATGTCTATCTTACTGATTATTCGTTAATTGAAATTTTATTTGGCTCTATAGAAAAACATGTGTCAACTGAAATTGATTTCTTTGACTTTCTCTTTAGTTATGGAATTGTCGGCGCCTTTTTAAGTTATGGTTCCTTTATTCTCTTTCTGGCTTATTTTATTTTTTTTACCAACGGGGGATTTAAAAAGTATTTGACTTTCTCATTGCTATTATTGATTTTTATTAGCTTAACTTCAGGTCATGTGTTGAATTCGGGAACCGCGGGGTTTTTAATAGCCGCTTTAATGTCTTTTTCTCATTTCAAAATTCATGACAGTGGTTTAAGAAATGCTCCTCAAGTTAAAGATTGTAATCCAGGCTATAGCAGTTAACTTCTATTTTATGGTTTATGTATATGAGTAAAGTCTTTCGATTGAATATAGTCAGTACAAAAGTTAAGACAGGAAGAGGGGGCATTAGCACTGCTTTAATTGGTTACATGGAATCCAAATGGCTCGCTGAAATTAAAGCTAGGCATCTGGTCTCGCATGACTGTGAGAGTAAGCTGATAATATTCGTTAAAGCAATTTTTTCAATATTCTCTGACAAGGAAGATAACTCTGTATATTGGTTTCATTGTGCACAGTGGTTAAGTATATTTAGAAAGTTTATCTTGGCTGTTTTTGCGAAGTTACGTAATCATAAGGTGTATTTCCATTTTCATTCGTATAATACTGTGGATTATATAGAGTGCCCTGTAAGAAGTCGCCTCCTTTCAGGTGTGCTTAGGCTGTCAGATGGAGTTATTGTTTTAACCCCTTGGTGGGAGAAGTTGTTTTTAGATAGATATTCATTCCTTAGGGGTAAGATATTTGTTTCTCCAAATCCGATTGATCAGATCCTCGAACGTGCTGCGAAGGAAAGGAAAGTCTTAGATACTAAGCGGGATAATCGCGTTATTAGGATATTAGCAATGTCCAGGTTAGTGGATAATAAGGGATTTGAAGTTGTTATACAGGCGCTTTGCCACTTACCACACTGTTTTAAGCTTACAATAGCGGGTGACGGCCCCTGTATGACTAGACTGAAAGAACTCGTGAGTCGCAATGGTTTACATGACCGAGTTGAGTTTCTCGGTTGGGTTAATTACAGTGAAAAGCAAACTTTGCTGAGGAGTTCTGACATATTTTGCTTGCCGTCTAAGTATGATTCTTTCGGTATGGGCTTCATTGAAGCAATGTCCTACAGTTTACCAGTAGTTGCTTTGGCTCATCAATCAACCCCCGATGTCGTGCCAAATGGGGTCGCTGGTATACTTGTCAATGAAGGAACGCCTGAAGTGTTAGCAAGGGCTATTGTTTCATCATACGAACGACGTTCTGAGTTTGGAAAAGCGGGAAGGGAATATGTTCTTGATAAATTCAACCCTGATGACGTTACTTATCGCGTGTTGAATTTTCTAAAAAGAGAAATTATATAATGGAAACAATAGATGTAGGGGGAATACCCGTTGGGCTATATAGTTCAAAGGATGAAGTGGTTAGCGAGTTATTGAAATCACTGGGCGAAGGTGAAGCCCCAACTGCAATTGCTATTAATCCCGAAAAAGTAATATCGGCTAAGGAAGATGAAGGAGTGCTGAGAATCTTGTTGTCTGCTGACGTTCGGTATGCCGATGGTATAGGTGTCGTCAAAGTTCTGAAGAGAAAAAACGCAGGTTCAAAGAGTATTAATCGAATCCCTGGTTGTGAACTTTGGGAAACATTAATGGAAGAGTCTGGTATTAGAGATATACCTGTGTATTTGGTCGGTGCTCGTCCTGATGTTCTAGATAAAACATGCAGTAAGTTGAAAGAGCAGTATTCCACACCGATTGTTGGGGCTACCGATGGCTTTTATAGTGATGAAGTCACTGTAATTAGCCAAATTAAGAATAGTGGAGCTAAGATAGTCACGGTAGCCATGGGATCTCCAAAACAGGAATCGTTTATCGCTAAGTGCAAGGGCAATGGAGTGTCCGCGATTTTTATGGGGGTTGGCGGCACGTACGATGTTTACACTGGTACAGTCTTGAGAGCACCAGAGTTAGCGCGTAAGTGGGGACTAGAATGGTTTTACAGGTTGAGCCTTCAACCCAAGAGGGTTTTCCGTCAGACAAAGCTTTTTAAGTTCGTATGGTTATATATTCTTCGTCAGTTATGAGCATGGAAACATTATATATTTAGATTTAAAACGGTTAGTTGTTGATAGTAGGGTTTTAAAATTAGCGACTAATTGTTGATATCTCATTACTTTTAGTGATTAGTGAGTTGGATATTTTATAAGTGCTTCTAACAGCATTTATTGAAAAGTTATATAGGAAGGTTTTTGTGTCGAAAGTAGCGATAATTACAGGTGTCACTGGACAAGATGGTTCATACTTAGCCGAATTTCTTTTAGAAAAGGGATACGAAGTCCATGGTATTAAACGTCGGGCCTCTTCATTTAACACTGATAGAATCGATCATATCTTTGAAGATCCGCACTCAAAAAATCCAAAATTTTTTCTTCATTACGGTGATCTGACTGACTCCTCAAACCTAACTAGAATCCTACGAGAAGTGGAGCCTGATGAAGTGTATAACCTAGGAGCGCAATCACATGTTGCAGTGTCGTTTGAGTCTCCTGAGTATACGGCTGACGTCGATGCTATGGGTACATTAAGATTACTTGAAGCAATTCGCTTTTTGGGTTTGGAGAAAAAAACCAAGTTTTACCAGGCTTCAACGTCTGAGCTATATGGTCTCGTTCAAGAAGTGCCACAAAAGGAAAGCACGCCTTTTTACCCCCGCTCTCCTTATGCTGTTGCGAAGATGTATGCGTATTGGATAACGGTTAACTATCGGGAATCTTATGGTATCTATGCCTGCAACGGCATATTGTTCAATCATGAATCACCGCGTCGAGGTGAAACTTTCGTAACAAGAAAAATAACCAGAGGTATCGCGAATATAGCTCAAGGTTTGGAGAACTGTTTGTATCTAGGCAACATGGATGCACTTAGAGATTGGGGTCATGCTAAGGATTATGTGCGCATGCAGTGGATGATGCTCCAACAGGATAAACCAGAAGATTTTGTTATTGCAACGGGTAAGCAGATTTCAGTACGAGAATTTGTTGTGATGTCGGCAGCAGAAGCAGGGATTAAGCTAGAGTTTTCGGGCGAAGGCGTGGAAGAAGTAGCTACCGTAATTGCGCTCTCTGGTGACGACGCTCCAGGCGTTAGAGTTGGTGATGTAATCGTAAGAGTTGACCCTCGTTACTTTCGACCTGCTGAAGTTGAGACTTTGCTTGGTGATCCTACTAATGCCAAGACCAAGTTGGGCTGGGAACCTGAAATTACTGTGGAAGAAATGTGCGCAGAGATGGTTCAAGCAGACTTGGATAAGGCTAAGCGACATGCGCTTCTGGAGTCGCATGGTTTTGATGTATCTGTAGCGCGAGAAAAGTAAGCAATAATGAAGATTTTTATCACAGGTGGACGCGGCATGGTCGGCCGAAACCTTTCTGCACTGGCGGAGTCCACTGGTCATAGCGTTTTGATCCCTGCTCGTGACGAGTTGGATCTCGGGAATTCTGCTGCACTTACTGAATATATTGAAGAAAATAGTCCGGATGTAATTGTTCATTGTGCGGGATTAGTTGGAGGTATTCAAGCGAACATCTCGGCACCTTATGATTTTTGCCATGAGAATTTGCTTATTGGTTTGAATTTGGTTAAGGCTGCGCGCAAAGCTGGGGTTCAAAAATTAATTAATTTGGGCAGCTCCTGTATGTACCCCAGAAAAGCGGAAAATCCACTTCGCGAATCGCAAATTCTGACCGGAGAGCTTGAACCTACGAACGAGGGTTACGCCGTTGCAAAAGTTGCAGTTGCCCGGCTATGTGACTATGTTACTCAGCAATTCGGTTTTTCATACAAAACTTTGATACCGTGTAACTTGTATGGTTACTGGGATAAATTCGACCCGAATCATTCTCACATGATTCCTGCTGTCATCCGTAAAATCGATGAGGCCGTTAGGTCAAATGCCGAAGTTGTGGATATATGGGGCGATGGAACAGCGAGAAGAGAGTTCATGTTTGCTGAGGATCTCGCCGAATTTATCTTGTTCGCGTTGGAACGGTTTGACGACCTGGAGCAATACACCAACGTTGGGCTGGGTAAAGACTACAGTATCAACGAGTTCTATAGCGCTATTGCGTCTGTCATCGGTTACAAAGGACGTTTTGAACATGATCTCTCGAAGCCTTCAGGAATGGCGCAGAAACTTGTTGACGTAACAAGACAGAAAAAGCTGGGTTGGATGCCAAAATCAGGTCTGGTCGATGGTATCAACAAGACATATAAATTTTATTTGGAAGAGGTTCTTTAATGCTGCCGTTAGCAACATCTACATGGGATGATCAAGAGATTGCGGCGTTAAATACCGTAATTGATAGTGGCATGTTTAGCATGGGCAAGTATGTCGAGCAGTTTGAGAAGGAATTTGCTAAGTATGTTGGTACGAAGTATAGCGTGATGGTCAACTCTGGCTCTTCGGCAAACCTGCTGGGAGTTGCGGCCCTTTTCTATCGCAAGAATAATCCTCTTAAACGAGGCGATGAGGTGCTTGTTCCTGCGGTATCTTGGCCAACAACTTATTATCCACTCTATCAATACGGATTAAAGATAAAATTCGTTGATGTCGACCGCGACACATTGAATATCAATCTGGAGAAGCTGAAGAATGCTATCTCAGATAAAACGCGTGCCATTTTTTCAGTCAACTTATTGGGAAATTGCGTTGATTATAATGTGATGAAGTCTATTGTTGGCGATCGGGATATTCTCCTTTTTGAGGACAACTGTGAGTCTCTGGGGGCTTCTTTAAATGGTCAGCAGGCTGGAACCTTTGGTTTGTTTGGGACCTATAGCTCGTTCTTTAGTCACCATATTTCAACTATGGAAGGTGGGTTGGTTACGACTAATGACGAGGAGTTGTATCACATCATGTTGTCAATGCGCTCCCACGGCTGGACCCGTCATCTTCCTAAAGAGAACAAGGTATGTGTTAAGGGAGACAACTCATTTGAGGAGTCGTTCCGGTTTGTTCTTCCCGGCTACAATTTACGCCCCCTTGATATGTCAGGTGCTCTAGGGATCGAGCAACTCAAGAAACTTCCCAGTATCGTGGCTGGTCGTCGTGAGAATGCGAAGGAATTTCAAAAGATTTTTGGCGCCATTCCGGGGGTTAGTATTCAGCAAGAAACAGGTGAGAGTAGTTGGTTTGGCTTTGCGCTTGTGTTTGAAGGCGGAAAAAAGGTTCGAGATCGTGTTGCTGCCGCTCTAACTGAGAAAAAAGTGGATACACGCCCAATCGTAGCCGGTAACTTTGCGCGCAACCCTGTTGTTGATTACTTCGACTATGAAATTGCGGGCGAATTGACGAATGCTGATACCCTCAGTGACAGCGGTTTATTTTTCGGAAATCATCACTACCCTATCGAAAACGAGTTGATTGAGATTGCTGAAGTTGTTAAATCAACAATTTGCGGTTGACTGCATTGATACCTGTGTGAGCTATGTTTTTAGATTCAACAACTTTTAAGCAAGTTATTGGTGCCACTCCTCTGGTCTCCATAGACCTTGTGGTCCGTGATAGTGACAACAACATCTTGCTGGGTAAGCGAGCCAACAAGCCTGCACAAGGTTACTGGTTTGTGCCTGGCGGCCGTATTAGGAAGAGTGAAGCTATCAGTTGTGCGCTTCAACGCCTCCTGTTGCAGGAGCTTGAGCTTGACCTGGGAGAGATAGGCTCTCGTTTCTTTGGGGTATACGAACATTTTTATGAAGACTGTATGTTTGGGGCGCAGCCAGATACTCATTATGTTGTCTTAGCTTTCGAAATCAGCCTGCAGGGACACCCTAAATCGTTACCGTGCGAGCAACATAGTGAATATCGGTGGTTTTCCGAAGGAGAGTTGCTAGCTGACCCTGTTGTTCATACGCATACTAAATGGTACTTGGAAATGAATGCTCGAGCGGATGTGCCACTTTCAGGTGCTCTCCGTAGCGAATAATGAGTTAAAGGAAATCCAATTGTTAATTCCTGTAATTATGGCCGGAGGTTCCGGCACACGTTTGTGGCCACTTTCTCGTTCACTTTATCCAAAGCAGTTTTTGCCACTAGGCGGCGATTCGACCATGTTACAGGCGACGCTTGCGCGTTTGTCTGAGTTGCCAGTGAGTGCTGCCGTTACTATTTGTAATGAAGAGCATCGTTTTATTGTGGCCGAGCAGCTTCGAGAGTTCGGTGAGATGGGGACTATCGTACTTGAGCCTGCTGGCCGCAACACTGCCCCCGCTATCGCGTTAGCGGCTGATATTGCTGTCCATTTGAAGGGGGATCATGATCCCTTGTTATTGGTTTTGGCGGCAGACCATGTGATTGAAGACCAAGTTGCATTTACTGCCGCGGTTGAACAAGCAATTCCTTCGGCTGAACAGGGCAAGTTAGTCACCTTTGGTATCGTGCCGCAGTCGGCGCATACGGGCTACGGTTATATTAAGCGTGGTGACAATGTTGATTCGGGTTATGCCGTTAATCAGTTCGTAGAGAAGCCTGATGCAGTCACTGCGCAACAATATCTTGATAGCGATGAATACTACTGGAACAGCGGTATGTTCTTATTTAAGGCTTCGCGTTACCTGGAAGAGTTAAAAGCACACCGTCCAGATATTGCCAAGGCTTGTGAAGAATCGATGCAAGATGTGACCAAAGATTTGGATTTTGTTCGCGTGAACAAAGAAGCCTTTATTAAATGCCCTGACGAGTCTGTGGACTACGCGGTGATGGAAAAAACCCAAGATGCGGTAGTCGTGCCTCTGGATGCGGGTTGGAATGATATCGGCTCATGGTCTGCTTTGTGGGAAGTAGACGAAAAATGTGGGTTGGGTAACTCCACTAAAGGAGATGTGATTCTTCACGATACAAAAAACTGCCTTGTTCATGGTATGTCAGATAGAGAGGGTGGGCGCCTTATAGCAACCGTGGGGCTTGATGAAATCGTTATCGTGGATACCAAAGATGCTCTTATGGTCGCCCATAAAGACAAGGTACAAGAGGTTAAGAAAGTCGTTGAAAAACTCAAAGCCGAAGGTCGCAGTGAGTTTAAAGTTCATCGAGAAGTCTACCGCCCTTGGGGCAAATACGATTCGATCGATAACGGTGAACGTTATCAGGTGAAACGTATCACCGTGAAGCCAGGCGGGAAGCTTAGTGTTCAGATGCATCATCACCGAGCTGAACATTGGATCGTTGTGTCAGGTACAGCGAAAGTGACGAATGGTGATAAAACGATACTGCTGACGGAAAATGAATCGACTTATATCCCTGTTGGCGTTGTTCATGCCTTAGAAAACCCCGGTAAAGTTCCCCTTGAGCTGATAGAAGTGCAGTCCGGTTCTTACTTAGGGGAAGATGACATTGTGCGCTTTGAAGACCGTTATGGCCGTATCGGGGAGTAACCTTATGCATACCAGCGCTAGCGTTATCGCAAACAGTGGTGTGGCCTTTGGTACCAGTGGTGCTCGTGGCTTAGTCACGCAGTTCATGCCCGAGGTCTGTGCTGCATTTACCCATAGTTTTGTGTCGGTGATGCAGACCTCATTTGCATTTGATCGAGTAATGATCGCGATTGATAACCGCCCAAGTAGCTATGCCATGGCGATGGCTTGTGTTGAAGCCCTGCGTCAGCGAGGGATCAGGGCGGTCTATTATGGCGTTGTTCCAACACCGGCTCTGGCTTATGTGGCGATGCAAGCCGATGTGCCAGCCATCATGGTGACCGGTAGTCACATTCCATTTGACCGCAATGGCCTTAAGTTTTATCGCCCGGATGGCGAGATAAGTAAGTCTGATGAGCTATCTATCCTCGCGGCTGAAGTGCCATTTGATGAATTGGCTGACTTGCCTCAGTTAGAGGCAGATCCTCGCGCCGCTAACGACTACCTTGCTCGTTATACATCGCTGTTTGATTCACCTTGGTTGACCGGCAAGCGGATCGGTATTTATGAGCACTCCAGTGCTGGTCGGGATCTGTATGCGGATCTGTTTATCCAGTTGGGCGCAGAGGTGGTGTCGCTTGAACGTAGCGACCAGTTTGTGCCTATTGATACCGAAGCTGTGTCTGATGCTGATCGCGCAAAGGCGAAGGCATGGTCGGCGCAATATCAGTTTGATGCTATTTTCTCTACGGATGGCGATGGTGATAGGCCACTGATTGCCGATGAGAAAGGTGAATGGTTACGTGGCGATATTCTCGGGCTACTGTGTGCTAAGGCGCTAAATATTGAGGCGCTGGCGGTGCCGGTGAGCTGCAATACTGTGATTGAATCCTGTGACGCGTTTGCAAAAGTTTCACGTACTAAGATCGGTTCCCCCTATGTGATTGCCGAATTTGCTAGCCTGGTTGATGGCTTTACAGGAGTGGCAGGATTTGAAGCTAACGGTGGTTTCTTGCTTGGCAGTGATGTTGAGCTGAATGGTAAGCCGCTAAGCGCACTGCCGACCCGTGATGCGGTATTGCCAGCCATTATGTTGTTGGCTGCGGCAACTGAGCAACCTATTTCTACTCTGGTTGATACGTTACCTAAACGGGTCACCCACAGTGATCGCATTCAAGGCTTCGCCACAGAAAAAAGCCAGGCGATTATTGCTCAGGGAAAAACGGATCCTTTAGCGCTGCTGGCTAAACTTGGTTTTGCTGATGTCGCCTTGGCTGAGATCGATGATACCGACGGTCTGCGCATGACCTTGGCCGACGGCCGTATTGTTCATCTGCGGCCATCTGGCAATGCGCCTGAGTTGAGGTGTTATGCTGAAGCGGATAGTCTTGCCCTTGCCAGAGAGTGTGTAGAGCAAACTCTTGAGAAAGTGCAGACGTTATAGTGTGCTAACTACAGACGCACTGTGATAATGCTTATGCGTACACGTGTAGTTAGAATGAAGGAGCGGCGATGTCCGCTCTTTTTTATTTATAGCCGTACGGTTTGAACATATCGGCGCAGTGCTGCTAGAGCTTTTGATTACTGCTTGGCCTGTATTGTTCCCCATGCTGCCGGTTTAAGGTTTTACCTATGGTCCGGCGATACAGATCCCTTCTCCGTTGGCGGAAGCGGCAAGGATGAGGGGAGCTTGATCCCTTCTCCCCTGGTGGGAGAAGGCTAGGATGAGGGGGATATGCGAAGCAGGTGATGCTTTGCTTGTTGTGGCTCTTTGTTCGTTGTAGAGAAGATCAAAATATCCCTCACCCCAGCCCTCTCCCCTTGGAGAGGGGGCTAACAGCATAAGCGATGATTGTGCATTGCAAATTCAGCTTAGCTTCAGCTCTTCTCGGTTCCTTCTCCCCTGGCGGGAGAAGGCTAGGACGAGGGGAGCTTGTTCCCTTCTCCCCTGGTGGGAGAAGGCTAGGATGAGGGGATATGCGAAGCAGGTGATGCTTTGCTTGTTGTGGCTCTTTGTCTGTAGTAGAGAACAATCAAAATACCCCTCACCTCAACCCTTTCCTCTTGGAGAGGGGGTTAACAGCATAAGCGATGATTGTGCATTGCAAATTCAGCTTAGCTTCAGCTCTTCTCGGTCCCTTCTCCCTTGGCGGGAGAAGGTTAGGATGAGGGGGACTGTTAAGCACGTGGTGTTTTGTTGCTTGTTGTGGCTCTTTGTCTGTTGTAGAGAATATCAAAATACCCCTCACCCCAGCCCTCTCCCCTTGGAGAGGGGGCAAACAGCATAAGCGATGATTGTGCATTGCAAATTCAGCTTAGCTTCAGCTGTCGTGGTTCTTGATCCCTTCTCCCCTGACGGGAGAAGGCTAGGATGAGGGGGATCTTTGCTTTGGGGTGTTGTTGTCTCTGCTCGTTGTTTATACTGCAATTATTGTCAACTAATCGAAGTTCAGGGGATATGTCGCCTAAGCCGTTGCTAGACCAAGCCTTGTTAGTGAAATCCTTACTTGAATATCAGCCAGATACTCAATTTATTTATCTGTTTGGGTCATTTGCGCAAGAGCAGCAGTCGGCGTCCAGTGATGTTGACGTTGCAGTGATGACGGTGAGTGCTCTTGATAACTTAGTGCGTTGGGAACTAGCCCAAAAACTTGCGAAACAGCTACAAAGAGACGTTGATCTGATTGATTTAAAACAGTGTTCCACCGTGCTGCGAATGCAGGTGATCACGGAAGGAAAAGTAATATATGACCCCGAAGGCCTTAGTGGCGCATTTGATACTACGACTGTGAGTATGTATCAGCACCTTCAAGAAGGTCGACAGGCGATTGTTAATGATTTCGTTTTGGACTCAACAAATGGATGATGTGATCGTAAATAAAGCGGCAACAATCAGGCGCTGCTTGAACCGTATTGACGAGGAGTTTCAAAACGATCCGCAGCAGTTTCGCGCTAATTTTACTAAGCAGGATTCGGTGGTGTTGAACTTACAAAGAGCATGTGAAGCTGCCATCGATATTGCTAATCGCTATATTCGACTTCAGCATTTGGGGATCCCCCAAAGCGCGAGAGACTCTTTTGGTATTTTGGCGCAGAACAAAGTGATATCCGACTCGCTCTGTGATGGTTTACAGAGGATGGTGGCACTTAGAAATATTGCAGTGCATGACTATCAAACGCTCAATATCGAGATCGTCATCAGTGTTGTAGAGAAGCATCTAGGCGACTTTACCGAGTTGGTTCAAGTGATGATGAAGCGCATCTAGCATTTAACCGCGATTTGGTATCATGGCCGTTTATGAATTGATGGTGTCGGTTAATTCTATTTTACTCGCCTGTGATTTTTACTTCGTTTCTTAGCGGCATAATGACCTCCTGATATGGTTTCGCCTTGAGTGGTGGGGCTGATGAGGAGATATCGGTCTGATCTATATTTTATACTTTGATCCAGTTCACAAATGAGAGACAATTGGCGTCAACTACAGGGTTGGTAAGCTTAAAGCTAACTATCGCCCTTTTTGTCTTTGCTCGATTGTGTATTGAGCTTACTGACTTAGCGAAATTTCCTCTTAATCTTTGGCAAATTGCGTAATGGAGTGCCTAAATGAAAATTGCTGTTGCCGGAACCGGATATGTCGGGCTGTCAAACGCGGTGTTGCTAGCACAACACAATGAAGTCGTTGCAGTTGATCTTGTGAAAGAAAAGGTTGATCTGATTAATGATCGCCGTTCCCCCATCGTTGATGTTGAGATTGAAGATTTTCTCGCAAATAAGTCACTCAACCTGCTGGCAACACTGGATAAGCAACAGGCTTACGCAGACGCTGAGTTTGTTATTATTGCTACGCCTACTGATTACGACCCGCAGACGAACTACTTCAACACCAAATCCGTTGAGGCAGTGATTCAGGATGTGCTGGCGATTAATCCTGATGCCACTATGGTGGTGAAGTCCACCGTACCCGTTGGTTTTACGCAAGAAGTGAAACAGCGCCTGGGGACCGAAAACGTTATCTTTTCTCCTGAATTTTTGCGTGAAGGGCGTGCGTTGTATGACAATCTGCACCCATCACGGATCATCGTGGGTGAGCGCTCAGAGCGTGCCGAGACCTTTGCGCAGTTGCTGCTGCAAGGTGCGATTAAAAAAGATGTTTCGCTTCTTTTTACGGATTCAACGGAAGCTGAAGCTGTTAAGCTCTTTTCTAATACCTATTTGGCGATGCGCGTCGCTTACTTCAACGAGCTGGATTCTTATGCGGAAGCCCATGGCTTAAACAGCCGACAGATCATTGAAGGTGTTGGTTTAGATCCCCGTATCGGTAATCATTACAATAACCCTTCGTTTGGTTACGGTGGCTATTGTTTGCCGAAAGATACCAAACAGCTGCGCGCTAATTATCAAACTGTACCGAACAATATTATCAGTGCCATTGTTGATGCCAACCGCACGCGTAAGGACTTTATTGCAGACTCGATTGTTAGCCGTAACCCGAAGCGGGTAGGGGTGTACCGTCTGATTATGAAGGCTGGTTCGGATAACTTCCGTGCCTCTTCTATTCAAGGGATCATGAAGCGCATCAAGGCAAAAGGTATCGAAGTCGTGGTTTATGAACCGGTACTGCAAGAAGATGAGTTCTTCCACTCTGCGGTGATTAAAGATCTCAATGAATTTAAGCAATCTTGTGATGTGATTGTTGCTAACCGCATGGTTGATGACATCAAGGATGTGGCTGACAAAGTCTATACCCGCGATCTATTCGGTAGCGATTAAGTAAAAGCTCTCAGTGAGTAACCCTCTCTTCTAGTACTTTCTCCCTTGCGGGAGAAGGCTAGGATGAGGGAGACGTGCGAAGCGCGTGATGCTTAGATCCCTTCTCCCCTGGTGGAAGAAGGTTAGGATGAGGGGGATATGCGAAGTAGGTGATGCTTAGCTTGTTGTGGCTTTTTGTTCGTAGCAGAGAATAATCCAACTACCCCTCACCCCAGCCCTTGTATCTGTCTCGGGTTACTGATTAGCTATCAGTAATCCACCAAGGCTCAGTGAGTATGTCCCTAACCCGAGTGCGTTGACACTGTGGGAGAGATGATGCCCTGAGTCTTTTTCTCTAACACTGGATGGTATCCAAGCGCCCGCTTAGCGGTGATGCTGC
>NZ_SHLY01000012.1:0-5214 GCF_004284785.1 Corallincola spongiicola
AAAACTTCTTAGGGGTTGTATGGTTAAGCCTCACGGGCAATTAGTACAGGTTAGCTCAACGCCTCACAACGCTTCCACACCCTGCCTATCAACGTCGTAGTCTTCAACAACCCTTTAGGGGACTTAAAGTCCCAGTGAGAACTCATCTCAAGGCCTGCTTCCCGCTTAGATGCTTTCAGCGGTTATCAGTTCCGAACTTAGCTACCGGGCAATGCCATTGGCATGACAACCCGAACACCAGAGGTTCGTCCACTCCGGTCCTCTCGTACTAGGAGCAGCCCCTTTCAATTCTCAAACGCCCACGGCAGATAGGGACCGAACTGTCTCACGACGTTCTAAACCCAGCTCGCGTACCACTTTAAATGGCGAACAGCCATACCCTTGGGACCGACTTCAGCCCCAGGATGTGATGAGCCGACATCGAGGTGCCAAACACCGCCGTCGATATGAACTCTTGGGCGGTATCAGCCTGTTATCCCCGGAGTACCTTTTATCCGTTGAGCGATGGCCCTTCCATACAGAGCCACCGGATCACTATGACCTACTTTCGTACCTGCTCGACGTGTCTGTCTCGCAGTCAAGCTAGCTTATACCATTGTACTAACCTCACGATGTCCGACCGTGATTAGCTAACCTTCGTACTCCTCCGTTACTCTTTGGGAGGAGACCGCCCCAGTCAAACTACCCACCAGGCAATGTCCCCGATCCCGATAAGGGACCTAGGTTAGAACATCAAACATACAAGGGTGGTATTTCAAGGTTGGCTCCACGATGACTGGCGTCACCGCTTCAAAGCCTCCCACCTATCCTACACATGTAGGTTCAATGTTCACTGCCAAGCTGTAGTAAAGGTTCACGGGGTCTTTCCGTCTAGCCGCGGGTACACAGCATCTTCACTGCGATTTCAATTTCACTGAGTCTCGGGTGGAGACAGCGTGGCCATGGTTACACCATTCGTGCAGGTCGGAACTTACCCGACAAGGAATTTCGCTACCTTAGGACCGTTATAGTTACGGCCGCCGTTTACCGGGGCTTCGATCAAGAGCTTCTCCGAAGATAACCCCATCAATTAACCTTCCGGCACCGGGCAGGTGTCACACCCTATACGTCCTCTTTCGAGTTTGCAGAGTGCTGTGTTTTTAATAAACAGTCCCAGCCACCTGGTCACTGCGACTGCCAACAGCTTAGGGAGCAAGTCCCATCACCGTCAGCAGCGTACCTTCTCCCGAAGTTACGGTACTATTTTGCCTAGTTCCTTCACCCGAGTTCTCTCAAGCGCCTTAGTATTCTCTACCTGACCACCTGTGTCGGTTTGGGGTACGATCAACATGTACCTGAAGCTTAGAGGCTTTTCCTGGAAGCATGGCATCAATGACTTCAATTCCGTAGAATCTCGATATCGTGTCTCAGTCTTAAGACGGTCCGGATTTACCTAAACCATCAACCTACACACTTAAACCAGGACAACCAACGCCTGGCCCATTTAGCCTTCTCCGTCCCCCCATCGCAGTACATGTCGGTACAGGAATATTAACCTGTTTCCCATCGATTACGCCTCTCGGCCTCACCTTAGGGGTCGACTTACCCTGCCCTGATTAGCATTGGACAGGAAACCTTGGTCTTCCGGCGAGCGGGTTTTTCACCCGCTTTGTCGTTACTCATGTCAGCATTCGCACTTCTGATACGTCCAGCATGCCTTACAGCACACCTTCAACCGCTTACAGAACGCTCCCCTACCCAATACGATAAATCGCATTGCCGCAGCTTCGGTGTATCACTTAGCCCCGTTACATCTTCCGCGCAGGCCGACTCGACTAGTGAGCTATTACGCTTTCTTTAAAGGGTGGCTGCTTCTAAGCCAACCTCCTAGCTGTCTGAGCCTTCCCACATCGTTTCCCACTTAGTGATAACTTTGGGACCTTAGCTGGCGGTCTGGGTTGTTTCCCTCTCCACGACGGACGTTAGCACCCGCCGTGTGTCTCCCGGATAGTACTCACTGGTATTCGGAGTTTGCATCGGGTTGGTAAGTCGGGATGACCCCCTAGCCGAAACAGTGCTCTACCCCCAGTGGCATAAGTCCGAGGCGCTACCTAAATAGCTTTCGGGGAGAACCAGCT
The DNA here is from genome assembly GCF_004284785.1 of Corallincola spongiicola. Classification (NCBI taxonomy): domain Bacteria; kingdom Pseudomonadati; phylum Pseudomonadota; class Gammaproteobacteria; order Alteromonadales; family Psychromonadaceae; genus Corallincola; species Corallincola spongiicola. The sequence continues at coordinate 2,118 of NZ_SHLY01000012.1, forward strand.
ATCTCCGAGTTTGATTGGCCTTTCACCCCTACCCACAGCTCATCCCCTAATTTTTCAACATTAGTGGGTTCGGTCCTCCAGTTGATGTTACTCAACCTTCAACCTGGCCATGGGTAGATCACTCGGTTTCGGGTCTACACCCTGCAACTCGACGCCCAGTTAAGACTCGGTTTCCCTACGGCTCCCCTATACGGTTAACCTTGCTACAGAATGTAAGTCGCTGACCCATTATACAAAAGGTACGCAGTCACCCCCGAAGGGGCTCCCACTGCTTGTACGTATGCGGTTTCAGGTTCTATTTCACTCCCCTCACAGGGGTTCTTTTCGCCTTTCCCTCACGGTACTGGTTCACTATCGGTCAGTTAGGAGTATTTAGCCTTGGAGGATGGTCCCCCCATGTTCAGTCAAGATATCACGTGTCCCGACCTACTCGATTTCACTTTAAAATTGTTTTCGTGTACGGGGCTATCACCCTGTATCGCCGGACTTTCCAGACCGTTCCACTAACTCATAAAAAGCTTAAGGGCTAATTCGCGTTCGCTCGCCGCTACTAACGAAATCTCAATTGATTTCTGTTCCTACAGGTACTTAGATGTTTCAGTTCCCTGCGTTTGCCTCTACAACCTATGTATTCAGTTGCAGATGATACTCAAAGAGTACCGGGTTTCCCCATTCGGAAATCATTGGGTATAACGTCTTTTATCAACTTCCCAATGCTTATCGCAGATTAACACGTCCTTCATCGCCTCTAACTGCCAAGGCATCCACCGCATACGCTTAGTCACTTAACCATACAACCCCTAAAAGGTCTCAAGTTAATGACTGTGCTGGTAATGACTTCGCCAAAATCTTTTCTGAACAAATTGTTCAGATAGAGTGACTATGGCAACTTCAAAAAACTTTCGTTTTCTAAACTTGCTTTTGTCAGCATTTCCTAATTGTTAAAGAGCAGAGCATTTAATCCCCTAGAGGGAGAAAAACTCAAATATAAACATCAACCTGCTTATATTTGAGCTCTTGTAAGTCACTGTTGAACCGGCCACCGTAAAGATGGTGGAGCTAAGCGGGATCGAACCGCTGACCTCCTGCGTGCAAGGCAGGCGCTCTCCCAGCTGAGCTATAGCCCCATGCAATAAGTGATGTACTTTTGATTCAGTCGAGAAGGGATGAAGCGATGTGTGCGTACAGCACATGAGCTTTATCACGACGAAGAATGAAGCAAAAGTGGTGGGTCTGAGTAGATTTGAACTACCGACCTCACCCTTATCAGGGGTGCGCTCTAACCAACTGAGCTACAGACCCAACAGTTGCTCTACATTTCAGTCAGACAATCTGTGTGAACACTCAACGAATGCGTCCGCAATTTATATAAGGAGGTGATCCAGCCCCAGGTTCCCCTAGGGCTACCTTGTTACGACTTCACCCCAGTCATGAATCACTCCGTGGTGATCGCCCTCCCGAAGGTTAAGCTAATCACTTCTGGAGCAACCCACTCCCATGGTGTGACGGGCGGTGTGTACAAGGCCCGGGAACGTATTCACCGTAGCATTCTGATCTACGATTACTAGCGATTCCGACTTCACGGAGTCGAGTTGCAGACTCCGATCCGGACTACGACGGACTTTGTGAGATTAGCTTCACCTCGCGGCTTCGCAACCCTCTGTATCCGCCATTGTAGCACGTGTGTAGCCCTACTCGTAAGGGCCATGATGACTTGACGTCGTCCCCACCTTCCTCCGGTTTATCACCGGCAGTCTCCTTAGAGTTCCCGACCGAATCGCTGGCAACTAAGGATAGGGGTTGCGCTCGTTGCGGGACTTAACCCAACATTTCACAACACGAGCTGACGACAGCCATGCAGCACCTGTCTCAGAGCTCCCGAAGGCACACCTGTATCTCTACTGGCTTCTCTGGATGTCAAGAGTAGGTAAGGTTCTTCGCGTTGCATCGAATTAAACCACATGCTCCACCGCTTGTGCGGGCCCCCGTCAATTCATTTGAGTTTTAACCTTGCGGCCGTACTCCCCAGGCGGTCAACTTATCGCGTTAGCTTCGGAACCCACGGATTAAATCCACAGACTCCCAGTTGACATCGTTTACGGCGTGGACTACCAGGGTATCTAATCCTGTTTGCTCCCCACGCTTTCGCACCTCAGCGTCAGTTTTTGTCCAGGTGGCCGCCTTCGCCACTGGTATTCCTTCAGATCTCTACGCATTTCACCGCTACACCTGAAATTCTACCACCCTCTACAAAACTCTAGTTAACCAGTTCCAAATGCAATTCCCAGGTTGAGCCCGGGGATTTCACATCTGGCTTAATTAACCGCCTACGCGCGCTTTACGCCCAGTAATTCCGATTAACGCTTGCACCCTCCGTATTACCGCGGCTGCTGGCACGGAGTTAGCCGGTGCTTCTTCTGCGAGTAACGTCACAGCTATGCCGTATTAAGACATAACCTTTCCTCCTCGCTGAAAGTGCTTTACAACCCGAAGGCCTTCTTCACACACGCGGCATGGCTGCATCAGGCTTGCGCCCATTGTGCAATATTCCCCACTGCTGCCTCCCGTAGGAGTCTGGACCGTGTCTCAGTTCCAGTGTGGCTGATCATCCTCTCAGACCAGCTAGAGATCGTCGCCTTGGTGAGCCTTTACCCCACCAACTAGCTAATCTCACTTGGGTTCCTCTAAAGGCGTGAGGTCCGAAGAGCCCCCACTTTGGTCCGTAGACATTATGCGGTATTAGCAGTCGTTTCCAACTGTTGTCCCCCACCTCAAGGCAGATCCCCAAGCATTACTCACCCGTCCGCCACTCGTCATCAAACTAGCAAGCTAGTTCATGTTACCGTTCGACTTGCATGTGTTAGGCCTGCCGCCAGCGTTCAATCTGAGCCATGATCAAACTCTTCAATTAAAAGTTTTAATCTTTGTCTCAACTCAACTTATTACTTACATGTATTTCTACATGGTCGCTTACGTTTCGTTGAATAATCTTTGATTACTTCAACACCCGTGAGCGCCCACACAGATTGTCTGACCAAATTGTTAAAGAACGATGCTGTTGCATCTCGCCAAACCTTAGCTTGGCTGCCCGGTCAAC
>NZ_SHLY01000013.1:0-1375 GCF_004284785.1 Corallincola spongiicola
GCTATGGACGAACAACGTTATCTATGACACTCACTATGCCGTGCTTTGCTAACTTAACGCAACACTCTGTTAATACTGAGCAACTCATAACTTGCGCTCGGTCAGATTGTCCCCACACAGCATTCCACCGCGCCAAAAACACAGTGCCGTATGTTGATTAAGCCGCATGATGAACAGGCACCTCCTTATCACCATGGATCAACGATGCACCGCAAACATCACACACGCGGGGCACATCACAACCAATCAGGTAAGCCTGCCAACTGATAAATTCACCTTGGCTTACCTTTGGCTGTCCAAGCTGCAGACGGGCACGGTTCAATTTCGTTCTTCCGCCTGCGCTGTATAGTCCCAGATAACGCACACTGCTCTTTCCGTGTTGCGGGGCATGCGCCAACCAGCGGCTAATGAATGTCGCCACCGGTAAACAGCTGACTTCACCTTTGCCACTGCGGTGGGATTGGTAACTGAACGTAACGTGGGTTTGACTGACATGCCGCAGTTGCTGGTTTCGCAAGGGGCCGCCTTTGATGTAACGCGCCAGATATTTCGCCACCCCACTGGCATGATCATAACGGGCACAACAATGAACCACCCAACACTTACGCCCTAACTGATTACATAACTGTGTCATCGAACTGGCTGATCGTCCCTCCGGCAGCGTCAGTTCCTGCTCACTTAACGCTTGCTTTAGTCCCGCCAGTAATTTCCCCCGATACACCATCATCAGTGGCTTTTGTGGAAATAACACCGCTTTCTTAGGTTCACGCCATTGGCCTTGTTCGGTCAACCCGCCATGACTGATCAAACAATGCAGATGGGGATGTAAAGACAAATCGCGTCCCCACGTGTGTAAGGCCGACAATATCCCTGGCATCGCCGCTAAGTAGCGCGGATCTTTTGCAAAGGTTTTTAATGTGCTGTGGACGGCGTTAAACAACAGATCGGTCAAACGGCGTCGGTTAAAACGCCACAGCCCATGCAGCTCACTAGGGAGGGTAAAGATCATATGATGATGAGGACAATCAAGCAGTACTGACTGGACGTGCTGCAGCCATCGTTCTTTAGGTAATCCGCTGCATTGTGGACAAGCACGATGCTTACAGGAGTTGTACCAAACTCCCTGCACATGCCCTTGCGGGCAGCACTGAATATGCCCGCCTAATCGAGCGGTGCGACAATCACGAATACGGGAGACGGCACGCGCCTGATCCAGGCTCACACCATGGTGGCGGCGGTATTCATCGAAGTGCTGATCCAGCAGCGTTTGCAGTGTCCTTTTCATGGACTAAGCTATAGCAAACCACTGTTTATTTATCCAGCAATCTAGCAAAAAAAGACTTCCCCGAGGCCTGCCTCGGCGAGTACAACGCTA
>NZ_SHLY01000014.1:0-1172 GCF_004284785.1 Corallincola spongiicola
AGGGGAGAGATACCATCTTGCTCGTCATGCCTCAAGCAGTGATTTTCACGCTGTTTGAGGCTGATACTCGCTCTGGTGCTTAAGCACGCCGAAGCAAATATGAGTCAGCTTGCGCATTGCCGCAGCGAGCGCCTGCATTTTTGTTTTACCGTTCTTTACCAGTCGGTCGTAGTGTTGCCGGATATCCGGGTTGACACTTTTAGCGACCACCGCAGCCATGTAGAGCTTGGCCCTCACATTTGCCGGACCCTGCTTGGTTAGCATGGTTCGTCCCTTCATCGTCCCCGACTCTCTCAGGCGAGGTATAAGGCCAAGGAATGCAGCAAGCTCTTTAGCGCTGCTGAAACACCGGCTGCCGATAACAGACAGCATCATGCGTGATACTACCGGCCCCACACCCGGAATGCTTTCCAGCAATGCTCGGTTCTTTTTGAGGTCCGGGTGATTATCAATGTGGTCATCGATTTCACTCAACAGACGCTTGCGCTCAGCTTCAAGCGCTTCCAGCATCGTTGTCAGTGATTCAATGACAATCTCCGATGCCTGTGTCAGCTCTGCGGCCTCCAGACGATTATTCTCACGCTGAAGGTCCTCATCCAGGGCTTCAAGGCGTGCTATCAACGCCTTAAGCTGGCGTATTTTCCTCGGCTCAGGCACCCACAAAGCCGGTTTGGCCTGCTCGCCGAACTTCGCCAGTATCACACTGTCTTTTTTATCGGTCTTATGAACATACCCCATCGACTCAGCAAACTTCTTAGGCCGTGCTGGGTTTACAACGCTGACCCGAAAACCTCGGTCGTACAACTGCAGAGCAACAGCTTCGTGATAAACGCCTGTGGCTTCCAATACCACATGGATCTCATCCGGCTGACTGCCAGTGTTCTTTACCAGCCAATCACCCAGGTGTCTGAATTCGTCAGGCTGATTCTTAAATATTTTGCACTTAACTTTGTTCTTTTGTGAATCCCGCAGCCAGCAACAATCGAGCTTGGCTTTACTTACATCGATCCCAACAGATTGCATAATTAACTCTTACTACCCTTGTCCATGCAGCATCACCGCTAAGCGGGCGCTTGGATACCATCCAGTGTTAGAGAAAAAGACTCAGGGCATCATCTCTCCCACAGTGTCAACGCACTCGGGTTAGGGACATACTCACTGAGCCTTGGTGG
>NZ_SHLY01000002.1:0-1061218 GCF_004284785.1 Corallincola spongiicola
ATGCTGTGTGGGGACAATCTGACCGAGCGCAAGTTATGAGTTGCTCAGTATTAACAGAGTGTTGCGTTAAGTTAGCAAAGCACGGCATAGTGAGTGTCATAGATAACGTTGTTCGTCCATAGCTACGGCGGTGCGGGTGTACAACAAGTTTGATAAACGAGGAACCACCCAGAGAGCGGTGGTTTTATTTGGGCGCGTTATAGGTCCTGTTATCAAAGGCGTTATATTGCCTAAATAACCTAAATAAGTAGTAACGGATGTTCAAAAAGACTTTTAGCTATCTCTTGAAGCCACTTGAGTGGCACGTTTATGTACTGGCAATTCTGGTGGTTTCAATACTGTATCTCCAAATCGTCATTAGTCCGCTCTTACTCATGTCCTTTGCTGGCCTTTTCGCATTTGGCCTCTTTGAGCCGCAAGTCGCAATGGTAGTGCTTGGTCTGTGTTCATGTGTCGGGCTTGGATTGGGCATTTGGTGGGCAGAAAGAGTCAGACGCACTCATGGAGTAATCACTTTCCATGCTTATCTGTTGTCCACGCCTGAGATTGAAGGTTGGCGTGACAGCAGCGGTAAGGTCGTACGTAAACGGCAATATAACAATGCAAGTCACTAACTCGTCGCTGTGCTCCTCGGGGACAAAGGCCACGACGCGGCGAGCCGCTGGCCTTTGCCCGTGCTTGCGGCGTTAGAAAGCTACGATGATTAAAACCGCAGAAGAGTTCGTCCGGCTCAGAAACAGCGATATTCCAGAAGAGTATTCTCGCGCGTCCCATGGACAAGCCACAGTAGATGTTTGGAAGGAAGTCATAGCGACCTATCCTGAAATGGCTTTTTGGGTGGCTCACAACAAAACCGTGCCTTACGAATTGTTAGAATTACTTTCTGAGAACGGCGAAAGTCGGGTTCGCTCAATGGTGGCTAGTAAAAATATGCTACTCGAGCCTCTGCTACTCAAACTCGCCACTGATGAAGATGACTCTGTTCGGATGGCTGTCGCTCGCCACAAAAAAGCTACGCTGGCTGTTCTTGAAAAATTCGCTAATGACCCATGGGAGGAAATTGTGGCGTTGGTATCTAAACGCATTAAGAACGGCAGCTTTAAGTGAGCACGCATGCTTATTAGAGAACAAGCTGGCTCGGATAGTCAGTTACCTTACAAAGAAGGATGGTCTCATTGCAATACCTCCGCGTTATTTTAGTAATACTTTCCCTTGTCCATTTATATGGATGTAATGAAGCTGTCTATGATCCAAGCAGTGGTTCGTACTGTGATATTAATAGTGGAATAGTTTCGAGCGTAGAGAAAGCGATTAAAGAGCGTAGTACTGGCTATAAAGAAGCACGGGACTATGTGTTATTGATATTTGCAGCTGTTGATCAGGTAGGGTATGAAGCGATAGAAATAATATCTGATGATAGTAATGGATACCTCTTCTACTACAGCTCTAGAAGCCAAGATAAAGTTATCTATATTGATACAAAAAAAGCGCGGAGGATGTTTTCTATTTCAAAACGTCTCGTTGTAGGTAAGGTTGGTGAAACCTATCCCTTCGAGGCATATACGCGTTTACCATGCCGTAAGTTTTACTTTAGATTTGATGGTGTTGAGGAGGAGCAAAACTATGTAGGCAAGCTGAAAGGGGAATATGAAAATTACATAGACATTATTAGTAATCTAATGGTGGTGTCTGGCGTTTATGATGATAAGGGGAAGTAACATAAGAGAACAACATAACGGGATATCCACTTTTCGTTGAAGTATTTTGAGTCAGCTTCTACTCTTTTTGAGTGATAAATAAGCAAGGAAGCTGATATGATTCGCCCCCGCTCAGAACTTGTTTCGCCCGCTTATACGCCTTATTACCACAGGGAAGAGTTAGCGATGCTTCGTTTCTGGTGAAACATTGCAAGAGCGAGTGATCACCAACAAAAACTGCTTAAAATAATTAGCCAGTTATGTTTTTCAACGGAAAGAGTGTTGTATGTACTTTGCCCACGGGAGATTATTTGGATAATTGAGAGATGGATGTCCATATCTTCTTTTGGATTGAAATGCTTATCAATATAGCTCATAACTCGTCGTTGCATTCCGTGGGGATAAAGGTGACAATGCTGCGAGCAGCAGGCTTTTAGCTTGGCTGTGGCGTTCTAAAATGACGACTTGTTGCGATTAGTAATGAATCCAACCCCAATAACAAGGATGTTCTATGAATCGTATAGAAAGCGTTGATATATTTAGATTTGTTGCGATAGTTGCAGTTATCACTATTCATACATCACCTTTTAGGAGTGATGCTACCGTAGGAAATGAAGCCTATAATTATATAGACTTCATTTTAAATCAAATATCTCGATTTGCTGTCCCATTTTTCTTTATTATATCGGGCTATTTTTGGGGGGCTAAGATAAGAAATGGTTCTGATCCTGTTTTAACTACTCGCAACATGGCAAAGCGAATCCTTTTAATTTATTTGGCATGGTGTTTTATATATATATTGCCTGTGAATATTTCTTCGATCTATGAACATGGGATATTAGGCCCCTTAAAACTCTCTTATTGGAAGATTAGAGATTTAACTCAAGATCCTATGACTTTGTTGGTGCAAGGAACAAAAATACATCTATGGTTTCTATTTGGAATGCTATGCGCTTTAGCATTAAGTGCGTTTTTAATAATAAATAAAAATACGAAAATTCTTTTTGTACTGGCACTTTCAATGTATTTTTTCGGTGTATTAGCTAGGTCGTATTCCAATACGCCAATTGGTATTGATATCGATTTCAACACTAGGAATGGCCCTTTTTTTAGTACACTGCCTTTTGTGACAGGTTACTTCCTATCAGGAATTAACGCTCGTCATAGATGGGCTTTTTATGGACTTTTTTTGTTCATATTAGGAAGTATGCTGCATTTCTTTGAAGCGTATTTTTTATGGAAATCATATAATACACCGCCAACACAAGATTATATGTTTGGAACTTTTTTTATGGGGCTAGGAGTTGCAGTGTCTGCATTATCTAATCACCCTGGATTGAAGAGTAAGACATTTAGTGACATTGGAAAGATGACTCTTGGTATTTATGCTGTTCATTTCATTTTTATCGATCTTTTAACTCCATTAGATAAAGTTCTTGATAGTGTTTTTTGGGAGGTGGGATATCTAATTGTCGTTATTTACCTATCCATATTGGCCGCTAAGTTGCTTTCTAAATACAAGTTAACAAATAGAATTGTTGTTTAATAATTTACAGTACTTGAAATTGACTATTTAGCAGATAATTACTGCTGATGTGCAGTGGTATTGTTAAAAATATAAGGCTGACGGTGCAGGCTGAAAAGATGAAAGATATTGACTCGCAGCTGGTTTCGCCCGTTGATACGTCTTACTACCATTGTGTTTGCCGCTGTGGCCGTAGCCCTTTTTTGTGCGGGAGGACAGGTCGACTAATACCGACTACAGTCACCGGAAAGTGTGGGTTCTAGAGCGTCTTCCCTTATTTTGAGCAATAACTTCTCTTTCCTATTTGTCAGACAATGCGAAAGCGTGTGGTTCGAGAAAACAACCAAATCTCTTTTCTCCTTACCCAGCCTCTCAAGTACCACAAAATGTCTGGTAGTGACGATCGTTGTCTGTGGGCAGATCCTGATAGTCAGCGGTTTCGGCAAGCATTTGATAGGGCGAGCGTAACACTTTGAGCAAGGCGTCTGCTGGCGCACTGCAGTTGGTTAACTCACACGTCTGTAGCACCGCTTCTACGTGGTGATTGCGCGGGATCACGACAGGATTGGATTGCTGCATTAAAGCCTGTGCTGCTTGTTGTTGCTTACTGTCGTTACCGATGTGTTGCCGCCATTGACCATACCAATCACCTAATGTGTCTTGTAACTTGGTTGCTATCTGTTGCTCGGTGAGTGAGCGAGTCAGCTGATGAAAGGTTTGGGTGTAATCGAGCTGTTGCTCCTGCATCTGCTCGAGGAGTTCGGTGATCAGGGCAACATCTGTTTGCTGGATCTCGTCGAGTCCTAACTTGGCGCCCAACATGGTTTGGTATGCCTGTTCAAAGCGAGGAGAAAAATCGGCGATCAGCGCCTCTGCCTGAGCCAGTGCCTTATCCGGATCTTCGTCGATGAGCGGCAATAAAGCTTCAGCTAAGCGGGCCATGTTCCAGCGGCAGATCGACGGTTGGGCACCAAAGGCATAGCGACCACCACTATCGATAGAGCTGTAGACCGTCCCCGGGTGGTAGATGCCCAGCATGGCACAGGGGCCAAAATCGATGGTTTCGCCAGAGATCGCGGTGTTATCGGTATTCATTACGCCATGAATAAAGCCGATACGCATCCATTCGACGATCAGGGTGATCTGTTTATCCATCACCGCTCCAAGTAATTCCAGCACTGGGTTGGCGGCTGCCTTTAATGTGGGGAAATGGCGGTCAATCGTATAGTCGGTCAATGTTTTTAGGGAAACGACATCCCCCTTGGCGGCAAAGTATTGAAAGCTGCCTACGCGGATATGGCTGCTGGCGATACGGGTGACCACGGCACCGGGCTTGGGTAAGTCGCGGTAGACGGTTTCGCCAGTGGTGACCACGGCTAAACAGCGCGTAGTGGGTACGCCCAGAGCATGCAGCGCTTCACTCATCAGGTATTCCCGTATGGCGGGGCCAAGGGCGCAGCGGCCATCGCCACGGCGGGAATAACGGGTAGGGCCAGAGCCTTTGAGTTGCAGATCCCAGCGTTGTTGATGGTCATCGACAAATTCGCACAGCAGATGGGCGCGGCCGTCCCCCAGTTGGGGATTGAACTGACCAAATTGATGACCTGCATAAACGCAGGCGATGGGTGATGCCTCTGGCAGTAGGTCGTTGCCAGAAAATAATTGAGCAAGGGCGTTTTCATTGTCGGGTAGCCCCTGCGATAGGGCTAGCTTATCTGCCAGAGATTGATTCCAGAGTAATAGATGGGGATCGGCAACGGGAAGCGGATTAATCGATTCAGAGAAAGCGGTACCCAGTTGTAAATACGTATTAGAAATTTTCACACATAGCCCCGTGGCGAAAACGAATCATTTAGATTGCCTATGGGAGACTGTATCATCCCATGGCGTGAAGTGCGCCTGTTTCCAGCGCAGTAGGTGATAGCTTTTACGGCCGCGATAGGCTTTAGGTTCAGGTGCTATTTTGCTTCCTTGTGGCCAGTTTGGCGGCGTTGTGTCATTGAGGTACTGTTTTTAGAGGCTGAGTTTGATTGAGATGAATAGACCGATACCCCCGTTGTGGCGAGAAGCGGAACAGCACTGGTTATATCTAGGTGATGTGCTGGCTTGGGAACTGTTTCCGGCGTGGGGCGAGGCGCTCTGTGCGGAGATGGGGATCCAGGTGATAGTGAAAGATAGCGGTGCTGATCGGCATATCTGGCAGTGCCGAGGTAATGGGTTTGATCTGCTGCTGCAATTTGAGGGATTAGCTGAAACGATCTGGCTGGAGCCGTTGAGAGAGGCTGACTGGCCTGCATTGCAGGCCAGCTTCACAGAATGATGTTGTTAGCCTGCTTTATGGCGAAAGAAGCTATCGAGCAGGGTTTGCACGGCACCGTTTAGACGGGCATTACGTAACTCTTCTGATTGTTGCCCTTTGCCGACATTGGCTTGCAGGGCACCACGCCATACTGATTGTCCCTCTTTATTTTGAATGTCGATGACCAAGGTGCCTTTATCAAAACCTTTGTCACCGGCTAAGCCGAGAGATAAACCAAAATATTTTTCTAGATCGGCATCGTTAAGATCTTTTTCTAATGCCAGCACATAGCTGATTTTAAAGAACGCTTGCTCATGGTGCTCGGTGAAGTGATAAGCCTGTTGATCCATGCTTTTGACGATGGACTCTCGTAATAAGCCTTCAATTTCAGGGTTCTTTCCGACTTCCCCTAAAACACCACCAGTACGATCTGACCAGGTGACCATGGCTCTTGCGGGAACTGACAATTCCGGGCTTTGAATAGAAACCGCCACTGATTTTCGTAGTTCATCGGGGACTGCATTGGCGTCATCTTTGGCGGCAGTTCCGGTATCGCCACAGGCTGCAACCATTGCCATTAGCAGCACTACTAAGAAAGATTGTTGTAACCCTTTAGCCATGGTGGCTCCTTAAAATTTAACCAGTAATCCAGCGGTGACCTGATATTGCCACCAAATTTCACTATCCACTTTTACCAGGCAGCCGCCATTACAAAAGACCTGTTTGTCACTGTCCATGGCGGTAGCAATGGCGCGGCCATCTAGGCGCAAGCCGACATAATCATTTGCAAACCACTTTAAGCCACCGGCAAAGCCCATGGAAAAGTTGGTTTCAGAGCTGTACTCTTCGGGATCAAAATAGGTGGCCCCTAGGGTTGCGCCGATATAGGGACGTAACCCGGTATCACGAACGACAAACTCATAAGTACCACCGAAATGGTAATAATTAATATCCATGTCGCTGGTGGTACGAGTGCCGTTGTTATCAAATAGTTCAAGATCGGTATTTGTTTGTGCGAGATAAAGCTCATACTGCAGTTTATTGCCTTTTTTGTGACCATCTAACAGGTTAAGTGTGAAGGCAATGGTGTCGCCACTATCCGTGTCTAGGGTGTAATCGCTGTCGTCACTTTCGGTGAAGCTATCACTGCCGCTGGTACCAGCCATAAGTGCGGCTTCCCACACCCATTCTCTGGCTGCGTGTGCCGGCAATATGATGGAAAACAAAGTTAAGGCTAACAGTATGCGCATAATGGCTGTCCTTAATGGCACTTGATGGAATGCTAGGTTGTCAGTCTAAGGCAAGTCGCTGGTTTTGTGCAGCTTTAGTATGACAATCTGGTCGGAGATGAGAGCGGTGCCCAGATCTATTTGGATCAGGTATGCTTACGCTCTGAAGTTGAACGGCTTATAAAGATAGGGTTGAAGGGATCAATGAGTAATACTGCGGCAGCGTCTGCCACTTTGCTAATTAACTGCCCAGACCGTAAAGGCTTGGTACATATAGTTACACAGTTCATCTATAGCAATGGCGGCAACGTTATTGATCTTGAGCAGCATGTGGATCGGGAAGATAACCGCTTTTTTATGCGGATAGAGTGGGATTTGAGTGATTTCGCTATTCCTGTGGATGCGTTGTCCGGCGCTTTTGAGAAAGCGTTAGCGAATCCTTATGAGATGCAATGGCAACTCAGCTTCTCTGATCGTAAGCCTCGTATGGCGGTGTTTGTGTCGCAGCATGAGCACTGTTTGTATGACATGCTGGCGCGTTATCAGAGCGGTGAATGGGATCTCGAGATCCCGTTGATTATCAGTAATCACACCAAGATGCAGGCCGCGGCAGAGGCTGCTGGGATCCCGTTTTATCACCTGCCTGTCACCAAAGAGACAAAAGCAGACGTTGAGGCGGAGCAGAAAGCTTTACTGCAGGCCCATGATGTCGACTTTATTGTGCTGGCTCGCTATATGCAGATCTTGTCTGACGATTTTATCCAGCAGTTCCCTAATCGCGTGATTAACATTCATCACAGCTTCTTGCCGGCTTTCCCTGGCGCAAAGCCTTATCATTCTGCCTATGCGCGCGGGGTGAAGATCATCGGTGCCACCAGTCACTATGTGACCGCGGAGCTCGATGCTGGCCCAATTATCGAGCAGGATGTGGCTCATGTGCGTCATACCGATACGGTAGATGACCTGGTACGTAAGGGGCGCGATGTGGAGAAGGTGGTGCTTTCCCGCGCTATCTGGCGTCACATCAATCAGAAAGTGATCGCCCATAACAATCGCACTGTGGTTTTTGATTGATACGTCAGTTGAGTGATAAAAAATAAAGGCTCATTGATTGAGCCTTTATTTTTCTCCCTGTTAGGTCTGATATTAGCTCTGTCCTGAGCGTAACTCTATTTCAGCACTACCCACACCGACCTCCACTGACAGCGAGTAACCATCGGTATTTGTTCCCTGCCAATGACTTTCATTACCCACTAAATGGCGCTCTTCACTGGCGGAGTTATCCGGGGTTTCAATATCAATATCACCTACCCCACTGACGCCTTTGACCTGCTGAAAGGTAGCGATGGGCAGAGACACCGCGACATCTCCTACCCCAACGTTAATTTCGGCACTTTGCGCTAAATCGGCGATGTCAGCGGCACCTACACCGACATCAAGATCTAGTGTTATCTGCTTAGGCAGGTACAGCACCCACTTTTCCTGATAGCTATCTTCAGCCAGGGAGATTGAGAGCACGCCATTACTCTTTTCGATAAGCAGGTTGGCGTTATTTACCGCCTCAGTAAACCAGCCATCGCGCTCGTCAACTTGCAGCGTAAACTGCAGCTCATCGCTTGCGGTGGGTAAGATTTTGATCGAGCCAACATGCACGCTGATCGCCAGGGTCTGGACACCTTGCAATGATAGCGTTTGCTCAAAGGTACGAGTGGGCTGTTCAGCCCATGTTTGGGTCGAGACCAGTAGACTGGCGAGAATAACGGTTGGTAGAAACATGCCCATGTTGACTCCTGTTCTTATTTGCATTGATGTTGGCTTAGCGGTTGCTGAGCAATAAAAAGCAGAAGTCGTGCCAAAGATATAAAGCTAACAATTACATTAGGTTATAAATTTATATAGCAAAAGATATGGCGTGGTTTACTAGCTATTAGCAAACTACGCCACACTGGTGGGCTAAGCGGCTCTAGGATTAGGCCATAGCCAGTAACTGGTCTACAGCTTTCTCTATTCCCACCGCTGCTTCAGCGATGTTTTCTGCCAGCATATAAGCGGGTGTACTGATCACTTTTCGTTCTTGATCAACGCAGATCTCGGTTACCGCACACGCTTGATGCTCACCACCAAGCTGGTTAAAGGCTTTGGCTGTTTCACTGTCTGTGCCAATGGTGCCTTTAGCGCCATGGCCATAGACTTGTGGGATCAGGATCGGCGAGATACACAGGTAGGCCGCTGCTTTGCCGGCAGTGGCAAACGCCTGACACGCTTTTAGTACGTTTGCATCTATCTGACACTCAGCGCCTTTGAAGGCGAAGTCCGATAGGTTTTTCGCGGCACCAAAGCCGCCGGGTAACAGTAATGCGTCAAAATCGGCAGCGTTTAGTTGCGCAACATCTTGGATCTCGCCACGGGCTATTCGAGCGGCTTCAACCAGCACATTTCGCTGCTCTGTTTCTGTCACTTCGCCGGTCAGGTGATTAACGACATGATGCTGGGCGATATTAGGTGCAAAGCATTGGTATTCAGCTCCTGCTCGGCTGAGCGCTAAAAGACTGATCACCGTTTCGTGGATCTCGGCACCGTCAAAAACACCAGATCCACTGAGAATAACTGCTACTTTTTTCATTGCTAATTCCTTGTTCCGATAACGCAAGTTTTTAGTATGTAATTTTTCGATATGACACGTCTCAAATTTCTATTAAAAAACCTCCATTAGGATCTGGCAATGAAAATCTGATGTGGTAATCTCTTTCGCTACTGTGATGCTGGTTAATTATTGACCGCCTTCTCCGCAGTACTAATAAAATGTTATTCACAGCAAAAACGGAATCACATCGAGAGCTAGGAATTGCTCGATCATCTTACCTAAGCTGCTGTTTTTAGTCGTATATTTTTTATTTTTATAGCTACTCTGTAGGCCATGCCGACGGAGGGTTTACTATTTCCCACACAGAGTTATCCACAAATTTCCTGCGCAGCGAGCGATTTCAATCGTCATTTCATGCCAAAGCCTTGTTAAACTACAACGACTATTCAAGCTATGGCATCCTTGCTGCTCTCCATCAAACTATAGAGTGACCCATGACCACGATCCCGGCCAATCCGTTTGTTCTTGTTGACGGCTCTTCTTACCTTTATCGCGCCTATCATTCGCCGCCACATTTGACCAATTCAGCTGGTGAGCCAACGGGAGCGGTTTATGGTGTGGTTAATATGTTGCGCTCGTTACTGAAACAGTTCGATCCTTCGCATATTGCTGTGGTGTTTGATGCCAAGGGTAAAACTTTCCGTGATGATATGTTTCCGGAATACAAGGCCCAGCGACCGTCGATGCCAGATGATTTGCGCTGCCAGATCGCTCCGTTGCACGAAATTATTCGAAACATGGGGCTACCGCTGTTGATGGTGGATGGGGTCGAAGCCGATGACGTTATTGGCACGCTTGCCCGACAAGCTGCAGCCGAAGGGCGACATACCTTGATCAGCACTGGCGATAAGGATATGGCGCAGTTGGTGGATGAGCACGTCACACTGATCAACACCATGACTGACACCGTGATGGGCCCTGTTGAAGTGGAGCAGAAATATGGTATTCCGCCGACGCTGATCATCGATTTTCTGGCCTTAATGGGTGACAAGGTCGATAACATACCGGGTGTGCCAGGAGTGGGTGAAAAGACGGCACTGGCCATGTTGCAAGGTATTGGCGGACTTGATGCGTTGTATGCCGATCCCGATGCGGTGGCCACACTTGGTTTCCGTGGTGCCAAAACCATGCCGACTAAGCTGCGTGATAACCAGGCGGCGGCAGATATGTCGTATAAGTTGGCAACCATTAAGCTTGATGTGCCGTTAGAAAAACTGCCTGAACAACTGACGCGGACAGCGCCAGACAAAGATGCTCTGGTGAAATTGTTTGGCCAGATGGAGTTTCGTCGCTGGTTGGCTGAGATCCTCGATGGTGAGGGTGAGCAAGCCAATCCAGTGACTGATAGTCCGGCATCCAGTGCGGCAGCGATTGATCGCAGTGGTTATCAGACTCTGTTCACGAAAGCTGATCTAATGCCATGGTTGGAGAAACTTGCCGCAGCGCCTTTGTTTGCCATTGACACTGAAACAACCAGTCTTGATGTACAAGAAGCGAAATTGGTGGGTATCTCCTTTGCCGTTGCGCCTGGCGAAGCGGCTTACCTGCCGCTGGGACATGATTACTTGGGGGCGCCAGTGCAACTCTCGTTGGCTGACATCCTGCCGCTGTTGAAACCGGTTCTGGAGGATCCCAAGATCCTGAAAGTGGGGCAAAACCTGAAGTATGATTTGGCGGTGTTGTCTAATCATGGCATCGAGTTGGCGGGGATCGCCTTCGATACCATGCTTGAATCCTACGTCTTCAACAGTGTTGCCGGCAGGCACGATATGGACAGCCTGGCACTGAAGTATCTCAGTCATAAAGCTATCAGTTTTGAAGAGGTGGCTGGTAAAGGGGCGAAGCAGCTTACCTTTAATCAGATTGAGATGGATCAGGCCGCTCCTTATGCGGCGGAAGACGCTGATATCACGTTGCGCTTGCATCAGGCTATTTGGCCAAAGGTTGAAGCAGACGCATCGTTGACCAAGGTGTTCAATGATATTGAGTTGCCATTGGTACCGGTATTGTCGCGGATGGAACGCCATGGCGTGCTGATTGACAGTGCCATGTTGGCAGGGCAAAGCGATGAACTAGGTATTCGCTTGGCGGAACTAGAAAAAGAAGCGTTTGCCGTTGCTGGCGAAGAGTTTAACTTGTCTTCGCCGAAACAGCTGCAGGCGATCTTGTTTGATAAGCTGAGCTTGCCAGTACTGAAAAAGACCCCGAAGGGGGCGCCTTCTACTGCAGAAGAGACACTACAAGAGTTGGCGTTGGATTACCCCTTACCAAAGCTGATCCTCGAGTATCGTGGTCTTGCTAAGTTGAAGTCTACCTATACCGATAAATTGCCGCGGATGGTGAATGCTGGCTCCGGCCGGGTCCATACCTCTTACCATCAAGCGGTAACAGCCACGGGGCGCCTCTCCTCCTCCGATCCTAATCTGCAGAATATCCCTATTCGTACCGCTGAAGGTCGCCGGGTGCGTCAGGCGTTTATCGCCCCGGCCGGTCGTGTGATCGTCGCGGCTGATTATTCGCAAATTGAACTGCGGATCATGGCGCACCTGTCGAAAGACGCTGGCTTGCTCAAAGCTTTCAAAGAGGGGCTGGATGTGCACAAGGCGACTGCCGCTGAGGTGTTTGGTGTCACGCTTGACGAGGTGACCACTGAACAGCGTCGGCGGGCGAAAGCGATCAACTTTGGTTTGATATACGGTATGTCCGCTTTTGGTTTGAGTAAACAGCTTGGGATCCCGCGACATGAAGCACAATCCTATATGGATACCTACTTTGAACGCTATCCTGGCGTACTTGAGTATATGGAGCGCACCCGAAAAGAGGCGGAGCAGCAGGGCTATGTAGAAACCCTGTTTGGTCGTCGTTTACATCTGCCTGATATTAAGGCGCGCAACATGGCGAGAAAGAAGGCGGCTGAGCGTGCGGCGATCAACGCGCCAATGCAGGGAACGGCAGCTGACATCATCAAGCTGGCGATGCTGAAGGTGGACCATTGGATCCAAACTGAAGGTAAACAACGTTTAGTGATGGTGATGCAGGTTCACGATGAACTGGTGTTTGAGGTGGAGCAAGCGCAAGCGGATGCGTTGGCAAAAACATTGAGTCAGCTAATGAGTGATGCTGTTGAGCTGGATGTGCCGCTATTGGTTGAAGCTGGGATTGGTGATAATTGGGATCAAGCGCATTAGTTATTGCTTGGCTATTAATAAAGCAACATTAGGAATTTTATTACATAAATTACTTTCATGTTAACTGCGCGTTTGGTACATTAGTAGGCGTAGGGTACAGAGGTAAGATGTTCATTCTTACAGACCTTTTGGTTTCAGCTTGTTGAAACTGTTGAATTCTTACTCCGATACGTCAGTGTCGGAGTTTTTTTTGCCTGAAATCCCCCGCTATAAGCCATTCTATAGCCATAAATTGCGCTATATCAAACAAGCGTTCAACTGTTAGAGTTTTAACTTTAAATTGAAAAAAAGCGCCTTTATAGTGCTCTCAAGCTAATAACCTTGTTGTTGGCTTTGACCCTAAGGGGTCTGGGAACATTAGCTTCTCCCCAAAGCTTTATTCGCCGGATGCACTCAGTGCAACCGGCTTTTTTTTGCCTAAATAGTGTCTATTGGGCATCTTTTATGTAATTAAATTACATTTTTATGTCCTTAATATGACGATCTTGCGTAGCTCATTGATTTTATGGGTGATTAAAGATGTGTGGAGCAAGGCGGCGTGAATGCGGTTAAAAAAACATCATTATTTTAGGTGAAAAGCAGAACTTTTTTCATAGGAGTGAGTCTCAACTAGTGCATTGGAAAGTGCTTCCTTTCAAGACTCCCTAGCTTTTTATTAGCTGCCCATCCTCTCGGATGGGCTTTTTTTATGCGTCGCGCGTGAGTCGCGGCTGTCTGGGCTGATTAGGTTTCATTGCTCTGGGCAGATACGCTCTCTTCCCCTGTAGCTTCATCATCACCATGTAAGTGCCTGTAGCATTGGGTTTCAATAAACTGTGATAGGTGCTCTACCCCCAGTTTTTTCAGTGATGAAAACAGTTCAACCTGAATATCGCCACCAAACACAGTGATCGCCTCGCGAACCTTCAACAGCTGCGCCTTGCGAGCGCCTGACTTGAGTTTGTCGCACTTAGTTAGCAAGGCCAGTACCGGGAGATCACTGGCGACCGCCCACTGTAGCAGCATCTGATCGACCTCTTTCAGCGGATGGCGAACATCCATCAGGACAACCACAGCGCAGAGCGATTCGCGTTTCTCCAGATATTCGGTTAGCGCGAGCTGCCACTTCTCTTTAAGTTCCAGTGGCACTTTGGCAAAGCCGTAACCTGGCAGATCAACTAAACGGCAGTCTTGGCCGATGTCGAATAGGTTAATCAGCTGGGTTCGGCCAGGTGTTTTACTGGTGCGTGCCAGATTTGTTTGCACGCAGAGGGTATTCATTGAGCTAGACTTGCCAGCATTGGAACGGCCAGCAAATGCTACCTCGGCACCGCCATCTGAAGTCAACTGACTGATCTTGGCGGCACTAGTGATAAAACTGGCATTACGAAAATTTAGCTTGAAGGGCTGCACAAATGGCCTCCGGGCAACGGGTTACTTTTTGTGAATTTGGTGTAAAATGACCGGATTACGATAATAAGCACGCAAAGTGTACCACGTCCCGCAGCTTTAGCGGACGAGAAAGATGGATTAGGTCACTAATGAAAAGATTCCTGATAGTTTTTACAGCTCTGGTAGGTTCCATCTCTGCAGCTTATGCAGAGGGTGATATTGAAGCGGGCAAGGCGGCAGCTGCAACTTGCGCGGCTTGTCATGGCGTTGATGGTAACTCCACTGTTGCTATCTACCCGAAACTAGCGGGCCAGCATGCCAGCTACCTGGAGAAGCAGTTGCATGAATTTAAGTTAGGCATGCAGAGCGCGGGTAAAGAGGGGCGCTATGACCCAGTGATGAGTGGTATGGCGATGCCATTGGATGATGCCGCCATTGCCAACCTTTCTGCTTATTTTGCTAGTCTGACAGCAACACCTGGTGCGACCCCTGAAGATGTGGTTGAAGTGGGTCACCAGCTCTTTCGTGGTGGCGATCCTGAGCGTGGGTTGCCTGCGTGCCTAGCGTGCCATGGCCCCCGTGGTGTTGGTTCTAGTCTAGCTAAGTTCCCTGCGATTTCTGGACAGCACCCCGATTATACGAAAGCGCAGTTAGAAAAATTCCGCTCAGGGGATCGTGCTAACGATATGAATGCCATGATGCGCGATGTAGCAATGAAGCTGACAGATGAAGAGATCGAGATCTTATCCAAATATCTGGCTGGCTTGCATTAAGCTAAATAGTTGCAGCGATTGATTGAAAGGCGGCATTGAGTCGCCTTTTTTGATTCTGGCTACATCGTCTGACACCATTGCTATGACGTATGACAGGCTTAAATAAGGAGCAGCATGTGCGACGTTTGATCACTGTATACGCTTTATCTGTGTGGCTTGGGTTGCTCTCTTTCGGGGTGACGGCAATGCCAAAAAATGGCCAGGACTATCTGACGGTCAATTTGCCGGACAGCGTCACTCTGGATGCCGATGTGGTGGAGTTTTTTTGGTACGGTGCGCCATCGTCGCAGCAATATATTCCTTATCGTAAGGCGCATCTGGCGGGTTCGCCTGGGCTTAAGTGGCAATATATGCCGGTAGTGATGCGCCCTGAATGGCGACCAGCAGCGAAAGCGTTTTACATTGCCGCCGAGAGTGAACAATTCGAACGCTTGCACCTTGAGCTATTTGAACAAGCAAGAGATTTCCCCGAACTACTCGCCGATGAAGCGGGGGTGATAACCTGGTTTGCAGAGCGTGGCTTTAATGAAAATGATGTAAGGCGCAGCTACCTGGCAACCCATACCAATCAGCAGCTGGAAGCCGACCGGAGCGTGCTTGAAGCGCTGCCTATTCCTGGCGTACCGGCGCTGTTGATCCGTGGGAAATATTTGCTGCATGCCGGCATGCATAAGTCTGTTGATAGCTACGACGCAACGGTCAGTTATTTGTTGGCGCTTCCCGTACCAACAGTTGAGGCTAAATAGCCGTTTGCACCTGTGTTGTTCAGAAAGTGTGCGCTAGGTGGCAAAATGTAATCAATGTTATGGAAATGTTGCGTTTCATTCTTGAGTTATTACTCAACTGGACTACAGTATTACCCGACTCAGGGAAACAAAATCAGATCAGGATGATCTTTGAAAGATATTTAGGTCAAAGCATCAATGAAGAATGCATGACCAGCAAGCGGGGAAGCGCTGCACACGGGTTTATTTAAACCCACACGGTTTTCGAGCGGCACACTGTGTTTGCTCAGACGTGAAAGGAAGCATTTAAAAAGAAGAAAAAGAACCAAAGCATGGAAGCCGACAAAAAAAATAGGGATGTGACCAGGATGTCTCCCATATACAGCAAGGATTGTTGATAAAGATTGTTTGGCCATACTGACGTGGCCGATTAATAAGGCGGGCGTTCCGCCTTTTTTATTGCCTGTTTTTCAAGTCGTTACCCTCGAATTTTTCCTGTTTTAGCCGCAACAAATGTTTCTCCTTTATCGTTCCCATTTCAAAGTAACCGCAATTGCGGCTGATCGGTTACAATACGCTGGTATTTCTTTCCCTGTGTTGAGAGCACCATGAGCCGTAAGCGTAAAACGAGAAAAGTTGGTTCCCTAGCGCCATCGCTGAAACCGAAAGCGATCGCCAAAGAGGAGCGAAGTAAGCTACAAAAACGCGCGAAAAACCGCAAAGGCTTAAAAGCGGGCCATCGGCAGGTCTTAGAGTCAAATAAGGCCAGCAAAGGCGCGGGTAGTGGACAGGCCAAGTTAGATGATGCCGTGGCTGAAAAACTGGGAAGTAAGAAGCCGGTTGCTCTAGCTCCTGCGGAAACTAAGCCAGTACAGCAGCCGCAAGCGGTGAAGAAACCGAGTAAGCCCGCTGTGCCGGTAATTGATACGCAGACCCGTGAGGTTGTTGATATTGAGAGCTTATCTCTGGATGAGCTTGAGACTGCGTTGGATCTGTTGGAACAAGATCCGGTGTTTAACCAGCTGCTCGATCTGGTTGATGAAGGTAAAGCCCTATCTGCCGAGCAACAAACGAATTTCGATCATTATGTCGCCGAACATGAGCGCCTCAGTGCTGCGCTTGGGATCACCGACGAAGAGGAACCGGAAGATACCGGCGCAGCACCGGCCTCTTCGGAAGACGAGCTGTGGAATAACTTTAATCAGGGTGAGTCATTGTTAAAACAGTTTCAGAAGGATGAGGATTAATGTCCCTGATGTTGTGGTTTTCAGGTGCTGTTGGCCTGTTGATTATTTTGGGATTGGCGGTTTATGCGGGGCGCCTGCTCTATTTGCTGAAGCAGCAACAGGATGAACAACGCCAGACTGTTGAGCGAAAAAATGCACGTTTGCTTGAGAGTATTTATACGATTGCGATGGCCGCAGAACAGCAGCAGTGTGAGTTGTCGGAGGCAGCCATTCGCCTTTGTGTGCTGTTGGGCCATTTGCGCCCCGTTGGCGTTACGATCAATTTTGTTGAGCGCTATCCAAATTTGCATGCCTTGTATGATCGAGTGAAACACTTGCCTACCCATGAGGCGCGGAAGAAGTACAAGCGTAACGAGATTATGCGTATGGATCTGCAGCGGATGCGGGACGAGGAATCGTTGGCTGACGCGATAATGCCTGAACTTTCGATGCTGCGAGGCTTACCTGCGGAGTTGCTGCACGCCTAGAGCCTTGTGGCTGGCAGAAGATTAATCGTTGATATCGTTATTACTGAGAGCTGGAGAAGATCCGTGACCACGCCAACCCCGATTTGGGATCAAGCCCTGATTGCCAAGTATAATCTGACCGGTCCTAGATACACCTCTTACCCAACCGCATTGGAGTTTAAAGAGGGGTTTGCCGCGGATGACTTGGTGAAAGCGATCGCGCGCAGCGAACGCAGCAGCTTGTCACTTTATGTGCATATCCCATTTTGTCATAAGCTTTGCTACTACTGTGGCTGTAATAAGGTGATCACTCGCCACCCACATAAGGCTGACACTTATCTCGACTTCCTCGAGCGAGAAATGGCAACTCGCGGCCCTCAGTTTCAGCACTATGAGGTGAAACAATTACACCTTGGCGGGGGGACGCCGACCTTCTTATCTGCTGAGCAGATGAGTCGCTTGATGGCGATGTTGAGGCGACATTTTGTTTTTTCGCCATCGATAGAACAGGGAATAGAGGTCGATCCCAGAGAGATCCCACTTTCTATGATGTCTCATTTGGCAGCAGAAGGATTTAACCGCATCAGTATTGGCGTCCAGGATTTTAATCCTGTGGTGCAACAAGCGGTTAATCGAGAGCAAGACAATGAGTTTATTCATGCGTTAGTGGCTGAAGCACGAACTCAGGGGATGTCGTCGGTAAACTTGGATCTTATTTATGGCCTTCCGCATCAGACGGCGTCGAGTTTTGCCAAGACATTAGAGCAGACGCTTGCGATGGATCCAGATCGTTTGTCTGTCTTTAACTATGCGCACCTTCCAGAGCGCTTTGCGGCACAGCGTAAGATCGACGAGACCGCCATGCCTGGGCCAGCAGAAAAGATGGCGATGTTTCGGCAAAGCATCGAGTATCTAACGGCGCAAGGCTATCAGTTCATTGGCATGGATCACTTTGCGAAACCTGATGATGAGCTGGCGAAATTACAACGTAGCGGTGCATTGCATAGAAATTTTCAAGGTTATACCACCCATGGTGAGTGTGATCTTTTGGGCTTGGGGGTTTCGTCAATCAGTCAGATCGGCGATTGCTACGTCCAGAATCAGCGCGAACTAAAGCATTATTATCAGCAACTTGATGAGCGTGGGGACGCGCTACATAAAGGCGTGTCTTTGCACCGAGACGACTTGATCCGGCGTGATGTTATCAAAGCGCTGATCTGTAACTTTGAATTGAACTTCGTCGATATTGAAGCGCGTTGGGATATTGCTTTCACTGAGTATTTCAGCGCTGCACTGACTGCATTGATGCCGCTAGCCGATGATGGTTTGCTTGCTATTTCTGAGCAGAAAATGGTTGTTAAGCCGCCGGGAAGACTGCTTATCCGAAGTATATGCATGTGTTTTGATGCTTACATGCAGCAACAGCTCAGACAGCGGCAATTTTCCCGCATTATCTGATTGGCTCGGAGTTGAATTACACAGCTTTTGCTGTATCTCAAATTTCGTTGCACCACATTAGGTATCGCCAAATCAAGTTGTTGGCCGTAGTATGGGGTTGCTAAAATGTTAATAATCTCTTGTTTGGGTGCTTAGTGCTGTTGAACCTCTTTTATCAAACAAAGTTACGCTCTTTGCCTGCGCAAAAAGTTGAGGCTTCTGCTGATAGCGTTATACTCCTTGACCAGAATGTGATGTGGCTCTAATTATGATCAAGGATCCGGCGCCGTTAGCGCGCCTTTGTCGTCGACAGTTAAGAATGTACCGCATGGCTTATACCGTGCTGGTATTGATTACTGTGGCTATCTCTTGGTTTGATTTTCGCAATGATATTAAGGACCTGCGCCACTCGGTCGAATCATCCTTTCAAGAACGTTTTTTATCTCTCAATAATCGATTGGAAAACACCACGTACTACGTGCGTGCGTTAGGTCAGCAATACCTGTTAGGGAAAGAAACCCCGGTAGGCTTACCTTTGCATCAGCTTGAGTCTCATCTGGTTCAATCTTCTACGCATTTTCAGCTTAGCAACAAAGAGTATTACAACCGTCCTTGGAGCTTTTTTGGTGCGGGCGAGTTTGAAGCGGATAACGCGGAATACCTACAAGAAGCCAATGCGGCATTAAAGATGGCCGATCTTTTGGTGTCTGCCCCTCTAGTAGAGCCGGCAGCTGTGCAAGCCTTCTACCATAACCCTGATGCCGGATTTTCATTTATCTATCCGCCATTGGACTGGCATGATTTTCAACCGGGCCCCCGTGATGGTGAGGTTCGTTATCGTTTGATCAACAGTGTGCTCCGCCCCCCCCAAGTCTGGTTACAACAAGGTGCTGAAGCGTATTGGACACGTCCCTATCTTGATTCTCGTGCGCAGGATCTGAGGGTTAGTTATTTGCAGCCAGTGAATTCTGGTGGCCGCTATCCTGCTTTGGTGGGAGCTGATGTAACGTTGGACTTCTTGGAGCGCTTTGTTTCGCCATTGGAAGGGCCAGCATCCACTTTGAGCGTGATTAACCTGCAGCCGCCCGTGCAACTGCTGGCCAGTGGACGCCAACTGGACGATGATCCTGATGCGCCGCTATTTGATGATGGTCAGTTACTGCAGTTACATGAGATGGCCGCCAGCCGTACCCGCAAGTTAGAGCGGATGGACGGTGATTTGGTGATGCTGCGTCAGTTTGAACATGCGCCTTGGTATTTTGTTTATAGCTCCAGTCCGCTAGCGATGCTGGATGAATTGCGTTGGCAATTGGTTGTTAACATCAGTGTGGTGCTGTTAGTCGCCATTATTGGTGCCGTAACTGATCGATTTATTCGCGCACGATTTACCCGTCCTATGGAACAGGTAGAGATGGATCTGGTCGTGCAGCGCGACGAGTTATCCCGAGCATTAGATGATCTTGAACTGGCAAAAAGTGAGCTGGTGCAGTCGGAGAAAATGTCGGCCCTTGGCAGTATGGTGGCTGGTGTGTCCCATGAGGTGAACACGCCGATGGGCGTGGTGGTGACGGCTGTGTCCCATTTGCGGGAGCAGATGACGCGAATGCAATATCAGTTTAAGGAGCAACGCTTGTCTCCCGGGCAGCTGGAGCAAGCATTAGAAGACGGCCTGAAAGGGCTGGATCTGATCCAATTTAATACCGACCGCGCTGTGCACCTGCTGCAGAGCTTCCGTCAGGTTGCTGCCGATCAGACACAAGGGGAGCGTCGACGCTTTCTGCTTGCGGAGTATATTCAGAAAGTTCTCGATAGCATTCAGCCCCGTTTCCGCGATTCGCAGGTTGAACTGCAGTTTCATTATGACCGCGATGTGGAGATTGATAGTTATCCCAGCGCGGTAGCTCAAGCGGTTATTAATCTGGTATTGAATGCCCAGAAGCATGGCTATGAAGCTGGCCAACAAGGCACTATCCGTTTGGTGCTGAGTTTTGATGACCACAGCCAGCGCGCGCGCCTCAAAGTGCAGGATGATGGCTGCGGTATGTCAGCCGAGGTGGCGGCCCAAGTCTTTGATCCTTTCTTTACCACTGCCCGCGCTGCTGGTGGTACGGGGCTCGGCCTCAGTATCAGCTATAATCTGGCAGCCGGTCCGTTGGGTGGTAAGTTAAGTTTGGAAACGCGTCAGGGCTTCGGTTCATCATTCACCCTGGAACTGCCTTTCCAAGCCCCTGTAAACATCTCATAGCGCAAGCGCTCAAGGTCTCAAAGACGAATCATGATGTTGGTTATCAGTATATTGGCGCTATTGGCCGGCCCACCTTTGTATGCGTGGGTACGACGTCATCCCGGTTGGCTGGCATTGACGGACAGCTTCGTGTTTGTTGTCGTCGGCGGTCTGGTGTTGTTCCATATACTGCCAGAGGTTATCCATGCTGGCGGCTGGCAAGTACTGCTGTTGGTTGCTCTTGGGCTGTTCGGTCCTACTCTATTTGAGAACTTATTTCGCCGCGCGGCACTGCAGATGCATAATGCCACCCTGTTGGTCGGGGTGCTTGGCCTAGCGTTGCATGCACTCGGTGATGGGGCTGCACTGGTGGATCATGGTGAAGCGGAAACCCATGGGTTATTAGCGCTGAGTGTCGTTTTGCATCGTATCCCCGTGGGTTTGACCGTGTGGTGGCTGTTACGGCCACAGTACGGGAGAGTGCTGGCATGGTTGGTGATTATCCTTATGTCAGTGACCACTTACACTGGGTTTGCTGCTGGTGAGCAGTTGGTTACCGCACTTGATAGTCATCAATTTGCTTGGTTCCAGGCATTTGTGGTTGGCGCTATTTTGCATGTGGTATTTCATCGACCCTACCACGTTGAAAGTGCCGAGCCGACGCCAACCATGACAGGTGTAGGTGGTCTACTGGGGGTGGTTGCCCTACTATTGATCCTGCTTCCAGGCTGGCTGGGATACCATCTGCATGAGCATCATGAAGAGATACATCATCTGTTACAGGACGCGGCGCCGGAAGCACAATGGCGCTTTCTCTACCTTGCTTTGAGTGTCGCGCCTTGGCTATTGCTCGCTTATGCCATTGCGGCGATGATTAACTACCTGTTTCCGCGTGCATTTTGGCTTTCACCGCGGCCGGGACGTTTGCCTGAGGCGCTGCGTGGTGCCTTGTTGGGCTTGCCGTTGCCGGTTTGTATTCCCGATGCCACACGTATCTATCCGATGTTATTGAAGCAGGGGGCGACACCGAGCTTTGCGCTGGCTTTCTTGGTCGCATCACCTGTATTTGGCTTTGATGCTTTACTGGTGTCGTTGCCACTGCTTGGGTTGGAGTTCACCGGCATACGTTTATTGGCCGCGTTGGCGCTGACACTGCTCGTAGGGACGATCGTTGGGCGTTTTGTTCGCAACGTTGCTATGCCTGAAGCGGAGCTTTCGGTCGAAGAGCCGCGTCAGCATAGTGCCAAACGGCTATTTCAGGCATTTACTGATGGCTATGCCCACCTGATTGATCATACGGCGCCTTGGGTGATTGTTGGTTTGGTGGTTGCTGCCACGTTAGCGCCAACGCCTGGATGGGATCTACTGGCTGAGCAGTTGTGGGCACAGTTTCTGTTAGTGATGTTGCTTGCATTACCGTTACATCTTTGTGCTACCGGACTAACGCCTGTGGTAACCGTGCTCTTGGCTGTAGGCCTTTCTCCTGCTGCGGGTCTATTGTTCTTGCTATTGGGGCCCATGGTAAATCTAACGCTGGTGCGCTTTCTTATTCACAGCCATGGTCGGGGTATTGCGCTTGCGATGGTCGTCGCCATGGTGTGCTTGTCGGCAATGATTAGTTGGTTTGCACAACCATGGTTAGTACTTCCCCCATGGCTGCCTGACACTGAAACCACGGTGTGGCAATGGCTGGCACTCGGCGTTTTGGTGGCGCTATATGCGATCTCATTGCTGCGGAACGGCCCACGGGCATTTATTGCTGAGCTGTTGCCGAGTGAGTTACTTCATCAACATCATCACCATCATGATGCCAACCATGGCCACCACCATCATAATGGTGACCATAAGCACTGAGCCATGCTCTGGCTAAGCCTAGTTAGTGAGCCGTTGAAAATCTTGTCCGCTGGGTGCTTGAAACGCTCTCAGTCCGAACACTGGTAAGATGGCAAAGATATGGTCGAAAAGATCAGCCTGTAGCGCTTCATAGTGTGCCCAGCGCTTATCGTTGCTGAACAGGTAGAGCTCTATCGGTAAGCCTTCACTGGTAGGAGCCAGTTGTCGGACAAGTAGGGTGAGTTCACCGTTTACCAAGGGGTGTTGCTTTAAGTATTGTTCAAGGTAGGCGCGGAAGGTGCCGATATTGGTCAATTGCCGATGGTTACACGGATGTTTGTCGTGCCATTGGCCTATCTCTGTCCGCTTCTGCTCCAAGTAGGGGCTGAGCACCGAGATCTCACTGAGGGCATTGAATGTCTCTTCATCAAGAAACTTGATGCTTTGTACATCAAGGTGCAGTGAGCGTTTGATCCTACGGCCACTTGACTCTTCCATGCCGCGCCAGTTTTTAAACGCATCTGAGAAAAGCGCATAAGTGGGGACTGTGGTGATGGTTTTATCCCAGTTTTGTACCTTCACTGTGGTTAGGCCGACATCTTGTACTGCGCCGTCAGCGCCAAATTTCTTCACCTCGATCCAGTCACCACAGCGCACCATATCATTAGCGGCTAGTTGCAAACCGGCAACAAAACCCAGGATAGTATCTTTGAATACCAACAGCAGCACCGCAGTAAATGCGCCCAAACCGCTAAGCAGTACCATGGGGGAGCGATCGATTAGCATTGACGCGCCCAGGATGAGTGATAGTAGCAATACGAACAGCTTCGCTAACTGAGCAATACTGCGTAATGGCAATTTGTTGCTATTGCTATGACGGCTGGCCAATGCTTCTAGCGCACTGAGTAGAGCCATGAGGCCACGGCAGATGACAAACAATAGATAGAGCGACACGACGAGTGTGAGTATTCGCTCACTATTGGGCCGATCCGCAAAGGCATTGGGTATCAGTGAGATCATTAGCACGGCGGGTGCGAGGTGCGCCAGATGCTCCATTACTTTGAAGTCGACCAGTAAGTCGTCCCATTTCATCGGGCTACGTTTGATCACTTGCCTGACAGCTTTGAGGAGTATGCGGCGGGTCATAAGATCCGCCACGACTGCTATCAGTAATAACAGAGTGATCAGCAGAGCATCAATGAGTAACGGATTCACTGGGAAGTTGGCGTTTATTAGCCAATGGGTTAGGGTGTCACGCATTTTTCCGGCTCCATACTGTAAGTACCGTGTATGTTAAAGCAGCGCACATGGCTGGAGAAAGTCTAAAGTTATTGTTGTAGCAGCATTTTGTTGCTGACTTTGAAGTGAGGGTGGTTTGATGTGGCAAAATTTTTGCGGCTGGTTATTGAAACGGGCTGGTTGGCGAATTGATGGTGATCTGCCAAACATCCCTAAGTTTTTACTAATAGGTGCCCCTCACACCAGCAATTGGGACTTTGTTGTTTGTATCATTGCGCGTTTTGCTTTGGGCTTAGAGATTAAATTCCTGGGTAAACATCAGCTGTTTAAACCACCATTCGGATGGATATTTCGTGCGCTGGGTGGCTATCCTGTGGTTCGCCATCAGCGGGGTAATGTGGTGCAGGACGCGGTTGACCTTTTCGACCGTCATGAGAAATTTGTCTTGGGTTTGGCACCAGAGGGTACTAGAAAGCATGTTGGCCATTGGCGATCTGGCTTTTATCACATAGCGCTCGGCGCAAAAGTACCTTTAGTTCTATTGGGGTTAGACTTTGGTAATCGACGCTTATGCTTGTCTGAGCCTATGTACCTTACGGGGGATCGCAGCACCGATGCGGCTGCGATTGAGGCTTTTTTCAAACCGATTCAAGGTAAGAAGCACCAGCCTATTCCCAAAGGATTAGGCTGGGACGATTAGATGATTGGCTGGCGTGCGTGTTAATCGACAATGTAAGCGTGTGATGCTGGCAGGTAGTCTCGAAGATCCTGCAGTAAGCCGATTTTTCCTAAAGTGAGCGGCTCGCCGGAGGGCACGAGAACATAGCCTGAATCGCTTAGGATCGGTTGCGCCAATAGCATCCCTTCCACTAATGCGTCGAATCCAACTTTCTTGCCTGGTCCGTCTACATCGTTGATACCGTCTACGCTGGCATCAATTTGTAATGGCTTCTCTGTATCTAATATCTCATAAGCGATCGCTGGACGCAGCTCAGGCTGTGGGCCGAGTAGTAGATGATCGATGCGGGTTTTTAACTGGTCAGCACCAATGCTTTTATTGATGATCGCATCGGCATCCAATGCGATGGCTGTGCCAAGCACTGCCATCTCATCATGGCTGGTGATGACCATGACACGGGTGTTTCTGGGTTGTTCCGTTGCGCCGCAGCGGATCTTTTGTAGTAGCGTTAGACCGTTTACACCTGGCATCTCTATATCGGTGAGAATGAGGTCATATTCGCTCTCTTTTAGGCAGATAATAGCCTCATCGCCATCGCTGGCGACAGTAATAGAGCGAAAGCCCAATTGCTGTAGCAGGCTATTCAATAGGTGGCGAGTGATCGGCTCATCATCCACCAACATAATATTGAAATTACCCCACACCCCTTCGCTCATCTTGCTCTCCCTATGCTCTAGAAATAAGGGTGCCGATGGCACCCTTATTAAAATTGCTATTTGTTTTGGGCGTTTCGCCACCGATAGCAGTAGACCAAGCTACTGTTATCTTGATGTTTGACCTCTTCCCATAAGCCTAGTTCCTGAAAATAGTGCTTAGCCTCCTCCATTTCGCCTTGGGCGATAGGGGGATACAGATCACCAGGATCATGGGTTACGTCAGCCAATGACTCGGACAAAGAGACCGGTTTAGTACGCCAACGATAGCAATAGACAATGCCGTCCACGCTTTGTTGCTTTACTTCATGCCATATTCCGAGCTCGGAGAAGTAACGTTTCGCTTCTTCAAACTCGCCGGCTTGCGCCGGCGGAGTTAGTTTAAAGGCCATTTTAAGCTCCTAAAAAAGGATTACTTCCAACGAACTTCAATGTGATTAACAAACGCGAGCTTCATTACACCGACTTTGGCGTAGACACGGTTGCCGTCTTGGAACCAGCCGCGAGCCGCACGCTTATACTCTTGCATGCTGTCAAAGCGCTTTAAACGCTCTTTACGATAGGCAACGGAGGCGATCTCCTGACCGTGCGTAATAAACATAGCGTTTACTTCGCGTCCCGGCTTCATACCATCGTAACGACCACGACCTTCAGCAATGGTTAGCTCTGCCGAGTTATTCCGTTGCTTGAGGATAAGGTCAGTGTTAACGGTTCCTTTGCCTGTATTCTTATAGCTAACGGACTCGCCATCGTCTTCGTAAAGTGTGAATTTACTCTTCAGCTTGCCATCACCTAAATAAGCGACTACCAGCAAAGTATTTTGCTTCTGGCCAGTGCCACGCAGACCATCGATATTCAGCAGAGTGTCATCAACCACGATCTGTGGAATAACGGTGCCGGTTTTAACGAAGGTCGGTAGGCGATAGATGCCTTCACGATAGAGTGGGAATGGACCAAACCATTCGCCAGCACTTTGATAGCGTTCGTGATCGTGGAAGTCAATCCATTCACCTTTAGGCAGATACACCAAGGCTTCTGTTGCACCGGCTTCAGCAACGGTCGCAACGATCATCCGATCACCGATCATCTTCTGGTTAGCCAGTGTGCGAACGCCGGGATCATCCTGATAGTGATAAACCATCGGAGGGAAGATCGCCGCACCACGTTGATAGGCTTCGTGTGCTAGCGAGTAGTAATAAGGAGACAGTGCGTAACGTTGACGAATGATCTCGCGGTTACTATTTACATCGCCAATTTTCGCCGGACTGGTCTCTTTGCAGTTACAAAGGTTTTCGGTATGTGGGCGCATTGGGATATCAATTGCAGCACTGACCGCTAACCACTGGGTGTACATCTCATCGGCGTTGGCGCCAGCAAGCGCTTTGCGATGGAAGCCGCCAATATCGGAACCATAATAGTCGAAACCAGACATCGACATATGCATCTGGGTATTGATGTGTGCGGCCAGATTTTTCAGGTTGGAGCCAATATCACCGGACCAGATAGCTGTGCCAAAACGTTGGCTACCAGCAGTACCTGAACGACTCAAAATGAATGGGCGTTGAGTGTGCTTATTGCGGGCGTAACCTTCAGCGATGCTCTGGCTCCAGAACAAGTTGTACAGGTTATGAACATCTCGATGACCGTGTTGAGTTTCAGTACCGATACCAACACCAGCATACCAAGCGTTGACGTCAAATTGCTCTGGTTCACCCAAATCTGTCCAGTGGCCCATGACACCATCTTTGATTAGCTGTTCACGGCGCCAATCATGGAAGAAGTTAGCACCTTCCAGATGAGTGTAATCAAGCATGCCGCCTTTACCCCACCATGGCTGTGAATTCAGATAGACGGGATCACAAGGGTATGGGCATTGGCGAACCAAATAACCTTTGGTGGCCATAGTCAGGTATTCAGGTAGACGTTTGCCAACGTAGGGCTCTTCAATGGTGACGACACCCAGACCATATTTCTCTTTGTACTCTTTGATCCGCAGTTTGGGGCTAGGGAAGTTAGTTTTGTCCCAACGCATGGAGCCCATTTTCGTGTTTTCAGAGCCTTCGCGAATACCACCAAACCATTGTAGGTCGAGGAATGCACCATCAACTGGGAATTTGGCTGCACGCAGGTCGCGCATTGCGACGTCAATCTCTTTCCAGTTGTCGAAACCGTATTCTGACATCCACAAACCAAACATCTTCCGTGGTGGCACCGGTGGGCGCCCTGTCAGGTCAAGGTAACCAGAACGCAGGTCTTGTAAGTTACGGCCACCGATAACGTAAGCACGGATCGCATCGCCACCGGTTTCTACTTTGTATGGGTCGGCAGAAAAATCCCAAGTTTGGGCGTAGGTGTTATCCAGAAACAGGGCGTAGTTCTGCATACCCTGGCCAAGGAAATAGGCGACGGGAACTTGCATGTTGCCAACAGCCCCACCACCTTGATTGACCATCTTGTTACCAAACTCACTGCCTGGTGTGCGGCGTTGACCACTGAGATCACCGTTGATCTCACCAAGTTTCTTATGTTGCTCACCAAGGCCATAGATATGATAGAAATTTTCACGACTGAACTGCAGACTCAGTTTGTCAGGCTTGGTTGATGTCGGACAAAAATTACTCAGCTCATATTCTGGCTGTTTACGAATGTCCGTCACTTTTACGCACAGTGAAGAGGTATCAACACGAATAGAGAGTGTTTTTGTTTTTAAGGTGTTACCACCAGCAGGGATCGGTTTAGCTTTATGGTCGTTGCGCAGCACCATGGGTGACGTATAGATACGACCGGAAGATGCATTTCCGTTCATCGCCCACTCTAGATGAATCAAATCATCTTCGAGTAGTTCGATAGAAAGAACGTTTTTGCCACTTACGGTGCGGTATACCGACGCCGACTGTGCAGCAAAACTGAACAGACATGAGAGCAATGTCAGCAAATAGATCGGTTTAACCACGGGAAGACTCCTCGAATATGGTTCTAGTTATTACGCGTGTTGCCAGGTTGTTACGAATATTACCGTAAACTGTACAATAACCCGACATTTTCTATCGCCTAACAGAGGATCGAACCGCGTTAATTTTGAAGTTCATCGCAAAAAAACAAACTTTAGGCCTAAAATTAACATCTTTTTCGGTGATTGACTGGTGTCGGAAAACCGTCAATCGCCGCCTCTGGTCAGGTAAGTAAAGCATTTTGTGTGCCAGACATTTTATATGAATTCGTGATTTGCGATCAGTGACACGTGTTCGCAACTTGCTAATATGTGGCTAGTTTTGTTTACGGAATAAGCAATGAACTTTCTAATTCGGTTATTTGGCATCTATATGCTGTTTTATTCAGGGTTACTTCATAGTGAACAACCGCCATCACACCCTTTAGATGCATATCAAGCTGCGTGCCCTTTGAATAACCCGCAGCCAGTTCAATTAGCAGAATGTTATATTGATGTTGTCGATGAGTGGCGTGATGAGGTCGAGCGAGTTTACGATTTCGTATTGGAGCGTAAGGTTGCACAGAAGCGTTTTCAGGAAGCAAAACTGATCAAGCAAGCACAGACGAACTTTTTGGCGTATCGAAAGTTGGTCGCCACGCAGTGGCAAAATAGCTGTAACGGCAGCGCTGCTTGTCAGGTGCAGTTACCGGAGTTGGAGCTTGTGGCGCAGCGGGAAAGATATTTTCAACTTGAAGCCTATGTTGACTGTATCAACTGTTTCCCGTCCTATAAGTGATAACGCTGGACAATGGTCATAGAATTGGCGAATAATTAAGCGTCTGCCAATTTAATCTCTTTCATAAAACAGGCTAGGCAAGGATGTCAGCATGAAAATCAAGAAGTTAGTCTACGGTGTGCTAGGTGTAGCCGCGTTGTTTGCGTTGCAGCATTCCAGCGAAGGGGAAGCATTGATTATGGATCGGGTGCTTGCTTGGGCAAATCAAACGCCATTTTATGCACAAGCCAGGGTTCGCTACTCAGTGAAGGGGATTGAAGGGGAAGGTCTGTTGCTGTTCCAGCTTAACCCTCTCGATGGGTGCCGTAATACGCTGAAAGATTTTATTGCTGAGGTCACCCGCTGTGAAGACTGTGAGTTGACGTCAATAAGCTGCTCTATTTCACCAACCCCTTATCAAAAACAGTTGCTTGACGGCGACGATGGAGAAAGGGGTTACATGTTGGTGCAACATAGCAGTGATGATATGAGCCGAGCGGTGCTGCAGTATTGGGGTCTAGATCATCAACAGTGGTTCCAAGTTTGCCAGAGTATGCGTGGCAATTTGAGTGATACGGATCTTCAGGCGCGTTGCATTTAACGCCGCATCATGTGAAGGTAGGTCGCGCTGTTGTATGAAGTAGAGCGTGTTTTGTCCTGCTGTCGACAACCGCAATAGTTATTATTTCTTAGATTAGCCATTGTTGGCTTTTAACAGGGAAAGTCGGTTGTGAATGTAATGAAACCGCTGTTACCCGCGGTACTAATTTTTTCGTGTCTGAATTTAGCTGGCTGTGGTGGTGGGGGATCTGATTCTCCGGAAGAGACCTCACCCGGCGTGGTGATTCCTGTTGACCCTGCGCCGCCAGAAAACCCTCAACCCAGTGATCTGCCTGTGCTAAGTTGGAATGCGCCTACTACACGTACAGATCATACTCCGTTACAAAGCTGGGAAATCGACAAGTATCAAGTTTGGTATGGTCAAGATCGCCTTCAACTTGAGCTACTCGATGAAGTGCCTGGCGGCGATGAAAGACCAGAGCTAGTGGTTGATATGTTGGACGATGGTTACTATTTTTTTGCGGTCACCGTCGTTGATAGTGATAGCTTAGCCAGCGACCGATCTAAGGTTGTTTTTAAACGGGTTCCTGATGATTTGTTGCCTTCGGGCAACGGTGCTGGGACATCAGCAATAAACTAGCGGAGGCTTCGTGAGCATCCACTTGAGGCTGATGATAAGGCTATTTGCCGATATCATCGACCGAGTAAGGTTGCCCAAACAGGTAGCCTTGCAGACCATCGATACCTAACTCTTTGAGGGTGTTCGCCGCTTCCTCATCCTCAACTTGCTCGGCAAATACCGCAATATCAAGACCGTGTCCCAGCTGTATTAGGGTTGTTATAAAATCTTTGTTTTCAATATCTTTGTTGATGTCATGGACGTAGTTACCTGCCACTTTAATATGGTCGGGGCGGATCTGTTTTAGGTAGGAAAAGGGTAAGGTGCTGACACCAAATTTCTCTATGGTGACTTTGAGACCAAGTGCTCTGACGGTTTGTATAAAGCTCTGTGCAGCTTTCATATGTAATTGAATACTATGTTCACTGAGTTCAAAGGTGATGCGTTTACGAAGACCTCTGGCTTTGGGAAGCTGGTTGGCCAACCAAGCTAGAAATTCTGTACTGAGCATCGTTTGCATTGACAGGTTAATGGCTAGCCGAGCGCCTTGATGCACACGCGCCACTTCCAGTGCTTCCTTGATCACTGCGCGATCAAGTTGTTCAATCAACCCCAATCGACTCAGCTCGGCGAATAGATCTGGCGTGTTCATCGCCGCCCCTTGGTCGTCAAAGAATCGTGATAGCAATTCGAACATCTGCACTTGCTGACCATCTTTAGCAAGAATTGGCTGACAGCTTAGCTTGAGCTGCGGCGGTGTGATGAGCCTGCTCATTTTGGCTCGCCGTTGACTAATATCCAGTTGGTCAGTCGCCAAATTCTCTTCCGGCGCCAATATATGGAATCGCTGTTCACCTGGTTGTCCCGCCAGTGTTAATGCGTGGTCGGCGTTGGCAAGTAGTTGTTTCAACTCCATACCGGGACGATATTCACAGATACCAAGGATGGCGACGCCCTGTGTCTGTTCTGGGTGGGCTAGCGCATCCAATGAAGTGCTCAGGCTATTGGCGTCTTGGTCTAGCTGATGGAGTCTGGGTACAACCATTGCTATCTCGCTTTCTGATGTGCGAAATGCCATGCCTTCGAAATGCTCAGCGAGCTCGCGACATAGTTCGCAGACTCGTTTTACCTGATCTTTGGCAATTGGGGCGCCAGCTCTTTGCTGCAAGCTTTCAAGTCCAGTTAAGTGAACGAACCATAAAGCGCCACTGGGTTGCTCTGGATCATTCAGTAGTTGTTTGAGGTGAGCGAGAAAGGCGCGACGATTACCTAATTGGGTTAAGCCATCAATATAGGCTTCGGCTTGCAGCTTATCGGCACGTTCGCTGACTGCTTTGAAGTTCTTCTCTATCGCTTTCGCCATACGGTTCATCGCTAAGACCACACTTCTAAGCTCTTCTGTGCCAGGGAGCTGACTAATTTTCGAAAAATCGCGTGCCGCAATGGCATTGGCTTGAGCTTCGATTGCACGCAGTGGACGAACAATGAAAAACAACAAAGCGTAGCCAATCAGCGATGCAACAGCGGCGATAAGTAGGGCGACTAACAAACTCTTTTTTGCTGATTCCCATAGGTATTCGTAAGCCAAACCAGTATTACTTTTTATTTCAATCGCTCCCAGCTTTTCCCAGGCGTAAAGCTCTGACGTACCTACGCCGGGTTCAAGTACATACCAATTCACAAACCAACTGGGGACGCCCTCTATTTGATTACTTCCGACCCTTTTTAATACCTCTTTGCCTGCTTTGTCGGTTAGGGTGAACTCAACGATATAGTTCGAATCAACCAAGCTACTGACTTGCGTTTCTACCATCGCCAGATCCCCCGCAGCCACATAGTCCCGGCACCACATACCGAAGTAGTATGCGGTGTCCTGAGCATGGGTGCTGAGCTGTGCTTTTAGGTACTGTTGGGTTTGGTTTAGTTGTACAGCAAAGTAAGCAACGGAACCAAGCAAGCTGGTGGCGATAAGCAGGCGTATCACCTGACCGCGAAAAGTCGGGCCGAGGAACAACCGTTTGATTAATGGAGTGGCTGACATGGCGTATTCCTCTTAATAACCTGATTCTATTCGGTTTAATAATTCGTGCCAGGGAGCCTGGCTGTTCTCAATAACACGTTTACCTTGGTTTAAAGCTTTACTTTGCCATAACCCTTCCGCATTAAAGCTGTACACAGGGATAAGATCTTTACGCTTTGAGGCGGGTAAAATACTATCGGTCAAATTGTCCAGAACCAGTGGCATTGAGTCGGGTTCAGGATAATAGGTGAGCACCATATGTGCTTGATTAATACGCACGGCTTTCACATACATTAGCCGCAGTTTTTCCGGGGCGACACCAAGTGCACGGAGAGAAAAATATTTGGCGATGGAATAGTCTTCACAATCCCCTGCCCCCGTCGCAATCAGCTCAATAGGGGTGGCCCAGTAGTCGACTTTCCCCCAATGGCTTTGATCGCTGCGAAATTCAATTTTGTTAAAATGCTTGTTAATCAGCTTCAATTTATCCCTTTCAGATAAATTTTGCCCTCTTTCTAACAAACGCTTTAACTTTCGCACCCGTGCTGCGGCTTCGTCACCATAATCTTCACTGACTTTGGTAAACAGTGCAGGTGAAAAAATTTGTAGGAAGTCATCTGAACGCAAAGATGCGATTAACAGTAAACCGCATAGAAAAATGGCAATTTTTGCGATATTTGACAGTGGGAGCGACACAGAATGCCTGCAGTTTTTTGTCGATATATCCAGTGTAGTGCAGACTTCGGCGCTATGGGATATTCGCTAACCTCTTGGTTCGGCGCTCGAATCACGTTTTTTGTGGTTTATTTACGATTGCTTCTCGTTTCTAAGATGCTCTGATATTGCTGGTAAGTAATTACTGTTAGTATCGACGTCGTTTAACGTTGCTGTTTTGCTGTGATACATCGGAGGTTGATGACAGCATGGATATGGCTCATCTTAATTTAGCCAGCTATCTCTTTGCCGCCTTGGCATTTCTGCTCTTTTTTGGGCTTCAGCTGACCGCGCGTAGAGAGGGGTTGCCAGCACGATTGTTGGTGGTTGCAACGCTGGTTAGTGGGATCTGGTCGTTAGTGCTGGCGGTGGCCAGTTTGACTGCAAGCCCTCCCTATCACTTGATGTTAGCGCTGGACGCCGTTCGCTATATTGCCTGCATTTTGTTTTTGGGCAGCCTGTTACAAACGTCTGATAATTTGAATCAACTGATTGCCCAAAGTCGGCTATTGCGGATATTTGTGCCATTAGCTTTGTTGCTGGTGGTGATGGATCTCTTTATGCCTGAGCTAGGTTTTCCGCCAGTGACCGTGCTGTTTAGTGCACATCTGTCACTTGCGGTGGTTGGTCTAATGATTGTTGAGCAAGTCTTTCGCTTTGGTGATCGGCAGCAGAAGTGGGCATTAAAGCCACTGTGTTTGGCCTATGGGGCGCAGTTCGCGTTTGATTTTGCCATGTTTGCGGAAGCGACGCTGTTTAATCATCTCGATCTCATGATGTGGGTCGGGCGAGGTGTCGTTTTTGCTCTTACCGTGCCGTTTCTACTTATCTCAGCTCGACGCATCAAGCAGCTATCGTTGCGGATCTTCGTATCTCGTCAGGTGGTTTATCACAGCACCTTGCTGTTTGGCGCTGGCTTGTATCTGCTGTTGATGGCTGCTGTTGGCTATTACATTCGCTTTTTTGGTGGTGAGTGGGGAACACTCGGGCAAGTGCTGTTTTTTGCTTTAGCGTTGCTTCTGCTGGCTTCTCTGTTCTTGTCAGAATCACTGCGCCGCCAAGTGCAAGTGTTTATAACCAAACATTTTTATGCCAACCGTTATGATTATCGAATTGAATGGTTGAAAACCAACCAGAAATTGGCAGAGCGAGCGGATGACGCTTGTATTTACCAGACTGCCCTTGATGCAATGGCCACGGTTGCCAAGGCACCTGCCGGCATCCTTTTACGTCGTTCAGACCGTATGCTGTCTATTCAGGCCCATTTGGGAACAATTACTGCGGAACAAGCGCAACTTATTGCTAGCGAGGTGATCCGTGCGGAAGCGTTTTGTTTGCAAAGTCGCTGGATTATCGACCTGCATGAATTTTCCGAGCACCCTGAACGTTACCCAGAACTGACGCTCGATGTACCGTTGCTGCACAAGTACGGAATCAAAACTTTAGTGCCGATGATCGAGGGGGAAGAGCTGACCGGATTTTTTGCCTTAGGTCGGTTAGAGGGGGAACCTGAAATCAATTGGGAAGACAGGGATCTCTTCAACACGGTGACCCATCAGCTTGCGACTTTTCTTAGTCTGCATGAAGCGTCGGAAGCCTTAGCAGAATCCAAACAGTTTGATGCGTTTAACCGCATGTCTGCTTTTTTAGTGCATGATTTGAAAAACATTGTGGCGCAGCTAAATCTCATTGTGGTTAACGCTGTGAGGCATAAACATAACCCCGAGTTTATCGATGATAGCCTGGATACATTGACCAATGCGGTGTCAAAGATGCAGCGCATTATGAACCAGTTGAAGCAGAGTACGCCCTCTCCTGAGTCTCGGCGGCAGGTCGCTTTGTGCGCTTTGTTAGAAGAACAAGTCGCACGGCATCAGTCACAACAACCGCAACCTGAATTATCATGTGTAACCGATGCCACAATTCGAGTAGATAGCGAGCGTTTATCCGCCATTATTGGTAATTTGATCCAAAATGCGCAAGACGCTACCGACAAAAGCGGTAGCGTGACGGTGAGCCTTACAACTAATAACGATTGGGTGGATATCTGCGTCAGTGATACTGGCTCCGGCATGTCTGCTCAATTTATAAACGAACGATTGTTTAAACCCTTTGACACGACTAAGGGTAACGCTGGTATGGGTATCGGGGTATACGATGCTCGCCAGTTTGTGCAGAACTGTGGTGGTAATTTAACGGTGCAAAGTGAGCTTGGGGAAGGTAGCTGTTTTACCCTGCGCTTGCCCCTTCACAGCTAGTGTGGATCTGTCATACTAACTTTGCCCAGTAGACATGGAGAGTACAGGCTTTGGTGGTTAAAAAAGAATATCTGTTGATCGTTGACGACGATCCCGGCATCCAGAAGCAGCTTAAATGGAGTCTGGATAAATATAACTTAGTCTTTGCGGAAGACAGAGCGTCTGCTATTAAGCAGTTACGCCGCTTTGAACCTGCGGTTGTGACCTTGGATTTGGGCTTACCGCCTGATCCCGCAAACGCCTCTGAAGGCCTCATGGCCTTGTCAGAGATTCTAGCGTTGTCACCGTCGACTAAGGTGATTGTCGTTACCGGTAATGATGATAAAGACAATGCGCTTAGAGCCGTGGCTGATGGCGCTTACGATTACTATCACAAACCAATTGACCCGGATGTTTTGCAGATCATCATCGATCGTGCATTCCAACTTCATCGTCTGGAAGATGAAAACCGTCGTTTGGTTGAGTCGAAATCTCCTGCAACAGCAGGGATTATTGGTAATAGTCCTGAAATGACGCGGGTGTTGCGCCTCATCGAGCGTGTCGCTCCGACCGAAGCGACGGCATTGCTGCTTGGTGAAAGCGGTACCGGCAAAGAAGTTTTTGCCCGAGCGATCCATCAGCTGAGCCCTCGTCGTAATGCGCCTTTTATCGCAATTAACTGTGCATCCATCCCTGAAAACCTATTAGAAAGTGAGCTTTTTGGCTTTGAAAAAGGCGCGTTCACTGGCGCTCACAAGAAGACGCAGGGAAAAATTGAGTGTGCTCAGGGTGGTACACTGTTTCTCGACGAAATAGGTGATATGCCTGGAGCCTTGCAGGCCAAGCTACTGCGATTCTTGCAGGAGCGGGTGATTGAGCCTGTCGGCGGCAGAACAGAACTCCCCGTCGATGTTCGGGTCGTTTGTGCCACCAACCGTGATCTAAAAGAGATGGTCGAGAGCGGCGAGTTTAGAGAAGACCTGTTCTATCGGATTTCTGAAATAACTTTCCAATTGCCAGCCCTACGTGAGCGTGAAGGCGATGTTGTCCTCCTTGCCCGTTCATTCCTCCACAATTACAACAGCGAGCTGGGACGCAATTTGCTGGGGTTCAATGAAACTGCGCTTAAAGCGATTTGTAGTTACAGCTGGCCGGGTAATATCCGTGAATTACAGAATAAGGTGAAGTCTGCGGCCATTATGGCTGATAGCAAGCTGATTAGCGCCGAAGATCTTGGCTTGGATCTGTTAGCTGAGAAAGATATGGCATTTAATCTGCGAGCGGTTCGTGAAGAGGCAGAAAAGAAACTTATCTTTAAAGCGTTTAGTTACACCGATTACAACATTTCACGATCGGCTGAATTGCTGGGAGTCACCCGTCCAACGCTTTACTCCTTGATGGACAAATACAACATCACTGATGAACGGAATAAAAGAGCTCAGTAGGCAGAGCAGATAACGAATAATAACGAGGGAAGATAATGGCGGCTTGGTTAGGTATGGGTAAGAGTAATTTATGGCGCGTGGGTGTGTTGACCACAGCGGTGCTGTTGGCCGGTTGTGGTGACAACAGAACAGAGGCTGAGTATCTGACATCGGCGGAGACGTACTTAAATGAAGGCCAAGCTGCAGCGGCCATTATTGAGTATAAAAACGCGCTGAAGCTGAACCCTAAAAATGCCAATATTCGTTTAGCGTTAGGACTCGCTTATCTGTCTGAAGGAAACGCTCAAGGTGCAGAGAAAGAGCTAAAGCGTGCGTTGGAGTTGGGTGCGGATCGCAATGATGTGTTAATTCCGCTGGCCAAGGTGCTTAACCAAACCGCAAAAATTGATGAGCTACTGGAGT
Organism: Corallincola spongiicola; assembly: GCF_004284785.1. NCBI lineage: Bacteria > Pseudomonadati > Pseudomonadota > Gammaproteobacteria > Alteromonadales > Psychromonadaceae > Corallincola > Corallincola spongiicola. The sequence continues at coordinate 36,975 of NZ_SHLY01000002.1, forward strand.
TAACCCGAGATCTGTCGGAGGTTCCCGCAGATAAACGTCTCTTCCTGCATATATTTCGCGGCCAGGCGCTGATTAATCAAAATAAGCCGGAAGATGCTCGTCTTGAGTTCGAGTTGGCGAATGAGATGGATCCGCGTGCCCCGTTTGGGCAGCTGGGTGATGCCTACCTGAAGACCCTGGACAATCAGATGTCTGCGGCGCTTGGCAGCCTGGATGCTCTGCTAAAGGAGCAACCTGACTTTGTTGAGGCGTTGCTGCTAAAAGGCCGCCTGTTGTTGGCCGATGGTCAGTCACAAGCGGCGGCAGATATCTTTACCCAGTTAGTGCAGGTTGAGCCCAATATTATGGGCTATCGCTTGCTGCAAAGCGAAGCTTTGATTGCGGCTAAGCAGTTCGATCAGGCGACAGAGGTACTGACTAAGATACGCAAAGTTTTGCCAAATCATCCGGTACCTGTCTATTACCAGGCCGTGATCGCGTTTGAGGGCAAAGATTGCAAAACAGCGCTGGAACGCACATCCGAGGTGTTACAAGCGCTTCCTGAACATTTTAATAGTCGAATGATTGCAGGCTATTGTCATTTCCTCGATGGCAACAATGAGCAAGCTTATCAACTGTTAAGCGCTATCGCGCCGTTAACACCAGCGAATCATTTAGCGCGCAAAACTTTGGCTATCACTCAGTTCCGCCTGGGTTACCACGAGCAAGCCGCTGACACCCTGCGTGGTCTAGAAATTGACGATGAGAAAGGCGCTGCTTTGCTTTCCCAACTCGGAGACGAGTTTATGAAAAGTGGTGAGCACGCGCAGGCAAAGGAGTTGTTTGAGCGGGCATTAGGAAACAGCAGCGATCCGGCCAATATGTTGCGGTTAGGCATGGCAAAACTCTCAATGGATGATACCGGGGGCTTGGCTGACCTTGAAGCCGTGCTCAATGAGAATCCAGATATGAAGAGCGCCAAGCTGCTGCTGGCATTAAATCTGATCAAACGCGAGCGCAAGGCAGAAGCGTTAGAAGTCGCCCAAAAGTGGGTGCAAGAAGAGCCTGAATCGATAGACGCCGCCAACCTGTTGGCTACGGTGTATCGCAGTATGTCAGAGTTTGATAAGGCCACTGCTGAATTAGATCGTGCGTTGTTGCTGGAAGGGGATAAACGCAATACTTATTACCAAGCGGCGTTGATTGCTGCGGAACAAAAGGATGTGTTGAAGGCGCGCGATATGTATCAGCGGCTGTTGGTTGATGCGCCACTGAACTTGCGCTTATTACGTGAGTGGTTTCTTGTGGAGCGGGAAGGTGGCGACCCAACTTTGGTTGGTAAATATCTAGACGAGTCTATCGCCGCTAATCCTGAACTTACTCAAGGTCCTTTGGTTAAAGCACAGTTCTTGTTGTCACAAGGTAAAACTGATCAAGCATTAGCTTTACTTGATGGTTACGCTCCAGACAGCCCCTACTACGCTGATGCGGTCATGACCAAAGGGCGCATGCTAACCAGAGCCAGTAAGCTTGATGAGACGCTTGCACTCTATCAGCAGTGGCTGGAAGAGAAACCAGACGACTTCCGTGCCGCACTGTTTGTGGCTGAAACTTATGAGTATCAGCAGCAGTTTGATAAAGCGATTAACGTCACTCGTGGTGCCATGACTAAGGCACCTAATGAACCGTTACTCGGCATGATGATGGCGAACTTGCAGTTGAAAGCAGGCAAGATCGCGGTTGCTGAGCAGGAGATTGCGTCATTAAAAGCGGATGGTCTTGATACACCCTATCTAACTGAGCTGGAAGGACGGCTGGCGATGCATCAGGGGCAGTGGGTCACTGCCATTAGATTATTAGGTAATGTGCAAAGGGAGCACCCGTCAACGCAGAGAGCACTTTATCTTGGTCACGCTTATGTTCGCTCTGGCAACAGTGAGCAGGGTCAGAGTCACCTGGAAGCCTGGTTGAAAGAGCACGAAAAAGATCAGGGGCCTCGTAGTTTGTTGGCGCAAATTTACCTGGCAAAAGATCAAAACAAAGCGATTGCGCAGTATCGAATTTTGGTTGAACAGAACCCGGCAAATGTGATCGCATTGAATAACTTGGCTTGGCTGCTTTCTGAACAAGGGCAATTAGAAGAGGCAGAATCGTTTGCCCGTCAAGCGTTAGCCCAGGCCGAGAATAACCCTATGGTACAGGATACCTTGGGATCTGTTTTATTGGCGCAAGGCAAAAATGCTGAAGCGGTCGAGTTGTTAGCGAAGGCTGCGACAACGGCGTCGAACGATTTAGGCATACAGTTTAATTATGCGAAAGCGTTAGCAGCGAATAAGCAAAATCCGGATGCGGAAAAAGTGTTGGATAATCTGCTTGCTAAGCCTGCGGCAGCCCAATTTGCCCAGCGAGAAGATGCGTTGGCTCTGCTCGAAAAAGTGCGTGGCAAAGGATAGCTTGATGTCTAAGTTACAGGGTGCGATGACCATCGATGTCGAGGACTACTTTCAGGTTGAAGCCTTTGCTAAGCTCGTTGATCGTAACAAGTGGGATAGCTATGAGCGCAGGGTGGCGGGTAGCACGCGCAAGGCGCTCAGCCTATTTCAGCAGCATGATGCGAAAGCAACATTCTTCATTTTAGGATGGGTGGCTGAACGTGAACCTGAGCTGGTAAGAGAGATCCTTGCTGCGGGACATGAAGTGGCTAGTCACGGCTATGCCCATCAACATGTTTGCGGGTTAACGCCCGAGCAATTTCGTGAAGATATTGTTCGCGCCAAGGGGATCCTAGAGGATATTGGCGGCTGCGCGGTACAAGGCTACCGCGCGCCCTGCTTCTCTATTGACCAGGACAATCATTGGGCCCATGAGATCATCATGGAGACGGGTCATCAATACAGTTCAAGCATCTACCCGATTAAGCATGATCTCTATGGTGTGCCAAACGCGCCGACTGAACCATTTCGGTTGCCTAATGGGCTGCTTGAGATACCTGCGAGCACCTTGCCCTTGGGCGGAAAAAACCTGCCCATTTCAGGTGGCGGTTATTTTCGCTTATTGCCGTTAATGATTTCGCAATGGGCACTGAAGCAACATGCTAAGCGCCATGGGCAAGTGGTGTTTTATTTTCATCCGTGGGAGCTGGATACAGAACAGCCTCGCATGGTTGACGCCTCTAGAAAATCTAAATTCAGGCACTACCTAAACCTAGACCGGATGGAGCCCCGCTTATCCAAACTGCTCAATAGTTTGCAGTGGCAGAGCATGGCTGACTTATATCTAACGCCAGATAAAACCTATCCGGTGGTAGATTGGCGCAGCGTCAAACAGGCTTCGTAGGTCAATGCGTGGCATTGGCCTTAATTAAAGTGACAAATGGAGTTGTGCGGTCATGGAGACGGCAAAAAAATTACCTTTAGGTTTGCTCGTACCGGGCGCCTTAGCATTGTTGGTAGCCGCCCTGTATTGGTCGACATTTGGGACGCTACTGCATCGCTGGTTGCGGTTTGATGAGAGTTACGGCCACGGATTGCTATTGATGGCTGTTATCCTCTGGTGGTTTCATGATCAACGTGTTGTATTTCGCTCGCTGCCCGTAGGGCCTTGGCTTCCTGCTTGGTTGCCTTTGCTTTTGGTCGTCGCTGTCTGGTGGGTGGCTGCTGCCACCGATATCTTGGTGGTACAGCAAGTGTTGCTGCCGTGGATATGGTGGCTTGCTTTAGCCCTGCTAGGGGGGAAGGCATTAGCAAAGCATAGTTTTTTTGCCGCGTTGCTGTTCTGTTTTGCTGTACCTATCTGGGATCATCTGAACGATTACTTGATCGATTTGACCGTGGTGGTGACGACAAATCTGCTGTCAATGCTCGCCATGCCTATCCTTATTCAATCTAATGAGATCCATATCCCCAGCGGGATTATTACCGTTGCTGATGGTTGTTCAGGCTTACGTTACCTCATTATTGGTATCGCATTTTCATTGCTTAGCGGTCAGTTGTTCTTCCGTGATTGGCGATGGCGGATAGGTCTGCTGGCGTTAGGTCTGTTGTTGGGACTGGTGACCAACTGGCTCCGTGTATATTCGCTGGTGTTGATCGGTTATGCCACCGAAATGCAAAGCAGTTTGTTAGCTGATCATGAACTGTACGGTTTCGTTCTATTTGGCGTGATTTTTAGCCTGATGTTTTTCCTTGTCCGTTGGAAAGGTGATAACAGCGCCCCAACCGCGGTCGATGGTTTGCCTTCTGCGGCAGGTTTTTCCTGGCCAGGTATCTTCGTTGCTAGCGTGATTTTGATTGCGGCTCCACTATCAATTTCCTTGCTGCTGAAAGCGCCAGCTAAAGCACAATTTGTCGCACCACCAGCCATTAGCAGTTACCCCACTTTGTCTGCTGATACTATGCCAGCGATGACGCCAGCCTATTTTCGACCGATTGAGCGGGCGCAGCATGAGCTGCAGTGGTTTGCTATCGGTGAGCAACCGGTGTTGATTGAGCGCTTTTTCTATCGGCAGCAGCAGGCAAAGCAAGATTTTATGCCCTATCGCTGGCTTTTTGCGCGCCAGCATTGGCTGACGTTGTCGCAACATCATCGTACGCTCAGCGATGGTACGGGTGTGTTGATCCGGGAGATGGAGCCGCGTATTGGCGTACGTAAACTTTGGCTGTCAGCCTACTGGATGAGTGTCGGAGAGCGGACATTGACCAACGCTTATCTGGCCAAGCTTGCTGAGCTACCGGCGTTATTCAGCGGCCGTCACGATGCGGCTTTGGTAGCCATTCAACTGCCCTGTGAGATCGATTGTGCCGAGGCGGTTGCTGCGCTGGATCGGCTATTGGATTCCGATGGCGTCAAGCTACAGCAGCAAAATAGTGAGCGCTGGATCCCAGCAGATGACTATTAACCGAGAAGAGATTGAATAAACCATGACTCTGATATTTTGGTTACTGTTTGCGCTGTTGCTTTATATCTATTTCGGCTATCCAACCCTCGCGGCTTGGTTGGCACAGTTAAAGCCTCGGCCAGTGACAAAAGAGAGTGTGCAACCCCATGTGACAGTGCTGATCGCAGCATTCAATGAGGTCGAGCATATCGAAACAACGGTTCGCAACAAGTTAGCTCAGGATTATCCCCACGATAAATTACAGGTTATCGTGATTTCGGATGGCTCTGATGACGGTACTGATGAGCTGGTAATGGAAATCGCTGAGGAGGATCCCCGAGTACGGTTATTGGTTCAGATGCCGCGGGCGGGTAAAACATCGGCGTTGAATATGGCTGTGCCTGAGGCTGAAGGCGAGCTACTGCTGTTTTCTGATGCGAACTCGGTTTATAAGAGCGATGCCATTGCCCAATTAGTGAAAAACTTTGCTGATCCGGAAGTCGGTTACGTTACCGGTCAAATGATCTACGGTAATCCAGAAAGCAGTATGACCGGCGAAGGTTGCAGTGCCTACATGAAGTATGAAAACGCACTGCGCCAGTGGGAAACCGAGATAGGTTCAGTGGTGGGAGTGGATGGTGGTATCGATTGCATGCGTCGAGCGTTATACCAGCCGATGAACGCCGACCAGCTGCCTGACTTTGTGCAGCCGCTTAAGGTGGTGGAGCAAGGCTATCGCGTCGTCTACGAGGCGGCCGCTCTGCTTGGTGAAGATGCGCTTGATGACAGTGGCCGAGAATATCGGATGCGGGTGCGTGTTGGTTTACGTGCCTTGTGGGGCTTATGGGATATGCGTCAGCTATTTGATACGCGTCGCGATGCCCTGTTTAGTTGGCAGCTGTTCAGTCATAAGCTATTGCGCTATTTGGCATTTATTCCGCAGTTGCTACTTCTGTTGGTGAACTTTCCGTTGGCATTGCAGAGTAGCTTCTTCACGCTTGTTCTGTTGCTGCAGTTGGCTTTTTATGGCTTGGCGATGGTTGGGCACTACCGCCCGGGAAGTAGCGCGCTGATCAGTATCCCTTACTATTTTACCCTGATTAATCTGGCATCCGCCCATGCTTTTCTGCGCTTTGCGAAAGGTGAAAAAGTCGTGCTGTGGAAACCTCGGGTAGGCTAAGTCAATGCACATTATGCACTTGATCGATAGCGGCGGACTTTATGGGGCTGAGCAGATGTTGCTCGGTTTAGTTCGGCGTTGTAACCAGCTAGGCATCAAAGCGACCATTGTCAGTGTCGGTGATGTTGGCGTGGCCGAGAAACCGTTGGAAACGGCCGCAAAAGCTGCTGGCTTACCGCTGATATGTTTACGAATGAAGAATGGACTAAATTTTTCCGGCGCCAAGAAAATTGTTCAGTTGGCCAAGTCACACGGTGCAGATTTACTACATAGCCATGGCTATAAATTTAATATTTTGCTGGGATTGTTACCGCGTCGCTGGCGTCTACCCTGTCTGACGACGGTTCATGGCTATGTACATTCGCCGCTAGGTAGCCGCATGTGGTGTTATGAATGGCTCGACAGGAAAATGTTGCCACGTTTGGAGCAGGTGGTGTTTGTGAGTGAACAAACGCTACAACATCCAAGAGTGCGTGGTCTTAAGTTGGCGAATGCCAATGTTATTGCCAATGGCCTGGCGCAGCCGACGCAAAGGCCCGCAGACATGACACCACTGGCAAATCCCGAAATTGCAAAGTTTGTCGCTGATAGTGAGTTCCTGATCTTGGCGGTGGGACGGCTGTCGCGGGAAAAAGGATTTGATACCTTGTTAGCCGCCTTCGCCCAGCTGCATAGCAATCATCCCCATGCGAGGCTGCTTATTGTTGGTGATGGTGGCCAACGGGCGGTGCTAGAGTCGCAAGTGGCAGCGCTGCAACTTGCTGACGCGGTGCTAATGCCGGGATTCAGTGAGCAGGTGGCTAGCATCTTAACGCAAGCGCAGCTGTTCGTGATGCCCTCATTGACCGAGGGGCTACCAATGGCGTTGCTCGAGGCAATGGCCGCAGAGATCCCTGTCATCGCCTCCGCGGTGGGTGGTATTCCGCAGGTGCTTAATGATGGTGAGTGTGGTGAGCTTGTCCCTGCGACAGATGTTTGTGCACTGCAGGCTAGGATGGAAAAGCTGATGGGTGACCCTGCACGCTGTAATGAGTTAACGGCGCGGGCGAAACAGCGCCAGCTAAGCCTGTTTAGTGTTGTCGCGATGGCCGATTCCTATCTAACGCTCTATCAAAACATGTTGAAGCGGGAGGACTGAGTTAAATGTCTCCGTGGATGGAAAAGCTTTACTACCAGGCGCCGGTCTGGTGCCAGAATTTGTTGGTAACCGCTTATGGACTTAAGCTCCGCAAAGAGCGTTTTAGCCCTGCAGCAGACAGTCACTTAGCGGATCTGTTACATAGCGAGCGCTTGGATGCGGTTGCTATGTCCGAGCTGCAATCGGCGCGTTTTGTCGATTTAGCGCGTACGGCGATTTTGCATGTTCCCCATTATCGGCAGTGGGCGCAAGGTGTCGATTTAAATGTCGAAGATATCAAAGATTTGAACGCGTTAAGCTGGTTTCCGATCTTAGAGAAATCGGTATTGCGGGAAGACCCACAATCTTTAGTTGATGAGCGGATCCTCGCCAGTGGCAACTATTTCACCCTTAACACCAGTGGTAGCAGCGGGTCGCCAATCACTATTTATGCTGATGTTGCCAGCCGTACAGCCCATTATGCATTTTGGAGCCGCCTACGCCATTGGTTTGGTGTTGCACCGTTGGGACGTCGGGCGACCCTGTTTGGTCGGATCATTATGTCGCCGGAGGCTAGCTCACCACCGTTCTGGCGTTATGACCGTTTCCAACGCAACCTGTTGATGTCTTCTTACCATTTGGCTGAAGCGAATCTTCCTGCTTACTATGCGCAGCTCCAGCGTTATCAGCCAGAAGAGATAGTCGGCTACCCATCCAGCATCTATCCCATTGCCAAGTATATTGCTCAGCATCAGTTACCGCGGATAAAGGCGAAAGTGGTATTTACGACGGCTGAAACTTTATTAAGCCATCAGCGCAGCTTGATTGAGGCGAGTTTTGACGCGCCGGTGATCGATCAGTATGGCTGCACCGAGATGGCGCTATTTGTTTCCCAATGCGAACATGGCAGCATGCACCTGCATCCTGAACACGGCATTCTTGAGGTCGTGGATGCTGATGACCAGCCGGTGGCGGCAGGTGAAACCGGTGAAGCGGTATGCACAGGCTTAGTGAACCAGGCGATGCCACTGATTCGATACCGCTTGGGTGATTGTTTGACTCCGAGTTCAGCGTCCTGCGGATGTGGCCGTGCATTTCCTGAACTAGCCCAGTTAGCGGGCCGGGTGGATGATATATTAGTCACTCCCGATGGGCGCCCTTTAGGGCGGATGGATCCGATATTTAAAGGCTTAGCTGGGATCTATGAAACCCAGATCATACAAACCGCGAAAGACCGCCTGCAGTTTAATCTGGTGACGGATAGTCAGTATGACCAAGCGGCGGAAGATGCCCTCAGGTACGAGATCCTTAAACGCACTGGTGAGCAGATGCAGATCGTATTTAGTTATCTTGAAGCGATCCCAAAGAATGCCAATGGTAAGTTTAAGTCGGTGGTGTCTGATATCCCCACTGAGGAGGCGGTGAAGCAATGAGCAAAGCGCCCGTGATCCTGCATTTTGTGCACTGGCCAGTGAGCGGCATTATTGCGTTGCTACGTGCGCTGTTGGCTAACTCAGATATGCGTCGCTACCGCCACTACTTGCTGTTGTGCGAAGGGGACGCCGAGCACCTAAAAGTATTCGACGGTTTAATTGCCGAAGGGGCGATCCTCTCTGCTACTGGTAACGGTTTGACGATTGCCAGGCAGCTGCCGACATATCTGCGTCGGTGGCAGCCAGATTTAGTTCATAGCCACTCCTTTCAGCCCTCATTTTGGACGGCACTGCTAAGGCAACAGCATCTGCCTCATTTGCGAACCATCCATAACTGTTACCCCTATTTTAAACAGCAGAGCATTGGTAGCCGGATCAAGCGCGCGTTAGAGCGCTGGGCCTTAGCGAGAAGCAATACACGCACTGTGGCAGTGTCAGCAGAGGCTAGCGCCTGGTTTGCTGAGGTCTACGGTTTGCCCGTGACTACGCTGGTCAATGGTGTTGATGGCGAGGCTATCAAGTTGGCCGCGACAGGCGATAATGCTGGTGAGGCTTTGGTTATTGAGAAGACTGCAGGGCAAGTAGTGGCGGTTTCCTGTGGTCGTTTGCATTCGCAAAAGGGCTTTGATATTGCGGTGTCAGCGATGGCCGGGCTGTCCAAGCGCTTTCCGCAACTCGTGTTGTGGATTATTGGCGAGGGCGAGCAGCGGGCGGCACTGGCAGCACAGATCAGCGAGCTTGGGTTGAGTGATAAGGTCAAGTTGTTGGGACATCAGTGCAATCCATACGCGTTGTTGGCGCAGAGTGATATTTACCTAGCTGCAAGTCGCTATGAAGGGTTTGGTTTGGCGACGTTGGAGGCGATGACCCTTGGCTTACCTGTGGTCGCGGCGCCAGGCGCTGTGTCGCCACTAAAGCTGAATCATACTGTGGCGGTTTGCCTAGAGTCTTTGACTGTGGATGGGCTTGCTGCTGGGGTCGCAGAGCTTGTGGATAACAACGAGCGTCGCTGGCAATTGGCCGAGCAGGCTAAGCGATTTGCCCAAGGCTATAGTATTGAAGATACCGCAAGCGCTTACGTACAACATTACACTGCCATGTTACCGAGTCAGTTGACCACGTCAGGGAGTATTTGATCCGTGTTACCTTTTGTTTCCATCGTTATTCCCGCATTTAACGAGGAGCGTTATATCGCTCGTTGTCTGCAGTCACTAAAGAAGTTGGACTATCCAACGGATCGTTTTGACATCACTATTATCGACAATGGCTCTACAGACAATACTGTAGCGATAGCGCGCAGTTTTAATGTCCAGGTTGAGGTGTTAAGTAACTGCAAAGTGGGCGCCGTTCGTAATCATGGTGTGGCGTTGGCAAAAGGCGATATTGTGGCCTTTGTCGACAGCGACTGCGAAGTTGCTCCGCGCTGGTTAAGTGCAGCCGTAGAAGAGTTAAGTAATAAGACGACCGGTGCTGTCGGTGGTGTTTATCTGGTGGAAAAAGCGGCTTGCTGGGTGGAGCAAGCCTGGATCACCGAACAAACTTCCGTGCGCCGCGAAACCGATTCACTTGCGGGTGGCAGTTTTATCATGACAAAACAGCTATTTCACGCACTGGGTGGCTTTGACGTCAGCTTATCGGCCGGTGAAGACGATAACCTGTCCCACCGGGTGCAGTTGGCAGGTTACAAAGTGATTCAGCTGAGAGATTGCGCTGTGGTGCATTTGGGCTACCCGAAGACTTTGATCGGTACAATGCGCAGGCAGCGCTGGCATGGCAGCTATCAGATTGAATCAGCCCGCTCGCTGAGTGATAAATTGTTGTGGTTAACTCACCTATACACGCTAGCGGCGTTGTTGTTGCCGATCTCGCTTCTGGCAATGACGCTGCTACCACAGGCTTGGCTGTTGATGCTGTCAGCTGCACTGACATCTGTGCTGGCCTTGTTAGGGATCCCCGGTTTGGCAGCCGTACATAGACTTATAAAATACGAAGGTAATCAATTTGAACTACTGAAGCTGGCGCAGTTATATGCCATCTATCAGTTCTATTTTGTCGGTCGTATGCTCGGACTGATTGAGAATTACCGGCGACGTTGGTTCCGCTCGCAGAAGTCGATGTTAGGAGCCGACAGATGACCTTTGCGTCAAAAGAGTATCTGTTCTTTTTCTTAGCGGTATTTGCTGCCTATTGGCTATTGTCTCGGCGACATCAGAACCACCTGCTTTTAGTGGCCAGTTATGGCTTTTATGCGGCGTGGGATTGGCGTTTTCTTAGCCTTATTATTATCAGCACCTTAGTTGATCATTATGTTGGGCACCGAATTTGTGATGCCAAGAAGAGCAAGGCACGTAAGCTTTGGTTAACCACCAGTCTAGTGATTAATCTCTCCATTCTGTTTTATTTCAAGTACTGCAATTTCTTTATCGACAGTCTGCAGGCAACGCTGACCAGTATGGGGATAGAGACGGGCCTGCAGACGCTGAATATCATTTTGCCTGTGGGTATCTCTTTTTATACTTTTCAGAGCTTGAGCTACTCGCTGGATATTTATCGCGGCAAACTGAAGCCACATCAATCGCTACTCACCTTTGCGACTTTTGTAGCATTTTTTCCTCAGTTAGTGGCTGGGCCGATTGTGCGCGCAAAAGAGTTTCTCTACCAATTGGATGCGCCACGCCGTTTTCAGTGGCATATCTTTGAGGATGGAGCATTACGTTTCCTCAAAGGTTTATTTTGTAAGGTGTTTATCGCCGATAATTTAGGTGTCTACCTGGTTGATCCTGTTTTTGCTGATACGGCAGGGTATTCTTCAGGCATGTTATGGCTGGCGATGCTGGGTTACGGCGTACAGATCTACGCCGATTTTTCCGGTTATTCCAATATGGCGATTGGTAGTGCCAAAATGCTTGGTTTCTCTCTGCCGGAGAACTTTAACTTCCCCTATTTGGCGACCAGCATTGTCGATTTTTGGCGGCGTTGGCACCTCACCATGTCACGCTTTTTCCGTGACTATGTCTATATATCGCTAGGTGGCAACCAGTGTGGACCTTGGCGAAATTTCTTTAATGTCACTGTTACCACATTGATCAGTGGCTTATGGCATGGGGCAAACTGGACCTTCGTTATTTGGGGAGGACTGCATGGATTGTTGGTGTCTCTCACTCACCTTGGCCAACACTTACTTGGGCAGGGGTTGCTGGCGCAACTATTACAGCGGGCTTGGTGGTTGCGCTGGGCGCTGACACAGTTAGCTGTGATGCTACTCTGGGTGGTTTTCCGTAGTGATTCGCTGACCTCTGCTGGGGACTTCTATCTTGGCTTGTTCAGTGTGCAAGCGGGGACCACACTTGTTCTTCCGATGATTGTCTGGCTCGCTTTTGCTGCGTTTGTCATTGAGCATGGCATGGGCTGGCAGAAGGAGCACCCGGGGCAAACTGGAGCATTACAGGTGCGCGCTGTTAGTTGGCTGAGAGCCAGTGTCTATGTGGCGATGATGATCGCCCTCACCCATGGCATGCCCAGTGGGCAAACGCCATTTATCTATTTTCAGTTTTAGGGTGACGGCATGGTGAATTTGATAACCAAAATGAAACTGGATGCGCCGTTGCTTAGTCGGGTATTACTGGTTTGGTTAGTTGTTGAGTTTTGCGTGGCTTTCATTTTGCCCATGCTCTTACCTAGCCGCTGGTATTTTGAGCTCTATTTGAGCGACGAAGCCGTGGTCAATACCGAAAAATTTCTCCAGGGTGAAGGCTTCCTGAAGCCTGATGCTGTTGTTGGCTGGATTAACCAGCAACAGCTTTCGGAAAATAACTGGCGTACCGACCAGTTTGGCGCCCGCACCACCGCAGCTTATGAAGTTGATCGAAATGGGCTACCAAGGGTGTTATTTGCAGGTAGTTCTATGGTCAATGGTGGGCACTTAGCCACCAATGAGGAGACCATTTCCGGTTTTTTGACAACGCCTCAATTAGAAGTGTTTAACTTTGGCACCATGCTTTATGAAATGGATCAGGTACTTTTGTACTACCGTGACCAGCTGCAACAATTCCAACCAGATCTGCTCGTCGTAGGCATCAATCCAGACCCGATTTCAGGATTGAAAAATCTCTATATTCCTCTGCGACGACCAAAAGAAATCTATATGCCTTATTTAAAGCCACGCTTTAAAGCAAAGGTTAATGGCCCGCAGCTATTATCGGTTGATCCGCAGTGGCTATCGCCTCTACCTAATGACCAGTTGTTAGCCTTGTTGCACCAGCATGATGACTATTACGGCGGCTTTCAGCGTTTCCAACGTCATCATTTCACACCACTATCACGTTCTGTTGATTATCTACAGCGTCAGTATGCTCGACTTGCCAAGTTGTGGCAGGAGAACGATAGCAAAGAGGAGCGACTGTTGGAGCAACTTATGGAGATGTTAGTCAAGGAAGCTTCTTCAAAGGGGACGCGAGTGGTATTTTTAGCGATGCCAGATGCTTCTCAATATAAAGGTGGCTGGAAACAGCGTCTACATGACGGTTATGCTGAACGGGTCGAACGCCTGAACGCCAAATTTTCAGTCATTGATGTCCGGCAACTATTTCGTGACAGTGGATTGCACCAACGAGCGTTGTTTCAGGCTGATCGAGTACATTATCAAGCGGCTGCAAACCAGTTGATTGCCGATGCTTTACGTCAGTCGGAGATGACCTGCAGGATTTTGCATTCGTGTCATATTAGTGTAGCGCGGGATAAGAATTAGTTAATTAGGGTTTGATTTTTAGATGTTCATTTCTATAGGTAAATCGGAATTTTTATCATGATGGCTATGGGAGTTTAAAAATCTAAAATGGATTTTATTTGCAATGAAAATAACGAACACGGAGCTTAGTTTGGAAACCTGGGAAAGTATTAAAATTAACAAGGACAATCAGGTGTTTCTCAATCGTTTGAGAGGCATGTCTATTCTAAGGGTTGTGCTTTCTCACCTTGGGTTGTCGTGGTTATATACTCCTTATTCTCAAGTTATTTCTGTATTCCTCCCGATATTGTTTTTTGTTAGTGGCGCAATCTCTATTTATATATACTCTCGCTCAAGAAATACATACGTATATTTTTTTCATCGCCTTACATCACAACTGCTCCCGGTATATATAATCGTATTATTGAGCTTTCTTTTTATTTATATACTATCAGGTGGACTCTCATTCGATATTGGATCTATCGCTCGTTGGTTACAGCTCATACCTAAAAGTAGTGACATGCCGTTCCCGTTAGGGCAAGTTTGGTTCATCCATACGTTAATATTAATAAGTCTATTTTCAACAGTTATATTTTACATATCAAAATGTTATGTGAAAATACTACCATTAACGGTGGTGATTACCTTTATATTTTCTTATGTGCAGCTTTTTTATCCTCTGGGTGATTTATTTAGTATTTATGGGCACAATATATACAAGCCAATAGTACATTCTTCTTTTTTCTTTTTTGGTGCCTTCTGGGTTTTGAATCCGAAGGCAAAAATATTTAATTATAGTGGTCTGATTTCTATCCTGTTTCTTTGTTTGGCTTTGTTTTCTTTCTGGTCATTAGATTTAGAATTTAAAATGACAAAACATGTTTATTTTCCCGACGGATACTATGTTTCTTTTTCCTTCTTTGCTGTTTTTATCGTATTGGCAATGAAAGGGGTTATTACTAAAGTTTTTGATAGGGTGAATTTTATAGACCGTTTCGTTCTCTTTTTTAGTAAGCATGCCTACAGCATATTTATATCACATTCACTATTCATATTTCTATTCGAGAAATATATTTTAATTGATGATTCATGGCCTAAATTAATAGAGATTGTTATAAAAATATTGATGGTCATTTTGGCAAGCTGTATTGTTGCTCCAACAGTTTCAAAATCAACAGATTTTTTTGTTAAAAGAACAAGGCTGATTTTAAAAGTTTAATAGAAAAATTAAAAATTGTAATTTGTCCCGTATCCGTATATTCCAGTGTTAAGTTACTGATATATTGGCATAATGAACGTAATTGCACAGAATATAGCGAAAAATGGAAGTGAGGATTATTTTTTCTCTAGAGCTTTTGATGCGGACTTGCCATGTGAAGCGCGCTATTGTTCGGTGTGGTGTGGCGGGTAGATGTAGATTTGCTAAACTCAGTAATATAGTGCGTATAGGTGGAACATAAGATGATGAAAAATAAAGCGTGGCTGAGGAAGAATCAAGGGCGTCTCAGCACTATGCTGAGCCTGAGTGTGGTTGCTCTTGGATGTGTTTTTTGTGGCGCGGTGGCTGCTATACCACAGGTTGATGGCTTGTCTACAGGTGGTGAAGAGTTGAAGCAAGGCACGAGGCTGACCCTGAGTGGCAGCGGTTTTGGTGTAAAGGAACAAGCTGCGCCGAAACTGTATGATCGGGGTGATGTTGCTTATGAGAATGGCGTTCCAAATTTTCATCAAAAGGAGTTCGCTGATGGTGCGGAGATCTTGAGACCAGATGAAGACCCCGAAACAATTTGGACCAAGTCGAGCAACTATACTTATGGCAAGCCACCTATCTTAACTCGCAGTCGACCACATCGAACCGCTTACCTCGACTCCCACTACTACATGGACGGCCCTAAAGGCTATTTAGGGTGGCCAAGTGTGATTAGTGAAGATAACAGTGTCTTTAAACAGGAAAAGTTTTACTTTTCTTGGTGGACCAAGGTTAAAGCCCACCCGCATAATTATTATCAATATTATCTTTCAGAAAGACAGGGTGAATTCATCATCGATAAGAGCTTGAAGCTTGGCGAAGAGGTCATTTTATCTAATGGGAAAACGGGTAGGATATTAGAGATTGATGTGCTAGATGATGGTAGTGAAATAATTCATATTGACATCGATGGCGCGAAGAGAAGTGATGAAGGAGCTACTATTACCGGAATTAAAAGCGGTGCTAAAGCGATCTTGTTTGACCGTTATAAGGATCCTGGTAGTAATAAGTTCACCCGGATATGGGACAATCCAAAAGGCGACGCGTTACGTTATTCCTGGACGAATGATGGCATGAAAGGAATGTCTGGAGAGTCGGCCACAGACTGGATTGGTCAGGCTCGGAAATGGGTTCACATGGAAGTATACGGCGACCTTACCAAATATGTTACGTTAGCTTGGGTTGATCAACAGCTTAATCATGAAGTTCCAATGGTTGAGATGAAAAACGATCCTGAATATAGTGCGAATATTGGACTGGTAGGGCTTGATGGAAAAGTTCAAACATACCAGGAAACAGAAGTTAGTGAGTTGTATTTTGATTACTCACCACAGAGAATTATGCTTGGCAATGCTCCTCTTTGGGAAGATGTAACCCATGCAGAAATTCAATTTCCGCTTGCTTGGTCTCAAAATTCTGTTCAATTTGACCTTGACTTGGGGAGCTTCGAACAGATTACCGGTGGATTGTATCTATATGTTTTTGATGACAACAATGTCAACAATGCGATTGGTAAGAGATTATGTGTAGATTGTAAAGCACCACCAAGCCCTGCACAGTAGCAGTTTCACGGCATTTTTAATCGGAGAATAAGGGCCCGTTATACGGGCCTTAGTTTTTAATTTTGTAGATTTTTATAAGTCTAAAATTGAATAAAGGATTTGTTTTTATAAATTAAATTTTTTATGTTAAAGACGAAGATTTGTAGTAGGAACATGGAATGTCTAAGCAAGAAAAAATTAGAATATGTGTAGGAAACAGTGGTCATGGGATTCAGAAGGACGCGACTATTATAATGAGCACGCTAAGAGAGGTTGGCATAGCTTCTGAAATTATATATACGAAAGTTTCTAATTTTCAGAATAAGTTGCCGTGGCGTCTACGGAAAGCCTACTTCTTCTTAGTTTATATATTCTTCAAATTGAGTACGGTCTTTTTCTTCAAAAAATACGATGTCATGGTTCACATTCAGCGTATCGATCCAGGGCTTTCGGCCCGGTCTAGAAAGAACATTCTTATCCCTAACCAGGAATGGTTTCTTGAAAGCGCAATTCCTCTAGTTAATTTGGTCGACACCGTACTGGTTAAGACATTTTATGCTGAAACTATTTTTAAAAAAATTAATTCTGACACACGCTTTCTTGGCTTTACCTCAAGTGATACTAAATTAGATTACCCGCCTTCAGAAGCACATCTCAAGAAGAGTTATTTACACCGCGCAGGGAACAGTGCGCATAGAGGAACAAAAACACTCATTAATTTGTGGTCGAAGCACCCTGAGTGGCCAACCTTGACAATCTTGATAGGAAAACATCGGCTTCCGGATACGGTCATTCCGACTAACGTGCAGGTCATCACTGATTTTTTATCGGACGAAGAGTTCGAAAGAGTCATGCGTGAAAATCCATTCCATATCCATCCCACAATGACCGAAGGTTATGGTTTAACTATGTCCGAAGGCATTGCGATGGGATGTATTCCTATCGTTACCAATGCACCACCAATGAATGAACTTGCTGATAGAGAGTTTTCATTTCTTGTCAACGCTCAAGCCAAAGGATGCAAGGGGTTGTCAGCGCTGTTCGAAATAGATAAAGCGTCTCTTGAGTCGGTAATTCAAGAGACGATAGAAATGAGCTTCGATGAGCAGCGCGTCATGGCAATGAAGGGCCAACGATGGCACCAGACCAATTACGAAATGTTCAAACGAAATCTAAAGAGATTTTTTGCCGAAAAAGAGTAGTTAGTTGTCGTGATTGCTACTCTAGATAGATTAAACATGAACAATAAGTATGTGTAAGGGCCTATAAGACGATTTGCTCGGTGTGTTGGGGAAGTTCTATTAGCCCATTTTAGCTGTTATCATTGCGCTAACAAATGATCAGGCCAATTTATATCGTCCCTGATGCATACTGGAGCGGCATTAAAAGGAGTTGTGTGTGTCAGTTTTAGTATCAGTAATTATTCCCGCTTACAATCGTGATGCCTATATCGCGCATACGGTTGAATCTGTTTTGAACCAAAGCCTTACCGACCTTGAGCTGATCGTTGTTGATGATGGCAGCACTGATCGTACTCGCGAGGTTTTGGATTCTTACACGGATAGTCGGTTAACCATCCTAGAGCACCCCGGCGGTATCAACAAAGGGCAGGCGGCAGCTATCAATGTCGGCCTAAAACAAGCGTCGGGCGAGTACTTAGCAATTCTAGATAGTGACGACTATTGGGCACCGGAAAAACTGGAGACATTGGTTACCTATTTGCAGGATAATCCTGAGTATGGATTGGTGTACAGCAATGGTTTTGCAGTAGATCCTGATGGTAAGCCGCTTTACCCGATTTATAGTGATGGTCATGAAGAACAAAACGATCCATCTCGCGTTGTGATCGACTGTTATTTTTTATTACCTAACAATGCTGTATTACGTCGTGAAATCATGACAAAAGTGGGTGAATTTGATGAGTCCCTGCGAGCAGCACAAGATCATGATATGGCTATACGAGTCGCTGAAGTGACTAAGATGGCTTACTTGGATCTTCCCCTATTCTTTTACCGCCGCCACCCTGATTCTATAAGTAGCCAGCGTAAGCATATTCGTTGGCAAAATGGCTTCTATATACTCGACAAAGCCGTTAAGCGTTATGGATACTCTAATGCCGTTATACGTCAGCGGAAAGCTGTACTTCATTTTCGCCTTTACCAATGCCGCAAGCAGAATCATCAGTGGATATCCGCCCTCAGCCACCTGTTGATGGCTGGCCTGTTGAATCCCGCACGTGCCTCTCGAATTTTGAGAGGCTTGGAAGCCGTTCACTAACAGGCTGGAAGCTGTTACTTATGGAAAAGTGCAATATCGCCTATCTGATTGATACTTTGGTTAATCCGAATGCAGGCACGGAAGGGCAGTTCATTAAGCTTGTACAAGGCATGGTCGCTCGTGGTCACAGTGTAAAAATCTATGCATTACGTGGCAGCCCGTATCTTGCAAGCAATGTCCTAGGCGTTGACGTGGAAGTGCTCAATATTCACCGAATGGCATCCCCCCTCACCTTCTGGCGTCTATTTTTATGGGCATTGCAACTGCGTCGAGAAGGTGTCGCTTTAGTGCAAACCTTTTTTAATGACGCTTCCGTTATTGCGCCTATGTTCATCAAGTTTGCGAAATGTGTTGCTGTTATATCTCGCCGAGATATGGGGTTCTGGTATACCTCTGGTCTTATAAGGTTGTTACGCTTTAATCGACGCTGGGTGGACGGCGCCATTGTTAATAGTAACGCGGTGGGTGAGAAAACTACGGAATGTGAATGGATACCGAACAGTCGTGTGCATGTGATTTACAACGGTTACTTACCACCTAATGAAGTAGAAGCTAAGGTGTCAATACCTGCCGGCCCAGTGATTGGATTAGTGGCAAATATTCGTCCTATTAAGCGGATGCAGGATGCAGTTGCCGCGCTTGGAATGCTCAGTGATAAGCATCCAGATTTGCAATTGGTGATTGTCGGTGGAGGGGACCCAAAACCTCTCATACAGCAGGCCGAACAACTGGGTGTCGCCGAGCGGTTGCACTGTGTCGGGGGGCAAAAAGCGCCGCAGAACTATATTCAGCGATTTGATATTGCCTTGTTATGCAGTGAGTCTGAAGGCTTCTCAAATGCCATTATTGAATACCTGCAATGGGGCAAGCCAGTTGTCTGCACCAGAACCGGGGGGAACCCTGAGATCGTTACTCATGGTGAGAATGGTTTTCTATATCCGGTGGGTGATGTGGCCGTGCTGGCTGGGCATATTGATGAGCTATTGTCGGAGCGAGAAATATTAGCGTCGATGGGACATCAAGCTTGTCACAGCGTTGCTACCCGCTTTTCAATGGAGCATATGTTTGAGTGTCACGAGCGCCTTTATCATCAATTGCTGAAGGAGGCTCGTTGATGTTAGCAAGTTTGAAGCAGATGAAATCGCGCCTAGTGAGAGTTTCGGCTGATCTAGGCGGCTATCGTATAGCGAAGTGGTTAACTCGTCACCAGCCTAGGATTTTGATGTATCACAGGTTCAGTGCTGAGAAGAAGCGTGGTTATATGGATGTACTGCAATTGCGTCAACAGTTACAGCTGTTAAAAACTGAGTTCACTGTACTTAGCTTGTCAGAGGTTGCAGACGCTTTGGAGCATCAGCTCCCTTTGCCAAAAAATACCATTGTATTGACGGTAGATGATGGCTACGCTGACTTTTATCAGTATGCATTTCCCGAATTTAGAGCTGCTGGAGTGCCTGTTAGCTTTTTTGTGACCAGCGGCTTTGTTGATGGTAAAACTTGGCTTTGGCCTGACATGCTTACTGCTCTAATTGACAATATTGACCCTATTCACGCAGTGTGGCCAAAAAATACACCTTCAGAGTTAGTTGCTGGACTAAAGCACTGTAACGATAAGCGGGCGGTTTGGCACCCTCTGAATAGATTCTTGATGCCGATGGCGTTACAAGACAAGTTTGTTTGGCTGCAGCAAGCTGCAGAATTGAATCAGTATAAGATCACTCGCCATGCTCCTTCAGCTTATAAACCCGTTACCTGGGAACAACTAAAGGAGATGGCAGCGTCTGGCATTGTTGATATTGGTGCTCATACCGTGATGCATCCAACACTCAGTGGCCTTCCCATGGCTGAGGCTATCTCTGAGGTAACAGAGAGCCGAACACGTCTGGAGACTCAGCTAGGAATAAAAGTGAAAAACTTTTGTTACCCGAATGGTCAGCCGGAAGATTTTTCTCCAGCCTTAGCGAGAGCTGTGGCTGATGCAGGGTTTGATTGTGCTGTGGCCGCTCACTGCTATTATGTGACATTGCATGATAGATTTTCTTTGCCACGTTTTGCCGTAACTCCGAATCCATTTCAGTTTAAAAAAATCATCTATGGTGTGCAGTGGTTATCTAAACGATTGACTCAGTCTCGCCAGTTAAAGCGCATTGAAAGGGAGATGGGTCGTTGACTAGTTCTCGCCCGCTGAAATTTGGTGTGCGCTTAGGGCAGCAGTCATATAGCGAACCGGTTCCTCGTATTTGTTTTTTAATCTATTTGCTTTTCACTCTAGATTTTTTTGTTCATATCTCATCGCGAATCCCCGGTGTTAACCAGTTCCGGCCAACTCTTATATTGGTTGGTTTGTTAGCCCTGTTTTTGCTATTTAATGCCGGTAGATTGAAAGAAAAATTGCAAAGCCCCACTGCGAAGGCGTTAGGCATCTTACTGTTGTATATCTTGGTGACTATGCCTTTAGTGAAGTGGCCAGGAAGTGCTCTAAGAGACAATACTCAGGAATTTATTAAAGCATTCGTATTTTTCTATTTTACTTTGCTAATCATCGACACTGATAAGCGCTTGAAGTGGTTTCTTTTCATCTTCCTCGGCAGTCAGCTTTTTAGGGTGATTGAGCCGCTGTATTTGAATGTTACAGAGGGATATTGGGGAAGTGGTACCTACATGGGCGGTGCGATCCAAAATCGATTGGCAGGCGCACCTCATGATGTCATTAATGGGAATGAGTTGGGATTTGTCATCGCTACACTCGTCCCTTTCCTTCACTACTTATTGATCAAGAAAGGTTGGCTGCTCAAACTGGTCTACTTCGCATTATTAGGTGTGTTGTTGTGGGCTTTGGTGTTAACCATGAGCCGTGGCGCATTAATCGCACTGCTGGTGGTGTTGTGGTTCATTTTTAAGCAATCAGAGCGAAAACCATTATTGCTAGCGATCGCTTTTGTGGTTGCAGTTGTCGGATGGAGTCAAATGAGTGATGTTCAGAGAGATCGTTATCTATCTCTGACGGGTGCTGACGTCCAGGGCTCTGGCTCCGCGTCGGGGCGGCTGTCTGGCATTGGTCATGAATTAGGGTTGGCTATGGACTACCCGCTATTTGGACACGGCTTAGGTACCACGGGGGAAGCAAAATTCAATAAATTTGGTCGGGCTCAGGCTTCTCACAGTCTTTACGCGGAATTGGTTATTGAAATTGGTATATTTGGCTTTGTACTATTTATGGGCTTTTTGCGGGCTATTTATAAGAATTTTAAGGTACTACAAGCGCAAACCCAGAAGATCGAGAAGGATGAAGCGTTGGCTAAAGAGCTGAGCTTCGAACAAGATCTAGCACTGGCGATGCGCGCCTGTTTTTGGATGTACGTAGTTTATAGTATCAATTACTGGGGGCTGTCCGTTTATTACTGGTACTTATTCGGTGGGTTGTGCGCGGCAGTAGTGATGTTGACTGAACGCAAAGTGATGCGCATCGAACAACAGGCGAAAGACGATGTGCCAATGAAGGGACTTTCATGAAAAAATCAGTATTGCTTATTGTTCGTTGGCCTATCAGCGGTATTCGAAATTACCTGAGATATGTCTATCAAACCGATGATTTTGCCGACTACCACTTTACCATCGTTGCCCCCGATCTTGATTTTTCTCGCTATTTTGGTGACTACCTTCCACAGCATCAATTCACCTTCAGAGTTGCCGAAAATAGTACATTTGGCTTGCTGAAGGAGACCCGCTCGGCGCTAGCCGAATCCGATTTTGACCTCGTGCATTCACATGGTTTTACATCGGTAGTTGCTGCTGTGTTACCAGCAAAGCTGGCAGGTAAAAAGCACCTACTAACAGTGCATGATGTATTCCAGCCGGGACAGTTTTGTCATTGGTACGCGCCGTTGAAAAAGTGGGCTTTGACACGGCTATTTCGACAAACAGACAAATTGCTCACCGTTAGTGATGATTGCGAACAAAATCTATACGAATTCCTGCCTGGTATGCGAGGGGCTAATGTTCGCGCTATTTTAAATGGTGTTAACTCTACGCATTTTCAGCAGGCGGAAGAGGTTGATTTGGCAGCTGAATTCCCAAACTGTCAGGATCGTTTCTTGATTGGTTTTATGGGGCGTTTTATGTCCCAGAAAGGATTTCGCTATCTAATTGAAGCCATCGCAATATTGGCAGAAGATGAATCACTGCCAGTTAAACCCTTGGTCGTTGCGTTCGGTGGTGTGGGCGGCTTTGTAAGAGAAGATCGTGCATTTATCGAATCCAAAGATTTACAGGATTACTTCTTCTTCCACCCTTACACCGATAATGTTGGCGGTTCGATGAAAGGGTTGGATGTAATGGCTATGCCCTCGCTTTGGGAAGCTTGTGGGTTGTTAGCCATGGAAGCCTTGTGTGCAGGGGTACCGTTGGTGGCGACCAACTGCATTGGCCTAAGAGAAGTGCTTAAAGACACACCTGCTTGGCAGGTAGCACCGCGGGATGCTAACGCTATTGCTGGTGCGCTCAAAGAATTGATGTTGCAGCCAGAATTACGTCAGACATTTACTGACTATGCCGACACCGCATGCGATCGGTATGATGTTCGTCATGCTGCTAAAGCGTTGGCGGATACGTATCGCCAACTTGAAGGTGGGCGTTCGTGAAACGCTTACTACAAAATACTTTTTCCAATGTAGGCGTATTATTCATTAAGTTGGCCATTACCTTCGTAATGACACCTGTGATTGTCTATAACTTGGGTAATTATGATTATGGTATCTGGGAAATTATTGGTTCAGTGTTGGGCTATATGGGGATGCTGGATCTTGGTTTAAAACCGACAATTAGTCGTTTTGCTGCCCGTTATAATGCACAGGCTGATCGTGATGGAATGGGGCGTGTTTACTCCACCTCTTTGGTGTTTATGTTGTCGATTGGCCTATTCCTGTCTCTAGTTTTCTTGATCTGGGCATTGTTCTTCCCTGAGTCAATTGCTGCGCCAGAAAGTGATATCAGCCGCTACGCCTTATTGTTGATGATTCTTGGGGCCCAGCTAATGGTGATCTTCCCTGGCTATGTCGCGGTGAGTTTTTTGGAAGGGCTGCAGCATTATCAGGTTAAGAACAACATTCTTCTCATCAATTCGCTGATCGGTGCCGCCTGCATTTATTGGTTGATTACGCCCGAAAACGGCATCATTGTGCTGGCATTGATTAACGCCATTGGCACGGTAACTAAATTTTTGCTCTACTTCTGGCTGTTGTCTCGGCCAAATTATGGACAGATGCGTTTCTCTCGCGCTAATTGCCACTGGCAGACGCTGACAGAGCTAATGAGCTTTGGGCTCAAGTCATTTGTGCAAGGGGCCGCGACTAGGATCAGTAATAACGCAGATAACTTTGTCATCGCTTTTTTCCTCGGTCCTGCGACGATTATTTTCTATGCTTTACCTGCCAATCTCATTCGCCACATTCGCATGTTAATCATGAGTATTACTCATGCGTTTTTGCCATTTTTTAGTGATCTGCAAGCGCGTGAAGATAGCGCGTCTAGTCAGCGCTATTACGTGACAGCTTCGCGTTACGTGGTTGCAATCGCACTCATGTTGACGCTTTGTACAGCAGCTTTAGGGCCTGATTTTATTGCTGTTTGGATCGATGTCAGTTATCGAGAGCCTGCGCGGTTCGTACTCTACCTCCTTTTGGTCACTGTCATGGTGCCTTTGTTTAACCCTCTGTCGAGTCGGTACCTGACGGCGTTGGGAGAGCATGGCATTCTTGCTCGTCTGGCAGTGTGGTCTG
This sequence comes from Corallincola spongiicola, assembly GCF_004284785.1. Lineage (NCBI taxonomy): Bacteria > Pseudomonadati > Pseudomonadota > Gammaproteobacteria > Alteromonadales > Psychromonadaceae > Corallincola > Corallincola spongiicola. The sequence continues at coordinate 61,130 of NZ_SHLY01000002.1, forward strand.
CATTGGTGAGTTTGGGCTTGAGCCTGAGTTTAGTGCATTGGTTTGGCTTAGAAGGGATCGCACTAGCGAGTGTGGTACCTACGGTGTTTATTCAGTGGCGTGTGCTGGGCAAGACCTGTGAGCAACTGGCTATGAGTCGTATGGACTATCTAGCAAAAGTAGTTGGGCCAAACGTGTTGCCGGTGGTGGCGACAATCGCTGCATTGTATACGGCCCAATTACTATGGGTTTTCGACAGCTATCTAGTTATTCTGTTGGTAGGTGGCGTCAGCAGCGTAGTTTACCTGCTGGTGTTGTTTTGTTGCATTCCGGCAACCGACAGACAGATGCTTAGACGCCGTAAGCTGCAGGGACTAGACCAGGAGGGACGCTAATGTGTGGTATCGCAGGGTTTATTCCATCAAAAGCCATTAGTCAGGATAAATCGGCTGAAATTATTGGCGCAATGAATGGCCGTTTACACCATCGTGGACCAGACAGTGGTGGCCATTGGATATGCGCAGAGACGGGCCTGGTGCTGGGGCACCGCCGTTTAGCTATTGTTGAATTGTCGCCATTGGGCGCGCAGCCTATGCTTTCGCCGTGTGGCCGGTTTTCTCTTGTTTTTAATGGTGAGATATACAATTTCAAGGAGCTGCGTGCAGAGCTGGAACTGATGGGAGTCAGTTTTCTCGGGCACAGTGATACTGAGGTTTTGCTGCATGGTTTTATGCGCTGGGGATTTGCTGCCACCTTAGAGAAAGCCGTTGGTATGTTTGCCTTGGCATTCTATGATCAGCAGAGTGGTGAGCTTTCCCTGGCCCGGGATAGATTTGGTGAAAAGCCACTCTATTATGGTGTCCAGCAAGGCGCGTTCCTATTCGCATCGGAGTTGTCAGCGCTGCGCGTCACGCCCTTCTTTAGCGGTGACCTGTGCCGCCAAGCTATCGCTGATTATCTGGTGTATAACCGAGTCAATGCGCCCCGCTCTATCTACCAGAATATTTTTAAGCTCTGTCCTGGGCATTTTATCGTCGTCAATACGCGAGCCCCCGCGGCATTGCCTGAGCAACGCAGTTATTGGTCTGTGGCACAGGCATATCAGCAAGCGCAGCGGCAACCTGTTGCGTCACGCCAGGAAGCTATCGCAGGTGTAGATCATTTGCTGCAGCAAGCGGTACGTCAGCAGATGATTGCTGATGTGCCTCTTGGCGCGTTCCTTTCCGGCGGTATCGATTCCTCTTTGGTGGTGGCTGCTATGCAGTACCAAGCCTCTAAGCCGGTAAAGACGTTTTCTATTGGTTTCAGTGAGCCTGAATTTAATGAAGCGGAACATGCAGCCCGTGTTGCCGAACATTTAGGCTGTGAGCATACAGAGTTATATGTCGACGCCAACGACGCTTTAGCCTTGGTGCCTGAGATGGCTTCGGTTTATGACGAGCCGTTCGCAGATTCATCGCAACTGCCTACTTATCTTGTCTGCCAGATGGCGAGGCAACACGTTACCGTGGCGTTGTCGGGCGATGGCGGAGATGAGTTGTTTGCTGGATATTCTCGCTATCAAGGGATAGGCCAACGGTGGCAGGCTATTCAACGTATGCCTGCTGCTGTGAGAAAAATCACCGCTGGCTTAATGGGTGGAGCCGCCAAAGTCACTGGCTCTGGCAGATTTCGGGTACGCCAAGCTTGGTTGAATTCGCCCTCGCTGCTTTCTCTCTACGAAGACAGTATTTACCCGCGGCAGATGCTGGATTTGTTGCAACACCCTGAGACATCGCAAGCACCGTTAATAGATCTTGCTGATGATATGACCGCTATGCAGTTATACGACATTACTAGCTACATGGTTGACGATATCTTGGTCAAAGTTGATCGCGCTTCTATGGCGCATAGCCTGGAGACGCGTATTCCACTGCTTGACCATCGTTTGGCTGAATACGCGTTATCGATACCGAATCAATTCAACGTTGAAGGTGGTGTCGGCAAGCAGGTTTTGCGGCAGCTATTATATCGATATGTGCCGCAAGAGATGGTGGATAGACCTAAGCGAGGGTTTGCCGTGCCTATTGCGCAGTGGCTTCGCGGGCCTTTATTACCGTGGGCACAAACCTTGATTAATACCCCAGATCCATACCTCAAGCAGGCAATGGTCGAGCAGTTATGGCGCTCACATCAGTCTGGTCAGGATCGTAGTCGTTCACTGTGGACCATATTGATGTTCCGGGACTGGTACCAAAAAGTTGCCTGTGGGGGAGAGTTTGCTGTACCCGCCGCCTGAGGTTAGACAGGGGGATTACTCTCCTGGTTATGAACAGCGTGTGATTTCACTACTGGGAGATCATGACTTTAAGCGTGTGCTGTGGCCATGGCAGTTTCAACACATTGAAACCGTGCAACCGGTTGTGCTGCTGGATAAAGATCGGCAGGTGAAAGGATTTAATGGGGTGATGCCGGTGACCGTTAGTATTGATGGTCAACACTTTCCCGCGGTGTGGAGTTGTGACTTTGTGGTTGCTGGGGACTGCCGAGGCCAAGGGGTTGGCAAGCAGGTCAAACTAGCACTGCAGGCAGATTTTCCACGCTTGATGTCACTAGGGATAAGCGACTCGGCGGTACGTGTGCTTTCTCGTATGGGCTGGAAGCCTGGGGCTCGTGTGATCACTATGCGCCGATTGGGAAGTCAACGTCGTTGGCGTGATGCCCCGTTGTTGTTAGCTCAGGCGATATTGACGCGGTTATTTGGCTGCTCACGGCAAGTCGGTGATGGAGATGCCTTAGTATGGTCTCAGCAGCTACCAATGCAGGCGGATGTTGATGATCTATCTGTTCGTGTGACCCCCGAGTATTCTCGAACCGTGGTGAGGGATTACGCTTATTTAAGTTGGCGCTACGAAGGGCACCCGTTAGCACGATACCAATATTTATCATTACAGAGTGAGAATGGCTTACAGGCCCTGGTGGTGGTAAGAGAGTCGCTGGGACATCTGCGTATCGTCGACTATCTCGGTCCGGCGGCTGGCGTCCATGAGATACTGTTGCAAGCTATCTTGAAAAGATATCAGGGATCCCGTCTATTCACCTGTACAACCAGTGATAAAAACTGGCTAAAGGCGCTTTGGCGGGCAGGTTATTTACCGCAAGGGCGGCAGCGTTTTTATGTATATAGTGAAACCGATGGTGAATCTGAAGGGTGGTTTTTAATGGCCGGTGATTCCGATGGTGAGTTATTGCAGGCAGCAAGGGGAGCGCATAGATCGTGACAGAGCAGTATCCACTCGTGTCGGTGATTATTCCGACCTACAACCGTGCTGAGTTTATTCTGCAGGCGGTTGATAGCGTGTTGGCGCAAGACTATTCGCCAATTGAGATCATTGTTGTTGATGATGGTTCAACAGATGAATCCGCGGCATTGCTGCAGCCTTATATCGATAATCAGCAGATCATTTACCGTTACCAGGAGAACCAGCGCCAGTGTGTTGCACGTAATCATGCGATGTCATTGGCAACGGGAAAGTTTTGGTGTTTTTTAGACTCGGATAATCGTTGGTTGCCTGGCAAATTAAAAGCGCAGGTTGAGTATCTATTGCAGCATCCGGCGGTCGATATTGTCTATGGTGATAATCAGATCATTAACGAAGCTGGCGATATCACTAGTGAGCATAATATGCGCCGATATAGTGGGCGTATCTATCCACAGATGCTGCGTGATAACTGCGTATCAATGAATACGGTGATGGCGCGAGCTACCTGTTTTGAGAAGCAGGGATTCTTCGATCCGAGCTTTAAAGTCGCAGATGACTATGAGCTATGGTTAAGACTCTCGGCTCACTATCAGTTTGCTTATATTCCTACTTTCTTTGCTCAATACCGCGTAATGGCGGATCAGATTTCGTCAGATAAAGAGCGCCGTTTTGGTTCCAATGAATTAGCTTTGCAGAAGTTTTTTAGCTGTAACCCTAATTTGCTTTCAGCCACAGAAGAGAGAGCTTGTTTTGCTCATTTTTACAGCCGTTGGGCACGCCTGAGAATGGCTAAAGGTAATTACCAGGGTGCAGCTAAAATGCTCCAGCGTGCATTGGGCTGCCAATGGTATCACCGTGGAACCTGGCGTGTTGTTTTAAAGTGGGTAATGCGATCGTGACGCCAGAGGCTTTGTCTGCGGAGCCGCTGGTCGTGGAAAAACTGACGCCGTCTCAATTTCAAAGCTTGCAGGCTGAATGGAGTGAGTTGCTGGCAAACAGCCACGGCAATGCTTTGTTTCTCAGTTGGGCGTGGGTATGGAGCTGGTGGAGTACTTGGTCAAAGCTGCTTAATCTGGAGCTATATTTGGTCTGCGTGAGGGATCAACAAGGAAAGTTGTTAGGCTTGGCGCCCTTGTATCGACATCAGGTTAACTATGCCGGCTTGACCATTGTCACGCGTTTGCAGTGTATCGGTAATGCTTGGAAGCTGGCGCCGACGGTGCGCAGTGAGTACATCGGTTTTATTGCTGAGTGCGAGCATGAATTAGTGGTATACCAGGCGATTTGGCAGTTTTTGCAATCCCAACAAGACTGGGATGAACTGATACTCTGTGACATGGACAAAAGTAGCCGCAGCTTTCGTATTATGAGCGCCTTGGCACGTATGCACAGCTGTCACCTGCATCCCGCTTCAATCGACTTCGGCATCCGAGTGCCAGTGTCTGGTGATTTTTCAAGCTACTTGAAGTCGTTAGGGCGTAATACCCGTTTAAAGTTGGTCAACAGGCGGAGCCGATTGGCAGAGTTGGGGCCAATTGAACATGAACGGGTCAGTAAAGATAAGTATGCGACTTTCTTTCAGCAGCTTAATCAGTTGCACGCCACCCGATGGGGTAAGGGCTGTTACGTGGGGGCCAGTGAGCGCTTTCATTTGCAGATGCTTTCCTACCTACCTTCTGAATCTGCTCATTGTTTGTTGTTAAGACAGCGAGGTGAGGTCATCTCGGCTTTGTATGATTTGGAACTCGGTGGGGTCAGGTACAATTTACAGGCGGGCTACTTACAGGATCATCACCCGAAAGTCTCTTTAGGGACGTTGCATTTAGGCTACGGCCTTGAGCAGGCATGGCAAACACCGGACTGTCAGGGTTATGACTTGCTTGCTGGTGGTGGTAAACACTCTTTTTATAAACAGCATTTAGGCAAAGCGCGTACGCCGTTCGTTACCTTGCAGATTATCCGTGCTTCTAAAGCGTGGCGTTTGTATCCTTTAATTGAAAAGTTGCCAAGTAAGTGGCGGCAATGGTTGAAGCGCAGTAAATAGATGGATTTTGAACACGATGTCGAACATTAAAGCTCTGATTAAACGCACTCTGCCAGCGACTTGGTTACGTGCGGTGCAAATTGCCCGCAACCCCTATCCTTATCGCAGCTATATGGATCAGCACCAGTGTATTTTTATTCATATCCCCAAGGCTGCGGGAACCAGTGTGTTATCTGCAATGATGGGTGGCAACGAAAACCCTGATAGGGATCATACGGGCTATAAAACCTATCTTGAAGCGAATCCTGGTAAGTTTGACCGCTATTTCAAGTTCACTTTTGTCAGGGACCCCTGGGATCGATTGGTCTCGGTTTATACCTACCTCAAAGGTGGGGGCAATGGTGGCTCAGACCGCTATTTTCAGCAGCTAATCGCAGATCGCTACCCGACATTTGCTGAATTTGTGCTGAGCTATCTCGATAAAGACCGTATTCATCAACATATCCTGTTGCGCCCACAATTTTTGTTTGTGGTTGATCATAAGGATCAGTTAATGGTCGATTATGTTGGCCGCTTTGAATCTATTGCTGATGATTTTTCTAAGGTCAGTCAACAGCTCAAACTAGGCGTTAGTCTACCGCAGGTCAATCGTTCGGCGCGTAAAGATAAATCCGCTTACTTGGTGAGCCAGGAGGTAATTGACAAGATTGGCCAGCTGTATTCAAGAGACGTGGCGCAGTTCGGTTACCGCGCTCCCTTGCTAAAAGAGTAGCATCAGAAGGGGTGGATGAAAGGTAGAGAGATATCGGGTCAACCTTTTCAAGTCGATGCCCTTGACGGACTGCGTGGCATCGCAGTGCTGCTCATCATATTCAGTCACACCAGTAATGCTGGCGATTAGCTAGTCGGCTGGATTTCCAGAGTATTAGTAAAGCGATGTATTGGCATTAACTGTCGCGATCTCGATGCTCTCTTTTCGGTTAATTGAAGCCCCTTCTGTACGCATAAGACTGCAGCAAAAAGTTGTTTGAACAGAGCTGCCATTAGCAAAAGCCTAATGTAACTGTAAAGTCTTTTGACGTTAGAGGAAATAAAGCGATTCCCTGTCTAAACTTCAAATGTTACAGAATAGATGAATGCCCAAAATTTGATGGGAGGGCACATGAAATTGTTTCAGCAAGTGGGAGCTTTGTTAGCGGTTCTGTTGATGGCTGGTTGCGCAACGACAGAGACACTGGAACCGACAGCAAGCGGTGACGGCCCGACCGGTAGTGCAGAAGCGGAAGTGTGGGAAAATCTAGAGGGTAGTTCGCTAGGGGACTTATATAGTTCACCTAATTTCCCTGATTCTCCAACCAGAGTGATAAATATTCCTGAATTAAAAGTAAAAAATGGTTACATCAATTATGGTGTACGAGTCAGAGCTTATCTTTACCCTCCAGAGACAGGAGAATATCTTTTCAAGATTAATGCCCCTGATGCGGGTGAGTTCTGGTTGTCTACAGATGAAAGTAGTACAGGTAAACATAAGCTTGTGCAGGTGCCCGACCCGAATGTTTCAGGGAACAACGTCGAAGCCAAACGCACTGTCTATTTAGAAGAAGGCAAGCGCTATTACGTTGAAATGCTGAATAAAGGCAATAGTGACTCCGATAATATTAATGCTCGCTGGCAGCTACCCAGTGAACCGGGAACGTGGACAGCCATCAAGCTTATATCTCCTTTTATCCCAGAACTTGATAGCGGGCCTTCTGATGAGTTTATGTTAGGTTTTCGTGCCGGCTATGGTGAGGGGTTTGGTGATTCGAAGACAGGCTTAGATTATGACGACAGTTATCCGCCAGCCGATTCTGATTTTGATGGCGTACCTGATAAGTGGGAATTAATGTTCGGTTATGACCCGAACGATTATTTTGACATGGGTTACGATGATGATGGTGATGGCTTGTCAGGCTATGAGGAGTATATATACGGAACAAGCCCTCTTAATGCCGATAGTAATGGCGATGGTAAATCTGATGGTCAGCATGTCGCAGATGGCACTGATCCGTTAGAAGGTGGGTGGGAGCAGTCGCCAGAACCAACAGATCCGCCAGACCCAACAGATCCAACAGATCCAACAGACCCAACAGATCCAACAGATCCACCAGCTGAAGGTGGCAATAGCGAAATGGTTGTAACTTGGATTCCTCCGGATACTCGTTCAGATGGTTCTCCTTTAAGCCCAGATGAAATTAGCTATTTCATTATTAGCTACGGTGTTTCACCCACAGAGTTGGTTTCCACGGTGAAGGTTGAAGATAAATATGCTGTTAGTTACACGATCTCCGATCTTCAGGCCGCGACCTATTATGTGTCAATTATTGTCTTTGATACCGATGATGTGCCTAGTGAACCATCAGAATTAAAGATCTATATTGTAGAGTAGCTTTGACCAAGCAAAGAAGTCATTGTTAGTGGCTTCTTTGCTTGTATTCTGCAGCATCTTTCGCCACTCTCGTTCCAGTCTAAATTATCTCTATTTATCCTATTCACATGTCCTCGTATTGGGCTCAGGAGTTATTTGATGGAAAAGAAGCACCTCTTGATTGTTGGGGCGCCTCGCTCAGGGACGACCATGTTGGCATCGATGATCGGTGCTCACCCTAATATTGCAGTTGCCATTGAAACTAGTGATATGGCGTTTAGTCGCATTGTGGGTAAAGCGGTTGTTGGCAATAAGCTGTGTATACCAAACCAACTAGACTTCGCTGAACAACTTGGTTTTAACCGGCGCTACCGCTGGCGGCGAACATTGCGGAGCATTTGGCAAACCGTAACCTTCAGTGACATCCCTCCGGAGGATTTTTTTGCAGGTTCAGCTTATTCGCTGGAAAAGTATCTGACCTTGCCAAACTTACATGTAGTGGGAATTATTCGTCACGCTGATGATGTGATGTCGTCGATGTTAAAGCGCGGTGGTATTACGGAAGAGAAGGCCCGTCACCGTTGGAGCAGGGCGATTGAGATCATGTCTGCTCTCAACGATAAAGCTGAACATAATTTGATCATCGATTATAACGAATTATTGTTTTCGCCTGGAAAACAGATGGATCGGGTTGCTGAGTTTCTCGGACAGGAGCCGTCCCCATCAATGGCTGAAGGGTATCTGGCCAATCCTATCTACCCTGACCAAAAGGGTATCGATACCTCAAAAGCACGGGACATGCATAGTGGATCCAAGTTTGGTATAGATAGTAAAAACCCCAACGTTTGGCGAAAATTTCTTAATCTGCACAAATTGTCGGCTGACTAACGCTGGCTGTTGCAACAAAAAGCCCATTATCTTGTTGATAGATAATGGGCTTTTTTATTTGATGCGGTCGCTTGATGGGCGACTGTGGCGTGGTTAGCGGGCACCCTTCTTAAATAGAACGACTTCCACTGTTTGGATAAAGATATCCAACAGGAAGCTTCGGTGCTTGACGTAGTAAAGATCGTATTTCAGCTTCTCTAACGCATCTTCTTCGCTGGCTCCATATGGATAGCAGAGTTGCGCCCATCCAGTGAGTCCAGGTTTGACCGTATGACGTTCAGAGTAGTATGGAAGTTTTTCAGCCAGCTGATCGACAAACTCTGGGCGTTCAGGTCGCGGGCCTACAAACCCCATTTCACCTTTTAATACATTGAAAAGCTGGGGTAACTCATCCAGTCGATATTTACGGATCACTTCACCAACACGCGTCACGCGATCATCGTTTTTCTTCGCCCACTGTGCACCGTTTGATTCGGCGTCAGAACGCATACTGCGGAACTTAATAATATTAAACGGATTGCCCCCTAAGCCGATCCGCTCTTGGCGGTAAAGTATGCTGCCACCACGGCGTCCATCCTCTAACCAAATCGCCAATGCGGTGCCTAACATCAGAGGCCAGCAAAAGAACATTAAGATGATGGCTAAGCCGGTATTAAGTATCCAGTCTAATTGCGAACGCAGATTATCTGCGGGCTTAAAACCGTTGGAATATATCATCCAGGATGGATAGATAAGATTGACAGCAATCTGCCCGGTTTCTCGTTCGATGAAGGAGAGTATGTCGGTGATCTCTACGCCTCGAAGCTTACACTCAAACAGCTCTCTGACTGGTAGCTGTTGTCGCCTTTCATCACAAGCAACAATGATCTCGTCGACAGATTGTTCACGGATATAGTCAACCAACGGGGTATTGGCATCAATGTACAATGTACTGGATATCTGCTCCGCTTTGTCTCCTGGCATTGGCATGTAGCCACAAACGAAGAAGTTTCTGCGATCGACTTTGCGCCGCATCCGCTTTTCGATAATGGAAGCTCGTTCGCCAGCACCTAGTACAAGAATGCGACGACGGAACACACCGAGTCCTGGAATTTTTGGTACGAGTAAGCGAAATAAACCGATTAAGCCGATAGAAAGCAATGACGCTAGCAGTATTCTCGAAGGACTAGGTACCAGTTCTGGTAACACAGCATTAATGGCGGCGAGCAGGGCAAAAGCCAATATCATCGCCAAGCCAATTCTTCTCAATACGCCACGGGTATGTTCGCGAAGACGTGGGTTGTATAAACCCATTGCAAAGGTCGATAACATACCAATGGCTGCAAATGTTATGAACTCTGCAGACGAGGCTGCACCTAAATTGACACTGTTTTCAGATTGAAGTGTCGCCAGCCAAGGCTCTGAAAGCACACACAGGTGCAAAGCGACCAATAACAGGAAGCTCTCTACTACGACCAGAACGAAAACGCCATGGCCACCACTCTTTAAGTCGGGTGTCATTTATTACATCCAATGTAGATAATTTTCTCCACGCGAAATGCAATTCTATAGCGTTTGATGGTCATACTCCAACCCGCGTCAGTATATTGTCATAGCGCGCAGCTATATAAGTAGTTATCAGTTTGATAAACATGGGGAAAAGTTCTTATGATGTTTTATTTTAGCGTTCTATAATGATAGCTGCAATGTGTCAAAATGTTGTATAACAAGTTAAGATGCTTGTAATCGTCTGCACTGGTGTGGTGCCTGATCATAGTATTGGTATGCAAATCAAATTGTTATAAGGATGTTAAAGGTATGGGGGCAGTAAAACAGGATGTCAAAATAGCTATCGTCGGTCTTGGCTATGTTGGTTTACCCTTGGCAGTCGCTTTTAGTCGTTACTTTCCTACCTTGGGATTTGATGTCAGTGCGACCCGGATTGAGCAGCTTAAGAGCGGCGTTGATGTCACTCAAGAAGTTGAGTCGTCAGAATTGCTTGATAGCGTTAATCTCAACTTTAGTGCGGATCCCACTGCACTAGCGGATGCTAATTTCTATATCGTCTGCGTACCAACCCCTGTTAACCAACATAAACACCCTGATATGAGTCTGTTGGTTGCTGCGTCCAATATGGTGGGCGGTGTCTTATCTAGTGATGATGTGGTTATCTACGAGTCAACAGTCTACCCCGGGGCAACGGAAGAGATCTGTGTGCCGATCCTTGAACAAACTTCAGGCCTTACGTTCAATACTGATTTCTATGTTGGATATTCGCCAGAGCGGATTAATCCTGGCGATAAAGAACATGGTGTCACTGATATTTTGAAGGTTACCTCAGGTTCAACGCCTGAAGCGGCAGAATTTATTGACTCGGTCTATAGTCAAGTAATTACAGCTGGGACACATTTAGCGCCTTCGATCAAAGTGGCGGAGGCTGCCAAAGTTATTGAGAACACTCAACGTGATATCAATATTGCCTTGATGAATGAGTTGGCTCAGATTTTTAAACGCGTTGGTATCGATACTCAGGACGTATTGGCGGCCGCCGCGACAAAATGGAATTTTCTGCCGTTTAAGCCTGGATTAGTGGGCGGGCACTGTATTGGCGTAGACCCTTATTACCTGACGCATAAAGCTCAGGAGCTAGGTTATCACCCAGAAGTTATTTTGGCGGGACGACGTATCAATGATGGTATGGGTGCCTATGTCGCGAAAGAAGTGATGTCGCTGATGGCTGGCAAAGGCATTGAAATAGTGTCCGCCAAGGTGTTAGTGATGGGCTTTACTTTTAAAGAGAATTGTCCTGACATTAGGAACACGCGGGTAATCGATGTCGTTAACAAGCTGCTTAACTTCAACATGGAAGTTGACGTATATGATCCATGGGCAGATGCTGATGAGATCGCCAAAGAGTATGGTATCTCAGCGATAACCACACCAGACTCGAATTGTTACGATGCAGTTATTTTAGCCGTGGGGCATAGAGAGTTTATCGCTATGTCGGCCGAGCAGATAGAAGCACTGGGGAAATCTCAATGCGTTATTTACGATGTTAAATCAGCATTGCCACAGGGGCTTGCTGATGGACGTCTATGAAACAGAGTAAGGAGACTTTGAGATGCTAAAAAGAAGTTTGTGGTTACTGATCGTTTTGGGCTTAACTCAGTTCGGCTGCAGTAGTTCCAGCGATAACCAGGTGCTGTCTCACGCAACAGTCCAACCCTCGATGACAACAGATCCGAGTGACTATCAGTACCTGATAGGCGCAGGTGATTCACTGTCGATCTTTGTTTGGGGCAACCCAGATATATCGGGGCCTGTCACCGTGCGTCCTGATGGTAAAATCACCACCTCTCTGGCTGAAGATTTAGATGCTGCAGGAAAAACCCCCTTCGCATTAGCGCGAGAAATTGAAAAGTCGTTGAAAACTTTTATTCGTGAACCGCGTGTCACAGTTTCGGTCGGTGGCTTTGTTGGCCCATTTAGCGAGCAGATCCGAGTGATTGGCGAAGCTGCAAATCCACGCGCAATTAACTATCGCAAGCATATGACTCTGCTTGATGTGATGATTGAAGTGGGTGGTCTAACAACTTACGCCGCAGGTAACCGTGCCACCTTGGTACGCGTGCAGGGCGGGACTCAGCAGACCTTCTCTGTTCATTTAGATGACTTGGTGCGTGATGGCGATATTTCGGCTAATGCTGATGTATTGCCTGGTGATGTAATCATCATCCCCGAAGCTTGGTTTTAGTCCACATAATTAGGTAGGAATGCAGTAATGCAGGATGCATTAGAACTGATTCAAGAGAAGTTGTTTGCTGTGTGGCAAAGAAAGCTGTTTGCTTTGCTGCTGGTTTGGCCTATCTGTATTGGTGGCTGGATATATGTTAGCAACATGCCGGATGTTTATGACGCACGTGCGCGTATCTACGTTGATACGGAGACTGTTTTGAAGCCTTTATTAGAAGGGTTAACGGTAGAAGCAGACGTTGATACGCAGGTACGTTTGATGTTCAAGAATATTCTCAGTCGTTCCAATTTGGAAAAAGTGGCGCGACTGTCAGACATGGATCTATTGGCGAACGATGAAGATCAATTCGATGCGCTAATCGCTCAGCTTCAGCGAGATATTAAAACCATCAAGTTGGATAAAAAGCAGAATCTTTACACCTTGATTTATCAAAATCAGGATCCGCGAATGGCCAAGGCGGTGGTTGAATCGACGATTAATGTTTTTATGGAAGATATTCTTGGCGAAACTCGGATTGAGTCACAACAGGCGCAGCAGTTTCTCGATAAACAGCTGGCAGAGTATGAGCGTCGCTTGGTCGAGGAAGATAGAAAACTCGCTGATTTTAAACGTCAAAATTCAGGACTGTTACCCGGTGAGTCGGGTGGATACTACAACCGTTTAGAAGCTGAAAAACGCGAGCTGCAAGATGCGACGTTAGCTTTACGTCAGAAAGAGAGTCAGTTGGCCAATGCAAAACAGACTTTGCGTGATTACGAAACGCAAATGCGTGCGGGTTCTGGCGCTGGTCAAGCGTTTACCTCCAAGTATGATCAACGTATTGAGTCTTTACAGCAACGGCTAGACGACCTTTCACTGCGTTATACCGAACAACACCCTGATATTATTGAAACTACCCGCTTGCTTGAACAACTTGAAAGACAGCGAACTGAAGAGTTGCAGAATTCAGCGATGGTTCCGTCGGCACAAAGCAGTGGTGATATGGGGTATTACCAGCAGCTACAGCTACTGGTGACCACTCTGGAGTCTGAAGCTGTATCGATGCGGATCCAGGTCAGTACATACGACGCGCGAGTGAAAGATCTAGAGCAACTGGTTTACAAAGTTCCAGAAGTTGAAGCCAATTTACTGGCGTTGCGACGTGGCTACGAGATTACTCGCCAAAAATATGAAGAACTATTAAGCCGTAAAGAGACCGCTGCATTGGGACAGCGAGCCGGCGAACAAGCGGATGCGCTTAAATTTAGGGTGATCGACCAAGCTAAAGTATCACCGAAACCGGTAGGCCCGAAGCGACCCGTGCTATATACCATGGTACTCGCCGCCGGCTTCTTAATTGCGATTGGCGTGCCTATTGTGTTGGGTGAGCTTAACCCAAGAGTCTACAGCGCGAGCAGTATAGTAGAGCTGACCGGTATCCCTTTGTTAGGTCAGGTGTCCGATCTTGATCCTTCGACCCAGTCTCTTTCTGGCCGACTGCAAGCGGCCGGTGTGGGCTTGAGTGCAGTGATACTGTTATTTATTTATGGCGCAATTATGTTTACCCAAATAGCTTCACAATCTCCGGTGGCATCGAGATTAAAACAGATGGCAGAGGGGGTGCTGTAATGGGGATCATCGAGCGAGCGCTTGAAAAGAAAGCGCAGCAGAACAAATCTGTCTCTGGTGAGCAACCTGTCAACGAAGGCATCGTCACCGATCCATTGTTGCAAAAACAGCAAAGCCCAGCAGGTGAAGCGTTGCCGACTATCTCCTCAGAAGATCAGCAGCCAATTGCAGAAACGGACAGAGAGTTTGAACAGCAAGCTGTACAGATTGATATGGATCGTTTGCGTGATAAAGGCATGCTAGTGCCTGATCTCGAGCGAAACAGGATCAAAGAGGAGTATCGGGTTATTAAGCGTCGCTTGTTAAATACGGCGTTCAATGTCGCAGGTCCCTTGGCTGATAATGCTAATTTGGTGATGGTCACCAGCGCAAATCCATCTGAAGGCAAAAGCTTTAATGCGATCAATTTGGCGATGAGTATTGCCCATGAGCAAGACCGCACCGTGTTGTTGGTGGATGCTGATGTGGTTAAGCCTTCATTAACCAAAGAGTTAGGTATCGAGCCTCGTCCTGGATTAGTCGATTATCTGTTAGGTAAGGTGGAAGATATTGGTGATGTTATCTGTAATACCAATATCCCGCGCTTGAAAATTATTCAAGCAGGACAAAGCCACCACCTGACCAGTGAGCTGCTCGCGAGTGACAAAATGAGAGCCTTAGTATCTGAGTTGGGTGCTCGTTATCCTGATCGTTTGGTCTTGTTTGATTCACCTCCTTTGCTGGGGGTTACCGAGGCTCATGCGATGGCGCAGCTAGCCGGACAAACAGTCTTGGTCATTTCACAAGGCCGCACTTTGAAGAAGGATGTGCAGGCATGTATCCCTCTGCTGAATCCAGATAGTGCTGTTGGCTTATTGATGAATAGAGCCAAACCCAAGGATAAAAAGTATTATGCCTATGGATATTACAACGGTTAAGTGGCCGCTATTCTTACTGTTGACGACCAGCTCTTTGTCACTCAATGCTGCGGAATGGCAGACCGTGCCAAAGATCTATGTTGAAGAGATGTACAGCAGTAACATTGAGCGACAACGGTCAGATGAAACAGAGAGTTTTGTCACTGAAGTCAGCCCAGGGTTTGCACTGCAGGGTTTGGGCGCCAATTTCACCGCAGCGTTAAATTACGCGCTTACGGGGATCTATTACACCGACGATAGTGATGCTAAAACCTCTTACCATAAAGCTGATGGTAATTTGGCATATTCCCCTTGGCGTCCAGTGACCCTCTATTCTTCGGCTAGCTATGATCAAGCGATAACTAACTTGGATCGTGGTTTGTCTAACGATATTGTTTCTAGACAGGGCAATGTCTCTGATCGACAGCAGCTGGTGGTAGGAACTCGTTACTCGAATCAGCACGCTGGCTGGATGGTTGTTGATAGTGATGTTAGCTATCGCTGGGTTAAAGCCGATGATACTGGACCAGATAGTTTTGATAATACTGAGAGCCACACTATCCAATTTAGTACTACCCAGGGCGATCGCTGGGATCGGATTTTTTGGGTAGGACAGTACGATGATATGCGTGAATCTTCCGACACTGAACCATCGCTGCATACTCGGTATGGAAAAGCGCAGCTGGGATATTTTGTTTGGCAGCACCTCGGCGTATATGCCCGCTATAGTTATGATGACAATCAATATTCCAGTGTTGCCGATAATGACCAGACGTTAAAAAGCTATGGCGGGGGGATCCGCTTTTCCACCGGTCCGAAACTTGTTGTTGACCTTGGTTATAACAGTGTGATTGATGGCGATGAATCGGATTATTGGAATGCCAGCGTCAACTGGAACCCAACGCAACTTACCTCACTTTATGCCGATTATGATCGTAGATTTTATGGCGAAAGTTATGCATTAAGCTTATCCCATGGCACGAGAAAGCTGCAAAACTCTATCCAATACAATGAGTCGGTAACGACGTTCAGCCAGTCTGGTAACGGCAGTATCGATGCCGATTTATGGTGCCCGCTTGGTGGAGGAGGCAGTTTAAATGATTGTTCCTTTGCACAGCCTAATCAACCGCCCCCCCCCGGACAGGAAGTTGTCAGCGAGTCTTTACCCTATAGCTCGGTAAACAATCAGCCCTATCTAAATAAAATGTGGGTGTGGACAACAGCATTACGTCTGCAAAAAAATACGCTGTTGTTTAATGCTTACTACTCTAAGCGAGAATACGGAGGTCAAGAGCCTGCGCGTTCAGATGAGAAAACTGGCGGTGCAAGTTTAACCCTTGATACCCGGCTGAATGAACGCTCGAGCTTGGACAACCGAATTGTTTACCGTCGCTTTGAGCGGGATACAGAGTCTGGTGATGACACCGAATGGTCTATACGCAGCGCTTACATTCGTCAACTTTGGCCGAGTACGTCGGCTAATGTCGCCGCGGAATACAACACGCGCGATAGCTATAATGGTGGTACTGATTATGACGAAGTTCGCTTACTGGCGGGCATTCGAAGCCAATTTTAGGTGATTAGATGTACGAACATTTTTATGGCTTCAGCGAGAAACCGTTTCAGCTAACCCCGGATCCAAGGTTTTTCTTTGCCAGTGACAGTCATCAACGTGCGATGTCATATCTTCGCTACGGCTTGTCGCAGGGCGAAGGTTTCATTGTTGTTACTGGGCCAATCGGTACTGGGAAATCGACGCTTGTCCGTAATCTTTTGTCTGAGCTAAGTGATAACCGAGTTGTTGCAGCGCAGCTGGTTTCTACTAATCTAGCGCCGGGAGATCTCTTACAGCTCGTTGCAGATGCCTTTGGTATTCAGGGAGATTTTCCGACTAAAGCGGGATTGCTGAAAGCGATTGAGCAGTTCCTTTCCGGAATATATCGGCGGGGACAGCGTGCCTTGCTGGTGGTGGATGAGGCTCAGAATCTGCCTGCTGAGACGGTTGAAGAGCTGCGTATGTTGTCCAATTTCCAACGCAACAATAAGCCGCTATTTCAATCGTTCTTGTTAGGGCAAGAGGAGCTTAAGCAAACGATAGAATCGCCGGGAATGGAACAATTTAGGCAGCGAGTGATAGCTAGTTGTCACTTGGAGGCTCTATCGGAATCGGAGCTGGTTGACTACATAGAACATCGCCTTAGCCGAGTCGGTTGGCAGGGGTGTCCCAAAATTTCCGAACAGGCCATGTTGGCAATCCATGAGGCGACGGCGGGCATTCCGCGTCGTGTGAACTTGTTCTGTGACCGGCTGCTGTTATTTGGCTATCTTGAAGAGCTGGCCGATTTTGATTTGGAAACAGTGCAAGCCGTGGCAAAGGATCTTTATCAAGAGCCTGCCGCGAAGAAAGAGTTAAGCGAACCCGTAGCCGATCAGCCTATGGCTGCCGCTTCCTCTGCTAATAACCCGGTCGCTGGAATTACGGCTTCGTCTTATGTGACGGCGCGGGATGTAGATAAGGTGGCGAATATTGCCACGGTGGCACATTATCTTGACCAGCAATTGGTGGAGAAAGTGGCATTGCTGCGGCAATTAGATGAGCAAATTGCTGCTAAGCGAGAGCAATTGGAGCTGCTGAATGCCAGTGTAGAGGTACCCTCTTCACCACCAGAAGAGGAAAACGTGACAGTGCTTAAACCCGCCGGTGAAATGCCTGAAGTGAGTACCGATTAACTCAGTTATTTTCGGCTTTTTGTCTGGCTAGCAGAGGACGCTTTGCCGGAGCCGCCACCACCAGGTGTGTGGATAATCAAAGTGTCCCCTTGATTCACTTGTAGCTGGCAGCATCCTGGCAGGCTGCGATGCTTGCCACTGTTAGTGATGAGTTCGTTACGTCCAATAGCCCCCTCTTTACCGCCATTTAGCCCTTTGGGCGCCACTCGCCTGTGGTTGCCAAGCAGTGAGAGAGTCATTGTCTGCAGAAAGCAGAGCTTACGGGTGGCACCATTCCCGCCGCGATAGATACCGTTGCCGCCAGAGTTTTGTCTAATTGAAAACGCTTCAAGACGGACAGGGTAACGGGACTCGAGTATTTCAGGATCCGTCAATCGCGAGTTTGTCATATGGCTGTGTATGGCATCTGTGCCGGAGAATGACAGCCCGGCTCCGGAACCACCACATAAAGTCTCATAGTATTGAAACTCACTATTGCCAAAGGTGAGGTTATTCATCGTGCCCTGGCTTTCCGCCTGTACGCCGAGTGCCCCCAAAATAGCATCAGTGATACATTGAGATGTTTCGACGTTACCGGCCACTACTGCGGCGGGCCAGCGTGGTGACAACACTGAGCGTTCAGGAAGGATAATTTTAAGCGGCTTAAGGCAGCCGACATTGAGCGGAATAGGTGCGTCGACTAATGAGCGAAAAACGTAGAGCACCACCGCTTTTGTGATGGCGGTTGGTGCGTTGAAATTACCTGGCTGCTGTTCGCTGCTACCGCTGAAATCTAAAACGGCTTGCCCCAGTTTTTGATCAACCGTGATCGCCACTGAGATAACTGCGCCATTGTCCATTTCCACTTGGTAAGCGCCATTGCGCAGTTTGCCTATAGCCTTTCTTACACACTGCTCGGCATAGTTCTGCACATGCCTCATATAGGCTGCCACCGCAGGTTCACCAAAGTGGTTTAGTGTTCGGGTCAGCTCCTTGATTCCGCGCTGATTTGCGGCCAGTTGTGCCTTGAGATCTGCGAGGTTTTGCAGCGGCGTTCGTGCAGGGTATTTTCCTTGCGATAGAGCTGTTAAGAGGGCATCACTTGCCAGCACACCTTGACTGACCAACTTGAAGTTTTCAAATAGGATCCCCTCTTGCTCAATATGAGAGCTTTCGGCTGGCATTGATCCTGGAGTGGTTCCGCCGATGTCAGCATGGTGGCCACGACTGGCGACGAAGAATTGGATCTTGTCGCCCCGCTGATTAAACAGCGGCGTGACCACTGTGATATCGGGGAGATGGGTGCCACCGTGGTAGGGGCTGTTAAGCATGATGCTATCACCTGGCTTAAGTCGCCCATGATTCTGCGCAATGACACTGCGAACGCTTTCACTCATCGAGCCTAGGTGTACTGGCATGTGCGGAGCATTAGCCACCAGATCACCATGACTATCAAACACGGCACAGGAAAAATCGAGACGTTCCTTAATGTTCACCGAGCTGGCGGTTTGTTGTAGCGTTGTCCCCATCTGTTCCGCGATGTGCATGAACAGGCTGTTGAACAGTTCTAGCATGATGGGATCAGGGCTGGCGCTGGTATCGATATCCTCATTTTTAGCCAATTGCACTACCCGCTCAAGGATCAGACCGTCATCATTGCTGACGCGGGCTTGCCATCCGGGCTCAATCACCACTGTAGTGGCCGGCTCCAAAATAATCGCAGGACCGGCAAGTGTGGCGCCTGAACTGAGTCCTGTTCGCTCGTAGAAGGGGACTTGCTGCCATATGCCATCCATAAACACTGAACGCGTGGTGATAGCGCAAGGCTGGGTACGGGTCAATGAGCATGGGGAATCGTCAGCACTAGGCTGTGAGGCGTGTTGCCGGTTTGCGGCTGAGGCTTCCACTTGCACCCCGCTAATGATTAACGGCGAGTCCTGAGTGAAGCCAAATTGCTGCTGGTGTTTGTGGCGAAAGGCGGCAGTCATGCTGTCTGCATCCGCCAACTCAATTTCGATCTGGGTGTCTGACCCTTGGTAGCGTAGATTGACGCTGTTGCGACATGAGATATCTGCAGCGGCAATGTGCTGGCGCGTGAGCGCGGTAATAGCTTCTTCGACTTGGTGATGAAATAACGCTTGCAGCGCTTCTTGATTGAAGTCGTCCAAGGGGCGTTCGATAGTTTGCTGTTGTATGTGGCTGACGCTTGCCAAACCCATCCCGTAGGCGGACAACACCCCAGATAGGCGATGCACAAAGACGGAGCGAATACCTAGTTGATCTGCGACCAAGCAAGCATGCTGAGCGCCGGCGCCACCAAAGCAGGCGAGCGTAAACTGCCCTACGTCATGCCCCTGCTGCGTGGATATCTTCTTAATGGCGTTAGCCATGTGGTTTACGGCGAGCCGTAACATGCCTGACGCTATCTGTTCTGGACGGGAAGCTGAGCCCTTGGCTGCTGAGACTTGATTTGCCAAGCGTTGAAAATCGTTTTTTACCTGGTTGATATCTAGTGCTTGCTGGCCATCTTTGCCGAATAAAGCAGGAAAGAAGTCGGGTTGGATTTTTCCCAACAAGACATTGATGTCTGTAACCGTGAGGGGGCCACCATTACGATAACAGGCTGGGCCGGGATAGGCGCCCGCAGATGCCGGACCAACGGTGAG
Source organism: Corallincola spongiicola (assembly GCF_004284785.1). Lineage (NCBI taxonomy): Bacteria > Pseudomonadati > Pseudomonadota > Gammaproteobacteria > Alteromonadales > Psychromonadaceae > Corallincola > Corallincola spongiicola. The sequence goes on from NZ_SHLY01000002.1 coordinate 81,242, forward strand.
TCGTGCCCCATCGAAAGCGAGTATAGAGCCGCCACCAGCCGCCACCGTATGGATCTTCATCATAGGAGCACGCATTCGCACCCCGGCTACTTCAGTTTCGAAACTACGCTGATACTCACCATTAAACAGTGAGACATCGGTACTGGTGCCACCCATGTCAAAGCCGATGATCTGATTAAAACCGGCCTTTCTTGCGGTCTCTACCATCCCTACGACGCCGCCTGCAGGCCCTGAAAGTATCGCGTCTTTACCTTGAAAACTGTGGGCGTCGGTCAATCCGCCGCTACTTTGCATGAACTGCAATGGGCAGTGACCCAACGCTTTTTCGATACGATCAACATAGCGGCGAAGAATGGGAGAGAGGTATGCATCAACAACCGTTGTGTCGCCACGACCAATCAATTTTATCAGTGGACTGACCTGATGTGAGACCGAGATCTGCGTGAAGCCTACCTGTTGAGCTATCGCGGCAATCTGTTGTTCGTGATCTGGGTAGCGATAGGCGTGCATCAATGCGATGGCGACTGCTCGTATACCTTGTTGGTAAAGCGCTGTTAATTGCGCAAACACTCTTTTTGTATTGAGTGGACAAATTAGTTCGCCATTGGCAGCGACACGTTCTTCAACTTCGACCACCTGCTGATAGAGGGCGGCTGGACGCTTTATTTGTAATGAAAACAGGTCTGCGCGGTGTTGGTAACCGATCTTAAGCGCATCAGCGAACCCTTGAGTAATGAGTAGTGCGGTCGCTTCGCCTTTACGTTCTAACAGCGCATTGGTGGCAACGGTGGTGCCCATTTTGACGGCATCAATAGCGACACCTTGCAGTTGGTGCAGCTCTGTTAAATCCAGTAGATCAAGGATCCCCTGCAGCGCAGCATCTTCATATTGGGTGGGGTTTTCTGACAGCAATTTGTGTTGGTGATTATTGCCATGGGGATCAAGGGCGACAATATCCGTAAATGTGCCGCCGCGATCGATCCAAAATTGCCAGCCGTTTGCGTACATAAGTAATCTAACGGCTACTTGCTAAGGTTTGCTAAGGAAGTTGACCAAGTCCGCAAAGGGCATTGGTCTGGCGTAGAGGAAGCCTTGTGCTTCATCGCAACCAATCTGGCGCATATGTGTCGCTTGTGCTTCGGTTTCTACGCCTTCACACACCGTCGTTAGCTTCAACTTCTTACCTAGTGCAACGATGGTTTCGGCAATGATAGCTCCTTGATCATCATCGACAGCAGTGACGAAAGCGCGGTCGATTTTAATCCGGTCTAATGGCAATTGTTGCAGATAACTGAGCGAAGAAAAGCCTGTACCAAAATCGTCAATAGAGACTTTGACGCCTGCGGCTCTGAGTTTTCCAAGGGTGTCGATGACCACAGCAGGGTCATCCATCACCACACTTTCGGTGATCTCTAATTCTAGACATGCCGGCGCCATCTCTAGTTGCGCTAAGGTATTAATTACCGAATCGAGAAAACCAACGCTACGGAATTGCTGCATGGAGACGTTAACGCCAACCGTGAGTTCCTCGAATCCCTGTTCCTGCAGCTCTTTTAGTTGCCGCAGCGACTCCTCCAATACCCAAGCACCGATATCAACAATCAGGCCTGAATACTCTGCTAACGGGATAAACACAGCGGGTGAAATATAGCCGCCTTCGCCATCAGGCCAGCGCAGCAGCGCTTCCATGCCTGAGACTTTGAGATTAGCTAAGGAAAGTTGTGGCTGATACCAGACCTGCAATCGGCGTTCAGAAAAATCATGCCGCAGTGAGCGGATCATATTCAGGCGATCAGAGGTCGATGTTTCCAGAGACTGCTCATAGTAGGCATATTTCTCACTCAGATTCTTCTTCGCTAAGTTGAGTGCAATATAGACCTGCTTGAGTAGGTCAAGTCCTCGGCCAGATGCTTGTGGCTGGCAGCAAAAGCCCATGGCGGCTTTAATTGGCAGCATATGTTCGCCAGCATGGAATGGATGATTGAACACTGACAATAAGCGATCGGGTGTCACTATCTGTTCACTACCGATAATGCCAAACACATCTGAGCTGACGCGGGCGACAGTGCAGCTCTCGCCCAAGGTTTGCGATAGTCTTTCTGCCACAGCTTTGAGCAGTTGGTTGCCCGCTTCTTGTCCTAAGCCGTCGTTAATATCGGAAAATTGGTTGAGATCGACCAGCGCAACCACTTGGTCTTTACCCGCGGTGGTTATAAAGCCGTCCAAGCATTGAATAAAGCCGGCACGATTCGGCAGTTGGGTCAGTTCGTCAGTATAGGCTGCATGTTGCAGGCGCTGGAACAGGCTGACGTTTTCATATCCGACCCCAATGTTGCCGAGAAACACTTCTAAAAGGTTGCGGTCGATTTGTGCCAGCGGACGTGCGGAATCGATATAAATAGCGGCTTCGTAGTCGCTACTGGCGATAAATAATGCGGTATCGTCTTGTTCGTATTGATGGGCTTTTTCGTTTAAACAGCTTTCTACCAAATTGGCGATATGCTGGCTTGGGAGATCTTGTAGTGGCTGATTAACGAAGGGAGCAAAATCGCCAGCAGCGCCTAAGACATAAATACTATTATCTGGTGTCTCTTCTTCACTGCTGAATTGACCGCGCCGCGCGCACAGCACACCTTCTGGCTCAACACCTAGCACCGAGGCAAGTTGGGTCAGTACGCCTTCCGCGAAGCCCTTCATTGCATGGTGTTCCATCAAATTGGCACTGGATTTGATAATCATCTCCAGGCCGCGACGACTTTGGTTGAGCATTCTTATCTGATGATAGGAACGCACAGCAGTGATAATGGAGGTGACTAAGCGATTGCGGGTGAGCTCGGTTTTGGTCTTGTAATCATTGATATCGTAATCTTTGATCACTTGCTCTTCCGGTGCGTAACCCGGTTGTCCGGTACGCAGAATGATACGTACCTCATCTTGTTTTAAATCATCGCGTATATAGCGAGCAAGCTGCAGGCCGGCATCGTCATTTTCCATTACTACGTCAAGCAGCACGATAGCGATATCTTGTTCATGCTGGAGCAGTTCTTTGGCTTCATCGGCGGAATAGGCGTGCAGAAACGCAATGTCTCGGTCAAAAATGGTGAGACCATTGAGGGCGAGCTGAGTGACGGCATGTATCTCATGATCGTCATCGACGATTAGAATACGCCATTTTTCCAGTTCAGGGCTGTCTGAACCAACTAACTCTTCATCATCTGCGAAGAACAGTAGCTCATCATTATCCATTTCCTGATTATCTGCGGTCATATAGCCTGATGACACCCTTTGTACTTCAGAAGACGATCTTTTTACGCTGATAAGTTAAGTATCAACATCTTGTACCATTTAACAATAGTCATAAGATAAAACCTAGGCACAAATAACAATGTTCAGCGACACAAGGTTCGCAACTGTGCTTTAAATCGCAGTCTAACGCCTCAATGGCGTGTTTCTCCGTTTTCCGTTTGGTCTTTAACCATAGCGTGTTTCTTCGTTTTCATCCTCTCCGTTGCGCTAAACAAACGTAGGGATCAAACTTTATGGTTGGCTGGGGGAAGGTTGGAAACTGTTGTTCATCGAGGGGGGTAGCCTGTGGCCATAAAAAAAGCCACTTATCTCCCCTTTAGTTAGGCCCTGTCGGAGATAAGTGGCAACCTGGAGCTGGTTTCTTTAACGAAGAAATCTTTAGGCGCTTTCGGCCTCTTTATCTGGTTTGCTGGCGGTGAGAGGAGTGACTTTCTTTGCCGCCTCTTCCGCTTTGTAGACATGTTGGTAAACGTGATTTGTGGCTTCAATAAAGCCATCTACACTGCCGCAGTCAAATCGGGTGCCGCGGAATTTGTACGCCAGTACACAACCATCTTTTGCCTGTTTAAGAATGGCGTCGGTCAATTGTACCTCGCCATTTTTACCGGGGGGGGTCTCTTTAATCAGGTCAAAAATATCGGGTGTTAGTATGTAGCGACCAATAATGGCTAAGTTGGACGGTGCATCTTCGGGTGCTGGCTTCTCTACCATATCTTCAACACGGAACAAGCCATCTTTCATCTCGGTACCTTTGATGACACCGTACTTGTAGGTTTCATCCATCGGCACTTCTTCGATGGCGACAATAGAGCAACGGAACTGGCGATACAGTTTCACCATCTGGCTCAAAACGCCGTCGTCCTCGCCAAGACAGAGATCATCGGCCAATACCACCGCAAACGGTTCATTACCTACCAAGGTTTCTCCGGAAAGAATGGCATGGCCAAGCCCTTTCATGTGGTTCTGGCGGGTGTAGGAAAAATCGGTGGTTTCGATCAGCGTGCGTATATCAGTAAGAAATGCTTCCTTCGATGTACCGGCGATCTCATTTTCGAGCTCATAACTAATATCGAAATGATCAGCGATAGCGCGCTTACCTCGTCCGGTGACGAAGCCTATTTGATCCAGACCAGCGTCAACGGCTTCCTCAACACCGTATTGCACCAACGGCTTGTTCACGACGGGGAGCATCTCTTTTGGCATTGATTTGGTTACCGGTAAAAAGCGTGTGCCGTAGCCCGCCACCGGAAATAAACATTTGCGTATCATATGTGACACTCCTGAAACTAAACTTTGTGATAAAGACACAGCAAACAGGATGCCAAGTTAAAATATTTTTATGATTGGCACAGCGAATGCTATGTCTATACGGTGTTTTCACAGGGATTGAGGATATCTACCTCTGACCGCTAAAGGGTGAAGAATAGAAGCCAACTTGCACCAGAATTTGATACTAAAGGGGTAAGTTTGCACCATAATAGAGCAATCTCAGGAGGTGAACCGATGGCAGATCAGCGAACATTGGCGACGTTGTCAGAGATCTTGTCCCAACGTTTACAGCGGATCTATGGCAGTGACGATTGCTTAGCAAAGCTGATGCTTAAGATTGAGGCGCGAACGGCAGCGTATCAAAGGACGAGAAAAGGGCGATGGGACGAGTCAGATATTATTCTTATCACCTATGGCGATAGCTTATTGCAAGAGGGTAAGCGGCCGCTGCAGGTATTGAATCAATTTCTGCGTCAGCATTTAGCGGACACTTTCTCTGCCGTGCATATTTTACCGTTTTTTCCCTACAGCTCAGATGATGGTTTTTCAGTGATCGACTATCGGGCTGTGAACTATAAGCTCGGTACTTGGGACGATGTTGCGCAGATTGCGCAGTCTTTCGACTTGATGGCGGATCTGGTGTGTAACCATACCTCCCGTCAGAGCCTTTGGTTCATTGATTTCATTAATGGTGAGGGGGAAGGCAAGGAATTTTTTGTCGAGTCGGATCCTGATGCTGATTACAGCTCGGTGGTTCGGCCCAGAACCAGTCCGCTGATAGTGGATGTTTATACCCGTCAAGGGGTGAAGCATGTCTGGGCCACTTTCAGTGATGATCAGATCGATCTGAATTTTGCTAATCCAGATGTACTGATCGAGATGATCGATATCTTGCTTGAGTATATCGTCAAGGGGTCTCGTTACATTCGCCTCGATGCCGTGGCCTTTTTATGGAAAACCCTAGGCAGTAAATGTGTTCACCTACCCGAAACCCATGAAGTGGTGAAGCTGATGCGGGATATCTTCCGTTGGTTGGATCCAGGGCTGGTTCTTATCACGGAAACTAACGTGCCTCACGAAGAGAATATTAGCTATTTTGGCAGTGGCGATGAGGCACAGATGGTGTACAACTTTGCTTTGCCACCGCTGATCCTACACGGCTTGAACCGTGGTAATGCCAGCTATCTCACGCGTTGGGCGCGATCACTACCTGCTTTTCCTGCCGGTTGCTGCTTTCTAAATTTCACCGCTTCCCATGATGGTATTGGTGTCCGGGCGGTCGAAGGGATCATTCCTAAGCATGAAATAACCGATTTGATTGAATCTGTGCATCAGTTCGGTGGCTTTGTCAGTATGAAAGCTAACGGTGATGGTACAAAGAGTCCGTATGAACTGAACATATCGTTATTTGAAGCGCTTCAGGGAACGCGGAATGGGCCAGACACTTTTCAGATCTCGCGATTCTTGTGTGCGCAAACCATTATGCTATCGCTGCAAGGGATCCCTGCCCTATATATCCATAGTTTGACTGCAACACCTAACGATTTGGAGCAGGTCGAGCTAACGGGAAGGACACGTTCAATTAACCGTCATAAATGGCAAAGTGATGAGTTAAACGGGCTATTGTGCGATCCCGCCAGTGACCAGTCGCGGATTTTTTCAGCACTCACTGAGATCATTAAGATCCGGCGCAGTCATCATGCGTTTAGCCCCGACGCTTCTCAGGAGGCATTGGTGTTATCAGACACCTTGTTTGCCATTATCCGCTGTGATCCGCACTCCGGGGAGCAGATCCTTTGTATACATAACCTAACAGCCTACCCCCATGAGGTGCATGGCATTGAAAAAATACCGCAGCAATTCACAGCCGCGGGCTGTGATGAATTGTTAACTGGAAAAACAGTGGCGCTGCATGAATTCGAATTGGCACCGTACCAATGTGCTTGGTTGGTGCCTAGTATGGAATAGCTGAACGATTACGATTGCTTCATAAAAAAACGCCCGCAATATGCGGGCGTTCTATTTAGCACCTTGTGAGTGTTTATCGCTTAGCTGTTGTCTGCTTCTACGGCATCGTAGAGGCGGTCAAGAAAATCAGGAACAGCACTGGTGATCCGGTTCCAGCTGGGGATAAACGGTGTTGCTGATGGATTGGCGAGGAATGCTTCGCCAGCTTCAGTTATGCACTTGGCAAACAGCTCTACCGCTTCCTCCTCTGCATGGCGATCCAAGGTCAAGCCATTGATCTTGGCATCGTTGTAATAGTTTTCGATAAAGTCGAGTGCCGACCTAAAGTAGGTGGCCTTTAGGCTACGAAACGCGCCAGAATTAAACACATGCCCTTGCGTGGCCAGCTTGCGCATCATCGCTTTTGCAATATCTGTTGCCATTTTTGCCAGTCCGGCATCATGGTTGTCGATGGAGAGATCTTGATGCTTGTGATCATACACATCGGCGATATCGACTTGGCACAATCGGTTCGTATTGTAGTTACGATAGACTTCTGAGAGTACACCGATTTCCAGTCCCCAATCGCTTGGGATGCGGAGCTCGCGTAGCACATCCGCCTGCATTGAGAACTCCCCAGCAAGGGCGTAACGGAAGCTATCCAGGTACTCCAGATAGTCGTCGTAACCACAGATTTTTTTCAACGCTTTGATCAGTGGGGTGACCAACAGGCGGCAGACACGACCATTGAGCTTGCCATCGGACCAACGTGAGTAGTAGCCCTTACAAAATTCATAGTTAAATGACGGGTTGGCCACTGGATAGATCAAACGTGCGAGCATCTCCCGCTGATAGGTGACGATATCGCAATCGTGCAGTGCTACAGCCTTACCGCGACCGGAAGCGAGTACATAGCCAAAGCAATACCAGACGTTACGTCCTTTACCTGGCTGCTCCGGGGCTAAGCCTTTGTCGACCAGTAGCTGATCTAACGCGCGCAGCCTTGGTCCATCGTTCCATAGGATCCTATGGTGTTGTGGTAGACGGGAAAAGTACTCCTTGGCATGTTCAAACTCCTCTTTTGAGGCGCGGTCGAGACCAATAACCACTTCATTGAGGTAGGTGGCTCCTTTGAGCTCCTCGACAATATTGTCCAATGCCGGCGCTTGAAGCTCCGAATAAAGAGACGGCAATACCAGTGACATAGGGCGTTGACGAGAGAAGCTGGCCAGCTCCTGTTCTAACTCATCCAGTGGCCGCTGTGTGAGATTATGAAGTGTGGTCACCAGACCGTTCTGGTAAAAATCAGCCATGCATGAATTCCTTCTCAGGTAATGAATTTATAATGTCTAATATCAGTGGATACATTACTGCGTCCCAGCCTTCAGGGCCTTGCTGGGATGCAAACTTTATCTGCTTGCCCACAGGGCTTAACCGTTGATTTTTGGCATCGGGGATAACCACGCCAATGTCAGCACGTTCAAGCATGCATAGGTCATTTTGGCTGTCACCCAAGGCGACTGTGATCTGTTTGAACTGTGCATATTTTCGGGCGAAATGGGGTTGCAACCAATCCAGTGCAGTGCTTTTGTCTACGTGCCCCATCACATGCAAGAAGCGCCCACCTTTGAGTACTTTTAAGCCAAGGGGCTTGAGTTGCAGCTTTAACTGCGTCAATGCGGCGTCACTGTCTTGCCATAACATCGGCTCACTGGCCTGTCGGCGTTTCGCCATCTGGGCATCCGCCAGAGGCAGTGAAGTACAATCTGCCACGTCGGCATCAGACATATCGGCAAAGCCGGTAAATTGATAGCCGTGCTGCTTGCGAAGTTGGTGCAGCACCTTAATGATGTTGCTGTAGTTGGGGCCTAGATTTTGGATGAAATAGCGCTGCTCACCAGCGTAAAGCTGGGTCGACAACATACCGTCAAGCCAGACAAAATAATTTGCTGGTATACAGATGGCGCTGCCATTTTCGATGATAAATGGATGATGATTATCGAGCTGGTGGCGCAGACTTATCACTTCCGAAAATGTTTTACTGGTATTAAGGAGCAGGGGGAAATTAGCGCTTGCCAGTAGTGCCAGAGAGCGTTGCGCAGCTGCAAAACTGTAATTGTGATGATCTAGCAGTGTGCCGTCTAGATCGCTATAGACGATCAGTTGGGCTTGGGGACTAACGATAAATCACCTCCTCATTAGCAAAGCATTTTGTTTATTTGCACCTTATCGATACCGTGGCTTTCGTTGAGGTGAAAACAGATGTCAGCCAAATCGGGTAAGGTTTTCAGTGCGTGATTAGTCAGTCGCTGATAATGCATCAGAAAACGAGCTAAGCTCTCTTCGTCCATCACGCCAGCCTGTTTTCCGGCTTTCGCCTGAAGCTGTTGTTCTTGCTGACCACGCCATTGTTTAACAGCGTTTAGGTCTGGCACTTTCAGCATTAATAGGGCGTCAATACGGGCGAATAGCGTTTGGTATGGTCCAGCTAATTGCTGATTAACATAGCGCCGCCACTGGCCATCAGCATCCTCTTCACGTTCGAGGGCGTTCATTGGGATCGCCAGAGAAGCTTCGCTTTGGGCGGGGGTGCCGACACACCAACCTTCAAAAATAACCAAGTCCACCGGGCCTTCACAGGTCTGCCAAGCTTCCATGGGATCGCAATCATCAACCGCTTTGTTAAAGCTGGGTAGATAGGTCGCTTCGTTCGCCCGTAACGTACGTAAACGGTTGAGCAGTTCGAGACCTGATGCCACATCATGGGTGCCAGGCACGCCGCGGGTTGCCAATAATGGGTGCTGATTGCGAGCTAATACATGACGGCTACGTTTACTGAGGTAGAGGTCATCAACGGAGAAACCAACGGTACGCAGATCAAAACCCTGCTCCATCACCAGCTTGAGGAAATGGCACAAGGTTGACTTACCGCTACCCTGACCACCGTTGACACCGAAAACATAGCAAAGCTTGCCTTGGAGTAGGCGTTGACGAGAGATCCACTCACCTAACGGCAGATAGATTTGCGTGAGTAGCTCTCTGTAGCTATCAGGCAACTGAAGTTGCTCACACAACTCGTTAAATGGCTGTGTGAGCTTATCAAGCAACGCTTGTTTGCGTTCCTCAGTCAGAGGAGTGTCTGGCCACAATGGTGATGCTGGCATCATCTTCCTTACATTGCACCACTAAGGTGCGTCGAGATCGGCTCATGATTCATCACGTTCGATATTGGTGCGATTATCCAACTATCGAATGATTATAGTGATTGATTGCAGTTTGAGTGCCAGCTTGTTACCGGTGTGCTGATTTAGCTCACAAAAAAATCTATACAGCGTTCAGTAGCATGGTGCCGGTTTCAGTCATTCCCATTTGCACAAGATAGCTGATCGCGACGATACCTGCAGCCAAATACCATTTAGCATCAAGCACCAAGGTAAACAGCAACGCTGACGCCCCCAAAATCGCCCCAGCAGAGGACCACTCTGGCAGTGCGATCAGGCTAACTAACTCTGTCATACTGCAACACACACCTGCGGCGACGATACAAGGAAAAACCGTGCGGCGGCCAGCTTGGAGTAGATTTGCAGTGAGAAATATAGGGATAAAATAGAGGCATCCAATGATGGTTGCTTCCAATACTGCACCCATAACAGCATCTCCTTAAATCATTCTTTAAACGTGCATCCGTGTTAGATGACCGACCACTTTAAGGAAATTAGCGTCAACGCCAAGTTGCTCATTCGACGGGTGTGAAGCGCGCCACTGTTTTATTTTGATGGCTGACTTTTTCTGTGAACATGGCAAGCGGTCTCACCCATAACTGCTGTTCTCCGTAAAGCGGTCGGTAGAGTACCATCCACTCTTCGGTTTCACTGTGACGGGCGAGATCGATTACCTGATACTCGCCACCTTTAAAGTGGCGATACCGTCCGGGGCGGAGTTCTGGAGTGTTGTTCAACGAGGGTTATTCTATGTCGAGAGGCTCGGCAGATAACAGCACGCCTGTGGTGTCGGCGTAAAGGTGATCTTCCGGTAGAAAAGTCACACCGCCAAAATTGACTGCTACGTCAACTTCACCAATGCTCTCGCCGTCTGCGCCAACAGGAATAGACGCCAGCGCCTGTACGCCTAGCTCAAATTCACCGACGGCATCGACATCGCGAATACAGCCATAAACTACCAAGCCTTCCCAGCCATTATCGGTCGCCGTTTCGGCAATCTCTGCATCCACTAGCGCTCGGCGTAATGAGCCGCCGCCATCGATTAACAGCACGCGTCCGCTACCATCTTCCTGCACCGCGTCGCGGATTAAGCCGTTGTCTTCAAAACATTTAATGGTGGTGACCTGACCACCGAAGGAGCTGCGTCCTCCGTAGGATGCAAACATGGGTTCTACCACATCGACGGAATCGAGATAGATATCGCACAGTTCCGAGGTGTTGTATTCCATAACTGTCTCCTTGATTGATAACGGCTTTTTAGCTCGAGGCTCGCTTAACGACAAAGAGTATAAGCGCCTTTCTAGTGCAAAGCGATCTCCGTGTTGCAATGCTCGCTAACTATTTGATTTAACGCAGCTGCTGTTTCACTCGCAGGGCTGCGCTAATGTCGCTGTTTGTGGCGGTAAACTCACCGTCGTCGGTAAAGTCCCGGCAAGGGGGCTGTTGGGATAGCTGTCGATAATCTGCCAACAGTTATCGGTCAGTGTCAGTTCAACGGGCTGCGAGCTGTAGTTCAGTAGTACCAGACGTACGTCATCATCAAGTGTTCGGGTAAACGCAAAGATCCGTTTATCGGTGACTTCAACCGCTTGGTAGTTGCCGCTCTGCAAGGCTGGCTGCTGATTACGTAACTGGATCCAGTGGCGGTAGTGGTTGAGTAATGAGCTCGGTTGTTCAAGCGCGGCAGCAACGTTATGCGTCGCGACATTATTAGCGACGGCTCGAAATGGTGTGCCGGTGGTGAAGCCTGCACTGTTGGCGTCGTCAGTCCAGCTCATCGGGGTTCGTAATCTGTGGTCGGGATCCGGATCGGTGATGTCGAGGCTATGACCTATCCCTATCTCTTCACCGTAGTAGATAAAAGGTGTACCAGGCAGGGTCAGCAGTGTTGCCGCAGCCATGCGATAGCTACCCTCGTCGCCCTTTAGTTGCTCCATGATTCGGCCGCCAGCAAATGAATCGTGGTTGGCTAACAGCGTGGCCAGTTGCGCCATCGGTGCATTCTCTAGTCGATCCTTCATGCGCTGCTTGGTTTTGCCAAACTTAGCACTGGCAAGAATGGCGCCTTGTAGACCGAAATAGAACGCACTACCACAAGATTCTGCGGTGGGCATGGGGCCATCCGGATTTTCGCAGACCATATAGCGATTGGGATATTCCATCACGATCGGACGGATGCTATCGGCGAGGAAGCGGTGATTGTCTGGCTGATTGAGCATGGCGCTGCTGCCGTTTTCGAACAGTGTGCCGACGGCGTCGAAGCGGAACCCATCGACCCCTAAATTAAGCCAGTAACGTAAGTTGTTTTGGTGGAAGCTGACTACCTCGGGATGACGCAGATTAAAATCGGGCATTTGATCCCAAAAAATACCGTAATAGAAACCGTCAGTTCCGGCATGCCAGGTTTCGTTGCCCCCCCAGTTCGGCCAGTGTTGAAAATCGTCACGCCAAATATACCAGTCACGTTTACCCGCTAGATGTTTATCTGAATCGAGGAACAGTGGGTTCTGTGCAGCGCTATGATTAATTAGGTAGTCAATGATCACCCCGATGCCACGGCGGTGGGCCTCGTTTAGGAAGTGTTTGAAGTCGTCCAAACTGCCGTAATCGGGTTCAACTTTGCGATAGTCGGTTACTGCATAGCCATGATCGCGATCCTGACTTTGCATCATTGGCATCAACCAGATCCCTTTTATTCCGAGATCTTGCAGGTAATCGAGGTGTGAGGTCAGGCCATTAAAGTCGCCAATACCATCACCATCACTGTCCTGATAGCCCCGAATGTAGATCTCCATAAACACCGCGTGTTTCTGCCAATCGGCAGGCAGTCCGCTATCGTTTAACTCAACGGCTACCGGGCTCAGATCAAGGGCATCACTTAAGCCAGGGGTGTCTGGATTTGCCGGTGCCTGCTGGCAAGCGGTTAGGCTGAGCGCCAATAGCGCTGAGCATCCAAATGAGGAGAGTGAAGTGATGTTTTTCATGCTGCAGCGATCCTGTCGTGAATTAAGTTGAGCATGCGCTTTACCGTTGTCGGCGGCAACGAAGTTACCGCCTGAGTATGAATCAACGCACAAAATAAGTTTCAGAAAAACGACTCGATGCCGGAGCCATCGATTGGTGCCAGCCCTCGTCAACTGGTTGAAATATAGCCTTCTTGTTTCTGTCATGTTGTTGTCATTGATGCACCTTAGCTTGGCAACTAACTTAGTTGGAGGTGCCTCATGAACATATTGAGTCTGAAGCAACTTGATGAGCAGTTATTTCTTCGCCTTTCTGGCGCTAATCGTTGGCCTGGTCTGGTCACTGCCTGTCGTTACTTATCGAGAACCGGTGATGGTTATTGGTATCCGCTTGTCGGGCTGATGGCTTGGTGCTTATTCCCCGAGCGCGGTACCGCCTTTCTGATCGCCACCTTGACCGCTTTTCTTATTGAGCGACCGATCTATTGGCTGTTGAAAAATGGCTTTAAACGTAATCGTCCTGCCCAAGCCAATCTCGGTATCGCTGCCGTGGTAACCCCTTCCGATAAGTTTAGTTTGCCCTCTGGTCATACGGCCGCGGCGTTTGTGATGGCGACCATGTTGAGTACATTTTTCGCAGAGATTCAGTGGCTGGCCTATGGCTGGGCGTGCTTGGTGGGTTACTCCCGCGTGATGCTAAGAGTGCACTTCCCGGCGGATGTCGTCTGTGGCGCACTGCTGGGTATAACGGTCGCAACAGCGGTTATTTCACTGGTGTAGCACAGCCTGTAAGTGCCGGGTGCCGTTGGTTGGATAGAGAGATTTTGATTTCCCGTAGGGAGCCTGACGTTGAGAAGTCGTAGATGAAGATACTGTATGGGGTACAGGGCACGGGAAATGGTCACATGACTCGTGCGCGGGTTATGGCAAAGGCGTTAGCTGAAGCGGGAATTGCAACCGATTACTTGGTCAGTGGCCGGCCGTTAGATCAGCTATTTGATATGCAGCCGTTTGGTGACTTTTTTTGGCGCCAAGGACTGACTTTTGCCGTTTCTGCGGGCTCGATTAATCTATGGCAAACGCTTAAACAGGCCAGCTTGCGGCAATTATGGCGAGATATTCGTTCGCTTGATTTGAGTGCCTATGACCTTGTTATTACCGATTTTGAGCCTGTCACTGCGTGGGCAGCAAAACTACAAGGGGTACCCAGCCTTGCCTTAAGTCACCAAGCATCGTTTCGTTATGATGTGCCTAAGCGTGGTTATAACTTGGCTGCACGTATATTAATGAGCGGTTTTGCCCCCGCCTCTGAGCATATAGGGTTGCACTGGCACCATTTTGACCAGACCATTTTGCCCCCAATCATCGATATTGAGCATCGCAGCTTACCGGCGTTGAAAAATAAGGTGGTTGTTTATCTGCCGTTTGAAGCGTTAATCAAGATTGAAACCATGCTGTTGTCTCAGCCCAATACGAATTTTTATTGTTATCATCCGGCGATCTCAAGCGCGAAGTTACAGCAACATATTCAGTGGTTACCCTTGAGCAAGCACAGCTTTGCCAACGATCTTGCCGATGCGGAAGGGGTGATATGTAACAGTGGTTTCGAACTGCCATCTGAAGCGCTTTTTCTGGGTAAAAAATTGCTGGTAAAGCCGTTAGTGGGGCAGTTTGAGCAGGAATCAAACGCCGCGACATTAGCGAAACTGCAATTGGCTCAGGTGATGGATACCTTGTCAGCGTCATCGTTGAACGAATTCTTGGCTACCCCAGCGAAGATGCCTTTGTCATACCCTTGTGTCGCGGCAGCGTTGGCGGGTTGGTTGGCTCAGCAGCGTTCAGAGCCCTTAGAGAAGGTCGCTGAACGGTTGTGGGCGAAAGTGAGCATATAATTTCAGGCGACAAAAAAACTCAATGGCTTTGATCCGGTTGCTTGTCACCGCTGGAGCATCAGCGTAGCTTGTGCCAAGCTATTCATTTTACTCTTTAAGACAAGCATATGAATCATACCCAACAGGCATTGCGAGTATTTGAACTGGAAGCCAATGCCATTTCCGATCTAAAGCAACAACTGGATGCGAGTTTTGACCTAGCGATAGACACTATCCTTGCCAGTCAAGGCAAGTTGGTCGTCACCGGCATGGGAAAATCGGGCCTGATAGGGAAGAAGATCGCCGCCACACTGGCCAGTACAGGGACTCCCAGTTTCTTTTTGCATCCAGCGGAGGCTTGGCATGGCGACCTAGGGATGGTCGGTAAAGACGATATTTTATTGGCGATCTCCAACTCTGGAGAGAGTGAAGAGCTGATCGGCTTGATCCCCTTTATGCAAGCGAATAAGAACACCCTGATTGCGATGACGGGTAACCTTGATTCCACCTTGGCGCGCAACGCGGATTTTCATCTGTCGATTGCAGTAGCAGAGGAAGCGTGTCCGCTGCGTTTGGCGCCAACCTCTTCAACGACAGCAACGGCGGCTATGGGAGATGCGGTAGCCATGGCCTTAATGGTCGCCAGAGATTTTCAACCATCTGACTTCGCGCGTTTTCATCCCGGGGGCAGTTTGGGGCGTCGCTTATTGACTCGAGTGCGGGATGTGATGCGTGGCGAGCAACTGCCAATATTGGCGCCTACTGCCTCCACCAAAGAGGTTATCCAGGTGGCGACAGAGGGGCGTTTGGGTGTCGCGATCGTGATGGATGGCGACGAGTTACGAGGGATCATCACTGATGGTGATATTCGTCGGGCGATAGAAAAATATGAAGACAGTTTTTTGCGTCAAACAGCAGCCGATGTGATGACCGTGGGGCCAAGGGTAATATCGCCATCGGCTAGGCTGCAGGAGGCCGCCGATACTATGCATGAGTTAAATATTACCGTGTTGTTGGTGGTTGAAAATGAGCGCCTTGAAGGCGTTTTGCAGCTGTATCAATGCGAACTATGAGTTAAATATCGGCACCCTGTTTTCTTAAATGGCGGCGTGCCAGCCATAGCAATAGCCGTTGTAAAGGGTGCTTATAGCCACCCGGCCGCCAGCTGCTAGCCAGACGGTTGCAGTAGGCATCGTACTGAAAGCTCCAAGGCGCAGGCTTGACTGCGCCGCGTTTCAGTAGCAATTTCAGCGCTTGAGTCGCAGCTACGCCTGCACACATTTCGCAGCCCATGATGGTCGACGGCCCCTTTTTATTCGCTAAATCAATCTTCTCTGGTAGCACCAAGTAATTCCGATGCGCAGCTTTTGGTGCTAAACCAACATAGAAGCGCAGATATTGCTCGAGCATCGATTGATCATTAAGGCCGAAGTAATCATCAAAAGGCATACTGTCTGGCAGAAAGCTTAATAATGCCGCGCCCATGCCTAGTGGCGCGGCCGTGACAGCCGGAATGCCCAGCTCTCGGCATCTGGCAAAAACCAGTCGGCGCACGGGTAACACGAAGAAGTCCAGGCCATCCATATAGAGATCGATGTCGGCAAGAAAGGGCTCCAGGTTATCTTTGTTCACCCCCTGTTCGAACAGACGGATCTCCACCTCAGGGTTTATCTGCCTCGCCATGTCGGCGAGGGTTGCCGCTTTCTGTTGCTGCAAGGTATCTAACCTGGCTCCTGCCTGACGATTGAAATTGGCTTGTTCAAACTGGTCGAGGTCGGCGATATGAAAATGCTGACAGCCCAGACGCACCAAGGTAAGTAGATGTGCCCCGCCGACACCGCCCATTCCGGCAATGGCGATGCGACTGCGTCTAAGCTGTTGTTGTTCATCTTCCGTTAGCCAGCCAATATTGCGGGAAAACGCTTCAGCGTAGTTAAATTCGCTCATTGCATTGTCGGACAAAATGGGATCAGCGTGAGCTGCTGGTCTAATTGCGCTTTGATCAGATCGTAGAGCTCTTGGATATCGTCTGATAGATAGCGGGTGAGTTTGGCTTTCGGCAGCATGTATAGCGCCCGGGTACCGTGGTATTCCATCGCCTCACCAGATTGTTCGAAAGGCAGGCCAAAGCGCATTAGGTGCCTCTGCAGACGTGGCTCCATCATCACAAATACATGCTGATGATGGCAGATATCCACCATGGCGATGGCGGCCAAGTAGAGGCCGATGGCGATGTTGGGGAAATTTCGCCGCTCCTCTTCGGTAAATGCCCGTGCCGTGGAGCTCTCACCGAGGACAAACGGCTTACCCTTTTCATCTTGCCTACGGCGGAAGGTGTCAGGCACTGCCAGTCGGGATATTTCGCCGAATGTGCCCCGTTCCAGACTTTCCGGATCGATCACACTGCGCCAACAACTTTGCAGGCAATGCTGCTCAAAGGGTAGCGGTTGATTGGCAGCATGGGCCGGGGGAATAACTAGGCGGATAGTTCCTGCATACTGGCCGCTGGTTTTATGCTCCAGTAGGCAAACGTGAGCATAGGGATCACAGCTATCTGTCTCTATTTCATCTTGATTGGGGGCTTCCCAGCCCAGTTCCTGCGCATAGACCTGATGGCGGATGCGATAGGCAAAATTTTTCAGCGCCGGGTTCTTCGCATAACGGATGCCAAAGTAACGATCAAAATTTTCTGCCAATGAAGGTGCAGCCATAGTGAGAGCCTTGTAACGAGAGCTATCTCTTATTTATAGACATAACTCATCGATCCTGTGACTAAAGCTGCTGATCTTTAAAGAGAGATGAGGCATGACCAAGATTTTCTGCCTAGACTTTGGCTTATCTTTCTTTGTCGGCTAAACCATTAACCAATGGTGCCGATAGAATTGATCAGCCCCTGATATAGATGGAGTTTGTTGAGCGATGTTGATAAGCCAAAAGCTAAAATTGAATACGGTGATAAGCCTTGTCGCACTTGTTGTGTTGGCTGTCGCTAGCGCGTTGGGGATGAGCAGTGTTGGAGACTTACATCGGGCATCACTGGAAACGGAAAAGCTTAACAGCTCTATGTTGATGTTACGGCGCCATGAAAAAGACTTTCTGGCACGTAAGCTGGACAAATATGAAGGCAAATTTACTGAAGAGGTCGCTACTTTTCAGCAGACGTTGGCTTTGTTGCAGACCCGTTTGGACAATGAAACCATAGTCGAAGAGGAAAACCGCTTGAAAGCGGTGATCGACCAATATCATCAACTATTCAAGCAGCTGATCGCCGAACAGCGGGTTATTGGTTTGGATCATAAGTCTGGGCTAAATGGTGCTCTGCGAAGCGCGGTGCATGATGTTGAGGAGCTGTTGTACGCTCAAAAGAATTATCAGTTGGCGGCTGGTATGTTGCAGCTACGCCGCAATGAAAAAGATTTTATGTTGCGCAGTGATGCTAAATATCTGGATAAATTTAGTAAAAATATGCAGTCACTGTTGAACGATGTCAAAGGCAGTAAATTGGCCTCTGGCACGAAATCCCAATTAACGGCGCTGTTAGGTAATTATCAAAGTCAATTTGAGTTGTTTGCTGCCGGTGCGCAAAAAATAGGGCTGGATCAAAATAGTGGCATAAGAGGTGAGTTGCGTGCAGTGATCCATCAAAGTGAAGAGCTGCTTGCCGCAGTCGAACTGCATATTGACGAAGAAATTACCACCAAAGAAGCCAGTATCAATACCATATTAACTATTTTCGCGGTGGTGGTGATCATCTTACTGTTGGTACTGAACATTCAGATCTCTCGTGCCATTAATCGTCCCGTTCAGGCGTTACGCGTAATGACGCGACGGGTCGCTGAAACAAACGACTTAACGTTGCGAGTGGAAGTGAATGAAGACAATGAACTGGGGCAGGTTAGCGAGAATTTTAATCACATGATGGATAACTTCCGCGCTTTGATCGTCGAGGTCACGGATGCGGTTAATTCGCTTAATAGTGCCACTGAAGAACTGTCGTCCAACTCAGAACATACGCTTGATGGTATGCAAAGCCAGCTGTCTGAAACTGACATGGTGGCTACCGCAGCGACCGAGATGGGAGCCACCATTGAGGAGATTGCCAAGAACACTGAAATGGCCGCCAATAATGCCGAAGAGACTAACCGTAATGCTGAAGCTGGTAAGTCGGAAGTGGACATGACTGTGGATCGCATCCGTAGTTTGTCAGAGCGTTTGGTGCAAAGCTCCGAAGTGGTTTCACAGTTAGAGAATGACAGCGTGACTATCGGTTCAGTGCTTGATGTGATCCGTGGTATCGCAGAACAAACCAATTTATTGGCGTTGAATGCCGCGATTGAAGCCGCCCGTGCCGGTGAACAGGGGCGTGGTTTTGCGGTTGTTGCAGATGAAGTGCGTAATTTGGCCATGCGTACCCAGGAGTCGACCCAAGAGATCGCAAATATCATTGATAACCTTCAGGCTCGTACCGTTGATATCGTGCAATTGATGACGACGTGTCGAGAAGAGGGGATGGGCAGTGCAGAGCAGGCGGCAGCCGCTGGTGATCTGTTGAGTCAGATCACTTCTGATGTGACTCATATTATGGATATGAGTACGCAGATTGCGACAGCAATTGAAGAGCAGAGCCATGTGGCGGCGGAAGTGAACCGCAATGTGACCAACATTCGTGATATTGCTGCTCAATCAGCGGAAGCCAGTGAACACAACGCAAAAGCAACCGGACAGGTGGCAGAGCAGGCTGCTCATTTAAGCTCGGCTATTTCTGAGTTCAAAGTCTAAAAAATGCGCTGAAAGCCCCGTGATGCGGGGAATTTTCGTGATCTTTTTTCCAATATCAGGTAAATAAATACAATGCGGCTTGCTTCCAAGCCGCTTTTGCTTCATTAATTCCCAGAGAGTTGGCGAAAACGTCAGATTACTAATAACAACGAGGATACTTTCCAATGAACAAAACCGAGCTGATCGACAAGATTGCCGAAGGCGCAGATCTGAGCAAAGCTAAAGCAAAAGATGCACTGGATGTGCTGCTGGCATCAGTGACGCAAAGCCTGAAAGAAGGCGATCCAGTACAGCTGGTAGGCTTCGGCACATTTAAGATCTCTCACCGTGCTGCGCGCACTGGTCGTAACCCTCAGACGGGTGCAGAGATCCAGATCGCTGCGGCTAACGTTCCTGCATTCACTGCTGGTAAAGCACTGAAAGACAGCGTAAACGGCTAATTCCCCTTGCGGGAAATAAAAAAGGCAGCGTTCGCTGCCTTTTTTAATGCCTGAGTTCCGGCTGGTTGATGGGTGTTATTTAGTCTGAAAACTTCACCTGCACCGGTATTAGCGGCTCTCTACTGCCTTTCTGAGCAGCTAAGCGTTGCAGATAATCTTGCCAGATCTTGCTTTGATCCCGCCCGAGAATATACAGCAGTTGCCAGGGGTAGATGCCGGTATCATGGCCATCGTCAAATATCAGTTTGACGGCGTAGTTGCCTACCCTTTCAATTGCCTTGATATTGACCTCGCGCTTATGGCTGACTAACACCGGTTTACCATGACCGTGAACTTCAGCAGAGGGGCTGGAGACGCGCAGCAACTCACAGGGAATGGCATAGGCTTCCCCGTCATCAAAACGCACTGTCAGGAGCCGTTCAGCGCGATTTAGCGTAATGCCTGTGAGTTGCGGTCCGGCCATTAGAGGATGAAGCGACTTAAATCTTCATCTTCGACCAGTGCATCCAGATGGTCGGTGACATATTGGCCATCGATCAGTAGTGACTCGCCTTGTTTATCGGAGGCGTCAAAAGAGACCTCCTCCATTAAGCGTTCCATCACGGTATGCAGACGTCGGGCACCGATGTTTTCTGTTGTTTCGTTGACCTGCCAGGCGGCGTCGGCGATCTTTTTGATGCCATCGTCAGTGAACTCAACTGATACACCTTCGGTAGCCATCAGTGCTCGATATTGCTCTGTCAGTGATGCTTTGGGCTCCGTCAAGATGCGTACAAAGTCGTCGCTACTAAGTGCGCCTAACTCAACACGGATCGGTAGGCGCCCCTGCAGTTCTGGGATCAGATCTGATGGCTTAGCCATCTGGAATGCGCCGGAGGCGACAAACAGGATATGGTCAGTCTTCACCATGCCATGCTTGGTATTGACCGTGCAGCCTTCCACCAATGGCAGGAGATCACGCTGTACGCCCTCTCGGCTGACATCGGGGCCTGATGTGTCGGCACGTTTGCAGACCTTGTCGATCTCATCAATGAACACGATGCCATGCTGTTCTACTGATTCCAGCGCTTTTTCTTTAAGCTCTTCAGGGTTAATCAGCTTGGCTGCTTCCTCTTCGGTCGCCAATTTTAGTGCTTCTGATACTTTTAGTTTACGAGATTTACCTTCGGTGCCGCGTCCAGCGATATTTTGAAACATCCCTTGTAGCTGGTTGGTCATCTCTTCCATGCCGGGTGGTGCCATGATCTCTACGCCGACTTGTGGCTGTGCGATCTCAATCTCGATCTCTTTATCGTTGAGTTGACCTTCCCGTAACTTTTTCCGAAACACCTGACGGGTATTGCTATCTGAGGTTGCTTCTGGCTCACCAAACTGGTTGCGTGGTGGTGGCAGCAAGGCATCCAAAATGCGCTCTTCGGCCAACTCTTCTGCCCGGTACTTGAAGCGTTCCGTCTCCTGCTCGCGCACCATCTTCATTGCCATGTCGGTGAGGTCACGGATAATGCTATCAACCTCTTTACCTACATAACCCACCTCGGTGAATTTGGTAGCTTCGATCTTAATAAATGGGGCATTAGCCAATTTAGCTAAACGACGGGCGATCTCGGTTTTGCCGACACCGGTCGGGCCGATCATCAGGATATTTTTTGGCGTGACTTCCTGACGTAACTCTGGCTCCAACTGCATCCGGCGCCAGCGATTACGCAGGGCAATGGCAACGGCGCGTTTAGCGTCGTCCTGACCGATAATATGCCGGTCTAATTCGTGGACAATTTCTCTCGGGGTCATTTGGGACATGTTCTGATCCTGTCTGCAACGCGGGTACTTGCTTATGCGTTGTTACTGTCAATTTCTTCGATGGTATGGAAGCTGTTGGTAAAGACGCAGATGTCGCCTGCAATCGTCAGGGCTTTTTCTGCGATCTCTTTTGCTTCCAGCTCGGTATTTTCCAACAGAGCTAATGCGGCGGCTTGGGCGAATGGCCCACCAGAGCCGATGGCGATCAGATCATGTTCTGGCTGCACGACATCACCATTACCGGTAATGATCAGTGAGCTCTCATGATCCGCAACGGCTAACAGCGCTTCTAAGCGGCGTAGCGCTCGATCGGAGCGCCAGTCTTTGGCGAGCTCTACGGCGGCTTTTTGCAGGTGGCCTTGATGCATCTCTAGCTTGGCTTCAAAGCGTTCGAACAGAGTAAATGCGTCGGCGGTACCGCCAGCGAAGCCACCGATCACACGATTGTTATACAGGCGACGCACTTTACGGGCGTTACCTTTCATCACGGTATTACCGAGGGAAACCTGACCGTCACCGGCGATGACGACTTTGCCATTACGGCGAACTGAAACAATAGTGGTCACAAATCTTTCCTTTGGTTTAGGTGGCTGGAAGCAGCCACCTTTCACACATAGAAAAGGATGTGGGGACGCAAGCTCAGGAACTCAACCCTGCCATTTCCAGATCTTGCAGGTCTTGATACCGCTACGGGCGAGGATATGGCGATCTTTTTCGGCGCTACGTTTCTGCTCGTAGGGGCCGAGTACCACCTTATACCAGGTGCCACTTTTGCCTTCCGCCCGTCGTACCATTGCTTCTTTGCCCTGAAAGGCAATTTTTGCCTTCATCGATTCCGCTTGTGCTGAACTGCGGAACGAAGCGCACTGCATCTGATAGGGCCCTTGGCTGGGCTCTGGCGGTGGTACATCAACCACCACTTCTTTGTTTTCCAGCTCTTCGATGTACTGCCAATCCTCCGCTGGCGGCGGTGGCAGTGGCGTTTCCTTCGGCTGGCTTTGCGGACGTGTGGTGACCTTGGGTTTGGTGGTTTCTGCCACTGGTGCGGGTTGCGTTTCCGCTGTCCCATTGAGCTGCATCAGCAGGTAGCCAAACGCACCTACCAGCGCCACGGCGATCACCATGGCGAAATAGGGTGGTTTCTTTACCGGCGCCGGAGCCTTTTTAGCGCTGCGCCCCGTTGATTTGGTTGCAGCGCGACGGGGCTTTGGCTTACTGCGGTGGGCGTAATCCCTTGGCACGGTTTACATCTTCTCCAGTGTCTTAATTCCCAGCGTGTCTAAGCCTAACTTAAGTGTTTTGGCTGTGGCAGCGCACAATTGTAAGCGACTTTGTTTCACGTCGGCAGCGACATCATCTTTGTTTACCGGACAAGCTTCGTAGAACGTCATGAAGTTGCCTGCCAGTTCGAACAGGTAGCCGCATAACAGATGTGGTGTGCCTTTTGTCGCGACGCTTTGAATGATGTCATTAAACTGCACCAGCTTTTGCGCCAGGTTCTCTTCCGCAGCTTGCACTAGAGAGACTTCACCGCTGAGCTGTGTCGGGTCGACTCCAGCTTTCCGGAAAATTGACTGAATACGCGTATATGCGTACTGCAGATAAGGCGCAGTATTGCCTTCAAACGCCAGCATGTTGTCCCAATCAAAGATGTAATCAGTGGTACGATTCTTTGACAGATCAGCATATTTCACCGCGCCAATACCCACTGCGTCGGCAATACTTGCCAGTTCATCTGCGGCCAAGTCCGGGTTTTTACTGCGTACCAGATCGATAGCGCGTTGCTGTGCTTCGTCCAGTAGATCAGAAAGCTTAACCGTGCCACCTGAGCGGGTTTTAAATGGCTTACCATCTTTGCCCAGCATCATGCCGAAAGCGTGGTGCTCTAGGCTCATCTCGGCGGGGATATAGCCGGCTTTGCGGACGATAGTCCAAGCTTGCTGCAGATGCATTGCTTGTCGCGAATCGATGAAGTAGAGCACGCGATCAGCATGTAACTGTTCATGACGATACTTGGCGCAAGCGATATCTGTGGTGGTATAAAGGTAGCCGCCATCGCGCTTTTGAATGATCACCCCCATCGGGTCACCATCTTTGTTCTTATACTCGTCGAGGAACACCACGACGGCACCGTCATCCTCAACCGCCAGCCCTTTGGCTTTTAGATCATCAACGATCTCTTTCAGCATCGGGTTGTACAGGCTTTCGCCCATGGTGTGGCTGCTGTTGAGTGAGACATTCAAACGGTCGTAATTTTTTTGGTTTTGCTCGAGGGTGATGTCCACCAGTTTCTGCCACATCTCACGGCACCAAGCGTCACCGCTTTGCAGTTTTACCACGTAATTACGGGCTTTCTCGGCAAACACTTCATCAGCGTCATAACGCTGCTTGGACTCACGGTAGAACTTCTCCAGATCACTGAGTTCCGAGTTGACGGCGTCGGGCTGCTCGCTCTGCAATGATTCCAGGTGGGTGATTAACATGCCGAACTGGGTGCCCCAGTCGCCAATATGGTTGGCGCGGATCACTTTGTGTCCGAGAAACTCCAATGTCCGCACCAACGCGTCACCAATAATGGTCGAGCGGATATGGCCGACATGCATCTCTTTCGCGACATTGGGGGCAGAGTAATCCACCACAATTGTCTGTGGTGAGTCGACTGTGGCGACGTTCGCCCGCGGGTCAGCAACAATTTCAGTGATCTGCTTGCCAAGGAAACCACTATCGAGGAAGAAATTGATAAAGCCCGGGCCGGCGATCTCCACTTTGGCAACCCGCTCAGAGGCGGGCAGCTTGGCAATTATTTGTTCTGCTAATTGCCGAGGATTCATCTTGGCAGGCTTTGCCAGCATCATTGCTAAGTTGGTTGCCAGATCGCCGTGGCTTTTATCGCGGGCACGGTCAACCTGGATCCTGGGAGTGACCTCTGCAGGGATGACCTGTTCAGACTTAAGGATTTCAACGGTTTGCGATAGCAACTGTTCGATATGGGCTTTCATTCTGGACCTGTTGACTGAGACTGGTAGCGAGCAAAGAGGGCATTGTAATGGTTTGTATGGGTGACAGACAAACCGCATCTGATCTTCTCGACGTATAATGTCGATTATCTTTGCAAAAAACCATGATATTGCGGCACTACGGGGAAATAAATTCAATGCGCATGGCGTTTGTTGATTTGGAAACTACTGGCGGTGTTGCCACCCGTGATCGGATTATCGAAGTGGCCATTGTGGTGACGGAAGATGGTCAGGAGGTTGAGCGCTGGTCTAGCCTGGTCGATCCTGAGCAGCCATTGTCCCCGTTTATCGTTCGCTATACCGGCATTAGTGACCAAATGCTGCGGGATGCACCGCTGTTTGCCACCGTAGCAGATAAAGTCGCGGAGCTGACTGATGACGCGCTGTTTGTTGCCCACAATTCCAGATTTGATTATGGCTTTCTGAAAAATGAATTTCGCCGCTTAAAGCGGCCTTGGCAAGCTACTGCACTGTGTACGGTTAAATTGTCCCGAGCCCTCTATCCACAACACAACAAGCACAATCTGGATATTATTATCCAGCGCCATCAGTTGCCGCAGGTGACTCGCCATCGGGCGATGGGCGATGTTGATGCCATGTTGGCTTTTTATCGTCATGCGCAGAGCGAACTTGGCTGCGACAAAGTGGCGCAGCAGGTGGCTATTCTTACCCAAAGACCAAGTTTACCGCCGGGGTTAGCGCCGGATCTGTTTGACCAACTGCCTGCCGCCCCGGGTGTCTATCGCTTTTTTGATGATGACGGGGCACTTATCTACGTTGGTAAGAGCGTTAATCTCTACCAGCGGGTGAGTAGCCATTTCAGCGGCCATCATAGCACCAGTAAAGGACACCAGATGACAGATCGGGTGCGGCATATCGAATGGACACAAACGGCGGGCGAGTTAACGGCGCTACTGCAGGAGCTGCACGAAATAAAACAACATCGCCCCTTTTTTAATGGACAGCTAAAGCCGGTTAAAAAAGTGGTCAGTCTGCAATTACAGAGTGATGAACGTGGTTACCACAGGATCGTCTTCACCGAGCAGATAGACCCACTCTGCTTAGCTGACTACTTCGGTACTTTTCGCAGTAAAAATCAGGCGAATAAAGCGCTGACCGGACTTGCCACATCCCATCGTCTCTGTTTGCGGCTTCTGCAGCTAGAAGCTGGAGACGGTGCCTGTTTTGGCTATCAACTGGGCGAGTGCCAAGGCCCCTGTTGCGGCCAAGAGTCCGCCGAGTTGTGGAACCTGCGCCTGGGCTTGGCATTAAACAGCATGAAACTGACTCAATGGCCGTGGCAGCAGCCGATGGTGCTGATTGAGGAAGACAGCTTCAGTGATCTGCGTAGCTTTCATCTGATTGATCATTGGGTGTTACTGCAAAGCTGTGATTCGGCAGAAGCGTTGCAACCCACTGATCTGCAGGCGTGCTTGGATGCTGGCAGTACTGAATTTGAACTGGACCGATATAAGTTACTTAGCAGTTATCTGTTGGGCGGCGGTAAGCGGCTTACCGTGCAACCGCTAGATGAATTTGTCCGCTCCCGTGACGGATAGGACTGCTTACCGAGACTCGTTAGATTAAAACATTCTTTGCGTATGCCGATCAGATCGCTGTTTCCTACCGTATAAGCAACAAGTAATAGTAGTAGATGATGCCTAATCAACGGCATCCAGATGAGGCGTTATGACTGTCGTTAAAGACACTCTCCCGCTCTTTCCCCTTAGTGCGCATGTGTTGCCTGGCGGAAAGATGCAGTTGCGGATATTTGAGTCCCGTTACATTCGGCTGGTAAAAGAGGCATGCCAGAGTGATGTTGGTTTTGGTGTCTGCATGTTGAAGAAACGCAGCGCAAATAGCCTAGTGAATATGTTGCCGATCGGTACTCGGGTGCAGGTGGTTGATTTTGAACAAACTGCTGATGGGCTGCTGGGGATCACAGTGGAGGGGGTTGAACGCTTTCGCTTGGAGCGGGTGTTTATGGAAGATGATGGTTTAAAACGTGGTGAAGTCACCTGCTTGCCTAATTGGCGTCCTTGCGAACTGCCGAACGCCTCCCAACATCTCTTTGATGGCCTATGTGAGCTTTATCGACGCTATGATCATTTGGCGGAACTCTATCCTCAACCAATGGCTAATGATGCCAGTTGGATCTGCCAGCGCTGGCTGGAACTATTGCCGTTATCCGCAGAAGATAAATTGTTATTGGTGGAACAGAGTGACTGTCAGTCAGCGTTAAAGTTTCTCACCGATACGGTGCAACTAAAAACTGCTTAACCCTTTATTCTGTCTGGCTTGGTGCTATTACACCCTTCACATCAACGAGTTAAAACGCTTCGTAAACTGCATATTTTTTGATCTTATTTTAATTTGCCGCCGTAACCATTCTCACCTCGGCGTGAGGATGGAGAAAAATATAATGAAACTTACTAAATCTGTATTAGCCCTACTTATTTCGTCAGCATTGATTTCCGGCTGTAGTGATGACGATGATGACGAAGAAATAATTGTTCCAGATGGAGAAGCATTTGTTCGAGTCGTACATGCCTCTCCAGACGCCCCTAACGTAAACGTATATGTGGATGATGCTCAGGTGTTGGCAGATGTCAGCTACCAGCAGGCTTCCGCATTCTTAGCTTTACCAGAAGGCACTTACGATATTCGTGTTGAAGCAATTGTCCCTGGCGGCAATGTCGATGTATTTCAAGGTGATGTCAGCGTTGACGCGTTGCTGCAATACAACATAGTCGCAGTGGGTTACGCGGCGGGTCTGCTAGAGCCGACAGCGCTTGATAGCACCACCTTCCAACCAGTGATTGTGCCCAGAGACGGCATCTACGATGAAACCATGCTGCGTTTGCAAGTGCTGCATGGTGCGCCGGATGTTGGCTTGGTTGGTGTGCATGTGACTGGACCTGATGATGAATTGTCCGATGCGACCGAACTGACTGAGCTCGATTACGGTGACTTCACTATGGATCCGGTGATGGTGGCGCCTGCAGTTTATCGCGTGCGTCTTACCGACCCTGATGACGCCAGTGTCGTCGCTTACGACTCCGGCCCGTTAGATCTGTCTGCTGGAGGTGACCTGTTTATCACTGCCACTTCGAACACCGGTGCCGGTGCTGCTCCCGTCAATTTACTGGTGATGGATGGCACTGCGGATGAAAACGGCAATGATGCTGGCGTGGTTGCCGATGCCAATTTGGCGGCAGAAGTCCGGATTACCCATGCGATCAATAATGTCGGTGGGGTTGATGTTTGGGTTAACGGTACCGCACCTGAGATGGGTAGCCCGCTTTATAACCTGATGTTCCCTAGCACCACACCGATGGAAGGCTATCTTGAACTGCCTGCCGCCAGTTATGATTTTGATGTTGCATTAACCGGCACCATGGATGTGGCGATCTCTGCCGAAGATGTGATGCTGGCAGGCGGCTCCCGTTATAACGTCTTTGCTATACCGCAAGGCCCTGGAGATGTGAATCCGGCGCTTTGGCCCATCGTGATTGATGATCGAGCCGTAGCGACTGAGTCGAAACTGCGTGTCCTGCATATCAGCCCAGAAGCCGGTAATGTCGATATCTATCTCAGTGCCGACGATATGATTGATGCTGATGACACGGTACTGGCAGACATCCCTTACTTGGGGGATTCTGGGAATATCTCAGTGGTACCGGGCATGTATTACCTGATGGTGACCCCTACCGGTGACATGGACACAATTGCATTAGGACCTTTGGCGCTGGATCTGATGGCGGGCAAGGTTTACACCGCCGCCGCCGTGACTGATCCGATGAACGAAACCGGTGTGGCTATCGAAGGGATCGATGTGGGTTTGATTGGTCTTGATGACCTGATGATCGCCCCCGGCGATCCGTTAGTTCGCGTATCCCACGCGTCACCGGATGCGCCAGCCGTCAATGTATTGGTGGATGGTGCCGTCGCGCTGGAAGGGGTTGATTACAAAGTCGCTTCTGGTTTGATTGAACTGCCTGCCGGTGCCCATACCGTGCAAATTGACGCGCTAGATGCCGATGGTGATTTCCTCGCCACGGTATTGCCTGAAACCTCGCTGGATCTGATGGCTGGTTACACCTACAACGTGTCTGCTATCGGTTATGCCGCTGAGCTGGGTATGGAAACAGCGACGGCGTTTGCGCCAAGTATTGTTGCTTCACCTACCCGTGCGTTAGCGGCCGATAAGGTGCGGGTGCAGATCCTGCACGGCGCGCCCAATGCACCGCAAGTCGATATCCATGTCACCGCCCCTGACGCCACGTTATCGGCTGACACGGTACTGACTACCTTGGCTTTTGCTGAGTACACCATGTCGCCAGTGACAGTGCCAACCGGTGATTACCAAATTCGTATTACCCCAGCAGATGATCTGACGGTGGTCTACGACTCGGGAACCTTGGCTTTGGCCGGTGGTAGTGATCTGTTTATCACGGCAATTCAGAACACCGATGCTGGCGATAAACTGGTTGCACTGGAAGTGTTGGATGGCTCCGTAGATGAAGAGGGCAATGATGCGGCGATTGTGTATGACAAAGACACAGGTGCGGATGTCAATGTGATCCATACCGTTGCCGCAGCACCGTTGGTGGATGTGTATGTGGATGATGCGCTGGCGGTGGATGATTTCGCCTTTCAGGCAACCACAGGTTACGTACCATTAGCTGCTGGCATGCATACCCTCGATGTGACTGCGAGCGATGCCGCGGACAACAGTATGCCAGTGATAACCGCTGACGTAGACCTGATGGCCAGTTATAGCTATTCGGTACTGGCAATCGGTGATGGCTCTGACGAGAAGCCGTTGGCATTGTGGCCGCTGGTTGATATGCCACGCAGTATCGCGACTGAAGCGATGCTCCGCTTTGCCCATGCGGCGACCGCGGCACCCCTGGTAGATATCTATCTCAGTGCGGATGCGACGTTAGATGCCGGTGATGCGTTGTTAGTGGAAGATCTTGATTACATGGAAACAGCCAGCCTGAGCGTTAATGCGGACACTGGTGGTTATGTGTTTGTCGCGGTGGCAGACACATCAACGCCAGCAATTGGCCCAATAATGATCCAAGCTGACCTTGGTGGCGTATATACGGTAGTAGCAATAGATGACGGAATGAGCGGGTTTACCGTGATTGATGTCGATGGCATCGCTGTTCCCGAATAGATAAAGCGTTATCAGTGGCAGTTGAGCCGGTTCTGATGACTGGCTTAACTGTCACACATAGGAGTTAAGATGAGCGCGCTTAGACCCAGTGAAAACAGCCGTTATACTAACAGCACTTATGTAGCTAAAGCTGGAAGTGGCTCGTTGAATAAACAAGCGGTAGAGAAAACAGATTGGCGGCCGGTGTTAGTTAGTGTGGCAACCGACCGTGATAAGCGTGCTTATGCCAGCTTATTCGCCTATTTCGCACCACGCTTGAAAGCCTTTGGTATGAAGCAGTTTGGCCAGGAAGCGCAAGCGATGGAGCTGGTACAGGAAACCCTGCTCAATGTATGGCAAAAAGCCCACCTGTATCATCCAGAAAAAGGTGCACCTAGCACCTGGATATTTACCATAGCGCGAAATTTGAGTTACGACATGATGCGTAAAAAAGGCAGTCGTGGCGATGAAGTGTGTGCAGAAGATCTTTGGCCTGTGTTATCGGATCGTGAGCCCGATGACGATAGGTTATTGCCTGAACACCTGCTGATGCAGAAACAGATAGACAAATTTTATGATGTACTTAGCGAGACCCAAATGGAGGTGGTGCGCAAGGTATATCTTGAAGACAAGCCGCAGCAGCAAGTGGCCGAAGAGTTAGAAATACCCCTCGGCACAGTGAAATCAAGACTGCGGTTAGCAGTACAGAAGTTACGGGAGTGCATGACAAATGAAACCAATTAATCACCATCCAACAAGTCAGTTGTTGCAGCAATTTGCTGATGGCGATCTGTCGCCAGCACTCTCCTTGGCTGTCTCCGCTCATGTGGATATGTGCCCTCACTGTCAGCGTGCCCTTGATGTGGCAGAAGCTGAACTGGCGCAGCAATGGCAATTCAAAGAGGTCAGCGACGAGACCGTCGCTGAGCAAGATTTGACGACCATGCCTGAATTTGCCGCCATGTTTGACCAGATAACCCGTGCTGAACCCGCTGCTATCGAGAGCAATTGGGAAAGCGCGCCGACACCATTGCTGTTAGGTGACAAAGAATTTTACTTGCCACGGGCGTTACAACGGTTTAGCGCACAGGCCGGACGTTGGCGACAGATGGGTAAATTATCGCGTTCGTCATTGGCGCTGGAAGAGAATGTCAGTGCCAGCTTTATCCATATTGATGCCGATGGTCAGATACCTGAGCATACCCACAAAGGTGTGGAGTGGACATTGGTGTTGGATGGTTCGTTTAGCGATGAAGAGGGGCATTATCAAGCGGGTGATTTTATTCGTTGTGATGGTCAACATAAGCACACGCCACGCACCGCTATGGGCGAAGATTGTCTCTGTTTTGCGGTGGTTGAAGCACCATTGCATTTTACTTCCGGTTTAAGTCGCCTCCTGAACCCGTTTGCACGTTTTATGCAGTAGTTTGTTCTGAGGCCCCTCTACGACAAGGGCCAACTAGCCAGGGCATTTTTCGCCCTGGCTATATTTCATGCTAATATACCTGCCTCTGAAGGATGTAAAAGGGATGCCCTAGGGGCGAAACGTAGGGATGACGTGCCAACAAATAGAAATATCAGGATCAAGCGGTCGCTTGATCTGTCTGTTTTTTGCCAATGAGCTGGTGTATGGCGCTCAACCTGAGAACAGCTCCAAACCTGACCGACTCTACTCCTCTTCCGATGCTTTCCGCTGGTTGGGCGATAGCGCGTGTATGGTGCGCTATCGGCAAATTGCGCAGTTAAAAGAGCGCGAGGGAGATCTGGGCATCGAGATATCCCATGGCAGCCGCAATCACCTCAAGCAAACGCGTTTGGAAACCTTCACCCAGGAACAACACGAGCAGCTGTTTGCGCTGCTGCAGCAATACCTCGGCGGCACTTTGGTTAACTCCAGCAAACCCAGAGCATGGTGGCATGCGGCGTTAAATCCTGTGTTGGCAATCATTGTTTCTGTTTTGGCTGGTTATCAGGTGATTGTGCCACTGTTTTGGCCGACATTGATGCTAGTGGCCTTGGCTGTCATGTTATCGCTGGTAACGCTGCGGCTAAACCTTGCGCAACCGATGGGCACTCGCATATGGAAAATACAACGGCGCTGGTGGCAACCGTTTCGTACCGGCAGTTTCATTGTGTTATCGCTACTGGTCTGGAGCTGTATATTGACGCTAATCAGTCAGCGTGTTGATCACTATTATGGTGATGATGCGATTTTTCATGCTTATCATGAGGGCCGCCTGTTTGAGTGGGATCTGCAGCGATTACGCCTACATGGCGTCTCTTTAGATCGTAAAGATCGTTATGGCTATACGGTATTGATGTACGCCACAGAGGCGGACGATGTTAGCTTAGTTGGTATTTTGCTGCGCAGCGGAGCTTCACCTGATGTGATTGACAATCAGCGGCAAACTGCCCTGTTTCATGCTATCGGTAGCCAATCTCGGCCACTGTTGAATCTATTGGCCAGTCACTGTGCGATTAATCACCGCGATGCTTATGGTGCAACTCCCGTAATGTATCTGTTAGAACATAATCCCAGTGCCGCGTCGTTGGCGATCTTAATCCGCCACGGCGCTGACTTGAACTTGGTTAATCAAGCCGGTGACAGTGTGTTGGCACAGGCGCTACAGCTTGGGGTAAAAGAGGAGGTTGCGAAAACACTCATCACTCACGGTGCAAAATTGACTCAGGAAGAGATGGGTGCGGCTGAATATCAGCAGGCCATCCGCCATTATACCAGCACCGATACGGCACACCTACTTATCCAGAGTGTGCTGTAGTACTTAGCTAAGATCTTGTGGGTCAATATCTAATGACCAGCGGATCTTGCGACTGATCGGTAGTTTTTCGGCCTGAACTAGGATCCCGTGCAGCCACTGGTGCAGAGTCTTACGTTCGGCAGACTCCAGTAGCAGTTGCCAACGAAACCGCCCTGCTTTTCGCTCCATCGGTGCCGGCATCGGGCCGAGCACAGCACCGAGTTCGATGGCCGATTCTATGAGCTTCTGTTGCAACAATGCTGAGAGTTGCATTAAAAATGCTTCAGCATCTTCTGAGCGATGGCTTTCCGCCCGAAACAGCGCCAAATGGCGAAATGGTGGCAGTTGCGCCTGTTTTCGTTCACTCAGTGCGGTACGAGCAAAGTGACCATAACCATTCTGCAGCAGATCCTGTAACAGGATATGCTCGGGGTGATGGGTTTGCATTACTAAAGTACCTTGCTTGCCAGCGCGTCCTGCGCGTCCTGCCACCTGGGTGATCAACTGCCCCAGACGCTCTGGTGCACGAAAATCTGCACTAAATAAGGCCCCATCCACATCCATAATGACCACCAGTGTCACCTCCGGAAAGTGATGCCCTTTGGCTAACATCTGGGTGCCGAGTAATAGTTTTGCTTCGCCGCGCTTTATCTGACCAAGAAACGCATCCAGTGCGCCTTTCCGTCGGGTGCTGTCGCGGTCGATACGGATACAGGGATGCTCAGGGAAGTGGCGTTGTAGCGCCTGTTCTAACTGCTCAGTGCCGACACCCCGGCCAAGCAGGCGGGTGGAGCCGCATTCCGGGCATTGGTGGGGTACTGGCTTTTGGCTGCCACAGTGATGACACTGCAGCAGGCCCGTACGTTGATGCAAGGTGTAGTAAGCATCACAACGACGACACTCTTCTAGATAACCACATTCGTGACATATCAGCGACGGTGCATAACCTCGGCGGTTGAGAAACACTAACACCTGTCCGTCGTTGTGCAGGTGTTGTTTAATCAGCCCTAATAGTTCTGGACTAAAACCTTGATCTAATGGTCGGCCTTTGATGTCGAGTAACTGATGTTTCACCGCTTGGGCGTTGCCCGCGCGGCTGCGTAACTGCAGGTGCTGGTAACGACCATGCAGTGCATTCTGTAATGTTTCCAGTGATGGTGTTGCAGATCCTAGCAACAGCGGAAGTTGCTCTTTCTGCGCTCTGGCTACCGCCAGATCCCGTGCATGATAGCGATAGCCCTCCTGCTGCTTCAGGCTCATATCATGCTCTTCATCGACGATGATCATCCCTAATTGATGGCAAGGGGTGAAAATGGCTGAACGGGTACCGATGACGATCCCAGCCCGGTTGTCGCGGGCTTGTAGCCAGGCATCCAGGCGTTCGGTGTCGTTGAGGCCAGAGTGAAGCATGGCGATGGGGCAATTAAAACGTTTTTGAAAGCGGTTGAGGGTCTGTGGTGTCAGGCCGATTTCGGGAACCAGCATCAACACCTGCTTGCCCGCTTCTAGCACGGGTGCCATCGCTTGTAGATAAACCTCGGTTTTGCCACTGCCGGTGACGCCCTCTAAGAGAAAGGGTTGGAACTGTTGTTGTGATCCTCTGATGGCTGCCACTGCGGCGGCCTGCTCTTTGTTCAGCACAGGTGTGTCACTACTGATCTGGAGCTTTTCTCCCCACTTGGCATCGCCGCTGGCAATGCTGAACGCTTCAATCAGCGCTTTCTTCTCCATCGCCAATAGCGCACTACGGCTGCCGGCTTGTTCTGCGATGGCGTTGTCCGTCAGTGCTGGCTCCTGCTGAAATAGGGATAGCAGGTGCTGTTGTGCTTTGGCTCTGGATAAGCAGGCAGGGGTGGTTTGTTGTCCGGCAGCGGTTAAGCGCCATTGGCGAATGTTACCCGCCGACAGCGCGCCGCCTTCGCGCAGTTTCGTGGGTAAGGTGCTGAGCAAAGCATCGCCTAAGGCGTGTTGGTAGTATTTTGCGCTCCACAAGCTCAGTTGCCATAGCGATTCTGGAAGCAGTGGTTGATCATCTAGTCGCTGTTGCGCAGGCTTGACCTGTTCTGGCTGCCATTCTGTGCTGCTGGCATGTTCAACCAGCAAACCGATGCGATGGGACTTGCCAAACGGTACTTTGACGCGAATACCTGCAGGCCAGTCACTGACCGATTCGCCTTCCGGTAATTGGTAGTCAAACAGTCTGCGCATTGGCACAGATAGAGCCACTTTAAGATAACGGGGTGTGAAATTGGTTGAAGACATTCGCCACAACAGTTGATAACTCTCTGCAGCAACATACCGATGGCATCTGCAGATCACAAGCCGCTGACGGGTTAGTTGGTTCGGTATTTATAAAGTTGGTCAATTTATTACCAATAACGCTTGATCGATCAGACCCTGATCCGGTAACATTCGCGACCCAAATTTATCCACAATACGTGTGGTGTCCGGCACAAGGGGTGACCGGATGGCGACACGGCCCAATGAGGTTATCCCATGAAAGATGGTATCCATCCTGATTACGCAGAAGTGACTGCGACTTGTTCTTGCGGCAACGTACTGACTATCCGTTCAACAGTTGGTAAGGATCTGCACCTGGACGTATGTTCAGCTTGTCACCCTTTCTACACTGGTAAGCAGAAAGAAGCTGCTTCAGGTGGTCGTGTTGATCGCTTCAAGAAGCGTTTTGGTGCACTTAGCAGCAAGAAGTAAGCTTCGCTTAAGCGAAAAGAATTTTACAAAGGCGCCGCAATGGCGCCTTTGTTTTATCCAGTGCATACTGTTGTAAATCCTAGCCGTTAGTTATCTATGCCCAATACATTTATCGTCAAATTTGTCCGCTCCCTGTTGATCGCACTTTTGCCTGTGGCGAGTGTGAGTTTTGCCGTTGAGTGTATCCCGCCGGAATACAATGATAGTGGTGTGGTCAAGTATGTGAATGATGGTGATACCTTTACCCTGCATGATGGTAGAAAGATACGGCTGTTGGGGATCGACGCGCCAGAAGTGGAACACCTCTACCCTGAAAAATCTGAAGCGTTAGCGTTGCCCGCCACCGATCTATTAAAAAGCCTGTTGCCTGAGGGTAGCAGTGTCTCTTTGCGCCATGATGTGAGAGTTAAGGATAAATATGGGCGTACCTTGGCGGTAGTCGTTAATCAGCAGCGGCAGAATGTATCCGAAGCTTTGTTGAAAGCTGGACTCGCGCGGCAATACTGGATACCGCCAAATTATTACGGCTGGTTTTGCTATCAACTCCATGAACGGCAGGCTCGTGCCGCTCGAGTCGGTTTATGGGCGCTGGCAGAAAATCAGCCTCGCAGTGCAGTTTCAGTGCAACCTGAATCGCGGCGCCAAGTGGATGTGGTAGGAAAGATCACGCGGATTGAAGACTCGCCGAAATCTTTACATCTGGTGTTAGATAACCGGATCTATGTCGAGCTGGATAAACAGCATCTTGAACTCTTTTCTGAGTTTAACCTGCGTACTCAGCTATTAGAGACTGTTCGCATCACCGGCCGGGTTTACGATGCTTATGACAGGCTGCGTATGCGTTTAGAGCATCCTTGGCAGCTGGCGCTGATCAGCAATCTGCCACCGCGTCAAAACTGATAGTCAAACAATGACACCTGTTTGCTGAACAGTTCACCGACCCGCTGACGTAAAGGCTCAGAGAATAACTCTCGATAATTTTTGCTCTCGCGGAAAGAGCTTTTGGCATTAGGTAGGCATAGCGAAGGTAGAGCAAAACGTTCTGCTAGCTCCTTCATCGCCTGATCCATCTGTTCAAAGCGATATACTTTATCGACAGCGATTTGGTTATTGATGGTGTAAACCTGCCAGCCGCGCAAATTGATCGCTTTGGACGCTTCCTCTTCGACAAATTTTTCCAAGCTAGGTCTGGGGTCTTGGCGACAGCGCCAAAAATAGAGCGAGACGACTTTGTCCCAAGGATTACGCTCGAAGCAAAATTTGTAGTAGCTATTCCATATCTCTGCGCCAACTAGCTCTCTCACCTCTGCCGCACGAATATGATTGTAGAAGCGTCGCGGCTTACCTTTTAACAGGTTGATCCAGTCACCTTTGCTGTAATGTTTCAACGGTACTAAATAGTGTTGCGCCCCACAGCCCCCGAGCTGCTGGCTTTTTGATTCGTCCGTTGGGGTGACTCGGGTGATCACATCTTCACCACCACAATGTTGCCTGAGAGCCAGTTCGATGCTGGTTCCCGCCGTCTTGTTGGTTTTTAGAAAAATGAACTTGTGTCGGTGTGAAATAATCATGAGTCGTCCCTGCCAAGGTTATCTAATAAAGCCTAGAACAGCCGCTGGCGAGGCTCTGGGTTGACTTAGAATATTTACTATTTTGTTATCACTTTTAGTTACTACAGGTTGGGTTTGTGCGGACGGAGGATAGCAACTATGCTCAAACCGACTGATTAGTCGGTTTTGTTTATACTGCCACCTTTTATGCCTAGAGATAGTTTGGAGTAGCGCCATGCTGGAGAGTAGCCAACCCGTTGCGGAGGATGTTGAGGTCCGTGATCCTGCTGCGATGGTCAATACTGAATGCGCGCAGGCACCGGACGGTGCAGAGCCGACGTTGAAACAGCGGCTTGAACATCAACGTGCAGCTTTTTCTGCTTGCCCATTTCCTTCGGCCGAGACTCGTTTAACTCAATTGTCCGGGTTGCAACGTCTGCTGGTTGATAATCAGCAAGCGTTGGCGCAGGCGTTGAGTGCTGACTTTGGGCATCGCGCCAAAGATGATTCTATGTTTGGTGATATTTTGCCGTCGGTGCAGATGGTGAAATATCAGATCCGTCATCTTAAGCGTTGGATGAAACCACAGCGCCGTCGTGCCGGCCTATTACTGGCGCCGGCCCAGGTAAAAGTGGTGTATCAGCCGTTAGGTGTGGTTGGTATTGTCGTGCCGTGGAACTTTCCGTTGATGTTATCTATCGGGCCATTGGCATCGGCATTGGCGGCGGGCAACCGCGCCATGATTAAAATGTCAGAATTTACCCCTCATACCAATGCCTTGCTGAAACGTTTATTGGCACAACAGTTTTGTGAAGATGAAGTGGCTATCGTCGAGGGAGAGGCGGATGTTGCCCAGGCGTTTTCAGCGCTGCCTTTTGATCATCTGTTGTTTACCGGTTCGACCGCTGTCGGACATCATGTGATGCGTGCGGCAGCGGAAAACTTAACCCCTGTCACCCTTGAGTTGGGTGGTAAGTCGCCGGTGATTATCGCCCCTGATATGGCGATCGATACCGCTGTAGCGCGGATGATCTATGGTAAGACGGTTAATGCTGGTCAGATCTGCGTGTCGCCCGATTATGTATTGTGTCCGGCCGATAAGTTGAGCGAATTCTGTGAACAGTTTGTGCGCCGCTTTCAGCAGATGTATCCGAATGGAGAGGGGGGTGACGATTACAGCTGTGTAATTAACTCGCGGCAGTATCAGCGGCTACAAGCTTGGTTAGCGGATGCGGAGGAGAAAGGCGCGCAGGTGATCCCTTGTGGTGGTCGCGGTGACGATAACCAACGCCGCATGGCCACCCAGCTGCTCCTTAATGTCAGTGATGAGATGACGCTGATGCAGCAGGAGATTTTTGGCCCTCTGCTTCCGATTATCCCATATACCGATATTGATGAGGCACTGGAATATATTGCTAAACGGCCGCGGCCATTGGCCTTGTATCTGCTCTCTTTCGACAAAGCTTTGCAGCAGCGGATAGAAACAGAAACTCATTCCGGTGGTGTTTGCATAAACGATACGATTTTCCATGTCGCTGCGGACGATGCGCCGTTTGGTGGTATTGGCCCCTCGGGTATGGGCCACTATCATGGCCATGAAGGATTTCTCACTTTCTCGAAAGCGAAAACGGTGTTGAAGCAGGGACTATTTGCATCGTCACTGCTGGTGCATCCCCCCTATGGTCGTTGGCTGCAAAAGCTGTTGGTGAAGATTTTTGTCCGCTAATCTGAAACCTGCCCCGAGATCGATCCATAAGCGTCAGCGTATTTTAGATGCGGCGCTAACACTGTTTATAGAACAGGGGTTTCATGGCACCTCGACGGCAGCCATAGCCAAGCACGCTGGCGTAGCTACCGGCACGCTGTTTCATCATTTCGCCTCCAAGGAGGCGTTAATTAATGCCCTCTATCTCGCTGTTAAAGCAGAGTTAGCTGAGGGTATCGCGGCGCAGTCTCTCTCCTTGTCTGGACAGCCTTCGTCACAGCAACTTCGCACTGTTGCCAAGCAGTTTTGGCAGCACTCTTTGTGCTGGTGTGTCAGCATGCCGGAAAAAGTGCGTTTTTTTGCGCAATACAATCACTCTCCATACATCAACAACCAGACACAGCAAACGGCGCAGACCCAAGTGTTTGGCTTTATCAATGGCTTGTTGCGTGTTGGTCAGCAGCAAGCCGTGTTTAAGTGTTTACCAGTGGAGCTGCTGTATGAAACCTGTCATGGATTACTGCTGCAGACCGCATTTTATTATATTTCGCAGCGGCGTATGCCCACAGAAATCGAATGTGATCAGTCATTTGGCTTGCTTTGGGACGCGCTGCATGCATAGTTAGAGTGTTATCAAGGCTTCATTGCTTACTGCTGTGATGTCGTAACAGCAGCGGATCGGCGCTTAGTGGCGGTATCCGCATTAGGGAAAGCCAAATATATAAGAGGGCTGTGTTTTGAAACAGACAGATACCGTGGTGCGTCACGGTCCCTACCCCGAGTTGACGCTACCTGCCGTGCTGGTGGGATATTTTCTTGGCGCCATTATTGCCATCAGTATCGGTTATGCCGCCCTGATCCTCGGTTTTTCTATTGAGGGCTCCGAGTTAGCCGCCATTTTGGGATTTGCCGTGCTGCGGGGAATGCTTGGGCGTCACTCCATTGTTGAAAATAACGTCACCCAAACTGTCGCCAGTGCGGTTAATGGCGCATCTTCGGGGATGATGTTCTCGGTGCCCGCGCTGTTTATTCTGGGGTATACCGACTTTGACCCCGTGCTGCTGACCTTTGGTTGTATTGCCGGTGCCTTTCTTGGTATCGCTTTTATTATTCCGTTACGTAAACAGATGATCGACTATGAGCGCCTGACCTATCCAGGGGGCGTGGCGGTGGCCACGATCCTCAAGTCACCGGGTGCTGGCGTGCAAAAAGCCAAGCTGTTAGTAGGGGCCGCGGCAGTGGCTGCGCTGGTTCACTTTGGATCGCAAATGGGCGGTGTCGATAACTGGGATCTGGGCGCTTTGATTGGCTTGCCCGAGTATATGAATGGTGTCTGGTATCTGTCGCTACTCACGGTTGGGGTTGGTTTTATCGCTGGCCGAGGTGGTATCGCCTTTATTCTTGGTGGTTTTGTCTGTTACTGGTTATTAGCGCCCTTACTTAGTGGCTTTGATTTGTTGCCGCTGGATGCGGCTGGCAATCCGGTGACGCTGCCGAATGCTTTACGGGTTGATCTGTTTCGGCCGGTGGGGATCGGCATGTTAATTGGGGGCGCGTTGATGGGGATCGCCCTGGCCTTGCCCCTGATCATCTCCGCTATCCGCTCAATGCAGAGTGCCGCGGTGAGTAAGTCGGTGGTAAGTAAAGACGAGATGCCGATTAAGCTGCTGTATATCGCCATTGTGGCGGCGGCGATCCTACTGGCAGTGATGTCTATTTTGTCGACGGAGCATATGGGCTTGGGACGCGGCCTACTCATGGCGGTGATGGGTACCCTCTGGATCTGGATTGCTGGGGTGATCTTATCGGAAGCGATTGGCCGCACTAATTGGTCGCCACTCTCTGGTATGACGCTGATCGCGGTGACCATACTGATCATTATCGCTAAAGGGTTGGGTGACGCCGAAGCCGTGATTGCTGCGGTGACCTTGGGCGCGGCGGTATGTGTTGCTATGAGTCAGGCCACCGATCTGATGCTGGATCTGAAAACCGGCTATCTGGTGGGCGCAACGCCGAAGATGCAACAGATGGGACAATTCTTAGGAGCCTGGTTAGGGCCGCTGCTGGTGATCGGTTTGATCATGGTGCTGCATGAAGCCTACGGCTTAGGATCGGAAAAACTACCCGCCCCTCAGGGGCAAGCGTTGGCTAGCATGATCAGCGGTATTCTCGGCGGTGACATCCCCACAGAAAAGTATCTGGCGGGTGCCGGTATTGGTGCTCTACTCTCGGCGTTGTCCGGTGGCTTAGGTATTACTGTGGGGCTGGGTTTCTATCTTCCCTTTAATATCGTGCTGACCTATGCCCTGGGTACCCTGCTACGGGAACTATGCGACCGTTATAAAGGTGATGCATACAGTGAGTCGGTCGGTATTCCTATCGCCGCAGGCTTGATCGTCGGTGAAGCGTTAATAGGGGTTGGATTCGCCGTGAGTTACGTGATGGAGGGGCTGTAATGTTGCTGCTTGGTTATATGCTATTGATTATTGGTGCGCTGGCTGCGGCGTTTACCACCTCTCTGGATCCTGCCACGTTGCCGTGGGGCTATTATGCTGTAGCCATGGTGGTGGGAGCCGTTGGCTTGGTGATGGTGAAGCGTCATCAACACCTTGTTGCTCATGATCCGGAACAGCTTGAGGAAAATCTGGGTCAACTGAATGATGCCCTTGGTCGTATTGTGATGGAGGCAGAACAGCTGGTGGATAGGCGCCACGAGTTGCCGGTGCATGAATACCGTTTTGAGATTGACCGCCTGTTTCGTGCCGATCTGAATCAGTTTGCCGAGGCCAGGTACAGTATTCGCCATAGCTGCGGTGTGCAGGTGTTTGCGGATGTGATGTCGCCGTTTGCCGCCGGTGAGCGTTATATCAATCGTATCTGGTCGGCGTCGGCCGATGGTTATCTGGAAGAGGCGAATACCTATCTGGTAAGAGCGCTTGAGCAGTTTCGAGAAGCGCGGGCAAAATTAACCGCCGCATTGGCGACGGTGGCCGTAAAAACTTCTTAGTAAACATATTGTTGTTCCAAAAATAAAAAGGGCCGCTAACGAATAGCGGCCCTTTTTATTGTCTGGTTGTAATGCGTTTAGGCTGACTTAATATGCTGGCATAGCTTAAACAGATCTGACTGTACCGAGCCGGCCGTGAGCTCGGGGCCAACTGCCGGGCCACGGATCACCAACGGCTGCTCTTTAAACCATTCACTGTGGATAGCATAGATGTTTTCCCCTGCATGGCAGTTGGCCATGGGGTCACTTGGATCGAGAAATTCCAAACCAACGTGAGCCTGACCGCCACGCTCTAGACGGGCGATATAGCGCAATACGCGGCCACTGGCTTCGGCGCGACCATATGCGGAAGCAATTTGGCGATCAAATACCTCGGCATTGGCGAAGAACTCTTCGATCGAGCCCTCCAGAGCCTCTTCATCGACCAGAGAAACCACCTCGATGTCATCCATTTCAAACTCTTCCATGCCCAGCTGACGGGCGAGGATCAGCAACTTACAGCAAACATCTTCGCCAGTGAGATCTTCCCGTGGATCTGGCTCGGTGAGCCCCTGATCCATTGCCTCACGGATCAAAGAAGAGAATGGCTGTTTGCCATCATATTGCTGTAGCAGCCAAGACATGGTGCCTGACCATACGCCACTGATGCTGACCACTTCGTCGCCGGAGTGTTGCAGGTCGCCCGTGACATAGTGCACCGGCAGTCCGGCACCCACGGTGGCATTGTTGAGCCAAACCACAGCTTTCTCTTTGCGTTGCTGGGTAATTTCACGGTACAGCGATAATGGTGCCGACGCCGGATATTTATTGGCGCTGATCAGATGGATGCCATGTTCCATCAGCGCAGGGTATTGATACGCCAGATCTCGACTATCGGTTGCGTCGATCACAACCAGTTCGTCATAGGGGTGGCCTGCGAGCAGTTCGAGTAACTGTTCGAAGCCCATATCTTCTTTGTGCTGCTGAAAACGCGCCTGCCAATCATCTACCTCGATACCGGTGAAGTCGATAATCGCGCCGTCTTGGTTGTACAGTGCACAGAGTTGCACTTCGAGGCGGTGATAGTTGGACAAGTAATGCTGCTGTTCTTGATACAGGCGTAACCAACCAGAGCCGATATTGCCGGTACCAAACAATGCCACGCCCAGTTTCTTATCGGGGCTGGAGATACCGTGATGCATATGCGAGAGCAGGGTATCTAGGTCGGTTTCCCGCAGCACTGCCACTAAACTGAGGCCATGTTCACCGGGTTGAATAAACTCAACTGGCGCATCTTGCAGATGGCGATAGAAGCAGTGGTAGTGGCGGGCATTCTCGGTGACACCATCGCCAACCATGGCTGCTAAGGCGTAGTTGTCATTCAGTGTTAGGTTGCAGAACGCGCCCTGCAGCTGAAAGTCTTTCAGTCGGGCAAACGCAGTTTCCGCGACTTCTGCGGTAAAACAGAGCCGGATCAAGCGCTGATCGGGTTGATATTGTTTTGCCAGTGGCACTAACTGATAACGGTCGAGATAAGCGCGAATGGTGGCCGTGGCTTCCTCAAATGCCTGACGGGATGAGGTGTTCATACTGATCAGGCAGACTTTATCTAATGAGGTGACAATCTTGGCACCCTTTTCACCCACCTGAGTGGGGGCTATTTGGGTATGACTACCGGTGGCGGCAAAGGTTGAACGGATCGACAAGCGCGTCTTGCGGCCGACCATCGGCTGTAGCGTGCGAGTATGCAGTACCGGTGAGCCTAAACGTGCCAGCTCAGCTGCTTCCGCCAGCGATAGAATTGGTTGCGTACGCGCCCCTTTGACCTTATTGGGATCGGCACTAAAGATACCGGCAACATCAGTCCAAATCGTAGCGGCTTGCGCATCGGCTAAGGTGGCCAGCATAGTCGCGCTGTAGTCACTGCCGTTACGGCCAAGGGTCACGGTTTCACCGTCCGGGCCACGGCTGATAAAGCCAGTGACAATGGTGAGCTCCTCTTGGCGCTGTAACAGTTGTTCGGCCAGTTTTGGCTGCGACAGTGCAACATCGATCTCTGGTTGCGGTCCCGGTTGTGCCGAGAAAATCTCGCGTGCATCCAACCAGCCTGCGGGAACAGTGGACTGATTGAGCAATGCCGCCAGTAGCCGAGCTGACCATAGCTCGCCAAATCCGACAGTTTCGTTATAGCGCGCCGACTCATCGCCAGCTTGCAGCAGAGTCTGGATCTGGTTGAGATCATCGCTTAACGATTGCAGGGCTTGTTTTGCCGCGGCACCGTCTAACAGCTGGGTGATCAGACTGCCTTGAAAGCGCTCCAGATCAGTTAAGGTTTGTTTTACCAGCTCGTCATTGCTGCCCGCACTTTTGCTGCACAACACCAGCGCGTTGGTGGTTTTACCCGCCGCTGAGACCACCACAAGATCCCCTGCGGAGGTGTGCTCTTTTAGCAGCTCTACGACCCGCAGATAGCAATCTGCATCGGCCAAACTACTGCCACCAAACTTATGAACTCTGCTCCGTGATGACACGGATTCACTGCGCTGTGCGTGCTGCCACATATCGGCTGATTACCTTAGGTTATGCCAGTCGGCCAATTATAACTTAAACCGCATCAAAGCCCGCTTGCAGATCTGCAATTAGATCTGCCACATCTTCGATGCCGACAGATAAACGAAGCAGGTTGTTGCCAATGCCCGCTTCAATGCGCGCTGCTTCATCCATGGCTGCGTGGGTCATGGTTGCCGGGTGGGCAACTAAGCTTTCTACACCGCCAAGAGATTCTGCCAATGAGAACAAACTCAGACCACTGAGAAATGCTTTTACCTCATCGACGCCGCCTTTCAGCTCAAAGCTCAACATGGCACCAAAACCATGCTGCTGACGCTTGGCGATCTCGTGGCCTGGATGATCCGGCAGGCTCGGGTGATAAATCGCCGCAACTTTGGTTTGTTGCTGTAAGAATTTGATGATCTCCGCGGCATTATCCTGGTGTTGTTTCACTCGTGGCTTGAGCGTGCGCAAACCCCGCATGGTCAGGAAGCTGTCAAACGGAGAACCTGTGATCCCGATACAGTTTGCCCACCAAGCTAAATCATCTCCCATTGCCTGCTCTTTGGCGACAACGGCACCGCCAACAACGTCGGAATGGCCGTTAATGTATTTGGTTGTAGAGTGGACGACGATATCTGCACCCAGAGTTAACGGCTGTTGCAATACCGGTGACAGGAAAGTGTTATCAACCGTGACTAAGGCACCTTGAGCGTGGGCTTGCTCGCAGATAGCTGCCACGTCAACCACACGTAGCAGTGGGTTACTTGGTGTTTCTACCCAAACCATTTTTGGCTTTTGTGCCAACGCCGCAGCGAACGCGGTGGGATCATTCTGATCAACCACCAACAATTTGAAATGGCCTTTCTTTTCT
Source organism: Corallincola spongiicola (assembly GCF_004284785.1). NCBI lineage: Bacteria > Pseudomonadati > Pseudomonadota > Gammaproteobacteria > Alteromonadales > Psychromonadaceae > Corallincola > Corallincola spongiicola. The sequence goes on from NZ_SHLY01000002.1 coordinate 126,152, forward strand.
AAATTGGTGAACAGGCGATAGCTACCGCCATAACAGTCGTGAGGAACAACCAGCAGATCATCGGCTTCTAATAACATGGTAGCCAAATGCACTGCCGCCATACCCGTGCTGGTGATTACGCCTTTCGCGCCCTGTTCGAGTTCAGCTAACGCTTCGGCTAGCGCATCACGGGTAGGGTTGCCTGAACGTGTGTAATCATATTGTCGCGGCTGATCGAAGTCCGCAAACGTATAGTTGCTGGACAGATAGATTGGCGGCACCACAGCACCGTGCTGATGGTCAGTATCGATACCGGCACGCACCGATACGGTGGCAATGTTACGTTTGCTCATCTGGTTGCTCTCACTTTGGCTAAGGGGCCATCTGCTGGACATCAAAATATGCAGGCAGAGGCGGGCATGAGGCAACGATAAGGGATGAACTTTCAGACGTCAAGATATCTGGACGTCTAAACATCCCGCCATTTGGATTGCTATATTTGACTGACTCGTCTGACTCGGTACAATCAGCAGGGTTATTTGCAGCAAACGAAGGTAGGCAGCGCTGACATGGCAGAGTGGAACGGCGAATATATCAGCCCTTATGCAGAGCATGGTAAGAAGAATGAGCAGGTTAAAAAAATCACTGTTTCTATTCCGCTTAAGGTGCTTAAGATCCTGACCGACGAACGTACGCGTCGTCAGGTTAATAATTTACGCCATGCCACTAATAGTGAGCTGCTTTGTGAAGCGTTTCTGCATGCCTACACAGGGCAACCGCTGCCCGCTGATGACGACCTACGAAAAGACAGTCCAGATGACTTGCCTGAAGAGGTACGCAAGCAGATGGAAGAGTTAGGCTTACCGATCCCGGATCTGCACACCGAAGATTAGTCGCTCACCGTCATTTGGATTGCGTAATAAGGAGGCCGTTGCCTCCTTTTTTATCGCCTTTTGGTCACCTAACGGGTAAGGCACGGGCAAACTGAGTGCTGTTGCGCTCGGTGTTTTGGCACAAAAATGACTTGACATTAAATGCCGATCACCTCAAATTTAGGCCGTATAGACGTCTAAACATCTAAATGTGACCCTGTGAGTCACATTGCATTCAGCACTGGCAAGGCCAGGGAGTTAAGTGAAATGGCATTAAGTCACGCACAGCAGATAGGTCTGTTGAACCAAAGCTTGTCGGAGCTTGGCAAGATCAATGTTTCTTTTGAGTTCTTCCCGCCAAGTAATGAAAAGATGGAGCAGACGCTGTGGAACTCGATTGAGCGTTTAGCCCCTCTAAAGCCTAAATTTGTCTCAGTGACTTATGGTGCCTGCAGCGGTGAACGGGATCGTACCCACGACATCGTTAAGCGGATTAAGAAAGATACCGGCTTGACCGCTGCCCCTCACTTAACTTGTATTGATGCCAGCCGAGATGAGTTACGCCAGATCGCCCGTGATTACTGGCAAAATGGTATTCGGGAGATTGTCGCACTACGTGGTGATTTGCCGGAAGGCAGCAATGAGCGCCCAGATATGTATGCGGCAGATCTGGTGGCTTTGCTGAAATCGGAAGCGGATTTTGATATTTCGGTAGCGGCCTACCCAGAAGTGCACCCAGAAGCGAAAAGTGCGCAAGCGGATCTGATTAACCTAAAACGCAAAGTGGATGCCGGTGCCAACCGTGCCATCACCCAGTTTTTCTTTGATGTGGAAAGCTATCTGCGTTTTCGTGACCGGTGTGTCACCGCGGGTATCGATGTTGAGATCGTGCCAGGTATATTGCCGGTATCAAACTTTAACCAACTTAAACGCTTCGCAGGCATGACCAGCGTTCATCTACCGCAGTGGCTGCATAAAATGTATGACGGCCTTGATGATGACGCCATGACGCGTAACCTGCTCGGCGCATCGATCGCTATGGATATGGTCAAGGTGCTGGCGAAAGAGGGCGTGAAAGACTTTCACTTCTATACCCTGAATCGTGCTGATCTGAGTTACGCCATCTGCCATTCATTGGGCGTACGTCCGAGTAACTAATCCAACAGATTATTTAAGCAAAAAAAGAGCTGGCCATAGGCCGGCTCTTTTTCTTCTCACGTTAGGCTTGTTCCAACTATCTAGAGTCAGTTATGAGCCTGTTGCCGAACTAACATGGCTGGACGTTTCCACTGCGTCATTTCTGGTAGGGTCAGATAAGCGCCAACAAAAAAGCAGACTGCGCCGACTAAGGTCCAAAGGTTGATTTGATACAAGTCGAGAACCTCCTGGCTACTGGGTAAGATCAGCGTGAATACGCCTGCGACCATAAAGGCGATAGAGCCGAGCATGTTAACCATGACGACCCACCATGAAATAGAGCGTGGCTTCCATGCCCAAAAGCTGTGGCACTCTTCAATTACCGCAAGACCGCTGGCCGCCAGGAAACAGAGGCAACCGATGATGTCGGGAGTCCAGATCAGTAAATCTTGTTGCAACCAGTTCAGGTCACTTAACATCACATCAAAGGTATTCAGATTGAAGAACAAGGTACCGGCAAGCTGGATAAATGCACTTAACCAGCCAATCTGATTAGGTTGCCAGCTGAACCACGTGAAGGGGTTAGTGGGCGTAACACCTGCTTCTAATTCTGCCCGTCGATCAGCATTGACCACCTCGAGAAGCTGTAGGTAAGCGGCACTGGTGAAGAAGATAGAGCCAACAAAAAACACCATATTGATGGTGTCGACATCTTCTAACCAGTGATTGATTAGCCCAGGCCAGACCTCGTTGATACAGGGGGCGGCAAAACAAACGGCACCGATCATGAATAGCATCGCCATACACCAGCTTAAAAATGTCGGCCGAAAAACCAATAGCTGCTGACTAAGAGTGGGACTTGTTTGGTTGACTGCACCATGGCCACTACCTTTACGGTGAGCCCGAGATGTCCAGTGGTAAACCGAGCCGTCGCTGAAGTGATGGGAAATCTTTAATACAAATGGGCCGAGTTTGGTTGATTTTATTCGATCAATAACTGGTTGAGGCTGTTGCTTATTGGACCCTGATGTTAACGCCATTCGCTGTCCTGTTGTCTTAAATCGCGTATTCCCCCGCGTTATTTAATGATAGGTGATCAACTAATGCTTCGTTAGTTAAAATCACCGTTTTAGATCTCAATAGGCTGTTTTAATTAATTTATTTTTTCTAGGTGGCGGCATTGGTGAGTGGGTTTGGTTCCGCGTAGTACCGCTGAATCGTCGTTAGTTGTTTAGATCATCACAAAGCAGCTCTCTTGCTTTTATTTTGGTTCGTCGGCAATGAGAGTATTAGGAATAGTGGTGACTTTCGTTGCTGTTCGATACTCCTTGATAGTGATCTGTAGCCGTGACTCGAACAAGCAGTCCGCTTGCGTTGGCTACTCATGAACAGCTGACAAGCTATGCCGGTTGAAATTTGATAACAGTTTGCACTAACACACACTTGTTAAAAAAATGTGAACTGTGCATAATTGGCACGAATAGTGACTGTTTTTTCAGCAGAAATCCCACGTTTGCAGCCCAAGGATGTCGCAAATGAGTGAGTCGTCAATTTTAGAATCTGAAGAGTTGAGTTTTCTCAATGAAGTGATGTTCAGTCGCTTGCCTGAAGGAAATCAGGTTCAGCCGTCGTTTACGTTGGATGGTGATCAAGAGCACAGTGAAATGCTTGGCCGTCTCGGACAGGCTGCCAGTATGCAGATGGTGGCGCAGTTCAAAAACCGCCGTCTTATCTTTCCGTTACAGTTGTTTCAGGACGAGTTTAACCGTTTAACCATGGAGTTACAGGCGCCACAGATCTTCGAAACCGGCCCCACTATGCGGCAATGGCGGATGCAGCCCCAGTTACCGCTGCGTTTGTTGGAAGCATGCGGCAAAGAAGCTGAACTGAAGGTGCATGATATTTCTCTCAGCGGCTTCTCTGTGACACTGCCTGAACATGAAGGCCCCGCACCAGAGAAGCTGGAGTTGCAGCTGGAATTGCCCGAGTGTGGTTCGCTACTGCCTCTTTCTGGCGCAAAAGTTAGGCGTATTGACCAGCAAACGGTGGCTTACAACCTGTTATTTGATGAACCCGATTTAGAGCAAGCATTGGGGCGCTTTTTGTTCGAGCAACATAAACAGCAGCACCCTGAGTGGGAAATGCCCGACGTCACGCCGAAGTCATCGGAGATGGCAGAGTCTGCCTAGATTTTGAGTAGGCCTAGAGACAGAAAAGCCACCTGGATTAGGTGGCTTTTTCGTTTTTTGCTACTTTGGGATTAACCGGTATTACGCATACCCGCAGAGATCCCGGTCATGGTCACCATCAATGCCTGATCCACAGCATTGCAAACCTCGTCTGATGCGCGAGAACGTCGCAGCAGCTCTGCTTGCAACATATGCAATGGGTCCATGTAAGGGTTACGTAGCTTAATAGACTGTTGCTGCCATGTTTCCCGTTCCATCAGATCGTTATCGTGTGTCAGCGACAATACAATGTCGATCCCTTCCTGTAGCTGAGCGCGAAGCTTGTCACCCAGTGCGTGCAGCTCTTGCGGCACCAATACCTGCTCGTAATACTTGGAAACTTCAGGTTCAGCTTTCATGAACACCATCTCAAGCATGTTGAGGCGGGTGCGGAAGAATGGCCACTGTTCGAACATCTCTTCGAGCAGAGGTTGTTGGCCATTGGCTATCACCTCTTTTAGACCCGCAGGTGAGCCTAACCAGGCCGGCAACACTAACCGGTTCTGAGCCCAAGCGAAGATCCATGGGATAGCACGCAAGCTTTCAATTCCGCCAGTGGGTTTACGCTTCGGTGGGCGTGAACCCAATGGCAGTTTGCCCAGCTCAACTTCCGGTGTTGCAGCGCGGAAGTATTCGACGAATTGAGGCTCGCCGCGCACCACTGCACGATAGGCTTCACAGGAGGTTGCAGACAGCTGATCCATTAGCTGGCGCCAGCTTTGCTCCGGTACCGGAGGTGGTAGCAGTTTACCTTCGAGCACGGCACTGCCATATAACGCCAGTGAGTGCTGAGCGACTTCTGGTAAACCAAATTTCACCCGGATCATTTCGCCCTGTTCAGTGACGCGAATACCGCCATCTAACGAACCTGGAGGTTGAGACAGGATCGCATTGTGTGCCGGGCCGCCCCCACGTCCAATAGTGCCGCCGCGGCCGTGAAACAGCATCAAAGCGACGTCAGCTTCTTTACAGACCTGTACCAGATCTTCCTGCGCACTGTACTGTGCCCATGCCGCGGCCATCATGCCGGCATCTTTAGCGGAATCAGAGTAGCCAATCATCACTTCCTGATGGCCTTTGATATAGCCGCGATACCAGTCAATCTCCAGTAAGCGCTTGATACAGTCTGCACCACCATTGAGGTCATCCAGAGTTTCAAACAGTGGCGCGACGCCCATGTTAAAGCTGACACCAGACTCTTTTAGTAACAGTTGTACAGCTAACACATCGGAAGGATCTGATGCCATCGAGATCACATAGGTGCCGAGGGCATCCGGGTGCTGTTCAGCGATCACTTCGCAGGTGTCTAATACTTCTTGCGTATCTGCGCTGGGTTGCCACTGCTTCGGAAGTAATGGCCGTTTACTGGCCAGCTCCTGCAACAGGAAGGCTTGTTTATCCTCTTCACGCCAGCTGCTGTAATCACCCAACCCTAAATAACGGGTGATCTCGCCAATCGCATCGGCATGGCGCGCAGCATCTTGACGAACATCCAGTTTTACCAGATTAATACCGAAACAGGCGACACGGCGCAGGGTATCTAATAGGGCGCCATCAGCGACTACGCCCATGCCACAGTTATGCAATGATTCGTAGCAGAGTTGCAGGGGCTCACGGATATCTTTGACATCACGGATCAGAGGGCATACCCCTACAGAGCGACCATCCAATACCGCTTCGATCCCTTCGCGGGTGGCGCGCAGGTGATCTCGCAAACGCTTAAGTACATGGCGGTAGGGTTCTTTGGCACCGTTACTGTAGTCAGCAAGGGCGTCGTCGCATTGGCTCATCGACAACTCGCCAATCAGTGGCCCTAAATCGCGAATATAGAGATCGGCCACTTTCCAGCGCGCCAGCAACAGCACTTCGCGGGTCACCTTGGCCGTAACAAACGGGTTACCGTCACGGTCGCCGCCCATCCAACTGGCAAAGCGAATGGGCGCCACGCCATCGACCGGAAGCTTTCGGCCAAAGCGACTATCCAGTTCCGCGTTGAGATCACGCAGAAAGCTCGGTACCGCTTCCCAAAGTGAGTGTTCGATAACGGCGAAGCCCCACTTGGCTTCGTCTACAGGGGTCGGGCGTTGGTCGCGGATCTCGTTGGTGTGCCACACCTGGGTGATCAACTGCTCCAGGCGGTTTTCAACCAAGCCTTTTTCCCGCTCTGTGTTCAGTGGACTTTCCAAATCCCCCAAGCAGTGCGCCGCTTGCACATACTTGTTGATCTGGGTTCGACGATTCACTTCAGTTGGATGCGCGGTTAATACCAATTCAATATTGAGCGTGGTCAGCGCATCAATGATCTCATCTGCAGACACCTCTTGTGCGTGCAAACGGTCAAACAGTTCGCCGAATGGATCTGGCTTGTCTACTTGTTGCCGCCCATCACGAGAGATGGTGTGAAACTGCTCTGCCATATTGGCTTGGGCAAGAAACTGTTGGAACGCTTTGGCAACGGGCAGCAGCTCTTCATCGCCAAGAGAGTTCAGAATATCAATAAGGGCTGCTCTGTCTTGCTCCGAACCAGACTGGGCACCTTTAGACAATTGTCGAATCGACTCAATTTTTTCGAGAAAGGCGTCACCCATGTCATGCTGGATCGCTCGACCCAGTAGGGTGCCGAGGAAGCTGACATTGCTTCTTAGCGCCGCGTATTTATCCATACTGGTAATACCTTATGTGCATGTGTGCTAGCAAAAAACCGGCAAGGCTATCGCGCAAAGCTGGATAGCTTTTTGCCACAAAACAAACTTTAGAGGTTCAAATAATAAAGGAAACTGCGTGCAATGTGCACTAGTGCATATGTTAACTCCCGATTTTAATAATTATGCAACTTAGCGAATGGTTAATAGTCGCGCGATGGTGCCTGTTTTTCGTTATATATACGTAAAGTTTACATTCCAGTTCAATGGCTGCTGCGAAAAATGAATAAACCCAATAAAAATGCAGATATCTTGCATAAGAAGTCATTTTGATTTAGCTTTGCCAACATAAGGCTCATTCTTTATCAGCCAGTATGGCAGTTCCAATGACTGGAAAGGCGAATACGATAAGCAATCGAAGAGTGAGTAAGGTTAGAACAACTATAGTTAGGGTTCCTTGCGGAGGGGCAAAAACAGATGGTGAAATGTTCCATTATCGGTGCCAGTGGTTATACCGGCGCCGAATTAGCAAATTTGGTTGAGCAGCATCCACAGATGACGCTTAAGGCTATCTATGTATCAGAGCGTAGTGCTGATGCCGACACCGAATTAGGAACTCTTCATCGACGCTATCTCGGCCAGCTAAACCTGCCTTTGACACCCTTGGCCACAGCCGATGTAGCCAAAGCCGCTGAAGGCGTGGATCTGGTTTTTCTCGCCACGGATCATAAGGTCTCAGTGGCTCTGGCGCCCGGCTTGCTGGAAACTGGCGTCACGGTCATGGATCTGTCTGGTGGTTTCCGTTTTGATACGGCCGCGCCTTATGACCAGTTTTATGGCTTTACCCATGACTCCCCCGAATGGCTTGAGCAGGCCGTTTATGGCTTAGCAGAATGGAATGCGGCTGAGATCAGTCACGCTCAATTGGTTGCTGTGCCGGGCTGTTACCCTACTGCTAGCCTGTTGGCGTTAAAACCTTTGCAGGAAGCAGGCTTACTTAAAGCAGAGACTACGCCGGTGATTAACGCTGTTAGCGGTGTATCTGGTGCTGGGCGTAAAGCCAGCATGGTGAATAGTTTCTGTGAAGTCAGCTACAACCCATACGGCGTCCTTAATCATCGGCATCAGCCTGAGATCGCTCTGCATTTGGGAAATTCAGTTATCTTTACGCCACATCTTGGCAACTTCCCTCGCGGTATCGTGGCTACTATCACCGCTCAACTGGCGGATGGGGTGACGGCAGCAGCAATTGACCAAGCCTATGACCACGCCTATGCCGGTAAGCCAGCGGTGCGTTTGTATAATCAGCTGTCGCCAGGTCATTGGCCAAGCATCGGTGGTGTGGCCAATACGCCCTATTGCGATATCGGCTGGAAAGCAGATTTGGAAAGCGGTCATATCGTGATTGGTTCGGCTATCGACAATCTACTAAAAGGCGCCGCGTCACAAGCGATCCAGTGCGCCAATATTCGTTTTGGTTTAACCAATTATCCGATAAGTAAGAAGGCTGCGCTATGAGTGCTCCGGTACTGATTAAAGTTGGCGGTGCCTTGCTGGAAAATGCTCAGGCATTGCAAGCACTGTTTGCAGCCTTGGCGGACGTTCAGCGTTTGCGGCCAGTGATGATCATTCACGGTGGCGGCTGTATCGTTGAACAGCAGTTGGCTGCCATGGGCATGGTCAGTGAAAAGAAAGATGGCCTGCGGATCACGCCACCGGAGCAGATGGCTGTGATCACCGGCGCTTTAGCGGGCACCAGCAATAAACAGTTATTAGCTTATGGCCTGAATGCGGGCATGAAAGCGGTGGGTGTTTGTATCGGCGATGCGTTCACTGTCGAAGCCAGCGTACTCGATCCTGCATTAGGGTGTGTCGGGCAGTGCAGCGAAGATGGCTCAGCGGGTGATCCGGCCTTGTTGAAGTTGTTGGTCGATAATGGCTATACACCCATTATTAGTTCTATCGCCGTATCTCGCGAAGGTCAGTTGTTGAATGTTAACGCCGATCAGGCTGCGCTGGCGTTGTGTCAATTACTGCAAGCGGAACTGGTGCTGTTATCCGATGTCGAAGGCATTCTCGATGGTGAGCGTCAGTTGATCCCAGAAATTGATCAGCAAAAAGCCGATCAACTGGTTGCTGAGGGTGTGATCACCGATGGTATGGCTGTTAAGGTGCAAGCTGCACTGCAAGCCGCACGAACGCTCGGTCGCAGTATTGCTGTGGCCAGCTGGCGTGAGCCAGAAAAATTGACCGACCTGTTGGCTGGTAAGCCGGTAGGCACTAAGGTGCTGGGCTAGGCTGCATCGCGTTAAGCAGCAAAACACAGCAAAAGAATTAATGCGTATACCATCTTGATGGCATACGAGAAAGAACGAAACAGATGTCTGCAAGAAGAGGCGAGAAGCCGCAGACATGATGGAGTGTTAGATGAAACCATTAAATCACCTGTTAACACTGAAGGATCTCGATAAAGAGCAGATCCTTCATTTGCTGGATCAAGCCGCAAAAATTAAGGCTGCTCCTCAGGATTACGCCAATGCCCTGCGTGGCAAAAGTGTGGTGATGTTATTTGAGAAGCCATCGCTGCGGACGCGGGTGAGCTTCGACATCGGTTTAAATAAAATGGGTGGCCACGCGGTCTATCTGGATCAGCAAAATGGTGAGCTAGGCGCACGGGAAACAGTAAAAGACTTCGGCGCGAATATCTCCTGCTGGGCTGATGGCATCGTCGCGCGTGTGTTTAAGCAGAGTACGTTGGAGCAGCTTGCGACGGGTGGTTCTATTCCGGTGATCAATGCACTGAGCGATCTCTATCACCCTTGTCAGGCATTGGCCGATTTTCTCGCGTTACAGGAAAAGCTTGGCGATCCGTCAAAAGTGAAACTGGCCTATGTCGGTGATGGCAATAATGTGACCCATTCACTGATGTTGTTGGCGGCGCAGATCGGCGCTGAAATGGTGGTGGTCTGTCCTCCAGGTTATAACGTGGATGGTCAGGTTGTGGTTGATTGTCAGGCGATTAATGCGCGTACTGGCGGTAAGCTGACTATCTCCAGTGAGTTGAGTGCGCTCAACGGTGTTGACGCCATTTATGCCGATACTTGGGTGTCGATGGGTGACAGCACGCCATTGGATCAGATTAAAGCCGTGTTCTCTTCATATCAGATCAATGCTGAGTTGATGGCGAATACTGGCGCGAAATTCTTTATGCATTGCCAACCGGCACATCGCGAGTACGAAGTGACCTCTGAGGTGTTGGATGGCGAACAATCATTAATATTACCGCAGGCGGAGAACCGCATGTGGGCACAAAATTCAGTAATGCTGGAATTATTAAAGTAAGGGTGATGGCAAACATGAGTAAGCAACAAGTTAAAAAAGTCGTACTGGCCTATTCCGGTGGTCTCGATACCTCAGCCATTATTCCTTGGCTGAAAGAAAACTATGATGGCTGTGAAGTGGTCGCATTCGCTGCTGATGTAGGTCAGGGTGATGAAGAGCTTGAAGGTCTGGAAGAAAAAGCACTGGCATCCGGCGCCAGTGAATGTCATATCGTTGATCTGAAAGATGAGTTCGTAGCGGACTACGTGTATCCAAGCCTGACTACGGGTGCGGTTTACGAAGGTAGCTACTTGCTGGGTACCTCGATGGCGCGTCCTATCATCGCCAAAGCGCAGGTAGAAGTGGCTTTGAAAGTAGGCGCAGACGCCTTGTGCCACGGTTGTACTGGTAAAGGTAATGACCAAGTCCGTTTTGAAAGCACCTACGCCGCATTGGCACCGCAACTGGCGGTGATCGCCCCTTGGCGTGAGTGGACTATGTCCAGTCGTGAAGAGTTGTTGAACTACTTAGCTGAGCGCGACATCCCTTGTACTGCCAGCCTGACCAAGATCTATAGCCGTGATGCGAATGCATGGCACATTTCCACCGAAGGTGGCGAGCTGGAAGATCCGTGGAACGAGCCGACAGAAAACTGTTGGGCATGGACAACGGCGCCTGAGCAAGCGCCTGATACCCCAGCGTATGTTTCCCTGACCGTTGAAAAAGGCCGCGTTGTAGCCGTTGATGGTGAAGCACTTAGCCCTTACGACACGCTGGTGAAATTGAACAAAATCGCGGCGCCCCATGGTGTGGGTCGTGTCGATATTTTGGAAAACCGTTTAGTCGGCATGAAGTCGCGTGGTTGTTATGAAACTCCTGGCGGCACCGTGATCATGGCGGCGCTGCGTGGTATCGACGAACTGATCCTGGATAAGAACTCGCGTAAGTTCCGTGACCAACTGGCGGTGGAGTTTTCTCACGTCATGTATGACGGTCGTTGGTTCACGCCACTGAACAAATCACTGCTGGCGGCGGCAGAAAGCTTCGCTGAAGATGCTAACGGTGAAGTCGTCGTTAAGCTGTACAAGGGCACAGCCACTGCAGTGAAGAAGAAGTCACCAAACTCACTCTACTCAGAAGAGTTTGCGACCTTTGGGGAAGATGACGTTTACGACCAAAGCCATGCAGAAGGCTTTATCCGTCTGTTCTCGCTTTCCAGCCGCATTAAAGCGCTGAAGCAGGAGAAATAAGATGGCGTTGTGGGGTGGACGTTTTTCCCAGGCGGCAGACAGCCGGTTTAAAGAGTTCAACGACTCGTTGAAGTTTGATTACCAGCTGGCCGAGCAGGATATCATGGGCTCGATCGCTTGGGCGGGTGCGCTGAATAGCGTCGGCGTGCTCAGTGATGAAGAGGTGAAAGCGCTGGAAACGGCGCTGTTGCAACTACGCGCTGAAGTTCAGGCCGATCCTAAGCAGATCCTGCAGAGCGATGCCGAAGATATCCATAGCTGGGTTGAAGGCAAGCTGATCGATAAGGTCGGTGACTTGGGTAAGAAGCTCCACACTGGTCGTAGCCGTAACGATCAGGTCGCTACCGACCTGAAGTTATGGTGTAAAGACTACGGCGATCTGGTACTTGAAGCGCTGGTTCGCCTGCAGCAAGCCTTAGTGGACCTGGCTAATCGCGAATCTGAAACCGTGTTACCGGGATATACCCACCTGCAACGCGCGCAGCCGATCACTTTTGGTCACTGGTGTCTGGCTTATGTCGAGATGTTCCATCGTGATATCGACCGTCTGAAAGACGCCATGCAGCGGCTTGATACCTGCCCACTGGGCTCAGGTGCTCTGGCGGGCACGGCGTATCCTATCGACCGTGAAAAGCTGGCTCACAGCCTTGGTTTTACTCGTCCAACATACAACAGCCTGGACGCGGTATCTGATCGCGACCATGTAATGGAATTGATGTCGAGCGCCAGCATCAGCATGCTGCACCTGTCACGGATGTCAGAAGATCTGATCTTCTACAACACGGGTGAAGCCAACTTCATCGAACTGAGTGATAACGTGACATCGGGATCGTCCCTGATGCCACAGAAGAAAAACCCCGATGCGCTGGAGTTGATCCGCGGCAAAACCGGCCGAGTGTATGGCTCGCTGGCTGCCATGATGATGACAGTGAAAGCGCTACCTCTGGCATATAACAAAGATATGCAAGAGGACAAAGAGGGGCTGTTTGATGCCATCGATAGCTGGGTGATGTGCCTGGATATGGCGGCATTGTGTCTCGAAGGGTTAAAAGTTAACCGTGATCGGACCATGGAAGCGGCCCAGCAAGGGTATGCTAATGCTACAGAGCTGGCTGATTATCTGGTTGCCCGTGATGTGCCGTTCCGCGAAGCCCACCACATTGTTGGTGAGGTGGTGGTTGCGGCAATCGCTAAGAAGCAACCTCTGGAAGATTTTGCCCTGTCAGAGCTAAAAGCTTTCTCTGACAAGATTGAAGAAGATGTTTATCAGCATCTGACCATTGATGCCTGTTTGGCTAAGCGTGAAGTGTTGGGTGGTACCGCACGGATCAGCGTGTCAGAAGCATTAGGCAAGGCACAGCAGGCCAAGGCGCCAGTGGATGTGCAGCAGGGACAGGCGCTGGGTGGCACGACCTACCAGCAGGTAAAACACGCTTTAGCGCAAGCGCAGACGCGCTTGAATGCACAGAAAGCCGAAGTGCTGAAAGTGCGTAGTGCCAAGTTAAGTGATCTCGATGCCATCGATGAGATCGTCAGTCACTGGGCTGAAGTGGGCGAAACATTGCCTCGGAGTCGCGATGACCTGGTGCGCAGCATTCTCGATTTTGCTGTTGCTGAACAGGAAAATCAGGTTATCGGTTGTGCATCTTTGTACATCTACGGCACGGGGTTAGCAGAAATCCGCTCGTTAGGAGTGGAGCGTACGCAGCATGGTCAAGGCCAGGGGAAAGCACTGGTGCAGTACATGCTTCAACGCGGAAAGGAATTAGAGCTCAAACGTTTAGTCGTGTTGACTCGGGTCCCCATGTTCTTTGAGAAACTGGGCTTCACATACACCAGCAAAGACCAATTGCCGGAAAAAGTGATGAAAGATTGCGATATCTGTCCGAAGAAACACGCTTGCGATGAAGTTGCAATGGAATACGTACTGTAACCGTCTCTCTGGAGATAGGGTGAGAGAGTTAGTCCTCTTATTACCACCCTTGTTTGCCCCCAACACCTCGGTGATTGGGGGCTTTTTTTTACGTACAGGATGTACGGTATGCCACGGATACATGGATGTATAGGAGTGGTAAGTTACAGGATGTACGGTCGAAAAATGCTCCCTGCGTTTTCGACATTCCCGCCATCCATGGCGGTCGTATGCCCAAAGCGCTGCGCGGGGTGAGCTTTGTCGCGGGTGCATGGCACCCAATACACTTCGTGGGGTGTGCTAATGCACAAGAGCGACGATACCCACTGTGCTTCGCTGGGCAGGCTGTGTTCAGGAAGTACGGTCGAAAAATGCTCCCTGCGTTTTCGACATTCCCGCCATCCATGGCGGTTGTATGCCAGCGAGCGGCATCCTGAAGTGAAGCAGCTTTGATAGGCGGTAATACATCTGCTTTATTTGCTCTGCTGCATTGCTAAAACATACCTGAGTGCGAAGTTATTACTCGTTTTGTCGTGACCGTCGCTGTTACTTTTTAACGGTTAGATCTAGTCTCTGAGGAGGTATTTTTCATGGAGTGATCTTATGTCGCCTATTACCGCCTCGCCTATTGCTGACTTGTCTTCTGCTGCCGCTTCCGGCCAGCGTTTATTACATTGGCAGATCGCCCCTTATCTGGTTCAGTCAAATCACTCTTACCTGGTCACTCTGTTATTGCATTCAAGTCTCAATGCAAAGCAGGTGTTTCTGCGCGCGGAGCCGGATAACGAAGAGTATCTGCTGCCGATGACTCTTACCTCTGCAGGTGCTGGCGATTGGCTCAGCTATCAAGCTGAATTGCCATTAAATCCAGCGGAACCTACCACCGTGTATTGCTTCAAGGTGGTGACGGAGGATAACCAGTTGTGGCTGGATGCTGCCGGTGAATCGCCACATATGCCGATGCGAGAGCAGAGCTTTAAGATCGTGGTGGGTATTGCGCCGCCTGCGTGGGTGCCACAACAGGTGTTTTATCAGGTCTTTGTTGAGCGGTTTAATAATGGTGATCCCACCTGCGATATGGCGAAAGGTGCGTATCAAGTGCGTCATCAGGGACCGGTTAAAGCCAAGCCCTGGGGAGAACCAATAGATGGGGATAATCCAAATACAGAGTTTTACGGGGGGGATCTGGTCGGTGTTAAAAATAAACTGGATTATCTGCAGTCGCTTGGCGTCACCGCGCTTTATCTTAATCCGGTGTTTACTTCGCCCAGTGTGCATAAGTACGACATAGAAGATTATGAAAATGTCGACCTGAACTTTGGCGGCAATCAAGCCCTCGCTGCGCTGACCGATGATATGCATCAGCGTGGTATGAAGATCTTACTGGATGCAGTATTTAATCATTGCTCGGATACCCATCCCTGGTTTAACCGCTGGGGAACGCAAGACTCCATCGGCGCATACCAAGGTAAGCATTCGCCCTATTACGACTACTTCACCTTTATGGATCCTAATAATCCTGACAGTGAATTTTGTTGGCAGGGAAGTAAGGTGATCCCTGTTTTAAATCTGGGCCACCCTGAGCTAAAGGCTTATTTCTTTGACGCGCCAGGTGCGATCACCCGTCGCTGGATGCAGCCCCCTTATAATGTCGATGGTTGGCGAGTGGATGTGATCCATATGATGGGAGAAGGCCCCCACGCCGATAACAATGCCAAAGTGCTTGGACAGATGCGCCAAGCAATTAAGGAGACCAACCCTGAGGGATACTTCCTCGGTGAACATTTCTTTGAAAATACCCGCTGGACCCAAGGAGAGCTCGAAGATGGAGCGATGAACTACTACGGCTTTGCATTGCCACTGCGGGCGTTTCTGGCAAAGCAGGATGTGAATTATCACCCCCATCAGCTCAGCGCTGAGCAGTTCGATGCTTGGTTGCGTCAAACCCGTTCCCGTACCCCTTATGCCACTCAGCTTTGCCAACTTAATTTGCTGGACACCCACGACACGGCACGCTTTTTTACCCTGTTGAATGAAGATGAAGGGCTGATGAAGCTGGCCGCGGTGTTACTGATGACTTACCCCGGTGTGCCGTGTATCTATTACGGCGATGAAACGGGCATGGTTGGGGGCAATGATCCCTACAACCGTGCTTGTTTTGATTGGGATGAAGCGCACTGGAATCACTCTCTGTGGCAGCATTATCAGCAGATGATCGCATTGCGCCAGCAAACACCCGCACTGCAGGCGGGCGCCTATCACACGCTATATGCTGAAGGGGATGGATTTGTGTTTGCTCGATTTGATGCTGAGCAGTGCTGCGTTATCGCGATTAACCGCAGCGTCGACAGGCCGTTAACCATGGCGCTTACGGCAGATTTTATGGCGGCATTGAGCAAAGCGGGTCAGTGGTCACTGCTGGTTGGGGAAGGTATTAACAAGGATGGCGTTATCACTCTGCCAGCAACAGGATTTGCTGTGTGGGACTTAAGCTAGGCGGCAGTGCGCTCTCATTTAACCGTGGAGAGATATCAATTAAACAGGTAAGGCGCCATGGGGCGCCTTATTTTTACTTGCAGCACAAAATCACATATGGGTTATTGTGAGCCGTCACTATGCGCCTGGACCACACTCCATGCACTGTTCGAACATTGCCGGACCCAAATGCAGTTTGGCGTTAAGGTCACGTAATGCGGTGCGCAAGCCCTCTTCGATCACCGGATGATAGAACGGCATATCCAACATCTGGGCAATGGTCATCTTTTGTTGATGGGCCCAAGCCAGCAGGTGGGCGATGTGCTCCGCACTGGGGCCGATCATTTCAGCGCCTAAAAAGCGTCCGGTGCCCTGCTCACCGTATACGTGCAACATCCCTTTGTTTTTCAGCATCACTCGGCTACGGCCCTGATTTTCAAAGCTCACCTCGCCGGTAGCGAAACAGCCACAGCTACCATACTGTTTTTCCAGCTCACGATGGCTTTGACCGACCATAGCGATTTGTGGGTCAGAAAATACGGCAGCGATGGCGCTGCGGCGCAGACCGGCACGAATATCGGGAAAGCGTCCGGCATTGTCTCCGGCGATACGCCCTTGATCAGCCGCTTCGTGCAATAGCGGGATTTGATTACTGGCATCACCCGCAATAAACAGATTCGGCACTGAGGTTTGCAGTGTGTAGTGATCTGCCGTGGGTACACCCCGTTCATCCAGCTCGATATTGATGTTTTCCAGTCCCAGCTTATCAACGTTAGGACGGCGACCCGTGGCGGCTATCACGTAGTCAACATGGGTTTCGATATATTCGCCCTGCTTATCGTTATAGGCGAGGAACACACGGTTGCCATCACGCTTGATGGTTTCAACTTTGGCATCCGCATCAAGATAGAACTCTTCGGCAAAGGTGTTGCGGGCGTATTCGGCGACATCGGGATCGCTCAGCGGACCGACTTGGTTACCGACACCAAACATCAACACACGTACACCAAGCCGGTGCAGTGCTTGCCCTAGCTCCAGGCCAATAACGCCGGGTCCAAATACGGCCACAGATTCTGGCAGGTCGTCCCATTCGAAGACATCATCGTTAATTAGTAAACGGTCACCCAGTTCTGCCCATGGTGCGGGATAAGTGGGGCGAGAGCCGGTGGCGATAACAATGCGCTTGGCTGTGATCTGGGTGTGATCATCGATCTGCAGCGTTGTGGCATCGATAAACTTGGCGTAACCACGGATCTTGTCTTCAGCCGGAATACCATCGACCGCTTCAACTACGAAGCCGGCAAAGCGGTCACGCTCGCTTTTTACCCGCTGCATCACCTGCTTGCCATGAATGATTGGCTTGGCGGGCACTTCAATACCAAACTTGTCGGCCTTGCCGATATCGTGGGCGGCTTCGGCGGCGGCAATCAGTAGTTTCGATGGCATACAACCGACGCGTGCGCATGTCGTACCGTAAGGGCCACCTTCGATCATGACGACGCTGGCGTTGTGTTCTTTTGCTGCGCGGTAAGCGCCAAGGCCAGCGGTGCCTGCGCCGATCACAGCGACATCTACGTTCAGTTGTTGCATATCGAACCTCTTATACTGTCACGATCGATGGCTTAGCCATCCATCGCGTTAAAAATATGGGGCGGCGGTGTGACCCGCCGCTGACATGGCGATGACTTAATTAGCCGGCCAAATGGGCGTCTAACTCTTCGCTACCGCCGATGTGCTTACCGTCGATGAAGACTTGCGGCACAGTGCTGCGGCCAGAAATGGCTTTGAGGCTGACGCTAGTGGCGTCGGTGCCCAGAATCACTTCTTCGTAACGCAAGCCTTTGTCGAGCAGGGCTTGCTTAGCGCGGGCACAGAACGGGCATCCTGGCTTAGTGATGATGCTGATTGACGACGGTGCTTTTGCCTGCGGATTGATATATTCCAGCATGGTGTCAGCGTCAGATACTTCAAACGGGTCGCCTGGCTTTTCTGGCTCGATGAACATTTTTGCAATCACGCCATCTTTCACCAACATGCTGTAGCGCCATGAACGCTTGCCAAAGCCGAGGTCATCTTTATCAACCAGCAGACCCATACCTTCACTGAACTCGCCATTGCCGTCTGGAATAACGGTGATGTTTTCTGCTTCTTGGTCGGCTAACCATGCATTCATTACAAAGGTGTCGTTAACACTTAAACAAACGATCTCATCGACGCCGTTTTCAAACAACACGGGCGCCAACTCGTTGTAGCGTGGCAGGTGTGTGCTTGAACACGTTGGCGTAAATGCACCCGGTAAGGCGAATACAGCGACGGTTTTACCTGCGAACAACTCGTTTGTGCTGATATCAACCCACTGATCGTCTTTGCGAGTGTGGAAAGTAACGTTAGGGACGCGTTGTCCTTCTTTGTTTTCAAAAGCCATGTCGTGCTCCAGTTGATTATCTGTGGGGCGTTTTGCCCGGGTCATTGCTTGCTTCGGGAGTAACTATAGGTGGGATTGTTATATTGGTGAAATCGTTTATATTTATTTTAGTGATAGGTTTTGGCTATTAAAGATGAACATTAGAGATTTTCAGTACTTAATCGCATTACATGATACTGGCCACTTCGGCCGCGCTGCCGCGAGTTGCTATGTCAGTCAGCCCACGCTCAGTGGCCAGCTAAGTAAGTTGGAAGATGAGTTGGGTCTGCAGCTGGTGGAACGCAGTCGTCGCAGCATGATGTTTACGCCGGCTGGAGAGGCCATCGTGGCTCAAGCAAGGCAGGTATTGTTAGCTGTGGACGAAGTTAAACATGAGGCCGAACGTTGGCGTGATCCTATGGCGACCACATTGCGACTGGGACTGATACCGACGGTGGCGCCTTATCTTTTGCCTCATCTGCTACCTGCGGTGCAAAGAGAGTTTCCAGCGCTAAGAGTCGAATTGCATGAGTTGCAAACCGAGGTGTTATTAGAGCAACTGGGACAAGGCAAATTGGATGCGCTTATTTTGGCTAAATTGCCGGGGATGGAGAAATATGATGACCGGCTGCTTTATCAGGAGCCAATGCTGCTCGCCGCCGCATCTGATCACCCTCTGTTGCAGCAACCCTCCTTGCAGCTGGCGCAATTGCAGGGCGAATCTGTGCTGATGCTGGAAGATGGCCACTGTTTGCGGGATCAAGCGCTCGGTGTCTGTTTTGCTGCTGGCGCGGAAGAGGATCCCAGTTTTCGCGCGACTAGCTTGGAAACCTTACGTCATATGGTGGCTTTGGGGAGGGGGATCACATTAATGCCGTTATTGGCCTGTTCAGAAACAGGTAAATCCCACGGCCTTTGCTACGCTAATTTTAGCGCACCGCAACCAACACGGGACATCGTGATGCTGTGGCGAAAAGGCTCTGGTATTAGCAGAACCTGTACGCCGCTCTCAGATCTGTGCTCGGAAGTGGTGAAAGAGGCAATGCGAGGTTATATTCACAGCGCTGGATAAGCCAATAAGTTAGGCAACCAAACAGGGAGGATGCGATGATCTCGCATGATGATCGTAGAAATTTCTACCGCATGATGGTGAATGCTGAAGTCACATTAACGCAAGTGACGACGGACTCTCGTTATGAGGGAACCTGTATCAACCTCAGTGCAACTGGGATGGCAGTGTCGGTAGATGAAATGATTGATGCAGATATGGAACTGGAAGCACGGCTTGAAGCCGCTGACCAAATGGTTCCTGCACTCAATGCTAAGACCAAAGTGATTCGGTGTACGCCCCAAGGGGACGGGAGCTACATGCTAGGGCTTGAGATCCTCGATGTAGTTTAGCCAGGTACAGGCACCACATACTGATTCTGTTTTAAGTATTCTCACTTATCTGGAGAAGATAACGGATATGGAGCGGATCCTGGTTGTAGAAGACAGCCCTATGGTGCTGAAGATTATTCGTCATTTGATCTTACAGGGGCTGGATGTTGATGTTGTAACCCAAACCGATTTAGCAAGTTGTCGTGAACAGCTTGATAGCGATGGTGAGTTTTTTGCCGCTGTTGTCGATCTGAATCTTCCTGACGCGCCCAATGGTGAAGTGGTTGAACTCGTGCTTGATCGTCAAATACCTACCGTGGTGTTAACCGGTAGTTATGATGATGAGCGGCGAGAGCGCCTGCTGAGTATGGGAGTAGTGGATTACGTCGTTAAAGAGAGTCGTCATAGTTACGACTATGTCGTAAAGCTGCTGCGTCGCTTGCAAAAAAATCGTCATATTAAAGTACTGGTCGCTGATGATTCCGGCACTACCCGCCGTTTCATTAAAGGCTTGCTACAGCAGCATTTATACCAAGTGTTAGAAGCGAAAGATGGTAAGGAAGCCCTTAAAGTCTTAGCTCAACATCCCGATGTCAGTATCCTGATCACCGACTATGCGATGCCTGAAATGGATGGGTTCGAATTGGTCAAGCAGGTGCGCACCGAAAAAGATAAGCACGAACTGGTGATTATCGGCCTGTCATCCACTGAAAGTGGTGCGTTGTCCGCCAAGTTTATTAAAAATGGCGCCAATGACTTCTTGCGTAAGCCTTTCTTTCATGAAGAGTTTCACTGCCGTTTAATGCATAACCTGGAAGAGATGGAGTTGATCCAGGCGATCCAGGACGCAGCCAATAGGGATTATCTAACTCAGCTCTATAACCGCCGCTACTTTTTCACCACAGGTGGGAAGCACCATGAGCAAGCGGTTGCCAAAGGTCAGCAATTGGCGTTGGCGATGCTGGATATTGATCACTTCAAGCAACTGAATGATAACTACGGCCATGAAGCTGGCGATGAGGTGTTACGACAACTGGCATCTAAGATGACGCAGGCCTTTCCTCGTTTTATTTGCGCGCGTATGGGCGGTGAAGAGTTTTGTATCATGATGCCCGGCCTAAATAACGATCAAGCCAATCAGCTTTTAGAAGGCTTTCGTTTGATGGTGGCGCAGCAACCCTTTATGTATGGTGATACAGAGCTTCAGGTGACCTTTAGCGCGGGAGTTACCAACCAGCTATCTAGTTGTTTGGATAATATGTACCAAGGGGTGGATGAGTATCTTTATCGGGCCAAAGAAGCGGGTCGCAACTTCGTGATTACTGACGACTAACGAAAAGCTTCACTCTATCCATCATCTCATTAGGTTGATTGATTAGATTGTAAGCACAAAAAAGGGCATTCCGCGGAATGCCCTTTTTCATGTTAAGTGCAGAGGTTAAGGCACTTCGGAGTTGATTGCTTTAATCTTGTGAATCGCTAAATCAGCGCCTTGGAATTCATCCTCTTGGCTCAGACGAATACCTATGATGGTTTTAACTAGCCCGTAGATAACGAAGCCGCCAACCAGCGCAATAACTAGACCCGTAATAGAGCCGATCAGTTGGCTCATAAAGGTTACACCGCCAAGGCCGCCAAGCGCTTCCAGACCGAAGATGCCCGCAGCGATACCGCCCCAAACGCCGCATAAACCGTGCAAAGGCCAAACACCCAATACGTCATCGATATCCGGGCGGCGATTCTGCAGGTAGGTAAAGACGACGATGAATAAGCCGCCAGCAACAGATCCAACGATCAGTGCACCAATAGGATGCATCAAGTCCGAGCCTGCACAAACAGCCACAAGGCCGGCTAAAGGACCATTATGGATAAAGCCTGGGTCGTTTTTACCCATCAGCATGGCAACGACAATACCGCCAACCATGGCCATCAGCGAGTTCAATGCCACGAGGCCTGATATACCTGTCAGTTGCTGAGCAGACATGACATTAAAACCAAACCATCCTACGGTCAGAACCCATGCACCTAGCGCTAGCATAGGGATATTGGAGGGAGCGAAACCAACGACGGTGCCACCTTTAACACGCCCTTGACGAGTACCGAGCAACATGATGGCAGCAAGTGCGATCCAACCGCCGACACCATGAACCACAACGGAGCCTGCGAAATCGTGGAATTGGGCGCCAAAACTCTCTTCCAACCAAGTCTGGAAGCCATAATTACCATTCCAGATCATACCTTCAAAGGTGGGATAGAGCAGAGAAACACACAGCAGAGAAGCTAATAGCATGGGGTAGAAGCGCGCACGCTCGGCAACGCCACCACTGACAATGGCTGGGATGGCAGCAGCGAAAGTCAGCAGGAAGAAAAATTTGACCAGCTGATAACCGTTGTCTGCAGCTAAAGTGTCTGCACTGGCGAAAAAGTGCTCGCCATAAGCCAGCCAATAACCAACAAAAAAGTAACCTAATGTCGAAACGCCGAAGTCAGTGATGATTTTCACTAAGGCGTTGACCTGGTTTTTTTCGCGTACGGTACCCACTTCCAAAAAGGCAAAGCCGGCGTGCATGGCCAATACCATGATGGCACCGCCCAGTACAAATAGAGTGTCGGCACTTTGAAGCAGTGTTTCCACCGCGCTATTGATGTCTTCCACAATTCCTCCAGTTTAAATCGAGCGCATTTAATTGGTGCAAAATGCGCCAATTAAGTGCAAAAATTTCACGCCTTGTTGAGCAAGGAGTGAAAATTAGCTTCGCTTTAATAAATTTAATTATTTTTATCAATCACTTATGTTTGTGATTGTTGGGCTGCTATGGTTTGCACCTGAACAGTTCAATAACTAAAGCAGGATGTGTGCCATAACAAAAAGGAGGTATGGGAAACGCGAAGGTTGGCGATTAGAAATACTTTTGGATGTCTAATTTATGGGTCTCAGGCTTTTCGCAGGAGGCGATCTTTTCATTGCATTTAGGGTCTGCAAGATCGATAAATTCTACGTCAATATGATGCTGATACTTGACACTGTAAAACACTTTTACTTGCGGTTTAGTGAGCTCTTTTTCATTAGTTTTGGTGACAATGCCTAATTTTTCACTTTCCAGTTTCACCAGAGTGCCAACCGGATAGATACTCATGCAGCGAATAAACTCTAATACCAAGTCGGCATCTAATTGATCCGGACATAAGCCTTTTAAGATCCCTAATGCTGCGTTCGGCACCATGCCACGCTTATAACAACGGTCCGCCGTTAGTGCGTCATATATGTCGACGATAGACACCATGCGACCATACTTTGAAATTTTATTGGCCGTTAATTTATATGGGTAACCGCCGCCGTTGAGTTTCTCATGGTGTTGAATAATGACTTCCATGGTTAAACGTGGAACTTCAACGCCGCTTTCAATGACCACATCCCGACTATATACCACGTGATTTTTCATTAACTGAAACTCTTCGGCAGTTAATTTACCCGGCTTATGTAGCACCTCTTCGGCGATTTTAATTTTGCCTAAATCATGGAGCAGTGCACCTAAGCAGATTTGATCGGTTATTTTTCGATCTAATTTTAGATGCTTAGCAAACACGGCCATCAGAATAGATACATTGATGGAATGTTCGAGTAGATAAGAATCTTTTTCGCGGATGCGGGTTAAGCAGAGCAATGCATCTTGATTGCGGAACACAGAATCGATGAATGATCCTGTTAGTTCTGCCATCGGCTTAATTTCAAGGGTCTTACCGGCTGCGATATCATCCAGTGCTTTTTGTTGTAGGCCTCTGGCTTCGGTATAGAGTTTCTCTGCTTTTACCATTTCGTCAGCGAAACTGGCACTGCCATGTTGTTCCGCTTTATCTGGTGTTGTTTTGGCTTGTTTTGCAGGAACTGGGGATTGAGGGAGATCGTCGCCTCGATCGGTATCGATAACGACTTCAACCACGCCTTTTTTACGCATCAAATCAACAACACTTTGGCTAGGCACCTTGCCCGCTTTTTTTATGTTGTGATGCTTACCGCCAGCTTGTTTGGCAATACCGTCTACATACATACCAGCTTTGAGCTGATCGATTGAAATTGTCTTCAGCATTTAAACTGCGCAGTAATAACAAGGCTTAATCATGGCTGCAGTCTAACCTATGAAACGGGAGCGTGATACTAAGGGGATCACACTCCGTTTATCTGTTTAGAACAGTTCCTCAGAGCTTTGTTGGTCAGAGCTCTCATCACTGTCGAATGGATTGTCTTGGGTGGCTTCGGCAAACGTGGTGGGTTCACTGCCTTGGATGAAATACTCGAATCTGGATGTGTGGTCTGCTCTTCTCGCTAGCTTACCTGTTTCACGATCGATACGAACACTGACGATCCCTTCCGGTGTTGCCATTCTGGCCTCTTTTTGGCCTTTGAGGCTGGCTTGCATGAAAGTAATCCAAGCGGGTAGCGCGGTTTTTGCTCCAAACTCCTTGCCCGTGATCTGCTCCTTGCCCATGTTGGCATTACGTGAAGCAGCGCCTAGGTTGCGTTGATGATCGTCAAAGCCGATCCATGAGGTCGCAACCAGGTTACTGTTGTAGCCGGAAAACCAAGCGTCTTTCGCTTCGTTGGTGGTACCTGTTTTACCTGCAATATCCCGGCGCTTCAGCTGTCTGGCCGCGCGCCAGGCGGTACCGTTCCAACCCGTACCATCTCGCCAGCTGCCTCCTCCCCATACGGCGCTGTTTAGTGCTTGGGTGACAAGGAATGCGTTTTGGGCTGAGATAACACGTGGTGCTAGCTGCGCAGGCTCTACCGGAGTGGCAGGACTAATTGGAAACTCGTCATCAGCGCTCTGTTTTGGTATTGGCGTGCAATCGCTGCAGGCTACTTTGGGAGTACTTTGAAAAATGATATTGCCCTGAGGGTCTTCAATCTTCTCGATCAGATAGGGCTCTACGAGAAAGCCACCGTTGGCAAAGACGGCAAAAGCTGTGGCGACTTCCATCGGTGTCAGCGACGCAGAACCAAGGGCTAGAGATTCATTTCTGGGTAATTCGTTGATATCGAAGCCGAATCGCGTCATGTAACGGCGCAGATCTTGAAGTCCAACCGCCCGTAACAAGCGCACTGAGATAACGTTTTTCGATTTAGCCAAGGCGACGCGCAGTCGAGTTGGCCCTTCGTAGACTGGCGGTGAATTCTTTGGTCGCCATGCCGTGCCCTGACGGGAGTCCCATTGGTTGATGGGCGCGTCATTAATGATGCTTGCTAAGCTGAAGTTATCTTCAAGAGCGGCTGAGTAGATAAAAGGCTTAATGTTTGAGCCGACCTGGCGCTTAGCCTGAGTCACCCGATTGTACTGGCTGAACTGGTAGTTAAAGCCACCGACTAACGCTTCGATGCCACCGTTTTTTGGATTGAGTGCAACAAGTGCGGCGTTGGCTTCTGGTACTTGAGCCAGTGACAATTCTCCCTCTTCGTGAGTGCGTATCCAGATTTGATCGCCAGGACTAACTATTTCGGCTGCTGTCTTCGGTGCTTTTCCCTGGCGCTCATCAGAGATATAAGGGCGTGCCCAGTTCATCCCTTCCCATGGCATGGTACTCAGCAAGCCGCCGCGAACAGCGACTTCCGCCGTTGTTTCCGATACGGAAATAACCACCGCTGGTAGCAGATCGCCGACGGGTGAGACATCATCCAAATAATCGAAAATCTTCTCGGTCGTCCAGCCTTCGCTTGTCGGTACTATCTCACTGTTGTTTTGCTGCGCTTCGTCTGAGCTGATAAGGGCATTTGAACCGTCCTGCCAAAGCTGCTTCACTGCACCGCGGTAGCCGTGGCGAATATCATAAGCGAATAGATTACCGACAACCGCCTTTTCGGCTGCTATCTGTGCTTTGCTTTGTACTGTTGTATAAACGTTGTAGCCGCCGGTATAAGCCTCATCTTCGCCGAGCAGGTTAATGATTTCCTGACGAACCATCTCTGACAGATAGGGGGCGTAAATACCCACTTGAGGGCCGTGATATTTTCCTGTGATGGGGGCTGCATCTGCTTCTGCGAAACTCGCTTGATCAATTGCGCCGACCTCTAGCATTCGCCTTAGTACGTGATGTCTTCTGTCTTTGGCGCGTTCAGGGGAGCGGATTGGGTTAAGTAAAGAGGGAGCTTTGGGTAAGCCAGCAATAACCGCGATCTGAGCTAGAGATAATTCATCAACTGATTTGCCGTAATAAACTTCTGCTGCAGCGCCGACACCATGGGCACGATAACCCAAAGGGATTTTATTTAAATAAAGTTGGAGAATTTCGTCTTTGGTTAAAAGTTCTTCAATATGCCAAGCGAGAAATATCTCTTTAATTTTTCGCATGTATGTTTTTTCCCGAGATAGGAAAAAGTTACGTGCTACCTGCATGGTAATTGTGCTTGCCCCTTGACGCTTCTCACCTGTCATTAATAAAGAGGTGAATGCGCGGGCGATACCAATGACATCGATGCCTGGGTGGTCATAAAATCGCCAATCTTCCGTCGCCAGAAACGCATTAACCATGGTCTCCGGGATCTGTTCCATTTCCAATGGAATTCGTCTTTTTTCGCCAAACTGGGAAAGTAAATGACCGTCAGCGCTATAAACCTTCATTGGCGTTTGTAAGCGCATAGTTTTTAACGTATCTACATTGGGTAGTTCGGGCGCTATATAAAAATAAAGGCCAATAACAGCCAATGTACCGGTCAAAAAGCAGCTGATGAATGCTATCGATAGCCATTTAATCCACTTCACGGTGGCAGACTCCAGGGGGACTAATTTTCATTTCTGTGATCAGAGAAGGCTAGTATAGGGATCTCGCTCATAAATAACGAATAGTTTTGAGAACTCTACTGTTGGATGGCGACTCGAACTGTTCTATGCTAACAGCCAGAACCAAAAAATTAACATAATAGCAATCTTTCTATTTTCAGGGAGTTTGGCGAGGGGTCATGCTGAAGGGCTTTTTAGAACAGCAAACCCCCCCGATGGTCGGCATAGATATTGGCTCGAATTCAATCAAAGCCGTGTTGTTATCTAAAACAACAGACGGATTTAGATTGGATGGCGTGGCTCAGATGCCGGTACCAAAAGGGGCGGTTGTAGATCACGAGATTCAGGACATCGAGGCCGTTGGTGGAGTGATTAAAACACTTCGCAAACGTTTTGACAGAAAAGTGCGCCTGGCGGCGGCTGCTGTCAGTGGCTCGTCCGTCATGACTAAAGTGATTTTCATGGATGCGGCTCTGTCTGACAATGAGATGGAAGAACAGATCCGGATTGAAGCAGATAACTTAATTCCGTACGCATTGGATGAAGTGAGTTTAGACTTTGAGACCATTGGTCCCAATCGTGCAGATCCAACCAAAGCTGACGTATTGTTGACCGCTTCTCGCACAGAGAATGTGGAAGCGCGTGTTAGTGCCCTTGAAGAGGGTAATTTCAGCGCCAAAGTGATCGATGTTGAGGCTTACGCGCTGGGCCGCAGCGTCGAATTGATGGTGGCACAGCTCGAAGGCTACTCTGAGAAAAGTGTTACTGCGGTGGTCGATATCGGTTCAAATATGACAACCTTTAGTTTTGTCGTAGATGGTCAGATTGTGTATACCCGTGAGCAAGCTTTTGGTGGTGAGCAATTTACCCAGTCGTTGATGTCTTATTACGGTATGGAACATGCCGAAGCCGAGACGGCCAAACTAACTGGCGAACTTCCGCGTAACTACACGTTTGAAGTGTTGGCGCCGTTTCAAACATCGTTGATTCAACAGCTGCGAAGAACTATTCAGATTTTTTCGACCTCAAGCGGTTACGATAAAGTCGATAATTTAATTCTTGCCGGTGGTACCGCACAGCTTGAAGGTATTGTGCAACTGCTTTCAGATGAGTTAGGTGTGGAAACTATCGTGGCTAACCCCTTTAGCGGTATGACATTGGCTGATGAAATAGCCCCGGAAGCGATAACAACGGATGCAGCAAAATATGCTGTTGCCTGCGGCCTAGCATTAAGGAGTTTTAGCCAATGGCACATATAAACCTCCTTCCTTGGCGCGAAGAGGCGCGTAAGCGTCGCCAAAATGCCTTCACTGCGATGCTTGGAGCGACTGTATTTGCGGGTGTTTTGTTGATGTATGGTGTTTACTCTATTGTTGATGGTGTCATTGACAGCCAACGTCATCGAAATGCGTACCTACAGCAGGAAATTCAAGTTCTGGATCGTCAGATTGCAGAGATTAAAGAGCTGCGCAAGAAAAAATCTGAACTGGCACAACGTATGAAGTTGATTAGCGACCTGCAGAAGAACCGGAATATGGTGACGCGGGTATTTAATGAATTAGCATCATCAGTACCTGGTGGTGTATACATGACGGAACTTGACCGCAAGTCTGGCAATATCCAGATTGTTGGGCGCTCCGAGTCTAATAATCACCTTTCTAATTTGATGCGCCGTGTCGTGAATTCAAGTTGGTTGACTGATCCAACCTTGCAATCGATTCAGGCAGATCCGAAAGAACCGAAGTTGAAGAGCTTCTCAATGCGTCTTCGTATCAAAGAAGCTGCAGCACCTGTTGCTGAAGACGCTAAGCAGAGGGGAGCTAAACGATGAAATTTGACTTGAAAGAGCTGAATGAAATCGATTTCAATGAGTTGGATCTTAACAATATGGGCGAATGGCCTTCTACGGTTAAGGCCATATTCATAGGGATCGTTGGTGTTCTTACTTGCTTCCTGTTTTATTACTTCATGATCGGTGACCAGCTCGACGATTTGTCGCGAGAGCAGGCACGTGAAATTGAATTACGGGAACAGTTTCGCTCGAAATATCATTTGGCCGCGCGGGTGAAAACCTACCGTGAGCAGATGAAAGCGATGGAAGAAACGTTCGAAAATTTGCTGCGTATCTTGCCGTTAAGTCATGAAACACCGGGTCTGTTGGACGATATTACCTATGTCGGCACTACCCATGGCCTCGAGTTCGTTAACATTAACTGGGAACCCGAGCGGCCACAGGAGTTTTATATCGAGCTGCCTATCGCGATCGTTGTTGAGGGTGACTATCACCAATTTGGTGACTTCGTGTCAGATGTCTCAGCATTACCACGAATTGTGAGTCTCCATGACTTTTCTATTAAGCGTATAGATGAGTCGAAGTTGCAGCTGAGTATTTTAGCTAAAACATACCGCTACAAGGAGGCTCAGTAATGAAGAAGTTAGCATTGCTCGCCTTGGTTAGTGCGGGACTTTATGGTTGCGGAGACGATATTAGCGATCTACAGGAGTTTGTTTCCTCCGTTAAAGCGACGCAGTCAGGTTACGTTGAACCTATGCCTGAAGTTGCGCCGTTTCAGCATGAAGATTACGTGGCGAGTGAATTGAGAAGCCCGTTTGTGGCGCCTCAGCCTGAGCTTATCGTAGAAGCGGTTGAAGTAGTAAAAGATTGCTTAACACCTGATGTCAATCGTATTAAAGAGCCTTTGGAAGCTTATGCGATTGATAATCTGACAATGAAGGGCACCGTTGGTGATGCCGAAGGTCTTTGGGCGTTGATGCAGACTGATGACGGAGGCTTGTTCCGTGTGAGAGCCGGTTATCATATGGGGCTCTATTTCGGATTGGTGACGCAAGTGCGCCGTGATGGTTTAGATCTTATCGAGTTAATCCCTGACGGCTCAGGCTGTTGGGTAGAGCGCTACACCGATGTGGCACTTGCGGAATAATAAGTAGAATTCAGGAACGGATATGTTTAGTGAACGGACGGTGAGGCATTTAGGCCAAGTTGTTGGGTCGATAACTTCGGGAGAGTTGAGAGCCGTGATTTCTAATAGGCTAGTAACACTGTTCTTATGCCTGCTGCTGACGCCAAGTGCAGTGAATGCAGCGCAACTCAAGGACATCCGCTATAACGCGGTCGTGGAAGATCTTCTGGAGATCGAACTTGTATTCGATGCGCCGGTTGAAGATCCAGAGAGTCGGGTGAACCATCGCCCTACAGAGATTGAGTTTAGATTTCCTGACGTCACGTCAGATCTGGATCTGCGTAGTATCCCAATTGATAAGGCCGATGTTCGTGGCTTGAGTATTCAGGAAGGTTTCCGTGGTATGAAAATGGTGGTGGGGCTAAAATCCCTGCGTCCTTATCGTACCCAGCGGAAAGGTAACTCCTTTATTATCAGCATTGGTAATGAAGTCGTTGCTGGGCCGACGCCTGATGACGTTTTCCTTAATCGAATTAATGCTCTCGATTTTCGACGTGGAGCGGAAGGCGAAGGTCAGTTCCTTGTTTACCTTGAAGGCCAATCTGCTGCGGTGGATGTGACGCAAAAGGGTGAGAAGCTGATCGTTGAATTCCATAACACTGACATCATGAAAGAACTGATCTACATGATGGATGTTATTGATTTTAATACGCCAGTGAAAACCATCGAGACATTTAAAGGGGAAAACTATACTCAGTTTATGGTCGAACCATTAACTGACTATACCTACAACTACTATCAGTTAGATAATCTCTTTACCTTGACTGTTTCCCCCATCTCGGAAGACGAAGATGATGTGTCAGACCAATACGCAGGTCAGCCTATTTCGCTTAACTTCCAGGATATTCCTGTGCGTACTGTTTTACAGATTATTGCTGATTACAACGGATTCAACCTTGTAACCACTGATTCTGTGGATGGCAATATTACACTTCGTTTAGACGGTGTGCCTTGGGACCAAGCGCTTGATATTATTTTGAAGGTTAAAGGCCTTGGTAAGCGAGTAGAGGGACGCATCCTGATGATTGCACCTTCTGAGGAGCTGGCGGTACGTGAAGCTAACGAATTAAAAGCGGAGCGTGAAGTTAAGGACTTGGCGCCTCTGTACTCTGAATATATTCAGGTTAACTATGCTAAAGCTGCGGAATTGACTGCGATTATTACCTCTTCTGAATCTTCATTGCTGTCGAAGCGTGGTGCTGTTTCTATGGATGAACGTACCAATACTCTGTTGGTTCGCGATACCGCGGAACGCTTAGAAGATATCCGTCGCATGATTGATGTACTTGATGTGCCGGTTAAGCAGGTGATGATTGAAGCGCGAATGGTGACTATCAATGATGGTGTTCAGGAAGATCTTGGTATCCGTTGGGGTATCACTGATACCTTCGATGATGGTGCAACGTCCGGTACCCTTGAGGGGGCTGACGATGCAGCTGCAGGTATTGTTCCTGACTTAGCTGACCGCTTGAATGTAAATCTTCCGGTCGCGTCACCAGCGGGTAGTATCGCATTCCAGGTAGCAAAACTGGCGGATGGTACCATCCTTGATTTAGAGCTTTCTGCTTTAGAGCGCGAAAATAAGGGTGAAGTGATTGCGAGTCCACGTATCACCACGGCTAACCAGAAACCGGCTTATATCGAACAGGGTACAGAGATCCCATTTGTGGAATCAGCTTCTTCTGGTGCGACATCTGTGACCTTTAAAAAAGCGGTGTTAGCGCTACGTGTTACACCGCACATTACGCCTGATGACCGTATTATTCTCGATTTGGTTATTACTCAGGATACCAAAGGCGATACCGTACCTACTGGTACTGGTCTAGCGACGGCAATTAATACCCAGGAAATTGGCACGCAAGTTTTGGTCAATAACGGGGAAACCATTGTTCTTGGTGGTATCTATCAGCAGGAAATTAAGCGTGCGGTCAGTAAAGTGCCGCTGCTTGGTGACTTGCCTGGCGTAGGCTGGATGTTCAGAAATACCAGCGATACCAATGAGAAGAAAGAGATCCTGATCTTTGTAACACCAAGGATTGTGACTGAAACTTTCTAACTGGTAGTTAGCTTAAAAAGGGGAGCTTGCTCCCCTTTTTTGATCTTAATTGCCAAAGGGGTACTGTTCCTGAGATAATGGTAGATTGTTCGCGGGTCCTTAACTCTTTAAGGAGAGACCAAGGTTTCACTCTGTTTAATCGGCTGTAGACGGCAATGGCAGAAAAAAGAAATATATTCCTAGTAGGCCCCATGGGGGCTGGTAAAAGTACGATTGGGCGTCATTTGGCGCAAGAACTTCACCTAGAATTTTATGATTCTGATAGCGAAATTGAGAGTCGCACAGGCGCTGATATCGCGTGGGTGTTCGATATTGAGGGTGAAGAGGGCTTTCGCGCTCGAGAAGAGACAGTGATTAATGATCTAACAGAGTTGCAGGGCATTGTGCTTGCAACAGGTGGTGGATCGATCATGAGTAAAGAGAACCGAAATAAGTTATCTGCTCGCGGTATCGTTGTCTATCTCGAGACTTCAATTGATAAGCAGTATGCGCGTACGCAGCGTGATAAGCGTCGGCCTTTATTACAGACCGACGACCCACGTAAGACGTTAGAAGATCTGACCGATGTCAGAAACCCTCTGTATAGCGAGATCGCCGATTTGACTGTGAAGACGGATGAGCAAAGTGCTCGTGTCGTAGCAAATCAAATTATCAAGGAACTCGGTTTTTAAGATAGTGGTGCAGGATATGAGCGTCCTTCAGGTTGTATTGGGTGAGAGAAGTTATCCCATTACTATTGCTCCAGAGGCCTTTCGGGCCGCTGGTGCTGTGGTCAAATATGTGCGTGGTGATCGGGTAATGATTGTCACCAATGAGACCGTGGCGCCGCTTTATCTGGCGCAACTCGAAGCCGCTCTGACCAGCAAGAAAGTTGCTTCTGTGGTTCTACCTGACGGTGAATCGTATAAAACCCTTGATACCTTGAATCAGGTGTTTACCGCGTTGCTTGAAGGAAACCACGGGCGTGACACCACGGTTATTGCTCTAGGTGGAGGTGTTATTGGCGATATGGCCGGCTTTGCCGCCGCGTGCTATCAGCGCGGGGTGCCGTTCATTCAAATACCAACGACCTTGCTTTCACAGGTCGATTCTTCTGTTGGTGGTAAAACAGCCGTTAACCACCCTTTAGGAAAAAATATGATTGGGGCGTTCTATCAGCCTCAAGCAGTTTTTATCGATACCCTCTGTTTAGGGACATTGCCTGCAAGGGAGTTCGCAGCAGGGATGGCCGAGGTGATTAAGTACGGTATTATTGCCGATGAGCCCTTCTTTGAATGGTTAGAGCAACATGCGGACGAGTTGCAGGCGTTACAGCCAGAGGCTTTGCGTTATGCGATCGAACGTTGTTGTCAGATAAAAGCGGATATCGTTGCCGCTGATGAAACAGAAAAAGGTGTTCGCGCGTTACTTAATCTGGGGCATACATTTGGTCACGCAATAGAAGCTGAACAAGGGTATGGTCAATGGCTACACGGTGAGGCCGTGGCAGTGGGCATGGTGTTAGCCGCAAAAACATCATTAGCGCTTGGTTTGATTGATGAAGCTATGTATCAACGGCAAGTCGCACTCATTCGACTTTATGACCTTCCTGTCGTTCCTCCTGCTGAGATGGACTTCGATTCTTTTATGACGCATATGCAGCGTGATAAGAAGGTATTGCAAGGTAAACTTCGGCTTATTTTGCCAGAGAGAATAGGTCGCTGTGCGATGTTTGACGATGTCGAAGAGGCCGTGTTGCGTTCAGTGCTGGCGTAATGACGCCTATACCCTATTGGAGGGGTGTGTTTGCAAAACGTTCAACACAGTGAAGGCGAATTGTTTGTCTCACAACAGCAGCTGCACGAGCGGTTAGGCTTTCTCGTCGAATTCGATTCAAATATTGTGCTACTAAAAGGTAGCACCGGAAGTGGTCGAAGTACGACACTGCTCAGTTATGTCACCAATCACGACACCACAACTAATCATGCTTTCGTTCAGTGCCAATCGGACGCTGATGTTTGTCACTATCGCCACCAAATACTGACGCAGCTGATCACTAATCCCTTGTTTGATGAAGCCGATCCCCTGTCTGATAGTTTATTGCGGATGTTGCCTGATGAACCGCAAAGAATGTTAGTGGTGTTGGACGATTGCCAGTTTTTCAGCAATGAAGTTTGGCAGGAAATTGCTGAGTTAATTATCACCTTTCGCAGAGATGGAAAGCATCAATTATCGGTGATTGGCTCCATAGATAGCTCAGCTAACCTGTCACTGGCCAGTTTGGTTGGTGATGGCGTCGTAGAGGTGGCTATGCCACCTTTGCCGATGGAGGAACGCCGCCATTTTCTATCTGAATTACTCGCGGCAGAGCCATCTATGCTGCTCAACAGCGAAGCGATTGAACGTCATCTCGCATTAGCAAAATCACCTGCCGCCGTTATGGCGCTGGCAACAAAAATTATGGGAGGCGGTGTGAAGAAAACAGCATTTCCGTGGCAACATGCAGTGCTAGCGGGGTTGGTCACTGCGCTGCTTATCGCTTTGTTGTTGTGGGAATTCCAGCCATCTCCCGACGATGCTTCTCCGCGCGTTGAACCTCCCCCTGTAACTGAACGGCTACCTGACGATGAAAAGCTATCTGATCAGGCAATTGGAGAAGAGGTCGTAAAAGCGCCTTCTGTACCGGCAGAGAACCCGATATTGAGTGCCGATGAGTTACTGCCTGCTGAATTGACCGAACCGCCAGTGGAGATTGAAGCTGCGCCGCCAAGTGGTCAAAATGTGGTAATCGAGATCCCCGATGAGCTGCTGATTGAGGCTGAACAGCAGAACTTGCTGCCAGTATCTCCTTCCGTCCCGCCGATCTCGACCGAGGAAAGCGATGGCGATGAGTCAGGTGCAGAGGAGACCGACCCTGCCACAGTGGTTCCTGAGGCGAGCTTGGATGTCACCCCTGAGACAGGTGAGCAAAAAGTCGTAGCTTTGCCGATGACGCAAGAAGATGCGGAAGTTCGCCAGCGCATATCTGCGTGGCCAACAGAGCATTACACACTGCAACTCGGTGTATTTTCTGACGAAGCCGTTCTTGCACGTTTTTACCAGCGAGCAGAAATTGCGCTACTGAAGGATGATATTCTCGAGTACATTGTGACGAAGAAGGGGCTGCCTCGTCATGTGCTTATCTTGGGGAACTTTGCTACTCGTGCAGAAGCTACGGCATACCTGCAAGCGTCTTCGGCAGATCTGCGCGCCTTAAAGCCTTGGACAAAAAGTGTTGCAGCTGTGCAAGCGGATATAACGGAAGCGCAGGGGGCTGCGCGTAGTGAGTAGTAAAGTGCGTGCTTTCCTAAAGTGGGCGGGCGGAAAGTATGGGTTAGTTGAAGAGATCAACCGGCGCTTACCCTCGGGTGATACCTTAGTAGAACCTTTTGTAGGTGCTGGCTCGGTATTTATTAACTCTGATTATAAAAATTACCGATTAAACGATATTAATCCTGATCTGATTGGTCTTTATCGGCTCCTAGCAGATCAGGGGGATAGGTTTATTGCTGCGGTGAAACCGCTATTCTCGGAGCAGCATAATACGCCAGAAGCTTACTATCATTGGCGACAAGTGTTTAATCAGAGTGCTGATCCTGAATTGCGTTCGCGACTCTTCCTCTACTTGAATCGTCACGGCTATAACGGACTTTGTCGTTACAATAAGAAAGGTGCTTTTAATGTGCCTTTTGGTCGTTATAAGCGCCCATATTTTCCAGAAAAAGAGATGGCATTCTTTGCTGAGAAAGCGAAACGAGCCACGTTTACCTGTATGCCATTCGCCGAGGTGATGCGGGCTACAGCGCCAGGCGATGTCGTGTACTGCGATCCTCCCTATTGGCCGCTTAGTCCCACTGCCAGCTTTACCTCCTATCATGGTGCGGGATTCAATCGCGCCGAGCAGGAGTCTTTGGCGCTGGTAGCGCAAGAGGTTTCCTCAAAAAACGGGGTGCCCGTGTTAATCAGTAACCATGAGGTAACCGAGACGCGAGCACTTTATGCTCCTGCTAATCTCGATATAGTCCGTGTTAAGCGTACTATCAGTCGTAATGGGTCAGGGCGGCAAAAGGTAAGTGAGTTGCTTGCTTTTTACGAGGGGCGGTTAGTCGCGGAATAGGCTTATTTATCTAGTACCCAGCTAACGACAGCTATCAGCGTTAGCACCAGCATTGATGCCATAACGATGCCAGCAATGATAAATGGCACCGGATTGTGGTACTGAAAATCTTGTTTTCTCGCCGCTTCACTCTGCACGCCAAAGAAAGCCGATACCACCGCTCTTATGACTCGCAACGGGTGAACTGATATCGTCGGGAGTTGCAATTCAGCCCTAGCTCTGGGGTTCTTTCGGCGAGATAGGCTTATCAGTAGTATTCGAACGGGATAGGAGTTCAAGCAGATCTATGAAGTGATATTCTGCCGAACGGCTATCGCCAGCTAACCATGCCCACCAGCTTTCATTTGATGCTTTGTTTTGCAATGAGCAGCGGTTTGCAGGGTGGCTGACCGGAAGGCTGGCGTCAAAAGTAATGCTCTCTGCTTCGCAGGAACATGCGTCACCCAGGCTTGCACTAGTGGGCCACTGATGGAAAGCAACAATAGAGCTTAAAACTACGGTTGCTGCACTTGATAAAAAGATCTTCGAACGAATCATTTCACTGCCTCCCTGACAGAGATACAGACAAATATACCACTGCTAATAAAGGGAAACTATGCTTGGAGTGTTAAATAAAGGTTAAATTTTGAGCGGTGTATGCTGTGGCAAGGAATAACGCCGCCCGATGGCGGCGTTTATGTTACGGCAGTTGTTCTTACAGATCGAAGTCAACAGCGTAAGAAACAGCAACTTTAACATCGTCTAAGTTGCCGCCGTCGATGTCAGTTTTAGAAACC
Source organism: Corallincola spongiicola (assembly GCF_004284785.1). Classification (NCBI taxonomy): domain Bacteria; kingdom Pseudomonadati; phylum Pseudomonadota; class Gammaproteobacteria; order Alteromonadales; family Psychromonadaceae; genus Corallincola; species Corallincola spongiicola. The sequence goes on from NZ_SHLY01000002.1 coordinate 162,473, forward strand.
AACAGACCGAAGCCGCCTTTAGACAAGCTTACGCTGTAATCGGTATAGCTGTCGCCAAACCAATCTTCTGCAGAATCACCGCTGAAGTTACCTACGTGTAGGCCAAGCTCTAAGCCTTCTGAAATTTCAAAAGCGGCGTCAGCATAGACGTAAACCCAGTCATCATCCTGGCCATCGCTGAATGCGTCATCGCCAGAGTTAACCAGTGTTGCTGCACCTACGGTGAAGTAAGAATAGCTAACAGAACCATATACCTCGCCTAAGTCGATTTCAGCGCTGTCGTCTGGATATGCATAGTAGATGTAACCTACGTCATAACCGAAGTCACCAACTGCTCCAGCGTAGCCGAAGTAGAAGTCTGCTTCGTAAGATGCGTCGAGTCCGGATACTTCATCACCACCAAAATCTACGTTTGATGCCCATGTACCTACATAGATACCTGAAGAATGTTCATAGTCGATGCCACCCTGTACGGCTGCGCCGTCATCAGTTTGGGTCACACCACGCCATAAGTAGTTGCTAGTTACGCTAGCGTTGGCTGACAAGCCTTCGATGGCGTATGCGTTAGTAGAAGCGAGTGCTGCAACACCCAAAACTGAGCTGATAGCTAAAGAAAGTGCTTTTTTCATTTTAGTATTTTCCTGGGTTTGGAATTATCGCTGTGGTTAAAGCGATCATCGTGCCAGTTTTTTTAACGCCATGAAAAGTAATGGTTAATATGATTTTTGGCCTTGGCGCCGCGGGAAGGGATATCAATTTTTGTAACATCATGGTGCATTAGTTTTACAAAACATTTATCGGCGCATTGTTTTGGTGCGTCGCTTTAATTGAGTGCATCCTTCGCGAAAACTGGAGCTGAAAAACTGCCTACTTTTTAGTACACTGCGTCTCTCTTAATAGCTCGGCGAGAAACCACTCATGCAACCTTATCTACTTGCTCCCTCTATCTTATCTGCAGATTTGGCCCGTTTAGGTGAAGAGGTCACCCATGTGCTTGAGGCGGGGGCGGACGTTGTGCATTTTGATGTGATGGATAATCATTACGTGCCGAATCTCACTTTCGGCCCGATGATTTGCCAGGCATTGCGAAACTATGGCGTGACTGCGCCAATCGATGTGCATTTGATGGTGTCACCGGTAGATGAGCTGATCGAACAGTTTGCCGATGCGGGCGCGAGTATGATCAGCTTTCATCCGGAGGCGAGCCAGCATGTCGATCGTTCGTTGCAACTTATCCGAGACAAGGGTTGTAAGGCCGGGTTGGTGTTGAATCCGGCAACGCCACTGCAGGTGTTGGACTACGTATGGGATCGTTTGGACTTTATCTTATTGATGTCAGTTAACCCTGGGTTTGGTGGGCAGGCGTTTATCCCTGCAACGCTGGCTAAGATCGAAGCGGTGAAACAGCAGATAGAGCAGCGTGGCCTGAATATTCGTTTAGCTGTCGATGGTGGCGTGAAACAGGATAATATTGTCGAGATCGCCAAAGCTGGCGCAGATATGTTTATTGCGGGTTCAGCCATTTTTGGCCAAGGTGACTATAACGAGGTGGTAGGCCAATTCCGTCAAAAGTTGGCCACCGTTTAAATGCCGTCGTCCTTTCGTCAGATCCGTGCCATTGCATTTGATCTCGATGGTACGCTTCTGCACAGCGCGCCAGACCTGCACTACGCGGTTAACCAGATGCTGATTGAACTTGGCCGTGAACCGGTGTCACTAGGACAGGTAACGGGTTGGATCGGGAATGGTATCGAAGTCCTTGTGCAGCGTGCGCTCAGCCGTAGTTTCAAAGTTGATACTCGCTTGGAGCCAGAACTTGTTGAGCAGGCGTTGGGCTTGTTTAAGCTGTTTTATGCCAATGCACTACACCGCTTTAGCTCGCTATATCCTGATGTAGAAGCCGTGTTGATGGCGTTGAAAGCGGCAGGCATGAAACTGGCCATTGTTACTAATAAAGCGACCGAGTTTACCTTACCGTTAGTCCAACAGTTCGGTTTGTCAGGTTTGATTGACTTGGTGGTCTGTGGTGACACGCTGCCACAGAAAAAACCGAGTCCCGATCAGTTGCTATATTGTGCCGAACATTTTGATATCTCCGCTACTGAGTTACTGATGGTGGGAGATTCTAGGAATGATATTCAAGCCGCAAAAGCAGCCTTGAGCCCGAGTATTGGCTTGACCTATGGCTACAACTACGGGGAAGATATCGCTCTTTGCAACCCGGATCGGGTACTTAATCAACTAGCGGAGCTTCCGGCGCTGTTATTATCTGTGCCTGAATCCGTGTAACTAATTTTTCAAAGCATTTGCAGGAACATTCACATGTCTAAACCCATCGTCCTTAGCGGCGCGCAGCCTTCCGGCGGTCTTACCATTGGTAACTATTTTGGCGCCATACGTAACTGGATTACGTTACAGCAGGACCATGAGTGCTTATTCATGCTGGTGGATCTGCATGCGATCACGGTCCGCCAAGAGCCAGCGTTGCTGCGCGAGCGTACCTTTGATGGCATGGCGTTGTATCTCGCTTGTGGTTTAGATCCACAACAGAGCAGCGTGTTTGTCCAGTCACATGTGCCAGAGCATGCTCAGTTAGCTTGGATATTGAACTGTTATACGCAGATGGGTGAACTGAATCGAATGACTCAGTTTAAAGATAAGTCGCAGAAAAATGTCAACAATATCAATGTTGGCTTGTTTGGTTATCCGGTATTGATGGCGGCAGATGTATTACTGTATCAAGCCAATAAAGTACCTGTGGGCAATGACCAAAAACAGCATCTAGAGCTGACTCGCGATATCGCGACCCGTTTTAACAATCTTCATGGTGATACTTTTGTAGTACCGGACCCCTTTATCCCTGAAGTGGGGGCTCGGATCATGAGCCTGCAGGAGCCAGAGAAGAAGATGTCAAAATCGGATGATAACCCGAATAATTTTGTCTTGATGTTAGAGGAACCAAAGAAGATCGAGAAGAAGATTAAACGGGCGATGACCGATTCTGATGAGCAGGCGCGGATCTATTTCGATCAGCAAGAGAAAGCAGGTGTATCCAATCTGCTGACATTGCTGAGCTGCGCGACAGGCGAATCCGTGGAAAGTTTGGTGCCGCAATACGAAGATAAAATGTATGGTCACTTGAAGAAAGACGTTGCCGATGCTGTGGTCTCGATGTTGACGCCTATCCAACAACGTTATAAAGAGCTGCGTGAAGATGAAACGGCATTGACGCAGATAATGGCGGTAGGTGCAGAGAAGGCATCAGCGATCGCTTCTGAGACCTTAAAAACGGTGTATGAGCGCGTCGGTTTAGTCGCTCGTCCTTAAAGTATTGTTACCGCAATAGAAGGGCTGTCATTGAAGGCAGCCCTTTTCTTTTCAGACGATTGCTTGGCGTATGGCGCACGTCGGTTTTGCCTTAAGATTTATACTGAGAGTTGAGTCTATAGGCGGTTATAGAGTAGGTAGAGATAGATGCTGTTAATGATCGATAACTATGATTCGTTTACCTATAACCTGGTGCAGTATTTTATGGTGCTCGGCCAGCAGGTCGAGGTGGTTCGTAACGACGAAATAACGCTGGCTGAGATCGAGGCGCTAGCACCAGAGTACCTGGTGATCAGCCCGGGTCCCTGCACTCCTGATGACGCTGGTATCTCGCTGCCGGCTATCGAGTACTTTGCCGGTAAGCTGCCTATCTTGGGTGTCTGCTTAGGTCATCAAGCGTTGGGGCAAGTTTTTGGTGCGACAGTCACTCTTGCCAGGCAGATGATGCATGGCAAGACCAGTGCCATTAGCCATCGTGGCGAAGGGATCTTTTGTGGATTATCGAACCCACTCACAGTGACTCGCTATCATTCGTTGGTGCTGGACGCTGCGAGCCTTCCCTGCTGCCTTGAAGTGACCGCCTGGACTTGCGACAGCAATGGCAAGATGGATGAGGTGATGGCAGTTAGGCATAGAGATATTGCTGTGGAAGGTGTGCAATTTCATCCTGAATCCATTCTCAGTGAGCAAGGGCATGAACTGCTGGATAACTTCTTAACGCGTTACGCGCCATCCTGCTCCTCGATTTGAATTAGCTACTGCGCTTGCTTTTGGTGCTGGTGTATTTCGCTGGCATCACATTTACTCATTGTTAGGCGGGTGTTCATAAGGAAAGCCGTTAGAATGTGAGAGACGATTATTGATCCCTTGAGTATCTAAATGGCATCAGCAACAACGCCGTCGCGGGGGCGTTTTCATTCTCAATCATCACAAACCAGCGACCATGAGACCGAGTTGGATCTGAATGGATCCGCTCATATCCTCGAGCAGCGTCACTTGGATTATCTTTGTGGCATACCTTTCCATACCCCCTCTGAGCTCATTGAGTCTAGTGATGAACAGCAGGTCAAGCTGCAGGGACTGGCTATTGATCAGCAGCGTCGACAACAGCATGCGCAGCGACTGGCACAGAAAGAGATGCTGAGGGCAACCTTAGTGCAACGGATCACCGCCCAAACTGAAGCGAAATTGACAGAATTACTCACTGGTGATTGGCCGGTTGTGCTTCAGCAACTGCCGATCAATCCCAAGCTCACTGAGTCATTAGCCATGTTGGCGCTTGATGCGCCAGCATCCCACCTGGAGCAGCAGCTACGGCAGCTGTCCTGGCTGACACGAGAATTGCTCGCCACGGTTAATTCGCCGTTATTCAAGCAAAGCCACGCAATTACGACGCCAATAGTTGACCTGCCCCATGCGCTGGCGAGTTTTGGTCAAGAACGCTTGAAGCAGCTGTTAGCGCGACATTTATGTGAACAGATGTTGCCGGATGATAATCGACCTTTCGCAAACTCTGCTCGGCGGCTTTGGCAACATGCGCTGGTCAGTGCGAATGCCGCGCATTATTTGGCAGAGAAGCAGGAGTTAGATCCCTATCTCGCGGGTCGTTTAAGTTGGGTCAACAGTTACGGCTCGCTGACGCTATTGAGGTTGATTAAGCAGATCTTTCTGGCACTGTGTGAGCATCACATGCAACAGGCAAGGTTGACAGCTAAACCTGAGATCCATCAATTGCTTAGCGAGCTAGATCTTCCTGCTACCATGCTCAAAAGGCAATTCTCCCGTTACCAGAAAGTGATCACGAAAGCGCTATTGCCGCAGATTTCTCCTGAATGTAAAACATGTGTTACAGTCAGCCGAGAGCTGCATAGTTCGTTGCCGTGGAAACTCACCTCGCCATACGCTCGAATCGTGAAGTTTGCTAGCTGTTATAGCCAGTATCTATGCTTGAATGAACAGCGTCGGATACAGCTCGATGAGGCTGTAAAGTTAATGGCACAGTACGGTTTTTCAGGTGACGATCTACAGGAATTAACACGGCAAAATCTTAAAAAAGCGCGTGCATAGCCATAAGTTGAGTTTGTTATGCAATAACTATGCATTTAAATTGGGTGTTTAGTGCTTATTTTGCATATTTAGTCGTTGTTTAATCAAAATTTCCCTTAGTTGTTCGCATTGGTAATAATGCGGTTACATTAGAGTAGGCTCGGCTGCATTGATATTGAGCAATGAATAGCCAATGTGCCTTCACAAATTCCCGGCCATAGGAGCCAAAATATGTCAGAGTCGAACGTTTCTCGAGCCCTTTTTGATGAAGTAATGGTGCCCACCTATGCACCTGCGAAGATGATCCCAGTTAAGGGAGCAGGTTCACGGGTATGGGATCAAGAGGGACGGGAATATATCGACTTCGCGGGTGGCATCGCTGTGAACTGTCTGGGTCATTGTCACCCTGCCATGGTTGACGCGGTGAAGGCGCAAGCAGACAAGCTTTGGCACTTGAGCAATGTGTTTACTAACGAGCCAGCACTGCGACTCGCTAAGCAACTCACGGAAGCAACCTTTGCAGACAAGGTGTTTTTTGCCAACTCAGGTGCAGAGGCGAATGAAGCAGCGCTGAAGTTGGTGCGGCGCTATGCCGTTGAGAACTTTGGTGAAGAAAAAGACCAAATTATCTCTTTCAAACAGGGTTTCCACGGCCGAACTTTTTTCACTGTCACAGTCGGTGGGCAAACCACTTACTCTGATGGCTTCGGCCCTAAGCCTGGTGCGATTGAGCATTCCCCCTATAACGATTTGGCAGCGCTGGAGGCATTGTTTTCTGATCGTACCTGCGCCGTGATGATGGAGCCGCTGCAAGGGGAAGGTGGAATTATTTCTGCTGATCCTGAGTTTGCGAAGGGCGTTAGAGCGCTATGTGACAAATTTAATGCACTTTTGGTGTTTGATGAGGTGCAAACAGGGGTTGGTCGTACTGGCGAGCTATACGCTTATATGGGGCTGGGAGTGACACCTGATGTGCTGACTACGGCGAAAGCATTGGGTGGCGGCTTCCCTATTGCAGCCATGCTCACCACGGATAAATTAGCGCCTTCCCTGAAAGTCGGGACTCACGGTAGTACCTATGGTGGTAATCCGATGGCTTGTGCCGTGGGTGAGGCGGTTCTTTCGTTGGTGAATACGCCTGAAGTACTGGCGGGTGTTAAGCAGAGAGAACAGTGGTTCCGTGATGCTCTGAAGCAAATTAATGAAAAACATCAGGTATTTGCTGAAATTCGTGGTCAAGGGCTGTTGGTTGGCGCGGCATTAAACGAAAAGTACGCTGGCCGTGCGCGAGACTTCTTAATGGCGGCTGTCGAAGAGGGCACCATGATGTTGGTGGCTGGACCGAATGTGCTGCGTTTTACCCCGTCATTGATTATTCCCGAAGCCGATGTAAAAGAGGGATTGGCTCGATTTGAGCGCGCCGTTGCTAAGATCGTGACTGCTTGATAGCCGGGATATAGAGGGAGGTATAGCTATGTTAGTGATCCGTCCTATTAGAGAATCGGACTATGCGTCGCTTTATCAAATCGCCTGCGAATCGGGGATCGGTTTTACCTCCTTGCCTGTCAATGAAGAGTTGCTGCGCTCCAAGATCACTCGAGCTGTTCGTTCTTTCTCCCGTCGAGCTCATAAACCGGGAGCGGAAAGTTACTTGATGGTGATGGAAGACACCGAATCCGGCGATGTGGTTGGCACATGTGGCATTGAGGCGTGTGTTGGCTTGACCGATGCCTTTTATCACTACCATGTTGGGCAAGTGGTGCACTCTTCCCGCGAATTGAAGATCCATAATATGGTGGAAACGCTGACTCTGTGTAATGACTACACGGGGGCGGCCGAGCTTTGTACGCTATTCCTGCGTGAGAGCCACCGTAAAGGCTTGGCAGGTCGTTTGCTGTCTCGTAGCCGTATGTTACTGATGGCCGAGCATCCAGAGCTGTTTGGTGCCCCTGTGATCGCAGAGATGCGTGGAGTGTCCGACGAACATGGCCGCTCACCTTTCTGGCAATGGTTAGAACAGCATTTTTTCTCCATGGATTTTCCAACCGCCGATTACCTCACGGGTATTGGCCAAAAAGTATTTATTGCCGAATTGATGCCGAAGTACCCTATTTACGTCAACTTGCTGAGTAAAGCGGCGCAAGAGGTGATTGGTCGTGTTCATGAGAAAACACAACCAGCCTTGCAGCTACTGAAAACAGAGGGGTTTAGGTGTAAAGGTTATGTCGATATCTTCGACGCTGGGCCAACGGTTGAGGCTGAACTAAGCCAGATCCGCAGTGTGCGTAGCTCCCAGCGTCGGCATGCGTTGCTCGCAGAGGTCGACAAAGGTTCGCTGTATATGATCGCGAATACCCAGTTAGCTCAGTATCGCTGTACCTTGGTTGAGGCCGTGCTCGATGATGAAACCGGCGCCATAGTGATATCGCCTGAGGTTGCAGATGTTTTATGTGTAAAGCAGGGGGATCCTCTGCGTGTACTGGCCGTGAAGTAAGCCACGAGGAATATAATAATGACAGAGAAAGTACAGTACATCGATGGCAAATGGTTAGCGGGCAGTGGTGAGCTGTTTAGCTCTATCAATCCGGCGACGGGTGAAGTGGTTTGGCAGGGAAATATGGCAGACTCTGCGCAGATTGATGTGGCTATTAGTAGCGCCCGTGCTGTTTCGTTTGAGTGGGCGCAACGCAGCTTCGAGGACCGATTGACCATTATTCGTCAATTTGGCGAGCAAGTTGCTGGCGCGAAAGAATCATTAGCCTTGGTGATCTCCAGAGAGACCGGCAAGCCGTTGTGGGAGACGCGTACCGAAGTCGCAGCGATGCTGGCGAAGATCGAGATCTCTGTCAAAGCCTATGAAGAGCGCAGCGGCACTGTCGAGAAAGCGATGCCAGTAGGCCGCGCAGTTATTCGCCACAAGCCCCATGGAGTAGTGGCCGTCTTTGGGCCTTACAACTTCCCCGGGCACCTCCCTAATGGGCATATTATTCCGGCCTTGCTGGCTGGCAACTGTATTGTCTTTAAGCCCAGTGAACAGACACCTATGGTTGGCCAGGAAATGGTTAACTTATGGCATGCCGCTGGTCTTCCTGCCGGTGTGATCAATATGGTGCAAGGGGCTGCTGAAACCGGTAAGCACCTGGCTGGCCATCGCGGTATTGATGGTTTGTTTTTTACCGGAAGTTCCCATACAGGCAAGCTGTTGCATCAGCAATTTGGTGGGCAACCAGAAAAGATCTTGGCGCTAGAGATGGGGGGTAACAACCCGTTGTTGGTGAAAGATGTCAGCGACCCGCAAGCCGCGGTGCATGATATTGTCCATTCAGCCTATATCTCAAGCGGCCAGCGCTGTACCTGTGCTCGTCGTCTATTCCTGCCAAAAGGCGGTGAAGGGGATCAGATATTGGCGCGTCTTATCAAGGCGGTCGAGTTGATCCGTGTCGGCGGGCCGGAGGATGAGCCGCAACCCTTCATGGGGCCAGTTATTTCGCCTGCGGCGGCTGATGCTTTGATGCAAGCACAGGAAGAACTGATTGCCATGGGTGGTAAGCCACTCGTGACGATGCAACGTGGCGATAGTGCGAACGGCTTTATTACCCCGGGACTCATTGAAGTGAGTCAGATCGAGCGATTGCCGGATGATGAATATTTTGGTCCGTTACTACAGGTGATCCGTTACGATGATTTTGAGCAAGCCTTAGAAGTCGCGAATGATACCCGTTATGGCTTATCTGCAGGGCTGCTGAGTGACCGCCGAGATCTCTATGATCTGTTTTACAATCGTATCCGTGCAGGGATCGTGAATTGGAACCGACCAATTACTGGCGCTAGCAGTGCTGCACCCTTTGGTGGTGTAGGTGACAGTGGCAATCATCGTCCCAGTGCTTACTACGCGGCAGACTATTGTGCTTATCCGGTGGCCTCTGTGGAGGTCGAGCAGATCTCTATGCCAGATAAATTAAGCCCTGGACTAACCATCGACTGAGCCAGCTTGGTGAAAGTTAAATGAGTAGGGGTCAATCTGGCCCCGCTATCCTTTGTAATCCTAAAACAAGAGTTGAGGTGCCCAATGCATCAACAAGCAACCACCCTGTTTGACGGTTTGTGGCAGCATTATCTGCAAGTGACACCATCGGCAGAAAAAATACATAACCTGTTAGGGCAGCAGGGTGAGATCATCAACGATCATATTGCGCTGCGGACCTTTAATCTGCCAGGTATTGGTTTAGATGTTCTTGCCGCTCATTTTTTTACACTTGGGTACGAAGCCAAGGAAGAGTATCAATTTGTTGGAAAGAAGCTGTTTGCCCGACACTTCGAGCATCTCGATCCTGCTTTGCCGAAGGTGTTTATCAGTGAGTTGCTAGTAGAACAGTGTTCCCCGGAATTGCAGCAGATCGTAGAGGCGTTGGCTGCGCAGATGGACAAGTCCGTGGTGACTAACGATGACTTTCTCTATTCTGGCCGTCATTGGCAATGCTCACTGCAGGAGTACAAAAGCTTACTGGCTGAGAGCGAGTACGCGGCTTGGATGGCCGCTTGGGGCTATCGTGCTAACCACTTCACTGTATCAGTAAATCATTTGCCCGCTTACCCTACACTCGCTTCTGTTAATGAAGCACTGAAACAAGCAGGCTTTGCACTTAATAGCAGTGGCGGTGAGATAAAAGGCTCTCCTGGGGTGCTATTGGAGCAGTCCTCAACCTTGGCTGATCAGGCTAGCGTGCTATTTAGTGACGGCAAGCGACTGGTTCCTAGCTGCTTCTATGAGTTTGCCTTGCGCTATCCTATGGCTAATGGTGAGCTTTATACCGGATTTGTTGCAGCTTCAGCGGATAAAATTTTTGAGAGTACCGACGTGCGTTAGGTGTTGCTTGTAGGACAACAAAAAGGCAGCCCTGAGGCTGCCTTTTCTGTATTCACACAAGTGAAGTTTAGCGTGTGCCAAAAACCACTATAGTTTTCCCGTGTGCATGGATGAGGTTTTGCTCTTCCAACATCTTTAAGATGCGGCCCACGGTTTCACGAGAACAACCAACGATTTGGCCTATCTCCTGACGGGTTATCTTGATCTGCATGCCGTCAGGATGGGTCATCGCATCCGGCTGTTTTGCCAAGTTAAGCAATGTTTGTGCAATACGGCCTGCAACATCCAGAAACGCAAGATCACCTACTTTCTGGCTGGTGGTCTGCAAGCGGGCAGCCATCTGACCTGAAAGCCGCATCAAGATTTCAGGGTTAACCTGAATCAGTTGACGGAACTTCTTATAGGAGATCTCTGCTACTTCACATGGTGCTTTAGCTCTCACCCACGCCGTACGTTCTGGTTCTTCTTCGAATAAACCGAGTTCGCCGATAAAATCGCCTTGATTAAGGTAGGAAAGGATCATCTCCTTGCCTTCTTCATCTTTAATCAGTACCGCGACTGAACCCTTAACGATGTAGTACAAGGTATCAGCTTTTTCGCCAGCATGGATCAGCGTACTTTTTGCCGGATACTTGTGGATATGGCAGTGGGAAAGGAACCACTCCAATACCGGGTCGGCCTGTGGTTTGCCTATTAGGGCCATGGGTACTCCTTCCTGTCTTTTGTTTTTAACTTATATATGGTTGACCGACTGGATGTCGAAATCACCACGTTTATCTATTAGCCTTGTAACACCTTGTTAACACGCGGCGTCAACAGGCTACACTACCACAGTTTGTGGCAAAGCCAAGTAGTTATCACTGACCTGAGTCGTGTTTGCTCCGGTTTCGCACAGTTATTTGTCTGTTAAGCCTGCTCTCGAGCGCAAAAACAGTGAAGGAAAGCGAACAGTTGCTTGCTAGTCGCCTGTTTGATGATACATTTATGCTATATATCAAGAGGTTTTTGCATGAGTGACGAGCAGGAACGGCGTCGAGAGACCCGCTATAAACTCCGGAATACTATCACTGCGCAGATTAAGCCTGCGGGATTGGGTGGTATGTTCGCCAAACCGGTCAATATCATGGTGATAAATGTCAGTCCTAAAGGGGTCGGGATCCATTCAAAGGAAGCGCCTCCAGGCGGCAGTGACGCAAAAGTAAAAGTAACGGTATTAGGATTAGGAAATAATCGCACCTTTAGCGGTAAGATTAAGCATCTCAATATTATTCAAAGTGGTTATATGTTTGGCATTGAGTTGGATCTGCCGAAGCATGAAAGTCTAATCTCTTACTTCAAGAGCTGTGAAGCGGAATTTGATATTCGTTGATATCAGCGCACCGTCCGTTAATTAAAAAGGCGCCTCATATCGGCGCCTTTTAACTATGCAATCGTTTTGCTTACATGACTTAACGACGTCTAAACTTCAAACCTGCCAGACCTAACAAGCAAAGTGCGTATATTAGGGTGGTAGAAGGAGTCGGTACGTCTACAGACAGTAACACGACCATATCATCAGCATCTTTATCTGGACCAGCACCTGTATCATTTAGAAATACAAAAACGTGTTCCCAGTTGTTGTACCTAAATACGTCAGATACCAGGAAGTTGGGGCCTTGGCCGGTTTCATCCGCAGAATTTGCACCGTTTGATACGGACTTGCCAGTATTCGTAACGTAAAACGCGAAGTCGAGATAGCCATCAGGCTCACTATCTGGGGGATCAATCTCTGATTGATCACCAGACTTAGCTGTTTTGTTACTGAAGACTTGGTCACCACCAAGCAGGAAGTCATAAAGCTGATTATCGAAGCTTGCATCAGTGCCGAGGAAAGTGGCTACATATTTGTTCACAGAGCTGCCGCTGTACATTACGTTAGCACCACTCCAAACTTTTAACGCGCCCAAGCCCAGACCAAACCCTGCTGTTTTTAAGGTTGTTTGATCAAGACTGCCATCCAAAACACCGAGCAGATTACCGCCACCGACATTTGTTTTAGGGTTAAAAAGGCCTGTTCCTTTGCTAGCCACCCAATCACCAACAGAGACTGCTACATCAGCTCCCGCGGTATCCAAAGCCAGTACTGCTGATTTCGCTGGAATCGAAAATACGGTGAGTGATAACAGTATTAGGCTAATGAAGTACTTCATATTTGCTCCTTAGTTAATCCATTTACAGGGGTAGCGTCCTTACTACGTTAAAACTACCTCTACGACTAAGTAATGAGCATAACTTGTGCCAACCTATAAAGATCAGACTTATCAGTTGGTTGGGGATGGAGGAGGAAAGCGTCGAGCTTTTTTTGTCAAAAAAGGTGACGCTTTTAAAACTCAAGCAGTTTACGCCGTTTTTCCAGTAGCTCTTCAATCATCGGTGCCAAGATCAGCTCCATGGCAAAACTCATTTTGCCGCCGGGTACCACTAAGGTATTGAGGCGAGACATAAATGCGCCGTCAATCATCTGCAAGCAGTAGGGAAAGTCGACTTTACTGGCATCATCAAAGCGGATCACGACAAAGCTTTCATCCAGGCTGGGGATATCAGATGCCGAGAATGGGTTGGAAGTATCAACGGTTGGTACACGCTGGAAGTTAACATGGGTACGGGAGAACTGCGGCGTAATAAAGTTAACGTAATCTTCCATAGAGCGCAGGATTGATTGGGTGACAGCTTCCCGAGAGTGACCTCGTTCTCCTGTGTCCCTGATGATCTTCTGGATCCATTCTAGGTTTACAATCGGTACCATGCCGATCAGTAGGTCAACGTGTTCCGCAACATTGTTCTCTTCGGTGACAATACCGCCATGTAGGCCCTCATAAAACAGTACATCAGTGTTGTCCGGCAACTCCTGCCAGGGTGTAAAAGTCCCCGGCATTTGATTAAACGGCACCGCTTCATCGAAAGTGTGTAGATAACGACGATAACGTCCGCCGCCACTTTCACCATATATCTTGAAGAAGTTTTCCAGTAAACCAAAGTCATTGGCCTTGGGGCCAAAGTAGCTGATGTGTTTACCCTGCTCTTGTGCTTTGCGGATGGCAACATCCATCTCGGGGCGAGAATAACGGTGAAAAGCATCCCCTTGTACCAAGGCTGCCGTCACTTTTTTGTGGCGGAAGATATGTTCAAACGCGGTGCTGGTGGTAGTGGTACCTGCACCGGAAGAACCAGTGATAGCAATGATGGGATGTTTAGCCGACATGCAGTTAACCTTTCATATATAGAATACTAGTTATCGCAACCTAACCTCACGGGGTCAACCCCGCTGATGAATTAGCTTGAGCTGTCTTTGTTAAATGCTTGCGTTGTAGAAGCCTCTTGCTGCAGTTGTTGCCATGATTGTTTTGACATCAGATTAATTGTTTCATGCAGTTCTGACCATACCAATAAGAGATCGCCCTGCTGTAACTGTTGCATAAGCTGTTCGACTTTATGTTGCAAAGGTACCTCATCAATTCCGTAGTCTGTCCCCTCTCGCAGTGCATAGCTTTCGAGGATGCTTTCCAGAGTGTTTGGAGCGAGCTGCTGATAAGGAATGATCATTGTGTTTCCAATTGACTATGAAAAAATTGTGGTACCCGCCGTTCTAACCAGTAACTTGGGCGCCAAGGTAAGCCACCGTCAAGAAAGCCGACATGACCACCATTAGCATACAGTTCATATTGCAAGGAAGGGGGTAATTGTTGCTGCTTCGGGATCACCGCGCTGGTCATAAACGGGTCATCGGCGGCATGGATCAATAGGGTTGGGCGCTTGATCTGGGTAATAAATCTGAGACCACTCATGCGTTGGTAGTAGTCATCAACCCCGCTAAAGCCATGCAGCGGGGCGGTGATATGCTGGTCAAACTGCCAGAAAGTTCTGAGCTCAGCAATCTGTTGTTGGTTAAGCTCCATCTGCGCCCTAAGTTTGCTGTTCGTCAATTTTCGTTGCACATTTTTCCGCATTCTCGTTAGCAGATGTCGTTGATAAATGCGGGATAGCCCTTGGCCGATACGATCCGCGCAGGCTGCTAAATCCAAAGGGGGTGATATAGCGCAGGCGGCGCAGAGGGGCGAGCTCTTTCCCTTTTCACCCTGATAGCGGATCAACACATTCGCACCGAGAGAGTAGCCAACGGCAAGCAGCGGTGAATCGGGGTGTGCCAGTTGCAGCTTATCTATGAGTGCCGAGATATCGCCGATCTCACCGCTATGGTAGGCGCGAGGTAGGCGATTCGGTTCGCCACTGCAACCGCGGAAGTGCATCAGCACGCCTTGCCACCCCTGATGCTTAATCGCTTGCAACATACCTTGGGCGTAGGGGCTGTTCACAGAGCCCTCCAAGCCATGGAGTAGAACCACAATGGGTTGTTTACTTGCAGTTGTGCGGCTTAGCCAGTCAAGATCGATAAAATCGCCATCTTCCAGCTCCCAGCGTTCACGCCACGTGTTAACCAGCTTCTTGCGGCGGAGCAGGGTTGGCAAAATAGTTTGCAAGTGGGGATTTTTGAGCCACCACGGGGGGTTAAAGGGTGCGATCAAACGTAGCTCTCCTTGATGACGCTCATTGCATTATACGGCTTTTGAGTTAATCTGAGTAAATGATCTAAACGTTTGTTTGAATTCCTGCTGTGTGGTGGTGATGGATCAGATATCTAGGCGTCGATTTTTACTGACAATGCTGGGTACCGGAACGGTAGTTGCTTTCGGTTCGGTACTCTATTTCGACCGTGATTTGGTCACTCGACGCCATGCTGAACTGCTAGATCCCTATCAAGAAACCGCTTTGCGGGCATTTTTACCTGTCATTCTTAACGGTGTCATTAGTCGGCAAACGGATCAGCGTGCTGAGCAGATGGATCACCTGACCAGGCAGATAGAACTTGCTTTGAAGTACCTACCGGAATTCAGCCGGGATCAATTTTTTGAACTGCTCTCACTCTTGTCTCGGCGTTTAAGTCGCTGGGCACTTGCTGGTCAATGGCAACAGCTTGACCAACTTACCATGGCACAACGTATGACGCTGTTGCAGGAGTGGCGTCATAGTTTTCTCGACCTGCTACAGCAAGCTTATCAAGGGCTGCGGGAAATTGTTTTGGCTGCTTGGTACGGCGAGCCATCGCACTGGAGTTATCTCAATTACCAGAAACCATCATGGGTGGTACCGGGCCGATGAAAGATCCGATGGCAGCAGTGTTAAATGCCGGAGCAAAGCATATCGATGGTGCTTTGCTGGGTAACGATTTGCAGTTAGAAGCTGACGTTGCTGTCGTGGGTAGTGGTGCCGGTGGTGGTCTTGCTGCAGAGATATTCGCGTTAGCCGGATTGCGGGTCATTATCATTGAAGAGGGAGGCCTGCACACGAGCAGCAGTTTCAACATGGAGGAGCGCAGCGCCTATCCTCACCTCTATCAAGAGGCGGCAGGGCGTAGAACGATGGATGGTGCCATCTCTGTTCTGCAAGGGCGCTGTGTTGGCGGCGGAACCACAGTCAATTGGACCACTTCACTGCGTACTCCTGATAATACGTTGCAACACTGGCAGCAAGCATTTGGTCTCAAGGAGCATACCTCCGAAGCGCTAGCGCCGTGGTTTGAGCGTGTCGAACAGCGCCTGCATATACACCCTTGGGCGGTACCGCCGAATCAAAACAACGCATTATTGGCTCAGGGGTGTGAGCATTTAGGCTGGTCTCATAAGGTGATACCCAGGAATGTGATGGGCTGTGCCAACCTCGGCTACTGCGGTATGGGCTGTCCGATCAACGCTAAGCAATCGATGTTGGTGACCACATTACCGTCAGCAATGGACAACGGTGCCACCTTGATGAGCCATATGCGCGTGGAGCGGTTGGCGCGCGAGCGTGATCGCATATCAACCATTCATTGTCGACCGCTAGATCGGTTTGGAAAGGCGCGGGCAGAAGTTTCAGTACAAGTTAGAGCGACGCAAGTGGTGATGGCCGCGGGGGCTATCGGCACGCCAGCGATCATCATGCGCTCCTCGTTGCCTGATCCTTATGGCATGGTGGGTAAGCGGACATTTTTGCATCCGGTACTGATCAGTGGTGCGCGCTTTAACGAGGCGGTGAATGGGCACAGTGGAGCGCCACAAAGTGTCTATTCAGATCAGTTTCTTTGGCCGACAGCAGAGGAGATGGGATTCAAGCTGGAAGTCCCGCCATTACACCCAATTTTGATCGCTTCGAAGTTGGTTGGTTTTGGTCAATGGCATGCTGATGTCATGGCAGACTTCAATCACCTGCAAGTGACTTTGGCGTTGCTGCGGGATGGTTTTGAGGAGCAAAGCCAGGGCGGTCATGTGGTATTGAGCAGTGATGGTGCGCCGCGTCTCGATTATCCGCTCAATGACTACCTTTGGAAAAGCGCCCGGAATGCCCTGCTGAGAATGGCTGAACTGCAGTTTGCTGCAGGGGCGACAGCGGTTCTACCCATGCATGAATCTGCTGAGATGTTTCCCAGTTGGAAGAAGGCACAGCAGGCGATTAAGCAACTAACGATGGCACCGCGTCAGACTACCTTGACCTCAGCTCATGTGATGGGGGGGTGCGCGATGGGGAATGATGCAGTGAGTTCGGTGATTGACTCAGATGGTCGCTATCACCGCTTAGATAATCTGTGGATCATGGATGGTTCGATGTTCCCGACGAGTTTAGGCGCAAATCCGCAGTTATCTATCTATGCCATGGTGGCAAGAAATGCCACTCGGTTGGCACAGCAGATGACAGGACAGGATCACAGCAGTTGGCCAAATTTGGCTTGAATCTCTTCGTCTAATGGGATGTTGAGGTGTAGCAGGTAGTTCCAGAAACTTTGTTCGGCCCGTGCATTGTTTCTTTGGGCAGGAGCAAGCCTCTTTAGCTGTTCCACTAATATCTGCTGTTCGATGCGCTCCATGGTCAGTTCGCTGTCCAGTAATTTCTGTTTCAACTGCTCACGTTTATCATCATCCATCCAGGTTGCCGCTTCTGTGGCACGGCGTAACTGGCGGATCATCGCTATGTTTTGCTCATGCCACTCAGCCGCAGCCGTTAACATGGTGTCGATCTCTACAGGTGTTAATTCAATGCCCTGTTCCGCTGCCCAACAGATAAGCAGGAGTAAGTTAACGTTGAGGCCTTTTTCATCCTGTAGCCATAAGCAAGCGTCTTTTACGTCTGGCTGTTGATAATGGCTGTAAGAGGCCTGCCAAAAACTATCTGCTTCCAGTTCCATCTAATTGTTCCCTAAACTGTTCTGTTTCTTCTTCTAGTTGCTCTTGCAGCTCGAGCCATTCCGCTTCGCTTTGTTCCAGTGTCTGCTTATATTCGGCCTGTTGCAAAAGCAATTGATTTAGTTCGGCTTTGTTTTCGGCCTCATAAAGTGATGGCTCGGCGAGGCGCTGCTCTATTGTTGCCAATGAATCAGTGCCCTTTTCCATCAATTTTTCTAAGTTTTCTATGCGCTTGCGTGTGGCTTTGGTTTGTTGCCGGAACTCGGCTTCCAATCGCTTCTGTGCTTTTCGATCTATTTTTACCGGGGCAGTTTCACTACTGCCGTCAGTACCGTCCAGATCTGAGGCAACCTTGTTGCTGCTCAGTAGCCATTGCTGGTACTCATCCAGATCACCGCTAAAGTCGGTGACTTGTTGGCTATCAACTAGCACAAACTCATCACAACATGATTTTAGTAAATGGCGATCGTGGGAGACAATGACGATAGCGCCTTCGAAGGCTTGCAATGCCATGGTGAGCGCATGGCGCATCTCGAGATCGAGGTGGTTGGTCGGCTCATCCAGTAGCAATAGATTGGGTGCCTGCCATACCAAAATGGCCAAGGCCAAACGCGCTTTTTCACCACCGGAAAAAGGAGCAACCGGTGCGAGCGCTTGATCACCAATAAAGCCGAAGCGGCCGAGAAAATCTCGCAACACCTGTTCCCGCTCTTTCGGTGCCAGTCGTTGCAGATGCAGTAGCGGAGAAGCGTGGCTGTCGAGCGCTTCCAATTGGTGCTGGGCAAAGTAACCGAGGCGCACACCTTGATTGATTACGATCCCACCGCTCAATGGTGCTAGCTTGCCCGCCATCAGTTTGATGAGGGTCGATTTACCTGCACCATTATGTCCGAGCAAACCCAATCGACTGCCTGGCAGTAACATTAAGTTGACGTTGGTCAGCAGCGGCGTGTTGTTATAGCCAATATCAGTTCGATCCAGTGACATTAGTGGGTTGGGCATATGGGGCGGCGGTGGAAACTGAAAACTAAACGGCGAGGCTTGATGGGCCGGCAGTAGGTCTTCCATTTTTTCCAGCACTTTAATCCGGCTTTGTGCTTGTTTAGCCTTGCTGGCCTTGGCCTTGAAGCGGTTGATAAAGCCCTGCAGTTCGGCTCTTTTTTGCTGTTGTCGGTCAAAAGCGATCTGTTTCTGCAACTGTTGTTCGGCACGCTGGCGTTCAAATGAGGAGTAATTGCCCGTGTACTGGGTGAGCTCGCCATGGGCAATACTGAGGATCCCGCCAATGGTCGCATCGAGAAAATCTCGATCGTGTGAGATCAGGATGACACTGCCGGGATAGCGCTGTAGCCAACGCTCAAACCAGATCACGGCATCGAGATCCAAGTGGTTAGTTGGCTCATCGAGTAGCAATGCATCAGAAGGCATTAATAGGGCTTGCGCTAGATTCAAGCGCATGCGCCAACCACCAGAAAAATCTGATACTGGTTTCTGCAGTTGGGCTTCTTCAAATCCCAAGCCAGACATCAGGCGAGCAGCTTCTGCTGGCAGTTGGTAACCATTAATGGTTTCAAACGCGCTGTGTAGCTCGGCTAAGGCGTGGCCATCTTCAGCGTGCGCCTCTGCCGCCGC
This sequence comes from Corallincola spongiicola, assembly GCF_004284785.1. NCBI lineage: Bacteria > Pseudomonadati > Pseudomonadota > Gammaproteobacteria > Alteromonadales > Psychromonadaceae > Corallincola > Corallincola spongiicola. The sequence goes on from NZ_SHLY01000002.1 coordinate 181,598, forward strand.
TAGGGCATCACATAGGCGTCGATACTCCACATGGCCATCAAGCACATATTCGATCGCTGGTTTCTGCAATGCTGGTGTTTCCTGCTTCACACTGACAATACGCCATTGAGCTGGCACCTGAATATCGCCAGCATCAACGCTGATTTCACCCCTAAGTAGCTGTAACAAAGAGGATTTACCGCAGCCGTTAGCACCGACTAGGCCAACTTTGTGACCGGGAAACAGGGTGAAACTGGCATTTTCGAGCAGTAGTTTAGCGCCTTGGCGCAGCTCTACCTGATTAAGTTGGATCATGACAACAACAGTGCAGGAATAGTGGGGCAGAAGTTTACCTCATGTCGCTTGGCCGCGACAGAGCTGGCAGATCCTTGCTGGATCGGTACACTGTTGCGCATAAGCCAAGAGGAGTTGATATGGCGCGACAACGTAAACGATTCATTGCCGGAGCCACCTGCCCGGAGTGTCAGCAGCAAGACACCATCATGGTTTATTTTGAAGATGATGTAGAGCAGATCGCTTGTGTTGCTTGTGATTATCATGCATTGCGGCCGGAGCAAGGCGAGAGTGGCGGCCCGGTGGCTGATGATCAACTGATTGGCATATTTAAGCCGGATTAATCCAAGGTTCAACAACAAAAAAACCGGCAAACGCCGGTTTTTTTAATTAATGGGCAGAGTCTGCGACATTAATAGTGTGGCGGCGGGGTTTCTTCCGCTTCACTGGCGATCTGATGACTTTGCATGCTTTTGAACTTGTCAGCCATCAGCTTCAGTTGCCGCTCTACTGTACGCAGGGTCTCATCCTGCTTGGCTAAAACTTCACTGAGTTGCTGGATGGTATCTTCCTGAAAAGCGAGTTTGCTTTCCAGTTCATCAATTCGTATTTCGACGTCTGTCTGACTCATCTTGTTACAGCCTGCTGGTGTTAATTATTGCGGGATATCAATCGGCCAAAATTCGGCGAACCCGCTGGAGCTTTCGGTGATCAGGGTGTTTGCATCCTGGAAGGCGACAGCATACACCACCGCGCTTTGCGGACGGGTATCTTTTCTTGGCGTGACGTACCATTTTTGCAGCCGTTTACCACTGCTGACATCCCAAAGCGCAAGCACCCGAGAGGGGGAGCCGGTGGCAAGGTATTTTCCATCGTCAGAAAACCTGACGGCGCTAAAGATATTCTGCCGTTGAGCAAATTTAAGCTGGCTGATCTCTTTACCTGTTTTCAGATCCCAGATCCTGGAGCCGCGTTTACTGTCGGCGGTAAAGGCATATCTGCCTTGATGGTCTAAGGCAACCATACTGACTCTGGACTCATGCACAAAGCGATACACCGCTTGACCTGTCTGCGTGTCCCAGAGGTAAGCGACGTAGTCATTACTGCCAGACAGGGCATAGCGCCCATTTGGGGAAAGATCGACACTGTTAATTTTGGTTTGGTGGCCAAGGAACTCTATGCGCCGCCCTGTGTCTATATCGACGTGAACAACAACACCACTGCTTTTGCCTATGAGTACATAGCGTCCACCTTTGGAGATGGCAACGTCTCTGATGCTGGAGTCGCGGATCTGCCAAAAGCCGACCGATTCGCCTGTACTGATATTCCAGATCGCGAAACGATTAACATCTGCGGTGACGGCAAAGCTGTTGTCATCAGCGATATCTGCTGCTAACACCAAGTTGTCTTCGCCTTCATGACGCCAGACATACTTCAGGGCATTGCGCTGGATATCCCAAAGTGAAATGGCATGCTGATTCGATGAGACTATCGCATAGCGACCATCTTCAGAGAGTGCGGCAGTATAGGCGCCTCCAACGGCGTGTTCGAACTGTTCGACGGGTGATTCACTTCTCTGGCAGCCGCTGATCAGGCTGGTCAGAGCGATAAATGTGATGATCAAGTTAAACCTAGACATTGGCGCTCGCTATCACTTGTGCTTGATGATGTAAACGGTAATATAGGGCGCTCATGCGTTCGACTGGAAAGTCGAGTAGCGCCGTTTTGTATATGAAAGTAAAACAAAATGTCCACGCTTTAGCCAGCTAAGCTTTCGTTGGTGGCGCATGGTCGAATCATGATAGGAACGGAGAACACAGAAAAAATGAAAACACTGTTTAAAGTGTCACTGATAGCCTTGGGCGTAAGCGCACTGGTTGCATGCCAACAAGATGCCGCTAATGAGGCTGCACCAGCCAAGTTGGAAACAGAAGCTCAGAAGCAAGCCTATGCGCTGGGTTCATCTGTGGGCAGCTTTATTGCCCGTAACTTGAGCGAGCATGAAGCTTTAGGTATTCAATTGGACCGTGACATGGTTCAAAAGGGCTTTGTTGAAGGTTTAGGTAACAGCGGTCAATTGAGCGATCAAGAGATCCAGACGTTATTGCAAGGTTTGGACGGCCAGTTGAACCAAGCTCGTGAAACTCAAGCTGAAGTGCTGAAAGTTGAAAATAAGGAAAAGGGCGCTGCCTACCTTGTTGAGTTTGCTAAGACTGAAGGCGTTACCGCCACTGAATCGGGTCTACTGTATGAAGTGATGGTTCAAGGCGAAGGTGCTCAACCTAAAGCTGAAGACACTGTGACAGTTCACTATACTGGCACGCTGATCGACGGCACTAAGTTTGATAGCTCCCTGGATCGTGGACAGCCAGCAGTATTTCCTTTGAACCGGGTTATCCCTGGTTGGACCGAAGGTGTTCAGCTGATGAACGTAGGTTCAAAGTATAAGTTCGTGATCCCTTCTGAACTGGCTTACGGCGAGATGGGTGCCGGCACTATTCCACCAAATTCAACATTGATTTTCGAAGTTGAACTATTGGATGTTGAAGTTGCCGCTGCCGCCGCAGAAGCTGGCGCAGCTGATGAACATGAAGGTCACGCGCATTAATTCAATGTGATCTGTTCAACTAAAAAAGGCGCCCTTATGTCGGCGCCTTTTTTAATGAAAGCGGGTTTTTTATTCGGTCAGACAGACATAAAAGATTGCCGCCGGAGGCATACCAGCAGCAATATTGTCTAAATGAGGCTAAGCAGTTTCTGCTTTATTTGATGCGCTTTCAAAAAGTGTCGCTATCAGCTGATCTTCGAGCTCAAATCTCACTTCCAGCGCATTGCCAAGGGCTGCCATATTCTGGTCGAAGCCATCCAGGTCGTCACTTTCCGTGGATTCAGCATAAAGGTCATTAAACTCCAGTGCTGCTTGAGTTGTTTCAGTCAGCCGAGCCTGCTGTTCTTCTGCTAATAATTTGTGCTTACCACCATTGATTTCACATTGGGAAACAATGCGGTCGTACACTTCGAAATGCCCAGCTGAAATGTAATCCACCAACAGCTGACAGAACTGTTTAATGTTATCTACTTCTGGCAGGGTCTGCTTGTCTGCTGTGTATGGTGGTAACCCTGCTAATTTACAGTAGCTTACCAACACGTCTTGACGTTCATTTAGCCAGTTGTCTATGGCATCGTGGCTGCCGCCCCATGCTTTTTGCGCTTGCTCCAATCGCGTTAGCATTACCCTTCTCCTTGCTTCTTCGTTGGAGTTGCCATCGTTACGTTACCGATGGAAGATAGAGGTACCGAGTATTCGATACAGCCGTTATATATACTTTCCCCGAATTTCATCGGGTTGTCTATATCACATCATCTTTGCCTAAGGAGCAAGCGACTTTGTCTCACTATCAAACAGACCCCTCAAATCCTAAGCAGAGTGTGTGGTTTATTGTTTTTGGCCAAAAGATCCTATTGACCTCCAATGGTGATTTACCTAGCGCATTACCTGGCGCGATTAGCGACGATAAGCTTGAGCCAATGGTGCTAGGCGAGTTACAAGGGAGATCGTGTCACATGGTGGTGCTAGAGCAGGACACTGCTTTTGCACAGGCAGAGATGGTCGATTTACGTTCTTTAGCAGAACGGCTACCTGCTGAACAGTTTGCGATGGCAGGTAAGGCATGTCAGTGGGAAACCTTCCTTAACAACCATCGATTTTGTGGCCGTTGTGGTGCGCGGATGCGACAGGTGCAGTGGGAACTGGCGATGCATTGTGACCATTGTAAGCATCGCTGTTATCCGCGGCTTTCCCCTTGCATTATTGTTGCGGTGCGCCGAGATAGGCAGATACTTTTGGCTCAGAATAAACGTCATAAGAGTGGTGTGTATAGCGTTGTTGCTGGATTTATTGAACCTGGGGAGACGGTGGAACAAGCGGTGCATAGAGAGTTAGCAGAAGAGGTCGGTATTGCGGTGACTGGATTGACTTATCGTGCTAGCCAGCCCTGGCCATTTCCCCATGCACTAATGATGGCATTCACTGCTGACTATCTTGCCGGAGACCTAGTACTCGAACAGAAAGAGATCTCTGATGCAGGCTGGTATGCGATTACGGAACGCGAAGTGTGGCCACCGCTACCTGATGATTATACCGTGGCGCGGCAGTTGATTGAGCAGCTGATCGCAGATATTGAACAGAATGATTAAACAGCGGGCATAAAAAAGCCTCACCGGAGTGTGAGGCTGTTAAGCGGCTAAGGTACAGAGTCTCGTTTTGACGAGCTTCTTTGTTATTTTCGCTAGCACACGCTCTTTATATCAAGCACATAGCGTAAGCTGCAATCGGCATAAATGGATACTGTGATACTGCGCATAAATTGGTCGGATCTGTTGTTAAAATGCGTGCGTCAACGCGCAGTGTTATGATGCAGGCAAGCTGCTTAGAACGGAATAGATATGACTGAATTGAAAAATGATCGTTATTTACGGGCGCTGCTGAAACAGCCTGTTGATGTCACCCCTGTATGGATGATGCGCCAAGCAGGCCGCTACCTTCCTGAGTACCGTGAAGTGCGGGCACAAGCAGGTGACTTCATGAGTCTGTGTAAGAATGCAGAGCTGGCTTGTGAAGTGACGTTGCAGCCGCTACGCCGTTTTCCGTTGGATGCAGCTATCTTGTTTTCGGATATCCTAACTGTGCCAGATGCCATGGGCCTAGGGCTTTATTTCGAACAGGGAGAAGGACCTAAATTTATGCATCCGGTGCGCTCTTATGACGCCGTAGCCAAGTTAGCGGTGCCTGATCCAGAGGATTCACTCCGCTACGTGATGGATGCAGTCCGCACTATTCGCCGTGAACTGAAAGGCGAAGTACCGCTGATCGGCTTTTCCGGTAGCCCATGGACATTGGCAACTTATATGGTCGAAGGTGGGTCATCCAAAACCTTCTCAGTGATTAAGAAGATGGCTTTTGCAGAGCCGAAGGCGCTTCATCTTTTACTGGATAAACTTGCTGATTCGGTGATTTTGTACCTGAATGCGCAGATCGCTGCAGGTGCACAGTCGGTGATGATTTTTGATTCATGGGGCGGGGCGTTGGGGCATCGCGCTTATGAAGAATTTTCATTGCGTTACATGGCGAAAATCGTTGATGGATTGACTCGTGAGGCGGATGGTCGTCGTGTGCCTGTCACCTTGTTTACCAAAGGTGGCGGCCAGTGGTTGGAGAAGATTGCGGCTACCGGCTGTGATGCCTTGGGACTGGATTGGACCACCAATATGGCAGATGCCAGACGTCGAGTTGGCGATAAAGTAGCGCTGCAAGGCAATATGGATCCTTCCATGCTCTATGCCGAGCCTGCGCAGATTAGACAAGAGGTCGCCACTATTCTCGATGAGTTTGGCGAAGGTTCTGGCCACGTGTTTAACCTTGGTCATGGCATCCACCTGGATGTACCACCGGAAAATGCTGGTGCCTTTGTATCTGCGGTGCATGAATTGAGCAAGCCATATCACCAAAAGTAGCGGATCGTGGCCGCTTTAGAGTCAGAGGCGCCCTGATGGGCGCCCTTACAAACGATAACAGGTGGTTGTGTCTATTCTTTGGTGATATGCGCTTTTATCTTCTCGGTTAGCTCTTTAGCCAGCGTATTGGGTATGGGAAATGTCAGGTGGTATTGCAGTATTTTCCAGCCCGTCGGCGTCTTAATCAAGGCGCCTGAGCCTCTGCATTGCCCGTATTTTTCATTCCAGAGCAGTTCGTCGAACCAGGCGAACTGACCATCTTCGCTGATATCGATGTGCCGGGTTGACGGTGTATAAGTCCACCCCTTACCTTGGCTGAAATACGGCTGTGCGTATTCCTGGAACTGATTGACTGTCCAACGCTCGCCAGCATCGGTACCGATAAATACCCCATTGCGATGAAATAGTGAAAAATAGACTTCGCCGTTGGCTGTCGCGGCAGACTGGTGAAACGTATTCAGCAGTTGATCGATAGGCGTTGTTGCAGGCTGTGTAGCTTCTGCATTGGTCAAGCTAACAAATGGTATAACCAAGACTAAGATGAGTAACGTTTTCATGGCTTTTATCACCGGACTATCTCTCTATAAGAGCCTGAATCTTCGATTTTAAAGGTGGCAGAAGTAACTCTTCGAACCACGGATTTTTTTTCAGCCAAAGTTGGTTTCTTGGCGAGGGATGCGGCAGAGGAAACTGGCCTTCACTACGGTAGTTCTGCCAGTGTTTAACATTCTCTGTGAGTGTTTTAAATGGCGTTTTAAGGTAATAGCGCTGTGCATATTGTCCAATCAGTAACGTTAATTGGATGTTTGGCATTTGTGCCAGCAGTGCCTGATGCCACTTTGGCGCACACTCTGGTCGAGGGGGAAGATCGCCCTGTTTGCCCTTGCCCGGGTAGCAAAACCCCATTGGCATAATCGCAATTTGCTGCTCGTCGTAAAACAGCTCGGGCGACAGCCCTAGCCAGTTTCTCAATCGTTTACCTGAGGCGTCATCCCAAGGAATACCTGATGCATGCACTTTGGTGCCGGGAGCTTGCCCTATGATCAGAACCTTTGCGCTGCTAGACGCCCTGACAACAGGGTGCGGCCCAAGAGGTAAAGATGCTTCGCATAGGCGACAACCGTTGATTTCGTCTAACAGCTGACAGAGGCGGTTAGTCATGTAGGGTCTTTGATAGGGGAGCGAAGTAGGCAGTTTAATCTATTGCTTAGGGAATAAAAAAGCCGACATTACATGGGACGTAATATCGGCTTTATGTTTTGTCGATGTTCAATCGACAAAGTGCTGTTTAGAACAGACGTTGCGATAGATCGTATAGCTCTTTGTCGAATGGACGAACCATCTCTTCCAAAGCTTCGATAATATCGTGATGTACCAGCTTGTTAGCCAGGATCCCAACGCAGCGACCGCCTTGGCCTTCGACCAGAAGCTGTACTGCATAGTCACCCATGCGGCTGGCCAGAACACGGTCACGACAGGTCGGTGAACCACCGCGCTGGATATGACCCAGAACTGTCGCTCGAGTTTCCAGACCTGTTTGTCCTTCAATGTTCTTGGCGAGTGCATTTACATCGGTTACATGCTCGGTAATAACCACAATAGCGTGTTTTTTACCTTTGGCGATGCCATCTTGGATCTGCTGTAAAAGCTTGGCTTCGTCCCAAGCGTCAGCTTCTGGGATCACGAGGAATTCAGCGCCGCCGGCAATTGAGGCCCACAGTGCCAAATCACCACAATGGCGACCCATCACTTCAACGATTGAGATACGATTGTGAGAGCTGCAGGTATCGCGCAAGCGGTCAATCGCTTCCATTACCACGTTTAGCGCGGTATCGAAGCCGATGGTGAAGTTGGTACCGGCAATATCGTTGTCGATAGTGCCAGGAACACCGATACAGGGGTAACCCATCTCAGTCAGCTTCTTAGCGCCCATGTAGGAGCCGTCACCGCCGACCACGATTAAGGCCTCGATGCCGCGCTCTCTCATCTGTTCGATCGCTTGCTCACGAACTTCTACTTTTTTGAAGTCAGGAAAGCGTGCAGAACCTAGAAATGTTCCGCCTTTGTTGATCGTGTCAGATACAGAGTAGCGGTCCAATTTGTGGATATCACCGGAGTGAAGGCCAGCAAAACCATTGTTGACACCATAAACTTCCAGACCAGCCTGCAGGCCGCTGCGGACAACAGCACGTACCGCAGCATTCATGCCGGGGGCGTCGCCACCACTGGTCAATACACCAATACGTTTAATCATGCTTGAATACCTTTAAACAGGTTTACTTAGCTGCGTTGAAAATGCCAGCGAAATCAGCAGCTACCAGAGAGGCTCCACCAACCAGACCGCCGTCGATGTCTTCCATCGCCATCAGTTCTGCAGCGTTACCAGGCTTCATGCTTCCACCGTAAAGGATCTGCATGCCTGCGGCGACTTCTGCGTCTTGCGCGGCTAGCAACTTACGGATCAGAGCGTGTGCTTCTTGTGCCTGTTCTGATGATGCTGTTACACCGGTGCCGATAGCCCAAACTGGCTCGTAGGCAATCACTGCGTTTTTATAAGCTTCGATGCCGTAGGCATCGATTACTGCATTAACCTGAGTGGTGATAACCGCTTCCAGCTTGCCAGCTTCGCGCTCTTCCAGAGTTTCACCGATGCAAAGCACAGGAACTAAACCAGCATCTTGAGTCGCTTTGAATTTCTTGGCGATCAGTTCGTCAGATTCGTTTTGATAGGTGCGACGCTCGCTATGGCCAACTAAAACGTAGCTGACACCGAACTCTTTCAGCATATCTGCTGAGCATTCACCTGTGTACGCACCGCCGGCGTGAACGCTCACGTCCTGGGCACCGATACAGATGTTGCTGTCACCCGCAAGCTCCTGGATTTGAGCAATAAAAACTGCAGGGGGGCAAACGCCGATGGTGACTGAATCAACACCAGCGGCAGCGGCTTTAAGGCCTTCGATCAGCTCTGCGTTACTGGCTTTGGTGCCGTTCATTTTCCAATTACCTAGTACCAGGGGGCGTCTCATCAGTTTTTCTCCTGTCCGACTTTTGTGCGGAAATTGTAGTAAAATTACTAGCGAATAAGTATGGCTTGGTGCAACGAAAGTAGGGTTGACGCAAGTCAACCCTACCTCCAGAACTGTTTCTGGTGATGCCATTATCGGCATCTGATTCATAATTGAACCAATTATAGATGGCGAAATGATGATCGCCATTCAGTTATCAGCAGCCTTCTCTCCGCTGCCTTTAATCTGTGCCATATCATGCCTGTTTGTGTTGAGGCTTGCAAAGCGCGAAAAGCACAATACCCTGTGCAATGGTAATGAATTAACCCGTGAATCTATCTGAATGAGTTTTTCTCACTTTCGTTTCTCTCTTTCAACCGTGATCTTATGGGCACTGTTCTTTGGTTTCCTCACGGGCATCTTCTTTGGTGAGATGGTCGGTTGGATGAGCTGGATCGGTAATGCTGTGATCATGTTGATGCAGATGACGATCTTGCCATATATCGTCGTCTCACTGATCGGCGGTATCGGTCGTTTAACCAAAGAACATGCCAAGCAGATGTTCTCGCGGGCTTCTTTAGTGATGCTAGCCATATGGTTGGTCGGTATGATCGTTATATTGCTGACCCAGTTTGCTTTTCCTGCGTTGGAATCGGCATCGTTTTTCAGTCGTTCTTTGGTGACTCCGCAAGCTGAAGTGGATTTCCTCTCCATCTATATCCCTTCAAACCCGTTTCAGTCGATGGCCAACGGTGCTATCCCCGCAGTGGTTCTATTCTCGATTTCGCTGGGGGTGACACTGATTAGTTTGAAGCACAAAACATCGTTGCTCGAATCCTTAGGTACCTTAGCTGAAGCGTTGTCGAAGCTTAATGGGGCATTAGTTAAAACTTTGCCGGTGAGTGTTTTTGCGCTAACAGCCAGCGCAGCGGGCACATTAACCCTGGAACAGTTCGGCTCGTTGCAGGTCTATCTGGTGAGTTACCTGGTATTGTCACTGGTACTGACATTCTGGGTGTTTCCGCGCATGTTAGCGGCGATCAGCCCCTTTAAAACTGGGGAGGTGTTGGCTGTTAGCCGAGATGCCCTAGTGACGGCGTTTACTACGGGTAATGTATTCGTCTTGCTGCCTGTATTGGTTGAGGGAGCAAAGCGCCTGTTTCGTAAGAATCGTATGCGCAAAGAAGACACGGATTACATGCTCGAAGTGTTGATGCCCATCGCTTACAGTTTTCCAAACGTAGGCAAGCTGACCGTACTGATGTTTGTATTGTTTGCTGGTTGGTTTAATGGCAAGAGCATTGAAATAACCGATATGCCGCTGTTTAGCGTCAGTGGTGTTTTTAGTTTGTTTGGTAGTGTCAACGTCGCCATCCCTTTCATGCTGGATAGCTTTCGCTTGCCAGCAGATATGTTTGAGCTGTTTATTATTTCCAATGTTCTGACGGGTAAGTTCAACTCACTGGTTGCTGCGATGCAGTTGTTAATATTTGTGCTGTTGTCAGTGGCCGTGATCCAGGATCAGGTGAAAATCAGCTTGGGAAGAATAGTGCGGTTCGCCCTATTCGGTATTGGCGTGAGTTTTATTATTCTGTATGGCAGCCGGTTTGTTAACGGCATTTTTCTTGGTGATGACAATAAGATCGGTGAGCAACTGTCTACCATGCGGGTGCCGGATAAGGTGCCGGAGCATGTGTATGCGCAGATCCCCAAGTCATATACCGGCGGCGAATATGCCTTGACGAATATAGAGGTGATTAAGAAGCGCGGTGTGCTGCGGGTGGGTTACAGTCCGACTAATGTGCCGTTTTCATTTTTTAATCGTGATGGTCAGTTAGTTGGTTTTGATATCTCTTTGGCTCACCAGTTGGCGCGAGATCTGGGAGTCAAAGTTGAGTTTATTCCTTTTGTCCGAGATAACTTGCGAATACCACTGAACAAAGGCTATTTCGATGTCGCAATGTCGGGTATCAAGCTTGATGTCTATGATATTCAGCACATGAGTTTTACTAAGCCAGTTTTAGAATTGAACTTGTCGCTCATGGCGATGGACTACCGCCTGCGGGAGTTCGATTCAATGGCCAAGCTCCGTGAGCATGAAGGGTTTACCTTGGCGACGGTGGAGCATATTCGTGAGTTGGATCTGCTCCAAAAACGCTTACCGCAGATCGATACCGTGGCGTTAACCTCTTATGATGAGTTCTTTCAGGAACCAGAAGCCTATGATGCGCTTTTGATCAGTGCAGAATCTGGCTACGCTTGGAGTATTTTGCATCCTCGTTATGGCGTGGTTTTACCCACTCAACAGGGTAATCAGTTTGCCACTGGTTATGTGGTCGCTAAACGCAACACGGATTTGTTGAATATGCTTAATAGTTGGATAACTGTGAAACGGGCTAATGGCGATATCCAATCGCAATATGACTTTTGGATTTTGGGTGGCGGAGCAGTAGATAAAAAGCCCCGTTGGTCAGTGATCAGGGATCTACTGCATTGGGTTGAGTGACAAAATAATGGCGCGAAAGAAAAAATAATGACGCTTTGTTAACCGATTGTAAAAATATAGGGTACACTGTCGCCTGAATTTAGACACAGTCACTCATTGGTGTTTCTTTACTCATGTCTTTGACGCGGCGACTCTTCACATTATTGGCCATGATCTGTTTGCCAGCCCTGCTTTTCCTCTGGATAGCTTCTCGCGGGCTGCTACTCGATACCTTGCAGCGTATTGAGCATATGGTCGCGGAAAATCATCTCAGACAAACATACAATCAATTTGAGTTTTACCTGCAGCGCTTAGAAACATGGGGCTTTGAATGGTCGCAAGAGCCGGATCTGGTGAAGTATGTTGTCACCCCTTCTAAGGCGTTTGAAACCGGTTACTTTCCTGATGACCTGTTGGTGTTTAACCGCTCGCATCTGGTGATGTTTTTTGATGCTGATGTCTCTGTTTTATTTGAGCGTTTCATCGACACAGATAGTGACCTTGTTAATGCCACTGTGCCTGCCAATATAAAGCAGAAAATCCAACATAGGATCCAACAGCAGGCATCGGAACTGGAACGTAAGACGATCACTGGAATGGTACAGTTCGATCATGCGCCGATGATGTTAACGATCCGAGCGATTCGACCGTTAGATGACGCCAATATTAATGGTACAACGACTGGCTATTTGGTGTTTGCAGAGCGGGTGGATGCCCAGCTACTGTTTCGGATTTCGCAGGCCATGGGCTACAGCGTTAACTTGCAGCCACATCAAGGGCCACAAAAGCTTCAGAGCCATGATGATACCCAGCTAGATCGGACACAAAGTTCGCTGTGGGTCACTCGAACCCTTTATGGTCTCGATCATGATACGCAATTTGAACTATCTATTTCGATGGATCGCTCCCTGTTTCTGTTTGGTGCGGAAGGGATCGAACGCTACTTAGTGATCACTATTTGTAGCTTGTTGGCACTTTTGGCTGCACTTTACCTGTTTATCCGTCAATACGTGGCGGCGCCAGTGGCGTCTTTGACGCGGCAGGTGAACGCGATAGACGCGGATGCCGAAGAGTGTCAGCCAATTATCGTCGGTAAAAGTCGTGAAATTAAAATATTAGGCGAAAAGTTTAATCGCTTGATGGATTCCCTCTTTAAGGAAAAAGTGCGTGCCAGAACCACGCTGGCATCTATTGGTGAAGCTGTGATCAGTACTGATAGCCGTGGCAGCATTACTTATTTGAGTCCGGTTGCCGAGAAGCTGCTGCAGCTGACGCAGGAGCAAGGGGTTGGCTTGCCAATCGACAAGGTCTTACAAAGCGTCGATGGCATGTCACTAGCACCACAGATTGCGATGTTTGCTGATATGCCTAGCGCAACCACTCAGCGTAGTATGCGTCGCCTGCAGATTGCTGGTCGGTCGGTTAGTATTGAGCAAACGGTTTCCCCTCTTCTGGGGGCTGCCGATGAGATCACCGGCGCCGTGCTGGTGCTTCGAGATATCAGCAGTGCTGAGCTATTAAAAGAGAAGCTACAGCATCAGTCGAGTCATGATCCTGTCACTGGCTTATATACCCGTGGGCGCTTTGAACAGATGATCAGTCTGTTAAGTCCAGAGTTAACATCAGGCGAGCATGCCGTTTGTTACATTGACTTGGATAATTTCAAGTTAGTGAATGATAACTGCGGCCATGGTGTCGGTGATCGTTTACTGCGTGAGATCTCTGATGCTATTCGTCGCTGCATTCGTGAGACGGATCTGTTGGCCAGAATGGGTGGCGATGAGTTTGCTTTGGTATTGCGAGATATCGATATTGATGCAGTGCGCAAAGTGATGGTTAAGATCAGTGAGGAGATTGAGTCGGTGAGTGTGTACTGGGGGGCCAGTGCTTACTCCGTTGGCGCCAGTATCGGAGTGAGCTTTTTGCGCCCAGAACAGACTCAATTAAAAGCGGTGCTGCAGGAAGCTGACGCTGCTTGTCGTGGGGCTAAGTTACCTGGAAGTAATAATATCTGTTTCTATGATGCTGATAATCAAGAGGTGACCGATCATCAGCAAGCCCCTCGTTGGGCTATCAAGATCAATGATGCGATTGACGCCGATAAGCTCGAACTTTTCTATCAGGAGATCATGCCGCTGGCGCCGACGACAGAGGGTATGAAGCGGATTGAAGTATTGGTACGCATGCGAGAAGCTAATGGAGAGCTGTTATTACCGGATAGCTTTCTCCCCGCGGCTGAGCGTTACCATCTATGTGAAAAGCTCGACCACTGGGTGTTGGAGCATGTTTATCAATGGCTTGCCCGTCATCCAGAGTGTTGGAGTCATAGCCGGGTCAGTATCAACTTGTCTACAGAAACGCTAGGCAGTGATAAGTTTGAGCCCTATTTAGCCAGTTTATGCCATCGTTACCGTATCCCTAATAGCAGTATCTGCTTTGAAATTACTGAACGTGCAGCGATACGTAACCAGCAGAAAATGATCGAGTTACTTAAGCGCTTGCGTAACCAGGGGTTTCGTTTTGCCTTGGATGATTTTGGTAGCGGCTTCTCATCATATGGCTATCTGAAATCTCTGCCGGTGGACTTTGTGAAGATAGATGGCGGTTTTGTACGCACCATGCATGAAGATCCGAAAGATCTGGCATTAGTACAATCGATACATCAGGTTTGTAACGTTTTAGGAATGCAGACGGTGGCTGAATATGTTGAAAATGACGCTGTCTATCAAAGTGCCTGTGATCTGGGGATCGACTTTGTTCAGGGATTTAATATTGGCCATCCAAAACCGTTAAGTGAGTTCGCCCTTAATTTTATTGACCAACAGGTAGTTTAACGGCTTTAGAATAGACAGGAATAACTGACTGATATGAGAAAGGCCAGCAATAGCTGGCCTTTTTTATACGTCAAACAGCGCGTGTTTAGCTCTGTTGTTCCCGTTCAATTGCGCGGTAGGCAATATCTGTGCGGTAAAACATACCATCCCAGCTGATCTGCTTAGCAAGCGCGTAAGCACGCTGTTGCGCCTCGGTTACGGTATTGCCGAGGGCCGTGGCACATAGGACGCGACCACCAGCAGTAACAACAGCGCCATCTTTTTCAGCCGTACCTGCATGGAAGATCTTCTCACCGGCGACTTCGTTGCTGTTTAAACCGTGGATCTTAATACCTTTGGCATAGTCACCAGGATAACCACCTGCGGCTAATACAACGCCGACAGCGGCACGGTTGTCGTATTTGGCTTCATGCTGATCCAACTCTCCAGCAATCGCTGCTAGGCACAGTGTCACCAGATCAGATTGCATACGTAGCATGATGGGTTGAGTTTCTGGATCGCCGAAACGGCAATTGTATTCAATTACTTTCGGTGTGCCGTCGGCAGCGATCATTAAACCGGCGTAGAGGAAGCCGACATAGGTATTCCCTTCCGCTGCCATGCCGTTCACTGTCGGCATGATCACTTCGTTCATCACGCGGTCGTGGATCTCAGGGGTGACTACTGGAGCTGGTGAATAAGCGCCCATTCCACCGGTGTTGGGACCGGTGTCGCCATTGCCGACGCGCTTGTGATCCTGACTTGTCGCCATCGGTAGCACATTCTTACCGTCTACCATGACGATGAACGACGCTTCTTCACCATCAAGGAACTCTTCAATGACCACGCGGTGGCCGGCATCGCCAAAGGCATTACCGGCAAGCATGTCGCGTACCGCCTCTTCAGCTTCTGCCAGCGTCATGGCAACAATCACACCTTTGCCAGCGGCTAAGCCATCAGCCTTAACGACGATAGGCGCGCCTTTTTCCCGCAGATAGCTCAGTGCTGGCTCGATCTCGGTGAAGTTTGCGTATTCGGCTGTTGGAATGCTGTGACGGGCAAGGAAGTCCTTGGTGAAGGCTTTAGAGCCTTCCAGCTGGGCTGCGCCTTGGCTTGGACCGAAAGCTTTGAGGTTTGCCGCTTGAAATGCGTCGACTACACCTTCAACCAAAGGCACTTCTGGGCCAACGATAGTGAGTGCGACATCATTCTCTTGAGCGAATTTGATTAATGCTGGCTGATCACTGACGCCAATGGCGACATTCTCTAGCTTTGGTTCTAAAGCTGTGCCTGCGTTGCCTGGCGCGACGAAGACTTTACTGACGTCGGAAGATTGCGCCGCTTTCCATGCTAAGGCGTGTTCACGGCCACCGCTGCCAATTACCAATACGTTCATTCTTATCTCCCTCAATATGGGGCTAATCGGTCGGATTATATGTGCAAAAACCGCGGCAATGCTGCTGCGGTTTTGTAGGGTTAGCTTGTGCTAACCCGCGTCTCTTTCATTTAGCGTCCAACATTAGGACGCCAACTATTTTAGTGACGGAAATGACGCATGTTGGTGAACACCATGGTCATGCCATGTTCGTCCGCCGCTGCAATCACCTCATCATCGCGGATAGAGCCGCCAGGCTGGATAACACAGCTAATGCCCGCTTTCGCTGCGGCATCAATGCCATCACGGAATGGGAAGAAAGCATCTGAAGCCATCACTGAACCGGCGACTTCGAGACCTTCATCTTCCGCTTTAATGCCAGCGATTTTGGCACTATATACACGGCTCATTTGACCCGCGCCAACACCGATCGTCATGCTGTCTTTGGCGTAAACAATGGCATTTGATTTAACAAATTTAGCCACTTTCCAGCAGAACAGCAGATCCTGCAGCTCTTTGTCGGTTGGCTTACGCTTGGTTACCACGGTTAAATCGTCCAGCGTCACCATGCCTTGATCGCGATCTTGTACCAGTAAGCCGCCGTTGACTCGTTTAAAGTCATATTCGGTGGTCGTTTTATCCCACTGGCCACACTCGAGCAAGCGAACATTCTTCTTCGCAGCGACGATTTGTGCCGCCGCAGGGCTGACGGTTGGCGCAATAATCACTTCCACAAACTGACGGCTGACAATCGCTTCAGCGGTGTCGGCATCGAGTTCACGGTTGAAAGCGATGATACCGCCAAATGCTGATGTTGGATCCGTTTTGAAAGCGCGTTCGTAAGCTTCCAGTTGCGTCTCGGCTAACGCCACGCCACACGGATTCGCATGCTTGACGATGACACAGGCTGGTTGCTCGAACTCTTTCACGCATTCCAGCGCGGCGTCGGTATCGGCAATATTGTTGTAGCTGAGGGCTTTACCTTGGATCTGCTTCGCTGATGCAACAGAGGCTTCCTGGAGATCCTTTTCAACATAAAAAGCAGCGGCTTGGTGGCTGTTCTCGCCGTAGCGCATATCCTGCTTTTTGATGAACTGACTGTTGAAAGTACGTGGAAACTGGCTATTTTCGCTGTTCTCGTCGGTGTCACCATAGCTAGGAACTTTGGTGCCGAAATAGTTAGCGATCATGCCATCGTAGGCTGCAGTATGTTCGAAAGCGGCGATAGCAAGATCGAAACGGGTCGCCAGGGCCAATGAACCCTCATTGCTATCCATTTCGCCAAGTACGCGGTTGTAATCTGATGCGTTGACTACGATAGCGACATCTTTATGGTTCTTTGCTGCAGAGCGCACCATAGTTGGACCACCGATATCGATGTTCTCGACTGCGTCGGCGAGGCTGCAGTCAGGATTAGCGACTGTGGCTGCAAATGGATACAGGTTAACGACAACCATATCGATTGGGTTGATGCCATGGCTATTCATCACTGCATCATCTTGATCACGACGACCCAAGATGCCACCGTGGACCTTTGGATGTAGGGTTTTTACCCGGCCATCCATCATCTCAGGGAACCCGGTGTAATCAGAGACTTCAATGACATCGATGCCTTGTTCGGCAAGCAGGCGAGCAGTACCACCAGTAGACAGGATTTCTACACCCTTTTCGGCCAGCGCACGGGCGAATTCTACGATACCGGTCTTGTCTGAAACGCTGATAAGCGCACGGCGGATCGGTCTAGCAGCTTCCATCGAGTAACATTCCTCAACTCATTTGATAGGGGGAGGCGAAAAGGCTTCCCGTGTTGGAGCATGGGCTCCAGATAGACAACAGGGCCCGATTGGACCCTGTAGCAAACTATTTTAGTTCATACCGTACTTTTTGAGCTTCTTACGCAGCGTACCGCGGTTGACGCCCAACAGGTTTGAGGCACGAGTCTGATTACCACGGGTGTAGGTCATCACTTCTTCAAGCAACGGCGCTTCTACTTCCGACAGGAACAGCTCGTACAGGTCATTGATGTCCTGACCGTTTAACTGTGTCAGATAGTTGCGCATCGCTTTTTTAACGGATTCG
Source organism: Corallincola spongiicola (assembly GCF_004284785.1). Classification (NCBI taxonomy): domain Bacteria; kingdom Pseudomonadati; phylum Pseudomonadota; class Gammaproteobacteria; order Alteromonadales; family Psychromonadaceae; genus Corallincola; species Corallincola spongiicola. The sequence continues at coordinate 199,145 of NZ_SHLY01000002.1, forward strand.
CGGAGAGGTTGCGCATTGGAAGAAGTGTTTGGCATTTGATTAACAGTACCCATTACTTCATTTTTCAGATTAGTCTCAAACATACGCCTTAGCTCGCTTAATAAATTGTGATTAATTTTCTAATGCAAAGAATGCATCTAACGCCTGCAGCTGATCCTTAGCTGATATCAAAGCGTTAAATTTGCTTCGAAATTCTCTGGTTTGATCAAGCTCCGCCAGATACCAACCCACATGCTTGCGGGCGATCCGTGGACCCATCACATCTCCATAAAATATGTGTAACGCATCAATATGCGCTAACACGATTTCGCGTATTTCCTGTGCCGGCGGATCAGGCAGTAGCTCATTACAGTGAAGATAGTGAGCAATCTGCTTAAACAGCCACGGTCGTCCTTGAGCGGCTCGACCAATCATCAGCGCATCCGCGCCGGTGTCGGTTAAAACCTGCTGTGCTTTTTGCGGGCTATCGATATCGCCATTGGCAATAACAGGAATAGACACTGACTGCTTAATCGCAGCAATGGTGTCGTACTCCGCATTCCCCTTATACATACATGCTCGCGTACGACCATGTATAGCAATTGCCTGGATCCCATTACGTTCAGCCAGGCGGGCAATCTCGACGCCGTTTTTGTACTCAGGTGCCCATCCGGTGCGGGTCTTTAGCGTGACTGGTACATCGACCGCGTTTACCACGGCTTTGATGATTTTTTCTACCAGTTCCGGATACTGCAGTAATGCTGAGCCGGCTAATTTTTTGTTCACCTTTTTGGCTGGACACCCCATATTGATATCAATAATTTGGGCGCCATTGGCGACATTAAATTGCGCAGCTTCGGCCATCAGATCTGGATCTGCGCCGGCAATTTGCACCGAGCGGATACCGGACTCACCTGAATGGTCCATGCGTTTCTGCGATTTTTCTGTACCCCAGACTTTGGGATTACTTGAAAGCATCTCCGATACTGCTAAACCTGCCCCCATACGGCGGCAAAGTTGACGGTAAGGACGATCGGTTATCCCAGCCATCGGCGCGACAATCAGCGGATTGTCGAGACGGTAAGGGCCAATCTGAATGCTCAAAGTTTCACCACCCATCTGTTGAGAGCGGCGTAGTTTACTTTTTTTTTTCGCCGTAAGAAAGGTCAGTTTTTAACCTTTCGAACAGCTATTGACCAGACGCAAAAGCAAGCGATTTATTTATATTTTTGCTTTCTAGTTAACTTGTTGATACATAAGTAAAAGAGCATGTTTGTAAGCAATTATTTCGCGATCCCACTAATTCTCGCCCACTCCTCTTTTTGACAAATAGGATCGAGATTTATGTGTGATTGATAGGCTGATGCGACCTCTTCCGCCTGAGATTCTAGTACGCCAGAGAGCGCAAGGTGACCGCCCGGCAGGGGTAATCGGCAAATTAAAGGTGCGAGCTCCCGGAGTGGGCCGGCAAGAATATTGGCGACCACTACGTCAGCTTTTAAGTCCGCAGGTTGCTCATCGGGCAGATAGAGGCTGAGCTTGTCGCTGACGCCATTGCGTTCGGCGTTGTCACGACTGGCAAGGATCGCCTGTGGGTCAATATCGATGCCGATGGCGCTTTTTGCACCTAGTTTAAGCGCCGCCACAGCAAGAATACCTGAGCCACAACCGAAATCGATCACCGTCTTATCGGTTAAATCCAAACTATCTAACCACTGCAGGCAAAGCGCAGTGGTTGGATGGGTGCCAGTACCAAATGCCAGGCCAGGATCCAGGATCACATTAACAGCATCGGCCGCAGGCGCGTCGCGCCAGCTTGGGCATATCCACAGACGTTCGCCAAACTGCATCGGATGAAAGTTATCCATCCACTCCCGCTCCCAGTCCTTGTCTTCCAGCGGTTCTAGCTTATAGCGTTGGCCTTTGGTTAATCCGCCATGCATCTGTAGATAGCTGACCACAATGTCCATGTCCGCTTCCGCATCCCATAAACCCATCACGTCAGTTTCTCCCCATAAGCGGGTTTCTCCTGGCATAGGTTCAAACACCGGATTGTCTTTCGAATCCAAAAATGTCACAGACAAGGCACCGCAAGCAGACATTAAGTCACCGACTTTTTCTGCGGTATCGGCGGTGGCATTTAGGCGAAGCTGGAGCCAAGGCATGGCATCTCCTGGAATTATCTTGAATGGGCGGATTGTAGCTGGCAGGGGCGTTATATAACAGTACCAACGCTATTGCTGGTGGCTCTGATTAGAGTGAAAAATATTCGATGACTTGCTAATTGTTAGAATATCTACCAGATTGAGTAATAACTCTAATCTAAATTTCGCGATGAATGATGGCATAGGAGAGAGGATGTTAGACCTGCTACCTGATCTGTTTGATGAACACCCGCAAGCGTTGCGCTTACTCAATTTGCCTTGGCGTAGTTTTGGCCTGCATCCGATTATTTTCGGGCCGCTACAGACAGTTTGTTGTTTTGAAGACAATAGCCGTGTTGCCGAGCAGTTGGCTCTGCCAGGAAACGGGCGCGTGTTGCTGGTGGATGGCGGCGGCTCCAATGCCCGCTCGCTGTTAGGCGATAACCTGGTGCAGAAAGCGATAGATAATGGCTGGGGTGGGGTGATCATCAATGGCGCCATGCGCGATGTCGGTACGATTAATCAGATGCCTTTTGGTGTAAAGGCATTGGCCACTTGCCCGATTAAAACCGCGAAACGTGGCCAAGGAGATGTCGAAATCGTAATCGAGATCGCCGGGGTCGAGGTTCACCCGGGTGAATATATTTATGCTGACCTAAACGGCGTGGCTGTCTGTGAGTGTGAGTTACCACTCCCTACTTAATCGACTTAGCGGTGGCCGTGAGGTTACTCAGCCTGTACTCGGTTATCGCCAACACTGTAGGCAATGACCTGGCTTATTTCGGTCAGAGAGCGTCCAGATTGCTCAGCCCAATGATTAAATGCCGTCTGCGTGGCTTTTAAGTCTCGTTGACTAGAGGGGGCCTTATCAACCACGCCTGCGCCAATCAGATGGGCGACCACATCTTTACTCAATACAAAGGTGTCTTTGCCCATGCGCCGCAATAGGTAGGCGCTACTGTTGCCGCCAAGTCGGGCACCATGCTTTTTCAGCCAGAGCCATAAACCGGTGATATCTGTTCCGGGCCAATCAGCAATGAATTGAGCAAAACTGCCATGTTGTTTGCTGACATCGAGGATCATCTGGGCATTTTTCGGCACAGTCGCTATTTTTTGGCCATTTCGCACAATGCGGGCGTCTTGCAGCAAGCGGTCGATATGAGCATCACCTAGCATCACCATTTTTTCTGGTTCAAAGCCAAAGAAAGCCTCTTCAAATGCTGGCCATTTGTTCTCGATCACCCGCCAAACAAAACCACTTTGAAAGATCACTTTGGTCATCGTCGACAGATAGCGATGATCAGGGATCTGGCACAGCTCATTAGCGTTTAATGGCGTGCTAAGGAGAAACTCCAAGGCGCGTTCACCGCCTTTACGCTCGGCGGCACGTTGATAGATACGATCGAAAACTTCAATAGCCATAGTCAGTGATGGTTGCTTGCGAAAGGAGATGAATAGACTCTGACATATCGCCGCGTCGATGTTAAGTCACCGGTGGGTGCTTTATGTAACGCCCCCATCGGTGGGTGTTTTAATTGCTGGCGCTTGTTCCGCCAGCGATGACCGTGGCGCGACTGCGACGGCTGTAGATTGCCACCACGATAAAAGCAAAGATCACATAGGCGGCAGCCAAACCAATACCAATAATGCGGGCGTAGAATTTGGCATCGGCGTCACCACCAAAATTGCCGGTGGTTGAACCAATCAGCAGCAGCACGGTGGAAAAGGCCGAAGCGTACAGCGGTGCCACCGGTCGATCAGAAAAGATCCGCTGACTAAATAGTAGGGCGGTGAGTAGGATCAGTAACAGCAATGCACTCAGTTCAGGCACCGCGACAAGCAGGCGGAACAGAACCAATGCAACTAAGCCTCCAGCGATATTGGCTAAAAGCAGGGCGGTGGCGCCCTTACTGCTTTTTTGTAGATCCGGGGTCAGTGCCAATAAACAGATAAACACCAGAGTGATTAGGTCTTCGGTGAGGCCAAAATAGAAAAAGCTGACCACGGCAGGGGTGACCACTACTGTGCTTATCCACGCCGAGTGGATCGCATCACTGTCACTGACGGTCGTTGCCTGTTGCTTATCTGGTACGCCAGTGGTGACATCCAGATCTGGGATTAGCCAATGGCTAAACCATAGGAAGAGCACTGCAAACAAACCGGCGGTGGCTAGGCCCCCAGCAACGGTTAAAGAAAGCGCCTGATGGGTTAACGAAACAACCGGTATCATGGTGAAGGCAAGTAACAACATCACGCTGACGATCGCTGGCGTACCTTTGGCTGCTCCTTTAAAAATGCGAAATAGAAACAGGATCACTAACAGCATGCAGACAATGGGATAGCGCAGGGTCGCGGCGGAAAACAGCAACCCGAGCAACGCACTGCCAGCGATGAGTATTATTAGCTTGCCGCCGCCTTTAAACCCGGGATTGGGTTGGGTGTTGCCTAACAGTGATACCGTGAGTACTGGGATCAGGTAGCCGACCGGCAGGCCTGAGATGCAGGCAAATACCATCGCTAAAGTAGTGCCGATGGCAAACCTGAGCATCCGTCGCTGTTGTGGATCCGTGATGGTCGGGGTCATTGAGATCAGCCTTTAAGCGTCAGCGTCTGTTAGTAGGCATAACTGAGCAGACTGATGAAGCGTATCCACAGCTTACCTATGCTATTCATAATCCAACCGTCGCCAGTATAAACAATCACATCCACTTGTCCGCCGACTCGGCGTAAGCCAGTGCTGTCGTCGTCAGTGAACTGAATGATAACCGGCATGCGCTGCGCTTCCCGTAACCAGCCACTGGCGGTATTAATGGTTTGTAGTTGCCCAAGCTGGTTGTTCTTATCCCAGTTAATACCGAAGCCGACGCTGGCGACCTTGCCTTTAAAAACGCGGCCTGGTGCAGCATCAAGTACCATCTCAACATCATCACCGGCCTTAATGTTTTCGAGGTTGTTCTCACGCATATAGGCTTCGATCCAAACATCTTCAGCCGAGATAAAAGTCATCAGTGGCGCACCTGTCTGGGCGTAATGTCCCACGCTGATCTGCACGTTGGTCGCTACTCCTAAATGAGGAGCCGTGACTACGGTATTTTGCAGATCAAGACGAGCTTTTCGCAGAGCGGCAATGGCGTTACGGATGCGCGGGTTGTTTTCTCCTTCACTACCTAACTTCTGTTTCGAAGCACGCAGATCGGCCTGCGCCTTTGCCAGCGAAGCTTTTGCTTTGGCCACTGAAGCAACGGCTTGGTCACCAAATGATTGCGCCATGATCCCTTTCTTGGTCAGGGTAAGCGTTCGTTTGGCTTGTGCTTCTTTATTGGTCAGGTGGGCTTGGGCGTCTAACACATTGGCTTGCGCAGCACTGACCGCTTCCAGATCCGCGCCAATCGCTTGGCCTGCCATCTCTAAGTCGGCTTCTGCCTGAACGACTGCGAGTTGGTATTTCTCCGGATCAATACGAAACAACAGGCTGTCTTGTTTAACGATTTCGTTATTGTCGACACCTATCTCTATCACTGTGCCGGCGACTTCTGCAACCACGGGGACCACGTAAGCGCGTAGTCGTGCTTGATCGGTGTTGGGGGTAACGCGATCGGCGATCAGATACCAGACAAACAGTAATACACAGGCAATTAAGACGCCTTGTGTAATTTTTTTCACTTTTAATGCTTTCGCTTGCTCATCGATCGCTGCCGTTTGCTCTGCATCAGAGGTGAGAGACTCATCGACGGCGGCTTGAGGCTCTTCATTAGAGGACGTCTCTGTCTGTGTTTTGTTCTCTGTCATCGACTTGCATGCCTTATTGCTGATCGAATTGGCTGAAAAGTGCCAGTATGATGTTGTTTTTTATAGGGCAAGGGTAGAACGATATCTAGTTAAGGTACAAGCAGCTTTGCACCGATAGTGCCAAGCTGCTGCTGGATTTGTGCGCTAACTAGGGAGTTTCGATAAACCTACGGACATCATCAGTAAGCTGTTTTAGGCTGGGTTCGTGGACATACATCATATGTCCGGCCGGATAATAGGTCATGGTGACACGCTTTGGATCGATGCCGTAATGGGCAAAGGATTGTTCGGTAGCGAAAAAGGGCGTTGCCATATCGTAGTAGCCATTGGCGACAAAGATCCTGAGATCACGATTTTGGCGCATCCCTTTAGCAATCAAAGGAGCGACATTGATGACGTTTTCTTCTCGGGGCGAGCCGCCCATGGACCAATCCCAATGTCTGTAAACTTCGCTGCTCAGGATCTGGTAGATCTCTTTACGCTCAACTCCGATCTGGCGTCCCAGATAGTCATTTATCGCTGCGGTATAAGCTGCGGCGATACCATAACCCGACGGATCGGCTTCGAACGTTTCCCCTGCGCTATCGGCATCAGTACCTAAATAACGGGAGTCCAGACGGCCTACGACTTTTCCTTGTTCACGAAGCAGCTCTTTCATAAAACGCATCTCATGAATACGCAGATCGGTTGCGGCGAGATACTGCTTGGAGAGTCCAGTGTATTGATGCAGCTTTTCAATGATCACTGCACGTTCTTCTGTGGTCAGCCGACTGCCTTTGAGCAGGGCAACAGAGTATTCATTGAGAACAAACGCCTTCACTTCTTCAATGAATGGTGCCAACTGTTCGGGTTTGTTAGGCAGTGCATTGTGATACCAAGCGGTGGCTGCATAAGTCGGCAGGAAGCTCATAAACGGTTGCTCATTACCGGGAAAAAAGTCACCGGTTTGGTAATCGACAATCGCAGAGATCAGCAGAATGCCGTTCAGATTGACTGCGTTCCAGCCCTCTTGTAGTTCTCGTACCAGCGCCCCGATACGCGTCGTGCCATAGCTTTCGCCTGCCAGGTAACGTGGTGAGTTCCAGCGTTTGTGTTCACTGATAAAGTGACGAACGAAGCGAGACAGCACTTCAGCGTCTTTTTTCACGCCCCAGAAATCGGTGCCTTGATACTCCCCTATTGCTCGGGAGTAACCCGTGCCAACGGGGTCAACGAACACCAGGTCGGCAATGTCCAGCATCGCTAACGGGTTGTCGATCAGGGGATAAGGCGGTGCGCCTGCATTTTCACCATTGGAGGGGACAACGACACGTTTTGGTCCAAAGCCCCCCAGGTGCAGCCAAACTGACGCGCTGCCAGGGCCGCCATTGAAAAAGAATATCAGCGGTCGTTGCTCACTCTTTTTCTTGCCGGTAGCGATATAGGCCGTGCTAAAGATACTGGCCATTGGCTTGCTGTCATCATCGACCAGATGAGTATCAGCGGCGATAACGCGGTACTCGATCTTTTTATCATTGAATTTTCCTGACAGCTTTTTCTCCACCCGCACCGGTTCGGGGAGCGCCTTCGTGGTGTTTTGTTCGGTGGCTTCTTCGGCGATCGCAAAGCGACACAAGAGTATAGATAGCAAGCTGATGAATAATAGATTGGCGGGCTTCATGTCGGTCTCTGAATGGTTGATTAGCGCGACTTAAATCTATACGCCGGTGTTGACCAAGCGCAAGGGGGATCTGATTTTGCTAATAAAAAAGGCTGCCGAGGCAGCCTTTAAGAGCATAGCAGTGGTGATTACTGCAAACCGAGTTTCTTTTCCAAATAGTGGATATTCGCACCACCAAACTGGAAGTTCTCGTCGGCCATGATCTCTTTGTGCAGGTTGATGTTGGTCTTGATCCCTTCGACTACGATCTCATTCAGCGCGTGCTTCATGCGAGCGATGGCGACATCGCGGCTTTCGCCGTAACAGATCAGCTTACCTACCATAGAGTCATAGTTCGGCGGCACTGAATAATCTGTATAGATATGGGAATCCCAACGCACCCCTAAACCACCCGGAGCATGAAAGCGCTTGATCTTACCTGGCGACGGAATAAACGACTTAGGATCTTCTGCGTTAATCCGGCATTCAATGGCATGACCACGGATCTTAATCTCTTCCTGAGTGAAAGAGAGCGGTTGGCCTGCAGCCACGCGCAGTTGCTCTTTAATCAGATCCACACCGGTGACCATCTCTGTCACAGGGTGCTCTACCTGAATACGGGTGTTCATTTCGATGAAATAGAACTCGCCGTTCTCAAATAGGAATTCGAAGGTGCCAGCACCACGGTAGTTAATCTCTACACAGGCACGGCAGCAGCGCTCACCGATAAAGCGGCGCATCTCTTCAGTTACGCCTGGCGCAGGTGCTTCTTCAACCACTTTTTGGTGGCGACGTTGCATAGAACAATCGCGCTCACCAAAGTGGATCGCACTGCCCTGACCGTCAGCCATGACCTGAACTTCGATATGGCGAGGGTTCTCGAGGAACTTCTCCATGTAGACAATATCGTTGTTAAAGGCAGCTTTAGCTTCGGCGCGAGTCATGGCGATCGATTGGATCAGCTCTTTCTCTTCTCGTACAACACGCATACCACGACCACCACCACCACCGGAGGCTTTGATGATCACAGGGTAGCCGATACGTTTGGCGATAGAGATATTCTTCGCCTCATCGTCGCCCAGAGGCCCATCAGAACCGGGAACACAGGGGACACCCGCTTTCTTCATCGCCTCAATGGCTGAGACTTTGTCACCCATCAGGCGGATGGTTTCGGCCGTTGGCCCAATAAAGATGAAACCACTATTCTCTACCTGTTCGGCAAATTCAGCGTTCTCAGCCAAAAAGCCGTAACCAGGGTGGATAGCCACTGCGTCGCTAACTTCTGCCGCACTGATGATGGACGGTACGTTGAGGTAGCTTTCTTGGGCTGGCGCATTACCGATACAGATCGACTCGTCGGCCAGCAGTACATGTTTTAGTTCGCGGTCAGCAGTGGAGTGCACTGCGACTGTCTTGATCCCCAGCTCTTTACAAGCTCGGAGGATACGAAGCGCGATTTCGCCGCGATTGGCGATGACGACTTTATCCAGCATGACAATTCTCTGTGGTTATTCGATAACAAACATGGGTTCGTCGAACTCAACAGCGTCGCCGTTGTTGACCAGGATCGCTTTAATAACACCGGACGTGTCTGCTTCGATCTGGTTCATCATCTTCATCGCTTCGACGATGCAGAGGACGTCTCCAGCATTTACATGCTGGCCGACTTCGGAAAATGGCTTAGCTTCAGGCGATGATGCGCGGTAGAAGGTACCGACCATAGGTGAGCGAACCAAATGACCCGCCGGTTCGTCAGCTACAGGAGCCGCTGCTGCCGCAGGTGCTGCGGATGGTGCTGCAGCTGGCGCGGCCGCTGGGGCGGCTTGATACTGGACCGGTGCCTGCATCACTGTGCCACCACAGCTGATGCGCACGGATTCTTCACCTTCGGTGATCTCCAGTTCATTGATACCTGATTCTTCGACTAACTCGATCAGTTTTTTAATTTTGCGAATATCCATCGATTTCTCTCTGCGTTAGTACGTTGTTCTAGTCGTTGGGGCACAGTCGGCGACATGCCGCCTGCAGTGCAAACTCATAACCTTGAATGCCCAAACCGCAAATGACGCCTTCTGCTACATCAGACAAGTAGGAGTGGTGGCGGAACGATTCGCGGGCATGGACATTGGACAGGTGTATTTCTATAAATGGAATAGCCACCCCCAGCAGTGCATCGCGTATTGCCACACTGGTGTGAGTGAAAGCGGCAGGGTTAATCAAGATGAAGTCCATCTTTCCCCGCGCCTTATGGATCGCTTCAATTAGCTCATGCTCAGCGTTGCTTTGAAGATGGGAAAGCTGCACACCATAAGAAGCGGCTTGGGCATCAAGTGCCTGAACCACATCGGTCAGTGTTTGATGGCCATAGATCTCAGGCTCGCGTAAACCAAGTAGATTTAGGTTTGGGCCATTCAGCAATAAAATGTTGAGTTTTGCTTCCATCTTGCAGGCTTTTTCTTCTAATTCGTGTTTATGGGCTATTGCACGTCAAATCTGAGCAAAATTTAGCTTTTTGAGCTGTCGGAACGGTGAAAAGTTCCCGCTTTTTTCGAATTATATTGTTTTCGCAGAAAATCGCAGCATTTTTCTGGTCGAATCAGTGCAAAGTTTTGATGTTGATTAGAGGTTTTACTCTAACTTGGCTTATCTGAACAGTTAAATACTGCTCCAAGCATAGATGAAGTGGCGGAGTCTGCCGCTTTTGTTTGACACTGTGCAGCGAGATTTGTTCAGGCGAGTTAGATCTCTGTTTTCCCCATTTTTATCTCGGCTTTTTCAAATAACGGCATATAGGCTTCTTGTTGATAAAGCTTGAGCGCAATAGACATCACCATGATCTCACCCTCTGGCGGTGGGTTTTTGACTTTTGCTCCAACACTGATGGCAAATGAATTTAGCTCAGGGTCATTGGCGGCAAACTGCTGAAACGATTTAAATGCAGACTCACCTTCATCGGTGAGTTTCATTTCGTAGTCGATCCAGTGCAGCGGTGCGCGCAGCCAGCGCTCTTCGGTGCGCGGAGTTTCCGAGATCAGTTCAAAGTTGAAGGTTTTCATTAGTTGCCCGTTGGGGCTGGCGAGCGTGACTTCGAGTATGGTCTGTTCTGGCTTTAACCCAACTGCCTCCTCAACCGTCACCTTTGCCCGAATATCTTCGGGCTTAAGTTCGACAAACTCTTCTGGGCCAAACTGGCTCATTTTGACCATGGTGGATAAGGGAACGCTGGCGCACCCCAATACCCCCACCAACGTGAGTAGGGCGACGGAGATCACTCGCCGTGTTGCCATCCAGGAAAATGAGCATGCAGCTGTCATGGTTGCAACGATCCCTTATTCGGCCAAGACCCTGTCCAGGTGTTCGGCAAAACGATCCGGCCCTTGGAATCCGGTAACCCGCAGTGTTGCCAACTCGGCGGCACTGGGGTCATAGAATACCAAGGTTGGCAGTCCGAGTACGCCAAGGGACTCCAGTAATGCAATGGCTTCGCCACTGTTGTCGGTCACATCGGCCTTAAGCAAAACAAACTGATCTAGACGCTGAACCACGTGTTCCGCTGGAAACGTTTTCTGTTCAAACTCTTTGCATGCCACACACCAATCAGCATAAAGATCCAGCATCACCGGCTTACCTGCTGCTGCCGCAGCGTCAACCTGTTGTTGTAATTCGCTGACATTCGCCACGTTAATAAACTGGCCGGTGATGGTTGCTGGTTGCTGCTTCAGGCCATTGATGGCGGTCCAACCCCCAACAGTCAAAGCCAATACCGCGACAGTGATGCGGGCGGTAAAGTGGCCACGTTCCGCGCCGTATTTAGTAAAGGCAAGAAACAGCAGGGTGACAGTAATCAACAGTGCCCATAGCAAGCTCTCTACTATGGTGGGGAGCAGGCGGCCAACCAACAGCAGTGCGGCAGCTAATAGGACAAAACCAAACAACATCTTAATGCTGTCCATCCAGGCGCCTGCCTTCGGTAGGAGTTTGCCGCCGCTAGTGCCGATGATCAGTAAGGGTAACCCCATACCGACACTTAACAGGTAGAGAGCCAGACCGCCGAGCACCAGATCACCCGACTGCGCAACATAGAGTAGCGCGCCGGAAAGGGGCGCCGTAGTGCATGGTGAGGCGACGAGACCAGAGAGCACACCCATGATACCCACACCGATATAGCTGCCACTCTTTTGGCTGTTGCTGACATTGCTGATGCGGCTGACCCAATGGCTGGGCAGTTGGAAATTAAACGCGCCAAACATTGAAAGAGACAAAACGACAAACAGACCGCCTAAACTTAGTAGTACCGCTGGGTGTTGTAGTGCAGCCTGAAATTTCAAACCGGCGGTTGCTACCACCAATCCCAGTGCCGCATAAGTGATCGCCATTCCCTGGACATACACCAATGACAAGCTGAAGGCGCGGCGAGTGGTTAATTTGTCACCTTGGCCGACCAGAATGCCGGAAAGAATGGGGTACATAGGAAAAACGCAAGGGGTGAAAGCTAGCCCTACGCCTAAGATAAAAAACAGCAGTAGTGCCCAACCTACACTGGCTTCGCTAAGTAGCGCGTTAAACCCACCTTGATCCATAGGCACGCCGGATGCTCTCTCTGTTGTCGCGTTGCCGTCTGCCGCAGGTGTGTCTGTGGCTAGGGCTGCGGCAGCTTCGTCCGGTTGCGGTTGCAGGTAAACGGTTTTCCGAGTTGGCGGATAACACAAGCCGGCAGCAGCACAGCCCTGATAGGTGACCGTGAGCTCAGCGTTGTCGGAGATACTGGAGACAGGGACCGTGATGACGGCTTGATGATAATAGACTTGAGTCTCACCGAAGTACTCATCCATGTAGAGGATACCGGCGGGGCGTTCAGCGGTGCCCATCTCTGCGCCGTTAACTTTAAATTTGAACTTGTCACGGTACAGATAGTACTCATCGGCTACCTGCCAATTTAGCTCAACACTGCTTCCGTTTTGCTGATAGCTGAATTGGAAAGCCTCATCAACGGGGAGAAATTGATCATCTGCGGGCAGTAGACCCGATAACCCAGAGGCCGATACCAATGTCGGCAGTAGGAACAGCATCGAGAAAAAGCGCATTTTTAACCACATTATTTTGTGTCTCTCTGTAAACATTGGCCTAACCAGGCCAGGTAATTGGCGCTACCATCTTCGATGGTTACCACCAAAAATTCGGGTACGTCGTAGGGATGCAGCTCCGTCAGCCGTGCCTCGAGATCCGACAGAGTGCCGTGGTCACTTTTAATAAGCAACTGTACCTCATTGGTTTGCTCGATCTTATCCTGCCAACGATAAATAGACTGCATTTGCGGAATAAGATTGACACAGGCAGCCAGGCGTTCTGCTACCAGACAGCTCGCGATCCGTTGCGCATGTTCAACGTCCGGGCACGTAGATAAGACCAGTTTGGCGGTGATTTGCTTTCGCTGTTCGGTGACGTTTTTTTCTGCTGATGGCACGGAAGGGAACCTTGTTGCATTTAACCTGTCCCATTTTTAACCGGTTGCTGCATTGATAAAAGGGCATAACGCCCAAATATAGAGATTTAAGCCAACCCCACAGCATGAGAGGTGCATTTTGGCGTTTGTTCTTTTTTTGATGTTTATTCTTATTCCTATCCTTGAAGTTAGCGTCATTATTCAAGTGGGCAGCGTGTTGGGTGTGATGCCCACGGTTGCACTGATGATCCTTTCAGCAATGATTGGCGCCTCACTCGTGCGCAGCCAGGGGGTTGCTACGCTGATGTCGGTGCGGCAAAAAATGGCTCAGGGCCAGATGCCCAGCACCGAGATTGTTGAAGGCCTGCTGTTATTGGTTGCCGGCGTGCTTCTGGTTACGCCTGGCTTTGTCACCGACATCGTCGGTATCCTTATCCTGACGGCACCACTGCGTAAGTTGGTTGCGTTGGCATTGATCAAGCGCTTCCAGTTTCAGGTGGTCAATGCCGCGGCGCCTGGCGGGGCTTACTATGCCCATAGCCGACCAGGGTTTGACTCATCGGCGGCCAGCGCCAATGAACCTTTGAATTCGACATCTACAGAGTCGAGTGATCGCCGTGGTCATGTGATTGACGGCGAGTTCGAAAGAAAAGATTAGATCTGTTTCAGCGGGTTAGGTTGGTTTTTTGATTTTTTTTCACCTGTCCCGCTTGGTTTTTTTCTACCCATCCCCATCTTAAATCCACCAGCGTCCTCAAGTGGCGCTTCTTATATCAACTAAAGGTTAATCTCGGGAGATCAATAGATGACTATCCGTCCATTACAAGACCGTGTTGTGGTTAAACGTTTGGAAGAAGAATCTACGTCAGCAGGCGGTATTGTCCTGACTGGCAGTGCTGCTGAAAAGTCCAGCAAAGGTGAAGTTGTAGCAGTAGGCGCTGGCCGCACCCTTGATAACGGTGACACTCGTGCCGTTGCCGTGAACGTTGGTGACACAGTTCTGTTCGGTGGTTACGTCGAAAAAGCCCACAAAGTTGATGGTCAGGAGTTACTGATCATGAAAGAAGACAACGTACTGGCAGTGATTGAAGCGTAAGTAATACGCGTATTCAGGTAATCAGAACGCTAAAGAATTTGAGGAAAGAGAAAAATGGCTGCAAAAGAAGTCAAATTTGGTGAAGACGCACGCGTAAAAATGCTGGCTGGTGTAAACGTACTGGCTAACGCAGTAAAAGTTACTCTGGGCCCTAAAGGTCGTAACGTCGTTCTGGATAAGAGCTTCGGTGCACCTACCGTAACTAAAGACGGTGTTTCTGTGGCAAAAGAGATCGAGCTGGAAGACAAGTTCGAAAACATGGGCGCACAGATGGTGAAAGAAGTTTCTTCTAAGACCTCTGATGACGCCGGTGATGGCACCACCACTGCGACAGTATTGGCACAAGCGATCGTCAACGAAGGTGTTAAAGCCGTTGCTGCTGGCATGAACCCTATGGATCTCAAGCGCGGCATCGACAAAGCGGTTATCGCTGCGGTTGCTGAGCTGAAAGAACTCTCTGTACCTTGTGCTGACAGCAAAGCGATTGCGCAGGTAGGTACTATCTCTGCTAACTCTGACGCTCATGTTGGCGAAATCATCGCTACTGCGATGGACAAAGTCGGCAAAGAAGGCGTTATCACAGTTGAAGATGGCCAGGGTCTGGAAAATGAACTGGACGTGGTTGAAGGTATGCAGTTTGACCGTGGCTACCTGTCTCCTTACTTCATCAACAACCAGGAAACTGGCAATGTTGAACTGGAAAGCCCGTTCATCCTGTTAGTTGACAAGAAAATCTCCAACATCCGTGAACTGCTTCCTGTTCTGGAAGGTCTGGCAAAAGCAGGTAAGCCACTGCTGATTATTGCTGAAGACGTTGAGGGCGAAGCGTTGGCAACCTTGGTTGTAAACAACATGCGCGGCATTGTGAAAGTGGCTGCTGTTAAAGCTCCAGGCTTCGGTGACCGTCGTAAAGCGATGCTGCAAGATATCGCTGTGTTGACTGGTGGTACGGTTATTTCTGAAGAAGTTGGCTTGGATCTGGAAAAAGCGACATTGGAAGATCTGGGTACAGCTAAGCGTGTGGTTATCAACAAGGATAACTCAACCATTATTGATGGTGCAGGCGACGCTGAGATGATTGAAGGCCGTGTTGGTCAAATTCGTCAGCAAATCGAAGAAGCCTCTTCAGACTACGATCGTGAGAAACTGCAAGAGCGTGTAGCCAAGTTGGCTGGCGGTGTTGCTGTGATCAAAGTGGGCGCAGCGACTGAAGTTGAAATGAAAGAGAAGAAAGCGCGCGTAGAAGATGCATTGCACGCAACTCGCGCAGCCGTAGAAGAGGGCGTGGTTGCCGGTGGTGGTACTGCGCTGGTGCGTGTTGCTGCGAAGATCGCCGAGCTGGAAGGCGACAACGAAGATCAGAACCACGGCATCAAGCTGGCTCTGCGTGCGATGGAAGCTCCTCTGCGTCAAATCGTAACTAACGCGGGTGAAGAAGCCTCTGTGGTAGCTAATAACGTACGTGGTGGCGAAGCTAACTACGGCTACAACGCTCAAACCGGCGTTTACGGTGACATGATCGACATGGGTATTCTTGACCCAACTAAGGTAACTCGTTCAGCACTGCAGTTTGCAGCGTCTGTGGGTGGCTTAATGATCACCACCGAAGCGATGGTGACTGACGTACCTCAAGAAGCAGCTGCTGGTGGCGCCCCAGATATGGGCGGCATGGGTGGTATGGGTGGCATGGGTGGCATGGGCGGTATGATGTAGCCTTCCGCTTCCTAAGCGACCAAAAAACCCGCCATCTGGCGGGTTTTTTTATATCTGTTGGTAATGAAAAATTGCATTTACCGGTCTACTGATGACATGGCTGGTAGTGAAAAGTTCAGAGCCAGATCGATAAATTTGATCCATGCACGGAGATATCTCGTTCTCTGGCTATACTAAAAATCAAAACGATAAGAAACAGTAAGGGAAGCCAATGCGGAATGTAGTAAAGGCGCTTAGCCTTGCGCTGCTGGTTAGCGGTGCCGCACAAGCGACTGAAGTCACTGATGGTGTGGCTACTGCTGGCGATCGTTTTCCGAATTTCCCCCTACTCTCCCAGCAACTTGCACAGCAACCAGAAAAAGACCTACAGGTTGAATACCGAGGCGCACAATTTGTTGTCTCTGAAGCATCGTCACAACCGCTGTTTTCCAGTACCAAGCATTCGGTGGCAACGTTGGTGGAGCATAGTCAGGATCTGTGGGAGCCAGCGTTCGACTCCGCGGAAGAAAAAGATCGGGTCAACTTGGGCGCTGAGTATCGTTACCAGGACTTTTGGGGAACGGTGGCCGTGTCACTCGTATCAGAGCTCAGTGAGCAGGCGCGGGGAGAATACGGTAAGTTAAGTTACAGCTACCCTTTGCAGGTGACCGGCGATCTGAAGCTGTTTCCCGAAGTGAGTTACACCTATATGAACGGTGAGTACGCCGAGCATTATCTTGGTCAGCCATTGCTCGCTGAAGATGGTAGTGCGGTCACGGAGGGTGCATCCAAGGTGAGTGTCGGCGTTGCTGCAAAGCAGGGCCTCAGTGAAAGCTGGCAACTGAATTACAATGCCGCTGTTGGTAAGCTCGAAGCGAATGAAGCGAAAGCTGAAGCGCCTGTTTACGAATACACGTTAGGCGTTGGTGTGGCGTACAGCTTTTAGACAAGATCAGCGGTACCCTTTTTTACTCGATTAATTGTCCCTTTCTCTTTTCCTTTCACGCTCGCTTATACCAGTGCGGCGACCGCTCTATATAACTCAATTGCTCGGCTACGCGTGAGGTTGGACGCTTCAGCGGCCTGTCCTAAAGAGTTTGATACCTGCACGGATTCGGTTGCATCCTCCTCTGTCGTTTCTGACGAAGGCGGCGCTGCCACTACCTCACTGATACTGGCTAAGGCAGTTTGTTGCGCGTTATTACTCTGTGGTGGAAGCTGCTGCGTCACTGAGGCGGCGACGTTCGCATTTACGGGTTCCATTAACTTAAACCTATATCACCAAGCTGTAACGATGATCTGTTGAAAGCCTGCTCTAAGTTTAGTCGATTTTAACCCGCTTGCATGGGGCGAAGCCGCTGGAGAAAGAGTGGACCGCTTACTTGGCTTTTAGGTTGCGCTTAAATTCTGCCAGCGTGCGCAGGAGCAGTTCCAGTTTGCTTACCCATGTTTTTAGCTGTGCTTCGAATTTGTCGGGCGAAGCCGTTTTCAGTGGTTCGATCTCAGCAGCGAGCTCTTCAACATAGGGAACAAATCTGATCGCTTCACATTCAAAGCCTTGATCTTTACGGAAAACGGCGTCGAACTTCCCGACATCAAGCTGCAGCATTTCGTTGAGGATGGCATCAGCATCAATTGCTTGTCGGTAAGCCTGTTTTAAATTGGCACTGAGGTGTTCAAAAAGCTGGTCATGGCTCGACATCTAAAGCGGTTCTCTCATATCAAAGGTATCTATAGTCGGTTGCTATTCTAGCGCTTTCTTCTGCACATGGGCAGTGTCAGCTTTGCTGGAAAAAATCGAGATCTGTTTGCTCAATAAATGGGTTAAAACCTAAATCTATGGGGGTTTTGCTTTGCTGTCCGGCTATTTCACGGACAAACTTGGGTACTAAGAAACCGGGTAGACGCTGCATCATTGCTTTGTTTAGCGCCTGTACCCGTGCTAGCGGCAAGTCAAAGTGTTCTGCTTGGGCGACCTTATCCATTAGATGTAGATAATAGGGTTGTATATCGGCTTCAAACAGGCGTTCGCTTAACTCACACAATGCATCGGCTGAGTCATTCACCTGTTGCAATAGTACGCTTTGGTTGAGCAGCCAGATCCCGGCTTGTTTTAGTTTCTGAGCTGCCCGTTGTAGTGCGTTATCAATTTCATTGGCGTGATTAATATGCAGCACCATTAATGCTTTTAATCTTGAGCTGGCTAAGCGACTGACGAGCGCATCGGTAATACGGCTTGGTATCACCACGGGTAAGCGCGTATGTATGCGTACACGGCGTAGATGGGGGATCTGCTCTAGCTGAGTCAGTAGCCAGTCAAGCTGCTGATCGTTGGCCATTAGCGGGTCGCCACCAGAGAGCAAAACCTCGTTAATCTCAGGGTGAGCCGCTATGTAGTCAAATGACTGTTGCCACTCCTGCTTGCTAGGGCTGTTATCGCCGTAAGGAAAGTGACGGCGAAAACAGTAACGACAGTTTACCGCACAGCCACCACGGAGGATCAGGAGGACACGGCTTTGATACTTGTGCATTAAGCCTGGTGCTTGGGTGTCATGTTCGCCAAGCGGGTCGCTAACATAACCGTTGGATGTAATGAGTTCATCGCTCAGCGGCAGAACTTGGCGTAGCAGTGGGTCATTCGGATCGCCTTTTACCATGCGATCGATAAATGGTTGAGGAACACGCATCGGAAATTGCTTTCTCGCCGCAAAGCCGTCGGCGAATGCAGTTTGATCTATCTCAAGCATGGTAAGCAAAACCGCCGGATCGGTGACCGCTTTTGCCAGCTCTTGTTGCCATGGTCGTTCACCCTCGAGGGGTTTTCGGGTTATCATCTGCGGCATTTGAAATAATCAGCTTTGGTAACGAGGTAGAAATGGCGACGTATAGTACCAACGAATTTCGTGGAGGGCTAAAGTTCATGCTGGATGGCGAGCCCTGTTCAATTATTGATAACGAGTTCGTGAAGCCTGGCAAGGGTCAAGCCTTTAACCGTGTAAAGATCCGCAAACTTATCTCCGGTAAGGTGTTGGAAAAAACTTTCAAGTCGGGCGAAACGGTTGAAGCCGCTGACGTCATGGATATTGAGCTGGCTTACCTCTACAACGATGGTGAGTTTTGGCACTTTATGAACAATGACACATTCGAGCAGCTTGCGGCGGATGCTAAAGCGATCGGTGATCAAGAGAAGTGGTTGGTTGAGCAAGACGTTTGCACCATTACTACCTGGAATGAGAATCCAATCTCAGTGACTCCACCTAACTTCGTTGAACTGGAAGTGACTGAAACCGATCCCGGTTTGAAAGGTGATACGGCCGGTACCGGCGGGAAGCCAGCGACATTGAGCACCGGTGCTGTGGTACGTGTGCCGCTGTTTATTCAGATTGGTGAAGTAGTGAAAGTAGATACTCGTACCGGTGAATACGTTTCCCGTGTGAAGTAAGTTATTACTATCGACGCTAAGAAAAGCCGCTTGGAACAGCGGCTTTTTTGTTATTAGGTGAACGTCCCTGTTCTGGCAACGGCTCCCTAAAACTTATTTCAAGATCTCTTAGAAGCTGTGACTGATGCCGACTGAGAAGTAGTCAGAGTCCGATTTACTACTGCTATTGGCGGCGGTGCGGTCGGTGTACCAGGCATAAAGCGCGGTCTTTTTGCTGAAGTCATAGCTGGCCCCAACGCTATAACCCTCTTTAAAATCGACCGCCGGACGGGAACCATCAACGTGTTCCAGTTTGTGCATATCACTTTGTTGATATTGGCTACGTAGTGACACGTTATGGGTCAGTTGATAGGCCGCACTTGCCAACCAGCTTGATTGCGCGCTGCCTGTACCATCAGAGCGTTCAGATTCTTGCCACATACCGCCGACGGTTAGGTTGGCTAACCTGGCTTGAGCCGTGGTGCGAATCGTATCAAAATTATTTACATCATCGTCATAAGCGACAGCGGCATAGAATGGCGTGCTGTTTAACTTACTGTCGCCATACATCAAGGCGGTAGAGAAACCATCACTGTCGCTTTCACCGTTGACGGAGTCACTTTCGTTATCTGCGCCAGTGGCCACCCAGGTCATGCCTAATGTAAAGCCGGCAAGGGACGGGCTTATGTAAGTCAGGGTTTCGGACATACGGTTTTCGCCGACAAACATATATTTCAGATCCCCTTCAAAATCGTTGAACTGATCGACTTTGCCCTGACTCATTTTTAGCATGGTGTCGTGGCGGCCAATCTTACCCGTACCAAAAGTTTTACTGTGAAGACCGACAAATTGGTTTCGGTTTTTGATGGTGTCATCGCCATCTTCGATCACCGCTTCGTATTCGAGTTGGTAGATAACGGATAGGTCGTCATTAACGCCGACATCGCCTTTTAGTCCGAAACGCGAAGCGTTACTCGACATATCCGTAAATGAGCCATCACCTTCGTCGGAAACTTGCCATGACAAGTTGAGCTTGCCGTATACCTGTACGCCGTTGAGTATCTCATCAACGCCGACATTGGCATGTGCTGTCAGGGGGATGGATGCGCTGGTGAGGAATGCAATAGTGATAGGACTGCGTTTAACAATGGACTGCATTTAAAACTCCTGTACTTCATTAATTCTCAGTGAGTAGTGCTGAAGTTTGGCCACTGTTTATGACAAATATATGTCCATAACATGCTGAATAATAAGAAAGTTGTTGGGTTTTTGTTGCGTTTGTTTTAACTTGTGTCGGCAAGTGCCTCAATGGTTATCGGCTTACGTTTAATGTTTTACAAAAGTATGATTTGATAGCAATTCGCTAGAATCTTGATCAGCTACACTAAAGACGATGACGCCATAAGGACAAACACTATGTGTAGGAAAAAGCACCTGGGATGGTGCGCGCTGTTGTTCGGGGGGATGTTGATGGCAGAGGTTGCCGCGGCGGAGGTGCCCCCGATGAAATCTGAACAGATAACACAGTGGTTAGCTGCCGCTCCGGCGGTTTATCAGTGGAGCAGGGAGCACCCAGAAACGGCATCAGCTCATCAAATTACTGATATCACCCAGTTATCAGAAGTGTTTAGCCAACGAGTGAGGGCGTCAGGCAAAGATTCCGAAGCGTTAAGTCAATTATTGTCCAAGCACGGTTTCAATAACTATGATGAGTGGTCGCAGATGTTTGAGCGACTGATGTTGGCGGTTAGTGCCCTAAATATGCGAGCCAAGAATATTGGTCCGTCGTTACGCGACGCGATGACACAGTTGGCTAACGATCAAGATATAGATGAAGAAACCCGCGATCGCCTGCTGCAAGAGTACGCTGCAGTGATGAAAACCATCGAGGTGCTGGAAACGGTACCGGATGAAGATATTAATGCGGTGGCGCCGTTCGAGCCGCAGATCCGTGCATGGCTGGATTCAGCTAGATAGCTCTAGGTTTGGATTTAGGGCTGAACGCGCTATTCATCGTTGATTGTGCTTTCTTGGCAAATCATTGATGCCTGTTTTTTTCCGTTCTCTAATTGGGCGAGGTAGTTATGCCCTGCTCCTTGCTCGACATTAGCGGCCAAGGATCGCCCTCGTGGCCACCTATTCTTACTTTAGCATTGCTGCAAATAACTTTAATGCGAATGTGATCCAGATCTTTCGCTGCCATGTTACCGGTTGCAATGTGGCGATGGCTGACGGATTCTTGGCCAATTGGAATTGATGGAGTGGGACAAATAATAATGATAAAAAAAATAGGGAAGCCCTTTACGCTGGCCGCATTGCTATGTTGTGTTCTCGGTCAACCTGCTAACGCTGGCATGGTAGAGGGCGAGATCACTATCTGGATCGGCAAAGGTGCTGAGCAGATGAAGCAGATCGCCGCTCAGTTCAGTGCTGATACCGGCGTGGTGGTAAATGTTGAGAGCCCTGTCGATTCCACGAAACAGTTTGAAATTCAGGCCGGTGCAGGTGATGGCCCTGATATCTATTTTTGGCCCCACGACCGCATGGGTGATTGGGCTCGTGGCGGCTTGATTAGCGAAATTAAGCCATCTCCGGAACTGCGTGCTTCAGCCATTGATTATGCCTGGGACGCCGTGACTGTCGATGGGCGCGTGTATGGTTATCCCATTGCCATTGAAGCGATTAGCCTTATTTACAACAAAGCACTTATCGATACGCCGCCCGCTTCGTTTGAGGAGATGTTCGCACTTGATAAGAAACTCATGGCAGAGAAAGGTGTCAACGCTATTTTATGGGATTACAACAACACCTATTACACCTGGCCTTTGTTGGCCGCTAATGGCGGTTATGTGTTTGCCCGAAAGGACAGTGGGTATGATGTCAAAGATACCGGAGTGAACAAACCGGGCGCTAAGGTGGGAGCCAAGCTGTTAAAGCGGATGCTGGATGAGGGCTTGATGCCACGCAATAGTGACTACTCCATCATGGAGATGAAGTTTAAGAAGCAAGAGATCGCTATGATGCTCAATGGTCCTTGGTATTGGGACGATCTGCAGAAAGAGGGGATCGACTTCGGCGTGACACCTTTGCCAACGGTGGATGGACATCCGGCCAAGCCATTTGTTGGGGTATGGGCTGCGATGATTAATTTGGCTTCGCCTAATGCGTTGTTAGTAAAAGAATTGCTGAACAATTATCTGATGACGGAAGAGAACCAGCGTTTGCTTTATACCAGCGGCGAGCTGGGCGCGATGGCAAATAAAAACTTGCAGAAAGAGCTAGAAAAAGATCCCATGGTGCAGGCTGTTTATGCCAGTGCAGCAATGGGTGAGCCGATGCCGAATGCAGCAGCGATGGGACGCTTTTGGTCATCGATGGGCACCATTATTTCTAATATCACTACCGGACGTCAGCAAGTGGATAAAGCGCTGGATACTGCGGCGAAACGTATTATTCGCTAATCTGAAGATGGTAATGCTAACGTAAATAGTAAGAGAGGCCGGCCACTGTGCCGGCTTTTTTGACTCAGGCACAAGGAATTCAACACACATGAGCGAACAAGCGATAGGCCCTGACTGGGTAAAAGAAGCGGTGTTTTATCAGATCTTTCCAGACCGCTTTGCCCGTGGCAAAGAGATCTCTCATAGCCCAGGGTTAGTGTTTAAACCTTGGGGGGCAGATCCGGCAGAGCAGGGCTTTCAAGGGGGCGACCTTTACGGTGTCATCGATAAGCTGGACTACTTGAAATCACTGGGTGTTACCGCTATCTATTTGTGTCCTATTTTTACCAGTGCCTGTAATCACAGGTACCACACATTTGATTACATGCAGGTAGATCCGCTGTTAGGGGGTAACGACGCCCTACGCAAATTGCTGGACGAAGCCCATGCCCGAGATATGAAAGTGGTACTGGACGGTGTGTTTAATCATGCCAGCCGTGGGTTTTGGGCGTTCCATCATATCTTGGAGAATGGTGGTGATTCGCCTTATATCGACTGGTTTAAAGTACAGGATTGGCCACTTCGCCCGTACAGTAGTGATGAAGATAATCCACCAAACTACGATGCTTGGTGGAATTTGCCTGCATTGCCGAAGTTTAATCACCAAAATCCAGGTTGGCGTGCACACATCTTCGATGTCGCAGAATACTGGCTGAAGTTTGGTATCGATGGCTGGCGTCTCGATGTGCCAAGAGAGATCGAAGACGATGATTTTTGGCGTGAGTTCCGTACTCGTTGTAAGGCGGTGAACCCTGACGCCTATATTTGTGGTGAGATCTGGATGAAAGCTCAGCGTTGGCTGCAGGGCGATATGTTTGACGCTACCATGAACTACATTCAAGCCTGCGCCACACTCAGCTATATCGGCGCCGACAGTTGGAATGGTTACCGTCGTAACAATCTGGAAGTGTCCCCGATGGGCGCCGACAGCTTTGTTGAAGTGATGGAAGATATGTATGCCAGCTATGCTTGGGGCATCAACGAGATGCAGCTTAACCTGCTTGGTAGCCATGATATGGCTCGGCCTTTGTGGATCATGGGTGAAGACAAAAAGGCGATGAAACTGGCTTTGCTAACCATGTTTGCTACGCCGGGGGCACCTTGTATTTACTATGGTGACGAGATCGGTATGTCAGCCGGTGACGATCCTTATTGTCGTGAAGGTTACCCGTGGGATGAGCCGGAAAAACAGGATAGAGCGTTATTCCAATTTATTGCGCAACTTGCGGAAGTGAGAAAAGGCTCGGCGACGCTGTGTCATGGTGAAATTCAGTTCCTTTCGCCACAACAGAATTGTGTGTTGTTTACCCGGAAATATCAGGGTGACACCCTGTTGGTGGCACTCAATCCAAATCAGCAAGCGGTGTCGTTAACGTTGCCGAAAGATGGGGAACTGCTTTTCCAATTGGGCGACAAGATCTCGATTGCGACAACTACGCTCTGTTTGAGTGCGCAATCTGCCGCCATTGTTAAGCTGTAAAGCGGTTTCTAGTTAACTGGATTAACATGTTTAGTTATTGAAAAGCACCGGTCGTTTGCCGGTGCTTTTTATTTGGAGAACGAGGATTGCTATTTACTGCACGGGAACTTGGTAGTTGTTACCGAAGTTGTTATCCCAATAGGTTTCACCGTTCACAGTATAGGAAATGGCGTAATCAACTTGCGTGGCAGAACTGTCTTGGGCTTCGTCGCCTCGGGTTGTGAATGCCCAGTATTCTGTGCCGTAATCGTTAGGATAATGGATACTGGCATAGCCTAAGTAGCGCTGTGCTTGAAATACTGCGTCACCAACATAAGTAGTCGCCCAGTTGTCATAGGAGTAGTGGATCTTCACCTCTTTGGCATAGCCTAGGTTTTGCAGGAAGAGGCTGACTCTAAAGCTGCCAGGTACCTTGGTTTCTTGACCGTTGTAGTTGTACACCGAAGGCTTGGATGCGACGGAAAAGTCTGCATAAACTGGCGTCGTGATTTGCTCACCCTCACCGACAAACAAGCGATAGTTCTGGCCATCGTTGTTATCCCAGTAGGTGGTGCCATCGACTTCATATTTGATGACATATTCCAGTTCCAATGGTTCTTTCTTTTCATATGGGCTGCTGGTAACACGCTCCCAGCCGGCTTGCCAGAGTTCTTGGCTATTATCGATTGAGCCTGCAAAAACTGCTGGGCGGTCATACCATATGCCATCGCTATCACGGTAGTGGATAGAGACTTTCTTATCAAAGGTGAGGTTGTCCACTCGGATATCGAAACTGAATGATTGCCAGTTGTATCCGTAGCGGCTGTGAAGGATGGATGAGCCTTTGATAAGGTCAACCTGGGCGGCAAATAATGCCGAGGTTGAAGAGATGAACAGAAGGGCGATGCTAACGACTAATTTTTTCATATATCACTCCGTAACTATATGATTAAAAACTAAAAAACAAAACATGCAAACTTTTGTATCTGAGTTTGCAGTTGTAACTCTGCGTGTGATTTGTGTCAAGCAAATGTTATTTTTGTGATCTGTTTCGCGTTAGCTAAGGCCAATCATGTCGTCACTATCTTTTAAGCCAAACCCTACCTGTATTTTGTACCTGAACAGCTGCATGATCCGGCCAGTGATGAACTGCAGTAGGCAAGAGGAGAGTGATCTCTTTATGTTAGCGATATCTAAATGTTGGGTGCTGAAATGGTGTTCAGATTGTCTGCTACTGCCAACCAGCTGTAGTCGCTGAGCGAGCGACTGCAGCTGGTTGGATTCGTTGTTTGCTTAGCAGGGCTTAGTGTTTACTTTTCGTCACAGCCATAAAGGTGATAGGGACAACGACCATGGCTGTACCTAGCAGGTGCCAGATGGTGAAAGGTTCACCGAGTATCAGCACTGCTGCAATCGCGGTGCACACCGGCCCCAAAGAGCCTGTCACTGACGTCTTATCAGGCCCCACCAAGCGTATTGCATCGCTAAACATAAATGACGGTAATACGGTACAGAACAGAGCGATGATCAGCCCGTAACCGTAGACCGGTAGTGGCTGTTGCGTGATCACCAATAAGTTTGGCTGACTGAAGAGATAGTGCAGCAATATGCCGATACTTGCTGCCACCATGGCGACAATGGTGAATGCAGCACTACTGACTTTGTTGATCAGTGGTTTACTGAACACCATGTAGAAGGCAAATATGACCGCGCTGGTGGCGACTAATCCTGTGCCCAGCAGGATATGCTGGCCTTGCTGCTTCAGATCATGACCGACCATGACAGCGACGCCCGCCCAGGTGATGGGTAAGATCCAAAACATCTGTCGCGTTGGACGTTGTTTCATCCACCACCAGCTGAGCAAAACGGTGAAGGTTGGATAGGCAAATAGGACTAAGCGCTCCAATTGTGCGGGCACGTACTCTAAGCCCCACAGATCAAAGAAGCTGGCACCGTAGTAGCCCAACAAACCAATACCGGCAATAGGTATTCCGTGCCGTTTTAGCAGCTGGCTGCTAAGCCAGCCCTGATGCCAGCCCCAAGCTCCCAACGCCAGATATACCGGCAGTGAAAACAACATACGTAAGCTCATCAGGGTGACGCTGTCGACCTGATATTGATAAGCCAGCTTGATGAAGATGCCTTTGGCTGAAAACAGTGCCGTCGCGAAAGCGGCAAGCAAGATGCCTTTCGTCCTATCCTGGATGGCGTTGTCTGGTAATGCTATGGGTGAGGTGGTCATCGCGCAGTTCCTTGTTGCGGCTGGGAAATGGACTGCGGAACTGGCGTTATTGACTGCGGGTTCCGCAGTCAATGGTGTTTTCAATCAGAACACGCGTGACTGCATCGGCTCTGCTAGGAGGAGCCAATGGTTGACGCTGAGCATGACTGATACGTTTGGCATGGGTGACCTATTAAATTGCTGAGCCTTTAAATTATGGTACTCACTGTCTGATGTAAAGTGAAAAGTCAGTTGGGCGAACCAGTGAAAAGAGAGGGGTCGCTATAGGGGCAAAAAAAATGGGCGACTATTAAGTCGCCCGAAAGAAAGATTCCCGTTAACCTTACAAGCAACCTACCTGCTTATAAGATGACCTCTCGCCACTATGGAGGAGTCGATGCTCCGAACAACCACCCAGCGTAACGAAAGATGGTAGATCAGCTGTCATATGGGAGCGTGACAACAGACCAACCACGATGATCGTAGCAACAACGACCATCACATAAGTGATGCTGACTACCTTGCCTCACTCATTGAATAGCAGTTTATGATCGCTTTACCTTTTTGTAAATAAAAATCATTATCATTCGCATGCTTGAGATCAAGTAATTTGTAACTAAGGGTGTCTAAAGGCGGAGTTCAATTAATTCCCGCTTGCCAAAAGAGAGTATGAGATCGAAACTGCTCCAGATCCAAACGATCGAATATAAAACAACAAGCGGCAAAATAAGCTGCAAAAATAGATAAATACTCTCCAGGAAGAAATAATGACACTCTCAAAACGCACTTTTTTAGGCGCTGCTATTGTCAGTATGGCGGCGTTCTCTGCGATTGCTGATGAAGGTATGTGGCAACCTCACCAGCTGCCGCAACTCGCTGATACGTTGACCAAGCGAGGCTTGGAAATTGCTCCGGAAAAACTCAGTAGTTTGACCGAATTCCCGATGAATGCGGTGATCAGCCTTGGCGGCTGTACCGCGTCGTTCGTCTCTCCTAAGGGCTTAGTGGTCACTAATCACCACTGTGCGTATGGCAGTATTCAGTTTAACTCCACCCCGGATCAGAACTATCTGGAAGATGGCTTTTTGGCTAAGCAGTTGGATCAGGAGCTGCCTGCGGCACCTGGTTCTCGAGTGTATGTCACAGAGTCAGTGACAGAGGTGACCGACCAGGTACTGGCATCTGTTACCAGTAAAATGAATGGTGAACAACGTTATCAGGCGATTGAAGCGAAACGTAAAACGTTAGTTGCGGAGTGTGAGCAAGCCGCAGGCTATCGTTGTGATGTCGCCAGCTTCCACCATGGTTTAGAGTACTTTTTGACCAAGAAGTTGGAGATCCGTGATGTTCGTCTGGTACACGCCCCTGCCATGAGTGTGGGCAAGTACGGTGGTGACATTGACAACTGGATGTGGCCACGTCATACCGGAGATTACTCTTTCTATCGTGCCTATGTTGGGCCCGATGGGCAGCCAGCAGATTTCAGTAAAGACAACGTCCCTTATGAGCCGAAGAGCTTCTTGAAAGTGTCGGCGAAAGGCGTCGAAAAGGGCGATTTAGTGATGGTGGCGGGCTATCCGGGTCGTACCAATCGTTATCGTACCGCTGATGAAGTGCAAAATCAGTTTGAGTGGGCCTACCCTAACGGCCGTATTATGCGTGAAGCGTTGATCGACCTGATTAAGGTGACTGCAGAAGAGGGCTCTGATGCCCGTATCAAGTATGAGTCTACCCTTGCCAGTTTGGCTAACTACGCTAAAAACTTTCAGTCGATGGTGGAAAGCTACCATCACAGTGATTTTCTTAAGCGTAAGCAAAAGTTAGAAAAAGATCTCAACGCTTGGATCAAGGCTGATAAAAGCCGCCAGAAGCAGTATGGCAAGGCCGTCTCGTCGTTAGCCGAGCTGGTCGATCAATCGCAAAGTACCCAGGCTCGCGATCTGGTGTTCTACTACATGTACTATGCGCAGGCACCGCAGATGGCGAAGAAACTCTATCGTCTGGCGAATGAAAAACAGAAGCCAGATGCTGAGCGTGAGCCCGGCTATCAAGATCGCGATATGAC
The DNA here is from genome assembly GCF_004284785.1 of Corallincola spongiicola. Lineage (NCBI taxonomy): Bacteria > Pseudomonadati > Pseudomonadota > Gammaproteobacteria > Alteromonadales > Psychromonadaceae > Corallincola > Corallincola spongiicola. The sequence goes on from NZ_SHLY01000002.1 coordinate 227,593, forward strand.
ACGCTTTAAAGCGTCTCTGGCACGAATGGATCGCCGCTACGCCCCAGAAGTGGATAAAGCACTACTGATGTTCCTGCTTCAGGAATACGCCAAACTACCAAAAGAGCAACGCCTGCCCACTATCGACAGCTTCTTCGGTATTACTGACAAGCTGGATAGCAAGGCGTTGAGCGCTCATCTGGATAAGCTTTATGCCAGCACCAAGATCGGTGATGCGGCGATGCGGCAGCAATGGATGGAAACCGATTTAGACGCACTGAATAAAGTGGACGACCCGTTTATTAAGTTTGCCCGTAGCACTTACCAAGAGCGGATGATGCTGGAAAAAGCCGACAAAGCACTGACTGGCGAGTTCCAGCAATGGCGTCCGCAATACATGGCAGCACTGATCGCGTTTGCCAAGAGCAAAGGTCAGCCGATCTATGCCGATGCCAACAGCACCCTGCGTGTTAGTCATGGTCAGGTGAAAGGTAATTCACCGCAAGATGGCTTAGTTAATCTGCCATTCACCCGTCTGGAAGGCATTGTTGGTAAAGACACCGGCGTTGAACCATTTAATGCACCTGCAAAACAGCTGCAGCTGATCACCAGCAAAAAGTACGGTGATTATCTATTGCCATCATTGGGTTCGGTGCCTGTGAACTTCCTGTCTACCGTAGACACCACGGGGGGGAACTCTGGCTCGCCAACGCTCAATGGCCGTGCTGAACTGGTCGGTTTACTGTTTGATGGGGTATATGAAAGCATTATCGGTGATTGGGACTTCAACGATGATCTCAATCGCTCCATCCACGTCGATACGCGCTATATGTTGTGGGTGATGAAATATGTGGATGGTGCCGACAATCTGATCGAAGAGATGGATATCGTCGAGTAGAGGTGACAAAATCTCAGCTAAAAGAGCCTCTCCTGAGGCTCTTTTAATTTTATGTATTTTCAAGGATGAACACGATATGAAATGGTTCCTGACTTTGGGTGCGGCAGTCGTCGCTTTTCCTGTCATTGTCTTTGCTTTCTTTTACCTCGCGCCTCGGATTGGTTATTCCGCCATAGATAAAGGAGTCAGTGAACAATATTACGCCAAAAAGGGAGAGGTGTTTTTTGTCCGGATGGGTAATTTCTTTCAATTGGGCGCCAATAAGATAGAAGGTGCTGATTTGGAAAGCTTCACGGTACTTAGTGAAGACTATGCAAAAGATAGTCGCCGAGCGTATTGGAAAGGCGAGCCGATCGATGGCGCTAATCCTGATTCATTTTCAGTTATTTCGATGGCGCATATCAGTCATCAGGAGACTTACTTCGCAAAGGACAATGAGCACGTTTATTCCTATGGCCAACTTTTAGTTGGCGCTAATCCTGCCAGCTTCTCTCTGATTAATACGATATATGCTCACGATGAACGGAACGTCTTCTATTTTGACCAGATGATCGCGTCATTTTCAGCCGACTTTAAAACGTTTACGGGTGAAGAATCTGATAGATACCTAGCTATCCGTGATGAGGTGTTTTGTGATGGCGAAGTACTAAAAGGGGCGAGTCCTAATGAGTTTGAACTCTTAGTTGATGGTTACTCTAAAGATCATCGGTATGTTTTTTACAGAGGCGAGGCGCTCAACAATGCCCATGCTCCGTCATTTCAGATCTTGAATCACGCGGTTCAGTTCGATCAAAATGGCGTCTTGTATAACGATGAATACTTGCCGTTTGGCGATGTCGCGTCTGTAAAAGACGTGGATGGTTATTTTTGGAAAGATAAAGACGGCGTCTACTATTTGGGGAGCAGGTTAGTCGGGCTTGCACCAGAGAAAATGACGCGCCACCTAGCCAAAGAGTTACAGAGTTATCAGTATATTGAGTTGAGCTTAGATGCTTTTAATTCTCGATATGTTAAGCGCAGTGATGTGACGCCTTTAAATGACAGTTATTTCATTTTTGAAGGGCGTATCTACTTCGGTTTGCGGTCGATAGAGGGAAGTGATGCCAATGACTATCAACTGCTCGGCCATAATAGCTATGGTCAACATTTGCTTTCAAATAACACCATCTTCTTTGGTGAAAAGCCAATCATCGGTGCCGATATCCCCACGTTTAAGGTGATAGAGAAAGGCTATTCGCTTGATGCCAACCACGTGTATTGGCAAACACATAAGATCTATGGCGTTCACCCTGATCAGTTTGTCTACTCTGAATTCCTCGAGCTGGAAGAGGATGATCAAGGCCGATATCACTACCCTCAAAATGACTCTCGTTTCTGAAGCAACTTCCCTACCGGCCGAAAGTTAGTGTGGGGGATTAGAGACATTGGTTGATTGAGAAAAGCGCAACTGATGTTTTCCACGTCAACTGGCGAGCTTTAACACTTCGATCTATCGATGAGCCATTACAGGTAGTGTTTTGGAAGAACCCGATTCATATACTGGCTGATACAGATGTAATTGAATCAATAGTGCAAAGGAGTGGCCGTCGTTATCGCCAAGAAGCCGCGGTCAGGGACGGAGCTGCAAGATTGCAGTGCCGTCCCCAGTCGTTTGGTATGTTTACACGATATAAGGATGACTTGGAACTAGGCCCTAGTCATTGCCATAGTAGAGATCTAACCACTCTAAGAAAGCATACGCGTCAAGTATCCCTGCACCGTAGCCTTTAATATTGGATGTATTTAGAACCGGTTTAGCTGTTTGAGTTAAAGCAAGTAAGGCGATTTCGTAATTAAGTTGAGGATATTTCTGTTTGCCTAAAGCCACCGCAGACGCAACCGAGGGTGATGAATAGCTTGTGCCGTGAACATATTTATAACTTTCATTTTCATCTGCTAATAATTGATCGCCCCCAAAGGCTGAGATATCAACTCTGCCACCGAAACTACTAAAGCGAGATGGGCTGCCATCAATATCTACAGATGCCACGACAATCACATTGTCACAGTCCTGCTCGGTCGTATAGGCGTCATTTCCAGCGCTGATGATGATAATACCGCCTGCGTTGATATAGGTGTCTATCTCATCCTGCAACCCTATGCGATCTGAACGATTACACTCCATACCACCGTAGCTGATGTTTAATACGAGAGCCTCATTATCGATTAAGTACTGTGCCCAGCCAAGAGTCGTATATGTTATTCGATAGAGCTCAGCGTTACTGACTATGCCTGCGATACCTTGATCATTGTTTTGTAGTGCCACCATTAATGAGCCGACTAAGGTACCGTGGTGGTGCTTGGTATTTTTATCTGGGAATGTGCCTGCTAGTTCAGGCATATCTGGATGTGGGATATAGCCAATCTCGCTCATGGCAATATTTATCGGTGTGTCTTCAGCAATAAGCCCGTCAATATAGGCTGAGTTTACGCGGGGAGCGGCGTAGTTCCTGTCATCCCAAAAGTCCTGATTGCGAACATCGGGATCGGTAAAGTAAAAAACATAGTCAGTGTCGATTACCGAAAGGTGGATGGTTTGGCTATAGCTATCGATGCCGTTGCTTGCGGTGACAGTAATGGTTTCAAGCGTATTGTTGTCTACCTCATAGGCGGACCAAGAGACCTGCTTATTGACTGTATCAACAGTGCCTTTGTCTGCCGTTACCGTTATGTTGGCGTCAACTAATTGGTCAAATTCGTATTCGACAACAAAGGTTTTATTTTCGTCGACCGTGTCGGCTTCAGCGTTAAGACTAAACGCCATGGGAGAGCTATCTGAGCCTCCGCCGCCTCCGCATGCTGTGACGAGAAAAAGAGAGCAGATTGTTAATGGGGCAAGTGAAAGATACTTCATGCCAGTTTCCTTGGCTTTTTTTTGAAAGAGGATTCTAAACTATTGGATAGAACCAGCTGTTACAACGACAGCCTTCAAGGCCTTACAATTAATAACATTTAGTTCCTATTTTCTTACGGTTAGCTGCTCAATTCGTGAATCAGGTTTGAGATATGAATAGCTATCTCTGGCTTTATGGGAGTAATGTAAATCATTAGAGAGCACTGAGCTTATAGAGGGCTAAGAATGCAGATGAAAACTCCTGATTGGGTAAAGCACGCGGTGTTCTATCAGATCTACCCTGATCGCTTTGCTCGTGGTGCGGGTATGGTTCATGAACGCGGTTTGCGTTTTCAGCCATGGGGGGCGGATCCGGCGGAGCAGGGCTACCAGGGCGGTGACCTCTACGGTGTGATAGATAAGCTGGATTACCTGAAGACCCTCGGCGTTAATGCCCTCTACCTTAACCCTATTTTTAGCTCAGCCTCGAACCATAGATACCATACCTTTGATTACCTGCAGGTCGATCCCTTATTAGGGGGCAACGATGCATTGCGGGCACTGTTGGAGCAAGCGCATCATCGCGGTATTAAGGTGATACTGGATGGGGTGTTTAATCACGCCAGCCGTGGATTTTGGGCGTTTCACCATATTTTGGAAAACGGTGGGGATTCGCCATATGTCGATTGGTTTATGATAAATGATTGGCCACTTCGCCCCTATCATAGTGACGAAACCCAACCGCCAAACTATGAAGCGTGGTGGAACCTCCCTGCACTACCCAAGTTTAATATTAAGAATCCCGGGGTTCGGGATTATCTGTTGAAGGTCGCACGTTTTTGGCTCGAATTTGGTATCGATGGTTGGCGTTTAGATGTGCCAGAAGAGATTGATGATGTGCCGTTCTGGCAGGCGTTTCGGCGTGTAGTCAAAGAGGTGAATCCGCAAGCCTATATTTGTGGCGAGATATGGGGGCATGCAGGTGATTGGCTACAGGGAGATCGTTTTGACGCCACCATGAACTATACCTTTGCCTGGTCGGCAATGAGCTTTATCGGTGCGGCCAGCTTGCGCCGTGACTACATCAAAGAGCATATGCCCCTAACCCCGCTCAGTGTAAGTGAATACCGCCAGGTAGTTGAACGGATGCTGAGTTGGTACTCCGATGAGGTGAATCAGGCGCAATTAAATCTGTTAGACAGTCATGATACCGCCCGCGCCCTTTGGATTATGGGGGAAGATAAACCCTCGCTGGCGTTGTGTGTGCTGCTGCAGATGACGATGCCGGGCGCACCCTGTATCTATTATGGTGATGAGGTGGGAGTTTCCGGCGCCGACGATCCCTATTGCCGCGAAGCGTATCCTTGGCATGAACCGGCGTTGCAGGATCATGATCTGTTGGCGACGTACCAATCGTTGACGCGGTTGCGTCATGCGCATCCCGTATTACGCCTTGGCGATGTCAGTTTTGTTGAGGCAGATAATCCTGAGTTATTGATTTTTAAACGTGAATTGGGTGCCGACAAGGCCTTGGTGGTGGTTAATCGTACGCGAGAGTTACAGACCGTGAATCTGCCCGCGGCCGAATACCAGAACTATATGCAGGAGTGGCCTGCAACCCATAGCTCTGGCGCTATCGGCAATCAACGGCGGCTAACCCTCGCACCGCAGCAGGGTGTCGTTTTGGTGTTAGCTCCCCATCTGTTCGATGAAACACTTTACCCTGGGCTGACAAAGGTTGCTGCTGAGGGCAATCAAGTTAAAGGGGCGGGATAGCGTTAACGCAGGTAAAGAGAGTTCAACCAGTCGCTTGGCTGCTAAAGATTCCTGTACCAGCGTTCGGGATACGCAGCTGAGATAGTCGCCACTCTCTAGCAAAGCGAGTAGGGACTTTGGGTGATTGATGCTCATGGCGACGGTTGGGGTTAGGCCATGCCGGGCCATCTGCTGCTCAAAGATGGCGCGGGTGCCTGAGCCGCTTTCTCTTAGCAGCCACTGCTGTTGATTGAGTTGTGCCATGGTCAGAGTTTGGTTTGCCAGCGGGTGTTGGCTTGCCGCCACAATGACCAGCTCATCGGTTTGCCATTGTCTTGGGTTCAACTCAGGATCCCGACATTCAGCTTCAATCAGACCGATGCTTAACTTGCCCTCTTTGACATGCTGCATCACCTCACGGCTGTTGCTGACCTCCAGCTTCAATGAGACCTGAGGGTACCTGCTGTGATAACGCTGCAGTAACTGCGGCAGTCGATGTTCGGCAATGGTTTGGCTGGCACCGATGGCCAATACTCCAGCCATTTCGTCGAGCTGCGCTAACCCTTCCGATAATGCTTCGGCCTCTTGAATAAGGTGATGGGCACGGGGGATCAGCCACTGACCTCGAGCATTGAGTTGTAAGCGTTTACCTATACGGCTAAACAGCGGTCCCTCTAAGTGTATTTCCAGCTCGCGCAAGGCGGCACTGGCTGCCGCTTGGGTGATAAAGCATTGCTCTGCTGCAGCGCGTACGGTGCCTATCTCAGCGATTGCAGTAAATACTTGCAGCTGTCTAAGGGTGTATTTCATACAAGTAAAACCTATCAACTGATAATTATTAATAGATTTTAATGTATTTTGATGCCGCCTACACTGTCAACGTTACTTTCTGTCGGAGTGTCGGTCATGGTATCGATGACTAAATCAGCACATGGGGCTCAACCGGTTAGCTTAGCGGTGCCAATACTGGAGCAGCACTCATCCCTTGAAACTCGCTCCGGGGGCTTTGTTTACCAGCTGGCTCGCATTCCTGCACCTACGGGAGGCGTCTCTCTGGCTAGTTTCAGCTTAGCGTCGGCATTGGCCTTGGCAGAAAGTCAGCAGCTACTGCTCCCCGGCTTGGCTGGGTTCTTCGTACCGCTACTGTTAGCGTTGGGTGGCTTCTGGCTACTGCCGCTGCTAAGTAAATATCTGTTGCAACCCCGCTTATTGCTCAATGAACTGGCGCATCCCGTATTGGGCAGTGTATTACCCACCGCGGCGATGGCGATGATGGTGGCGGCCAGTTGGTTAGTGCAACTGGACACTGCTGTCGTCCAGCAGGCAGGGGTCGTGCTTTGGTCTGGCGCCGTGGCGCTGCACGCCGTTTTGTTGATCGGTTTCTGTGGTCGTCAGTGGCGCCTGTTTAGTTTGGACCGCATGGTACCCAGTTGGTTTGTGCCGCCCATTGGCATTGTGGTGGCCTGTGTCACCGCACCAGCGATGGGATTGGAACTGGTGGCACAACCACTGTTCTGGTTTGGTTTAGTGGCTTATGGGATTAAGTTGCCAGTGATGCTCTATCGCTTGCTGTTTGTAGAGCGAATTCCAGAAAGTGCGTTATGTACATTTGCCATCATGGGGGCGCCTGCGAGTTTATTGCTGGCAGGTTATTTGAGCTGTTTTGATACGCCAAATCATCTGTTAGTGCTGCTGTTGGCACCTATTGCCTTATCTATGACGGCTTTGGTCTATTTGGCGTTGATTAAGCTGCTACAACTGCCTTTTAGCCCAGGTTATGCTGCCTTTACTTTTCCTTTAGTGATTGGTGCCACGGCACAGCTACTGTTAAGCCAGTGGGCACAGCAAAATGGTATGGCCGAGTTAGCAGAGCTCACCGCGATAGCAGGTTTAGGAGAGCTGGTTGTGGCCGCGGTGATGGTGTTGTATGTGAGTGGTCACTATCTGTCTGCGTTGATTAAATTTGTATGTTGGCGGGCATGAAAGCCTCTTTGAATAATGATTTTAAAGGAGAGAGGTGGCCAAGGAGGATAACTACTGCTTGCACGCGTTAAACTGCGTTTTGGTGAAAACAAACAGTAGTTATATGTTTAGAAGAGTTCTACAACGTTGCATCAATCAAAGAGCACTCTTTGACGCCCTGCTGACCTTCTTGTTCGCCAACGAGTTGCAGAAGTGAACCGCCTGAGAAAGCGCCCATTTTAACTTCTTGCCAGATGTAATAAATTTCGCCATTTTCTGTCGTGATATTAAGTACCGACTCTTTACCCTGGGAGGTCAGTTCGTGCTCACCAGCTGGCAGGTCGAACTTAAAGAAAGAGTTCGGTCCAGTGTTTCCTGCTAATTTACCATTGACTGTAACGGGCATAGATAAGGCTGCACCCAGTGTTTCATTTCGATAAACGTAAACCTGTGATGTCGCGGGATCCTTTTTAAACTCTTTTGCTGCAGCATCTAGCTCGGGCGACGCTTGCTTTACGCTAGCACAACCACTGGCTAGCAGGACGGATACAACAACAGATACTTGAACTAGATGTTTAAAGAACTTCATTACAACCTCTTTTTTATTGGAAAAATTAGCAACCAACAAGTTAGAGAGCTTATCGCAAGAGGAAACGGTGTAGTTCTTCCATGGATACCATTCACTAACCCTTAGTTAATATGCAAGCAGTACCTGAGCGATAGAGTGCATCTAACGAGTTACGGTGCGGCATTGATTTTACTCGTAAAATTAGAATGGAATAAATTATTTTTTACAATATTGTTACATTTTCCTGAGGCGCCAGCTCTTATCGCTGTTGACCTTACAAGCTCGTGTATATTTGAACTACGCTATGGCTCTGTTGCTGGCCGCTGATGTGGGGTTTTGCTATAACACGCTCAGCACCTTTTCATCTCAGGAACTCTCTCTATGTGGCAGCCCACCGCGACTATTGAAGCGATACGTAAGCGAGCGCAGATCGTTGCTGAAATTCGCTCTTTTTTCGCTGAACGCAATGTCTTGGAGGTCGATACCCCCGCGCTGTCCCATGCTGCTACCACGGATCTGCATCTGCACAGTTTTGCAACGGAGTTTGTTGGGCCTGGTGCTGCTCAAGGTGTATCACTTTACTTGATGACCTCACCTGAGTTTCATATGAAGCGGTTGCTCAGTGCCGGTAGCGGTGCGATTTACCAAATCTGTAAAGCGTTTCGTAATGAAGAAGCGGGACGCTTTCACAATCCAGAGTTTTCGATTCTGGAGTGGTATCGCCCTGATTTCGACCATCATGCATTAATGGACGAGATGGATCAGCTACTGCAACAGGTATTGGGATGTCAGATGGCCGAGCGACTAACGTACGCTGAAGCGTTCTTCCTGGTGTTTGCGTGTGACCCGCTAACCGCGTCGATGGATGAACTGCGGCGTTTGGCTCCTGAGTCTTTGCGGGACATAGCTGAACAGGAGCAGGACAAGGATACCTTGCTGCAACTGTTGTTTGCGGAGTGCGTGGAACCGGTGATTGGGCAGAATGATTCGCCCTGTTTTATCTACCATTTTCCTGCCAGCCAAGCTGCACTCGCACGGATCTCAGTGGAAGATCCTCGGGTTGCCGAACGTTTTGAGGTCTACTTTAAAGGGATCGAACTGGCCAATGGTTTCCATGAATTGGCCGATGCCAATGAACAGCGACGCCGTTTTCAAGCCGATAACCAGAAACGCTTACGTCATGGCTTACCACAACGCCCGATCGACAATCGTCTGCTTGATGGGTTGGCCGCTGGTTTCCCCGATTGTGCAGGTGTGGCACTGGGTATCGACCGCTTGGTGATGTTGGCGCTAGCTGCTGATAGCATTGCTGAAGTGATTGCATTTCCAACCGACAGAGCGTGAGGGGTGGCCTGCCTCTTTACCTTTGCTCGTTCTCCCTCCGCGGCAAGGCTGTGATGAGGAGGCTTATTAGGTGACGCTAAACACCAAACACCAAACACCAAAACACCAAAATACCCCTCACCCTAGTCCTCTCCCCTAGGAGAGGGAAAAAGAGAAATGCCGCGCTGCCGGCGAATTGAAAATTTGCTCGGCTATTCTGTCTTTGCTCCTTCTCCCCTTGCGGGAGAAGGTTGGGATGAGGGGGCTTTTTCTTGTTGTTAAATCGATAATAATTGGCCGGGGCCGGTTGGAGTTATGTCTAAACGTTGTGCTGACTAAGTGTATCAGTCGGACAATAACAACCTAACACTTCCATCGGCATCAGCGCCGGATGGGGCGTGGCGATCTGTTTGAGGATACTTTCCACCAAGCTATTGCGGCTGCTGCACAGCAGGCCAGCAGAGTAAGGGCCAAAGTAGCGTAATTGTCCCGTACTATCGAGCAACAGGGTTGCTGGTGTCGCCGGTATCCAACGTGCTAGCACAGGGTGCTGCTCTAATGACAGCGTGATATTCCTTACTTTGAGCTCGGTGGCTTGTTTTTGTAGCTGTTCGATATGGCGACTGGCGCGGGGCAGGCAGTCGCAACCCTGTTGGGTGAAATGCACCATCACGGCGCCGTTCTGTTCACTTGCGATGGGGAGATGCTGTCTTAGGGTTGCAGTGAATGTTGCCGGTGATTCAGTGAGCGGACGCACGCGGTCGTGCTGATCAAAAAGAATCAGCGGGGCAAATTGGGTGTACCAAAATGCCCAAGCGGTAAACCCTATCCAGACCACGAATAGGGCAAAGCTTGCTAGATATTTTCTACTGACGATCTGTTTCAACGGGCCAATATTTTGAATGAGGGGCTATTTGGACTAGCCCCATATTGGGTTAATTGCGCTGTTCGAGATGGAAGCTGACCAGCGCATCTTTCAAGCTGTTAGATAGTTTCTCTAACTCCTTAGCGCGGTTAGCAGCCCCTTCGCTGATGGTCGCTTCCTCTTCTGTTACGTCCCTCACTTCTGAGGCCGCGGCGGCGATCTCTGCGCTGGCACCTTGCTGTTCATCAATCGCCGAGGTCATCAAGCGGGTCAGTTCCAGTGCTTCTGTCAATTGGATACGGGTTTGTTCAAATGCCGATTCAGACTGGTTGGCCGCTTCAACACTCCCACCCGCTTTGCTTAAACAAGCTGTCATCGCGTCGACAGAGGCGCTGCTGCCTTGTTGTAGGGAATCGATGATCCCTTTAATCTCTTCTGTCGACTCCTGTGTCCGTGAGGCGAGTGAGCGCACCTCATCGGCAACGACGGCGAAACCGCGCCCCTGCTCACCAGCGCGAGCTGCTTCAATCGCTGCATTGAGGGCGAGTAAATTGGTTTGCTCGGCGATAGCTTGAATAACGTTGAGGGCGGCACTGATGCTTTCGCAGGAAGCGGCTAATTCGGTCACCGTGCTGCTCGTGTTTTGCAGCAACTGTTCCAGATCAGTAACCATAACTCGAGTTTCATTAATCGTGCTTTGGCCATCGTTGATCTGGCCGTTGGCATTGTCCATGGCGCCCATCACTTGCTGCGCCATCTCTGCTTCTTGTACGACGGAATGAGACATCTGCTCGGTTGCCGCGGCGATCTGCTCCACGCGGCCGCGCTTGGTATTGACGATGCGGTTAAGATCTTCACTGGCGCGATTCATGCCGCTGGAGGCACCTTGCAGTGTGGTGTTTGAGTGGTCTATCTGTAATAGCAGTTGAGACATCCTTGCCAGCATGTCATTGAACTGTTTCAGCAGAGGGATATCTTCATTCTGGCAGCGCGCCATCAGATCCAGTGAATTAGGATCTCGGGTGATCTGCTTGGTTATTTCAGCTAATTCAGTGCCCATTACCCCTTCAGCGAAAGAACGTTTGGCAATGATGATGAGTAGGGCTGCTTCGACGACGACAAAGGCGGCGTGGATCAACATGTAACCGAAGGTATTATGCCCCTCTTCAAATGCCCAAACTCCGGCACCACTGTTTTGCAGCATTAGAAAGCTGATGTGATGCAGTGCGATAACCACGGCCGCAGCCAGAATACATTTCCAGTCGCGGTACATGATCAGTAGAGCTAACAACACAAAAATAGAGAAATGCATCTCTATCAGCCCTTCTACTTGATGGATATGCAATGCCGCAAATACCATGAGGGCGACCCCCACAGCGATCCGCGCCAGGGCAGAATCCTGAGCAGACTTCATCAATAGGATAGGGATGATCATCGCCGGTGCACCGATCAGGATCGCAGCGAGCCAGCTACCACCTGAGATCGCCAGGATCAGTGCCAGGGCAAATAGTGCCACTAGAATGATCTGCATCAGTTGATCGGCTTGGCGGCGGAATGGAAGCGTGGGTTCTGACATAGACATAGGTTTCCAATTGGCTAAATGGCTTTTCGCGGCTGCTTTAGTTATCGGCCAAGCCAGAGAATGGTTTAGTGGCTTTGCCCCGGCATCGTGCCTTGTTCAGCGTAGCGTTAATTCAGATGTAGCGGCATCGCGGCTAGGAGCATCTAAATCCTTGATGTAAGGCTAAACAACTTTTTGTTAAATAATAGGAAACATGCCACATTTTGGATCATCGTTCCGGCCGATGGTGAGTGGTTTTGTGGTGTAAATCACCAATGGGTTGCCCGTGTGCTTGAGGGATCAAATACGAGGAAGTTGTGGTGCTAGTGAGTGGGCGTGGTTAGCGCTGAAGCTGTGCAGGAAAAGTGGGCGCAAAAAGAGGCGACACTTGGCCGCCTCTGTGCGTGAATAGGGAAAAGCCTGAACAAACTATTTAAAGGGCGTCGATAGCAGATTGACCTAAAGCAGCATCATCCTGTTCACTCATACCGCTGATGCCGATGGCACCCACCACCTGTCCGTCCACATAGATGGGAACACCACCACCGATACCGGTGAAACGAGCGTCACTCCAATAGCCCATATCTTTGCCTGTTTCTTGCGCCCATTGCGCCAAATTCGCGCTAGGTTGACGATCCCTCGCTGAGGTATAGGCTTTGTTTTGTGCCAGAACCGCGGCATGAAACGCCACTCCGTCCATACGGGCGAAACTGACCAGTTCACCATGGGCATCGACGATGGCCGCTGCAATAACCACGCCTTTGGCTGTGGCCAATTCGAGCGATTTATTGAGTAATGTTTGAGCGTGAGAAAAACTGATATCCATGTTCATTCCTGTGTTGCTTAAGGTAGCTCTTGGCCACGGGCGGTAACGAAAAGCTTGTACCAGTCTTCGCGACTGAGTTGCACCTGGGTGGCCATCGCACAGGCGCGAAGACGGCCTTCGTGGGTGGTACCCAATACCGGTTGGATAGTCGCGGGATGCTGCATCAACCAAGCCAGAACAATAGCTTCTGCGCTGGTTTGATAGCCGTGAGCCATCTCTCTGACCAATCCGGCGGTGGCGTGTACATGGGGTGGTTGGCCATCAAGGTTGCGGCCACTGAATAACCCTTGTGCTAAACAACCCCATGATTGCAATTGAATGTCGTTCTGCTTGCAGTAATCCGTCAGGCCAGCGGTATAACCCACATTAGCGCTATCGCCAGTGCCTACTAGCACAGCATCTTCAACAAAATCCGCTTGGCTCAAACTGAGGGGTAATTGGTTGATCACCAATGGCTGCTTAATCTGAGACTGTAGCAGCGAGATCTGGTGTTGGTTCATATTGGAGACACCAAAGTGGCGTACTTTACCCGCGCTTTGCAAGCGGTCAAATGCCTCCGCAATCAGTTCGGGTTGCATCAGTGGATCCGGGCGATGCAACAGCAATGTATCCAGATATTCAGTACCTAAGCGACTAAGGATGTTATTAACACTCTCTTCAATCCACTCAGGGGATAGGTCATAACGTTTCGGACCATGAGCATCTTCAAAGCGGATCCCACATTTGGATTGCAAGATGATCTGTTCACGCAGCTCTGGACGGGCTTTAAGCACTTCGCCAAATACCTGTTCAGCTTTACCCATGGTGTAGATATCAGCGTGATCAAAATAGTTTATCCCGCACTCCAGTGCGGTATTGACGGCTTGATGGGCCAGATCGATATCTTGTTGACTATAGGGGGCGTTATCCCAGCTACCGCCCAGTCCCATACAGCCATATATCAGTCGGCTGGCTTTAGGTAGGTGGTTTTGTATAGGTGTCTTATTCATGGTCACTCCTGTTCGGACTGGGCTAATCCTAAATCGGTCAGCAAAGCGTGCCAAGTACTAAAGAACGAAAAGCTCGAACTATAGTTCGAGCTTTTCGTTTAGCTTTCATCGATAGAATGTTTGCCTACAGTGGCAGGGGGCTACCGTTGTCGGCATCCATCGATCCGCGTCAGTAGTAGATGTCATCGCTGTTATGTACCTGCGGGTCATTAATGACTTCGTCGAAGCGTACGACAAACTCATGATCATCTACATAGTCAGCCATCAACAACAGATGATGCTCCTTATCGATGCTGCGTATCCGGCCATCGCCTTTTTTTGTTGCGCAGAAATTGCCCAACTTGGCTTTTGAAACATCCATAAGAGTGCTCCAATATGAGGTCGGCCATCCGGTTAAGTATAGTTGAAGATGCGCGCTATGAAGGAACGGCCTGTTGCAGGGGGGATAGGTCGGAGGGGTGAAACTGTAAACTGTTTTCATCCGTCGATAACTCTCTGTTAGGCTTAGTGTTCGAGCATTTACATCGTGAATGAGCTATGGATCTGTCTAAGTTCGACCTGAATTTATTAAAATGCCTAATGGTGTTGCTGCAAGAGAAGAACACCAGTAAAGCGGCAGAAAGATTAGGCGTTAGCCAGCCCGCTGTGAGCCGTTCATTGGCGAAAATACGGACACATTTTGATGACCCTCTGTTCGTGAAGCAGGCGCGAGGACTGGGGTTAACTGACAGAGCGGTAGAGTTGGCAGAACAACTGCCTGACGTATTGGCTAAGCTTGAAAGCTGCTTGGCAGGTCAGGAGTTTGAGCCATCCCAACTGACCGGAAAACTGCGTCTGGCGATCAATAACTATCTCTCCGAAAGTCATGGTTTTGCTATTTGCCAAGCATTGTTGTCTGCAGCCCCCAATATAGAACTAGAGCTACATAACTACAGTCCATCCACGCAGATCCAATTGGTTCGCCAAACCATCGATGCGGCCATCAGTTTTTATCCGTTAGAAGTGTCGAAAGAGATACGTCAGACTAAGATAACAAGCACCCCGGTAGGGGCCTTCTGTCAATTGAACCACCCTATACAAGGACAGGTGTTTACCGCAGATGATCTGCTGTGCTATCCCATTGCGGGGTTAATTCTGTCTGAGTTCAATGAGCAAGGCATGCAGATAGAAAAGCTCCTTAAACCTGGTCAGCATCTGAAGCCCAAATTCAGAAGCCAGCAACTAAGTACCATACTCGATTATACGGCTTCATCTGACGCCTTGTGTATTGCGCCCCGAAGCAGTTACACCACGCAGATGCAGACACGTTTTCGTTTTGTTGAGCTCAGTCATCAAGATAAAGGCATCGATATGCCGGTGGTTTTGCTCTATCACAACAGTCAGCACCGGACTAAGAAGTATCAATGGTTAACACAAGTGATCAGTTCGCTATTTCAGGATGTGTGAGCTTTACCTACTTAGTCTATTTGTGCCGAGAACCAAAAAAGGCGCCTTTCGGCGCCAAGCTAGAGCATGTTGGGTGTCTCTGCCGTTAGTTCATCACTTCTGTGTGGGGGAACCAGTGCGACCAGACCATCCAAAATATACCGTTGAGCATAGGGATTTGTTCTAGTCGACCAAGTGCCGTGTTGCCGTGAATATCGATGGTGCCAAGACTGTCGACAGAGACTGTTTGACTGTCGATTGTTCGGCTGAATAAATTGGTGATACTGCGCTGCTCGTCGTACACCAGTACCATGGGTTGTCCCTCAAACTCGAACTCATAGGTAGGCTGACTCTTGACGAAATCCAAGGTGAAAGCGATCTCTTTTTTGTCGCCACGGTAGCCCCACACCTGCTCTTTAAAGCCAACACGTTCATCTTTCATATCCAGCGTGGGGAAAATCGGGCCATGCTCTTCACTGAATTGGTTTTTCATGGGTTGTTCAAAGAGTGTGAGCAAGAAGTCGTCGAGCGCGCGGTCAAAGCCATAAATAAATACCGTACCATGCGGGTAGAATTCTTTAAAATCGGCCCAGGTCATCATGGTGTTGGGATGCTCTACGGGACTTGTTTTGCCAAACTCTGAAGTCATGGTGACTTGCTGAATGAGGTCGCCACTCTGACGGTCCACCATAACTAGGTTGTTATTGGTTTGGATTAAAATACCTATGTCGGACTCACCTTGACCGAGATCTTGCTCAATAACCACGGGTAGATTGCTTAGCGCACAGAACGTCATGGTGACCTCTTTACCGCCGATGTTGTCACCGGCAATGTGAGGTATTTCAAGATGCTTGCGCGGGAAGCCGCGTACGTCACCGTTGATCTCTACTGCGTAGACAATGTCTTCGTCATTTATTATCACATCAGCCTCAATAACGCTTACGTAGTTAGCCGTATGCTGATAGGAAGGGAAGAAAGCGGCGAGTAGGAAATTAGCCGCGATGATACAGACTAATACGCCACTGGTGGCCATCGTCATCCAGAACTTGGTCCACATTTTG
Organism: Corallincola spongiicola; assembly: GCF_004284785.1. Lineage (NCBI taxonomy): Bacteria > Pseudomonadati > Pseudomonadota > Gammaproteobacteria > Alteromonadales > Psychromonadaceae > Corallincola > Corallincola spongiicola. Next base: position 243,677 of record NZ_SHLY01000002.1, read on the forward strand.
TAGCGACAATGTAGGTGCCATAGGTATCCCATCATGGCCAGATTTAAGCCGATGAACCACCAACGGTATTGATAGTAGGTGACAATCCATTCTCGTGGCAGATCTAAACTTTGTCCTGGCTCAGTCATTAAGACCGCGCTAAATATTGAAAATGCCGCGGTGACGAAGGCGACGATGCGAAACCAAATGCGTTGTGTTTTGGCTGTGTTCATAGGTCGTGTCCCCTTGAAGTTGATATCGCAAGATATTAGGGGGAGAGGGGAGCTTGAGACAGCCACTGCAGAGACTAGCTGGTATACCAAATATGGTATGTCTTGTGGTGAAAAAGCTGCTTAGTTAGCTAAACGACCTATTTCCATGCTTAAAAAAGCACCTGAATGGTGCTTTTTTATCAACAACTATGCTGTTGGGTTATTTCTTCCGGCAGTAAGCGGCAATCAGGTACATCGATTGACCATTGGCCTTGCCAGAGATAAGCGTTGGATCATCTGCCAAGCTGATACCGCGCACCATGGTGCCTTGCTTAATCACCTGTGAAGAGCCTTTCACCGGAAGGTCTTTAATCACTGTCACGTTGTCACCTTTTTTCAGTTCGGTGCCATTCACGTCGAGTGTTTTTTCTACCTCTATTAGGCCGGCATCAGCCCACTTTTTTGTATCTTCTTCTAGATACATCATCTCTAGCAGGTCTTGCGCCCAACCTTCACCAGCGAGGCGATGTAACATGCGGTAGGCCATCACTTGTACTGCCGGTACTTGGCTCCACATGCTGTCATTAAGGCAGCGCCAGTGATTCATATCTAACGTGTCACCGTTGATTTCATCGCGGCATTTGATACAAGCGGCTACTGTGCTGGCATCACCGATCTGATCGCTACCACTGACCTCCTGTGCCGCCAGATCATTTTCTGCACCACACAGTTCACATTTGTCGCCGCTACGTTGGCTCAGGGTCTTGCTCAAAGACATCGGATTAACCTTCTTTCAAATTTGCTGCGGCAAGTATACCTATTCAGCATCATCTTCGCCTGCAGCATTGCAGGCATAGATCTGAGCAAACGCAAAGCAAAGGGATCTTTTTGTTACCACGGTTCGTATGTATGAGTAAGGCAAACTTTAAGACGGATAATCATGGGTACGTTAGCGTCATTGACTCAAACAAGTGGCTTCAGAGTATCTGGATTGGGCGACAGACTGCTGGTTAATGTGCTGTGGTTCGATCTATTTTGGCTTACGTGTGTTGTTGGTCAATCCGCTTGGTTTCCCGCTTCCGTTGCACTACTTGCGTTACACCTTCTGTTGATCAGTGAAAAACTGGTGGAACTCAGGATATGGGCCGTATTGGGACTGTTTGGCATTGCTGTCGACAGTGGGCTGAGTGTCGCTGGGGTATTTAAATTCGATCATGATGTCGTTATCCCTGTCTGGTTAATTTGTCTGTGGTTGGGTTTTGTTTCAACGCTGGGGCGCAGTTTAAAACCGCTGATCGCCCGCCCTTGGTTGGCGATGATGACGGGGGCGTTTTTTGGCCCACTCAGCTATTGGGGAGGTGAGAAGCTGGGCGCTGTGGAATTTGGCTTTCCGCTATCCACCACGCTGGTATTGCTAGGTTTTTTATGGGCAATACTGTTGCCGTTATTACTTCTATTACATGAGTTTTTATCCCGCCCGATTAAATCAACAATGCGCACTGGAGGTTCACCATGAAAGGGTTGATGCGTGTGACCAGGATCTTAGCGCTTGCGATGGTAGCCGTCGCATTGATGTTTGCTCTTCAAGCCAACGCACAGATGATGAATGTGGTTGGCGAAGCAAAATTGAAGGTGATGTTTTGGGATGTATATTACTCACGTCTATACAGCCCCAGTGGACGATACGTCGACGGTCAGCGGCCTATCAAGCTTGAGATAGAGTACTTGATGGACATAGATGCCGAAGATCTGATCAGCAGGACGAAAGAGGAGTGGAAGCACCTCGGAGTGAATCACCCCAACCAAGTGCTTTGGCTGCAAACCTTGGAAATGATGTGGCCAGATATTACAGAGAATGACCGGCTTGCGATCGTTATTGATGATGCTGGCCATAGCTTATTTTTGCTCAACAACACACCCATCGGCAGGGTCGAGGATCCTGACTTTGGTCAGCACTTTGTTGATATTTGGCTCTCCCCGAATACCAGCAGACCACAACTTCGTTTAGCCCTGTTAGGAGCCGAGTAATGGCTAATAGATTGCCAATTTTGTTGTTGGCTGTGTTGTTGCTGTCAGCCTGCTCCACCGATGTTGAAGAGTATCGCGGCAGTACGCCAGCATTTCAGTTAGAAAGCTATTTTGATGGTGATCTTATTGCTTATGGCATGGTGCAAGATTACAGCAACAAATTGACCCGACGCTTCTGTGTCGAAATAAATGGTGTTTGGCAGCGCCAGGATGGCGTACTGCGCGGAACCATTGATGAGGATTTTTTCTTTGATGATGGTGAGCAGAGCAAGCGGATCTGGCATCTGGTACGCCATACTGATGATCAGGGATCCCACCACTACACAGGCAATGCCGCTGATGTGGTGGGGGAGGCATCTGGACGAGCGGAGGGCTCGGTTTTTCATTGGCAGTATGAATTGCTGGTGCCGATCAAAGATGACGATGGCAGTGTTACCGAGTATCAGATAAAGGTCGATGATTGGATGTATCTGATGGATGAGAGGCGCCTGTTTAACCGTAGCGAACTGATTAAATTTGGTCTCACTGTGGGCCAGGTAACGCTGTTTTTTGAAAAGCGACAGGGCGTTAACAGCTGTGCTGTGGCGGCATAAAAAAACCGCCCATGGAAAGAGCGGTTTTCTGATTGTTTCGTTACAAGCGTTATTTGCGACCGCGTGCAGCCCTTACACCGACCAAGCCAATCAACATCAAGCCTATTGCCAACGGGGCGGGTACATCAGCCTGCGAGAGGGTGGAGAAGGTATATGTTTCACCGTCATATAACGCGTTGAAACCCAAGCTTAGAGACGTAGGCGTGTAGTCGAGCGTTGCTAGATGGCTATTGTTGCCGCCCCAATCGCATGAACTTCCAGTGGAAGAGCATGTGTAATTTGTCAGGATAACCTCATCAACAGTGACTAAATCCCATAGTGAAATCATCAGCAAATCATTGCCAGAGGAAACATTCCCGTCACCGTTGCGGGTACTTTCTGTGATTGATACCGAGAAAGAGGTGTCGGCGATGTCGACACTGACACTCCAGACTTGATTGAATACGTCGGTCATGACCCCTTCAAACTCGACGCCTGCATCGACAATGGCGGGAGAGGAGAATTGGGTTGTGATTGTTTGGTTTCCTGTGCTTAAAGCACCTTCGACGCTGTCACCCATCAGTCCGGCATTTGCGCCGAACGACAGTGATGTTGCAGAGATAATGGCCGTTGTTTTTAACCAGTTTTGCAGTGTTTTAATTGAGAACATAGTACTTCCTTAGCTTCGGACTATAGGTTTTTTTATTGTTGTTGTCGCTACGAAGCAGGAACTATTCCACTAAATTAACTATTAACTCATCTGTTTGAATTTATATGTTTTTTTATGAACAAGGCCCTTTTGTTTGTGTGGTTTTTTTGGTTCCCGTGTAAATAAACCCGACTCCTATTTTTGCATAACGAATCGATTGCCTCCTGCTACCTAGGGCGCGGCTATGCTGGCAAATACCGCGTCAGCAGATCATCGATCAGTGCTTTACCGCTGATGGCTGGTTTCGCAAACAGTTTATCCTCCAAGGTGAGATGCACGATGCCGTGAACACTGGCCCACACCGTGCGTATTTTTAGCTGTATCTCTGTGGTTGAGGCGTCTGGATAAAGTGGCAGCATGCACTCTTCAACCAAGGCAAGCAGGCGGTCAATACGTTGTTGCTGCCAATCGGGCAGGGTTTCTCCTTCGGCTAATCGATGCTCAAACACTAAACGCCACCGATGAGGGTGCTGCTGCGCAAACGCCAGATACTGTTCTGCCATCGCCCGCAGTTTATCTTTTGCCGTCGAGGCTTGGTCCATTGCGGCGGACAAGTCACCGCTCATCTCATCCATGGTATGGCCGTTCAATGCCAACAGTAGATATGAATAACTGCCAAACAGGTTGATCAGCGTGCCGGCAGAATAGCCCACCAGTTTCGCGGCCTGACGCAAACTTAAGTCGGCAGCGGGTTGTTGTTCAAGGAAGGCTGTCACTGTGGTGAGTGTCAGTGCGCGGAGTTGCTCGGGACTGTGATCGTTTCGTCTGGCCATAATTGAACAGTGTTAAAAATAATTGACTTTGCTATCGGATTCGCTCTATCTTAATTGAACGCTGTTCAATATCAATCATTAGATGGTGTTGTAACCGCGTTTTTTAACGGACTTATTTTGAACGCTGTTCAATTAGATCGAGGATCCGATGATGAAACAATCTTTGAAGCAACTAAAACGAATAATCAGCGCGGCGGTGTTACTGCTGACAGGTATTGCCGGTGCGACACAAGCCGCAGGGTTGATGACACCGATAAACAGTGGTCAGAGCGAATTGACGCTGCAGGACCACAAAGTGAAAGTCACCATTGCTGATGGCTTTGCTACCACCACAGTGGAGCAGGTTTTTGCCAATCCCCATGCCCAGGATTTGGAAGCGATATATAGCTTTCCTGTGCCCAGTCGCGCATCCGTTGGAGAGTTCACTTACTGGATCGATGGCGCGCCAGTACACGGTGAAGTGGTTGAAAAGCAAAAGGCCCGAGATATCTATGAGCAGGAAAAGCAGCAGGGTAACCACGTTGCCTTAACTGAGCAGGAAAGCTATCAGCGTTTCGAGATCCGAGTATTTCCGGTTAAGGCGCAAAATAGCGTAAAAATACGATTGGTTTATCTGCAGCCAATAGAGGTTGACCACGGTGTTGGTCGATTTCTCTACCCACTCGAGAGCGGCGGTGTCGATGAAGCACAGAAGGCGTTTTGGAGTACTGATCCGGTAGTCAAAGGGCAGTTTTCTTTTGAGTTGGAGTTGAAAAGTGGCTTCCCGGTTGAGGCGTTGCGCTTCCCTAAGCATGCGCAGTTCCAGCTTGAACAACTTGGCCCGCAACACTGGCGTGCCCACTATGACAGTCGTGCAGAAATAGCGGAAGACGGCAGTGCCAGTCATTTCTCTCTAGATGAAGATATTTTACTGTACTGGCGTTTACAGCAAGGGTTGCCAGGTGCTGTCGAGCTGGTCAGCTACAAGCCAGATGCGAAAAGCCAGGGTACCTTTATGCTGACACTGACCCCATCAGATGACTTGCAGCCACTGAACAGCGGGCGTGACTGGGTATTGATCCTCGACATGTCTGGCTCAATGAGCGGCAAATACCAAACACTGATTGAAGGCGTACGCCGTGGTTTTGAAAAATTTGGCCCTGAAGATCGGGTTCGTATTGTGCTGTTTAATAACAGCTCGGAAGATTTCAGTGGCGGCTACGTCAACGCGACACCAGCTAACTTAGATGACTTGGCGAACCGTTTAGCGGCGCGCAGTCCCGGTGGCGGCACTAACCTCATGGCCGGTCTGAAAATGGGTATCAAATCTTTGGATGCCGACCGCACTACCGGGATCTGGTTAGTCACTGATGGTGTTGCCAATGTTGGTGAAACCCAGCAGAAAAAGTTCCTTGAAGTTATCAAAGATAAAGATCTGCGTTTGTTTACCATGATTCTGGGCAATGAAGCGAATCGCCCACTGCTTGATGCGCTAGCTAAACGAAGTAATGGCTTTGCGCTGGAGGTCTCTAACGCTGACGACATCATGGGGCAATTGACCCTGGCCGCCAGTAAGGTAAATCACCAAGCATTGCATGATATCGAAGTCGAAGTGGACGGCGTAAAGGTTGGCGACTTACAGCCAGCCACCATTGGCAGTTTGTATCGCGGTCAGCAGTTGCAACTGTTTGGTCACTACTGGAAAGGCGGTGACGTGAAAGTGACGGTGAAAGCCAAACGTGGTGGTCAACCAATCTCTTACCGTACCCAATTCAAGCTGCCTGAGCAGTCAACCGAACTCCCTGAAATCGAACGTTTGTGGGCGTTTGCGCAAATTGATGAGCTGATGGCAGAACAACGTGATTTCGGTGAAGACGCCGACCGGAAAGATGCTGTGGTAGATCTGGCGAAACAGTACGGCTTAGTGACTGAATACACCTCGATGCTGGTATTAGAGGCGGATCGCTTTGCCGAACACGGGATTGAGCAAAAAAATGCGCAGCGCATTGAGACCGAGCAAAAAGCCCGTGAAATAAGAAAATCGCAGCCGGTGGTTGATCGCCAGGTGGATAAGCAAAACCCGCAATACAACAAGCCCCGTTCAGGCTTTAGCGGTGGTGGTGGCAGCATGGGCTGGAGTGGGTTGACGTTGTTACTGCTTGTTGTCGTTGGACGTCAGTTTGTTGGTATGCGTCGCCGTATGGCTCAGGGGAGCTAATCGACAATGGTTTCATGCTGTAGATTTTTAGTGAGCACGATATTGGTGGCCCTGTTAGGAGGCGGGGCCGCTGCCCTTCTCGCTGCCCAAGAACGAGCCATTCAAGTGACCAAATTTTGGCGAGGGGGAGGGGGCGTGACAGTACCTACTTCATTAAACAAACCGGCCGATTGCGTGGTGCTACTGCATGGCCTGGGTAAATCATCACGGTCGATGTGGTGGCTACAACAGCAATTAAGCGCAGATTATCGAGTGATTAATCAGAGCTATCCATCCTTGAGTCAACCGATTGAGCAGCTATCTGAAGCAACTGTCAGCGCCGCGATCAGCCAATGCCAAGGGGATCAATATCGTCAGATCCACTTTGTCACTCATTCGATGGGAGGAATTCTGTTACGGCATTACCTGTCAGAGCACAAGATTGAAAATTTGGGACGTGTGGTGATGTTAGGGCCACCCAATCAGGGCAGTGAAGTGATCGACCATCTAGCTGATGTTCCGCGCGTCCTGGCGTTGTTAGGGCCGGCTGCAAGGCAGTTAACTACTCAGGGGGCAGGTATCACACACTCGTTAGGTGCTGTCAATTATGAGGTGGGAGTTATTGCGGGCGATCGCAGTATCAATCCATTGCTATCGCGCTGGTTGCCCGGTAGTGACGACGGTAAGGTTTCTATTGAACGAACGAAAGTGGCAGGCATGCAAGATTTCATCGTTGTCCCTGTTTCGCATCCTATGTTGATGTGGCGGCCAATGGTGGTTGAGCAAGTAAAGCATTTTCTTGCACGTGGTCAGTTCAGCGCTTTGTTAGAGGGGTAGTTCACAAGCTGCTTATGTAAGCGGCTGTTTATCCATGATTTTTTATGAAGCTAATAAATCTATCGATGGGATGGCACGTTTAACAATGCGCCTGAAGTGACATGCCACGGCAGTGCATGCCGATATCCAAAATGGAATCATCGTCAGCGATTAAGTCGTATTGGAGAGATTGATGAGTAGTTTACTAACGCTTTGTTTTGTTAGTAATTTTTCTCTTGTGATGGTGGGTTGTAAGCTTCTTCATCTACTTCGAATGAGGTCAACGGGAAGCAACGCTATGCTTCCCGTTGTAATTATCTAACGATCATTTCAGCAGAGAGTTACTCCGTACATGCATCTGCGACGGTTTCTGCTAGTTTCCAGGATTGTCGTACCGTCGGATCCCAAAGGCGAACTATTATCCGGGGTATCACCTTCACCAGGCAGATGAAGCCGATAAGAGCTGTCAGCCAGAAGATGCTGGCAAAATAGGCGATGGCGGTAAAAATGGCTAATAGGATCAATGCGGGAGTGGCGGCCCCAAGACGACTTTTCTCCAACTTGTGGTATTGCAGCTCATTGCTTAGCAGTGGCTGAATACGTTCTAGAGCATGCGCCTTCACCGTTTGATTTAAGAACTCGACTGATTCGCTCTCTTCACCCCATTCAATGGTGAGTACATCCGAATTATGGTCACTGACCAACTCTTTAATCTCTGAAAGTGGGATACGTTTGAACTTGTCTGACTTGCTGATAGCCATCAGTTCTTCTATTGAAGCGCCATTTTGATAGCTTGATTGCACTTTTGAGGCTTGCTTACCGTCGATGTCGAACATCACCAAATCATTGCCGTCTAAAGCGACCAGGTAGTTGTCATCGATATCTAACCAAGATGTTTCAGTGTAAAAGCCTTTGGGGAGCGCTTTCTTTGATTCTTTGACAAAGATAAAAGTCATCACCCAGTAGATGAACAGACTGGCTGGGCCGGTATAGGGGAGAACATCAATGGTGTTGCCGATGTCATCGTTACTGGATAAATCGCTGTTCACGTTGTCAGCAGTGTCGTTGATATTTGGCGATGTAGTGGCGTACCAGACGTCAACCTGTGTATTAAGCGTCAATTGTTCGAATTCGTATGCGCTGATCTCTACCATATTTTCGTAGCTTATTTCATCAACGTTAAACTCGTAAGTTAGGTAGTAGACAGTGCGGTGCCGTAACCGTCCTTTTAAATTTCGATACTCTTCATCTTCGGCGTCAAGTCCGGTCACGGTCGCAGCTACAACCTGATGATCGTCTGTCCAGGCCAGTTGCTGGTTATGGAATTTTTGCATAAACAGGGAGCCTGCGTAGCTGGCTGCAATGAAGATCATTAACGCAATGATCTGTACCCAACGTTTACGCTTTTGGCCCGGTGATTTGTATTGAGGCATTAACTTCTCCTTTTGCCCGTAAGCTTGATTGATGCATGAATTCCGTTGCTCTATAACTGGGGCCATCTATATGTTTACGATGACAATCGTATTGCGTTGCCTGGATTACTTCGATTGTTCTCATGCCGAAGCACGGCTGTCCCTAGCTCAAGAGTGGCTATTGCAGTGCATGCTAACGGTCGTAAGTGTTGTTATATTCCGATCAGATCAATGTTTTACTGGTTATTTACTCAGCGTTCGGGGCGCTTGTTAATTTGGTGATCATCATCTGATTTCTGAATGCATAGTCTCATTCGGTCGCGCCTGCGCTAGGCTTCGTTGCGATATGCCGGGTGAACTGCCAGTTTGACTATACGCAATAGATTATTTCGGTCTGTAGTTATAAGAAGGGTCTTAGCTCGACTCCTAATCGATAAAACGCAACAATAGCGATGTATTGCACTTTGTATGGGTTTAACGACCCCGAGATATCAATTTATGGACGTGCTCCCAAGTGAACGCCTGACATTTTCTATGATGGATGCATCCGATGCGCCACTGATGTTTGAGCTGGACCAAGATCCAGAAGTGATGCACTTCATCTCGGGCGGGAAGACAACCTCTTATGACGATGTATTGCAGGTGTTTTTGCCGCGCCTGGCCCAGTATCTTAATCCAACAAAAGGCTGGGGGTTGTGGAAGGTTGTTGAATCGGCAAGCGATGAATTTATTGGTTGGGTACTGGTGCGGCCGATGGCGTTCTTTTCTGCCGACCGTGATGACAGCGACTTAGAGTTGGGTTGGCGCTTTAAGCGCGCAGCCTGGGGTAAGGGGTATGCCACTGAAGCGGCGAGACAGATTATGATGACAATCTCGCAGGCGACAGCTGTGACTAAGTTCAGTGCCTTAGCGGTAGAAGATAATCATGCTTCCATCAATATCATGACCAAGCTCGGCATGCGGTTCGAGAAGAAAGCTCTGCATAAAGATCCATTAGGGGATATGGACGTGGTCTATTACCGGCTGAACATGAATAAGAGCACAGATTAATGCTAGAAATTTCCAGTAGTGTCACCCTCGCCGAGTGGGAGATTGAGCTGACCGCGATCCGTGCCCAAGGCGCGGGTGGCCAGAACGTCAATAAAGTCTCCAGTGCCATTCATCTGCGTTTTGATATTAAGCGTTCCACCCTGCCAGCCTTTTATAAGGAGCGCCTGCTCAACCTAAAAGACCATAGGATCACCAAAGAGGGGGTGATCGTGATTAAGGCGCAACAGTATCGAACGCAGGAGATGAATCGTGATGATGCGCTGCAGCGACTTAAAGCGTTGATCTTATCTGCGACGGTACAGCAGAAGACCCGACGTCCTACGAAGCCCACTCGTGGATCCCAACGCCGCCGTATGGATAAGAAGACGCTCCACGGTAAAACCAAGCAGCTGCGGGGTAAGGTGGATCATTGAGTATCGCTTTGTACGCCTGATTTTAGTTATAAGTTAGTCTCATTCAGTGTAACCCATTCCCCTCTGTTAATGTCTACCACCCTATCCTTAGAGTTCAATCAATCCATTATGTACGGATGAAAATTTCTATAAAAAAGGATTTTCATAATGAATACTTTCAACAGATCAAGAGGTGTTATTCCATTTTTTTATGTTGTTTGCGCGGCCATCTCCATATGTTTTTTGAATGGTTGTCAGGATGCGCCGAAAACGCCGGCAGGATCCGTCGCCAGTAGTGATACTTCCCCTACTATTGCAACGTCTTTGGGTGCCAGTCGTACCGTCGTTGGCGCGGCTGTTTATGTGCCTGCAACACTACTGACTGAGCCTTTAGGTGAAGGTACCGCCAAACAATTGTTTGCGTCGTTGGAAAGTGACGGTTGTGTGGTGTTCGATGAGCTGGCCAAGTCGTCAGACAGTGTTGTTCATACGTGGACTAAGTCGACCGCTTTTTACGAATATCTAAGCAGTGACACATCACTTGACGCCAGTCTGGAAGGGCCGGTGACGCTTGGCACCACAGTGAAAGTGGTTACCAAATCCAGCAATGAAAAGAATACCTCATTGCTTGGTGCGGTATTTGAATTCAATGCGTACAAACAACGTTTCGACTTGGCTGATGATTGCATTACAGGTAGGCATGGCAAAGGGAGTTTGGCTGCCGACTTTCTGGCGGACTATAAGGCTTTACCCTATCCGGTCAATAAGCCAGAAATGGAGTCTTCTTGGGAGAGTTATGATCGTTTCCTAAAAAAGTATGGATCTCACTTTGTCTCGAAATTGTTTGCTGGAGCCCGTTATCGTAGTTTTGTCACATTAAAAAGCAGTAGTGCAATAAAGGAGCGTGAGCTAGCGGTGGCCGCCTGCTTGTCAGCGGAAGGGCCTACCCAAGAGGGGCAAGCGTCAGTGAAGGGTTGTGAAGGAGTGACCCGTCAGCAGAAGCAAGCGATTAGCCTATCTGATTATCAGGTCAACTCAAAAGCGTTTGGCGGCAGTGAGGAGCTTAGACAGCTGCTTGGAGCTGGCAAAGCAGCCACACCAGAGTTATTGGCCGAATTCGCAAAAACCGGAGAAACTCTGCAAGACGGTGTGAAATATGAATTGATGCCAATTTGGCAGCTGTTAGAAAGCCGTTTCGAACCCGGAACGAAAGAGCAGAAAATAGCAAAGTCGATGCAGGCTTATTTTGAAGGCTTTCTCTCTTTTAATTGCTCACAGTTACATGGCTGCGGTTGTGCCAAAGTGATGGATAAAAAAGATAAGGTGATGCTGCGTAAGTTCGCGTTGCTTGATAAAGCGACGGCATCATATGGTTGTCAGCGTCCGGCGATGGGCTGTCGGAATGACGATGATTGTCATTACAATGCAGGCAAAGCCTATTGCCAATGTCACGGCGATCACTGTGTGAATCGTGGCGCAGACAAGCTGAGTGCCGTGGTTAACTACACGACTAAAATCACCGGTAAAGATACCGGGCCGAATAAAAGCTGCCACTTTGTCAAAAGCAAGCTTCAATGCCAGTGTCAGCGGCCAGATAGCAAGCATATGTGGGACACCCTTTGGCGAAGCGCTAAGGCAAGTTAAACCCCAAGCGTTCGGCGCACCGAGTTGGTATCGCTTAGCTAACTCGGTGCGGCAAATACCTGTATTTCAGTCTGAGCCATTTTCATCGGTCAAGGCCAGCACTTTGTTCTTTGCCTCTATCCACTGTGCCATATATTGGGTGCTTTTATGGTGATGGTGTTGCAGCATAGCACCGGTGAAGTTACGCAGGCGGTGCTGGGATAAATTTGCTTGCAACTCTGTCACTGCCGCAATAACTCGCTGGCCTATCTGTTCACCATCAAAGCGCTGTTTTAATACCGAAACAGCTTGTTGTTGGCACTGCTGCCAGCGTTGCTGATCGTTGTATAGCGCTACGGCTGCGTCAACAAATGCTTCTGCTGAATGGGCGACAACGCCGGGCCATTGATCTGCTTCTGCCATCCCTTCGGCACCGATCTCTGTAGTCACACTGGGGGTGCCCCACAGCATGGCGTCGGTGAGCTTACCTTTAATGCCCGCGCCGAATCTTAGAGGCGCTAATAGTACCCGACTCTGTTTTACTGCTTGCTCAGCATTCGGTGCCCAGCCTTTAACTAAGAAACCTAGCTTTGGGTTATGCAATGCGGTGGCTTTCGGCGGCGGATAAGCGCCATAGATGCGCAATTGTGCTTGTGGTAGCTGCTTACGGATCAGAGGCCAAATAGTCTCACGAAGCCAGAGCACTGCGTCCCAATTGGGCGCATGGCGGAAGTTACCGATACTGATGAAATCTGTTCGTTGATCAAAGCTTGGTACCTGATTATCTAGGTTAGCCAGATCGAGCATAAAGGGGCAGTAACAAAGCAGTTGCGCTGGCACGTTGAAGTGTTGCTGCAGAAGCTCTAGCTCGAAATCCGAGATAATAAAGCTAAGGTCACAACGGTAGATACTGGCGACTTCTCGCAGGGCATAGTCGCTGGCCAGATCTTCATCTGTCATTGACCGCTCTGCTTTGTGAGCAATATGGCGAGCATGACGCAGGCTGTGCAGATCTTCGGTATCCAATAGCTTGATCGCATTTGGGCTGTGCTGGCTGATCCGCCAGCCGAATTGCTCCTCCATCATAAAGCGGTCGAACAGCACGATGTCGGGGTTAAGCGCAGCAGCAAAGCTGTCGAACGCAGAATCATTGAGCGGGATCGCCTGTACCTTAACGCCCATCGTCTGCAAATCCACCATGTGCTCGGTTAGCTGTGCAGGGCTGGCAAAACAGACCTGCCAGCCTTGGGCGAGAAACAGCTTGATGAATGAGATCATATGGCTGCCTGCCGCAGAGGAGTTTGGCTCCGGCCAGACGTAGCCGATGATCAGTACCTGAGTTGTTGCATTAGACGGCGTTGATTTCAATGGTGTGACTTCGCTTCGGTGGAGGATAAGTTAAACCTAGAGTGTGCCTGAAACTGAACACTGATCCAATGGAGCTGATATGAGACAGTTTTTCGTTAATTTATATGCTGTCAGCAGGGAATGCTTGGGACTAATCATCTCGATATGCCATGCTTAAAAGACGACAATTAACTTCCGTTCCTGTCATGGGCCTAATGGAGTAACTATGACAATTCTGGCTTTTGGATTATTGCTGTTTTTTGCCGTGCACCTGGTGCCTTATCGCCCAGCTATTCGTGGTATGTTGGTGCGTCGCCTTGGCGATTCGGGCTATAAGGTTGGGTTTTCTTTGCTCTCGGTGAGCGGGCTGGCGCTGATTATTTATGGCAAGGCGATCGCTAGTTATATCTATCTCTGGTCGCCTGTTTGGCCCGGTATTTTGCGCCATTTAACCTATGCGTTTTCCCTGCTGTTTTTCATTCTGCTGATGGCGATGCTGATCCCTTGTAATCTAAGACGCCGTTTGCACCATCCTTTTCTGCTCGGTATCGCTTTCTGGAGTTGGGGGCACCTGATCGTCAATGGTGATTTGGCTTCGATGCTGCTGTTTGGCAGCTTTGGCCTGTTTGCTATCTTTGCTGTGGTATCGGCACTGAAACAAGAGAAGTTATGCACTTTGCCACCGCAAGCGAACTGGCGTGACGCGCTGGTCGTTGCCTTGGGTGCACTGCTTTATGCCATCTGCGTGCGCTTCCACGGAGAGCTGTTTGGTGCTTATCTGGTATAGAACAATCGCTGCAGATAAAGACAAAGCGCCCGTAGGCGCTTTGTTTGTTTTTGGCGGTCAATACGCTTGCTTACAGCGCCAGTAACAGCGTCCCTGTGGCGATGGTCACCACTAAAGCGAAGCCATAACAAAGCACAAAGAATAGACCGCGCGCACCCACTTTCAGGTCATGCAAGCCATGATAGACACGGTGCATGGCATGCCACATCGGCAAGCTGATCACGGTGAGCCAGCAAAGTTTACCCAACCAGTGCTGGCTGAAGGCCAGCACGCGAGCATAGGACAGCGCGTCGCCATCTAATAACCCTGCAGGTGCCATGATCCCGGTAACCAGTATCAGTGCGGGTAGTAGGAATGCGGCAACCACACCGCCACCGCCAAACAGCGACCAGACGATGGGTTCGTGAGAACGTTGAAAACTCATAACCAACCTCCAATCGCAACGATGACGACAATGGACGCCACTACAAATCCAGCATAGTGACCGCCAACAATCAGGTTCTCCGGCAAGGGTTTCCCTTTGATCCAGATATCCATAGTTTTCGGTGTCAGGGAGAACCAAGTCACCGCATGGAGCATCGCCATAGCGAGGCAAACCAGATGGAAAACAATGGCAGCCGGCGAGCTCATGGCAGCGACATAGGCATCCCAGGCGGCTTCCCCTTTCACCAGAGCAAACAGTGCACAAACCAGCGCGAGCGTATACAGGGTGACAAACACGCTGGTGCCTTCCCGCAGCATGTAGAAGCGATAGTAGGGGTGGCTTGCCCACCACGTTGGCCCCATGGGGCGAGTATAAGGTTTACGCTTACTCATGACTTACCTCCGCAGCCACAGTCGCCTTTACCGCAGTCGGCTTGTTTTTCCTGCTTGGCGCTTTTGTACTGTTTAGCCTTGCTCATGCCGGCGAGATTCAACACATAGTCGGTACTACTTTCGACCTTACCTTGGTTAATCGCTGCCGCAGGATCGACGCCTTTTGGGCAAACCTGCGAGCAGTAGCCGACAAAGGTACAGCCCCAAACACCCTCTTCTGAGTTTAGAATTGGCAGGCGTTCACCTTTGCCCTGATCTCGGGAATCGCGGTTATAACGCTGTAACAAGGCCAGCGCTGCTGGGCCCATGAATTCATTATTCAGGCCATATTGAGGGCAGGCGGCATAGCAAAGCCCACAGTTGATGCACATCGAAAACTGCTTATAACGAGCCATCTCTTCTGGTGTTTGCTGATAAGCCCCATCGGCCAGTTTTTCCTCGGTTTCCCGAATGATGTAGGGCTTGATGGTTTCCAACTTTTCGACAAAGTCATCGATTTTGGCGACCAAGTCCCGCTCTATCGGGAAATTTGCCAGCGCTTCGACGCGGATCTTACCTGAGCCGCCATTCGATTTAACGTAGTCCCGTAAGAAGGTTTTACAGCCTAACTTGGGCACTTTGTTAACCATGTAGCCACAGCTACCGCAGATCGCCATACGGCACGACCAACGATAGGAGAGTGAGCTGTCACAGTTATCTTTGATGTAATGCAGCGCATCAAGGATCGACATCTCATAGCTGTAAGGGATGTCAAAGCTTTGCAGCCAGGGCTTATCGTCTTGCTCTGGCCGGTAGCGCAGTACCTCTACTGTGATATTTTCTTGGGCTGAACTCATTTCGCAGCCTCCTGTTGCTCCAGCTCGGCACCATAGACACGCTTAGCGGGCTGACTCTTGGTGATCTTAACGTCGCTATAGCTGAGTTCTGGGGCGCCTTCCGCATTGAAATGGGCCAATGTGTGCTTGAGGAAATTCTCATCATCACGGGCTTCATAGCCGTCGATGCGTTGATGTGAGCCTCGGCTCTCTTTGCGCTGCAGCGCCGAGTGACACATGGTTTCCGCTACGTCGAGCAGGAAGCCAAGTTCAATCGCGTACAGCCACTCGGTATTAAATACCGTGCTTTTATCTTCGATCTTGATGTTTTTGAAGCGTGCTTTCAGCGCCGCTACCGCATCGCAGGACTTCTGCATGCTCTCCTCGGTGCGGTAGATGCCAACACCCTCCTCCATGGTTAGTCCCAGCTCATTACGGATCGCTGGCATCGACTCATCGCCGTCGCTGTTAAGCAGTGCCATCGCTGAATCGAGACCCGCTTGGGCTTGCGCCTGCAGTTTGGCACTGTCGCTATTGCTATTGTTCAAAGCAAACTGTGCGGCCTGCTCCCCCGCAACTTTGCCAAACACAACGATCTCGGCCAGCGAGTTTGAGCCTAAACGGTTGGCACCATGGAGCCCGACACTGGCACACTCGCCGACCGCATAGAGGCCGGGCAGGGAGGTGGCACATTGGCCGTTGGTTTCAATACCGCCCATGGTGTAGTGCACCGTAGGTCGCACTGGAATAGGTGCGTGTACCGGGTCAACACCGACATAAGCTTTGGATAGCTCACGGATAAAGGGCAGGCGTTCGTCGATTTTGGCTTCACCGAGGTGGCGAAGATCTAGATGAACCACATCGCCCCAGGTCTCGTCCTTGATGGTGCGGCCTTTTTTCTGTTCCTGATAGAAGCATTGGCTGAGCTTATCTCGCGGCCCTAACTCCATATGCTTATTTTTGGTTGTGCCGAGCGGCACTTCTGGCCCTAAGCCGTAATCTTGTAGATAACGGTAGCCATCTTTGTTCATCATAATGCCGCCTTCACCGCGGCAGCCTTCTGTCATCAGTACGCCAGTGCCGGGAAGGCCCGTTGGGTGATACTGAACAAACTCCATATCCCGCAATGGTACGCCGTGGCGGAACGCCAGCGCCATGCCATCACCGGTGACAATGCCACCGTTGGTATTGTAGCGATAAACACGACCTGCACCGCCGGTGGCGATAATCACTGACTTGGCTTGAATAAAGCTTGTTTCACCCTCTGCCATGTCTTGGACTAGCACACCCTGACAGCGGCCATCTTCGACCACCAGATCAAGACAGAAATGCTCATCGTAGCGCTTGATCTGGGGATACTTGGTTGAGGTTTGGAATAGCGTATGCAGCATATGGAAGCCGGTTTTGTCAGCGGCAAACCATGTGCGCTCAATCTTCATGCCACCAAATGCACGTACGTTAATGCTGCCATCGGGCTTACGCGACCAGGGGCAACCCCAGTGTTCCAGCTGGATCATCTCTTCGGTGCAGTTTTCGACAAAGTAATCCACCACATCCTGCTCACACAGCCAGTCGCCACCGGACACGGTGTCATTGAAGTGATAGTCGAGTTGGTCATGATCTTGGATCACACCGGCAGCGCCACCTTCGGCAGCAACGGTATGACTTCGCATTGGGTAGACCTTGGAGATTAGCGCAACCTCCAGTTCCGGATTGGCTTCAGCAGCGGCGATGGCCGCCCGTAAGCCTGCTCCTCCGGCTCCCACAATAGCTATATCTGTGGTAATCGTTTGCACGGGTATCCTCCTGACGAGGCAAGATGGTTATAGGAGTGTTTCTAGTTATAAGTCTGATCCCATAGTAGCGATCAGCGGCACACAGGTTTTGAGTTAAATCTAATTTCGTTGCAAGTCGTAGTGTTCCTTGCCGATCTGCCTGTTTTATCAGCAAATATGTGAAATGGATCCGTATAAGTACTTATATTATTTAGTGGTCGCTAAACTAGCTTTTGTTTAAGTTGATCGCTTTGCTAGTTCAAATCGTTATTAACTCTGATTAGAGTTACTTCACATGCGGGTCTACACTCTACTTAACGCAGCGATTAAGAAGTGCGCAGCAATGGAGTAGTGCTATGCGTCGGGAGAGCGCATTGACGGCGACCTGGAGGGCTGGCGATGCAACACGATACGATTACAGTTTTATATTACGACATACAGGATCTGCAGCAGATTAGACGTCGCTGCTTTTACAACATGAAGGATACCAAAGGCGGACGAGTTATTCTGCCTGAGCACTTTCGGCAGACATCTTTGATTGTCGCCGTGCTGGAGGGAGACTGTGAAGTGCTGAATACGCTTGGAGAGCGATACGCACAACTCCCGCCTGCTGCGAACTTTTAGCGACTGAGTATTTGGAAATAGGGCCTGAATGGCCCTTTTTTATTGTGTTCTGCTCGTGATCTTTTTGTGACCAAGTGTAACGCCAGGGTTGCCACTATCAAATTCAACGATACAATCCCCCTGTTATTACTATTGGGTGAGACGAGTGGGCGCAATTAACGGCCAATCAAAAAAAGCAGTGTTGCAGCGCTTGTCGCTGGGACGGCTTTTATTCGTCTTCATGTTGCTTTGGCAAGGCATGCAGTGCATCCACAATGCCGAGCACCCGATCCATCTGCAGGACAGCGATGCGGTTTGTGCCGTCCATTTTCAGCAGGCGCAACCAGGTTTTGCTGTTGCCGGCATTGTTGTTCCTGAGCTGGTCGCTGATTTTGGTGGCTATCAGGGGCTGGTTGTCGTTCAGATCGAACAGGCCTCTCGTCGTACTTCCATCCGTGGTCCTCCTTCCTACTCTGCTTAATCAAAACAAATAATTCGATTTTAACTTTCGACCTTTTTTGGTTTTTTGGAGTTTATTGTGAAACTGCATGCAATTTCCCGTGCCTTGACCTGCACGCTTATCGGCGCAATGGCGCCTACTGTTCTACTCGCGGAAACAGGTATTAACCCGAATATTTCTGCTGTGATTAATGTCGGTTATACCGATCGTAGTGACTTTCATGGCATAGGTAACTTGCCCATCGATGGCGATCATTCTGCAGGCCCTGACGATGGCTTTTGGTTAGATCACACTGAATTGGCGCTGTCCGCCGCGTTTGATGAGATGTTTTACGGCAAGGTCACCACCGTGTTGGAAGAGCATGATGGCAGTACGGAAGTAGAGCTGGAAGAAGCATTCGTCCAAACCATGGCGATGCCTTATGGCTTGTCGGTGCGTGGTGGTCGATTTATGTCGAACCTAGGGTATCTCAACAGTAAGCACACCCACACGGATAATTATGTTGATCGTCCGCTGGTGTACCGTGCTTTTGTTGGCAGTCATTACTATGATGACGGTGTGCGACTGAATTGG
Organism: Corallincola spongiicola; assembly: GCF_004284785.1. Taxonomy (NCBI): domain Bacteria; kingdom Pseudomonadati; phylum Pseudomonadota; class Gammaproteobacteria; order Alteromonadales; family Psychromonadaceae; genus Corallincola; species Corallincola spongiicola. The sequence continues at coordinate 262,595 of NZ_SHLY01000002.1, forward strand.
ATCGCCCCAACCGAGACTTATATTGAACTGGGCGCAGAGGCATTTAAAGGCGGTCAGTTCCCCGCGGCGGCCAGTAGCAACATCGGCGCGACCAATGTTTACGCAAAATTCGGTGATGACTTTGATGAGTCGAATAGCTGGCAGGCGGGTATTAGCTGGCTCCGCACAGACAATGATTTTGGTGAGTGTTCCACCCATGATCATGGCGATGACCACGATGAACATGACGACCACGATGATCATGACGATCATGACGATCATGATGACCACGACGATCACGATCATGGCTTTGAGTTTGGCGCGTGTGATTTTGACGGTAACAAAGATTTCTACGTTGCTGATTTTGTCTGGAAGTGGGCGCCGAATGGCAACTATAAATACCAGAGCCTGACTTGGCAGAGTGAATATTTCTACGTTAAGGAAGATGGCTGGTACGGTGAAGAGCATGAGGGTGCATTTGAGCGCGAACTGCGCCAAGACGACCACAATACAGGCTGGTATAGCAGCGTGGTCTATCGTTGGTCACCTAACTGGTCGGCTGGCATCCGTTACAGTGAGCTGAAGCCGTCTGATACCTACAGTGACGGATTTAAACCTAAAGCCACCGATCTGATGGTGGATTGGAACTACTCCCATTTTGCGACTGTGCGTTTACAGTACACCCGCGATGAGAGCATGGAAGATATGGATGATGACATCTTCTCCATTCAGTTCGTTGGATCTATGGGGGCTCACGGTGCGCACCTTTTCTAAACGCTTAACCCTGCTTGCTGCGTTGCTATTGTTGGCACCGCAGCTGCAGGCGCTGAACATTTTTGCCTGTGAACCTGAATGGGCTGCGCTGGCCAAGGAGCTGGTGCCGGACGCTGATATCTACAGCGCTACCACCGCCTATCAGGATCCACACATGGTGCAAGCTCGGCCGAGTTTGATCGCCAAACTGCGGCGTGCAGATATGTTTATTTGCAGTGGTGCCGAGCTGGAGACCGGCTGGTTACCAGCGCTGCAGATGAAGGCCAATAATAGTGATGTCCGTGATAGCCAGCCGGGGGCATTTTACGCCGCCGAGCAGGTTGAACGGCTCGATGTGCTGGAGAATGTATCGCGCTTGATGGGCGACGTACATGCTTCAGGGAATCCCCATGTGCATCTTGATCCCCATCGCATACAGACGATTGCCATTGCACTGGCTAAACGCTTGCAGCAGATTGATCCTGAAAATGCCGATAACTATCAACAACGGCTGACAGCATTTACCACACGCTGGCAAGCGGCACTGGCTGAATGGGAACAACAAACCAAACCGTTGCAGGGACAGCAGGTGGTGGCTTACCACAGCTCTTTCCGTTATCTGTTTGACTGGTTGGGTATTACCCAGATCGCAGATCTGGAGCCTAAGCCGGGGTTGCCACCCACCAGTGGCCACCTAACCAGCGTGTTGAAACAGCTTCAGGAGCAACCGTTGTTAGGTATCATCTACGCCAACTATCAAGATCCGAAAGCAGCGCAATGGCTGGGTGGAAAATCTGACGAGCCGGTGATCCCACTGGCGTACAGTGTGGGGGCGGATGACACTGCTGATCTGTTTATGCTCTATCAACGCATAATTCAACAATTGTTGGCAGCGGTGGAGAGAGCCTGATGGAGTTTGCGGATCTAACATTGATCCTGTTACCGGCGCTTTGCGCCGGTGTCTTAGTGTTAGCAACCCATGTGCCTTTGGGCTACCAAGTACTTAAACGTGGCATCATCTTTATCGACCTGGCGATTGCCCAAGTGGCCGCGTTAGGTGTGGTTTTTGCGCAGTTAATGCACTTCGAGCATTATGGTGCCTGGGCCACTTACCTCGCTTCTGCCGGTTTTGCATTGGTGGGGGCGGGCTTGTTGGCGTGGCTTGAAACGCGTTTAAAGCAAGAACTGGAAGCAGTAATCGGTTGTGTTTATGTGGTGTCTGCGGCGTTGGCGTTACTGCTGCTCTCTCATGACCCACACGGTGCTGAACTGATAAAACAGACGCTTTCAGGCTCTATCCTTTGGGTCAGCTGGCAAGATCTGTGGGTACATGGATTGATTTACCTGAGCATACTGCTGCTGACTTACTTGCGGCCTAAATTGATCGAGAGTGGCTGGTTCTATCCACTTTTCGCTATCGCCATAACGAGCTCTGTCAGCTTAGTGGGTGTCTATTTGGTGTTCGCATCATTAGTTATGCCGACGTTAGCTACTTGGCTGTTAGCCCCAGGACCTATGCGTCTGCTGTGTGGTTACGGCGTTGGCGTAGTCGCCTATGTTATCGGTTTGGGGCTTTCCGCAATGCTGGATTGGCCAAGTGGAGCAACCGTGGTTTGTTCACTGGCTTGCACTGGGCTTATTTTTCGCATGATAAGTAACATTTTGCACCAGAAAAAGACAGCTGTTGTAGTGGATTAACATTGACGCCACAAACATCACTGCTTCACCGTGATGTTTGTGGCGTCGCCATCGCATTCTCTTTACTACGGTACTTGTCTTCTCGCTTATTGTCACACAACCTTCATCTTTCCTTCTGTTAATAAAGAAATATTTCCATTTTATGAAATCGTCATTTGGCTCTGTTTGCCGCGTGATACAGATCTCAGTTCCAGCGCATTCATTTATTCGAATATGACAAAGGTCAATAAGTAAACAGATTACCTTCGTGTTAGCGATATCTATTGCTAGCATGATACCGCTAACTTCTGGTGGCGGTTTGTGCAAGCAGTTTTCTTCATGATTTAGATAGAGCAGCGAGCAATAGGAGTGCTCTCCTAGCGGCACATCAATAGCGTTCTTCGCGTGTGCTTTTTCATGAGGTTTTGGGCGCAAGTATTAGAAGTGATAGCGGATCATCGTGGTTGCGATGGTCAACCCGAGTGGCGCCAGTGAGGCGCTATTTTTGTCGGTGATTTCTCGGCGTTTACGCCGCCACCGACAGGATCACTATCTAAGGCTTTCGATAGGCGAAGCCTTAAACAAGGGAATTGATGATGAAGAAGCTATTGCTCGTTGGTATGTTCGCTGCTTCCTTTACTGCGCAAGCAGAGTGGGAGTTCCGCGGCACACCAAACGACTGGAAAACAACACCGTTAACGCATGTACAAGGCACTGAATATCAGACTTGTCAGACTTTCGGCAGTGATAACCCCCGATTCAAAATTGACCGTTGGGGAAATTGGCAAGAAAGCTACCCGCAAGATGATATATCCGTTGTTGCCAATACTAGCTACCAGATTACGTTCTACAGCGACAGCAAGCACATTGAGCGTGTGGAAGTGGCCGATTGTGAGGGTGAGCCAGACGGATGGCCATCCCTTTACTTCCGTGGCACGCCAAATGATTGGGATATCACGCCTTTTGTCGAGCAAACAGAGGGTGTGTGGCAGGTGGAGGTCGACTTTGATGGTCGTCAGGACCAGCGCTTTAAGCTAGATGTGTATGGTGATTGGAGCCTGAACTACGGCAGCAGTGACAGTAGCGACCCGATCATGCTGGTGCAAAGCGGCGGTGATATATATACCCAGGTCATTGGGCGTTACACCATCGAGGTGAATGAAAACGCCAATACGTTGAGCATGTCTATGGGCGAGCCAAATATTGCGCCCCATGCCGTGATCACGCCTGAGGGGCCGCTTGAGGTCGAGCTAGGTGATTCTATCATCTTTGACGGCAGTGACTCTTGGGATGAAGATGGGCAGATCGCCAGTTATGCATGGAGTAATCGCGAAACCACAGAAACCGCACAATTCACCTTCAATGAACTGGGTGAACAAAGCATCTCTCTGACTGTGGTTGACGATGGTGGAGCCAAGGGCACAGCTTCAGTCACTGTGAATGTGACGGGTGATCCAGAGTCCGACTGGTGCTTCCGCGGAACGCCGAACGGCTGGACAAAGACAGTGATGCCATACAACCCAGATACCGGGTTATTTGAATTGCTGCAGCCGTTTAATGGTGAAGAAGATCCGGCGCGCTTTAAAGTGGCACGCTGTTCCACTGATTGGCAGGAATCCTATCCCACGCAAGATTTTCCTGTCACAGATGGTGAAAAATTTCTAATCAGCTTTGATGAAACCGCTAAGCAGGTTGATGCAGAGTTGGTTGTGGGTCCGTCTGCTCCAGAGTTGACGGTAAGCCCCCAGAGCAAAACGTTTACCAGCGATAACTTGTCGGTCACCCTGAGTTATAAAGGTGAAGCGACAGACGCGACTTACCTGTTAAGCGACAGCACGGGTGATGCGGTTGCATTTGAAAATGGCGATGTCATTGTCGTAGGCGCTGATTTAGAGATCGGTCAGTCGGTTGATCTCTATGTCGAGGTTGCCAATGACGTGGGTAGCGACTCTGCTACGTACACCTATACCAAAGGCGATCCGGAACAAGTTGGTTTTACTGTGTGGTTGAAAGCGCCCAGTGGCTGGGATGCCAAGATCCACCACTGGGACGCCATACCAGAAGGCTCATGGCCGGACACCGATTGGAGCGGTGATGACATGAAAGAGCTGGGCGAAGACTGGTTCCGCTATAAATTCCCCAATAGCAGCTCTAGCAAAATGATCTTTAACAACAATGGCGCCAGCCAAACAGACACGTTGACCCGTTCATCGGATGGTTGTTACTACTATGCTGACAACCGCTGGACAGACAGTTGTGATGTGCCCCCAGTACCTGCAGAAGTGGGTATCAGTGGTGCCAAATTGAAGTTCTGGCAAGCGTCGATTGTTGTGACCTTGGAAGCTGACGGTGACAACGTCACTGGTGGTCGATATACCTTGGACGGTTCAGACCCAATGGCGGGCACGCCATACAACACAGGCGACCAGATCTCGTTGGGTGAAGGTCTGGATATTGGCGATACAGTTGAGCTGCGCCTTTGGGCAAGTAATGACGTGTCTACCGATACTGAAAGTTTCCTTTTCGAGAAGATTGAAAAGCCGTCGGCATCCAGTTTCAGCTGGGACAACGCCACTGTTTACTTCGTATTGACCGATCGTTTCCTAAACGCAGATACCAGCAATGACCACAGCTATGGTCGTGAGAAGGACCGTAATGGCTCGCCATATGCCGGTTATGAAAACCGTGTAGGTGCGTTCCAAGGCGGTGATCTAAAAGGGCTGACGCAAAAACTGAAAGAGGACTACTTCAACGACTTAGGCATCACAGCGATCTGGCTGACATCACCCATTGAGCAGATCCACGGTTTTGTTGGTGGTGCAAACTTCAAGTACTACGGTAACCACGGTTACTGGATGCTCGACCCCACTGCTGTTGACGCCAATATGGGCACAGAGGCTGACTTGCTTGAATTCGTTGATACCGCACATGAGAAGGGGATCCGTGTGGTGCTCGACGTAGTGATTAATCACGTCGGCTACGACAACCTGATCGATGCCTCTCAGCAGCCGTATGGTGCGCTTAATGCTGGCTGGGAAGATTACTACTACACCAGTGATCCAAGTACCATCCACTATGAAACCTACGGTAACTATTTTAACTACAGTGATGGCGCATGGAGCCAGTTCTGGGGCCGAGATTGGATCCGTCATACCAAAGCAACTGGCTACGACATTTGTGCTGAAGCCTATGGTGCTTTTGATTGTGGTGGTGGCTTACCTGATGTGAAGTTAGAAAGTAACGCCACCGTTTCTTTACCCCCTTTACTGCAAAACAAATGGGCGAAAGAGGGTCGCTTGAGCCAAGAACAGGCTGAGTTGGATGCCTTCTTCAACAACACCGGTTATCCACGCACGGTAGGTAATCACTTTATCAAATGGATCACCGATTGGGTGCGTGAATACGGCTTTGACGGTATCCGTATGGACACCGTTAAAAATATGGAAGGCCAGGGCGAAGAGGTGCTCAAGCGTCTGAAAGATCAATCGGTTATCGCACTGAACGAATGGCGTGCTGCCAATCCTAACAAATTTCCAGATGAGCAAGAACTGGACTTCTGGATGACGGGCGAGTACTTCGACCATGGGGTAGGGCGCAGCCATTGGTTCGACTATGGTTTTGATTCGATGATCAACTTTAATTTTGCCGGTGTGTCACTGGGCAGTATTGAAGGTGTTTACAGCAGTTATGCAGCGTCTATCAACACGGATCCAACGTTTAACGTACTGAGTTACATTTCAAGCCATGATAAGAGCATGTATAGCCGCAGTAACTTGATTGATGGCGGTTCAGCGCTGTTGATGGCTCCGGGTGCCGTGCAGATCTATTACGGTGATGAAACCGCACGTCCATTGGTTGATGCGCCGTTTGGCGACCTAACGCTACGCTCATTTATGAACTGGAGCAGTATCGATCAGAACGTGCATAGCCACTGGCAGCGTTTAGGGCAGTTCCGTGCGCGTCACGTTGCAGTGGGTGCCGGTAGCCATACCCAACTCAGCGCATCACCTTACACCTTTAAGCGTGAGAAAGATGGTGACGCGGTGATCGTTGTATTTGGTGCCAGCGGTAATGTTACGGTGGATGTGTCATCTGTGTTCGGCGACTGCTGGGAAGTGACAGAGTTCTACAATAACAACAAAGCGACAGTGGCAAACGGCAAGGTGACTTTCCCTGCCAGCAGCAATGGTGTGTTGTTATTGGAAGGCGTCGAGAAAACATGTAGTTAAACAGTGTTGAAAGACATATGTTAGCTCTTGTCCTTTGTGGCAAGAGCGCGTCTACCCATGATCAAGGCATGCTGGTGAGGCTCCATCCAGCATGCCTTTTCTTTTGCTCCCGCTTCATTTCCACCCTCCCTGTTCAGAGAAAAATCCCATGACCGCCATATCTGCAGTTTTCGCTTATGACTGTCGCTCACACGCTTCAATTAGAATCGTCATATTTTATTGGCTATTAATTGTTCATCGTTTTGGCGCATGCTGCGTCAATGAGCCTAAACTCATTGAAGACGTTTCAGCTTATGGGGATAGTTATGAACTACACCACCACTATTGAAAACATGTGCCCGTTGACCCGCGGCCCAGATCACGCGAATGCGCCCATTCCGGTTGAAGGTGAATGGGTTAATGCCATTGGCATTAAAGACATTTCAGGATTTTCTAACGGCGTCGGTACTTGCGCGCCCCACCAAGGGGCAACCAAAGTGTCATTGAATGTTAAAAACGGCGTGATAGAGGAGTGTCTGATTGAAACCGTCGGCTGTTCCGGTATGACCCATTCGGCCGCCATGGCATCAGAGATCCTCACCGGGCGCACCATACTTGAAGCACTCAATACCGATTTGGTGTGCGATGCCATCAACGTTGCAATGCGGGAGATATTTAAGAATTTGGCCTATGGCCGCAGCCAAACGGCGTTCTCTGAAGGGGGATTACCTGTGGGCGCTGGGCTTGAAGATCTTGGCAAAGGGCTGCGTTCACAAGTGGGTACCGCTTATGGCACCAAGGCCAAAGGGGCGCGTTATTTAGAGATCGCGGAAGGTTATGTGACTCAACTGGCCTTGGATGAGGATCGGGAAATCATCGGCTACGAGATCGTCAATATGGGCCAGATGATGGCCAAAATCGCTGATGGTATGGATGCCAACGACGCACTGGCACAAACCAAGAGCCGTTATGGCCGTTTCGATGATGCCGTAGAAACCATCGATCCACGCAAATCTTAAGGGGCGAAAAATGAATCTATTTGAAGGTTTTGAGCGCCGCCAGCAAAGCATTGAAGCAGCACTAAAGAAGTATCAACTGGCAGACTTACAAGCCGCACGGGAGCTGTGCAGCGAACGGGGCTTTGACCCGTATCAGATCGTGTTTGAAACCCAGCCCATCGCGTTTGAAGATGCCGCTTGGGCGTATGTATTGGGCGCAGCCATTGCACTGCGCTCTAACGCCCACAAGGCAAAAGAGGCAGCGACCGCGCTAGGTGAAGGATTACAGGCTTTTTGTGTGTCAGGCTCTGTCGCGCAGCAGCGACAGGTGGGGTTAGGCCATGGCAATTTGGCCGCAAGGTTGCTGGATGAAGAGACCGAATGTTTTTGTTTCCTGGCGGGCCATGAGTCATTCGCGGCGGCAGAAGGCGCGATTAAGATCGCGCAATATGCGAACCAAGCCAGAGCAAAGCCGATCCGGGTGATTTTGAACGGCTTAGGTAAAGACGCCGCTTATCTTATCGCGCGGATGAACGGCTTTACCTATGTGCAAACTCAACTTGATTATGCCACTGGCAAGCTTGCCATCGTGCGGGAAAAGAGGTTTGGCCACAGCGAACGTGCAGGTATCCGCTGCTACGGTACCGACGACGTGGTGGAGGGGGTTGCGGTGATGCATCATGAAGCGGTGGATGTGTCTATCACCGGCAACAGCACCAATGCCGCTCGTTTTCAGCACCCGGTTGCTGGCACCTATAAAAAAGAGCGATTGTTGCTAGGGCAGGAATATTTTTCCGTGGCATCTGGTGGCGGTACCGGACGCACCATGCACCCCGATAACGTCGGTGCGGGACCCGCCAGCTATGGCATGACCGACACCATGGGACGGATGCACTGCGATGCCCAGTTTGCAGGCTCATCCTCGGTGCCCGCCCACGTTGAAATGATGGGGTTTGTCGGCATGGGGAATAACCCCATGGTGGGGGCGAGTGTGGCAGTGGCCGTGGCGATTGAGCAGAGTTGTCACTAGGCGGCCAGAGCCAACCATCGATAAGATTGGGGGTGACAGGCCTAATTCCCCAATCCTCTTTTGTCCGCACAGAAGTAAAATTTGAGAGCCAATAGATTGCGAAACAACGCTAATCTGTTGAGATTAGGCAACAAGTTACCGAGTATGCGGACGCAAAAAGCTTGTTTTGTGCTCGTTTATCGCAAATTATAGCCAAGCATTTTGTGCCGCTTATGCAAGTGTCACATCCCTGATAAGGAGCTCTTAAATGCTTGAAGTTCTCAATTCTGCTTCCACAAAAGCAGGATGGCTAAAACCGGTTGTTACGATTGCTTCTGTCGTGTCTTTGTCAGCTTTTCTCTATGTTGTCTTGATCGCTGAGGGAGCCAGTAAAGATGTTTATCTCATCCCCAGCGTAGTGGTTTTTTTATGGACGTTGCTATTCAGCTTCCTTCTGGCAGTTTTTCCTAACATCCCCGCTGTTCCGGACAAATCATGCAATTTTCTCTTTCGCGCCAAGGTAAGGGTTGTCAGATCGTTCTACTACATCGTAGCTGCGTTTTTTCTGGTGGCTACATTAGCTGTAGTTCTTCTCTCAATGAGAATTCTTAATGTTTGGCGTATCGACTTTTAGGTATAACAATCCCTGTCACTAGCTCGTCACTGGACAAGGCCACTTCGCGACCAGAGGCGTCAGATCAATTGGTTTGTCGAGATTCGCGGTAAGGAACGCCGCACTGGCAAGACATTCGGTGGCACGCGGCATTAGTCCTTTTCATCCGGTGACCAGCTAAACTCTGTAGTAAGTCATTTCAACCACTTAAAATACTGGATGACTAGGTTGAGCGAATTAGAAAAAATGCTGTCTGGTGATATCTATGATCCCAGCGATGAAGTATTAACAATGTTGCGAGCAGAGGCGCGTGAAATCACTGCTCGCTACAATGTGACTCCACGTCGAGATCTGGCAGCACGCACAAAATTACTTGCGCAGCTATTGGGTGGCATTGGTGGCGAGATTAAAATCGAACCTCATTTCAACTGTGATTATGGTCAGCACATCTTTGTTGGTAACAACTTCTATATGAATTTCGGCTGTGTCATTTTGGATTGTGCTGAAGTTCGCATTGGCGATAACTGTTTCATCGGCCCTCAAGTGGGTCTCTATACGGCTTGTCACCCTCTAGACCCCATCGAACGCAATAAAGGTATTGAGTTCGCAAAGCCTATCACGATTGGCGATAGCTGCTGGATTGGCGGTCATGCGACCATTAATCCCGGGGTTCGTCTGGGTGACAATGTCGTTGTCGGGTCCGGGGCGGTGGTGACTAAAAATTTCCCGGATAACGTGGTGGTTGCAGGCAACCCAGCTCGCGTTATAAAAGCGCTGACAACGTAGCTTATCAACTCCTCTTCGCTCTTTGGATATCAGGCAGCACGCGGCTGCGGCGTTAATATCTACTCTGATGACTGTCTTGGGTCGGCATTCTTTGGGAACAAAGGGAGCTGCTCCATTGATTTCTCGCGATTGACGGTCAGGATCGCTGCATCGGTAAGAAAAACTATCTAACGTGCTTTTTAACTGACGTAAGCTGTTAAGTGTTACGTTTCGGTTTCATCTGTTGCCCTGCTCTACCTCTTGTTATTGATTGGTATGAGCTTGGTTAAGCCTTTGTGTATGTTATTTTTTTTGACTTAGTTATATGGTTGTTTTTTGATCGGAAGCAATTGAAATACCCATCTCAACACTATAAATTCCGCTCTCTCTTTTAGTTGTTCAAAAAGTAGTCACCTCTGTTACTTAAGGAACATACCCTCCTAATACCGATAGGTATTATGTAACTAAGCAGTTCTGCCATAGATGGTCGAAGCCAATAACTTCCCTTCGTGTAATAGAGGATTTGTTCACGAAGCAAAAAGTAGATTTTAATCGCATGAAGATACTCGTAGTACTTTTCGTTTCGCTTGGACTCGTCGCATGTGGTGGCGGAGGTGGTGGCAGCGGTGATGCTGATTCATCAGATCCCGAACCAACGCTTACGCCACAAGAGCAATGCATGGCAGATGGTAACTATTGGTGGAATGGGCAGTGTAATGACACCTCTGAACCGACGCCGCAAGAACAATGCGAAGCAGAAGGCAATTATTGGTGGGATCAGCAGTGTAATGGCACCCCTGAACCAACACCGCAAGAGCAGTGTGAAGCTGAAGGTAAGTATTGGTGGGATGCTAGCTGTAATGATGGGCCAGAGCTGACTACGTTAGCGTTATATGAAAAATTACGTGAGCAAGTCATCGAAGACATTTACTTCGGACACGTTCCTGTAGAAGTCGAAGACGATCCTGACCGCTATGAGTTAATTCGATGGTTCAATTTCTACAATATTGATATGGGCGGCAATGGCCATCGCGATGTTTTGGTGCTCACCAGTGATTACAATGATCATCAACAACACGTGGTTATTGATGGTAGTGCCTATCTTTACCTTAATGATGGCAACAATAACTTTACCATGAAGAAGTTGAGTGTTGGTGAAGGTACGCGTACTGCTGAGATCCGTGATTTCAATGGCGATGGATTGGATGATATATATTTCGCAGATCATGGCTACGAGGCGCCTGATGAAGGCGTTTGGCCAGGTGGTCAAGATGGCCTATGGCTACAAGTGGAAGGAAATGACTTTGTTGTTGCCACTGATACGTTGCAGCAAGAACTAACTTTCTCTCATGGCTCATGTAGTGGTGATTTTCGTGGTGTTGGCGTAAATGATGTAGTGATCACTTACTTGAATGATGTTTCCTATATGGCAAATGATGGTAATGCCATCATGAACAATGAAGTCGTTGGGCGTTTGCCATTGGATTACATATCACAAGAGTATGTTGGGACGTTAAATGACATTCCAGAAGATGTTGGAAATGTATATTTAATGTATACATGGTGCCAGCAAATGGACTTCGATGGTGATGACGCGCTGGATTTAGTCATGGGTGGTACAGCCAGCCCTTATGATCGCAACGACATCCACGGTAATGATGTTAATGGAATGAATGCGGTTCTGCTCAATGATGGTGAAGGCAATTTTAATGAGGTTGTCTACGTGCCATTTGATATAAGCATTCTTGAGCTGTATGACGGTGGCTTTCCAGATATTCACACGACTATGACAATAGAGGTCGATGTTGATGGTGACGAGTGCGCCGACTACGTTAACTACGGCACTATGTATGGTACTGCGGCTTCATTTACGCTGGTAAAAAATACCTGTGGTGAAGCTCCTGTAATACTGGATGTATATGACGATCCTGGTGAGCAGTATTGCGAGCAGGTAGAAGTAGCAAAGAATGAGTTCATTGGTTGGTGCTTCAATAATGGTCTTCACTTTACTGCAACAGAGAACGGATTTGTTTCTCGCGAAGTTTCGGAAAGTGACATGGAAAAGCTAACGCCGTCGGACTATCTATTTTATACAAGATATCACTAATTAAATTTGGTGGGGGTACTCCCCCCGCCTAGGTTCTGCATAACATCTCATCTCTATCGTCGCTTACGGTATCCACAGCGCCTTTTCAGACAACTCATCTCTTATGTGTATAGCGTGTAGTAACGCCAAGCGTCATTTCCTAATATAGAACTCTGTTTTTGAGGGGATTTCTGGATATCTGTTTAGCAGGTTCTTAATCCTCAGCGCATACAAGTCTAATTCCTCTCGTTATACTGCCCCCACTTTAGAGACAAGGAAGCCTTTTTGGGGAGTTATGACAACACGTGTATGTAGCCATTGCGGAGAATCACTTGATTTAAGAAAGGTGGTGACCGCATCTAGCCCGGCCAATATCAACTGTGCAAGCTGTGATTCAGATATCGGCGTAGACAAAACTCATGCTTGGGGGTTTGCTGCGGTAGGCTTGGTTGTCGCTATCGTCCTATGGTTGTTGATTGAGAAATACTTAGGCTACACCTTTTCAGTGGTGATGGTTGCGGTTGTTGCTTGGTGGCTGATTGCAGAGTTTGCTTACTACGTTGGACTTAAGTCTGGTGTAGTAAAAAGCACACTTCTACCTCAAGATCAGCTTACTCAGGAAACGGAAGAGGAGGCCTCCACTCCCTTCGTTGTGCCACGATTGAAGAACCATGCTTTTGTTAAAGCGATGGATGACATACCGCAGATGACCGATGAAATGCGACCCATTTCTGAGTTCTTGTTCTCGGATTTGTGGCTGACCTACGCCATTGATGATGGGGATAACTTTATTGCGCTTAGCCCAGCTTTGGCCAAACAACACGGAATTGACCTTGATACGATCAAAGCGACAGCAACACAAAACGTATTGCTGTATCTGAAAGATATCCGCAAAAACGAACATGACGGCTTTTTCTCCTTGAGCTGTGAAAACAACATGATTGCCAATGCCGTCCTGTTCTCACCGCTTTGGGAGCAAATAGAGGGCGAGATTAACGATGCTGTTGTGATAGCTATTCCGCATCGTGACTATGTGCTGTATGCGCCTCGAAACAACCCCGATGCCATCGCTAAGCTAAAAGAGACAATGCAATCGTTTGATTACAGCGAGACTCATGCTTTATCCGAACATCTGTATATCAGAGATGGAGAGTCGTGGGCGGTGATGGAGTAAACCTCCTGAGGCAATATTGAGATCGGTGACATGCTGCGATAGGGCTTAACACTGCCCGCGACCGGATTTCAGAATCACCCGTTTGGAAGATAAGGGCTAGTTGTCCTAGCCCAACTCGCTAGCTGACTACGCCATACTGCAACTAAATAGAACAAGCCCAGATTGTCCAATTAACAACTCTAAGCCTGTAAAGCTCATCAGTTGGATGTAAGCTTCTCCGCGCTGTTCGGTATGGGTGACGTCTAGCTGCTTGAAGTCATCAAAGTAGGGCGTGACCTCTTGCAGTTGCCCTTGCAGTTTTTGTACTTGGTTGTGGCATGGGGCACTCTGTGTGGTGGCAATCAATTCAGTGAGAAAACTGTCGAACAGGGTGAGGTTTTGCGTGAGATCTTTATTGATGGCGCTTTTTTGCTCTGGCGTGAATTTGATCGCTTTGCCGAGGGCTTCTAAACCATCGTCGCCGTTCATTGCCGCAGCAATGAGTGAATCAATCGTGTCTGCAGATTCATTCTGATCGATGACCTGTGAAATCATATCCGCCAGGCGGGCGCTGTGTTCGAGAATGGGGGTTAATTTGCCCTCCATCTGTTCCATGAATTGATTTGCGTCCTCAAATTTTTTCGCCATATCTTCCAGCTCTTGGTCGCTGGGTACTGAATTAGCCAAGGCTGGCAGGCCAAACAGTGAGAGGCTTAAGATGGCGATGAGCAGGGCTTTAGTGGCAGAACAAATCATTTCGGCGATCCATGTTTTGGTGGTGACAATGTCAGTGTCTATTTGTCTATCTTGCAATTGGTTAGGGCTTCACTGGCAACCGTTGTTGAGGCGTTTTTAAGTCGGTTGAGCACCTCTTCAACACAAAAGGCAGAGTCTACACGCCACAGGCCATAACTGATTGGAACCACATCAAGTGCAGCGCGTTTGAGTATTTTGTACGTCGTCAGGTCGAAGAAATCTACCCAAGGCCCCGGAAAGCCGATTAAATCAATCGCCAAATAGTGGTCGTCGTATTTGCACAGAATGTCGATATCTGTGCCCGCAATGTGTACTCCACTCCAACAGCGAATATTGTGCTGTGCCAGTGCGTGGATCACCTCCTGTTGGAACTGGTCGCAAACAGCACTTTCGAGCTGTTTTGCTTCGTAGTTGCGCAGGTTGGCCCGGTATTCGGTGAGTAAGTTGGAGGGAAGCTCTGATTCGGTGACGGAAACGAAAAGCTCATGGGCACCACGAGCACGGGTCACGGCGACATTAAACATGTCAGGTTTGTTGAGATAGACCGCAGCTCGTTTAGATAAAGGGTCTACGACCCATGAACTAAGCATGATGTCGCGTTCTTCGCCTTGAAAGCCATATGGGGTGGCGACGGTAATGTTAAAACGTTCTATTTGATCGAGCGAAATGCGGGACTGGATCGCCGCGGTGAGCTTTTCCACTTGGGCGCGAAACGGGGAGAGTACGCCGATACTTTTTGGCTGCTGTTGCGCGTCAGCATCGCGGATCAGGACTTCCAGCCGGTTAAGTAGCGCTTCGGCTTCGATGTCGTTGGTGCCCTGGCTATCTCTGTTTCCTGCAACATGGTGGATAATCATCTCGCCTTTCTCATGATCTGGGCGCTGCTGCATGATTTTAAGTTGGTTGCGGTAGAATTTCTGATTACTGAAATCGATCAGTTTTGCGCTGCTACGGAAATGTTCATTAAGAAACGCAACATGGTCTTGGTTGTTGATGGCCTGTTGGGCTAGATCCAGAATGCTGCAGTCTCGATAACTCAAAACCCCTTTCTGTGTGGAAGGCAGCGCGTACTTTGCGGCCACGGCTTGCTGTTTGGCGTAAGACAGAAATGACACATGGCGTAGTTGTTTGTCATCACCCACGATCAGTGCGCGCTTGGCGCGATAAAGAGCGGGCAGGCAGCTTGCGATATCGGTTTGTGTGGCTTCGTCGATGATCACCAGATCAAACAGCGCGGCTTGATTAGGTATCGCACGATGCAAGCTATTCAGTTGTGCCAGCCAGATCGGAAAGGTTTTTAACAGTAGCCGGTAGTCAATCTGCTCGAACAGCTCCGCTTGGGTTGCTGACGCTCTGGACCTGATCGCCTTGTTAAAGGTTTGCAGTGTTGAGCGGGATTGTCCAAGTAGGTTTGCGATATTCCACTGGGTTTGCTGCTGTAACAACTGAGCAGCGAGGGATTCACGTTGCTGCTGCTGTTGATGGATCTGTTGCAGTAAGGGCCATAGCTGGCTCATCTTACGTATGCGTTGGCGAGCCAGTTTTAAGTACCAACGGCCCAGGCGCGGATAGCGTTGCTCTAGGCTACTGAGCCGTTGTCCGCGCTTGACGCCCGCGCGATTTTTCTTTGTTAACCGAGTTTCAGCACGACTTAATTGTTCATTTAGGCTGACCACCTGCTGCGTGAGTGCGGTGAGAGCCTGTTCTGTGATGTTGGGTTGGTAGCCGCTTAGAAGGTCGTTTAGATAGCTTTTTAGTTGACGTAGATAGTTTGGGCTGCCCACTCTGACATGCACATCTTTCAGGCCATACTGGCTTGTTATCTTGTCAGCGATGACGTTGAGCGGATTTTCTGATGAGGTGGCGATCAGTACCGATTCTCCCCGCGCCATATGCTCAGCGGCGACGGCAGCGATGGTGTAACTTTTTCCTGTGCCTGGTGGGCCAGAGACAAATCCAAGCGGCGCCGAGGCGGCGATCTGGGTTACCTGCGTTTGTACGTTGGAAAGTAGCCCTGGCAGCAGGTCTGCTTGACTGGTAACTGCGCTGGTGGATGGCGGAACGGTGTCAAACAGCTGCCGTATCGGGGGAGAAAGAACGCTGCAGGCAGAGATTTTATCCAGCTCATGGATAACGCCCCGTGTGCCTTTGGGTTTTTCTATCAGCGCCACCATCGCCGATGGGATCAGTGTTAATCCGTGCTGCTTCGATAGTTTACTGAGGACACTTTTTGCCGCGAGAGCGGGATATTTTAGTGCCGGCAGCAGGTCGATAGCGTGAGAAGAGGCGCGCAGCATATCTGCCAATGTCACCGCTTTAAACTCTCCTGGGATTAGCGAGAGTGAAGATGCTTTGTCCTTGGTGTGCGTACCGCCGGAGGATGAAGCATCTTGAGGTATCAGCTCGGCTAACAGCGCCTCATTCAATACAAATTCGCTGTTGTCGGCCGTCACGTAGTAGCCTTTTTCGTCTTGGTGCAGTGTGACGTTGACATACACCAGAGGGCTGGCCAGTTGGCGTTTTTCTCCTTTGATCTCTGTTGTTCCGGCAATAAACATGCAAGCGTAAATCAGCTGACGTTCACGTTGGTAAAGCTGCACCCGCTTATATAGCGGCTCGGCGATCTCATCTGCGATCGGCGCACCGGGCATTTGATCGCTCAGCAGCAGTTCATTGCCGGTCAAGGTGACACGATCTGCGGCCTTAATCTTATGCAGGTTCCAAAGATTGAGGCTGGCGTTATCTAGCGCATAACACGCTTGGTAGTAGCGGATCAGGTCGCTGACTTTATTACTCATTACATCATGCTCGGGCTCGTGCACTGCTTAGGCCGTTATTCATCTAGGTATCGACGTTTTAGGTGGTTAACGAAAAAGTCGGGGTTTAACGGCTCGCCCGTCGCCATGGTGATGATCTGCTCAGTAGTGTAACGGCCACCGTGTTGCCAGACGTGTTGTGATAGCCAATGTTTGATCGAGCCAAAATCACCTTGGGCAATGGCTGCGCCAAAGTCAGGTTGTGTCTTACGCAGTGATGCGGTCAACTGCGCAGCATATAGAGCGCCTAGTGTATACGTGGGAAAGTAGCCAAATTCCCCTGCTGCCCAATGCACATCCTGCATACAACCATCTTTGTCATTCCCTAACGTAGCAACGCCCAAATATTGCTGCATTTTTTCATCCCATAACGCTGGAATGTCGGCCACTTCTATCTGTTCCAGCATCAATGCTTGTTCGATTTCGTAGCGCAGGATGATATGCATTGGGTAGGTCAGTTCATCGGCTGCGACGCGGATATGGCCTGCAGAAACGCGAGTGATATGGCGATACAGATTGTCCGAGGCAAACGCCGAGTGGGAACCAAAATTTTGTTCTACTTGGGGCTGAAGGAAGCTGACAAACTCAGGCGTTCTGGCCAGCTGCATCTCAAACAGCAGGCTTTGTGATTCATGTAATCCGGTGCTTTGTGCTTCGCCGACAGGTTGTCCGCGCAGCGACTTGGGCAGTCCCGCTTCATACAGGGCGTGGCCGGTTTCATGGATGGTACTCATCAAGCCATCAAACAGGTCGTTAGGATCAAATCGACTGGTGATGCGAATGTCGTCAGGCACACCACCACAAAAAGGATGGTGACTCAGGTCCATGCGCCCCCGTTCAAAATCAAAGCCTAACTTCTGGCTGACGCCACGGGCTAATTGAAACTGCTTCTCGGCATGCAAGGGGGTTGGTAGTGGCATCAGGGGCTGGCTTGCCTGCCTTTCGCTGACTTGATTGATAAGTGCTGGCAGGGTTTGTTTTAACCGGGCAAAAATAGGGGCAATAAAAGCACTGCTGCAACCCGGTTCATAGAGATTAATTAGTTGGTCATAGCGCGCGGCTTTACCTGCTGTGATGTTAGCGTTTTGCTTACTTGCGGAGTCCACCCGCGCGTCAGCCTCTTCCCGCACCAGATCGACCATGTTTTTCAGTATGGGCGCATATTCTGTCCAGTTATTGGCTGGCCTTAGCTGCCGCCATGCATTTTCTGCTGCCATTGCGGCTTGGGTTTTTGCTCTGACCAATTTGCCTGGTACAGCGACGCTGAGGTCGTACTGTCGTTGCATGGCGCGCAGATTGGCTTGCTGTATGGCGGTTAACGCCTCGCCGGATGCCATTGCCAGTTGTTCCGCAACCTCTGTCGCGGTGAGCAGTTCATGGCGGATTAAAGATAGCTCTGCCATCGCTTCTCCGCGTGCAGCCGCACCACCACTAGGCATCTGAGTCGCTTGATCCCAGTTGGCTAAATGGTTGAAGTGCGCGAGCTGAGAAAGGCGGTTAAAGCGGGCTTCCAACCATTGATAAGGCTTGTTCATTGACGAGGCTTAAACTGAGTAACGTAATGACCAAGGCTAACATAGAAAAACTGGAAATAGATCGTATGCGTTCAGCGGGTTAGCTGGATGAGCCCTTGGCGTTGATGAGGATATTCAGCATCAAGACGCTTCACTGCCCGTAGCGCTTTGTCTGGATAATTACTAAAAATGCCATCGACACCTAGCTCCTCTAAATAGCGGATATCTGATTCTTCATCGACCGTATAAACAAACACTTTTAGGCCTCTTGCCTTGGCATCATCCACAAAAGCTTGATTGATAAAGTCGATATCCAGGTGAATGGCGTAACAGCCTAGCTGCTGGGCAAACGCGGCGTAATCAATGGGACAGCTGGCGATTAATGCCCCTGTGGCGAATTTTGGCTGCAACGATACCGACTCGTTGAGTAGATGGTGGTTGAACGAGCTGATGAGAAACTGATTGGGCGTAAAGTTGAGGGCGTTAACCGCTTGATCCAGATTTTTTAACGTGGGGATGAGGGTGTGTTCGCATTTCAGTTCCAGATTAAGGTCACAGCGACCATCCACCAGTTGCAATACCTCCCAAAGAGTTGGGATCGGTTTACCGTCGCCTGCATCAATTTCTCGCAGTTGTGCCAGCGTGTAATCTTTGAGTTGTCCGCGGGCTTGTGTGGTGCGGTGCAACCAGCGGTCATGAATGACTAACAGCTCCCCTTCGACACTGTGCAGGTCGATCTCAATTGCGTCGACATTCATCTCTAGCGCACGGCAAATGGCGGAATGACTGTTTTCCGGGGCGTAGCCACTGGCACCGCGGTGGGCGATCACAAGCATGAGCAAACTTCCGAATTAAAATTTACACCTACCTTTGACACAGTTGTATGGCAGAACGGTGAATTTTGCCAATTTTCACACTCAGTTGTGGCAGTGTTGTTCCGATTTTCTCAGGTTACAGATAAAAAATTCGTTATTTGTTGTAATGCATTGAGGTCGGATAGAGGCGTATTGACTGCTCTCTTCTGTTTTCAATTGGTGAATCGTGATAGCTTGTTTTTAGCTGTTAGCTGAGTTTTTCACCACATATTTCACATATGGTGGTTTGACACAAGGAGTGTGATTTCATGAATTCACTTAGTCGTTACTTTCGATTACCAAGTAAAAAATTGCGGTACATCCTTTGTTTCCTGTTCGGTCTTATTTCCAGCTCAACGTCGGCTTCGACGGTGTTTTGGTATGAAGATGCGAGAGGATTTGAGGCCGCTCTGTCACAAGCGCAACGCAAAGACAAACCCTTGGTTGTTTATTTCAAAACGGATTGGTGTAAGTACTGTAAGAAGTTTGAAAGTGAATACCTGACAGAATTTGAGATTGATCTGGTATTGAGTCGCCAATATCGGGTTAAGTTAAATCCAGAACATGGTGCCGAAGAGCAGAAGATTGCCGACCATTTTGCAATCACCGGTTACCCCTACTTTATAGTTATACACCCTGATCGGGAGCAAGCTACTAAGATTAGCCCTTTGCGCAAAGGGAAAGATTGGAGTGTGGATAGATTTAAGCAGGCGTTACTGGCTGCATTTGAAGGCAACTAACTTAAGCGAGTAAAGCACAAAAGGACGACTTGAATTTGCCGTCCTTGGTGGGCTTAGACTATGCGGAGGTGTGCTGGGCTATTTATATTTGATGTTTGACGACCTCATCCCTGAAGTTCTTCTATCTTAGCTTCAAGCTGTTTTATCTCATCTTTTTTGCCTTGAATTTCGTCCATGTATTTTGCTTTTATTACATTGATTTTACTGTCATAAAGAGCTTGTGCGTGCTCATTTGTGGCGTTTCTAAGTTCATTTCTATTATCGATAAGAATTTGGTCTGCTTCATTTCTTGCTTGTTCGGACAGGGTTGTTATCTGCTGTTTCAGAGCTTTTATTCTGTACTGATGATCTCTAATTGTTCTTTCGTTACTGAGCTCATCTAAGCTATTAACAAATAAATCTTTTTCGTTGGCATCAATACTTTGCTGGGGCTTGGATACTGCTACTTCTATTTCCTTGCCACCATCGATTCCGCATGGGGTTTGTGAGAATGTTTGAACACCGTTAACTTCACAGCGGTATACTGCAGCAAGGGATGTAAAGGATATAAAGAGTGAACTGAAAAAAGTAAAAATCATGAGTAACTTTGGCATGGTTTAAATTCCTTTTTTTGCACCAAGCCAATAAGTTAACTTATTGTTTTGTTTACTGCCAGTAAATCCATTCTGTCAATGTACCTATTCAGGTAGAGCTACCATTGTTTCTATGTTTGTCTGTACGTTAAGCCAACTTTGTTATTTGCTACCGTTTCTAACTTGGTACTGCGTGTTTCATAGTGTGATCATCCGCACATCTCCGGCATCGATATGAGCCGAATGAGCGGTTTTTGACCCGCTTCAAGGCAAGAAAAATCAATGACTTTCACACTAAGCGCTATTGTGTACCTGTAATCAGGTTTTGTGCCGGCAAAAGGTCGAGTTGTTTCAAAATGAACATATTTATTAAGTTGGGTATCTGTTTAGGATTACCTCTCGTGGTGTTATTGCTGCCAGTCACAGCCTTCCCGATAGAGGGGCTGTCGCTGATTGAGCAGCGGGTGATCGCGATCTTTTTGCTTGCGGCGCTGTGTTGGGTATTGGAGCCCTTTCCAATCTATGCGACTTCAGTGTTGGTGATCGTTATTGAGCTGCTGCTGGTGTCTGATAAAGGACTGATTTTTCTGCGCAGTGGCGCGGAAAGTGAAGGCTTTGGCACCTTGATTAGCCATAAAGCGATTATGGCCACCATGGCATCGCCGATCATTATGCTGTTTCTCGGTGGTTTTTTTCTGGCGATGGCAGCGACTAAATACCGCTTGGATGTGAACCTAGCACGGGTGTTATTGAAGCCCTTTGGCCAGAACCCTGCCATGGTGATGTTGGGGTTGATGGGGATCACGGCGATCTTTTCCATGTTTATGTCTAACACGGCCACCACGGCCATGATGCTCTCTATTCTGGCGCCGGTATTAGGGCTATTTAAAGCGGAAGATCGTGGGCGTATCGCCTTTGCTTTGTCGATACCCGTGGCAGCTAATATCGGTGGTATTGGTACCCCGATTGGTACGCCGCCAAACGCTATTGCGTTGAAATACCTCGTGGGTGAAGACGCTATCAGTTTTGGCAGTTGGATGGCTTTCGCTGTGCCTTTCGTGATCATCATGCTGGCATTTGCCTGGGTCTTGCTGGTGAAGATGTTCCCCGCTGCCCAGGAAAAAATTGAGCTTAATATTCGTGGCAAGTTTCAGCGCTCGCCAAAAGCAATTTTGGTATATGTCACTTTCACGGCGACGATTTTGCTGTGGCTATTTGGCAGTGCTCACGGCATGAACTCCTATGTGGTGGCGATGATCCCTGTGGCGGTATTCAGTGTTACCAAGGTGATCACCAAAGAAGATCTGAAGAAAATCAGCTGGGATGTACTCTGGTTGGTGGCGGGTGGTTTTGCGCTGGGGCTGGCGATGGATAAGAGCGGCTTGGCACGAAACATGGTGGCCGCTATTCCGTTCGATCAGTTCTCGCCTTACTTGGTGATAGCCTCCGCCAGTGGTCTTTGCTTGTTAATGGCAAACTTTATGTCCCATACCGCTACCGCTAACTTACTGATGCCAATTGTGGTGGCGTTAGCCGTGTCGATGGATTCACTGATCCCGCTGGGCGGGACCCAAGCGTTGATTCTCTGTGTCACTTTTGCTGCATCGTTAGGTATGTCGCTGCCCATCAGTACGCCACCGAACGCCTTGGCCCATGCCACAGGTTATATGCAGACCGGTGACATGGCTAAAGTCGGCGTGATCATTGGCGTTGTCGGCCTACTGATGACTTACGCCATGGTGTTTATTCTGCGTCAGATAGGCTTCGTTTAGGGGAATTTAGATGACCAGTGATATCCACGCCAAGATGGAGCGGCTGAAGAGAGCATATTTCGATGATGATGATCGACGCTTGCGTTTGGCTGAGGGTGAGATGCTGGTTGATCAGGGGGAGCGCAATGAACGCCTTTATCTATTGTTAGAAGGGCGGGTGATTGGCTATCGCGAACATGAACAGGATGGTCAAAAAGATCTGATTGAGGTGTTTCGTTCCGGCCCTGGTGCGTTTGTAGGGATGCACAGTTTCTTTTCCGGTGATTACATCAGCTCTACTCGTATTGTGGTTGAGAATGACGCCGAGCTGGCTTATATCGACCGCGGCGTGACTGCGGTTGAACCAGAAAAATATGGATCATTCGTTGAGCAGTTTATGCCTTTGATGGTCAGCGAGTTGGCTGCGCGCACACTGCGTGCAACACGACGTGCAGCGGAGAAAGAGGAAGCACAGGCAAATCTATACCGTGCCGAAAAGATGTCAACGTTAGGTCAGTTGGCGGCAGGCTTAGCCCATGAGATGAATAATGCCATCGGCGTGATCTCTCGTAAAACTGAATATATGTCGAACTTCCTTGATGAACTACTGCAGACACACCTGCCTGTGGAAGCTCGCTTTTATCGGAAAGGTCGGCAAAGTGGAGAGCATGGCGTTAGTGCTGAGATGCGCAAGCGAGTGCGTGACTATCAGCGCGCTTTTGATATATCTCGGCTTGCCGCGAAGCAGTTGGCGCGTATAGCCCCGACCATTGATGACGCCAAAAGTCTTGGCCCCGGTGTGCTATCTCAGCTCGATAATATGGCGCGTTACTGGGAATTGGGACGGGATATCCATGATATGGAGTTCGCAGCCTATCACGCTGCCAATATCGTTAAATCGGTGAAAGTACTGGGGCGTGGTGACTTTGAGCGGGGCCCTGAGACTGATATTGAGGAGTCGATCGTTGAAGCGATCGCTTTGGTGAAGTCAGATCTGCGGGCGGTCAATGTCGAGTTAGATCTGCAACCTCTGCCCACTGTGTTTGGCAATATCACCGAGCTGGTTCAAGTCTGGGTGAATCTATTGAAAAATGCCGTTGATGCCATGGTGATCGCCAAGACCAATAACCCGACTGTGACGGTGAAGTCGAAAGTATATAAATATCATCTGGAAGTCAGTGTGACTGACAACGGTCCGGGTGTACCAGAAGAATTAAAAGAAAAAATATTCCAACCTGATTTCACCACTAAGAAGAGCGGTTTGTCGTTCGGCTTGGGATTAGGGTTGGCTATTGTGCAACGCTTGGTTGAGAGCTATCAGGGCGAAGTGGTTCTGCGTAGCCGACCGGGAAAAACCACATTTAAAGTCAAGTTACCGATAGGGGGCACGCATGGAAACTATTAATATCGTCTGCGTTGATGACCAGCCGGAAGTGCTGGATGCAGTGATAAAAGATCTGTCGACGCTGGCGGTGCATTTTAATATTGAAGAAGCGGAATCTGCTGACGAATGTTTGGATCTGCTGGATGAGTTGGAAGCCCGTGGCGAGCTTGTTGGTTTGGTCATTTCTGATCATGTGATGCCGGGAACCAGCGGTGTCGATCTGTTGGGACAGATCTCGGAAGATGGTCGTTTTGCTCATACCAAAAAGATATTGCTAACCGGGCAGGCTACGCACAAAGATACTATTAATGCCATCAATGCTGCCCGTATAGATCATTACTTCGAGAAGCCCTGGCAGGTGGATGAATTGACAGAGACTTGTCGTCGTTTATTGACCGAGTTTATTCTGGATCAGGGCTTGGATTACGAAGAGATTTTACCCGCGTTAGATCAGCCAACCTTGTATAAAAAATTAAAAGGCTGAACTCTATTCTTTTGCGAAGGGGGTGGCCGTTGCGTGTTGTTGCTGCCGGCTTGTGCGCTGAAGTTGACTTGGTTACAGGGATTCTGGCTATAACGCACTGATGTATAAAGCATAATATTTCGCTTTATAAGTTGTACGCCTGCTCATCTATTGCGTAAACAGACGAATATGGTAGTTTGATAGCGTTTTTATCTTAGGACTAAAGAAGATGCCAAAGGCAAGTGAAATAAAGAAAAATACGGCGATTGAATTTAATGGCAGAGTCTTAGTGGTAAGAGACATCGAGCGCTCTGTTCCGCAAGGGCGTGCCGGTGGTAGCTTATACCGTATGCGCATGTATGACGTGGTGAATGGCGGCAAGGTCGACGAAACCTTTAAAGACTCAGACATGCTTAATCTTGCAGATTTAACGCGTCGCCCCGTCATGTTTTCCTATATCGATGGTGACGAGTATGTGTTCATGGACAATGAAGACTACACGCCTTATCACATCAACAAAGAATCGATCGCCGATGAGATCCTGTTTATCAATGAAGACACCAGTGGCGTATTGGTCGTTATCGTTGATGAGTCGCCAGTGGGCATCGACTTGCCGACCTCGGTAGAATTGGAAATTGTTGAAACTGATCCTTCAATTAAAGGCGGTTCGGCGACAGCGCGAACAAAGCCCGCCACACTATCGACCGGATTAGTTGTGCAGGTGCCAGAGCATATCTCCAGTGGTGACAAAATTAAGATCAATGTTGAAGAGCGTAAGTTCACTGGCAGAGCTTGATTAAGCGATGAGATCGATGGCGTAAGCACATTGCTTAACGTCATGTGATAGTGGCAAGAGGTGTAGGATAGCGTTCCTACACCTTTTTTGTTGTCTGTTAGAGCGGTTTACTGCGCGACAATCAGCAAGATGAATACACCTAGCTGCGGACGAGAATGCCAATCTTTTCAACATTTGGCCGAGCCCCTCCCGCAGAGGCGGGCGGGAGAAGCGTCAGTCAGCTATTTCTATTTACACTGCGATGTACCGCACATGCAAATACTCTCATCTGAACGACTGTTTAGACAGTCAGTTGCACCACTCCCAAAGATGTTTCTACATTGGGCTGTCGTATTGCACTGATCCTCACCAAACTCATTCGCCGGCCTAAACTCTATCCAGTTGATATTAAATAGGCTTGAGTCCACATATAGACGAAGCTGTTGATTGCTTTGGTCATCAATATATACATTTTCCAAGACTGCTGTTTGCCAGTTTTGCCAACCGCCGGTGCCATTGAAGTTAATGCTACCTAACGGCTTATTGTTCAACTCTAAGCTGAGACTTTTGCCGCTTGAGCCGTCAGCAGCCACGCGCATATGAATGTCATAGTAGCCACTGGCAATGTTACCAATGGTGTATTGCAGCCATTCGTTTTCCGCGATCCAGCCAACCATGTAACCGCCACCGATATCTGAGGCAATGCCAATATCGACGTCATCTTTACGATAATTACCGCCATGGTTGCCTGTTGAGTTATCACGGTAGCCGATGCCTTCCCCTCCGTTGTCGTAATCTTCGGCTTGAATAATGCCTGGGATAGCGTGGGTTTTGAATGCACTGCCATCACTGTTGTCAATGAGTTCTGCTTCAAACCAATTAAGGTTTAGTAAGTAGCCTTTGCCACCTGAGAATGTGATATTTATGTCTTGCAGACCCGCAGCCAATACGGCTTCTGCGGTTACTGTTTTCCAGCTTTGCCAACCACCTGTATTTGCAACATTGATGGACGTTAAACGACTATTGTTGCTATTTAAAACTATATTTCCGCCGGCAGTTTTACTGGCAACACGGAATTTAAACTGGTAAGTGCCAGATGTTTCAATATTCACTTTATATATTGCTGAATCACCATCTTCTATATAACCAATATTTTTTCCTTTGCCATGGTCGGTTGTTGCTTCAGTCTTAATGCCGCTTTGATTATAAAAAGACTCAGCCTCTATTTTTCCGGGGATTTGACCTTGTTGTGGTACCTCGTTATTACCTTCCACAAGCTTCCAAGTACGCACCCAGTCGACCAACATAGCGTTTCTGGAGTTATCTTTTAACGATTCGATGGTGGGCAACCCTACCCACTGCGATGCTAACGTTTCTGTATCGAATATCATATGTAGATTTTCGGTAAATGCGGTATTCGGTTTTATTTCAAATACCTTCTTACCGTTGTGATAGAACCATAAGTTATTAGCATCTTTCCACCATAAGCCATAACGGTGGAACTCATCTCTACCTCGGGTTGCCATCTTATAAGAGTTTGCTTTTGACGCGCCAGACTGAGTGCCATAAATATGTGTGTTGGCTTCATATAGATATGATTTAGTTTTATCGACATCGCCTTTAGTTGCGTGTCCAATATGCTCGATTACATCAATCTCGGAGAACTTGCCCATACGAAACCAGAATGAAGAACTCATGGCGGTATTTGAGGCGCGCATCGACGTCTCGTAATACCATCCTGGTTGTGCCATTTTGGTCTTGGAAGAAACGGCAGCCGCATCGACCCACACATCCTCATATGGTTTTGATACTTCCGACATACTGTCTATGCGACTGGTGCTGCGAAGATACAAAAAGCCATCCTTTACAAATGAGTTGCCCTTTTTAAACTGTGACGGCAGACGCCCTGACCAACCAGGATGGTAGTCATACCATTTAGTGCTATCGAGCGTGTTGCCATTAAAGTTGTCAGAAAGTGCATCGACTCGTTGCCATTTGTAGCCTGCGGGCGCCGCAAATGGAGGGTTGGTGGGGGCAGGTTGAGAGACAATGTCTGAGTCACTGCTATAAACACTTAAATCCCATTTTGGACCTATAAGTGAGCACCCACTTTCGCCTTTGTCGACACGTCCCGGGCAGACTTTCTCGTCTTTGACCTTTTTGCCGTCGATAGTGATGGCGTCGTCATGGCCTGGTTCATGGCCGCACTGAACCGTGTTGTAGACTGGGTTACTGCCTTTGCCTGGCCCCGGGCCGATTTTCGCGCATACTTCTCTCACACTTTTCTGGCCTTGGGGGGTTGCTACTTTGTAATCGCCAATGCCGTGATCAAATGTACTGGCGCAATAACATTTTCCATTACTAGAGTAGCTGTCTGCCCAATTCTTTTTTGGGGTGATGGCTAAACTGTTACTGCTATATAAAGAAAAAAATGCCGTAAACATACAGGCAGTTGCGTATGCTAGAAATTTTACTTTCTTCATCCTTGCTCTCCGTAGGTAGGGGAATATTTTCATACAACCAACGAAGGCTGCATTTTATGCGGCAAACTGATTGATATTTATTATTCAGAAAATGAGAT
Source organism: Corallincola spongiicola (assembly GCF_004284785.1). Taxonomy (NCBI): domain Bacteria; kingdom Pseudomonadati; phylum Pseudomonadota; class Gammaproteobacteria; order Alteromonadales; family Psychromonadaceae; genus Corallincola; species Corallincola spongiicola. The sequence goes on from NZ_SHLY01000002.1 coordinate 290,042, forward strand.
GGGTAAACTAAAGCTTCAACCTCATTAATCTAATGTATTAATCAGTTAACTATCGGTTTATATGAACCTTATGATTCCCCAAGATAAAGAGTCTTAATAGTAAGTGCAACTAAATGAATTTAATCATTAAATAGTGTTTAAGCGGTTGTTATATTAGTTAATAAGAGATTTTTGTTGTGAGCGTATTAATAATAATGTTTTTAGCGTCTAAAGTATTATTAGTGAGTGGTGCAAAGGGAGTAATTAGTATTTGCTAACGGTTGGGGGCGTTGTGAATATCGATAGGCTTGATGGTGCTTTCTTACGCACGATCTTTGCACTTGTTCAGTCTCAAGGAGAGTGAACAAGTGCTTGTCATTGGTGATATTACCCCTCGTTTGGGGCATACCTATATTTTTTTAAGTAGTCGAGCTGCTGGTTAGAGCATTAGTTTCGCGACCACCAGTAAAATCAAGATACCCAAACTACTGACGATGATACCTACTTTGGCCATGTCGCCATTGCTGATTTTGCCCGACGCATAGGCCAGTGCATTGGGTGGGGTGCTTACCGGTAATACCATGCCCATCGAAGCGGACATCGCCACGATAATCAGCAGCAGTCGCACATCTTCGAGCTGGCCACTGGCGCTGAGGGTGGTGGCCATTGCGGCGGCGATGGGCATCAGTAAGTTAGCCGTGGCGGTATTGGACATAAAGTTCGCCATCATCCAGCACAATATTGCCAGTGATACGATGATCCAGAAGACGGTCATCACCGAGTAGTCAACACTGTGGGCCAGTGACGAGGCGAGCCCGGTATTTTCTAGTGCTGCACCAATGGCGATACCACCAGCGACGAGCCAAATCACATCCCAGTTGAATTTTTTCAGATCTTCTTTGGTGATAATCCGGGTCATGGTGAATACCGTGAGCGGCAGTATTGCCACCACGTAGGCATTCATGCCGTGCAGTTTGGTGGTCAACCACAACAGGATAGTGGTGGCGAATGTGATGTAGACGATCCATGCCTGAGGGCTGCGGCGGAACTTACTGTCGATGTTAACTTTGACTTCCGCTGACTGGGTTGGAAATAGTTTCTGTAGCAGTACCCAGGCGAATGCCAGCATGACGATAACAAATGGGATAGCGAAGGCCATCCAAGTACCAAAACTGACGCTGTGTTCACCCACTAAGTATTGCAGTGCAATGGCGTTAGGTGGCGTGCCAATTGGGGTACCAATACCACCAACGTTGGCGGCGACCGGCACGGCCAGTACCAAGCCGCGTACGCCAGGGTCTTCGTCAGATAAGCCGCTAAGGACCGGTGCCAAGATCGCGAGCATCATCACTGTGGTTGCGGTGTTGGACATAAACATGGAGAAGACAGCGGTGATCAGCATCAGCCCCAACATCACAAACTTGGGTTGGGTGCCAAACGGTTTCAGTAGCACGCGGGCGAGGTTGATATCTAACTCATATTTTGTGGCGGCGACGGCTAAAGCAAAGCCACCTAAAAACAGAATAATAATAGGTGAACTAAACGCGGCAAAAATAGATTTATAGTGCAGTAACAGTGCTGGATCTTGCTGCTGTATGGCTGAGATGGCGGGTGCCAGCCCTTGATTGGAAATCAATGTCAGCAGCAGGCTGATGATGAGCAATGATGTGGCAAATACCGGGATCGGTTCTAACACCCAAAGTAAGGCTGCCAGTACAAAAATTGCCAGCAGACGTTGCTGAACGATGTTAATGCCCGCCAGGGGGATCCACTCTATTGGCATCAGCATGACGACCACAAAGCAAATCACACAGAACAGCATTTTTTTCCATTCAACCATGACACGTATCCGTTCCTGAACTGAATCAATGGCGCTCAGCTTATCGTTAAGTTGCTCTTATAACTGTTGAAATGATCGGCATTCTTGTTGCCAATTGAGCTGGCAGGCAGTTATCTGCCTGCCCTTTGATCACTATCAATCACTGACTTTCTAAGACTATTTACCTCGAAACATATGCACATCGAGTTGCGGGAAGGCGATAGTCACGCCATGGTCATTAAACTTGGCGTTAATCAGCTGGTGCATACGATGAGTGACCGGTAGGCGTTGACCCAATTCAGAGGTAAATACACGCACTTCAAAGTCCAAGGTACTGTTACCGAAGCCAAGGAAAAACACGCTGGGCTCAGGTGTGTCTAATACATTGGCACACTCTTGCGTCGTTTCACGCAGCAGTCTTTCCACTAAATCAACATCTGAGCCATAGGCGACCCCGACTTTAAGCACCACGCGGGTGATGCCATCGCTGAGCGACCAGTTGATAAATTGTTGAGTAATAAAGGTCTTATTAGGGATAACTATCTCTTTTCTATCCCAGTCAACAATAGTAGTGGCGCGGATATGAATTTTACTCACCGTACCACTGAGGTTATCAATGGTGACGGTATCCCCTGGTCGAATAGGACGTTCAAACAGGATGATCAGACCTGAGACCATATTGGCGAAGATCTCTTGCAGGCCGAAGCCCAAGCCAACACCCAGTGCGGCAACTAGCCACTGCAATTTAGACCATTCAAAGCCAATAATACTAAAGCCCCAGAGCAAACCAATGAGCGTTGCGCCATAACGGGTGAGGGTGGAGATGGCAAAGCCGACGCCGGGCTCCAATGTTAAACGTTGTAAGATGGCCAGCTCTATTAAACTAGGCAGGTTGCGGGCAATAATAAAGGTCATGATCAGGGTGATCGCCCCGGTCAGCATCTTTTTCAAGGTGATATCCACGGTGACATCGCCGCTTTGCGTTTGCCAAGCCACAATGTCGTCCAGCCAGGTTAGGGCAGACAGTACATCACTCCATACGGCCATCAGCACAAATGCGAGGCCCAGTAGTAAACTGGTGCGAATTAAGCGCAGCGCTTGCGCTTTGAGTTGATCAACGTCTACTTCGTACTCTTCCAGTTCAATCGTTTTATCAACACTGGTGTCTTCCTGATTTTGCTCTTTCTCGCGTTGCGCAATCAGTTCTGCACGTTTTGCCTTGGCTCGTTCATAGGCCACTCGGCGTTCCTGGATGGCCATAAAGCGGTAGGCAACTAAATAGATTAGCCAAAATCCACTGCTGATAATTAGCGAGTCGGCCACCAAGCTTAGCAACACGCGTCCGGAATAGTAGTAACCACTAAACGAGGCGATGAATGCGGCGAATGGAACACAAATTAGCGTCCAGCGGAACAGTGTGAACCATTTCTTTTGTTGCGAAGAGAAGTTGACGTGTTGCAGATAAACGTAGGTAACGCGTTGCAGCATCACGATAAGCAACAAACACATCACCATAAACAGCATTCTACCCAGCCCGGCATTGATCAACGGATCGCTAAAGTGGTTACTGAATGAGGAGATTGCAGCGATGGGGATATAGGCCATACCAAACTGGTAAATAACCTTGGCAAAAGCACTGGTGACCTTAACATTGCGGCCAAAATGACAACAAAGTACGCCGTCTGGGCGGCATAGATGATGAATAAGTAGCACGACCATTAGAGTGTAGGAGGTACTTTGGGCTGAACTGCCTACCGCAGATGCATGGGGGTGTTCCCATGGAGGTATGTGGAACAGCCAAGCGAGTCCGAGCAGGGGCAGTAGGTAGATGGCGGCGGCGAAGAAGCTCCATGCCAGCGCTTTCAGCGTGTAGCTGATGTCATCTTGGGTAACACGCCCAACCGGTTTCGCTAGCCCGGAGATCTCTTGTTGCAGATAACGTCGTTTGGTGTTGTGCAGCAAGAAGGTCAGCAAACAGATGGCAATAAACAGACTCAGTTTCAACGGTGAGCTTTGGGCGGCGAGCTTTATATCGATCCAAATACCCTGATCGGCAAAGCGTGGGACACTTTTAATGGCACTGATAAGCCATCCAAAGCTGATCGGTTTGGCATTGGCAACCCATAATAGGTGCTGGCTGATCAGTTCTCGCAAAGCCTCGGCATTTGCCAGGCGTTGTTTCTCTTCGCCCTGATACTTTGCCAGCTCGAGAATATATTTTTCTTGCAGGTTTGTGAGTTGGTTGACGAGTTGCTCACGGGTATCCAGTAGCTTGTTTAACCGCTCGCGCTTCGCAGGGGTGAGTAAGGTTTTTTGCTCGGCCAATAGCGATTGTATCAGGCCGCTTCTGTCTTTTAGTAGGTCGGCTTGTTCTCGATAGCGGAAACGCCATACGCGTGCCTTAGCGATACGCTCTTCAAGTGTGGTATCGGGTTTAACCTGATTGAGGGATTCATATTGACCCAGTAATCGTTCACCTAATGCGGCACCCATGTCACTTAAGCCGAGCTGTTCCTGCAGTAACGAGCGCTCTTGCATCAACTCGTTTGATGCTGCGGCGGTCTGAGTGCGTAAGCTGGAGGTGTGCTCGATTAGTTCGGTCAGGTTGGTGAGGTGTGTTGCCCACTCTTCGTTTTTCGCTGCTTGCTCGGTGAGTAGCGGGTCTTGCTCCTGTAACTGGGATTCTGCTCCCTGCTTTGCAGCTTCAACCAGTTCGGCTGTGTCTGCGCGTCGCTGTTTACTTAATCGCTCTCGCCACTCGTTGAGTTGTTGATTGAGCTGGTCTTGCTTCAGTGACACCCATTCACGCTCTAGACGGTAGAGTTCAAGACGGTTGTTGCTACTAAGCTGCTCAATCTCTAACGCCTGTACCGCGGCGGCAACACGATTGATTTTAGCGATGACGAGCCACTGTTGGGCTTCCCCCTCTTTCGCTGTACTGGCGGCAGGGGCTTTACTGAGTTGTTGCCTTAATGCGCGTTGTTCGGTTTTCAGCTTGTCGATATCTTGCGGGATCAAGGGGATGCGTTGATTTATGCGTGTAATACGTTGGTCTAAGGCGCTCAGCCGACTCTGCTCTTGGACTAACTCGGCATCTTTTTGCGAAATCAGTAGCTCTAATTTACTGTCATCCTTGGGCGCGGCGGCCTGCTTCTGCTTTTGTAATTGAGTGAATTCGGCAGCTCGTTGATTGCTTAGGTCGGCATAGTTATCGATAATTTTCTGATAACGCGATCGCGTCTCTTCAGCATCATGGGTCAATCTGAGTTCCGATAAAATACTCTCATAGAGACGCGCCAGCTCCGGGGAACTTTCGGTATTCAGTGCCGCTAATTTGGCTTCCAGTTCGGTAGCGTCAGGGATGTCGGTTTTATCCCCCGCGGCGAAAGACAGATGACTGCAAAGCAATAGGCTCAGAGTGAGAACTAGAAAGCGCATAAATAAGAGATCCTTATTGTTATCTCTTTATCCTAGGTGCAGCGCCGCATAACAGGCAAGTCTTTGTTTGCTGATGAATATTATTCAGAGGATACGGTGCTGGTGGTGACGGGGGGCTGTTTTAACGGCGCTGGGCGCGCCAGGTTTCCCAAATCGCAGCACTGATCACAATGCTGCCACCTATGACCGTGGTGAGCGATGGATACTCATTCAAGATCCAGATGGCTGCAAGGGTGCCATAAAGTGGTTGCAGACAGGAGACTAAGCCGACGGTTTTTGCAGGTAACTTACGCAGGCTTTCTGCTACCATCGCATGGGGCATAGCGGTAAATACGATGCCCAAGAGTGCTAATAACATCCAACTATGGGGGCTTACATCCGTGGGCGGGATCTCAAGCAGTACCGACAAGATGATGGCGGCAACAGCGGTTTGGTAGCTCATCGCCTGAGGGCCGCTATAGCGACTAAACAGACGTTTATGAAAAATATTGCGTAACGTGTATAGCAGTGCTGAAAACAGTCCCGTGGCAATTCCCAGCGTCACTTCATTACCGAATGATGGAGCGGGAACCATCAAAATAATGCCGGCGAGCACAGCGACGGCGGCAAACAGATCGGCCTTATGCGGTAACTGCTTGTTAAACAGTGGTTCTAATACCACGGTCATCACCGGGAAGCTAAATAGTGCGATCATGCCGATGGCAATGCCGGCCAGTTGCATGGCGGCAAAATAGGTTACCCAATGGAAACCCACCAACACCCCAAGGAACACCGCGATCAGATAGTCTTTACCGCAGGCCAAGCGCAGTTTTTTACCTGAAACGAGCAGAAAACTGGCAAGAAAAAGGGCGGCGACTACACAGCGAAAGACCGTTATTTCAAGCGCGGGTAGTGGGATTAACTTGGCGAACAGGGCGGTACCGCCAAACAGCAGTACCGATCCATGCAGGTAGCATAAGCTGCGACCACTGTCGGTCATTTGCGGCTGGCCATCGCCTCGCCCATACGTGTTACCACACCATTTTCAAGCTCAGGGTTGAAGTTGATAGCGTCTTTGCCGAATAGCATCACCACGGTAGAACCAAGCTTGAAGCGGCCCATCTCTTCGCCGCGCTTAAGCTTCACAGCTTCGTTGCCCTCTGCGGGATAGGTCCAACGGAATACTTGCTTGCCTGCTGGAGGCGTGACGGTGCCAGCCCAAACGGTTTCGATGCTGGCAACGATGGTGGCGCCGACCAATACCATCGCCATCGGGCCAATTTCGGTATCAAAAATCGCAACAACACGCTCATTACGCGCAAACAATTCAGGGACATTTTCTGCGGTCAGTGGGTTTACCGAGAACAGTTTACCCGGCACGTAGATCATCTCTTTGAGTGTGCCGTCGAGCGGCATGTGCATACGATGATAGTCACGCGGAGCAAGATAGATGGTCGCGAAGTCACCCTGATTAAATGGTTCGGCAGTGGCAGGATCACCGCCAAGCAGGGCAGTACTCGTATAGTGGAACCCTTTGGCTTGGAAAATTCGGCCCTCTTCAATTGGGCCCAACTGGCTGACGGTACCATCGACAGGGTGTACCAATGAGTGGCTGTTTTCATCGAGAGGACGGACACCCTCTTTAAGAGGGCGAGTGAAGAACTGATTAAAGCTACTGTAGGCTTCGGGTGCCGATTCCACCGCTTCCGACATGTTGACCTGATACTTACCGATAAACCAACGGATAAACGCTGTGGTGACCTTGCCCGCTTCTGCGGCGGCTATCCAACCGACTAAGCGGGATAAACCATGTTGTGGGAAACAGTATTGTAAGGCGACTTTTAGTTTATCTAACACGTTGTTCTCACTTAAAAATAAATAAATTTCTTGGTGCAGTGCTGCGGCATTTTAGACCATCAGCCGTTGACTGTCATCGCAGCTCGGTTATGGCTGCGCCTATAAAGGACGCTGTCGCTTCGGTTTGTCACTGTCCATGGTGGTTAAGATATGATGATAGTTGTCATATCTGAGTTGGCTAATCTCGCCGAGTTCCACTTTTTCGCGAATAATACAGCCAGGATCGTCACCGTGTTTACAGTCTCTGAAGCGGCAACCGCCAATCAGCTCTCTAAGTTCTCTAAAGCACCAGGTCACCCGCTCAGGCTCTAGATGCCATAAGGCAAACTCACGCACCCCAGGTGAGTCAATTAAATCGCCTCCGCCCGGTAGGTGTAATAATTTGGCCGCAGTGGTGGTGTGTTGGCCTAAGCCTGAATTACTGGATACATCACCGATCACCTCTTCCGCTTCTGGTAACAGTGAATTGATCAGCGATGATTTCCCGACACCGGACTGACCAACAAACACACTGATACGGTCGATGAGGGCAGTTCTGATCGGCTCTAAGCCTTCAAAGGTGAGGCTGCTGGCTTCTAACACTCGGTAACCCAGCTTGCGATAATTCTCCAATACTGGCGCTATCTCTTGCCGCGTTGCATCATCCAATAGATCGGTTTTATTCAGCACAATGACGGGTTCGATCTCGATATTTTCTGAAGCCACCAGATAACGATCAATGATCTGACTGGAAAATGCCGGCAACACGGAGGTGACAATTAGGATCTGATCGATATTGGCTGCGACGGGCTTTAGGCCATCGTAGAAATCGGGACGGCACAGTTCGCTGGTTCGGGGTTGTACCACTTCGACAACGCCACCTAAACCACTGGATTCATCTGCTTGCTTATAGGCGCGCCAGATCACCTTGTCACCGGTGACCAGGCTTTCTATGGTGCGGCGACTGTTGCAGCGTCGGATCTTGCCGTCTTCACTTTCAACGTCACAGTGCTGACCAAAGCGGCTGACGATCACGCCGGTTTGTGGCGTATCGAGTTGGTCATCTTCTGGCAGCGCTGAATCTAAGGAGCCCTCAGCTTTGTCGAGACGGCGCTTTTGATTTGCGCGAACTCTGCGGATCTGCCCTTTGGTCAGTTTCTTCTTTTTAGCCACAAACTCTATCCAGTGTCCGGGTTGGGGGTTTTGCAAATTACCAGTATGATACTGCATTTAGGGCTGCGATGACCGCATCATTCGTTGTGGGGCAGCTAGCAGGGGATAGAGATGGTAGTCAGCGAAGATAATCTGGTGTGGGTTGACCTGGAAATGACAGGCTTAGATCCGCGTAATGACGTGATAATCGAGATGGCGACCATTGTCACTGACAAGGAGTTGAACATCTTGGCAGAAGGTCCTGTGCTGGCGATCCACCAACCGGAGGAAGCGCTGGCGGCAATGGATGAGTGGTGCACGACAACCCACACCAATAGTGGCCTAGTGGAGCGTGTTCGAGCCAGTAAGGTCACTGAGCAAGACGCCATCGAGCAAACGCTGGCATTTCTCAAGCAATGGGTGCCCGCTGGCAAGTCACCTATGTGTGGTAACAGCATTGGCCAGGATCGTCGCTTTTTAGACGCCTATATGCCTGAATTAGAAACGTTCTTTCATTATCGCAATATCGATGTCAGTACTATTAAAGAGCTTTGTCGGCGCTGGACGCCGGAGTTATTGGCTGGTTTTACCAAGCAAGGTACGCATCTGGCGCTTGATGATATTCGTGAGTCAATTGCAGAGTTGAAGTACTATCGAGCGCACTTCTTTAAGTGAAAATTGGCATCTGGGCTTGCATTGCCCTCTTAATTTTGTAAAATGCGGCTCGCCTTGTGGGAATGACCTCCGCAAAGCACGTTGATAAGCGGCACTAGCTCAGCTGGTAGAGCGCGACCTTGCCAAGGTCGAGGTCACGAGTTCGAACCTCGTGTGCCGCTCCAATTCAACATGATGTCCAGAAATACGAAGCGGCACTAGCTCAGCTGGTAGAGCGCGACCTTGCCAAGGTCGAGGTCACGAGTTCGAACCTCGTGTGCCGCTCCAATTTTCTCTTCTTAAGGCATCTTCTATAAGCGGCACTAGCTCAGCTGGTAGAGCGCGACCTTGCCAAGGTCGAGGTCACGAGTTCGAACCTCGTGTGCCGCTCCAATTTTCCTCTATTTTTTCATTATTCTCATTTTTCGTTTCTTGCTATTCGATATTCGCTATTTTCTGAAGCTGCGTCCGATCGCTTTTCGCGAGCATCGATTTATTGTTCACCATTGGTATTTTCAGCAAGCGTTGAGCTGACAAGCAAGTGCTTGAATCAAGCTCGTTGTCTTGATTGACTGCTCTCGCAGTATATTTTGGATGGTCGACTAGACCATTGCTGTGTTCATTAAAACCATCAGAAGCGGCTCTAGCTGGTTAATCTGCGCCAATTGTTCTGTGGCTGTCGCGGTTGGCGATTAATATTCCGGCAACTGCGGGCTTATTTCGTTATAAACATCGATTTTTCAATATTTTTTTACCATTGGCTATCGCTTGCTTTGCACTAAGCAACTAGATTGTGAAGTGTCGTTAAGCTGTCGAAGCGGAAAGGAACGGTGAAAAACGGAATGCCCTCTTCTCGGATCCCGGGAAATTATGTCAATGAGTTAACTCGCTCAACACTGGCGATGATTTTAGCTGGTGGTCGTGGCGAGCGCTTAATGCACTTGACCCGTGCCCGTGCCAAGCCCGCAACACCTTTTGGCGGTAAATATCGCATCATCGACTTTACCCTATCTAACTGCGTGAATTCCGGTATCAGGCGTATCGGTGTGCTGACGCAATACAAGGCTTCAGAACTGATCATCCATCTGCAGCGCGCTTGGGGTCACTTTCGCGGTGAGTTTGGCGAGTTTGTTAATATCATTCCGGCGCAGCAGCAGATCGGTACCAGTTGGTACCGCGGGACGGCAGATGCGATCTATCAAAATCTGAGTTTTCTGCGCGACCAACGACCTGAACGCGTGCTTATTCTCGGTGGCGATCATGTATATAAGATGGATTACACCTTGCTGCTCTCCCAGCATGTGGAAACCGGTGCAGATATCACCATCGGCTGTATTCCTGTGCCAAAAGAGCGGGGCGCTGAGTTTGGTGTTATGTCGATTGATGACAATCATCGTATTACCGAGTTTGTTGAAAAGCCGGAACAGCCAACACCTATGCCTGGACGGGAAGATATGACGTTAGCCAGCATGGGTATCTATGTGATTGAGATGGCGTTTCTAGAAAAAATGCTGATGGCCGATGGCAGTAATCCCCATTCAAGCCACGATTTTGGTATGGATATTATTCCTAAGTGTGTGGCTCATCATAATACCTACGCTTATTGCTACGAGGATGATAGCGCATCGGTACAGCCGTATTGGAAAGATGTAGGGAACATTGATGAATATTACCAGGCCAGTATGGACCTGGTGAACATCGACCCTGAACTTAATTTGTATGATGAGCGTTGGCCTATCTGGACCTATCAAGAGCAGCTTCCTGCCGCCAAGTTTGTGTTTGAGGATGAAAAGTATTGTGGCATGGCGCTAAACAGCATGGTTTCAGCTGGCTGTATTATCTCTGGGGGCGTGGTTAAGCGTTCCTTACTCTCATACAAAGTGACGGTTGAGCAGGGCTCCAGTGTTGAGGACGCCGTGTTAATGCCGTCGGTACAAGTTGGACGGCATTGCCGTATTCGCCGAGCTGTGATCGCCGAGCGCTGCGAGATCCCTGATGGCATGGTGATTGGAGAAGACTTGGTTCTAGATGCAAAGCGGTTTTATGTCAGCCGCAATGGCGTCGTTGTGGTGGTGCCAGAAATGATCGATGCGTGGCAGCGTGAACAAGCAAAAACTGATTCTTGATCCCGATCATTGCCAAGTCTAATTGCACTATCGCGGTGCAGCTGCCGCGCTATATTAAGAGTGAGGCCAAGTAGTCTGTGGCCTCTGATGTGTAGGTGTTTACTCACTGAATGGTGAGGAGGAGGCGTTATGAAACCGCTTTTTCCATCTCTGTTTGGCGACAAGTCGATGCCAGTAGACACATTGCAGCAACGTATAAATAGTCTGTTTGATGAGTTTTCAGGGACAGGCCTGAAATGGGCTCAACATGGAATGGCAGATTGGAACTCTCCTGCCGTCGATGTCGTTGAGAAAGATGACCAGATTGTGGTCACGGCCGAGTTACCTGATATTAAAGAACAGGATATTCAGCTGCAGTTTGATGGTGATCAGCTGATCCTTAAGGGAGAAAAGCAGTTGGCGCGGGATGAAGAAGAGGATCCCCGTGGTTACCATCTACAGGAGCGTTTCTACGGGCATTTTGAACGCCGGATACCGCTTCATGCAGCCATTAACAGAGAAGGGATCTGTGCTGAATATCGTAAAGGGGTGCTAAAAGTAGTGCTCCCCAAAAGTGCGGAAGCCAGAGACCAACATCAGGATATTGGCATTAAGTTTGCCGATTAACCCAGTGAAAGGGCTCGCGATGCGGGCCCTTTTTGTACCTGCCTCAGGCATTAACAGGGCAGGGCTGAGGAGGCTATATGCGTTTTAAGCAAGCTCGAGAACTGTTGGCGTTTGTCGCTGAAGCACGCTTGGCATTGGCGAACAGATATCAATCCTGGCTGCCTGACTTAAAGAACCCCCGCAGCCAGCTGTTATTGCAGTTTCTTGCCAGTAAAGAGCGTGAGCAGCAGCAAGCACTGGTTGAATATATGGAGTTAGCGCCTGCGGCGGCTTTGGATACTTGGTTCGAAAACACCGGGGAAACCGATTTATTGGAGCGGCTACAGGCCTATCAACTGGCAGAAGATATCGATGAGCATCAGTTACTGAAGCTGGTGCTTAAATTCGACAACGAGCTGATGGCATTGTTATCACAGCAGGTGCCAAACGCTGTGTCTACAGAGACTGAGGAGCTACTGCTCAACTTGATCGGCCATGAGCAGGAGCGTCAACGACGTATGGTGCATGGCGTCGCAAGAATGGATGATATGTAGTGATGGCTAGATTGTGATTATTCGTGAGATTGAAGCTAGGGATAATGTTGCCTTAGCAGCCGTTATTCGTCGTGTATTAACTGAATTTGGTGCCAATCAGCCGGGCTTTGCATGGCAAGATCCGTCACTGGATCAGATGTATCAGACTTATCAAGATGAAAAATGTCACTACCTGGTGATTGAGCATGATGGTGTGCTGCTTGGCGGCGGAGGCATCGGCCCGCTGGCAGGGAACGATGATGGCGTTTGTGAGCTGCAAAAAATGTATTTAGCTGCTGCAGGCCGAGGATTCGGCTGGGGGCGGCAATTGTTAGTGCGTTTAGAGGAGTGGGCTGCGCAACATTACTGCTATTGTTATTTGGAGACTTTGGCCAGTATGGCGGCGGCAAATGCGTTGTATTTGCGCCAAGGTTATCGTCGTTTGCAACAACCTAAGGGGTGCACTGGCCACGGTGGCTGTGACACTTGGTATGGAAAATCGCTGGCAGCTATTCCGGTTGATCGGGTTTAACGCTGAGAATAGGACGTCGCTGGACGTAAGGATAGGTTTGAGTTGAAAACTATTGGTTTGGTAGGAGGAATGAGCTGGGAATCGACAGCCATCTACTATAAGTCCTTGAATGAAGAGATCTATGAGCGTTTAGGTGGTCTTAATTCCGCCAGCACTTTGATATACAGCTTCAATTTTCGTGAAATAGCCACGTTGCAAGAGCAAGGAGACTGGACTGCGGTGGGTCAGAAGATCCTGCATGCGTCGCAAAAGTTGGAGCGAGCGGGAGCCGAAGGCTTATTGTTGTGTAGCAATTCGATTCACAAGGTGGCGCCACAGCTGGAAAATCAGTTGTCGATCCCGGTACTAAACATCATTGATATCACTGCCGTTAAAGCCAAGCAGATGGGGATTAAGAAGATTGGTTTGCTGGGCACCCGCTTCACTATGGAAGAACCTTTCTACCGTGAACGCTTGGAGTTGGTACATGGTATCGACGTCATCACGCCAGATCAGCGGACTCAAAGAGTGATCCACGATATTATTTTCAAAGAGCTTTGCCATGGTGAGATCCGCGATGCATCCGAGGCCGAGCTATTGCTGACCATTGATGCATTGGAGCAACAGGGTGCACAGGCGATTCTGTTAGGTTGCACCGAGCTAGCGATGCTAATGCGCGAACAGACTCACCATATCCCATTACTTGACTCTACCCTCCTGCATGTGGAGTACGCTATGCAATGGATGCTTAACCCTTGATGCTGACGGGGATCCGCTTGGCACCAAAACGTTCAGCGTGATGGTGAAAGCGGCCCGCCAGTGGGCTTTGGCATTTGGGGCAGCAGCCATCGGCTGTTAGCTTATATTCACCCAACTGATACCAGTCCCGTTCGATCAGGCGCTCGCCGCAGTTAGCGCAGTAGCTGCTGTCTGAGGGCGAGTGATGAATATTACCCAAGTAGACATGGTGCAGCCCTATCTGTTTGGCGATGTCACGTGCACCAAGCAGTGTCTCTTTCGGTGTGCTTGGGGTGTCGCGCATTTTGAAGTCTGGATGGAAAGCGCTGAAGTGTAGCGGCACGTCTGCGCCTAGATGGGTGATTAGCCACTCACACATCGCAGTGATTTCCGCTGCAGAATCATTTTCTCCGGGGATGATTAGGTTTGTTATCTCCAGCCACACATGAGTTTCATGCTTGAGATACAGCAGCGTGTCGAGCACTGGCGCCAAGTGGCCAGCGCATAGCTTGCGATAAAAGCGCTCAGTAAAGGCTTTGAGGTCGATATTCACCGCGCTCATAGCTTGGTAGAAATCCGCACGGGGTAGGGGGTTGATATAGCCTGCGGAGACGGCCACAGCCTCAATTTGTTGTTCGCGACAAGCTTGCGCGACATCGGTGGCGTACTCAAGAAAAATCACCGGGTCGTTATAGGTGAAAGCCACACTTCGGCACTGGTAACGCGTCGCTGCTGCAACAATCTGTTGTGGATTGGCTGTTGCGGCGAGCGTATCCATCTCTCTGGATTTGCTGATATCCCAGTTCTGACAAAACTTACAGCCTAAATTGCAGCCAGCGGTACCGAATGAAAGCACTGAGCTGCCAGGGTAGAAATGGTTGAGCGGTTTCTTCTCGATAGGGTCGATGCAGAATCCGCTAGAGCGACCATAGCTGGTGAGCACAATTTTCCCTGCATGTGCCATGCGCACGTAGCAGGCACCGCGCTTGCCCTCGCGTAAAGTGCAGAGCTTGGGGCAAAGAGTACATTGCACCCTTTTGTCTGGCATGAGCTGCCAATATTGGGTCGGATGATAGTCACTTGAGGGGGGCGCCGTCATATTTATCCCAGTAACAGATATACTCATAGAAGAGTTTAGTTGCTGGCGGAGGAATGATGACGGTTCGTGAAGCAGCCCATGCGGGCAGCTTTTACCCGGACGACGGTGATCTCTTGGCTGCAGAGATCGCTTGCTGGTTAATGAATACGCCGCAACTTGAACGTATGCCTAAAGCGCTTATTGTTCCCCATGCCGGCTATCAGTATTCAGGTGAAGTCGCTGCGGCAGGCTACGCACAGTTAAAAGGGCGGGCGCAACAGATCCGTACTGTCCTGTTGTTGGGGCCTAACCACAGGGTGCCGTTGCACGGTTTAGCTTTGCCAACTTGTGAATTGTTTTCGACGCCACTAGGGCAGCTGCTGTTGGACCGTGCCGCATTGGCGTTGCTGGCAACCTCTGAGTGGGCAGAATGGCATGATGAAGCCCACCGTTTGGAACATGGATTAGAGGTTCAGCTGCCGTTTTTACAGCTCAGTTTGCAGAAGTTTGAGATTGTGCCCGTGGTTGTCGGCGAGATCCCCGCTGCGACGCTGGCGGCGTTACTGGAGCCTTTTTGGCATGATCCAAGCTGCTTGATCGTCGTTAGCAGTGATCTCAGCCATTTCGAGAGTTACCCAATCGCGCAGCGGCATGATCAACAAACCGTTGCTCAGATCTTAAGTAAGTCAATGCAGCTGCACGGAGCTGACGCCTGTGGTTGTCGCGCCATCAATGGGCTCATGGCGTTGCTGCAAAACCAGAAAGCAGAGATAAGCCTGTTAGCACAGTGCAATTCAGGCGATAGCACAGGCGATAAAAACAGGGTGGTCGGTTATGCCAGCTTTGCCGTTTACGCTCAGTGAGAATCAGCAATCGCAACTGTTATGGCTGGCCGCAAAAGCGATCGAGTCAGCGGTCGACAGCGCGCAGCGCTGGCGCCCTCTGGAGCTCCCTTCAGCAGCTTGGCTGCAAGAGTATGCTTGCTGTTTTGTCACTTTGCACAAAGCTGAGCAGCTCCGCGGATGTATTGGTGGTTTGTCGGCGATCCAACCGCTTTGGCAAGATCTGATTGAGCATGCATATGATGCGGCTTTTCGTGATCCACGATTTGCCCCGGTTGGGCGTGATGAGTTGTCTGAGTTAACGCTGGAGGTCTCTGTGTTGTCGCCCTTAGTGGCCTGTTTGGCGGAGGATTATCAGGCGTTATGCCATCAACTAAGACCCAACATTGATGGTGTGCTGTTACAGCAGGGAGCGCGCAGAGCCGTGTTTTTGCCTCAGGTATGGCATCAGCTACCCTCTGCCGATCAGTTTTTGCGGGCGTTATTGCAAAAAGGTGGTTGGCCAGCTGATGGCTGGCCAGAACAGATCAAAGTGAGCACCTTTGAAGTTGCTAGCTGTCAATCTGCATTGATGCAGGCTCTCACCGTTAGCGATATTGATTTGTCCGACTAGGCAGGCAGTTGTGTCAGATCTGCGCCGGTGTGCTGTTCAGCAGCATACAGTGCGGCACCGATGATCCCAGCCTGATTCAGTGATGCTGCCGGTGTCACCAAGGCATCGACCTCAATTTTATCGCTAAATTTCTCAAATTTCTTACTGGCTCCGCCACCGAGAAGAATAATATCGGGCCAAAACAGAGCTTCCATTTGTTGCAGGTAAGTATTAAAACGCTTACCCCACTTGCCCCAGCCTAACTCTTCGCGTTCGCGCACCGCCGATGATGCATACTGCTCACCTTCAAGGCCATTTTCCAGCAGGATGTGCCCTAGTTCAGTGTTGGGTAATAGTTTACCGTCGCTGAACAGTGCTGTGCCTAATCCGGTGCCTATGGTGACCATCAGTACAACACCTTTGATCCCTCGGCCGGCACCAAAGTGCATCTCGGTCACGCCGGCGGCATCGGCATCGTTGAGTACGTAGCAGGGGCATTTTGTTATGTTACTGAACAGCTTGGCAACATCGGTGCCGATAAAGCTTTTGTCGATATTTGCTGCGGTACGCGCAATACCGTGCTGGATCGCGGCGGGAAAACCACAACCGACGGGGCCTTTCCAGGCGAAGTGCTCAACCAGCTCAGCCACTGTGTTGGCTACTTGTTCTGGCGTGGCAGGTTGCGGAGTGGGGATCCGGTGGCGTTCGGTGACCAGCTCTCCTGTGGTCAAGTCGACTACCGCGCCTTTAATGCCTGAACCACCGATATCTATGCCTAAAACCTGCATCCCAGCCCTCTCCAGATTAAGTTTGGCTTGTTTATTATTTAAAATAAGCCCCTATTTCTGCAAAGTGTACTAAAAATTTAAGGAGTTGAATTGTAATTAAGTCCCAAAAACATATGCCTAAACAGTTGGATTTCGAGACGATCAGTCATTTATTGCCGCCAAAGCCGTTAGCGGAAGCGGATACCGAGTTATTACGCAGTTGGTTGGCTGATGATCCAAAAATAGAAGGGCATGTGCCGCAGCAGCTATGTCAGCTGGATCCACGCGACGGCAATATGGTGATTTATAATGCCTCACGAGCATTGCGTCATCATGATTTGGAAGAGGTCGCGCTGACGGAGCACGATGAGCATGAAGGTTGTCCCATCTGCGAGGGTATTGAAACTCGCTTTGTCGACTACACGCCGCTATCACAAGGCTTCACTTTTATTTCGCAAAACCTATATCCGATCCTGTTTCCCTGCGAACGGATGAACGAATCGTTATTAGATAAACCCCTTTATCCAGATCCAGAGCGGAATGGGCGGGCAACTTACGGCATGCATCTGCTGCAATGGACCAGCTCTATTCATGAACTGGATTGGCATAATATGCCGCTGGCGGATCTGGAGATTACCGTGCAACGGCTCGCTGAACTAGAGCAGCGCTTGTTGACGACATCTGAAGGCTATATGCCGCCGAGTGATGCCTTGGCTGATAAGTTTGGTCATCTGTCGGTCATCAAAAATTTTGGCGCTCCCGCAGGGGCTTCACTAAGCCATGGTCATCAGCAGATAAGTTTTTGCAATATCATGCCGCAGCGCAGCTTTCATGATTGGAGTTTTCAACGTCGCCATCAGCGCAGCTTTAGCAACTTTTTGTTGTCAGAAAATCCGGCTAATTTAACTATTGCCGATCTCGGTGAAGCGGTGCTGTTAATCCCCTATTTTATGCGCCGCCCGCTGCATATGATGTTGCACTTAAAAACGACCGGCACAGGCTATTTGCATGAGTTAAGTGCTGCTCAGCTCAGCGCGATGACCAGAGGTGTACAGCTTGGGGTCAAGCTATTGCGTGCAGCGATGCCTGCCCTGAACTGTGAGCCCGCGTTTAACTATGCTTGGCATATTGGCCCGGGGAATGATCTTTATGTCGAATTTTTTCCTATCACCCAAGCGATGGGAGGGTTTGAGCGGATGGGGATGTGGATTTGTCAGCAGCACCCCGAAGATTCGGCGCAACTGCTGACGAAGGTGATGCAGCGGGAAGGGCTAGGGCTCTAACTCTTTCACTTTCAATACGGTGTCACGTTGAGCAACCACCTGTACTGGTGTGCCTGCGGTAAGATTTTTCTCCCCCTCAATTTCTGCTAACCAAAGAGAATCACCGATCTTGACGCGACCACGACCATTGTTGCTATCTTCTGCCAGCGTATAGATGTGACCAATGTAGCGACTACTGACAATATTCAGTTCAGGCTGATCGCTAATAATATGCTGCGGATTGTAAAATCGTCGCCCTACTAAGGTGATGACAACTGACAATACGGCAAACACGATGAATTGGTCTTGCCAAGCAAGTGGGTACAACAACATGCCGACTGACACCGTTAGTGCAGATAAACCGGGCCAAAGCAGAAAGCTGCTGGGCGCGAACACCTCAATAATAATTAAAGTGATGCCAAGAATTGCCCATGCTTCCGGTCCCATGGTTTGCATAAATTCCATTATGGGCATCATCCTTAGCCTCCTTTGGTACTGCCGAGTAGCTCTTTTATGCCATCCAGTGCGCCAAGCATTCCGGTGGTTTCGGTCGGCAGTATCAGCACTTTCTGGTTGTCTGCGGACGCGAGTTTTTCGATCGCACCGACATAACTTTGTGCGACAAAGTAATTAAGAGCGTTGTTATCACCTGCTGCGATCGCCTCTGACACATCTTTGGTGGCTTTTGCTTCGGCCTGGGCTTCACGTTCCCGCGCTTCCGCATCACGGAATGCCGCTTCACGGCGACCTTCAGCTTCTAAGATTTGTGACTGTTTTTCACCTTCAGCTTTCAAAATAGCAGCTTGGCGAAAGCCTTCTGCTTCCAAGATGTTGGCACGCTTTTCACGCTCGGCCTTCATCTGATTCGCCATCGCTTCCACCAGATCCTGTGGCGGATTGATATCTTTAATTTCGATACGGTTTACTTTGAGTCCCCATGGCGCGGCAGCTGCATCGACCACGCTTAATAGGCGAGAGTTGATTTCGTCCCGTTCTGACAGCATGCGATCCAGTTCCATGGAGCCAAGCACGGTACGAATGTTGGTCATGGTGAGCTGACGCAGTGCATGTTCCAGATCATTCACTTCATAACTGGCTTTGGCGGCATTCACAGGCATGAAAAAGCACAGTGCATCGATACGTACCATGGCGTTATCAGCACTGATCACTTCTTGGCTAGGAATATCCAGCACTTGTTCCATCATATTGATGCGCTTACCTATCTTGTCGATAAACGGAATGACGAAGTGAAAGCCCGGCGCTAAGGTTCGTGTATATTTACCAAAGCGCTCGATGGTGTAGTTGAAGCCCTGTCTGACGGTGACTACGCCGGAGTAAACCACCACGCCAGCCAAGGCGACGATGATATAGGGTAAAAGATTTGCATCCATAACTGACTGATTCCTTTTCTATTTAACCCAAAGTTCAGGCGTTAGTATATCTATGCTTTGGTGACATTAGGTTGAACCAAAGCAGAGTTTTGGTTAGCAATTGTTAATTGGGTGTCGCCATTACGCATCTCTGGGTAGCGCGCGTTCGACACTGTTGATTAGACGCTGGGTTTGCCGTCTAAGTTCATAATCAGCGGACTTACTTCTCTGTTGTTGAATCGCCCACCCAACATGTTCACCAACCATCTCCGATGGCTCAGCTTGTATTACGTTAGTTAACGCAGTAACGATCGCCTCGTTATACGGCGCATTGCCCAAGGCGATGGCGATGTTACGTAGCCAGCGTTGATGGCCGATCCGCCGGATCGGGCTGCCTTCGGTATTTTTCAAAAAGGTGGCTTCATCCCAAGCAAACAGATCTAATAGTTTTTGTGGATGCAGTTGTTGTCGTGGTGAAAAGTCCCCCTCCTGAGTCAGTTGCGCGTAGCGATTCCATGGGCAGATTAGCTGGCAGTCATCGCAGCCATAAATGCGATTTCCCATGAGTGGGCGTAGCGCTTCATCAATGATCCCTGGGTGTTCAATGGTCAGGTAGCTGATACAGCGGCGGGCATCAACAACATAGGGTTCAACAATGGCCTGCGTCGGACAGATGGTGATGCAAGCTTTGCAGTTGCCACAACCGGGGGCAGTGTCACTCGCCGTATCGACCGGTAGCGGTAGATTGATGAGTAACTCACCTAGGAAAAACCAGCTTCCAGCCTGCTCGTCTAATAACAGGCTGTGTTTTCCGATCCACCCCAGCCCCGCTTTCGCAGCCAATGGTCGCTCCAATATGGGTGCTGAATCGACAAAGGGGCGGGCATTCACACCATCGATCTGTTCGGCAATGCGTTGGGCTAATTTCTTTAGCCGATTCCGGATCAATTTGTGATAATCGCGCCCTAAGGCATAGCGACTGATGTAGGCCTGATTGGGATCGCTTAAGTTGGCAGCAAACTGGGCGTCTTCTGGTAGGTAGTCCATACGCACAGTGATCGCTCTTAGTGCGCCAGGATGCAACTGCTCTGGGTGATAGCGCATATCCCCATGGGCCGTCATGTACTGCATCTCACCGTGATAGCCATTGGCTAACCACAGCTCCATCCCCTGTTTTTGATCGCGCAGATCAAGATCGCTGATACCAACTTGCTGAAAGCCTAGCTCTTGGCCCCAGCGCTTGATATCTTCAGTTAACTGAATTAAATCCGGTGAAGTTTTAATCGACATGAATATGGATCGTTCGACTCTTAAGGGCTCCAGTCTAACATACCCACTCTATTCCGCGTCTGAAGTGCAAAAGCATGAAGGCGAAGCTGCTATCTCGGTCGGCTTGTCACTATGGGATTTGATGCAACGGGCGGGCAATGCCGCTTACCTTGCGCTTCGGAGCCGCTGGCCGTTAGCCACCAATATCTTGGTATTATGCGGACGGGGAAATAATGGTGGTGACGGCTTTGTCTTAGGCCGTTTGGCGCTTTCGGAAGAGTTGCAGGTCACTCTGTGTCAAGTGGGACATTCGGAACAATCCGCTGGTGATGCTGCCAAGGCAAAAGCGGCATTTATGGCCGCAGGGGGTGAGGTTACCGGTTGGCAGCCGGAGCTATTAGCCAAAGCGGATGTGATTGTCGACGCCATGTTAGGTACTGGGGCAAAAGGTCCACTGCGATCGCCCTTTGATGAGGTGATAGCCTGCATCAATAATGCCGGTGTACCTGTGCTTGCTATTGATATTCCGTCGGGGATGAATGCCGATACGGGGTGGGTTGAATCCTACGCAGTACACGCGACGGCAACCATCTGTTTTGTTGGTCGTAAGTTGGGGCTATTTACCGGTAGCGCCGCAGATCATGTGGGTGAGCTGCAGTTTAATGATTTAGGTATCGGCGCGGCATTTGATGGACTCGTTGAATCTTGTGTTGGTTTAGTTCGGCGTCAGACCTTTAATCCGTTAATCGCGCCCCGTTCAAAGGTTTCCCACAAAGGAGATTATGGCCGAGTCAGTTTGGTTGGTGGAGACCAGAGTTATGCTGGCGCATTAGTATTGGCGGCGCGAGCTGCGTTAAGGGCTGGGGCGGGTTTGATTGCCACTATCACGCATCCTGGTCATCAGGCGGTGATGTTGGCACAGCAGCCTGAGTTGATGTGCCTTGAGTCCGCCGAGAGTGATGAGCTGGTTGAAAACCGACTTAATTGGGCTGATGTGGTGGTCGTCGGTCCTGGTCTGGGGCGGCGCTCTTGGGGGTTACAACATCTCCAGGCCACCTTGCAACAACCTCAGCCGTTGGTCGTTGATGCCGATGCCTTGAATCTGCTGGCCGCGATGCCGGATATTCCATATCGCAGTAATTGGGTATTAACTCCTCATCCTGGCGAAGCGGCGCGTCTGCTTGGCTGTGATATTGAAGAGGTCGAGCAAGATCGGTATGCGGCCGTGCGGGCATTGCAGAAAAAACTAGGTGGGGTCGTGGTTCTGAAAGGCCCCGGCACACTCATTTATGACGGCCAACAGCTCGCTGTCGCGACGGTGGGAAATCCCGGTATGGCCAGTGGCGGGATGGGAGACATACTTTGCGGTATAATCGCCGCATTGATTGCCCAAGGTTTGACGATCAGTGATGCCGCCGCGTTGGCTGTCTGCATTCATGGAGATGCTGCAGAGATGGCAACCATCATGGGTGAGCGTGGTACCTGTGCCACTGATTTATTGCCACATATTCGAACGTTAGTGAATCCGTAAGATGACAGAAACAGAAGACACCAAACAGTTGAACTTCCTACTGCCTGACAGTGATGCCACTGTCGCCTTTGGCAAACGCTTGGCGCCGGCGCTGAAGCAGGGAGCAGTGATCTACCTGTATGGTGATTTAGGTGCAGGCAAAACCACCTTTAGTCGCGGTGTAGTGCAAGGATTAGGGCATAATGGCAATGTGAAAAGTCCGACCTACACCTTGGTGGAGAGTTACCAGTTTAGTGAGCAAAGTGTGTTCCACTTCGACCTTTATCGCCTTGCAGACCCCGAGGAACTTGAATTTATGGGGGTTCGTGATTACTTTGCAGACAATAACGTTTCTCTAATAGAATGGCCGCAACGTGGGGAGGGGTTTCTTCCCGAGGCGGATCTCACTGTCTCCTTGGCTTATGAGGGCGAGGCGAGGCAGCTGACAATGACAGCAAAAAATGTGCGCGGTATTGCTATCTTGGCAGCATTAAAGAGCGGTACTGCGTTTAGCAGCGTAACAGAAAATGAGTGACATGAGTGGTATGAAGATGTTGGGTAAACTGATCCGAATAGGCGCAACCGTCTGGGTAGCGATGGCGGTCAGTCTGAGTGCCATGGCTGCTGAGTTGCATGGCGTGAGGGTGTGGCCATCACCGGACAATACCCGTGTGGTGTTTGATCTGTCAGCACCGGCAGAGTACAGCTATTTTGCGTTGAAAAATCCTGATCGTCTGGTATTTGACTTTAAATCTTCAAATACATCATTAGATTTGCGAAATGTTGCTAAAGGCAGCGATCTGGTTAAAAAGGTACGTACCAGCAAACCACCTAAGAAAGGCACCCTGCGCGTGGTGTTAGATCTGAAACAGGCATTGAAGCCAAAGGTGTTTGCCTTGAAGCCTACCGAGCCGTATGGCGATCGGGTGGTTATCGATCTGTTTGATGAAAAGAAAAAAAAGGCGGTGATCACCAATAACCGTAGTGAGCAAAAACGTGAGATTGTGATCGCCATTGATGCTGGTCATGGTGGCGAAGATCCTGGCTCTATCGGTGGCCGTGGTATCTACGAGAAAAAAGTGACGTTAGAAATTGCCCGCCGTTTGGGTAAGCTTATTGACGCGGAAAAGGGCATGAAGGCGGTGCTGTTGCGCACCGGTGATTATTATGTCGGCCTCAACCGTCGCTCTGAACTGGCCCGTCAACACGGTGCTGATCTGTTACTATCGATCCATGCTGATGCCTTTACTTCGCCACAGCCGCGGGGGGCCTCGGTGTGGTATTTGTCGAACCGTCGAGCCAAAACAGAGATCGGCCGTTGGTTGGAGAAGACTGAGAAACATTCAGAATTGCTCGGTGGCGCTGGCGAGGTGTTGTCTGATGCTCAGAGTGAAAAATACTTAACGCAAACCTTGCTTGATATGTCGATGGATAACAGCCGAGCGACAGGCTATGAGGCGAGTAAAGACATTCTTTACTACATGGGTAAAGTGACCAAGTTACATAAAAAAGATCCGGTATCAGCCAGTTTAGCCGTGCTGAAATCACCAGATATCCCTTCTATATTGATTGAAACTGGCTTTATCTCTAATCCGGAAGAAGAGAAGCTACTTAATAGCAAATCCCATCAAGTAGGATTGGCGAAAGCGATCTTTAAGGGCGTTAGTCGGTATTTTCGCAGAGCGCCACCTGAAGGTAGCCTTTACGCCAGCTTACATCCGCGCACGCATACGGTTCGAAGCGGTGAATCTTTATCTGTGCTAGCTCAGCGCTACAATACGTCGGTCACGCAACTGAAGAAGACCAATCAGTTAAAAAGCGATATGCTCAGAATAGGTCAAGTGCTGACAATACCGAGTTCCTGAGTCGATGCCCATTCAAATCCTACCCCCGCGTTTGGCTAATCAGATCGCGGCGGGTGAAGTTGTCGAACGCCCCGCATCTGTGGTTAAAGAGTTGTTGGAGAACAGCTTGGACGCAGGGGCAACGCGGATCCAGATCGATATCCTTCGCGGCGGTCATCAACTTATCCGCATTCGTGATAATGGCTGTGGTGTTGAAAAGGAGCAACTGACACTGGCACTGAGCCGCCACGCGACATCTAAGGTCAGCACGTTGGATGATCTCGAAGCGATCACTAGCATGGGGTTTCGTGGCGAAGCACTCGCCAGTATCAGTTCCGTGTCCCGCCTTATTTTTACCTCCCGCAGTGCCGAACAGAGCGAAGCATGGGCGGCAAAAGCGGAGGGGCGTGACATGACGGTTGAATTACTCCCTGCCAGCCACCCTCAAGGCACTACCGTAGAGGTGGCCGATCTATTTTTCAATACGCCAGCCCGTCGCCGTTTTTTGCGTACCGAAAAAACCGAATTCAATCACATTGATGAAGTGGTTAAGCGGATTGGATTAGCGCGACAAGATGTGTCCATTACCCTGACCCACAACGGCAAACCGGTGCGCCAGTTTCGTAGTGGTGATTCTGATGTTGCCTTAGGCAAACGTCTGCAGGTGGTATTTGGGCAAAAATTTCTGGCGCAAGCTATCCAAGTCAAAGCACAACACCACGATATGCAGATACGGGGTTGGTTGGCGCATCCGCAAGCCTGCAAACCGAGCCATGATTATCAGTACTGTTACGTCAACGGCCGTGTGATGCGCGATAAACTGATTAATCATGCGGTACGTCAGGCCTATGATGAGCTGCTGCCAGCTGATCTGCAGCCGGTATTTCTGCTCTATTTTGACATCGACCCACGGCAGGTGGATGTGAATGTTCATCCCGCCAAACATGAGGTGCGTTTTCATCAGTCCCGATTGGTGCATGACTATATCTATCAGGTTTTGCATCAGGCATTGAATGAAGGCCTTAATTGGGGAGAAATTGCCGCACCGGAAACTCTGCCGGAGAGCGTTGTTGCAGACAGCTCAGGGAGTTCGCCGAGCTTTGCTGCTGAGGCGAAAACTGAGACCAGCAACGATGCGGGCTACCAGCCACCGGCATTAAGGATTGCTGAACCACAATCGGCCGGCTATGACGGTCGCGCTCGCCATGCGCCATCGACTTATCGCGGTCAGGGTGCTGTTGAGCCAGCCGCCGCGGCAGCCTATAGCCAGTTGATGACGGTGCCGGCCGATGACTCAGCCGCTACACCTGTGTTATCAGGTGACCAAAGCACG
This sequence comes from Corallincola spongiicola, assembly GCF_004284785.1. Classification (NCBI taxonomy): domain Bacteria; kingdom Pseudomonadati; phylum Pseudomonadota; class Gammaproteobacteria; order Alteromonadales; family Psychromonadaceae; genus Corallincola; species Corallincola spongiicola. The sequence continues at coordinate 315,259 of NZ_SHLY01000002.1, forward strand.
GATCTTCAATGGTTGGCCATTCATCAACAGCATTACCTGCTGTTTCGTGATGATGGACAGTTGTATTTAGCGGCATTAATTCCGGCTTATCAACAGCGAATTCAATGTGCTCTGATAGCGGATGTCGCTGATGGTATCGTCGCGCAACCTCTGTTACTGCCGGTGAGCTTCTCTTTATCTGACGAACTTGTTCATGCCGCGCAACATCATGAGGCGTTGCTTACGCAGCTAGGACTGCAGATGGCGCAACCGAAGAGGGGCAAGCTAATTCTGAAAACGATCCCGGCAAGATTGCGGCAAGTAAGCTGGTCGACAATCATACCGCCGTTGTTAGAGTTCTTATCGCAAAATGCCGAAGTGACACTATCACAGCTAGTGAAGTGGTTGGCTATGCCGCTAGCGACAGCTCAGCAGACGCAATCGCTTGCCCAGTTGCAACATTGGTTGCAAGAGGTGTTGCCGTCCAATGAGATAGATTCTCTACTAAGAAATAACAGTATTGAGATCGGCTTAAACAGTGCAATGGCCGAACTTAGCAATCGTTATCCGGAGCACCATGAACACTGATGCTAACGTAAGCAAACCTAAAGCGATATTTCTGATGGGGCCTACCGCTTCTGGTAAAACGGATCTGGCGATGGCGTTGAATGAGGCGTATCCCTGTGAGGTGATCAGTGTCGACTCTGCACTGGTTTATCGAGGGATGGATATTGGTACGGCGAAACCCTCTTCAGCAGAGCTGGCGCAATGTCCGCATCAGCTCATTGATGTGATTGATCCGGCGGAGGCCTATTCTGCAGCACGATTTCGCCAAGACGCTTTGCAACTTATGCACAATGCCGTGGCCGCGGGTAAATTACCTGTGCTGGTTGGTGGCACTATGCTGTATTTTAAGACCTTGCTGGAAGGGCTATCTGAGCTGCCGGAGGCTGATCCCGAGCTGCGCAAACAGATTGAACTGGAAGCTGACAGCAAAGGCTGGCAAGCTTTGCATGACGAACTCGCCTCGTTCGATCCAGACTCAGCTGCCCGTATCCATCCCAATGATCCGCAACGGCTGTCCCGCGCGATAGAGGTTTATCGGCGTAGTGGTAAAAGCTTATCAGAATGGATCGCGCAACAATCTGCGGAGCCTTTGCCTTTTGATGTCGTGCAATTTGCGATTGCGCCGAATGACCGTCAGGTACTTCATCAGCGCATCGAATTGCGTTTTAAACAGATGGTCGAGCAGGGCTTGGTGGAAGAGGTGAGGCGCTTGTATGAGCGTGGCGATCTACACATAGATCTGCCGTCAATTCGCTGTGTTGGCTACCGCCAGGTTTGGGAATATCTCGAAGGCCGTTATGATGAAAAAGAGATGATCTTTCGAGGTGTTGTGGCGACAAGACAATTGGCCAAAAGGCAATTAACCTGGTTACGAAATTGGCCAAATGTTACCTGGTTGCAAAGTGATGATAAAAATAACCTGAAAATCTTGCTTGCAGCCATTCGCTAGACAGGTCTGTGTTGTTTATACTACTGTCTTGTTTAGGGAAATATCTTCACATAATAATTAGCAATAATAAAATAATAAGGATAAGGCGATGTCTAAGGGGCAATCTTTGCAGGATCCATTTTTAAACGCTTTGCGTAAGGAACGTGTGCCAGTTTCTATTTATCTGGTAAACGGGATTAAATTACAGGGACAGGTAGAGTCATTTGACCAGTTTGTGATCCTTTTGAAAAACACTGTGAGCCAGATGGTTTACAAGCATGCTATTTCAACCGTGGTTCCAGCACGTCCCATCTCACATGCAAGTCATACCGCAGGTAAGCCTGAAAATGGCGATCAAAGTGGTTAATGGACCGGAGGCGATAACGCTTGTTTGACCGTTATGACGTTGGTGAACAGGCGATCCTGATTCATGTTGATTTCACAGACGAGGGTGAACGGGAAGATTTAACAGAGTTAAAGATGCTTGTTCATTCGGCGGGAGTTGATGCTGTTGATGTGGTCACTACCCGCCGTCCTTCTCCTAGTGCAAAATATTTTATTGGCGCAGGTAAGGCTGATGAAGTGGCTGCCTTGGTTCAGGCAACCTCGGCAGACCTTATTATCTTTAATCATGCGCTATCTCCCTCCCAAGAGCGCAATCTGGAACAGATATGTAAGTGTCGAGTGATCGACCGTACCGGCCTGATCCTGGATATCTTTGCGCAGCGGGCGCGTACTCACGAAGGTAAGCTGCAGGTTGAACTTGCCCAATTGCGCCATCTTTCTACGCGCTTGATCCGTGGCTGGACCCACTTGGAGCGGCAAAAAGGTGGTATTGGCTTGCGGGGACCGGGTGAAACCCAGCTGGAAACTGATCGTCGATTGTTGCGCGGGCGTATCAACCACATTCTCAAGCGATTGGCTAAGGTCTCAAAGCAGCGAGAGCAGGGCCGCCGAGCCAGGCGCCGGGTGGAAATTCCAACGGTGTCATTAGTGGGTTATACCAACGCAGGTAAGTCGACGCTGTTTAACCGTATTACTGATGCTGGGGTGTATGCCGCAGATCAGCTATTTGCGACCCTAGATCCAACATTGAGAAAATTGGATATAGATGATGTTGGACCGACTATTTTAGCGGATACGGTTGGTTTTATTCGTCATCTCCCCCATGATCTGGTGGCGGCATTCAAAGCGACCCTGCAGGAAACGCAGGAAGCGCAATTGCTGTTGCATGTGGTTGATGTTGCAGACGAACGTCTGCAAGACAATACCTATCAGGTCAATTTGGTGCTGGATGAGATCGATGCGGGTGAAGTGCCCGTGCTCATGGTGTATAACAAGATTGATTTGGTCGAGGATATGTTGCCCCGTATTGAACGGGATGATGATGGCTTACCGGTCAGTGTCTGGTTGTCGGCGCAGCAGGATCTCGGTATTGAGTTGCTGTTTGAAGCGTTAAGTGAGCGTTTATCTGGCACGGTGGTTGAGCACTGTTTAAACCTTCCCCCGCAACTTGGTAGGGTGCGAGGGGTGCTGTATGGCTTGAATTGTGTGCAGCAAGATGAGTATACGGAACAAGGTGGCTGGTTAATGACGGTACGCATGCCAAGTGCTGATTGGCAGAGATTAATTAAGCATTCACCGGAACCAATTGAGTCATATATTTGTCATTAATTGGATGGCAGAAGAATAGATTAACGTAATTCTTTGATTAATAGAGCATCCATAAAACTGGAGTAGCATCGATGGCGTGGAATGAGCCGGGGAAAGGGGGTCAAGATAAAGACCCTTGGGGAAATAAAGGTGGCCGCGATCAGGGACCACCTGATTTAGATGAAGCGATTCGAAATGTTTCACGCCGTTTAGGCGGGATCTTTGGTGGCAGCGGGGGTTCGGGTGCGAGCAGCGGCGGTTTTTCTGCCGGCATTATCGGCTTGGTACTGGTGGTTGCCGTCATTGTTTGGGCATTAAGTGGTTTTTATACCATTCGGGAAGCTGAGCGCGGTGTGGTTTTGCGTTTTGGTGCTTATCACGAAGAGGTACAGCCTGGTCTTCATTGGCGTCCAGTGTTTATTGACGATTATATCGCTGTCGATGTCAGCACCACGCAATCTATGCCGTCCCGTGGCAACATGTTAACCCGTGATGAAAATGTGGTGCGCGTGGAGATGGAAGTACAGTTCCGCGTCGTTGACCCGCGTGCCTTCCTATTTAGCGTTCCGGATCCTTATGACACCCTGAAGCAGGCAACGGATAGCGCATTGCGTTATGTCGTCGGTCATGCCCGCATGGATGACGTGCTTAGTGAAGGCCGAGAGCAGGTGCGTCAAGATACGTGGAAAGAGTTAGAAAAGATTATCGAGAACTACGGCATCGGTATCACCATTCGTGATGTTAACTTTCAGAATGCGCGTCCGCCTCAGCAAGTACGTGATGCATTTGATGATGCGGTTGCGGCACGAGAAGATGAAGAGCGGATCATCAACAAGGCACGCGCTTACGCTCGCGAGAAAGAGCCTCAGGCTCGAGGTCATGTAGAGCGTATGTTGGAAGAGGCTGAAGGTTATAAGCAGAAGGTAACGTTGGAAGCACAGGGTGAAGTGGCCCAGTTCGAACAAATGTTGCCTCAATACCAAGCGGCACCTGAAGTGACTCGTAGTCGTCTGTATATCGAAATGATGCAGTCTGTATTGAGCAATACCAGCAAGGTATTGGTTGATGTCGAAGGTGGCAACAACCTGATGTACCTGCCGCTGGAGCAGATGATGAAGCAACGTGACAATGTTCGTAGTCCGAGTTCAGGTACGCCACCTATGGTGATCGATTCATCGGTTAGCGATAAGAGCTATCCAGAGGTTAACGGGCGTACCGTTCGTGACCAAGGTTTCCGTCAGGGGAGAAATTAATCATGCAGCGTATTGGAGTCGTTTTAATTGCCCTGATTGCGGTGCTGTTCTATTCCTCTGTTTTTGTCGTCAAAGAGGGCGAGCGCGGTATTGTTGAGCGGTTTAAAAAGGTCATCCGTGGAGCAGACGGGTTGGCAGTGGTTTATGAGCCAGGTATACAGTTTAAGATCCCTCTGATCGATGGTGTAAAGATTTTGGATGCGCGTCTGCAAACATTGAGCGCTCAGGAAAATCGTTTTATCACCAAAGAGAAGAAAGATTTGCTGGTTGATTCGTACGCTAAATGGCGGATCAAAGATTTTGCTAAGTATTATCTGGCTACCGGTGGTGATCGCTACCGTGCAGAAGGCTTGCTGGAACTGAAAATCACGAACGGTCTGCGTACTGAATTTGGTACCCGTACAATTCAGGAGATCGTTTCTGGTGAACGTGATGACTTGATGGCGGAAGCCTTAAGCGAAGGTGCGGAAAGTGCTAAAGACCTGGGCATCGAAGTGGTCGATGTGCGGGTGAAAACCATCAACCTGCCGGAAGAGATCCGTGATGCGATCTTTAACCGGATGCGTACTGAACGTGAAGTTGTTGCCCGTGAGCACCGTTCGAAAGGGCGAGAGCAAGCGGAGATCATCATGGCGGAAGTGGATCGCCGAGTGACAGTCATGTTGGCGGATGCTGAACGTCAGTCGCGTACGTTACGAGGCGAAGGTGACGCGTCTGCGGCACAAGTCTTTGCTGATGCTTACAACAAAGATCCTGAGTTCTTTGCTTTCTTGCGCTCTTTGCGGGCTTACCGCGAGAGTTTCGCTAACAAGGGGGATATTTTGGTTATCCGTCCTGACAGTGAATTCTTTCAGTACATGAAACAAGCTGAACTAAAATAGACGACAGGGGCCTTTCAGGCCCCTTTTTATTGCGTGTATTCTGAGTAGGGAATTTAGACAGCATGCTAACAACTGGTTTATTGATTGGATTTGCACTACTACTTGTTGTTGAGGGCGTTGGCCCACTCATGTTTCCTAACCGCTGGAGCCGTCTACTTCGGCGCATGTCAGCACAGTCCCCAGAGTTGCTTCGCCAAATTGGATTGGTAATGGTTTCAGCAGGTTTGCTGTTGTTATGGCTGATCCTTAGGCAAAAAGGGTGATCTCTCCACCAGATCTGCTAGAATCCCGCTTTTCCTCGCAACCGTTAGAACAGTGGCGACCTGAGAAATGGGCAAAAACGTTGTAGTGCTAGGCACCCAATGGGGTGACGAAGGTAAAGGCAAGGTCGTAGACCTGCTAACAGATCAAGCCAGCTATGTTGTGCGCTATCAAGGCGGACACAATGCGGGTCACACCTTGGTGATAGACGGTGAAAAAACCGTTCTGCACCTTATCCCATCAGGAATTTTACGTGACAACGTAAAATGCCTTATCGGTAATGGCGTGGTTTTGGCTCCGGATGCTTTGTTTAAAGAGCTTAAGATGCTTGAGGAGCGTGGTGTACCTGCGCGCGAGCGCTTGTTCATTTCAGAAGCATGTCCGCTTATCCTGCCGTATCACGTGGCATTAGATGTTGCCCGTGAAAAAGCGCGCGGTAAGAAAGCTATCGGTACCACCGGTCGTGGTATCGGTCCCGCTTATGAAGATAAGGTATCCCGTCGCGGTTTACGTGTCGGTGACCTGTTCAACGCTGAAGACTTTGCTGTGAAGCTGAAAGAGGTGATGGCATATCACAACTTTATGCTGACCGATTACTACAAAGTTGATGCAGTGGATTACGACACGGTATTGGCCGATTGCCTTGCCATCGCCGATACATTGAAAGCGATGACTGTTGATGTCACGGACGTATTGGATAAGGCTCGTAAGAACGGCGAATCCATTATGTTTGAAGGTGCTCAAGGTACCTTGCTGGATATCGACCACGGTACATACCCTTATGTGACCTCTTCCAATACCACGGTCGGTGGTGTCGCCACAGGTGCTGGTTTTGGTCCTTGTCATCTCGATTATGTGCTGGGTATCGTTAAGGCGTACACCACTCGTGTGGGTGCGGGTCCGTTCCCTACTGAACTTGGTTGTGAAGTGGGTAACCACCTGGGAACCAAAGGCCACGAGTTTGGCGCAACCACTGGTCGTCAGCGTCGTTGTGGCTGGTTTGATGCTGTAGTGATGCGTCGTGCTGTGCAGATCAACTCCATCACAGGTTTATGCCTGACTAAGTTGGATGTACTTGATGGCTTGGACGAACTGAAAATCTGTACGGGCTATAAGCTTAAAGATGGCTCTGTCGTTGAGGTTCCGCCGATGGCTGCTGATGGCTACGAAGAGGTTGAAACCTTGTACGAGTCAATGCCTGGTTGGCAGAGTTCGACTTATGGAGTGACAGAGGTTGAGAAACTCCCAGTCGAAGCTCGTAACTACATCAAGCGCATTGAAGAGTTGTTGGAAGTGCCGGTCGATATTATCTCTACGGGTCCAGACCGAAATGAGACCATGATCCTGCGTCACCCTTTTGCCGAATAGCTTAAGCGTGTTACGGGAGCAAAAAAGCCGCATTGATGCGGCTTTTTTATTGTTTGTCGTTTAGTCACGTTATTTTATCGTTGGTTTTCTTCTGGCTCTTCCTGCACTCTCAACCACTGGCCGTGTAACCATGGCTTGCGATGACCGGCTTCCACTTTTTCGATAACATATTCAAAACTGTTTGGGTTACCAAAGGTCCATGTTTCAACGCTGTCTAGCCATTGCCCTTGTTCACTGAGGGTACGGTTATGAAACACCAGTTTGCCTCCCTCCATTGCGCCTTTTACGTAGAACAAGGAAATTCCCATGTTGATGCCAACGAAGGTGCCACGAACACTGCTGGTGACGGGATCCCAGTGGTATGAGCCTTCAGAGACCCGTTGCCAACCGTCACCTAATGGTATCTCCATATAACCGTGGATAATCCGCTCACCCACACCCCAGTAGAAATGTTGTCTGGCATTGCCCTCTTTAGTTGTCCAATGACCAATAACAGGAGAAAGCACCTTTAGTTGGTTATTGGCATGGGCGGGAAACAGAATAAATAACGAACAACATAACAACATCAGTCTCAACATTTAGGCTCTCCCTGCATAGGCTCTTGTTGATCTATGTTGAGTATAACGACTTCTCAGCCGCTGGTGGCTTCAGTGACACCTCAATGGATCAAGATCATACTGGCGAACATCTATTTGTTCAAAATTTGAGCGCTGCGTAGGCTCAACTAAGATGTAGTGGTTGGGTTACACTAAAGCTTGAGCCATCGATGCCGATAACGGGTTATCGCACCAAAGGTAGTAAAAGATGATTATTCGATTTAGTGCCCTATGCATTTTACTTGGGCTATCTGTCACGACGTTCGCCAACGAACCAGCCCCAGCACCAGGTGCTGACACCGCCCCAGTGTTGGCGGGTGAACCAGAGATAGAAACCGCGCCGCCTTTGCGTGCCATTCAGATCTACTCTCAGGATCTGTTAGGACAGTTGATTGTTGCAAATAAGCATCTGCAGCAGGTAAAGGATGACGATTGTCAGCTGGTCGCTGATATCGAAGCGCGCGCTAAAAAGATGGAAGTTCCCGTTTATCAATTCCTCTATGGCGACATGCTGGCTTGGGGAGTTTGTTATGACCGGGATGCGCCGTTAGGCATTCATTATATCGAGCGTGCCGCGAGTCAAGGCTTACCTGCAGCATTGGAACAACTTGGCCGCTACTATCATCGAGGCATCTTGGTGCAGAAGAATTTCGATAGGGCCATTGTTTACCTGCGGGAAGCGGCTTCATTAGGCAACCTTCGTGCACAACTGGAGCTGGTAGAGATTTTTGCTGCCGGGCAGGGGAGTCCCTATGACTACGCGGATGCTTATCGTTGGCTAAGTGAAGCAGTGATCGCCGACAAGGCAACCCACCAACGTGCTGCCAAATTACTTGCCCAATTGGCCACTCATATGCCACCGGAAGTGGTGGCCGAACTGAAGCAAGCGTCGATAAAGGGTTAATTTATAATACATAGTGGAACTGTGATTCGGCGCTTGTTCACAGATCCGGTATACTGTGGGTAACTCCACACAGTAGGCAGTTTAAGTGAATAAACCGCATCAAGATCCGGAATTGGCCTCGGAACAGGCTAAATACGAAAATCCTATCCCTAGCCGCACCTATCTTCTTTCTCTGTTTGAAGCCAGCTCGGCTCCCCTCTCTTATGATGAAGTGAAGGCACAGTTGGATTTGCAGGGCGAGGATCAGAGTATCGCTTTGAAACGCCGTCTTCGAGCAATGGAACGAGATGGTCAGCTGGTGTTTAATCGCAGTAAAAAATATGCGCTGCCAGAACGACTGAACTTGATTAAAGGTACAGTGATCGCTCACCGCGAGGGGTTTGGTTTTGTCCGGCCAGAAACGGCCAGTGGCAAAGGAGAAGACCTGTTCCTGCATGACCGCCAGATGGCCACAGTGCTGCACGGCGATAAGGTGCTGGTACAAGAGGTAGGCACTGATCGAAAGGGGCGCAAAGAAGCCCGTGTGGTTCGTGTGGTGGAGGAGCGCAATCCGGAGATTGTCGGGCGTTACTTTGTGGAAAATGGCATGGGCTTTGTGGTGGCCGATGATACCCGTATTAATCAAGATATTCTGATCCCACCGGAAGATAAATTAGGCGCTCGGCATGGTCAGATCGTCGTTTGTCAGATCACAACTCGACCGACGCAACGTTTCAATGCCATGGGTAAGGTGATTGAGGTGCTGGGTGAGCATATGGCGCCGGGCATGGAGATCGAGATCGCCCTGCGCAACTATGATATCCCCCATGAGTGGCCGAAAGATGTTAAGCGGCAGATAAAAAAAGTCGGTGAAGATGTACCGGAAGAGGCCAAGGCCGACCGAGTAGATCTGCGTGACTTACCACTTGTCACCATTGATGGTGAAGATGCCCGCGACTTTGATGACGCCGTCTATTGCGAGAAAAAACGCTCCGGCGGTTGGCGCCTGTGGGTAGCTATTGCCGATGTTAGCTATTACGTGCGACCCGATACCGCATTGGATAACGAAGCGCAGAATCGTGGCAACTCAGTCTACTTTCCGAATCAGGTGATCCCCATGTTGCCTGAGAAGCTCTCCAATGGGCTTTGCTCTTTGAATCCGCAAGTCGATCGCCTCTGTATGGTGTGCGAGATGACGGTGAGTGCGAAGGGGCAGCTATCCGGATATAAGTTTTATGAAGCGGTCATGAATAGCCATGCTCGTTTCACCTACAACAAAGTTGCTGCCATTCTTGATGGCGATGACAAACTGAATGAGCAGTACGCGACTCAGGTTCCTCACTTGCAAGAGTTGCATCGTCTGTATTGTGCTTTAAAAGGTGCGCGCCAGCAGCGTGGTGCCATCGAATTTGAAACAGTAGAAAGCCGTTTCATTTTTAATGCGCAGCGTAAAATTGAAGAGATAGTTCCGGTGGAGCGCAATGACGCCCACAAGATGATCGAAGAGTGCATGATCTTGGCAAATGTTGCCTCTGCCCGCTTTGTCGGTAAGCACAAAGAGCCAGCACTGTATCGCGTGCATCAATCTCCAGGGCAAGAACGGCTGCAGAACTTCCGGCGCTTTATTGGTGAGTTAGGTCTTAACTTGAGCGGTGATGATAAGCCTACACCGTCTGATTTTGGTGCCCTGGTCAGTCAGATTGAGGGGCGACCAGATCAGGAGTTGATCCAAACTATGTTGCTGCGCTCGATGCAGCAGGCTATCTATGATGCTGATAATGAAGGTCATTTTGGCCTAGCATTGGCTGCATACAGTCACTTTACCTCGCCGATCCGCCGCTATCCGGATCTTCTACTCCATCGGGCGTTGAAGTATCTGGTGGCGAAAGAAACTCATGGCGATCAAAAACAACGCTGGACACCCACCGGCGGCTATCACTATCAGAGCGAAGAGATGGATCTGTTTGGCCCTCAGTGCTCGATGACCGAGCGCCGTGCCGATGATGCGACCCGTGATGTTGATGCGTTTCTGAAATGTGAGTATATGCAGGATCACGTTGGTGACGAGCTGTTCGGTGTGATCTCGTCAGTGAACAGTTTTGGCTTCTTTGTGCGTTTGAATGATCTGTTGATCGATGGTTTGGTTCATGTCTCTACGTTGAAGAATGACTACTATCAGTTTGATCAGGTGCACCATCAGCTGATTGGTGAAAACAGCCATACACGTTATCGCCTCGGAGATACTGTTTGCGTCAAAGTGGTGGGGGTTAACCTTGAAGATCGTAAGATCGACTTTGAACTGGCGGGTGAAAACGCCACGGCGAATAAAGGACGTAGCGGCAGCGGTCGTAACTCCAGTAGTAAAGGGCGTGGCAAGAGTGGTGGCGCTGGACGGAATAAAGCGGGTGCCTCTCGTGGCAAAAGCGGCGGAAAAGCGGTCAGTGAGCGAGACAAAATGAAAGCCGGTATTGTTGCGCCATCGAAGAAAGGTAAAGCCGGAGGCCGCGGTAAGAAGGGTAAGAACTCTGGTATGTCTGCGGCGCAGCGCTCAGCCGCTGCTGCGCTTGGTGGCGGTAAAGCGAAGAAAAAACCAGCCAAGAAAAAGCGTAAATAGCTAACAACCAAATAATTAGAAGGTAATTTTGGTGAATCAGTCTGATCTTATATTTGGCATTCATGCCGTTGCGGCGGCGTTGAAGAAATCGCCAGAACAGTTTATTGAGCTTTACCTGTTAAAAGGTCGGCTAGATGAAAAACTGACTGAGATAGTTAATCTCGGTCAGCGCAACGGTATCTCGGTGCAACAGATGTCCCGTAAAGCGTTGGATGATAAAACGGCTGGTGCTACTCACCAAGGGGTTGTGGCACGTATTAAGCCCGCGCCTGCGCTCAATGAGCATGATCTGGATAAGATCCTTGAACGCACTGAACAGCCGTTTTTGTTGATCCTGGATGGTGTGACCGATCCGCACAATCTTGGCGCGTGTTTACGATGTGCAGATGCCGCCGGTGTGGATGCCGTGGTGGTGCCTCGGGATAAATCCGCCTCACTTAACGCCACCGTGCGTAAAGTCGCCTGTGGCGCTGCTGAGTCAGTACCGTTGGTGGCTGTCACCAACCTGGCTCGTACCATGCGACATCTGCAAGATGCGGGCGTGTGGATCGTAGGGACCGCTGGAGAAACGGACACCAACCTTTATCAAACCAAGTTGGTTGGGCCAATGGCGATTGCCATGGGCGCAGAAGGCAAAGGCTTGCGCCGTTTGACCAGGGAGCATTGCGATGAGCTGGTTAAGTTGCCGATGGCGGGGACAGTCAGCAGCCTAAATGTATCAGTGGCTGCGGGTATCTGTTTGTATGAGGTGGTGCGTCAGCGTCAATCTTAAGCTGTGCCTTAGGGCGCGGATAAGTTTAATTGATGTAAGAGCGCGGCGATAAACTCGTCGCGCTCTTTTTCGTTCCAGGGCTGTGCTTCGCCAGCGCCCCACACAGGTCCAGGCCAGGCTGCATCGGATTCAAAACGCGCCACCACATGCCAATGCAGTTGGGCCACGACGTTACCTAAACTGGCCACATTTATCTTTTTGCAACCGGTGAGTTTCTTCAGCGCGTTAGAGACCCGACAGCTCTCTTGTATGAGCTGTTGTTGTTGCGCTGCTGACAACTCGGTGACTTCGACCAGGCCTTGTTGACGGGGGATCAGTAGCAGCCAGGGAAAGCGTTGATCATTTTCCATGCGTAGCTGACAAAGCGGCAGGTCGATAATGAAAACAGAATCTTGCTCTAAGCATGGATCTAACTCAAACATGGTGGCTCTCTCATGATCAACTAACGGCACAATTGATTATGGGTCATCGCACCTCCTTGTTACAGCCGCTTTGTCTGAAAGCGCCATTTCATGCTCAAACATACCGTGAACTAACGTTTTTTCTGGCTAAGGGATGTTCACTTTTTCCGGTTTAAACCACTTTTACGCAGTAGCCATGGCATGCTGGGGGCTTGAACCAGCAAGGTAAAGATCACCACACCGTAAGCAATCGATTGGATGGTCCACCAGCCTTCAATCGAGGTGGGTAGTGAGAGAGCCAGCACCAACGTTATGGCGCCGCGGAGGCCCCCCCAGTGCATAATGCGTTGCTCTTGTAGTGTTATTTTTGGGCCGCGTATCAGTCTGGCAATCGCCAGGCTGAATGGAATGCTCAATCCGCGAGCCAGCAAAATAGCGAAGATGCCAATCATCATCGCCAGGTAGCGTTCAGTGAACATATTTAGGGTGATCGTAATACCCATCAACAAAAACAGCAGGCCGTTGGCCAAGTAGCCAAGTAGCCCCCACAATTGGTGCAGGCGTTCATGGAGTGATGGCTGCTGCGTGCGGAAAGAGGCACCCTCGGTTTGTCGTTGGCTTAGATTCCCCACCAGCAGGCCACAGATCAGTACCGCCATCACGCCGGACACGTGCCACCATATCTCAGCAGCACTAAAGCTGCCGTATGCCAGTAGCAGGGTCAGCTGTGCCCGTTGCGGAAAACTGATTAGCTTGTGCATAATCCACACGCCAACAAGACCAATGACAGCGCCGATGGCTGCCCCACCGAGAAACACGCGGAGAAACTCAAGCAAGGCATCGCTTGCATTCATCTGGCTACCGCCACTGGCGATCAGCAATAGTACGGAGAACAAGACGATGGCGGTGGCATCATTAAATAGGCTTTCACCCTCAAGCATGATCGCTAAGCGCTCGGGTGCGCCCAATGACTTTAGTTGTGTGACGACAGCGACAGGATCTGTAGCGGCGAGTAGTACCCCTGCCAACAGTGCTGAGCTCCAGGGAAAGCCTTGCGGATGACCGATGGCGTAATACAGTGCAGCACCGATGACCGCGGTGGTCAGCAGCACCCCAATGATTGCTAGGCTCATGATGGGTAGGAGTAGCCTTATCAGTGCCTGAGCATTGATGGCAAATGCTGCTTCAAAAATTAAAATCGGTAGAAAGACAAACACCACTAGGTGTTGAAAAGTGTCGGCACGAAGGCCCGTATCATAGCCGGCCAGCAATACTAGCTCTGAGCCAATGAATCCAATAAATACTAACAGCAGAGTATGGGGTAGGCGTAACCATTGAGCGACAGGTTCTGAAAACAGGCTAGCAGCTAACAACATGATTAAGGCGATGATCATCTGCTCAATTGCCATAGCTGTTCCTTATTTCCTTCGGTTGTCTGCAAGTGACATAGAAGTAGACCTGTTAAGGCGGGATTTTTATTCGTTCTGCTACTAAAGATAGTCCTTGAGCGTGGCGATGAATTTCTGTACTATTCGCGTCCCTGAAATCAGCCATTTCATAAGTTCCTTGCCTCTATATCGGTGTGGCTGAGCCGAGGCCCAGAGGCTGTTAACCCGTAAGGAGCGTTTAAATGCGTCATTACGAAATCGTTTTTATGGTTCATCCGGACCAAAGCGAGCAAGTACCAGGCATGATCGAGCGTTATACTGGCGTGATCACTGCTGCAGGCGGTCAAGTACACCGTCTTGAAGATTGGGGTCGTCGTCAACTGGCTTACCCAATCGACAAGTTGCACAAAGCACACTACGTCCTGATGAACGTAGAAGCGACTGCTGAAAGCGTAGACGAGCTGGAAACAGCTTTCCGCTTCAACGACGCTGTGCTGCGCAACATGGTTATGAAAACCAAAAGCGCTGTTACTGAGCAGTCACCAATGGCTAAAGCACGTGACGAGCGTCCAGCCCGTCGTGACGACCGTGACGAACGTCCGGCTCGCCGCGAAGAAGCTGCGCCAGCTCCAGCTGCTGCACCAGCTCCGGCTGCTGAAGCCCCTGCGGCTGAAGAAGCGCCAAAAGCTGAGTAATGGACGCTGATAATCGTTTGGTGTTGACCGGAACGGTCGTAACGACACCGGCGATGAGCAGAAGTCCGGCTGGCGTTCCCCACTGCGAATTCGCACTGGAACATCAGTCTCAGCAGATGGAAGCGGATTTTCCACGTCGTGCTTGGTGTTACGTAACCGTTATCGCCAGCGGGCATGGAATTCAGCCCCAGACTGTAAATTTAACTAAGGGTAGTGTGGCTAATGTGACTGGCTTTATCAGCCATCATCGAACACCAAATGGTGTAGGAAAATTAGTATTACATGCCCAACAGATTGAAATGATTGCTTAGGAGATCGTGCCATGGCTCGTTTTTTCCGCCGCCGTAAATTCTGCCGCTTTAGCGCAGATGGCGTCACAGAAATTGATTACAAAGATATCCAGACACTCAAAGGTTACATCACTGAGAGTGGCAAAATCGTGCCTAGCCGTATTACCGGCACTAGCGCAAAGTACCAGCGTCAGCTGGCACGCGCTATTAAACGTGCACGTTACCTGGCTCTGCTGCCTTACAGCGATACGCATAAGTAAGGCCGGGCCTAACTCGGACCAATTGAAGAGGAAAGGTAATGCAAATTATTCTTCTTGATAAAATTGCTAACCTGGGTGGCTTGGGCGACCAAGTAACCGTTAAGGCTGGCTACGCACGTAACTACCTGATCCCTACCGGTAAGGCAGTTCCTGCAACTAAAGCTAACGTGGCTGTATTCGAAGAGCGTCGTAGTGAGTTGGAAGCTAAATTGGCTTCACAACAAGCGACTGCGCAGGCTCGTGCAGACAAGCTGAGCGCCCTGGAAGATGTGGTTATCGCATCTAAAGCTGGTGACGAAGGCAAACTGTTCGGTTCTATCGGTACTCGCGACATCGCTGACGCCATCTCCGCCGCTGGCGTTGATGTTGTTAAGAGCGAAGTTCGTCTGCCGCTGGGCACTATTCGCAACACTGGCGAATACGACATCGACGTTCAGGTTCACAGTGAAATCACTGCGACCGTTAAACTGAGTGTTGTTGCTGAAGCCTAAGTGCTGACTAGCAAGTTGTAGAAAGCACCGCCTCCGGGCGGTGTTTTTTTATCTCCGCCATCCTCATCGATCTTCATTCGCTCTAGTTTCTTGCTTTGATATTCATTTTTTCCCCTCTGTAATTTGAAACCGCTCCTCAGACAGTGTTGAATAGAGCGCATTCAGTTAGCAGGAAATCACTTTCGCTGAGACACGCGAAACAGCGCGTTTCCTGCATGGCTTTTAATTGTTGGGAGTATTAATCATGAAACGGATCCTTGTCGCTATATGTGCCTTATGGAGCAGTTGGGTAGCCGCTGGTGAAATTCAGCTTATTTCGCAACAGGAATGGTTAGCGTTAGCTGAGAATAACCCTCAGCAGATCCTGTTGGATGTACGTAGCGCGGAAGAGTATGCCGCCGGTCATATTCCTGGGGCGATAAATATCTCTTATGATGAGTTAGATAAGCGCTGGCAGGAGCTCGACGGTGAGCAACAAGAGTTGATTGTGGTTTACTGCCGCAGTGGCCGCCGGGCAGGGATCGCTGAAGCCTTATTGCAAGCCAAGGGGTTTACTCAACTGCGTCATCTGGAGGGCGACTTAATTGGCTGGAAAGCCGCTAACTTGCCTTTGGCCACGACAGAGCTGGCACAGGCTGAGTAGTGCTGTTTGGTGTTAGATGAACGGTTTCAGCTGGCCTATACGCTATGTTTTATTGGTGGTTCGTGAGCTGAACGGCCAGAGTCTTGGCCATTTAGCACGTTTGTTCTATTTCGTTAAGCAGCGGGCTGAAACAGATCGCACTGGATCGCTTGCATGCTCGCTCCTTTCAAAAAGCAGAGCTTCCGCAGCTTGTTGACGCGCTGCGGCGAGCCGCAGAGAAAAACACGATAACCATTTAACGCATCATGCTGGCTGGCAATTAGCTGGTCGATTGTCTTTGCGTCGCTGGGGGTGTCTGTTTCAAGCAGGCTGACCTGGTAATGCAGATTGTCATGGGCAGCCGCTAACGCTGCTATCTCCTCATGCAGGTAGAGGTTGTCGGCATTGCGGGCACCGGTATAGAGATGGATCGGGCCGCTATGCCCCTGTTTTAAAGCATCACGAGCAATTCCCCACAATGGCGCTAAGCCCGTGCCAATGCCTGCCAACAGCATAGGTTGAGCGGGGTCGCCAGCAGTGTAAAAGCAAAGGCCATTCGGGCCTTGTAGTTGTAGCTCATCGCCAACCTGAAGAGATTCCTGCATCCAGCCGCTAAAACGCCCTTCAGGTTGCACTCTAATATGAAATTCCAGGTGTTCTTCGAGAGCGGGAACACTGGCTAAGGAGTAACTCCTGATCGTTGATTCATCGCGCCAAAGGTTAACGTATTGCCCCGGTTTATAGTCGAGTTTGGCATGGAGCCGAAGGCGGATGACTTGGCCGGGAAGTTGGGTTTTTTCTACTACGGTGGCGGCAATCTTGCGGTCACCACTGTCCGGGAGCTGAACCGTCATATCGGTACTGGGATAGCACTGACAGGCAAGCAGATGTTTGGTTTCAATTTCAGCTGTCGATAGACCTTTCTGAGCAGGGTGGGGAATGTGGCCGTCAGTGGACTGGACTAAGCAGCTTTGGCACAGGCCGGAGCGGCAGCTGTTGGGGATGTTTTTGTCAGCGGACAGCAGGGCTTCGAGTAGCGATTGGTCTGGGTTTATCTCTATTGTGGCGTCTTGAAATTGCACTTTAGCCATGGTGTCACCTGGGGTTATTCGTTGTATCAAAGGGTGTAATGTCGCTGACTCGGGAAGCCCTTCTCAATATATCGAGAAGGGGCTGCCCCGTGGTCACATGGTATAGCAATTAAGGTGCTTAACGATTAAGGACGTCATCGCGCACACTTTCAGCAATCGCCGCAACTTCTGCAATATCGCTGTCAGGTACGCCGAGCTCTTTTAGTGTTGCCCCCAGATTTTCAACCACAGCATCGACATGGATGTCGCTGAGACCTTTCATACCCGCGTGAGCTGTACGTAGATCTTTGCCGTTGTAGTTCGCTGGCCCACCAAAAACCATGGTTAAAAATGCTTTTTGTTTTTTCGCCTGAGCATCCATATCGATACCGTCAAAATACTCACTGATGCGGTCATCCATCAGCACTTTGCGGTAAAAAATATCAACGGCAGCGTCAACGGCAGCTTCGCCACCTAAACGCTCATATAAACTCAGTTTTACTTCGGTTTCAGCTTCCATTTTTGGCTCCTTCTTGCCAAACAGGCTAGAAAATATTCCCATGATCTATCCCTTATTGAGATTGACTAATCATATAGTTAACGGCCTCCGCCACCTGAGTGTCGGTCAGGGACGTATTACCACCGCGGGCAGGCATGGTGCCTTCCTCTCCTTCAAAGCCGTTTTGGGCGTGGCCGACCAGGGTATCTAGCCCTTTGGCGATCCGCGGTGCCCACGCAGCTTGATTACCTATGGGGGGCGCGCCTGCTATGCCATTTAGGTGACATACGGCGCAGGTTTGCTCCCATACCTGCTGGCCCGGCTCCGGACCCGATGGCTGACAGCCCATAACCAGCAGGGCTGGCAGCCAGATCAAATATCTGGCTGTTTGCATGGCGAACTCCTTAGATAGGTACGCGGATCACAACACCACCCATGACGTCACCCACCTTAAAGTCAGTGCGAGGGCTATCTTTGTGTTCGTTGTGGCAACTGGCGCATACCGGCGCCACTGCTACATCTGGATATACCGCAGTGAAATAGGTCACCCCACCTAGTGTCTCTTCGCCATAGTAGTTCTGTCCGGGATTATCGATGATGAACTGCAGTCCCGCTTTTTCGGCTTCTGTGACAGGCGAATTCTGGCTGTTGATGGGCCAAAGTGATTGCAATGAATAGCTAAATTTGTCGGTTTTTCCAGCCACGGTTTCTGCGCCAAATCGGAACATCTGAGCGGGCAGCGGTAGTGCTTTGTCATCCATAAAGTGTTCAGAGGCTTTAATCACCTGCTCTTGCTTGGCGAGGCGGCCCACTACTTTTTTAGTGTATACGGCACGATCTGAATCCATCACCAGATGCAGAGCATCGGTAAACTGCTGGGGTGAAATGCCGGCGCTTTTCTCTTCACCACAACCAGACAGCATGAGTGCTGCGGCAGTTGCTGATATTGCGAGTAGTTTGGTAGTCATTGTGCTTCTCTCCCGATGGTAGGTCTTATTTTTCAAGCCTGCCGACAGCCATATCGACGCTTTCGATATGAACTGCTGGTTGGCCGTTGAAATTGTTTTTAATCAGTTGCGGGTCGGCCAAGGCATCGAGCGAGAAGCTCAAACTATGGCAGCTCATGCAAACTGAACGGAGCATCTTTTCATTGGGTCTCAAATTATCGTTTTGGTTATGGTTGGCGATGACTTCATCGCCGATGGTAATTCTGGGTAAATGGCAGCTGGCGCAGCTCACGCCCGTTCCCTCGGCTGCGGTTCCGGCTTGTTCTGCTAACCAGGATTGAGCATGGGGAGATCCTTCATAGCTCTGGCTATGCTCGTCTGCGTGGCATCCTAAGCAGGACTCAACAGCGGCCTGCTGGATATTGAACTGATGGGGGGAGTGGCAGCTGTTACAGGTCAGCGTCAGGTGTCCTGCATCCTCTTGCATCGGCTGACGGGCCATGTTGGGCTGCATTGGTGTCAGCGAGGCGTTTAACCGTGGATCCATGCGCATGCCATGTTTTCCCTGAGTAAAAGCGGTTGTTTGCGCCTCATGGCAGCTCGCGCATTGCGCCATGCCGGGTTGCTCAATCCAGTTTTCCTGGCTGTCCTGATGGCAGCCTGCGCAATTTACCTGGCCGTTGCCATGGGCGCTGCCGTGCCAGTCGGCGATCAACTGCCCCTCTACTTGCCATTCTTGAGGGAAGTCCGGCGTCGGTGGTGTTACAGCTAAGCTTTGGTGTGACTCTGGCGTAGCGTCGTCATCTGTTGCTTGTTGCATATCTAGAGCTGCGAGGGCTGCGATTTTCGCGTCGCCGCTGAGTAGAGGCAGTGAAGCACCTTGCTCTAGCCAAGGTGCTGCTGCATGTTTGACTAAGAAATCTTCGTACAGAGCCTTGTTGTCGTGATAGTTGTGGCAGCCAGCACTGGCACAGGTATCAAACCCCATCCCTTGGTGAGTTGGTCGCTCTTCGGCAATATCCTGATGGCACTCGTAGCAGAAGTCGCCGGGGAGCGTGACGCCCATCTCGCCGGTTCTTTCTTGTTGATGCTCGACATGGCAGGTGACACAGAAACGGGCATCGAGTTTCTCCAGCCGATCAGCGTTGCGTGGATCGGTAAATTTGCTGACCGGATGGCTGTCATTGGCGACTTCTAGCTCTTCGCCATGGCAGCTAATGCAGGCGTTCTGCAGATCTTTTTCGCTGCTGAAGCCATCGCCATGGCAGCTGCTACAGGCCAATTCGATTTGGTAGTGACCATGGCTGGCTTCGCCTATCAGCAACAGCTCTTTGTCGGCACTGGCGAACATCACGTAGCCCAGATAGGCTGCGGCCGCAATGCTCATTGCTATCCAACTACTCCAAGCGAGCTTCTTTACTGCCATCACTGCGCCCCTAGAAGTAATAAACCGATAACACGTGGAAGGTCAGCAGTACTGGCAAAGGCCAGAACGCAAGAATGTGGCCCCATAGCCAAATCTTCTGCCAGCGGCGACTGCCGCTGAGCGAGAGCTTGTGGCTGATTGCGCTATGGATCGCTGCACCGCAACCAATGGTTAGTAGTGCCAAAAAACTGATCATTAGCCATCGATTCAGGTTGCTACCCAAACTTAATCCGGTGTGAATAAGCAACGTACTGACTATTAATGCACCTACCACTGTATGTACTAGGCGCCAGTGTTCGAAATTCATCAGGGTGAATTTTTTAATTCGTTTTCGCAGGCTTAATAGGGCGGCAGCGACTGATAACCCTAAAATGGTGAAGCCGCTGACTTGTTTCCAGGTGCCATCGCGCCACAGTTGCTCCAACCACCAACCCTGTTGCACCGATTCGCTAATTGGTGATGGGAACAGGGTAAACAGGCTAGCGCCAATGATGCACAACAAGCTGAGCAGTGCCAGTGACCTTGACCAGCGCACAGGTTCTAAAGGTTGTTGGCTGCCACAGACTTCTTGTAACAGCGGTTTACAGCTGCCACACACAGTACCTGCACCGGTCTTATTCGACAGCGCTTGTAAGTTTTGGCAGCCGGTATTCACACAATCAACCAGCTGACCTTTGCTGATATTCATGCAGTTGCAAACGATCGCTTCCGCCGGCCAAGCTTGAATGCTGAGATCGTCGTTGTCTGGCCAGATGTTGCCGTAACGTTTGAAACGCCATTGTTGCCAGATGGAGAGCGGCCGCTTCTGTCTGACATGCTCCTGTATTCGCCTAACTTCGGACCAGGGGCCGACACTGATGGCGCCGACTAAGCGACCTTTGTGTACCACTATCTTGCGATAATGCTCATTGTCCTGAAATACCAGTTCCTGTTGCGCAATACGTTTCGGTAGTTGGGTGACCTCACCCATACTGAAAACCTCTTCGCCAACCACTTTAAGGGCGGTGACATTGAGGGAGCCGGCGTACTGCCCACGCTGATGTGCGATATGTTCAGCTGCGACAGCAGCTTGTTCGTAGCCAGGTGCGACTAAGCCATAGGTGACACCGCCATGCTCCGCACACTCACCGACGGCGTAGATGTTGGGATCCTCAGTCTGCAGTTGATCGTTGACGCGGATACCGTGACCGACCGGCAGATGTGCGGCAAGCGCGAGCTCCCTGTTCGGCGTGATCCCTGCGGCCACAATCACTGTGTCAGCTGTTAACTCTGTGCCATCGCGCAGTACTATCTGTTCAACTCGTTCTACGCCGCGGATCTCGCGCACGCCATTTCCGGTAAGTACGTCGATCCCGACTTGTTCTATCGACTGCTGCAGGTAGCTTCCACCCAGCTTATCCAGTTGCCGGTTCATCAAGGTTTCACCCTGTTGAACAACGGTGACGCGGGTATTGCCCCATTGCATAGCCTTGGCAGCCTCTAAGCCGAGCAAACCGCCACCGATGACGACGACATGACGAGCACGGGCTGTGCGTGCCATCAATGCTTGAGCATCATTGAGGTTCCGAAAGGTATAGACACCTTTCAGTTCGGTGCCAGCAATTTTCGGTATATGGGGGTGAGAGCCCACCGCAAGTATGAGCTTGCTGTAATGATGCCATTGTCCGTGAACGTCTTTGACCTGTTGGTTCGTTCGGTCTATTTCGAGGATCGGACAATTGAGGTGTTGGGTCTGATGATGATCATTGCCCTGGCGACGAAATCGCTCCAAAGAGATTTCGTCGAGGTCTAGCTCACCAGCGAGTAAAGAGGAGAGCTTAATTCGGTCGTATGGTTGCCATGGTTCACCACCAAACAGTGTCAGCGGTTGTGTCGGCATGCGTTGGCGAAGCTCTTGGGCAGCACGAATTCCCACCGGGCCGGTTCCCACGACGATAATGGGGTGGCTGTTGGGAACGGCTTCTTTTGCTGTCTGTACGCACATCGCAGATGTCATTTGTTTACTCTGAACCGATAATTTTCAGGTCTACCTGCGCGTTCCAATATCTATGCCAGCTTGATTTTTTCGTTTTAACTATATGATATATATTGATTTGTTCTTATAATGTGTATCTCTGCTGCATCTTCTGTTTTGCTGGCAATTTCACCAAAAAGATTCTCTTTTGCATGGCGAGTGTTCAAAACTGTGCAAATCAAGAGTACCCCTTAGGGGGTATTTTTGTTTGTTAGCTGATGTTTTACCTGTAAATAATAAGTGACACTTGCCTTCACAGTTTGCCGCTGTAGTCGTTGTTTTGAATTCTTTACTGTTGGCATCTATCTGCTAATGGCTCCGATATAATGCCGCTCGCATTTCGGGCTCTACCTACAACCATCATAAAAGCGCCCCTGTTTCTGTACTACCTGTTATTTGTGCCCAATCAGGGCCGATGCATCTTTATATGGAGTCGTGATGAAGTTTCACGCGTTACGCTGGTATGCCTTGCTCGAAGGCTGCTTCCTTGTCGCTATCGGTGTCATCATTCTGGGCAATGCCGATCTCATCGTCGGTGGTAGCCCGGGTTTGGCGTTGATTGCTCACCATTATTTGCCGCTTACCATGGGAAGCTGGTTGCTATTGGCTAACCTGCCGTTTTTTGTGTTGGCTTTTCTGCGTTTGCGCCGCGAGTTTGCGCTGATCAGTTTAGCTTGTAGCTTTATTGTTTCTCTATTGGTCGACCTGCTGGGGCCACTGCTGGCGGAAGTGCATATGCCACAGCCATTGGCAGCGTTACTGGCGGGTTTGTTGATCGGTTTTGGTTTGGTGGTGCTGTTTCGTCAGCGCGGCTCTATCGGTGGGGTGAATATTTTAGCGCTCTATCTGGAGCTGAGATGGGGTTGGCACTCGGCAAAAGTGATATTGGCTTGGGATATCTCCATCGGTTTGCTGTCGCTATTAATTTTTGATTGGCAAACAGTCGTTAGCTCATTGATTGCATTTGCCGTATTGGCATCAGTGATTGGTCGTTATCATCCACGACAGGTGAAGCAGCCAATCCAGCCGCTCCCATCAGCGATGACGGCTAAGGGTTCGTTATGAATACATTACAACAGGCCGGATTCTGGCAAAGGTTTTCTAATATGGCGGCGTTGAAAAAGTTTGGGCATGAATGGTTTGCGCGCTTGGAGGGCTGCTTTCTGGTTTCTCTCGGAATATGCTTTCTTTCCGCTGCCGGGTTGCTGGTTAGCGGTACTGCCGGGCTATCGATCGTCACGAATGAGCTGCTCCCAGTAACCTTTGGCTTCTGGTTCTTTGTTATCAATTTGCCGTTCTTTGCATTGGCAATTAAGCAACTGGGTATGGCGTTTGCCTGGCGCAGCTTGATCTGTATTGTTTGTGTCTCTGCAACCAGTGATTTGATGATCTACTTGATCCGTTTTGAAGAGATCCCACCGTTAATGAGTGCCTTGATTGGTGGCGGCTTGATCGGTATCGGATTGATTTTATTGTTCCGTCACGGCACGTCGTTGGGTGGTGTGAATATTCTTGCGCTGTATATGGAAAAACGTACCGGTATTCACGCAGGCAAAGTGATCTTGATGATGGATCTGATTGTTGTTGCCGCTGGATTAATGTTGTTTCCGTTGGTGCAGGTGGCTTATTCAGCCTTTAGCTTTGTGGTGCTGAGCTCGGTGTTGGGGCGTTACCACAAGAAGGCTCCGCTAACCCAGCAAGCAGAAGAACAGGCCGCCCAATAATTAATTGGGCGACCATTGCTGGTGGGGCGTAGCTCTTTTTGTGTTACTGGCTATCGGCTTTCGTGCTGTCTAAGGTGCCATTGGAGGCTTCATGCAGCGCATTTTCCAATTTCCCAGCCCAGTATCCTAACGCAGGCCTTAGATCTTCGATCGTCAGTGGTTCTCCTCGCGCGACAGTTCGCCCTTGATGGCCTTCTACGAGGGCACCGACACGTAAACCAGTTTCACCATCGAAGAATTTTCCTTCAAAAAATACTACTGATACTTGATCGGCAGTTTGTCTCATTTCTCCTAAGCTTCGAACCACGAAACCGATAGGGAGATAGTCTTTTCCTGCCATATCTGGGCGTGCGATTGCCACCCCTGAAATGGCTGGTTGAATAATCAATGTGCCAGGGCCAGGTTTGTCGACTAGGGTGAACTGGCCATTGACCGCTGCCATTAATTTGGCTTCGAATACGGAGGCTATCTCCTGTTTTTGTTCTTCAGTAAGCGTCGTCATCCGCGCTAAGTCAGTTCTTAGGTAGAACTTCACTGGTTGGATCATAATGTGCTGATAGGCGGCTAGGTCGAAGGAGGGGTGCAGGTAACGCATCGCGATTACATTACCTTGCTCATCTTTGACTGGCTTTAAGACGGCGTAATCTTCAGCATCACCTAAGAAACCAGAATAGGTCGCTGATACATCTGGTTTGGCGATGCAGCCGGCAAGCAACGTTACGCCAATTAACAGCGAAAAGGAGATCGACAGTAATTTACTCATTCACGGGTTCCTAAAAATTACTTAAGCCTAACGGGGCCTATTAGTCTTGGTTTGTTTCCATGCGAGCAGTCGCAGGAGGAAATAGCGTTAAGTTTTCATAAAGATGAGGCGATCACCAGCCTTAATTGAAATATGTTATTAATATAGTGCTACGTGTTGGTAGTCGCTTGATAGTGAACATCAAAATGGTTACACCTTAGTCTCGTTAGGCTAGGAGACCAAGGTGTACCATCCTTCTCATATGGGTTGTGTTAGCTTTCTGAAGGTTGCTCCAGTGTCTTCTCTGTGCTTGAGTTCGATGTGGTTTCTTGATTGTCACTCAGCCAGGCGCTAAACAACTCATATCCCAACACCATAATCACCGCACCGACAAATAGTCCGACGAAACCCATGGTGATAAAGCCTCCAACGGCACCAAGAAATATCACCATCATAGGTACCTGTGAGCCTTTACCCATGATCAACGGTTTCAATACGTTGTCCATCAGTCCGACAGCGATGCTCCATATCATATAGATAACCGCAACCACGGGTGAGGCGAAGGAGAATACATAAATGGCTAAAGGCACCATCAGTAGCAGCGGATTAATCTGGATGATGCTCATGACCAGCACCAATAGTGCCAGTAGCGGCGCTGCAGGCAGGTCGATCAGATAGAAGCCTAGGCCTGCTAATAGGGCTTGCAGGATGGCAACGCCGAGAATGCCGCGGGTCACGTTTCTCACCGTCACGCTCGCAAGGTTGGCGAACTTGGCCCCTTTTTCCCCAGCTAAGCGTTTCGATAAGCGTGTGACAAAACGTTCCGAGCCGTCAGCCCCAGCAAGAAAAACACCAGCAATGATGATTGAAAACACCATGACAAGCAGTGAAACAGTAATGCCAGCGGCTTTACTAAAGACTACCCGACCTGCTTCCTTGACTTGCGTGTCATGCTTTTTCAAAAAGCCTTCTAAATTATTGGCGGCATCATCCCAGGCTGCGTGGACTTTCTCGCCAATGAGTGGCCACTCTTTCACTTTTTCCTCTGGGTTAGGCAGGTCGAACTCCCCTTTTTCGACTTGCGCTGACACGGTCTGAATATTTTCAGTGATCTTATCCGCGACAATACTTGCCGGAGCAATGAGGGCGGCGAGTAGGCTCACAGTTACCAGAGTGGCGGTTAACTTTCTGCTTAAGCCGGTTTTTACTTCGATCCAGTCACTGACGGGTTTTACCGCAACGGCAATAATGGCGGCCCAGATGATGGGAGCCAAGAAGGGTTTGATGATGTCGTAACACCATGACGCTATAAAGAATACGGCAGCGATACGTATTGCTGCTTCTAAGGCGCGCTTTGTGAACTGACGATCAGCTTGCAGATCCGTTTGTGACATAACAGGTTACCTTATTGTTTTTCCGATCAAATAAGCAGTTTTGGTGTGACAATTAAGAGTTTAATCAGTTTCCACAGCTTAGGGGGATTTTTATTAACCCAGATGACAGATTTATCAGTCATTTAATCGATACCTTATCTTGAGTACTATGATGGGATAGGACTAATTGGTCATTAATTAGTTGCGTAATTACTTAACTATCTACTCCGAATATGGTTTACTGACGCCCATGAATGATATCGAACAGATGAAAGCAAATGCCCAGCAAGCGGCCGACTTTCTCAAACAGCTTGCTCACCCTCAGCGTTTGCTGATCTTGTGCCGGTTGATTGAAAAGGAACACTCTGTCGCTGAGCTACAACAGGGCAGCGGTATGTCTGCGCCAGCGTTTTCTCAGCACTTGGCGCAATTGCGCCATGCTGGACTGGTCTCTTCCCGGAAGGAGGGGCAGTCAGTTTACTATCGTATTGCCCAGCCCTCAGTGGCAACGGTGATCAATGCGCTGCACGATGTCTTCTGCCCAAGCGCCGATTAATCGGCAGTAAATAATCGATGCGATCATGGTGAACAAGATCGCAATCAGTGAGGTTGAGATGAAACGTATTGTGATAGTGGGTGGTGTGGCTGGTGGTGCGTCTGCGGCGGCAAGGGCGCGTAGAATGTCGGAAGATGCTGAGATCATCATGCTGGATCGTGGTGCTTATATCTCCTTTGCTAATTGTGGTCTGCCATATCATATCGGTGGTGATATTCAGTCGCGTGATGCTCTGCTGTTGCAAACCCCAGAAAGCTTTAAGCGCCGTTTTAATGTCGAGGTGCGATTGCACTCAGACGTGATTGCCATTGATCGCGAACAAAAGCAGATCACGGTGCGGGATGCGCAGCAGAACACCAGCTATCTTGTTGACTATGACACTTTGATTTTGAGTCCCGGAGCGGCTCCATTTATCCCTGACGTTGAAGGGATCAGTGATGACCGTATTCAGACCATGCGCAATATTCCGGATATGGACCGCATTATGCGGATATTGGAGCAACAACGGCCAACCCATGCCACCGTGGTTGGCGGCGGCTTTATTGGACTAGAGGCAGCTGAAGCGTTACGGCAGCGTGGTTTAGAGACCACTTTGGTCGAGCTCTCCGGTCAGGTAATGGCGCCAGTTGATATCGAAATGGCGACACCACTGCACAGTGAGCTGGAGGCACATGGTGTCGATCTGCGTTTGCACGCTGGATTAACCAAGGTGACGGCGACGGATACCGGCTTAACTTTATCGCTCTCTGACGGCAGTGATTTGGAGACCGGGATCGTGATCCTCGCGATCGGCGTGCGCCCGGAAACCGCATTGGCGAAAGCGGCAGGGCTTGCGTTGGGTGAGCGTGGCGGCATTCAGGTCGATGAGCAAATGCGTACCTCTGATCCCGATATTCTGGCGGTGGGGGATGCGGTAGAGATCACCGAGTGGGTCAGTGGCAAGCCTGCGCTTATTCCTTTGGCAGGGCCAGCTAACAGGCAAGGGCGGATCGCTGCTGATAATGCGTTGGGCGCCAAGCGTGCATTTACCAAGACCCAGGGTACGGCGGTATGTCGGGTATTTGATCTGACGGTTGCTGCCACGGGTATGAACGAAAAATCTCTGCGCCGCGCAGGGATCGACTACCGCAAGGTGTATGTGCACCCGATGGATCATGCTTCCTATTTCCCGGGGGCTGAGCAGATCAGTCTCAAACTGCTATTTACCCCTGATGAAGGCAAAATTCTTGGCGCCCAAGCGTTAGGTAAAAAAGGCGTTGATAAGCGCATCGACGTACTAGCGGTGGCGCAGCGTGCTGGCATGACCGTGTTTGATCTCGAAGAACTTGAGCTGTGTTATGCGCCGCCCTACGGTTCGGCCAAAGATCCTGTCAATCTGGCCGGATTTGTCGCGGCGAACTGGCTGCGGGGTGACACAGAGCTTTGTTTTGCCGAAGAACTCGCTGCAATAACTGCAGAGCAGAAATTACTGGATGTGCGCACTCCTGCTGAATTAGAGCGCGTGGGGGCATTCGACGGCGCCATTAATATTCCGGTGGACGAACTGCGTGATCGTCTGACTGAACTGGACCCGACGGTCGAATATCTGGTGGCGTGTCAGGTCGGCTTGCGCGGCCATGTGGCTTATCGCATGTTGGTAAACCGTGGCTTTAAAGCGAAAAATCTGACCGGTGGCTTTAAAACCTGGCAGATGTTTAAAGGCTGTCGTCAAGCGACACCGCTGGTGGTTGAAGGGGAGTAGCCTGATGATCGATATGGCAAACTTTACTCCGGTGAGTGCACTCTTGGGGGGCATGCTAATTGGGACGGCAGCGCTTTGGTTGCTACTCGCCAATGGGCGAATAGCCGGTATCAGTGGCATCTTCAGTGGCTTGTTTTCACTGTCGATGGCTGACAAACGCTGGCGCCTGATGTTTTTGGCTGGCTTGTTACTTGGTCCGCAGCTGTGGCAATTGGCCGGCGGTGAATTGCCGATTTTTCCAAAGCATAGCGTCCTTTGGCTCATGGCTGCCGGTTTGCTGGTGGGTTTGGGCACGGGCGTGGGTTCTGGTTGCACATCGGGTCATGGCATCTGTGGGATTGGCCGCTTATCACCGCGTTCGCTGGTGGCCACGGTCACCTTCATGGTCAGCGCCATCGTCACGGTCGTGATTATCAACCAGTTCAATGTGATTGCTGGAGGCCTCTGATGAAGTCATGTTTATCGGCGCTGTTGGCGGGGTTGCTATTTGGTGTCGGTCTCGCATTTTCGCAGATGTTGGATCCAACGAAAGTGCTTGGTTTTCTCGATCTGTTTGGCTACTGGGATCCCTCACTGATGTTGGTGATGGGCGGTGCACTGTTAGTGTATCTGCCGGGGTATTTTCTGCTGGTTAAACCGAGAGTGGAGCGTTCTGCGGATGATTCGTCTGGCACCGCTAAGCCACTGTTCAGTGATAGCTTTAAGCTGCCCGCGTTCAAACAGATTGATCGTCGCCTTGTGTCTGGTGCTGCCCTGTTTGGTGTCGGTTGGGGTATGGTCGGGCTTTGTCCTGGCCCGGCATTAGCCTCCCTCAGTTTTGCCGGAACTCAGCTGCTGCTGTTTGTCGTAGCGATGACAATCGGACTGTGGTTGGCGAAACGCTTCACTTAGACCTATTCGGGGATGAGTTCGCAGGCAGATGCCTGCTGACTCATCTGTTTTTCCCGAAATGACACCTCCCTAAATGTTATTAACGACAACCCCGTTCTTTGCCTATCGAATAAACGGCTGTTAACCAAGTCACATTCGAAATAAATTAATTAAGAAAATACGCAATTCACTATTTATATTGATCTCAACCCGCCTTTCCTTTGTAACCCCCATGTTAATTTTCCGATCGTTATCTGCTGAGTAGCGATCCTAGCCACCGCAGAAACAGCATATCGACATCGTGAGTGGTGAGGTGGGATGAAAATTAAAGGGTTGTTGCTGTTTGCCAGCGTATTGCTTTTGGTTTTAACCAATGTATTGGCCAATGAACAAGCTGATGGTACGCCAAAACCTCGTGCGGCAATGACTGCCGATCACAGCAAATTTGAACAACTGGATCAGGCGTTTGATTACGCTCCGGACGTCACCGAAGCCTGCTTGGAATGCCATACCGAAGCCGCTGAACAGGTACATGACTCATTTCATTGGCGTTGGGCTGCGAAAGTAGACGGCAAAATGGTAGGCAAAGGCGAGAACGGTTTTAACAATTATTGTGTCGCTGCCCGCGGTAATGAGAGCTGTACTCAGTGTCACGCTGGCTATGGTTGGCGTAATGATAAATTCGACTTTGAAGCGGAAGAGAATGTCGATTGCCTGGTGTGTCATGACACTACGGGCACCTATAAAAAATCCGCGGCCATGTCTGGCCACCCTTACTACGAAGATACCTTGATTGGTGGTCAACTGATCCCCGCCGTGGATCTGCGCCGTGTGGCACAGAATGTCGGCCAACCACAGCGAGAAAATTGCCTCTCTTGCCATGCCAACGGGGGCGGAGGTAACGGTGTAAAACATGGCGACACCGACATGTCATTGGTTGACCCAGTGCATGAACTTGATGTGCACATGAGCAGTGACAAGCTCAATTTCAGTTGCCAAACCTGTCATAAAACTAGTGGCCATGAGATCGCCGGACGTTACAACGGCAAGGTGGCATTTGTTGATCACCAATTAGATATGGGACGCGCCGAGCGTGATGGCAAAAACCTCTCCTGCGAGTCCTGTCACGGCAACAAGCCCCACGATCAAAGGCAACTCGACAACCACACCGCCAAGGTAGCGTGTGCCTCCTGCCATATTCCGGAGATGGCCCGAGGCCCTTACCTGACCAAATTGAGTTGGGATTGGTCCACCGCGGGTCAGCTGAAAGATGGCAAGCCATTCTCTGAAGATGCGCTGTTCGACGGTGTGGAAGCCCATCGCTATATGTCGAAGAAAGGCACCTTTACTTGGGGTAAAAATGTGGTGCCAGAGTATCGCTGGTACAAAGGTGAACTGCAGCAGAAAACTCTACAGGACGTCATCGATCCGATGGCTGCCCCTATTGATATTAACCCGCCGACCGGTGACTACCGTGATCAGGATGCCCGCATCTGGCCATTTAAGATCCATCGCGGCAAACAACCCTATGACACTGAATTTAATCGCATCTTGCCGATCAAGCTCTATGGCAAAAAAGGCTCCGGTGCATTTTGGACTGAATTTGATTGGCAAAGAGCGTTGCAGGTAGGGGCTGACAATAACCATGTTGAATTCAGTGGCAGTTACGGGTTTATCGAGACCAATGGCTACTGGCCTATCAAACATATGGTGGCGCCCGGTGAGCAAGCGGTGGACTGCATTGAATGTCACCAGCAACAGGGGCGCTTGGCGGGGTTGAACGATTTCTACCTGCTGGGACGAGATTCCCATTCGCTGGTCGACGCCTTCGGTTCCCTGGCTATTTTTGGCGGCCTTTTCGGTGTGGCTGGCCATAGTGGCTATCGCTATCTGTCGGCACGGCGTCGTGCCGTTAATAATGCCAAAACTTCTTGAGTCAGGAAAACAACATGAGTGCTGTGGTTGTCATTTTTAAGAGATTTGAACGTTTCTGGCATTGGGCGCAGGCGGCGATGGTGTTGCTGCTGATCGTGACCGGATTTGAGCTGCACGGTTTTTTCCGCTTGTTTGGTTTTGCTGATGCCGTGTCATTGCATGATTGGGCTGGCTTCTCGTGGGCGGTGTTACTTGTGTTGGCATTCACCTGGATTTTCACTTCCGGGGAGTGGCGTCAGTATCTGCCGCGACTGGAGGGACTTGGCGCCACCGTGCGTTTCTATCTGCTTGGCGTATTCAAGGGTGAGTCACATCCCCATGACATGACACCGGCACAGAAGTTCAATCCGCTGCAGGGAGCTGGTTATCTGGGGATCGTGTTCGGGTTGTTGCCGTTACAAGTTGCCACCGGCTGCCTTTACTTCTTCTTCCCTGAATTACGCGCGGCCGGTTGGTTGCAGAGCATTGATTGGGTGGCATGGCTACACACCTTTAATGCCTATTCCTTGCTCAGTTTTCTGGTGATCCACCTGTACATGATCACCTTCGGTAAAAGGATCTCCTCCCATCTGCGGGCGATGATCACCGGTAAGGAAGAGGTTTAGCAGTGTTTGAGAACCGGAAATAGAACATACATTTGTGATTGGTTAAGAGGTTAAAGAGATGAAAAAAATAGTCTTAGTAATGATTGCCGTGATGCTGTCGTTCAGTGCCCACGCTGATGCTGATAAAGGTAAAAAGTATTACCTCAAGTATTTGCGTCCCTATTTTGAAATCAATGGTCAGGAGTTTGCGTCAGAACATCTGAAAGTCGAGTGGAAGCGCTTCTTTAAAAATGACGGTAAGAAGTTCATCAAGAAATTCTCCAAGCAGTACCCGCAAGCACAAGAGTTTTTGGAAAGTGACACCTTTCAAAAGATCGCCCCGGATGTCGCTGATTTTGCCATCAAGTATGCGGCTGACAGTGGTGAATTAGCTGACTGCAACTAGCCGGCCTATAAAAACAATAAGAGAGTTTTCCAATGAAGAGATTAACTGGTGTGGCTGCCGCCGTGCTGTTAGGGCTTTCTATGCCCGCGATGGCGGATCTGAACGATGATGTTGAAGCACTCAAGCAACAGGTGCGCGAGTTACAGAAAAAAACTGGCGGAAATCATCTTAACTTCAGTGTCGATTATCGTGTGTCGATGGACAACATTGAGTATGAGTTGGCGGATGGTTCGACCGCCTCAAACGATGACTTACTGGCTAATCGTTTGTGGTTGAATATGGGCTATCAGTATAACGAAAAGCTGCTGTTTCGTGGACAGTTGGCTTACAACAAAGCCTTTGGCGATACCGCCATGCATAACCAACGTAACGAATCAGGCTATGCGGATTTTGATTGGGTGGTGAGTGAAAACTTAGACGACAACACCATTAAGGTGAAACAAGCCTATTTCCTCTATTTGGGGGATGCCTTCTTCGGTAATGAGCAGCTGCCATGGACATTCAGTTTGGGTCGGCGTCCTTCGACCACTGGCTTTCTCGCTAATCACCGCGAAGGGTTCGACAAAGCCAACTCACCGCTGGGTCACTCAATCAACGTCGAGTTTGATGGCCTGAGCTTGAATCTGCGGTTGGAAGAGCTGACTGGACTCACAGGTAATGCTCTGAAATTTTGTGCGGGACGGGGATTGAGCAATGCTACTTCCCGTTTCAGTCCAGCGGGAACCGATTACGCCAAAGATCCAGACAAAACCGACGACATTGATATGGTGGGCATTATCTTTACCCCCTATAACGACGGTCAATACGATGTGAAACTGCAGGCATATCATGCCAACAACATGATTGGTCTCGATATGAATGACATCATGATGACAGGTGAGCAGACCTTCTATGATTTCGGTGATCTGAATAACGTTACCTTGTCAGCCGAGATGAACGGGGTGGGGGAGTTTATTAATGATTTCCTCGACGGCACCCGTCTGTTTGCCTCTGTTTCTATGTCGCAGACCGATCCCAACAGTGATATGGCGATGTTGGGATCAACAGAAGATGAGCGTGGCTATTCCTATTGGTTAGGGGTCAATGTACCGGGCTTCTTCGACGATGACTCGTTTGGTTTTGAGTTCAATCACGGTTCCAAATACTGGCGCTCGTTCACCTATGGTGAAGACACCATGATAGGCTCCAAGATCGCCGCACGTGGCGATGCCTACGAGGCCTACTACAATCTACCGCTGGTGGATAAGGCGCTGACACTGCAACTGCGTTATACCTACATCGATTACGACTATACCGGCAGTAACGGTTTCTTTGGCAATGCCACCGGCACGCCAATGCGTATTGACGATGCTTGGCAGATGGCCCAGATGATGGGGATGCCGCCACCGGTAAAAAATGCGCAAGATATTCGCGCAGTGATCCGTTATCAGTTCTAGTTGAACTTCTGCGAAGATGACAAGGCAGGGAGCTCTTCCCTGCCTTTTTTGCTTGCAGGACTTATAACCAATGACTGATCTAAATCAACAAAATGGCATTGATAACGATTCGCATTTAGATTACATTTGCCTTCATCGAAGTTTGGAGGCGTTTATGTTTGTTTGCATCTGTCATGGCATTACTGATACTCAGCTGAAAGAAGCCGTGGCAAACGGTGCTCAACGTTTGGCTGATGTGAAACGTTCGATGGGCGTTGCCAGTCAATGTGGCAACTGTGCTTGTAAAGCCAAGCAGGTGATCCAAGTGGCTTTGGCTGAAATCGATGACTCCTTGTTTGTCAGTGCGGCTTAATATCGTTTTATCACTCCCGCTCCTGCGCTCCGCTGAATGCTTTATCTTTTCCTCCGCCATACTGAAAGCCCTCTTTTGTTCTCCGTGCACTTGCACCTCGAGCTTGCTCAAGGGGTGAGACCTTTGCCCCATCTTCTTGGCTAACTCATTGTGACGAATTGGGTCGCTCGCTATAGTGGTTTTACTTATCTGATTCCTCACAGGGATGTTGCTGTGACAAACCTATTTGAAGGGCGCTCTAATCGCTTGGTGCTGTTGATATTTTTAGCGGTTGCCTTGTATGCGAGTTATGCGCTGATCCAACCCTATATACAGCCGATTATTTTGGCTTTATTGATCGGTATGCTCACCGTTCCTGCCCATGATTGGCTGGTCGTAAAGTTCAATGGCCGCAAGAACAGTGCAGCCATTGTCAGTTGTCTGTTGCTCTCTTTAGTGCTGCTTATTCCGTCGATTTTGGTGATGATAGCGATCCTTAAACAGGGCGTCAGTTATTCCAGTACCGTGCGAGAGTGGGCTGACGGTGGCAATGTCCACCAGCTATTGGGTCACCCTTGGGTGATCAAGATAAAGCAACTACTTGGCCAGCTACTGCCTGAAGACGCCCTGCATCCCGAAACCATCAAGGCTAAAGTATTAGATGTTGGCAGTGGTATGGGTAAACAGTTTGTCGGCATCTCTACCGCCATGCTGGGCAGTATCACCACGTTTTTTCTGAACTTTACCCTGATGCTGTTCGTACTGTTTTTTGTGCTGCGAGATCATGAGAAGTTGATCCGATTTTTTCGCCACGCCTTACCTTTGTCGCGTAGTCAGGAAGATGCGTTGTTGGCTGATATTAAAAAGGTCAGCAAGTCAGCCTTACTGGGCTCATTGTTGACTGCCATCACTCAAGGCTTTGTTGGTGGCATAGGTCTATGGATGGCAGGTTTTCCAGCGCTGTTCTGGGGGACGATGATGGCATTTGCGTCGTTGATCCCCTTTGTCGGTACCGCCTTAATTTGGGTACCAGCCGCGATTTACCTGTTTGTCACAGGGGAGACTGGCTGGGGCATCTTTATGGTGGTGTGGGGCGTTGTCGTCGTTGGTTCTATTGACAACTTCCTGCGGCCTTTGTTTATGCAAGGGGCATCGATGAGTACCGTAGTGGTGTTCTTTTCCTTGCTCGGTGGCTTACAGGTATTTGGTTTGATTGGGCTATTATATGGGCCACTGATCTTTTCTATTACCTTGGTGCTGTTTCATCTATACGAAAAAGAGTTCTCTAATTTTCTCGATGATCAGGACGGCCGTTAACATATTGCCGACAGGGTGCTGCGGTCATTGGATATATATTGGTTAATTGCGAGGAACGATTATGTTTGTGGTGATTTTTGGACGTTCAGGCTGTCCTTTCTGTGTGCGGGCAAAAGAGTTAGCGGAGAAGTTAACTGAGGATCGTGACGACTTTAAGTTCCGTTACATCGATATTCATGAAGAGGGGATCAGTAAGGCCGATCTAGAAAAAACGGTTGGTAAGCCGGTAGAAACGGTGCCGCAGATCTTTATCGATCAGGAACATGTTGGTGGCTTTACCGAGTTTGATGCCTATGCCAAAGAGCATTTGCAGTAGGCTTTCCCGCCTTATCTATCTTGCAGAGGGAGGTTTCTCCCTCTATTTATCGCACTTGCCGGTTCTCTTGCTAGAAAAACAGGCTTAAAACACCCACTTCTTATCTTTAATCAGATTAATTAGCATGTTCTTGCGGTAAATTTAACCTGTTTTGCGCTGTATAAACGACTGCAGGTGGCTAACTTTCATCGCTTTTTGTTTAGTCAGAACATCCACTTAAGGGTTTAGGCACCCTATTTCTGTCTCGCTGTTTTAAAAAGGAATTGAAAATGAGATTGATACCCGCCCTCTGTTTTATTGCATCTGTTTTACCCTGCACTTTGCTTGCTCAAGATGAGATGTTGAGTGCTGAAGATCAGGCTTATCTGGCATGGTCTTCGGAGTTCTTATCATCGCTGGATCCGCAAACCGGCGAGATTCTGTTGCCGGGCAGCATGGCTCGACTTCATGTGTCGGATGATTTCTATTATCTCGATCCGCAAGACGCCGAGCGTGTGCTCAGCGAGGCTTGGGGAAACCCGCCAGGCACTGGCGCTTTGGGGATGTTGTTGCCTGCTGGGCAGACTCCGCTGGACGAGGATTCCTGGGCGGTTGTCATCTCATTTGAAGAAGATGGTTACGTTTCTGATGAAGATGCCTACAACATTGATTATGACGAACTGTTAGAAGAGATGCAGGCGGATACCCGGTCAGAGAGCGGTGAGCGCGAAGCAGCAGGTTATGGCTCAATTGATTTAGTCGGTTGGGCTGCTCGGCCTTACTACGACAAAAGTCGTCATCAACTCTATTGGGCGAAAGAGCTGGAGTTTGACCACGATCCCAATCATACCCTGAACTACAGCATCCGCAGCTTAGGTCGCAAAGGCGTGCTGGAGATGAATTTTGTTGCTGGTATGAACCAACTTGATCAGATCAATGGCAGTTTAGATAGCGTACTGGCGATGGTGAACTTCGTTGATGGTCATCGTTACGAAGATTTTGACCCCTCCTATGATGAGGTAGCAGCTTATGGCTTAGGTGCGCTTGTTGCCGGCAAACTGGCGGCAAAAACGGGTGCTATTGCCGGTTTTTTGCTGCTGTTGAAAAAGTTTTGGTGGCTGGCTTTAGTTGCCATTGGTGGCGTATTCCGCGCTATCACGGGTAAGAAAGATTAGTTTTTGAAGGTTACCCTGTAAACCTTGCGCCGCCGGGGATATTGGGGTCAACACCTAGCGTGAGTTGATGCTCTCCGAATGGAGAGCATTGAGCAAATCTAATTTTTGCATTTGTAATGCTCATTTTTTATTTAACTTCTGTATATCAAATCACCTTTTAAACACTATATGTTGACGTAAATCAATTCTTGAACCACTATATGTGCCGAACGGTTCCCAAGGGCGTCTTCAATAGAATGCCCACGGATTAATAGGGAATGCGGTGAATTAGTGGTGTTTTTTCCGCTAATAATTCCGCAGCTGCCCCCGCAACTGTAAGTGCAGAGCCACGCTCAATAGCCACTGGAATGAGATTCCGGGAAGGCGAGTCAAGGCGAAGACGCACAAGCCAGGAGACCTGCCGTCGCGGTGTGTTTTTCGCACCAATTAACTGATTCGTCAAACATCGGGCGGGGTGATCCGGTGTGTGGCTCGACCATGCCCGGCTGTTCGCCTGAACGCTAGCATGGCTGGCGTCATACCTTCCCCTGCCTTGTCGCTACGGAGTTCGACAAGGTGAATAACAAAAATATCTCAATTGCCAAACGTGATGGCCGCCATGAACCGCTCGATCTGGATAAGATCCATAAGGTACTCACCTGGGCGGCAGAAGGGCTTGATACTGTCTCTGTATCTCAAGTCGAGCTTAGAGCACATCTGCAATTTCACGACGGAATTACCACGTCAGATATTCATGAAACATTGATTAAGTCTGCGGCGGATCTGATCTCGGAAGAGACTCCTGATTATCAATATCTGGCTGCCCGGCTGAACATCTTTCATCTGCGTAAAAAAGCCTATGGCCAATACACGCCGCCTTCGCTATACCAGCACGTGGGTCGGTTGGTGGATCTGCAACGTTACGATGCCCAGCTACTAACGGATTACAGCATGGAAGAGTTCGCCCTGATGGATGGTTTTATCGACCACCAACGGGACTTGGACTTTGCTTACGCTGCCGTGAAGCAGCTGGAAGGTAAATACCTGGTTCAGGACAGGGTGAAAGGAGAGTTCTACGAAAGCCCGCAGTTTCTCTATCTGCTGATCGGTGCGTGTTTGTTTGCTAACTACGACAGGTCCATTCGTCTGGATTATGTCCGTCGCTTTTATGATGCGGTGTCTACGTTCAAAATCTCTTTGCCAACGCCGATTATGGCGGGCGTGCGTACGCCAACTCGCCAGTTCAGCTCTTGCGTGTTGATTGAATGCGGTGATTCGCTGGATTCCATTAACGCCACCACCTCTGCGATTGTGCGCTATGTCAGTCAGCGTGCGGGTATTGGTATTAATGCCGGACGTATTCGCGCGCTCGGTTCATCTATCCGAGGGGGGGAGGCTAATCATACCGGTTGTATTCCATTCTTTAAGCACTTCCAAACGGCGGTGAAATGCTGCTCTCAGGGTGGTGTTCGTGGCGGTGCTGCGACGCTGTTTTACCCGCTTTGGCATTTAGAAACAGAAGAGTTACTGGTACTTAAAAACAACCGCGGTGTGGAAGAGAATCGGGTTCGGCATCTGGATTATGGGGTACAGCTTAATCGGCTGATGTACCAACGTCTGCTAAAAAATGCGGATATTTCACTGTTCAGTCCGTCAGATGTGCCGGGGTTATATGAGGCGTTTTTTGCTGATCAGGATGAGTTCGAAAAGCTCTATCAGCAATACGAGCAAGACACCAACGTTCGCAAGAAAACCATTAAAGCCGTTGAGCTGTTTTCGCGCTTATTACAAGAGCGAGCGTCAACGGGCCGTATCTATATTCAGAATGTTGACCACTGTAATACCCATAGTCCGTTTGACCCGGCTAAAGCGCCGATACGTCAATCTAACCTTTGTCTTGAGATCGCGCTACCTACAACGCCACTGCAGGATATTAATGACAAAGAGGGTGAGATCGCGCTTTGTACGTTGGCGGCATTTAACTTGGGTGCGCTTAAGTCGTTAGATGAATTGGCCCCACTTGCTGATCTATTAGTGCGCGCATTAGACAGCTTATTGACCTATCAGAACTATCCCGTGCCTGCGGCGCAGCAAGGCTCGCTGAAGCGGCGTACTCTGGGGGTAGGCGTGATCAACTATGCCTACTATTTGGCCAAAAACGGCGTGAAGTATTCTGATGGTTCAGCGCTGGGTTTGACCCACCGTACCTTTGAAGCGATCCAGTATCATCTGCTGCAAGCATCTAACCAATTAGCGCGTGAACAGGGCGCTTGTGATGCCTTTACTGATACCACCTATGCCCAAGGCAAACTGCCGATAGATCACTACAAAAAAGATGTGGATGGCTACTGCGATGAACCGCTGCATTGTGATTGGGAAGGGCTACGCGCTGATATTCTACGTGATGGGCTACGCAACTCGACCCTCACTGCATTGATGCCCTCTGAAACCTCTTCTCAGATCAGTAATGCCACCAACGGTATTGAACCACCACGAGGCTTTGTCAGTGTTAAAGCATCGAAAGACGGGATCTTGAAACAGGTGGTTCCGGAGTTAG
Organism: Corallincola spongiicola; assembly: GCF_004284785.1. Lineage (NCBI taxonomy): Bacteria > Pseudomonadati > Pseudomonadota > Gammaproteobacteria > Alteromonadales > Psychromonadaceae > Corallincola > Corallincola spongiicola. The sequence goes on from NZ_SHLY01000002.1 coordinate 354,138, forward strand.
AAACACTCCGTGATAGCTACGAACTGCTATGGAATATCCCAAGTAACACCGGCTATTTGCAGTTGGTCGGAGTGATGCAAAAGTTCGTCGACCAAGCTATTTCTGCCAACACCAACTATGACCCCGCGCGATTTGGCGAAGGCAAAGTGCCGATGCAATTGCTGATGCAAGACCTACTTAGTGCTTATAAGTGCGGCCTGAAAACGCTTTATTACCACAACACTCGCGACGGTGCGACGGACAAGCATTTATCCAACGAGTCGCCAGTAATGGGGGAGGCTCGCCCAGCTGAAACGACCGTTGTAGAAAACGATGACGACGGCTGTGAAGGCGGCGCTTGTAAGATTTAGCCTGAGCGGATTTTTTAAAGGATAAAAAGCCCCCTCATCCCGCCCTTCTCCCCAAGGGAGAAGGAGACAAGAAAAGCGGACGGCAACGAGCTTGCACTTTTGCTCCCTCTCCAAGGGAGAGGGCTGGGGTGAGGGGTATTTAAGAAAATAAACCTCCACTTCGCCTTTCTTCCCAAGGGAGAAGGAGACAAGAAAAGCGGACGGCAACGAGCTTGCACTTTTTGCCCCCTCTCCAAGGGGAGAGGGCTGGGGTGAGGGGTTTTAAGAAAATAAACCTCCACTTCGCCTTTCTCCCCAAGGGAGAAGGAGAAAATAAAAGCGGACGGCAACGAGCTTGCACTTTTGCCCCCTCTCCAAGGGGAGAGGGCTGGGGTGAGGGGTATTTAAGAAAATAGGCCTCCACTTCGCCTTTCTCCCCAAGGGAGAAGGAGACAGAAAAAGCTGGCAGCAGTGCGCTGGTGCGGTTGCTTCCTCTCAAAGGGAGAGGGCAGGGGTGAGGGGTATTTAAGAAAATAGACCTCCACTTCGCCTTTCTTCCCAAGGAAGAAGGAGACAGAAAAAGTTGGCAGCAGTGCGCTGGTGCCGTTGCTTCCTCTCAAAGGGAGAGGGCAGGGGTGAGGGGTATTTAAGAAAATAGACCTCCACTTCGCCTTTCTTCCCAAGGAAGAAGGTGACAGAAAAAGCGGACGGCAACGAGCTTGCACTTTTGCTCCCTCTCCAAGGGGAGAGGGCTGGGGTGAGGGGTATTTAAATGAATCGCAAACAGAACAATAAAAGCGGAACAAACTAATGGCTTATAAAAGCTTTAATCAAAACAAATTTGAGACGTTCAAGCAGGATATGTTCTTTGGTGAGAACGTGAATGTCTCCCGTTATGACCGGCAAAAATACCCGGTATTCGAGCAGCTCATTGAAAAGCAGCTTTCATTTTTCTGGCGTCCGGAAGAGGTAGATCTTTCTACTGATCGTAAAGATTTTGCCGAGTTACCCGCCCATGAACAGCATATTTTTCTTAGTAATCTGAAGTACCAAACTCTGCTTGATAGTGTGCAGGGGCGTTCACCCAATATGGCTCTACTGCCACTGGTGTCACTGCCAGAAATCGAAACCTGGATCGAAACCTGGGCATTCAGCGAAACGATTCATTCACGTTCGTATACCCATATTATCCGCAATATCTTGGCAGAGCCGGGAGATGTGTTTGATGACATCATCAACAATGAACAGATCATTGCTCGCGCAGAAGCGGTTTCTCATTATTACGATGATTTGATCTTACACGCCCAGCTGTATGCTACCGGCGGTGAAGGTGAATATCGGATCAGTGGTAGTGATATCCCCGTACAGGTGAGCTTGCCAGCCCTGAAACGCAAACTGTATCTGACGTTAGTGTCGGTGAACGTGTTGGAAGCGATCCGCTTTTATGTCAGCTTTGCCTGCAGCTTTGCTTTTGCCGAACGTGCCACCATGGAAGGCAACGCCAAAATTATCAAGCTGATCGCCCGTGATGAAGCACTGCACCTGACAGGCACTCAACATATGTTGAATATTCTGGCCAGTGGACAGGATGATCCAGAGATGGCCGAGATTGCTGCAGAGCTTAAACCGGAAGTGATCCAAATATTTAAGGACGCCGCACAGCAGGAAAAAGAGTGGGCGGAATATCTGTTTAAAGATGGGTCGATGATCGGCTTGAATACCGACATTCTCAGTCAGTATGTTGACTACATTACCAATCAAAGATTGCAGGCGATAGGCTTCGAACCTTGTTTCCCGCAGCGTCCCAACCCGCTACCGTGGATGGATAGCTGGTTAGTGAGTGATAACGTACAAGTCGCGCCACAAGAAGCTGAAATTAGTTCTTACCTAGTCGGTGCCATCGACAGTGACGTGGATACCAATGCGTTAGCGGGTTTTGAGCTATGAGCGAACTCACTGGTAATAAGCTTGTAGATAAAGGGCTGGTATCCTGCCTGCCCAGTAACGCCCAGCGTGATAACGCTGTTCAGCTGGAAAGCCCAGAGATCTCCGTTACCCAAGCTGCTGAGGGTTATACCCTGTTAGAGCAGCTGGAAGCGGAGGGCGTCGAGGTACCGTACCAATGTCGCGAAGGTTATTGTGGACGTTGCCGTACTAAAAAAGTCTCGGGTGAAGTGGCGTATACCTCGGCGCCACTGGCCTGGGTCAATCCAGGTGAAGTGTTGCCCTGCTGCTGCGTGGCGGTGTCAGAAGTGGTATTGGCGTTAGATACCTGATTTATCTTGGTACTTTTCTCCCTTCTAGGGGGGATAAGGGGGAGCGTTGAATTAACCGCTCCCCAATTTCTCGCGCACTTTTGATGTACGTATTGATACAACTTAACCCTTAACACTCCCCGAGGTTAGCCCACCGATCAGCCATTTTTGGCCAATTAAAAAGACTAGTGTGATAGGCAGTGCGGCAAAGATCGCTGTCGCAGCAAAATCTCCCCACAGGGGGGCATAGGTTTGATTGAGGAAGCTCTGCATCCCTAGTGCTAGGGTAAATTTGTCAGGATCAGAAAGCATCATATTGGCAAAAGCATATTCACCAAAAGCTGCGATAAAGCTGAGAATAAAAGTGACCACCAGAATAGGTAGACACAGCGGTAATACTATATAGCGCAGGGTTTGCCAGCGGCTAGCGCCATCCATAGTGGCCGCTTCTTCCAGCGCCGGATCCAGTGATTGGATGTAACCCTTGATTAGCCAAATTTCGCCGAGTACGGCGCTTAGGTACAGCAACATCAAGCCACCATGGGTATCAAAGCCGAGAGCCGGAATAAAGTAGCCTATCTTTTCTAGCATGATACGGATTGCCACCATGCCGGTTAGCGCTGGAAATAGCCCGATAATTAGCAGTGATGTCAGTAACCACTTACTGCCTATAAATTTCATTCGAGCAAAGGCATACGCCGCCATGGATGAAAATACAATACTGATGGCAGAGGTGATAAAAGCGATCTTAATTGAGTTCCACGTCCAAAGCAGTACGGGAAAATTCTTAAACCATTTTTGTTCTTCCTCCGAACCGATGCCGAATACCAGCCGCCAATGTTCCAGGCTGGGGTTGTCCGGGATCAGCGAACCATTCAGCAGGTTCCCTGTTCTAAAGGAGATTGAAATCATCGCCAGTAGCGGGTACATCATGCCGGCAATAAATAGCGCTAGGAACAGGTAGGTAAGCCAGACGCGGTAACGTGTATTTTTTGCTTCAACTATCGCCATGATTAATGCTCCTGTAGCTCTGAACGGGGGGACTTTTCGCGGGTGAGCCAGAATTGCCACAGACTGATGCTGGCAATGACAAGAAATAGGAACCCTGAGAGTGCGCTGGCGAGGCCATAGGCCTGATAACCCAGCACCGAACCATTGGCGAGATCATAGATATAGTTGATCAGTAACTGGGTTTCACCGATGAGCACCGTGGCATCATCCATTCGCGGGCCACCTCTGGTGAGCAAAGCGATGACAAGAAAATTATTGAAATTAAAAGTGAAAGACATGATCAGCAGTGGCGTTAAGGACTTAATGATCATTGGCAGGGTGATAAAGCGGAATTTATACCAGGTGCCGGCGCCATCCATATTGGCGGCTTCATAAAGATCGCTCGGGATAGATTTCAACATCCCCATTGCCAGCAGCATAAAGTAGGGGAACCCCAACCAGAGGTTCACTAGCAGTACCTGTAGTTTGGCTAACCAAGGATTGAAATACCACTCAAAGCGCATGCCGAACAGGAACTCTAGTAATGCATTTACATCGCCAAATTCACTATTGAACATGGCGCGAAAAATCATGATGGAGATAAATGCAGGCACGGCGAACGGAATTAACAACAAGGTGCGAAAGATACGTTGGCCTTTAACGCGATGCCAATTTAGCAGTGAGGCCAAAAGCATACCTAGGCTGAACTGCATCAATACGGTCAATAGGGCAAAGCTGACGGTCCACAATGCCACTTTGGCAAGGTTTTTTCTGTCCTCATCCATGGCAAAGATTGTGTGATAATTTTTCCAACCGACATGGGTAACAAAGCCAGGACTCAAGGTCTTTTCTGTCATTTCACCCGCGTCATTCAGGTAGGTATAGAAGCCATTATTGAAGTCTGCTTGCAGATAGCGCTTGTCCTGATTGTCATACAAAAATTCGTTGGGACGTTCAGCCATGGGTAAGTTGTCGGGCTGCTTGATTTCATAGCGTGGTAGCAGCGGCAGAAACTCGCGGAAACCATACATCATCAGATCAGGTTCATTGTCACGGGTGAGAGCTAACGTTTTTAGCTGGGCTTTGAGCTTGATGACGTCACGCATAGCCAAAGGCTCGCCAGATGGCGCGGCGGATATAACGGCCAGCGGAATGGCTCGTTTAGGCCCTGCTTCTGTGGCTTTATCAAGGGGCTGATTAAGCGTTAGAAATGGCGTTTGCAACCAAAGCCCGCTGCCATCATTGAGTGTGATTTGGTACTGGTTATCAGCTTGATAGAGCTGGAATTTGAATCGTTGCTTCTTCTCTGCGTAGGTTTGTTCTAAGTGGTAATTCACAACCCTTTCGTAAGTCAGTAGGTTTTTGCTGCTGTAGTTAGTAAAACCGATGGCCACGGAATAAACGATGGGGAATAGCATCATCAGAAAGATGAGCAGCAGTGCAGGGTATAGAAAGCGCCACGCCACCAGGCGTTTATTCAGGGTTATATAACTAGCTGATAGGCCAACAATGAGACAAACGATTGCAACGGCGTATTCGCCTAACGCATACAGCCGTACTAAGCCCATGCTGAATAGCGCAAATAAGATAACGAATAGAATGATAAAGGTGACACGAGTAAGCAGACTGGAAAGAGGCTTTTTAGGGGAACGATAGCGACCGAGGGTCGATGCCATTGATGTCATAAATATCCTTATTTCTTTTATCTGCCAGCAGTTTAACTTGCTGATCGTTATTAGTTTTCAGTAGGGTCAAGCTAAAGGACTAATAAGTGAAATTGCCTCCATTGGATAAAAAGTGTGATCTAACATACGGTTAACATTTAGCCCTGTCTATAGCTAATTTAGCAGTAAAAATGTGAGACTGATCGAGATCATAGGGAGGCCGAGATAGCAGCCAATCTGTTTGACTGTTGTCGTTTCAGACTGCATATCTTTAAGATTATTGCTTGTGAAACAAGCGGGTATCATGTTAACTCGGTTGTTGATTAAAATTCACCAAAAGGATATCGCGTGAGTTTCGAACACCTCTCTTTAGCTTCCTCCTCTGACTATATTGAACTGCGACAGCATGAGTCACGAAACTCATTCATGATGCTGGTGGATGGCAACCTTATAGAAAACAAAACTCAGCATGACGCCGGTTTATCGGCGCGCGTTTTTCAGCAAGGTTATTGGGGATTTGCTTCTGCGGCGGACTTGGGCGCGGCGACCGCGGAGCGATTGACTAACAAGGCTTTCGCCAACGCTAAAGCCTTATCAATATTTGGTGACCGCCCCTCGTTGAGTTTGCCGCAATCTAGCTATCAAGGTGAACATCATGTGATGGGTAAAACCGAACTGAGTCGCCAAGAGCGTAGCGAGTGGCTCAACGAAATGCATCAGCTTTGTGCCAAACGCTATCCGAAATTGGTCTCCAGTCAATTTATGCTAGGCGATGAGTATCACCGTAAGTTTCTTAGTAACAGTGTTGGCAGTCAGATCCATTCCAGTATGCATCGGGCTGAGTGCATTACGGTGTTCACGGCGGAAGGTAAGGATGGTCAGCCGATTGAACTGCATGACTGGATTTCGGGCAAAGGGGGCTTTGCTGATCTCGATATGAGTATGGCCACCATGGAGCAGCGCTTTGAGCAGTTGTACCAGCATTTGATGGCGAAATGCGATGCGGTGCCCGTGGCTGGCGGCAAACATACTGTGGTCATGGCCTCCGAGCTTACTGGTCTGCTTGCCCATGAAGCCATGGGACATCCCTGCGAGGCTGATATTGTATTGGGTGGCGCGATCACCAGCGAACTGTTGCAACAACCGGTGGCCAGTGAATTGATCACCATGGTGGATTTTGCCCACAGTTATGCGGGGCAGGAAACGCTGGTGCCTGTGTATGCCGATGATGAGGGCACGCCCGCAACAGATGCGATATTGATTGATCAAGGTGTGCTGACTGGCTACATGCATAGCCGTGAATCATCAGCCCAAATGGATATGGCCGCTACAGGTAACGCTCGTGCAGCCAATTGCAGTGATGAACCGCTTATCCGCATGCGAAATACCGCGATCTTGCCGGGCAAAGATAAGTATGCGCAGATGATCTCCGAGATTGAATCGGGTTACCTGCTGCTGGACTCCGCCAACGGCCAAGCCGACTCGACGTCGGAGTTTATGTTTGGCATCTGCCTTGGCTACGAGATCAAGAACGGTAAACTGGGACGGGCGATTAAAGATACCACGGTGTCAGGGAGCGCCATCGAAGTGCTTAAAAGTGTTGATGCTGTGTCTGATGAGATGACATGGGAATGTAAAGGACACTGTGGCAAGAAGCAGTGGATCGTTGTGTCGGCGGGCGGCCCAGCTATACGGGCTACCGCTCATTTAGGAGGAGAGTAGCAGATGGAACTTAGATCTCTGGCACAGAATGCACTGCAACGGCTACAACATGCTGGCTTTGATCAGGCTTTGGTACGAACCAGCAAGCGGCAGATGGATGAGATCAATATTAACCACAATCAAGCGAGTTTGTTTCGAAGTACCGAAGAAATCAGCTTGCTGATGGAGGGGATCATTGCTGGGCGTAAAGCCAGTATCACAGTTACGCAGCTTGATGAGCAGGCGTTAACGGCTGCTGTCAATGACTTGCTCGCCGCTGCGGAGAGGGCGCCTGCAGATGAGGCGAATCAAGTGTCATCTGCCCAGCAAATCGATCATCAGCAAGGCCCCCTGCATTCCGATCCTGAGTTGTTGGCCAGCAAGGCGCAGGAGATCCTGACCTTCCGGCAGGCCCAAGCACCAGCGATGCAGATACAGGAGGGGCTTGCTAGCTACACCTGTAGAACTGTATGCCTGCTGACATCTAAGGGCACAGACTTGAGTGCAAGCGTAGGGTATTTCGAGCTGTCTGTTTGTGGTTGTGCCAAGCAAGAGCAGCAGAATAGCTCATCTAATTCAGCTGGTGGTAATTGTGCTGAGCTGTCTCTAGCGCCCGCTAATGAGTGGTTTGGCATCGGTGAGATGATGCAGACGCAGGAACAGTTGATCGTTACCCAGTCATTGCGGGAGAAGTTTGTTGGCGAGGTGATCCTGGCGCCGCAAGCGGTAGAAGATTTACTTTACTGGTTGTTGGCACAGCTGTCCGATGAATGCCTGCTAAGCGGCAGTTCGCTGTATCAACAGGAGCTGAACAAGGTTATTACTTCTCCGCTGTTAAGCATCACTAACCGTCACCGTGCGGTCGATTGTTTGCCGTTCAACGAGGAAGGTTTTGTGATCCCTGAAATAGAGCTGCTGGTGGATGGCAAGCTACAGCACCTTTTACCTAGCTTTTATGCCAGCAATAAATTGAAGTTGCCTCACTTGCCGACGGGCAACGGCTGGGTGATTAAACCGGGACAAACTAAACGAGCAGAGATGATTGCCGGGGTTGAGCGTGGTGCCATAGTTAACCGATTATCGATGGGTGACCCTGCAAAAAACGGTGATTTTTCCGCAGTGATTAAAAACAGCTTTCTCATCGAGCAGGGTAGACAACAACATGGGCTGTCGGAAGTGATGATCGCGGGTAACGTCGCTAATATGCTGCGGGATATTGTTGCTGTCAGTCAGGAGACGCTGGATACCGGCGCACTGTCATTGCCTTGGCTACGAATTTCTGGGGTGCATTTTTCGTAGTTTTATGCCTGGACCGATTGCTTTGTTGTCGTGACTATATTGAGGAATGTGGAGCAATAACCGCCTCTCCAAGGGGTAAGCGGACGTTTTTTCACTGCAAAAAAGGCCCTGCACAGCTAAGTGCAGGGCCTTTGAATGACTATCTTTGGCGAGCTGTTTCTACTTTTGCTCTAACAGTTCCTCGACTGGCTCTAACATCTCCTCGATTTGCGCACCGCGTCGTTTCCAGCCTAGCTTTCTAAATATGCCGCGGAATATAGCCGCCAAATCATCCAGCATCAGGTACATGCAAGGTACCAGTATCAGGGTGATGATGGTGGCGAACATCACGGCGAAGCCCAGCGCTACCGCCATCGGAATAACGAAACGGGCTTGCAGGCTGGTTTCGAACATAATCGGTAATACACCGGCAAAAGTGGTGATAGAGGTCAGTGTGATGGCGCGGAAGCGCGCACACCCAGCTTCAATAACCGCTTCTCTGATTTTTGCGCCAGCTCGACGACGTTGATTGACGTAATCTGTCATCACCAGGCTGTCGTTGATCACGACACCTGCAGCAGCGATCAGGCCGAAGGTCGACATCATGCTCAGATCAATACCAAACCAAAAATGCCCCCAGATCGCCCCTGTTAAACTGAACGGGATCACCGACATAATGATCAGTGGCTGGGCATAGCTTTTCAGTGGCACAGCAAGTAGCACATACACCAGTAACATACCGGCGATAAAAAACAGGATCTGTTCACTTTGTTGCGCCTGCTGCTCTTCTACCGAGCCACCGAGTTCGGTTTTGATACTAGGGAAGGCGGCTTGCAGTTCCGGCATCAGGTTGTCGTCGATGGTGGCTACCACCTCGTTGGGTTCAACCACCTCTTCATCGATGTTGCCCCAGATATAAACACTGCGGAAACCCCCTTCTCGACGGATGTAGCTGATACCAGGTTTTTCCGTCAGTTCGACGACGTCACCTAGCATCACCTCTTCACCCGACGGCGTGGTGATCACTGCGTATTTCAGCTCGGCAAACTTTTCGCGGGTCAGTTTCGGATAGCGCACCATCACTTTGACCTCTTCACCGTGACGCAGTACGCGCTGAGCTTCACCACCATAGAATCCGGCACCCACCTGACTGGCGATAGAGACTAGATCTAATCCTAAGTCGTAAGCGACCGGGCGCATACTGAGCTGCACCTCTTTACTTGCCGGATCGATGGTGGAGCTGATATCAAATAAGCCTTCTTGCAACTGCAACATGGCGATAAATTCACGGCCAGCTGCATTGAGTGTGGCGATATCGGAACCGTAGAGTAGGTAACCAAATTCGCCATCATCATTGCCGCCGTTAACGTCATCCTGCACGACGAAGGATTTCATTCCGGGTATCGACGGGATCGCATCGCGCCACTGTCGGGCCAGCTCAAAGGTGTCATAAGGGCGCAGCTCCTCATCCACCAGAGGTACCACTATTCGTGCTTCTGAACGGCTTTCATTAAAGGCCAAAATATCGCGGATCATGCCTTGGCCGTAATCGGCTTCGGTTTGCGCTTCGATTGCCAGAATCGCAGATTCTATGGTGCGCAGGGCGTCAATTGTCTGTTGATCTGAGACGTTCTCATTCATCTCAATGGAGATGCTGGGAAAATCGTGAGGTACTTTCGGACTGGGCACAAAGCGCACGTGATTGGCTTGCACCAAGCCAAAGCTGATGACTAGCAGGGCGATAAAGCCGCAAAACACCGCCCAGCGCCACTCGGTACATTGCACTACAAAGCGGCGATAGGGGCCATTTACAAAACCAAAAAAGCGACGATTAAAGCGCGCACGCCAACTGTTCTCATCCACTGGCGCAAAATGGGTGTGGGCAATGTGTGCCGGTAGGATCAGTTTGGACTCGATTAAGCTAAATATCAGGCACAAGATCACCACGACGGCGATGTTGTAAAAGAATGCCCCTTCTGGACCACTCGCCATCACGAACGGCGCAAACACCGCGATGGTGGTCAGTACGCCAAAGGTGGCCGGGGTTGCTACCTTGCGCGCTCCGCGCACGACGTTCTCGACGCCGCCGCCATGTTTTTCTACTTCGGAGTAGGCGCTTTCTCCTATCACAATGGCATCGTCGACGACGATCCCCAATACCATGATAAAGGCGAACAACGAAAGAATATTAATACTGACGCCAAACACTGGCATCAGCATCATCGCGCCGAGAAAGCAGAGCGGTAAACCAACCATGACCCAGAACGCCAAACGAAAGCGCAGGAAGATGGTTAACATCAGCGCGACCAGCAGCGAACCTTGCAACAGGTTCTTCAACATCATATCGAGACGGGCATTCAAGTAGTAAGTCATGTCGACGAGTATCTTGATCTCCATACCTGGTGGCAGGGTTTTGTTGCGCGCTTCAATAAAGCTTTTGACTGACTCGGCGACCGGCACCATGTTCTGATCTTTGGTGGCGTTGACCGACATAAATATCGCGTTTTCACCTGAGTACTTGAAGTAGCGCTCTCCTTCGGTGAACTGATCTTTAATGGTGGCGATATCCTTGAGTAACACTTTGGCACCGTTGGCGCCGATCTTAATTGGGATATTGCGGAACTCTTCACCACTGTAAAACTGGTTTTCGATACGTACCGATACAATGCCTGAATCTGTACGCAGTTGACCTGCGGAGAAGTTTGCCGAGTAACGGCTAATGGCATCACTGACCTGACGCAGGGTCAGATCGTATTTACGCAGTACTTCTGGTTGGATCTCGATGGCGATCTCATCTTCCGGTGCACTGAAATCAACCAGCGACACGTTACTTAGCTGCAGCAGTTCATTTTTAATTTCTCGGGCCACCGGTTTCAACTCTGTGAGCGGGTAATCACCCACCAGTGACATTTCGATAATGTCCTGACGGAACTCGATCTGTGAAATGGTGACCGGCTCCATTTCGGCAGGAAAAGTGGCAATACTGTCTATCCGTAGTTTGACCTTATCCAGCACATCGGTCAGCTCTTCATCAGGATAGATCTCTAAGGTAACAGTGCCCTCATTGCGGTGGGCACGGGAGATACTGCGCTTGATCTCGGTGACATCCTTCAGCGATTCTTCAATCTTGATCAGGATGTTCTCTTCGATCTCCTGTGGTGAAGCACCCAAATAGTCTGCCGTCACACGGATATAGTTGATCTCAATGTTGGGAAACATCTGCCGTTGAATCGTGAAATAGCTGATTACCCCCATGATGAGGATAAAAAACATCATCAGGTTGGCGGCGACAGAATTGTTGGCAAAATAGGCGATTAAGCCGGTTTGCTTGGGCTCTTGTTGTGTTGCAGACATCGCTTTCGCCCCTTTATTCCGCCTTGGCAACCGCAGCTACTGCGGTCTCGCTGAGCTTCACTTCCATCCCTTTTTGGGGATATTCGGGTAGTGTCAGTACCAGTTTGTCGCCATCCTTGAGTCCGGCGCTAACGAGGAAGGTTTCGCCTTCTTCTCTGAGTACATCGACCTGCACCGGCTGCAATTTATTCTCTGCGTCGAGTAGCCAAGCAGTACGGTTGCTGATCAGATCTTGTGATACCTGATAAACCCCTGATAGCACGATGCCATCGAAGCCCACTTCAACATAGCTGCCAAACTTCAGCTTCGGAGCGTCACTGTTGAGGCTGTATGGATCATCGATACGGGCGACAAGGTGCCCCATGCGGGTGGCGTTATCGACAATGCCGAGGTCGCGATCAATGGTGGCTTGGCGAACAACCGGCAAACGTCCTTTGGTCATCACTGTGGCGATGCGGCCTGTCAGTTCGTTAGGTAGGAAAGCACTGTCAAAGCCGGGAATAGGGAACACCACTTCGGCGCTTTCGATGCTGCTTAACTCGCCAACCTTGTCGCCAACATTGACGAATTGGCCAGCACCCAGATCCCGTTCGATCACCAAGGCATCATAAGGCGCTCGAACTTCGCAGTTCTCCAGATCGCGGCGGGCTAGCTTTAGCGCAGCTTCGGCGGATTGTACATCGGCTTTGGCACTCATCACTTGCGGTTTACGCAGGTAAAGGTCGGAGACCTTACGGTCTTTCATCCGGCTCGCTTCGGTTTGTGCCACTTGAGACTTGGCTTGCTCTTCGATCAGTGCGGCGCGGGCACGGCTCAAATTAGCCTCGGCTTGCAGCACGGCTACCTCGTAGTTATCTTTCTCAATACTGAACAGGATGTCGTTGCGTTTTACCAAGCCGCCAGCAGTGAAATTTGGATTCCAATTGACTACTTCGCCAGAAACCTGTGCAGCAAGCATGGTGCTTTCTAATGGCTTCACTTCACCGTAACTGGCTATTTTCACTTGGAAGTCGATAGCTTCTAGGGTTTGAATGCTGACCGTGGGGCGAGTGTCTACTGCGGCCGTTTCTTCCGATTTCTGCGCTGTGGCACCGATTGCCATCATACCTGCTGCACCTGCACCAAGTACTGCCAGCGGAACCACCCATTTCAACCATTTCTTGTTCATAAGCCAGTATCGTCCAAATTAAGTCCCTTACATAATAACGCGACAAAACCGATAACAAGTTAACAAATTGTAAATGGTTGTTATTTTGTACTATCAGCGTGTTTTCTATTTCGCACTGAATGAAGTGTGAGCTTAACGCTTGGTGTATGGCTGCCGGTAAGGTTTAATGAACAGCTTCGAAATGCCCCAATGATAATTACAATGGATATTCAATGCGTTAGCTGGGAAGTCCAGTTGTAAACTAAGGAGTGGTAATGGGTGGTGAATTTCTGGCAGCGACATTTTTTAATCTGGCGATTAATCTGATCTACACCTTGGTCTCTTTACTGGTGGGGGTGATGGCGCTGCGTTTTATCGACAGTAAGTTGCTCAAAAACATCGATATTGAGCAGGAGTTGAAGGAGGGGAATGTCGCGGTAGCTATTTTTGCTTCGACTATTCTGCTGTTTGTTGCTTTGATCATCTCATTTGGATTGAAATCGTAGGCTAATGACACAGTTCGTTCGATGAAAGATTATTGGCCATTGCTAGCGCTGCTGTTGATCTGTTGCGGCATTGTCTGGTGGCAGCCAAACGGCGCTACTAGTCTGGATAGCCATTTCGTCCGTCAGTTGGGACAACAGATGGAGCTGGCTGTCAGCACTATCCCACCAGATCTGCTCGATAGCCGTCGTCAGCGCGGAGAGGTGCAGGTGTTAAGCAATGGTCGGCGGATCTACGAGGATGATATCAGCGCACAAATGCGGCAAGCGGGAAATAGCGCAGAGGCCACTTATCTCTGGCGTTTTGAAGCTGACGGCTACAGCACCGCCACGGCGCAGGGATTAGACAATCGGCATCATTTTGTGAACAGCTATCTGGTGGGGTATGCGCCGTTTGTGACGGATAAGTTATGGGTGCCGTTGTATACCGTGGCCAGTCGTAAAACTTATCAGTTAGATAGCCAACAGTATCGTAAACAAGATCTATGGCAGAATTCGGCACAGGCCTATCTATATACTCGTGGTGATTGCGAAGATCATGCGTTGCTGTTGGCCGATTGGTTGATTGAAAGTGGTATCGATGCCCGCGTCGTGATGGGTAAATACCGCAATGAGGGACATGCTTGGGTGGTTGCTTTTAACGAGGGTGAGGCCTTTCTATTGGAAGCGACCGACAAACGTAAGCATGCAGCATGGCGCCACTACCCGAAAGCGATTCTAGCCAACCATTACGCACCCGATCTGATGTTTAATCGCCATACCTTGTGGATCAACCAAGGGGCGACCACCACCCGGGATTATGATGGCACCCACTGGCAGAAACGTTCGCTGTTTAAGCGGCATTCTGGCTGAGCGGCTGACTCACTGCGCTGATTTTTGTTTCCCGTTCCGATTCCCGCCAAACGCGTTTGGTTAAATTGATCCAGATGATCTCACTGTACGTTTAATTAGCAGGTATGACAGCCATCGAGTTATGTCAGCTTGAGCTAATATATGTAGGGGAGGATCTTTTGATGAACAGCTTTGACCCTGAAAAGTTACGTATGACCAAATGGACCGCGGTTGGCTCCGGACGGCGCCGAAATCATTACGTGGTGACAGATGTGGTGATGGATGAAGCGGGAGCCATTGAATTTTGCACCATGGAAGAGGTTGGTTCTCATCATGAGGTCAGCGTTGATTGGCAGGAGCTTTACGATAATCGCCGGTGGCAAAACGGCTGGAAGTAAGCGCGACCTGAAATATCTTTACGACTATCGCTAAAATTCTGCGTAACGCCTCAAATTCACATACACTATGCGGCATTAAAGGCGTGTATTTACACTCCTTTGCTCGTTGAAGTTGAATTGAGGTGTCAGATGAAAGTATGCGGTGTTGAGTTGAAGGGCAGCGAAGCCATTTTGTGTTTGATGTCTTTGGAGCAAGGGTTATTTGAGATCCCTGATTGCCGCACTACCCGTTTAGCTATCTCCAAATCCACCACCACCGAAGAGGTGCGAAAGTTTCAGTTTGCTTTTGCCAAGCTGATGGAAGACTACAAAGTCAGCCATGTGGTGATTAAGGAGCGCATCACTAAAGGTAAATTCGCCGGTGGCGCAGTTAGTTTTAAATTGGAAGCGACTATCCAGTTAATTGAAAGCCTCGGCGTTGATCTGATCTCAGCAACCGAGATTAAAGAAACCATTAAGCGTCATCCGATGCCAGTCGATTTTAAAGCGACCGGATTGAAGCAGTTCCAAGAGCATGCCTTTGCTGCGGCTTACGCTTACCTGGTTCGTTAGTTAGCCGCTTTTGTCTCGCGTTGGAGTGGATTCTTGGTTATGAATTCGCTCCCGCGCTGTGACTTACTCTCCCCCCTGAACATATCTGCAGCGTAACAAAAACGTCATCCTTCTGTATTAGGCTCATGTTTTGACCGCAATGAACCAGAACGGGTTTGCTTGCGTATATCAAGTCATGACCAAGCGAGGAGCCCGTTATGCTTAATTTTTTACGACCAGACCCCGTTAAACGAATGAAAAAGCGCTACAACAGCATGTTGGAGTCAGCAATGTTGGCACAGCGTCGCGGCGACATCATGAGCTATTCGATGATCAGTGCTGAGGCCGAGACACTGTGGGGCGAAATAGAGGCGTTGCAACAGTCGCGAAAATAGGTGCGATAGAGCGCCTGTTCGCCTTGGTCAGTCTCAATCACTGATGTATGGCATACGACGAAAAAGCCACCGAAGACGGTGGCTTTTGCTAATGCGATAATGACTACTTAGTGGCTAAGCATTCGCCAAACAGGTGATAGATCCGGCGATACTCATTCAGCCAGCTGGAAGGTTGACGGAAACCGTGTGGCTCTACCGGGTAGATGGCGGTTTCAAAATCCTCTTTCTCAAGCTCAATGAGTCGTTGCACTAACCTAACCACATCCTGAAAGAATACGTTGTCATCCACCATGGGTGCGTTAATCAATAAGGGTTTAGTCAGGCCTTCGGCGTAGTATATTGGGCTGCTGCGCTCGTATGCTAATGGATCAATCTGCGGCGTATTCAGGATGTTTGAGGTATAGCCGTAGTTGTAGTGAGCCCAGTCGCTGACGGGACGCAACGCTGAACCACACTGGAACAGATCCGGTTGAGTGAACAGCGCCATAAAGGTCATAAAGCCGCCGTAGCTGCCGCCATAAGTACCTACACGTTGCTTGTCGACATTGGCATGGGTTGTCATCCACGCCACCCCATCGGCCAGATCTTCAGTTTCTGGACGCCCCATATCGCGATAGATCGCCGTACGCCAGTCGCGGCCATAACCGGCAGAAGCGCGATAATCCATATCCATCACCACGTAGCCCTGTTGCGCTAACATGCTGTGAAACATGAACTCTCGGAAGTAGCCGGAGAAGCCGAGATCACTGTTTTGCAGGTAACCAGCGCCATGATTAAAGATCACCGCAGGGTACTTGTTCGCTTTACTGGCATCGTAGCCCTTGGGGTAATACACCTTGGCATAAATCGGCTGCTCAGTATGGTTGGAAGGCACGGCCACCACATCGGGGATGGTCCATGGGTAGTCACTGAATGCTTTGCTGACCGTATGGGTGAGTCGTCTCGCTTTGGCACCCGCTTTTGCGGCTTGCAGATAAAGCTCATTAGGTTGCGACAACTTTGAATGAGTCAGTAATAACTGTGACTCGTCCGGGCTTAGCAAGTAGTGAGTATTGCCTGCCAAATTGGTCAGCGCCTCCACCTTGCCATTAGTCAGAGCGACGCGGTATATCTCGTAAATTCCTGGATGCTTAACGTTGGCTTGAAAGTAGATGTAGCCATCGTCTTTAGTGAGGGTGATTTCATCAACCTCAAATTCACCTTTGGTTAGTGCTTTTGCCCGCTTACCTGGGGTAACAAGATAGAGTTGTGAATAGCCACTCTGTTCCGACAAAAAGTAAAGATCGTCGCGGGTGTTGAGCCAGCCAAAGCTATTGAACTTATAATTAATCCAGGCTTCATCGCGGAGGTGATGGACACTGTCTAAGCGCTTTTTTTGCCAATCCAGACGGGTTAACCAACGGTCTTTGTTATCCCATGTGGTGAGCATCAGTGCCACTTCAGAACCTGAGTTATTCCACTGAATGGCAGACTGCGACCAGTACCAGTCGTCGATCAATGACAAGTTGCGTCCCTTATCTTCTTCTGGTGGCTGATAATCATCGCCATAGCGTTGCTGGTTTTCTTTGCGTACGGCAGCGAGTACGTCATCTCCCAATCCAGGTAGCAGGCTGGTATCCAGTTTTTCGATTTCGTTGTTGCTGAGGTCAAGCAATACAAACTGGTTTTGGGGAGCCACTTCGTCATGTACGCGGGCGCGCACCTTGACGCTCTCAATGCGACCATCGTCTGTGATGTAGTTAGGCATGATATTGCCTTCCATCGGTGACTGTACGGCTTGCAGCACCAGAATGATTTTGTCACCGTTAGGAGAGAGGCTGCTGGCAACGATACGTTGATCTTTACCCAGATAAACGGGTGACACGCTGCTGGTTGGATCGGCTGCCTGCCGAGCTTTTTGGTGAGCTTCTTTTTCCGCGGCGCGCTGCTGCTTCAAAGCCACATAAGCGATCAGCTTGTGCTGTTCACGCGCAATATGATCGGCTGGCTCAGGCACCGCTTCGGGTTGTTCCTCTAAACGCAGATCCGTTAATTGACGAATATGGCCAGTGTGAGTATCTACAAAAAAGTAGTTACTACCACGTTGGAATGCTAACAAGCCACTGTTTAACCACTGTGGTGCTGCATCTTGTTCACTGCTCTGGGTTAGCACGGTTATCTTGCCATCGCTCAGAGTTTCCAGCAGCAGATTACCTTGCCAGATATAGGCGCGGTGGCTGTTATCTGCATTGGTTACCCCGGTGCTATGACCCACCTTGTATTGTTCGCCTAGCGGAATCATCTGGCCATTGCCAGTCTCGGTCAGCGAGTGCTGCAACAATTGGTACTGTTCGCTACCGGCGATCTTCTGTTGGTAATAGATCTGCTTGCTGTTGCTGTCCCAGTGTGGTGATACCGGGCTGTTTCCCATCCAGTCTGGATGCGCCATGATCTGCTCTAATGTCAATGGTGCGCCGGAGGACAGTGTTGGCGGTGCCGCTTGGGTCACCTTGCTCGGTGGAGCGAGCGTATTGCTGCTATCTGACTCGGGGGTGGTAGATGCACAGGCTGACAGCACTATGCTCAAACCGATAATCACGCCCTTATTCATCTTGGATCCTATCTTTTTTTTAGTTTTCTCTCTGGAGTGGCTAAGTCACAGCCTGACGGGAAGTATACCGTAGTTAATAAGGTGAATAATCGGCTTTTAAAACCTCCCGTGATCCAGATTAGATATACCTGCTTTATCTCGCCCCCCACTATGGGTGATAATAGCCGACCCCATAAAAGCAGGTTGTAAAGCACATGGCGATGAAACCGACGTCGGCGATGAAAGGCGACTTTCGTAAAGACTTCAAACGTGACCGGCAAGTAGAGGCACTGAAAGTGCCGCCGCACTCGCTGGAAGCAGAGCAGTCTGTCCTCGGCGGCCTGATGCTGGACAATGAAGCGTGGGATCGTGTTTCCGAGCGCGTTGGCTCTGCTGACTTTTATCAGCGTTCGCACCGCCTTATCTTTGAAGCGATGGCGCGTCTGGTGGAAACCGGCCAGCCCATTGACCTGTTGACCATCTCCGAAACGCTGGAAAACGAAACCCTGCTGGAAGAAGCGGGTGGTTTTGCCTATCTGGGAGAGATGGCCAAGAACACTCCCAGTGCCGCCAATATTAATGCCTACGCCGAGATTGTTCGTGAGCGTGCAGTGGTCCGCGAAATGATCAGCGTGGCGAATGAGATCGCCGAAGCGGGTTTTGACACCGAAGGTCGCGATAGCGCCGAACTGTTGAACTTGGCAGAGTCGAAGGTGTTTGCCATTGCTGAACGTCGTGCCAATAAGGGTGACGAGGGGCCGCAGGATCTGAACTCGATTTTGGGCAAAACTGTCTCCAAAATCGAAGAGCTGTTTAATAACCCCCACGACGGTATTACCGGTGTGTCATCGGGCTTCTCTGATCTGGATAAAATGACCAGTGGCTTCCAAGGCTCTGATCTGATTATTGTTGCTGCCCGTCCCTCCATGGGTAAAACCACGTTTGCGATGAACCTGTGTGAAAACGCCTCATTGATGAATGATAAGCCGGTGCTGATCTTCTCGTTAGAGATGCCCTCAGACCAGATCATGATGCGTATGTTAGCCTCCCTTAGTCGCGTCGATCAGACCCGAGTGCGTACGGGGCAGTTGGAAGATGAAGATTGGGCGCGCATCTCCTCGACCATGGGGATGATGATGGAACAGGGGAAGATGTATATCGATGACTCTTCCGGTTTATCGCCCACCGAAGTGCGCTCCCGAGCGCGGCGTATTGCCCGCGAGCACGGTGGTTTAAGTATGATCATGATCGATTACCTGCAGCTTATGCAGGTGCCGGGCATGAGTGAAAACCGAACCTTGGAGATCGCGGAGATCTCGCGCTCTTTGAAGGCGCTGGCGAAAGAGTTGAACGTGCCAGTGATCGCGCTGTCTCAGTTAAACCGTTCATTGGAGCAACGGGCCGACAAACGGCCGGTGAACTCCGACTTGCGTGAATCGGGTGCGATTGAGCAGGATGCCGATCTGATTATGTTTATCTATCGTGATGAAGTGTACAACGATGACAGTCCTGATAAAGGGACCGCAGAGATCATCATTGGTAAGCAGCGTAATGGCCCTATTGGTCGTGTGCGGCTTACTTTCCAAGGCCACTTTTCGCGCTTCGACAATTACGCAGGCCCTCAGCCAGAGGAGCTGTAACACTTGCTCACCGCCCACGCTGTTATTGATCTCGATGCCTTGCGCCACAATATGGCGCAGGTGCGTAGGTATGCTCCCCATAGTCAGGTATTGGCGGTTATCAAGGCCAATGGTTACGGCCACGGTGCATTGGCTGTGGCGGAAGCCTTGGCGGAACAGGCCGACGCCTTTGCTGTGGCACGATTAGAAGAAGCGTTGAAACTGCGCAAGGGCGGTATTGAACTGCCTATCGTGTTGCTTGAAGGAGTGTTTGATCCCGGTGAATTGGGGGTGGCTGCTGCCCACGGCTGTCAGCTCGGTGTCCATAGTTTGTCACAACTTGAAGCCTTGGAACGGGCGCATCTACATCAGCCGGTCACTGTTTGGCTGAAAGTTGATACCGGGATGCACCGCTTAGGTGTGGAGCCGGAGCAGTTTCAGCATTTTTATCAGCGTCTGCTGCAAACGCCATCGGTTAACGAGATCGTTTTGATGAGCCATTTCGCCAGTGCCGATGAGCCTGAAACCGGTCAAACCCAAGCACAGCTAGCTGAGTTTCAACGGTGTTGCCAAGGTCTATCCAAACAACCTTTATGCTCTCTGGCTAATTCCGCTGCCATTATCAATGAACCGCTAGCGCAACGTGACTGGGTACGCCCCGGCATTATGTTGTATGGTGCCAGCCCCTTTGCAGGGCGCAGTGCTGCCTCGTTAGGTCTAAAACCGGCAATGACTCTTAAATCACGGGTGATCGCTGTGCGAGATCTAAAAGCCGGTGGTGCGGTCGGCTATGGTGCCAGCTGGACAGCAGAGCAAGACACGCGCTTGGCCGTTGTCGCCATGGGTTATGGTGATGGTTATCCCCGCCATGTCCCTAACCAAACTCCGGTATTAATTAACGGCGTGCGTTACCCGATCGTGGGTCGAGTCTCTATGGATATGATCACCGTTGATATCGGTGATGCAGAGATTCGCGAAGGTGATGAAGTGGTATTGTGGGGCAGCGAACTGTCAGTAGATGAGATCGCCGCGCTGTCTGGCACCCTAGGCTATGAGCTGCTGTGCAATGTTACCTCGCGGGTGGTGTATCACTATCAGAATGGCACTGCATAGAACGGGCTGAGCGACTTGCTGGGGGATATCGCCAGTTCGCTTTAGCGGATGATGAGTATGGCACCCCAAGACAATGACTCCTGTGTTGCGCCCCAGCTATCGGCTAACTCTTTTGCACTTACCATCCTCCTTTGGGCGGCTCAATTTCGTAAGATTGTGTTCAATAGCGTACTTTAGTAAAGGTGACTCATTAGCCCCATCTAGCGGTTTGCTGCGTTACTACTGAGTATCGCCGGGCTGTCGAGCCTGAAATTTTTAACTGCTTGCAAGGAGAGCAGCCGTTGTTGTCTTATCTTGGTGAAGGTATACGCCTGCAACTCGTTTTGTTACTCACACTGTTTATTGGTGGCTGTACCGCTAACTCGTGGCGCTATCTGCCGGAACATGATGAGATCCCCACATCGATTTATGTGGTTGGCCATGGTTGGCATACCGGGATTGTTGTGCCTAGCCATCTGCTTGGTGCTAAATTCGACTTTCTGCAACAACAATTGCCCAATGCGAATTATTTTGAATTTGGCTGGGGTGATAAAGGTTTCTATCAGGCGGAGGAGATCACTTCCGGCCTTACTGTGCAGGCCATTTTCTGGCCTACCGAGAGCGTGATGCATGTGGTGTCGTTGCCAACCGAGCCAGCGAGTTATTTTTCCCAGAGTGAAGTGATTGAACTGAAACTCTCGCACCAGGCTATTGAGCATCTGCTGGATGGTATCGCTGCCAGTTTTGCTAAAAATAAGCATGGCGCTCCAACTAAAACCCGCCCTGGCCTCTATGGCTGCAGTTGGTTTTATATCGGCGAAGGCAGTTACTACATGACTAACACCTGCAATAGCTGGGTGGCGAGAATGCTTGATCAGGCGGGGGTGCCGATCCGTACGACGCTGACATTGACCGCAAGTAGCGTGTTATCGCAAACGCAAGACGCATTGGATGAATATCTTTGTTGCTTGTCGCAAAGTACAACAGTAAAGAGCGCCATTTGAGCCGAAGTCACAATCGCTGATGGTTGGCGTTCTGGCTGGGGTAAGATGGATAATCTTCAGATTGGCTTTGCCTGTTTTACCATCGGCAGCGCAAGAGTGACGCGCGTGAAGGCAGATATAAGTCAGCTGGCCAAGGAGCATAGAATGAATCGTTGGTCGTGAAGTTGTTCTTTGGGGGACGCGAATTACTGAGCGAATAAGCGAGAGGCGTAAAAAAAACGTATCAGATAAGCAGAAGACGCGACCTATTCGGCGGGTGAATGTATTATGTCGAGATTAGCGAATTTTTCCGAGAGCCAACATGAGCGATAACGTCAACTACACCAATAACCCTCTCCATGGCGTCGGTTTAAAAACCCTGTTGACGGAGATCGTTGACCAGTATGGCTTTCAGCTCATCAATGCCTACCTCAACATCAACTGTTTTAAGACTAATCCCAGCATTGAATCCTGCGAAAAATTTTTAAAGAAGACAGAGTGGGCGCGGCAAAAAGTTGAAGCCTTTTATCTGTATGAATTTAAGAATCTACCTCGGGCATCGGATGAGCAGTTTGCCTTGCCGCCGCGAGAGCGGATTGTGCCAGAAGGACAAACACCAAGAGAGCCGAAAGCTCTTAGCTTTGAGGACGCCCAGCGTATGCATGAACGGCGAGCAAAAAGGGCCGAAGAGCGGCGCATGGAGCGAGGTAGCCGAGCCGGTGGTGGCAGAGGCCGTGCACAAGGGCGTGGCGGGAATGCCCGACACTCCCGAGGCCGCGATACTGAGGGCAGATCATCTGCGAACGAAAGCACAACCGCCGACGGTAAATACGATCCTTGGGCGAATTGGAAAAATAAGCAAAAATAGTTAATTCATTACCTTTAGCCGAGCGAACGCTTGGCTCTCACTTAAACTTATGGTTAAACCAAGGGATTTTTTTATGTCGATACGGATGTTATTCATCGCATTTTTCAGTTTTTTAGTCGTTGCTTGTGGCGGCAGTGGCAGTTCGCTTGACTCAACCAGAGAAGAGATCACTATCGCTTCCTACCAATCCCCCTGTTATGGCGAGTCGCAGCGACTCTGTCTGGTGCGGTTGGAGTTTGGTGATGAAGAGTTGTTTTACGAAGAGATTGAAGACTTTAATCATGTGTGGGGCCATACCTATGAGCTATCTGTTTTGGTAACAAAGCTAGATGAGCCCGCCGAGGATGGTTCTGATGTCAGTTACTCGCTGGATGAGGTGTTGAGTCGTGTTGAAGATGAAATAGCCACTGAATATGCATATGAAGAGGTGGAGTTGTTAGAGTCCACCTTTACCGTCGATAATGATATTTACTACTTTCTTGGTCAGCCATTTGAGTGCGCTACCGATGTGGACTGCGATGGACTGGTCGATATGAACAATAGTGGTGGCTTGGTGAATGTTACTTTCGAATACCTCGGTGCTGGCGAAATCGCATTGATCGCTTGGGATTAAGGTCGTCGTCATAGACGGGTCAGCAGCGAAGGTGTAGCCATGAATTTAAATCAGGTGACCTTGCCTGTGTCTGATATGGATATGGCGACACAGTTTTACCGTACTTTGGGATTTACCCAAATTGTCGACACGCCGCACTACGCTCGATTTGAGTGCCCACAGGGCGGCGCAACTTTTTCATTGGCTTTGGAGTCAGCAGAGTTTAATAGTGGCGCTGTTATCTACTTTGAGCATGAAGCGTTAGATGAGTGGGTGACAAGGTTGCAGGCCAAAGGGATTGAGTTTGAACAGCTGCCCACCGACCAGCGTTATCTCTGGCGTGAGGCGATCCTGCATGATCCCTCCGGCAACAAAATCAAACTGTATTGGGCCGATGAAAATCGCCTAAATCCGCCTTGGCGGGTGGAAAGGCGAGACTAGCCTAAACTGCTGACCTTGAGCAACTACGGCACTTTAAAGAATGCACGACTAAGCGCTGCAGTGATTATTGCAGCGCTTTTTTTCGGCTTATTCGCTAAAACGCGGGTAATCGGTAAAGCCTTTGGCACCGCCACCAAACAGGGTGTCGGGGTTGTGCTTATTCCATGGTTGACCAAGCCTAATGCGGTTTGGCAGGTCAGGGTTGGCGACAAACGGTCGACCAAAAGCAATCATATCGGCAAGGCCATTCTCTATCGCATCCTCTGCCCGCTCCGGTGAGTATTTGCCGGCATAGATAAGTACCCCGCTAAAGGCATCGCGTAGTGCTTGTTTGAAGCCGGATGACATCTCTGGTGCATCCTCCCAATCGGCTTCTGCAATGTGCAGATAGACGATGCCATGTTCGTTCAATAGCTTGGCAGCCGCCGTGTAAGTCTGTTCTGGATCAGCGTCAACGGTGCCATTGAGTGTCGTCAACGGTGCCAGTCGCACACCGACCTTGTCGGCGCCAATGGCATCCACCATCGCCGCGACCACTTCGTCGAGAAAGCGTAGACGATTCTCCAAACTGCCACCATATTGGTCGCTGCGCTGGTTAGATTCAGAATCGATAAATTGATTGATCAAATAACCATTGGCTGCATGCAACTCAATGCCATCGAAGCCCGCAGCCATTGCGTTCAGTGCCGCTTGTTTGAACTGAGCGATAACCTGTTGGATCTCATCGATACTCATTGCTCGGGGTTCAACGACATCAACAAAGCCTGGTTCATCGGTACCATTGTCGATAAACACTTTCACGTTTTCCGCTTTCATTGCCGATGATGAGATCGGCTGTTGTCCGGCGATATTATCTGGATGGGTGACACGGCCTACATGCCACAATTGGGCAAAGATAACCCCGTTGGCCTGATGCACGGCATCGGTGACCTTGTGCCAACCGGCGATCTGTTCCTGGCTATAAATACCGGGAGTCCAGGCATAGCCTTTGCCCATTTCCGATACCTGGGTGCCCTCACTGATAATCAGTCCGGCCGTGGCGCGCTGGCCGTAGTACTGCGCCATTAAATCATTGGCGACGTCACCGGGTTGGGATGCGCGAGAGCGAGTCATTGGCGGCATCACTATGCGATTGCTGAGGTTGTGTTTTCCCAGCGAAATAGCGTTAAAAAGGGCGGTGGTCATCGGCGTCACTCCAGCGGAATAGGAAGCTGACAGTGTAGAGACTAATTTCTGTTGATTAAGGGCGATAGTCACAACTCATTTTTGCCATTACAGCAATAAACTTTCTGGCTAACGAGTGGCAAAAGTTGAACAAGTGAAAAACTCCGCTAACTTCAAATAAAAAGTGATACCGATTTGATTTGGCAAAGGAGCTGCATGATGGCTGAAATACTCGCCTCTCTCTCTTCAACACCGCTCCCCACCATCCTCGTGGTGGCGGGGATCATCTTTCTGTTTATTAGTGTTGGTGGCCAACTCGGCGCGCACCTGTCGGCGATAAAGGTGAAACGTGCGGTGGCAGGTGGTTTGGGCGGTGTATTACTAATCTGTGGTATTGGGCTCTATTTTGCCGATAGACCTGAGCCGTTAACCGCAGCCGTGGACAAAACTAAGCACGGTGAGCCGTCGTCAGTAAGCCCGACGACGGCGCAAGAAAAGTACCGCCTACGTGCCGATCGTGTTGAAGAGGGGCTGCTGATCCCAACAGAGACCCGTGTGCACCTTGCCGATGGCCAGCTGAAGTTGCATGTGGATGGCCAATATCTGAATGGCTTGGCAACGATAAAATCGGTTGAGATCGCACAGTTGGAGGTATTGGCCGAAGAGAAAGGGCGGCCTACGGTGCTAAAGCTCAGCGTCGAAAAAGATATGGTGGAAACAGAGATATCTTTGGGCGAAGAGCAGGAAATAACAACAGAGTACGGCGTGTTTCATGGCCACAGCCTGTTAATCCAATATAAACAGGGGCGATGGCATAAGCAGCTGCTGGGCGCGGAGCCGAATGAAGCGCAAAGTAAAGAGTTAGCGCTGCCCTATACCGATGGTTTTGGCAGCTATCCTGAGGGGTTGCTAGCTATTGGTGACAGTTGGCAATTTGCGGGCGGAGAACTGGCAGAGTTAATGGGATTCGGTAGCTATCTCTCTGCTAACGGCAGTGCCACGATGAAGTTTTTAGATGTGGTGGATTATCAAAATGAGCAAGCTGCTTTAATTGCGCTGCAGCGACTGGAAATGACGGGCACGACGCTCGATGCCGACGGCAATGAGATGCAATTAAGTTTTGGCGGTGAGGGGCGGGTATTTCGTTCTCTGTCTCGCTATGTTGATCTGATGGTTGAATTTTCCGGTACCATGAAGCTGGAAACCTCTGCTGTGATGGAGGGGCAGAAGGTCGACTTAAGTATTATTGGCCCTGTGACTATTAAGATTGAGCTGAAGTAGTTTGAGTCTTATATGATGACTGCTGATGGCTAATTAAAAAAGGCACCGTTAAGGTGCCTTTTTTGCTGTTGGCGCTGGTTAGCCTAGCGGCGACGAGCTGACAGCAATCCGATACCTGCTAGCATGGCCAGAAAAATGGCTGCTGGCGCTGGTACATCTTTAGAAACGAACTCATTTACCTTGATGTTGTCCAGTGCCCAATGCTGACCACTGCCAGATGCTTTTGCTGTATGTACATAACCATTAGGATCGATGTTGATTCGGAACTGATCGATACCGCTCCAGTTAAAGATCGCTTCAAATGCTTCACGGGTAACATCCAAAAGCTCAGAGTAGAGTAGCGCTCCATCATTGAAACCTTCGATGGTCAGAGTTTGGTTGCCCCAAGCGCCAGCGATGACAAACGAACCTAAATCAAAGCTGCCATCTACATCGGACCAGATAAAATCAGATGGCGAGGCTGCGTAGCCATTGTAAACGTGGGCTTTACTTTCGGTGAAATCGATCACTGAGTTATAGCCGGTATCATCTTCGCCAGCGTAACCATAGTAGTCAGACGAGTAGGTTATATCTGAGTAGGTAAACAATGGTGATAAACCATCTTCGAAGCCGATAAGCTCCGCTTGGCAGCTAAGTGATGCCAACAAAAGGGCTGGTGCTACAAAGAACTTCTTCATCTTTATCAAATCCTTATGTTCTATTTTGGAGTTTTATTGTTTTGCATTTTTTTATGCAAAAAGTTGGCTGCTAATAATGCAAAAAACAAGCCGATTTATTTTTTTCTATTTTTTACAAAGGGATATAAAAGCAGAGGTGGGAGTGTTTTGGTTTTTTGTAAATATAACTGACATTTATGATTTGGTAATTTATTGATAGAAAACAAGTTTGGATAAAAAACACTCACTTTATTTGAGCGAGGGCTGGTAATTGGTTTTATGCCCTGTTTTATACAAAATTCATAGCTCTGAGTGATTGAGCTATAAAGTCAATCTAGGCTGAATATAATCGAGAAATACTGAGATCCGCCTCGACACGGCTGACGTCTTGTAAAACACGGCGTTAATAGGCTCACGGTTGTGATCCTTGATCCGTTCATTCTCCAGCAGAGACACTAGTCGCCCCGCGGCAATATCTTCCCCCACCATAAATCGTGACAGGCAGGCTATACCGTTGCTGGCTAACACCAGTTGCCGGACGATCTCGCCATTGCTTGCGGTAATGCTGGGCGAGATATCGACGCCAACTCCTAGTGGCCAGTGGTTCAGTACTTTAGGCGCAACAAAGCCGAGAGTTTGGTGTTCGCTCAGCTCGGCAATGGTTTTGGGTGTGCCATGATTGGCAAGGTAGTCTGGCGAAGCAACGATAAACAGGGGACTGTCACCTAAGTGTCGGGCATGGAGGCTTGAATCTTTCAATTTACCTACGCGGATCGCTAAGTCAGTGCGATTTTCTAACAGATCGATGTAGCCCTCATGGGAGGTCAGCTCCAGTTCAATCTCCGGATAGGCGAGGCTAAAGGCGTTAACTAAAGGCACCAGTTGATGAAGGGTAAATGGACTGGCCGCGTCTACCCGCAGCTTACCTTTCGGGGTTTGTTCGCCGGTGACCAACTCCTCTTCAGCCATCTGCAGTTGCTCCAACCCTTTGCGCACAATCGCGATAAAGCGTCGCCCCTCCTCCGTGAGTTCGACACGACGGGTGGTGCGATTGAGTAACGTCACGTTTAGCTGCTTTTCCAGCCGGCTGATCGCTCGGGAGACTTTGGCAACCTGCAGATCCAGAGCTTCTGCAGCGGCAGAGAAACCACCGCAATCAACCACACTAAGCAGCAGTTGTAGATCATCGGAGCGTGCTTTCATTGCAATACCTGCAAAAATAAATTTGGAAAAGGAGTATTTGGTGAAATAGTGTAATCGCGATGCGAAGCAGGTCAATGTTGCTGCCATAACAATATTCTGGGAACAGTTGATCTGAGATCTCCACTCTCATTGACCGGATCGGCAGCGCTGACGTTTAATTCTGACTATCAAATCGAATTACTGGGACGAGTATGCAAAATCTACTGTTTATCCTTAATGATGCACCTTACGGATCGGAAAAGTGTTTTAACGCGTTGCGTTTGGCACTGAATCTAAAAGAGCAGTTCGATGAAGATGTGATGGTTCGTCTGTTCATGATGTCTGATGCGGTGACCGCGGCTTTGCCCAAACAGCAACCGGTAGAAGGTTATGATATACAACAGACGTTGGAGATCCTGGTGCAGCAAGGTGCAGAGGTGAAATTGTGCAAAACCTGCACCGATGCCCGTGGTATTAGCGAGTTGCCACTGATCGAAGGGGTCGCTATCGGCACCTTGATTGAGCTATCTCAATGGACAATGCAAGCCGATAAAGTACTGACCTTCTAAATGGCAGTTGCCTTGCTCGCTGACACTGTTAATTTGGGGGAAGATTAGACGATTCAGTCTTGCTTATTTATGGAGCATGGAATGCTTAGATTGTTACTCTTGGTTAGTTGCCTGAGCGCTTCTGCTGCGCAGGGAGCTGAGAGCGTTTGCTTCGGTACCACTGCAAATGGCTATCTAGAAAACGGTGTGGAACTTCCGGCTGAAGGAAGTAACTATGTCACTTATAGCAACATTGCGAGGCTGGCAGGGCGGAGCTACGTTCATTCTGCGGTGCGGGATATTGTCGTTGCTGCTTATCGTATGTTGGAGACAGAGCAACCAAGTAAGGTTTACAAATATGCTGAGACAGGTTTTGCATCGGGGGGACGCTTTCGACCACATAAGACCCATATGAACGGCCTCTCGGTCGACTTTATGACACCGGTGCGAGATAGCGAAGGACGTTCGGTGCATCTACCAACCAATCTGTTTAATAAATTTGGCTACAATATCGAGTTCGACCAGCTGGGAGTCTATGACGGTATGGTTATCGATTATGAGGCTCTGGCGGCACATATCGTGGCTTTAGATAAAGCAGCAAACGCACTTGGATATGGGTTGTGGCGCGTCATTTTTGCGCCCGAACTGCAACCTCATCTATTCCAGACTTCCTACGGCGCCTATTTATCAAACCATATTGAATTTTCCAAGAAACGTTCATGGGTCAGGCATGATGAGCACTACCATGTTGATTTTGATATTCCTTGTACCGCAGTTTAATAGCGATAATGGCCACTGATTGGGTAGTCAAACAACATATCTTCAACTTCGGGGCCGCGGCCGATGTTGTGGATGATGAGAGGGTGGCCGTTGGCGCTGCGCTGATCACTGACGATACCAATATGGGGCAGGTTGCCAGGCAGCATCCAGGTGACCAGATCGCCGGTGTTATAATCGCCAGCATCGGCTGTGACGCTCAGAACTTCGCCGTGACGGTTGAAAAAGGTTTGTAGATTGGGCACTCGTCGATGGTCGATATTACTGTCCGGTTTGTTCAGCCCCCAGATCCGTTTCGATGGATACGCAGAGAACTCTGCCTGCATATCTTCATGAACCCGCTGTTGTAGGTCGATATCCAGCGCCCGATAAGCGCGAATCACCACATCCGTACACACGCCAATGTTGTCTGGTACATCGCCGTTGGGGTAGTCGATGGCGATATAGCTGCCATCGTAGCGTACTTGATGTTGCGTGCGTTCCAGCGCCGCATACACCAAAGCTAGTTGTGGTGTCGCCGCATGTTGTGGCGAAATCAGACTGGCCAGCAGTAGCGAGGTCACAATCATGAGTTAAGTTCCTGTCCGTGGGATCGCTTTTCCACTATAAAGCCTCTGTTAGCAACTGCAAAGGAACTGCCTTAACAATCAATAAGTTTTAGTTAACAGGCCGGGAGAAAACGGTGGGCGGGGAACAGCAAAACGACAGATTAGAGCGTGAGGTTGAGCAGCAGTTAGGGTTGGCTTTTCAACATCTGCCGATGCGCTCGATGGAGCTGACTCATGGGCGCTACACGCTGGATAACTTGCTTCAACATGCTGACTACCAGTTGCTGGCCTGGAAAGATCTTGAGCATGGACTGCACTCTTGGGCTCGTCTGTTTACCCTGCTAGCCAGTGGCATCATTATCTCTATTCGCCCCCATGGTAGCGGCATGGTGATGCGGCTGGAAAGTGATAGTCCTTTACCGCTGTGGTTACTGCATATGTTGCGGGCAGTCGATCTGCGACTGCAGCGCTTCGCTGCCACCCTTCCATCGTCTGAGCAACATCCTTGGCACTGGGATTGGGTGCTGAGAAACTGTTGGCAGGAGGCGCAAGGTTTGGGGATCACTCGCTGTGAACGGGGCGTTCACAATCAGTTGGTGATCTGCCATCAATTAAAACTGCAAGCGTACCCTGATGTGCTGCCTCGCGTACCTAACCTACTGGATTACTACCGTCGCCAATTACTGAAAGATCCGGGCCCTTCGTTAAACTTGGTTGAGCGGTGTAAGCGCTTGATGTCTAGAGCATTACCTAGCGTATTGCAGGTGGACAGTTTGGCTAGCGAGTTGGGGATCTCTGGGCGTAGTTTACAGCGCCAGCTTAAGCTGGCAGGGGTCTCTTATAGCAGCTTGTTGACTGAGGTACGGCAAAGCCAAGCGCGAGCCAAGCTAGCCGATACCAACATCTCGGTACGGCGGCTGGCACTGGAGTTAGGTTTCTCCGAGCCGAGTAACTTTATTCGTGCGTTTCGCCAGTTTGAAGGCTGTTCGCCCAGTGACTATCGCCAGCAGGTCAAGCAGCATCAGGTGGCGCCAGATCATCTGCCGATCCGTTTTCTCTATGCGGAAAATCTGTTGCAGACCGACTGGCGTAATAGTCGTCGGGGGGCGCGGGTGTGGATGGAGGTACGTAATATCACCTTCACTAAAGATGTTTCGGTGATGTGTGAAGATCTTGATGGCATCTGGCGTGGTTATCCAGCCAGTTTTGAGCGTTGGCTAGGACCAGGGCGAGAGCTTTGGAGCAGTGTGAATATTTCGGTGTTTGACCCGCTGCGGTTTCGCTTGCAGTTTCGCTCTGGCAACCGGCTTTATATCGATGATAACGATGGCAGTGGTTACACCGTGAGCGCCACTCAGCGGTACCTGCTGGGTGACCATGAACTGGCGGTATTGTCGTTGGAGCTGTTTACTTTGGCCGATGGTCAGCAGCTATTGACCGGACGGGCATTAACGCCACGCTATGGTGACGATGAATTGCATCTAGTGGTCAGTAGTCATGATTGGATCAGCGGTCATACCCAGCGTGCAGATACCTTTCCCCTTGAAGCATCGGATGCGATTGGCTGGCAATTTACCCTATCACTGCCAACGGGGGCGGCACCTTGGGTGCGGTTTGAACACCATAGCCAGTTGGGGGTTGAGGTGGATGACAATGCTGGCGAGGGCTACCGTCCACGAAATTGTTAACTTCATCACGCGCGATTTCATGTTGCGCAAAAAGACAGCAGCTTTGTCGCAATATGACAACGTTTTGACCCATATTTGCTTTACTCTCCATCCTGCTAATAAATACTTCCTTGTGCGCTAGTCGGCCGGTACGGACAAGGAGTCTATCAATAACTTTGCTAGGATGAGCATAATGATTATCAATAGACGCTGGTTGAAGCCCAGTTTGATTGCACTCTCCGTGTCGGCAGTTTTGCTGTCTGGTTGTTCCGATGACGATGATGATACGCCGCTGGTATGTGATTGGCCTATGGTGGCTAACGCTGACGAAAGTGAATGTGTAGAAGGGCGAAATCTGCATGTGGCTTCACCTGACTGGCGTGATCAGATTATCTACTTTTTAATGATTGACCGCTTCAATGACGGTGACAGTACAAATAACGATCAGGCTGGCTATTATAATCCGGCGCTGGAAAGTCACTATAGTGGGGGCGATCTGGAGGGGATCCAGGCGCAACTGGATTATGTTCAAGCCCTAGGCATGACCTCTATCTGGATCACTCCGCCAGTTGCCAACCAGTGGTGGGACCCGTTCAATCAGTTCTCCGGTTATCACGGCTATTGGGCGCGGGACTTTATGGCTGTCGATGAGCATTATGGTGATCTCGAACACTATAAAAACCTCTCCCATGCGCTGCATGAAAATGGCATGTATTTGATCCAGGATATCGTGGCAAACCATACCGGTAACTTCTTCCGTTATGACGGTGCTTACAATCCTGACGATACGGCGGAGAACTTCCTTATTATTCCGGACAATGTGCCGGTGACTGCGCCGATTCAAGCCCCTTTTGACCAGAATGATCGTAACAATGCCGATCATGTGGCTGCGGACATTTACCACTGGACACCGGATATTAATGACTATCAGGATCCCGCTCAGGAGTTGGGTTACCAACTGTCCGGTCTGGATGACTTAAACACCGAAAATCCTGCCGTCCTGGCTGCGCTCAAACAGAGTTACAACTACTGGATCTCTGAAGTGGGCGTTGATGCATTCCGCGTCGATACTGCCAAGTTTGTTGATCATGATTTCTGGAACAAGTTCTTTCATGATGCCGACGGCATTGAAGCGGCTGCAATGGCGACCGGGCGTAGTGATTTTCTCTACTTCGGTGAAGTGTTTGAAGCTTCTGAACCATTGATGAACAATGGCGAGCAGAAGCTTGCAAGTTATGAAGGCACGCCTGATAAGCCAGAGTTCAAATCACTCATTGGTTTCCCGCTGTATTCTGAACTGAGTCGAGTTTTTGCTGAAGGTCAGCCTAGCCAATATCTAAGCTATCGCTTGCAGCAACATATGAGTCAGTACCAGAACCCGTGGATCGTGCCGAACTTCGTTGACAACCATGATGTGGCGCGTTTTCTCTCGAAAGGATCGTTACCTGGCTTGAAGCAGGCGTTAACGACGATCCTGACTATCCCCGGTATACCGGTGATTTGGCAAGGTACAGAGCAGGCTTTGACTGAGCCGCGCCAGGCGATGTTTGCTGGTGGTTATCTCAGTGAAGAAGATCAGTTCAATACCGAATCGGAGATGTTTACCTTTATCGCCGAACTGTCGCAGATCCGTACCAGCAATCCAATTTTTACCCGTGGTGATATGACCCTGTTGGCAGACAACATTGCCGCTCCTGGCGTTTTGGCGTTCCAGCGGAGCTACGAAGGCAACAATGCATTTGTCATCTTTAACTCCGCAGACAATGAGACCCTGCTTAATGGTTTAGACACCGGCTTGCCTAACGGTACTGTGCTGACCCTGCTGATGGGCGAAGAATACAGTGAAGATGTCACCGTCGGCTTTGAGGGCAAGTTGACCATGCCGTTGGCCCCCCGAGCAACATTAGTCCTGATGCAATCGCCAGAAACCGGCGATATTGATGCCGGTGATGAACAGATCCTGATTAATGAGGATATTCAGGGGCAAACGCTGAGTGAAAACATCCTGTTGACGGGCTCAGTAACGGAAGCCTTTGCGCCGTTGCAGCTGGTGATAGATGGTAACCTCACCGCCGCTATCAGCTTTACTGCGGACAGCGAGGGTGGTTGGCAAACGGTATTGCCAGTGGAGAGCTTTGCCGCCGGAGAGAGTCAGCACAGCGTTGAAGTGTTTGCGGTTGCTCTTAATGTGGCCAGCAGTCAGTTGAGCTTCACTGCTGATGTCGCTCCGACCGGTGTTGAAATCACCCAAGATGATGTGCTGGATGATGATAATGGACCGAGTGGTAACTATGGCTATCCACAGGATGCCAGTTTTAGCCGCCAACAGGACATTGAGAGCGTCAAGTTGCTCGCTTCCGGCAGCAATCTGGCGGTAACTCTGACCATGCGCGAAATTACCCAAACTTGGAATCCGACCAACGGATTTGATCATGCGTCCCTGCATCTGTTCTTCGATCTACCGGGCGAAGAGGGCTTGACCGTATTGCCGGAGCTGAATTCGGCGACACCGACAGACTTCGATTGGAACCTTGCTCATCGCGTCTTTGGTTGGAACAACCTGATGTACTCCACCACGGGTGCCGATGCCGATACCCGCGGTGAGAATTTAGGTTTTGCGCCCACCGTGGAAGTGGATGCCGATGCCCGGACTATCACCTTTAATTATGATGGCCAGGCACTGGGGGTCTCTGATTGGACTGACACTAAAGTCTATGCATCGACCTGGGATATCGATGGTTTATCAGATGCGCCGCGGGCACTGAGCGCTGACGGTGGTCAGTGGGAATATAGTGGTGGCGACACGACAGAGGCGAAAATCATGGATGACATTACTCCTATCACAGTGCCGTTTGCTGGTGTGCGAGTTGATGACGCCGCCAATGACGAGGCCTACGCTTATCCGCTGGATGAAAGTTTTGGCTCGCAACAAGATATCTTGCAAGCCAGTGCCACTGCCAATGGTAGCAATATCAGCCTAACTTTGAAGATGGCTGAAGTGACTGACACCTGGAATCCAAGCAACGGCTTTGATCACGTGGGTTTCACTATCTTTATCGATTTAGGTGAAGGTGAGGGCGCCACTGTGATGCCGAAGATGAATGGCAGCGTGCCGGCAGATATGCAATGGCAAGTGATGACCCGTACTTATGGCTGGAACAATGCGGCGTACAGTGCCAATGGTGCTAGCGCTGATGAGTGGGGCGATCCGGTGACGCCTGCGCCAGCGGTTGTTACCGACCTAGATGCGGGCACTGTTACCTTCCAGTTCAGCAGCCAGTTGCTTGGCAACCCGCTGAGCCTTGCAGGGGTGAAGATTTATGTCACCACTTGGGATATCGATGGCTTATCCGATGGCTATCGCGCTATCTCCGTTGACGGCAGTCAATGGGAGTATGGCGGGGGAGAGCCGAGTGATCCCAAAGTACAGGATGAGGTGTTGATCACCTTGCCCTAAGGATCCGTTTTTAAGTGGCTAGACGCCGACCGTTGTCGGTAACCTTCAAGGTCTGCATTCTTTCATAGCAAGAATGCAGACCTTTTTTATACCCAAAACGCTGCGCGGGGCACGCTGTGTACAGGATGTACGGTCGAAAATTGCTCCCTTCATTTCCGACATTCCCGCCATCCCTGGTGGTCGTACACCCACTACGCTACGCGGGGTGAGCTTTGCCGCAGGTGCATGGCACCCAATACACTTCGCGGGTTGTGCTAATGCACAAGAGCGGCGATACCCAAAACGCTGCGCGGGCACGCTGTGTGCAGGACGTAGGGTCGAGAATTGCGCCACCCGTTTCCGACATTTCCCGCCATCCCTGGTGGTCATTCGGTTCAAGCTCTAACGCTTTTAAAAAGCCCTCTCCAAGTTGAGAGGATTGGGTGAGGGGTATCTTGAACCATTCCTATACTAGGTTTATTTCGTGTGCAGCTTTTGTAATGCGCTTGTTACGCCTAGCCCCGCTTTACACTCTTGGTTGAATGGAGATCAAGTTAGTACTCCTTAACACTGGACACAGTTAGTTAAGAGTTGCTAAAACCTGCACCTTGAAAATTTACGTTGCCACATGTTGGCCGCAGCAAGGTGTTTATGACGACTCAGCCCTCACTTATTAAGCGACTGACTAGTGGCAGTCTGGTTTTGCAGATTCTGATCGGGATTATCGCTGGGGTCGTGTTGGCCAGCGTGTCACCGTCAACGGCAAAAAGCATTGCTTTTTTGGGCTCGCTATTTGTTTCGGCGTTAAAAGCGGTGGCTCCTGTACTGGTATTTATTTTGGTGGCGTCCTCTATCGCCAATCAGAAGAAAGGTGAACATACCCATGTGCGCCCGATTCTCCTGCTCTATGTGATCGGTACATTGGCGTCGGCGCTGGTGGCCGTCAGTATGAGCTTTTTATTCCCCACGACGCTGGTATTAACGGCACCAGAAGCGGCAATGGCACCGCCGGGCGGCATTGGCGAGGTACTTAATACCTTGCTGTTTAAGGTGGTGGACAATCCGGTTAATGCGCTGATGACGGGTAACTTTATCGGCATTCTGGCTTGGGGTGTGGCGTTAGGTTTAGCGCTGCATAAGGCCTCTAAATCGACCAAGCAGATGTTCCATGATGTATCAGAGAGCGTCACTTTGATCGTAAGAATGGTGATCCGCTTTGCTCCGATCGGTATTTTTGGCTTGGTGGCGCAAACCGTCGCTGAAACCGGCTTTGTTGCGTTGGCGGGCTACGGCAAGCTACTCGCCGTGCTGTTGGGCTCAATGTTGTTTATCGCTTTAGTGGTTAATCCATTGATTGTGTTTGTCAGAACTCGCAAGAACCCTTATCCGCTGGTGTTGCTCTGTTTACGGGAAAGTGGCGTCACCGCCTTCTTCACCCGCAGTTCGGCGGCCAACGTGCCGGTGAATCTGGCATTGTGTGAGCGTCTTAAGCTCCATGAAGATACCTATTCAGTTTCTATTCCCTTGGGAGCGACCATCAATATGGCGGGTGCGGCGATCACCATCACCGTGTTGACGCTGGCTGCAGTACATACTGTTGGTGTTGAAGTGGATATCGCAACAGCGCTGTTACTGAGTGTTGTCGCTGCCGTCTCGGCTTGTGGTGCATCGGGAGTGGCTGGAGGGTCGTTGCTGCTGATCCCATTGGCCTGTAGCTTATTCGGTATCTCTAACGATGTGGCCATGCAAGTGGTTGCGGTGGGCTTTATTATTGGTGTGGTACAGGATTCAGCTGAGACCGCCCTTAATAGCTCAACTGATGTGGTGTTTAGTGCTGCCGCTTGTGGACAAACCGAGTTACCGAAACAGTAAAAGCTGCTTGCATCGTCAATCAGAAGCCGCTTATTTGAGCGGCTTTTTTCTGCGACGAGATTGTCAGTCGTTAGTGATCAGAGATTAAGTTTTCGTTTGTTTTTATGATGGCGATAAATGCCTATGTATGCTCACTTTTGCGCTTGGCAATCCGATTGCTGCAGACAGTTACTGCTCTAATTCATCAATCGCTTCGGTTACTAATTCCAATCTATCAGCAACCACCGCCTGCGCATCCCGTAGCCCCTGATTATAGAAATGAGGCCCCAGGTTATCGACGATAAAGTCCAGCATGAATTCGGCTTCAAATTGGCCTAACTCGTAATCCAGTTCCTCAGCGATATAGCGCTGCAGCTTGTCCAGCAGTGGGGTGCGCTGGTCATTAGGCAACTTGATCTTTGCCATTAGGCCTCCTTAGAAGCGGTCGATAAGTGTTTATAGAAGTACACGGTTGCATCATAAGTCCCTTCGCCATTGAGGGCGAAACCGGGGATCTGTCCCGCTTCTTGGTAGCCGACTCGGCGGTACAGCGCTGAAGCGACATCGCCGAGACGGGTATCGAGTACCATTAGATGGCGGCCATGTTTAACCGCCAGATGTTCTGCTGCCAAGATCAAAGCCTTGCCTATGCCTTGCCCTCTGGCACGGCTATGCACCATTAGCTTTTCCACTTCTGCACGATGGTGGCCATTGGGCTTGGTAGTCATCGACAGCTGTATTGTGCCGAGTAGCTGCTGTTGGTCGTCTAAGGCGATTAGCATCACGCGTTCAGGCGTTGCCAAAGATTGCTCAACAGCTTGCCAATACTGTAACGCCTCATCGCGGGCAAGGGGAGGAATAAAGCCAATCGATGCACCGCCATCCACACAGTCAATTAACAGTGCGACTAAGTCCTGCAGGTACGGAGTGAGTTCGTTGACTTGCAGCTGTTGCATTACGCATTCCTTTGAAAAATCATCCGAGATCATAGCGGCAGTAGGCCGTTTATTGGTACATACTAGCGTTTTGCTTATTCCCTGGTAACTGTTTGTTGCATACGTTGGCGAAGTCACTATCAGGGCTGTTTGAGCTTATCTCATTGGTTTTAATTATTGATGATGGAGAGTCGTCGCTATGTCGAGCAAGATCTACTGTATCGCGCTGTTTAAACCTAAACCTGGCAAGTTGAATGAACTATTTAAGGTACTACAGGCGTTAGAGCCCAACACCCAGCGAGAAGATGGTTGTATTCAGTATTTGGTGACTCGCCATATTGAAAACCCATTTGCCACGGGAAGCAGTTTTCCTATTGCGTTTCAAGAAATATGGCGGGACCGCGCCAGTTTTGAAGCGCACTGTCAGCGTAAAGAGATCAGTGAATTTTTTGAGGCGCAGTGTGTTGCCGAAACCGGGTTAGTGGAAGACTACAACGTCTGTGTTTACAGCGATGAGCCTGAGGGGTATGACGCGCCAGTATTTGCTTAGTTTGTTAGCAGCGGCCTTGCTGTTTTAGCAAAGCCGCTGAAATCATTCTCTTATTACCAGCCAATTAGATAGCGACTGCGTTTATCCAGTAGCTTTTTAATCCCCATCGCGATCAGCATGCTAATCAGGGTGATGGCTAGGGTCATGATAATCGCGGTAAACCAATTACCGTATTCCTGCATACCGAACAGATCCGGTTCGCCAAAAATCATCCACCAAGGGGTGGTGATCCATGGATGGATAAAATAGATGGCAAAACTGGTATCCGCCAATTGCGGCATCAACGGTATTTGGCGATCGCCTAGTTTGTTGAACAACGCCATAAACATCAGAGCCAGCGCTAATTTTTGCAATAACATCAAGTCAGGTGCGCCTGGTTCAAAGGGGGCTTTGTTCATTGGACCCGCTTCAAAGAAGTAGGTTTGGATCATCGCCAATGACACGGCGATAACCAGTAGTAACCACCAATATTTGTCCATCCACGGGAACGCGATATCACGGTGGGCAGAGACCCAGATACCGATCAGGTAGATAGGGATAAAATAGACCAGTGATTGCAGTGCATTTAGGTTGCCAATAGGGCGATGGACATAAACGGCAATCAGCAGCAGTGGGATCGCCATGTACATGACCCAGCCTTTATTGGTCAGCCACTTAAATACCGGACACAAAGCAAACAGCATCATACCCATGGGGATATACCAGTATGCAGTGAGTGTACGCCCAGTGATCACATACCAGCTAGCCGCCAGCGCTGGGTTATCGATACCCGCTTCAAGGTGGAACTGTGGGCTGGCAGCACTGGTTAGATGCCATATGATCCACGGCAGAGATAGCAGCAGGTAAGGCAGCAGAACAAACTTACACTTGTTGCCAAAATACTTAGCGAAGCCGCGGCGATGATGGAAAACATGATGGAACAGAAAGCCGGAGATAAACACGAAAAACACGGTGCCGTTCATCATCAGGTTAAACAGGGTGCCATTGACAAACCCGTCTGTTTGCCACCCCGCCATGCGATAGACATGGGCAAATACGATAAACAGGATAGCCATGCCGCGAAATTGGTTAATGCTATTGAGGAACATCTAAATACTTCTCTCTCATTGGAACTGTTTGGCTTGAATGAATAGGCCTACCGAATAGATTAAAGCACAGCTGATAATTGCCACACCATCAATGTATTGGATTTCACTGGTTTCTGTGGGGATAGATCAGTTTTAATCGCCGCTGTTTGAACTCAGTCGCGGAGTCTGGCTCCAAGCGGCCCCCCATCAAGTCTAAGCCTAACCAGGTATATGCCTCCGTGAGATCGGGAAACACTGCTTGGTCGATGATCTCGCCATACAGGGTACTGAACACATCGCTTTCGCTGAGTTGGTCAAAGCGCAGGATCATCTCGGGGCCGTTCCACTCTCGTGGCAGCATTCGACAGCAAGCTTGAAAGCCTGCCATTACTGATGCCATAGAGTGCGGGCTGCCCAGCTTTTGCAGTCTGACATCTGCCAGAAGAAAGTAGGCGGCGCCAGACCAATACACCCGTTTGTAACTGCCGGTAGACCACATGCTGCCGCTGAGTTCTCTTAATGGTCTATCTTTCTGGATCGCATCTTTTTGACCCCGTAAGAATCCAGCGTGCATCTCTTGCCAAACTTGCTCTTCGGTCAGTATGCCTTGAGTGCCTCTAAGTATGTTCTGGTAGTAACTGGCCAGCCCTTCAGATAACCAGATATCTGCGCTACCAGGGAAGGGGATCAGTAGGTGGCTGAATTCGTGAACCCCTGTCCAGTCTTGTTGGAATTGCCGTAGGGACTGTTCGGGATTGACATAAAAGGTGATGCCATTCGGTGTGCCACGGGTTATCTGCCCCCAAGGTACGGGGCCTTGACCATAGCTGGCTACTTTAACTTCAATATGAGCGATGGGAATAGGAAATTGGCCGGAGATCTTACTGACGACAAGCGCAGTCTCTTGTAGCCAGCGTCGCACCTTTTCTTGTTGGCTAGGGCTCAATGCCGGATCTAACGCCAGTGAAAGCGCTCCTCCGGGTACCGTGATCGGCTGACTGTTTGCTGCGGCGAATAAACTAAAAGATAAACCAATTATAGCCACTGCCAGTAATCGGCCGATGCGACTGCCGATGACGCTCGCACTGCCGGTGTCGTTCATTACGCGTCCGCCGGCGCAGCCAAAACCACGCGATCGATAAACTTGCGTAGTAGTGCGTTCGATTCAGGGGTTTCTACCGCTGACGATAACACCGCGAGCAGTTGAGCCGAGTTTTGCGTGTATTTATGGGCATAGAGACTGAGTCGGTCGATAAGCACCTGACGATCCACCTCTGGGTGAAATTGTGTGGTCCAGAACGGCGTGTTGTTAACCTTGAAACTATGACTGCAAGGGGCGGTCTCTGCGAGCAGTGTGCAATTTTCTGGGATCTGGGGCGCTCTTTCTCGATGCACTGACACGGCATAAAACGGGTTCGTTGTGTCGTGAAAGAGTGGATCGGTTTGCGCGGCAGCGGTGAGGCTAATGGGTATCGTGCCCATTTCGTAATCTGTTTCATCTCTGATCACTTCACCACCGAGTGCGACTACGGCTAACTGATGACCGAAACAACTGCAAAAAGTGGGCATCTTGATATCGATACAGTAACGTAGCAGTGCCACTGCATCTGGTACAAATGGGTAATCGATGGGCTCTAAAACAGAGGCATCGGATGAGCCGCCAACTAACACGGCGTCAAATTTGTCGATAACTTCCGGTTCGAAATGTGGCTGATCAAAGACGTTAAGTACTGAAAACTGTTCCTCGTTCAGGCCACAAAACGTGGCGAAACTGGTGAGTTCCTCTAATCGCGTGACGCTGTCGTTGCGGATCTGCAATAGTAAAACTCTGAGGGCTTCACGAGGTTTATTGGATACACGGTGGGGCATTTTCTCTCCAACGTTTAAAGGTGATTAGAGGCTCTGACCTCTAGATACGCTATTTGCTCCCCAGAGCGATCATTTTGAACCCTGTAACGTGACCAGTATCTTGCGACTACCACCTTGATCCCTATGTTCACCTAAATAGATTCCCTGCCAGGTGCCCATTGCTAAATGCCCCTGACGAATGGGCAGCATAACACTACTACCCAGCAGGCTCGCCTTGATGTGGGCTGGCATATCATCATCCCCTTCATAGGTATGCTGATAGTAGCTGGCTCGCTCTGGTACGAAATGATTGAAGTGGGATTCCATATCGGAGCGTACCGTGGGATCGGCATTTTCATTGATGGTGAGAGAGGCGGAGGTGTGCTGAATAAACAGATGAGCTAAGCCGATTTGATATTGTTGCAGTTGTGGTAGTTGGCTAATCACTTCATCGCTGATTAGATGAAAGCCGCGACAACGCGGCTTCAATCTAATTAATATTTGCTGCCACATGGTTACTTGTCGAAGCAGATTTCTATATTGGCATTGCCATATTCTGAGCCGAATGGGATCAGGATCTTCGGTCCATCGGATTTATGACTGATGGTGTGACCCATGCCTGAAACCACGACAGGAGTCGCCATATCGAAGTCGTAGCCTTTGTCACCCAAAATGTTCTTGGCGCCGCCGGTGACCATATTGGTAATTTCACCCACCATGTCGGTCACTTCTTCGTTAATTTCGGTGGGACGTTCACCCAACATCCGCTGCATGATTTCCAAGGCAAGGGTGCCCTCAAAGGTAATGGAGAGAGAGCCTTTGGTTTGTGGGCCTACCATACCGATTAATCCGCTGACATCGCCCTGCGCCTTTTCATCTTTTTTAAGTCTTGGCTTCCCAGCTTTAAGTTCAAGAGATGCCATGGTGCCGAGCACGTTATTTAGCGACTCGAGGAAAGGATTAATAAATTCTACATTCATAAGTGAGGCCTTGTTGCTCCTTAGCGTTCACTGAAGCTACTAAATAGCTGGCGATAATTACTTTTATTCTATCTGCTAAATGCGTTGGCGCAACTTGGCAATAGCGGGAAAAGGGCTTATCGGGGAAGAATGTGCACTGGGTTGGCTTTGTTTCAGATATTTCTAAGCAAAATAATGGCGAGAGGACACTTTGTAGCCGATTTGCCACAAAGCGCCCCTGCCTGTTGTGCTGGTTTTAGATGCGTTGGCGGATCGCCTTAATGATCGG
The DNA here is from genome assembly GCF_004284785.1 of Corallincola spongiicola. Taxonomy (NCBI): domain Bacteria; kingdom Pseudomonadati; phylum Pseudomonadota; class Gammaproteobacteria; order Alteromonadales; family Psychromonadaceae; genus Corallincola; species Corallincola spongiicola. The sequence goes on from NZ_SHLY01000002.1 coordinate 396,436, forward strand.
TGAGGCTTCATAGCCGTTATGCTCTCCCCAACTTAGTACCATGTAACCATCTGGGCCGGCATCATTGAGCATCTTATCCGGGAGTTGCTCCACCAAGTATTGGCCGACCTCGTTTGCACTGCGTTCCAAGGCAAACTTTAGCAAGCTTCTGCCATTGCACATCACATCTTGGTAGATGCGTTTGAGCTTCACTCTTTGCTTTCTCAGCGTTTTTTTCACTTTTACTGCGTCATCTTTGGCGATGGCATGACACAAGCTCTCGGCTGCCTTGATATCGAGAGCGATCGCCTTACTGGAGAGAAATAGACAAGTGATGGCTAATAAAATGGCTGAAATACGACCCTGAATCATCTGTTCTTCCTAATAACACCTATTCATTAGAGTGTTTACACTAACAAATAGATGACATAGATCAATTTGATGACGCTGATATGAACTTTTTATAACCGCTTTTTGCGACTTCTGACCGTCAACTAATGATTCCACATCCTGTGCTGGTGTGTCAGAAGCGCTTGGTCGTACCGCTTATTCGCTCTGATTACGTCTTGAGTTAGGAGGGTGATACAATGGCGGTTTATTCCAAACTGTGATCTTTTAGTGCCCGTGACTCTTAGTAAGCCATTCTCTCGTAAGTTCTCCGTTGCCCCGATGCTCGATTGGACCGATCGCCATTGTCGCCACTTTATGCGCTTGATCAGCAATAACACGCTGCTTTACACCGAGATGGTAACCACGGGGGCTATCCTGCATGGACGCGGTGATTTTCTGGCATTTAATGAGTCTGAGCATCCCATAGCGTTGCAGCTGGGGGGGAGTGATCCGGAAGCGCTCGCTAAGTGTGCCAAGCTGGCGGCGGAGCGGGGCTATGATGAGGTGAACCTGAATGTCGGCTGCCCCTCGGATCGTGTGCAAAATGGTCGCTTTGGTGCCTGCTTGATGGCGGAGCCTGCGTTGGTCGCCCAATGTGTGGAACAGATGCGTGTAGCGTCTGATTTGCCGATCACGGTAAAAACGCGCATCGGTATTGATGAGCAGGACAGCTATGAATTTCTGACCCAGTTGATTGATACCGTGAAAAGTGCCGGTTGTGATAGCTTTACCATTCATGCGCGCAAAGCTTGGTTACAGGGGTTGAGTCCCAAAGAGAATCGCGAGATCCCGCCACTGGATTATCCACGGGTCTACCAGCTAAAGCGTGACTATCCTGAGTTAGAGATCGTCATCAATGGCGGTATCAAGACTCTCGATGAGTGTCAGCAGCATCTGCAGCATGTGGATGGCGTAATGGTGGGGCGAGAGGCGTATCAGAATCCATATATGATGGCAGAGGTCGACCGCCTATTGTTCGGTGATAGCGCACCAGCAAGAACCAGGCGTGAGGTGGTTGAAGCCATGTACCCCTACATTCAGGCCCATCTGGATGGGGGCGGCTATCTCAACCATATCAGTCGACATATGCTGGGGATATTTCAGGGAATGCCGGGTGCCCGTCGTTGGCGGCGCTATCTGAGCGAAAATGCTCATAAACCAGGCTCTGGTGTTGAAGTGGTTGAGGCGGCGTTACAACAGGTCAATTGTGATTAGCCTTTAACTAGCAGAGCACTCAGTTGATCACCTACTCATATTTACCAACTACATGGTGAGATTAACTATCTCGCTGGTTAATTTCACCATTTCACTTTTGTTCTCTTGTTATTCTCGCTTTTATGTTTCACTTCAATATGCTGATATTTAAAGAAATAATTTTATTTCTTTGATCTGGCACGGCAATTGAAACAGTTAGTTCGTCACTTAATCAATTTTCAGGAAGACGATGATGAACATACTTAACACTGCCGCCGCTATCACTCTGGTATTTACTGGTTTCTCCGCTCAGGCTGATACCAGCAACGATGTGACCGACTACCTTGCTGTACAAGTTGCCGAACAAACCCAGCGTGTGGTTGTTGAGTTGGGTGATGAGTTACAACAGTCAGCGGCTGCACTTGTCGCTGCATCTATGGCTGAGTTGGCACCTGCTGACATTGCGATTGCGAACCAAGCTGATTTGGCGGAGCGAGAAGCGCAAAACCCAGATGAGTCTGTGCTAATCGCGGGTCGCTAGGTTTCTCTATGTGGCTATTTGTAGATGTTGATGTAAGCCAGATGGATACCAGACCATGACGTATCTCAGTATCAGTGCCGCAAGGCTACGTAAGATTAAAGGGATTGAATGTGAATGATGACTGTTCCGCGACGGAATAGAGCGATTCACGCAGTATCATTCCCTTATTGATTATTCTCCCTCTTTTATCACCCACCTATCATGAGTGTGTTTCAGTTGCTTAGATAAACCTACCGTATTCTTTTTGCATTCTGGCTTGGCGAGGACTGCAGCTTCGCTGTGTGTGCTTTGGTTTGCTTGCGCTCACTCTTTGTTTAACGCTCGTCGCCTTGTTGGCCGCCTCTGTCGCGGTTGCGTCGAACCATCTTCAACTTAGTGTTCTATTTGCCATCTTCGCTTTAAAGCGAGCGTGAATAATTTTGTCAAAATAGAGTTGGCTAAATTAACCAATAATTAGTTTTTTCCAATGTTGTCGGCCGGTCGCTGGAGCGTTGGAAATAATTGGGTTTTAATTTAACCTATTGATTTTAAATGTTTAAAAAATAATTTTTGAAGTTGGCACGTAGGTTGAATAGTCATTAAGTATCAAAGCGAATTTTACTGATACTCAACACCAAAGGAACTGACATGACTATTTCAAACATCACTAAGACACTTTTCGTAGGCTCGGCGTTATTGGTTAGCAGTATGAGCGTCAGCGCTAATGAGCTCGACACCGATGCGCTGCAACCTGTGGTTGAGCAATCGCTGGAAGCGCAAGTGGTCGCTCAAACCGAGCAGGTCGTGGCAGAGCTGCAGGTGCAGATAGCGGAATCGTTAGCGGCGTCACTGGCTTCATTGTTGCCAGAAGATCTCGCTAGTTTAGCGCGCGGAGAATAAGCCATGTTTCTGCCTCTGTTTTTAATGATGATGCTGCCGCTGCTGGGACTTGTCCTGACACTTGTAGTGTTTCAGTTGGCAGGCTGGTGAATCTAGATAGCGGATATCTTTGCATTTGGAGTCGTTGATGAAGATGGTTAAGCAAAATGATGGTTGGGTGTTTGGTCTGTTTTCTGCGTTGGCTGATAAATATCAGCGTCCGGTGTGGGTGATGCGAGGACTGGCGGTACTACTGTTTGCCGCCAATCCACTTTTGGCAGGGAGCGTTTATATTGCTGCGTACGCTGCGATGCGTTGGGCTAATCCCCACTCACACGCTTCAAAGCGGCTTTAATCGCTCGTTTACTCTCTTTACTGCTTAACGCGTTAAAGAAGCAGGTGAGTTCAGCTTCCAGTGTACGGCGCAGCGCTTTACGACGGGGCTGGCGGAGCAGCTTACGGCTGGCGTCAATGGCTTCAGTGGGAAGAGCGGCAATTCGCTGTGCTTGTTGCTTGGCAAAAGGGAGCAGCTCTTTGCTCGTCAGAACCTGATTGATCATACCCATCTGTTTGGCGGTTTTGGCATCGAACGCGTCGCCTAACAGGAGCAGTTCTGCAGCACGAGGGTAGCCAACTAATTGTGGTAACAGCAAACTGGAACCTGCTTCGGGTACCAAGCCAAGATGGGTAAAGGGTAATTGAAAGCGCGTATCTTCCCCAGCATAAACCAGATCGCAATGCAGCAGTAACGTGGTACCAATGCCTACCGCTGCGCCAGCGGCAGCCGCAATCAATGGCTTATCAAAATCTAATAGGCAACGCAGAAACTGTACCACGGGCAGCTTCTCTGGTGGTTGATCGATCGACTGGAAATCCTTTAAGTCATTACCGGCAGTGAAACAACTGTTGCTTCCCTGGATAAGTACGGCTCTGACATCATCGTGTTTGCTGGCTTGTTCCAAGCCATCGGTTAACGCCTGATACATATCCTGAGTCAGCGCGTTACGTTTTTCAGGCCTATTTATTGTCAGGATGAGAACACCCTTAGTGACTTGTTGTGTAATATGTTTAGACATGATCACGTTTATCTATAATGGGTTACAGTGGTCTAACCAGATTAGGCTAAAATGAGACAACCTCAACTGCAGGGAGCTGAATTGTGATACGACCCTTTGTTTCAGTGATTATCGTGCTAAGCAGCATGATTTTTAATCTCGCCGTGGCAGCACAGCCAAATATTGTTAAGCCGTACATCAGGGCGCTACCGCCCGGGGTTCCGAACAGCGCCGCATTCCTGGTGATCGAGAATCCGATGTCCGAATCGGTCGTTTTGCTGGGGGCGGAAACAGAGATCGCAGCGCGTGCAGAGTTGCACAATCATTTGAGTGAAGATGGGGTGATGAAGATGCGCCAGGTTGACTCGATTGAAGTGCCAGCGAAATCGAAAGTAACTTTGCAACCGGGGGGGTTACATATCATGTTGTTTGATATTAAAAACTCACCGCAAGTGGGCCAGCAGATCCCGATAACACTTATATTTGCTGATGATACAAAAATAACAGTGATGGCCGAGGTGAGAGACCTCCGCGAACAACATCACCACCATGAGCATCATTGAGGGGAGTTTCACCAATGACGAGTTTTAAGCGTTGGATCTGGCCTGTAGTTTTTATTTTTCTCATCGTTAATTACGCCATTGCGGTGTATTGGAGCGTTGAGCCGGGGAGTATTGATCTCTCCGAGCGGGTGACCATCGATGCCGAGGCTGCTGCAGAAAAGCCTGTGGTTGGCTATACCACGACGACAGCTCTGATTGCTGTCAGTGAAACCATGCTCGACAAGAGTGGTGGCTATCTGGCCAATGATGTGATGCCTCCCTCTGTGTTGATGGATAATATGCCTGCTTGGGAGTTTGGTGTACTGGAGCAGATCCGAGACTTGGCATTGGTGATGCGTCGTGACTTCAGTCGCTCACAGACTCAGTCTCAGGAAGATCAGGACCTGACCGTGGCTCAGCCGCAGTTTAATACTGACCATACCCGTTGGGCCTTCCCCAGCGCCGAGGGTGAGTATCGTAAAGGGATAGAAGCACTTTATCGCTACCGTAGTCGTTTGGCCGATCCAGCCGACTACAGTGCCCAGTTCTATACCCGGGCAGATAATCTGCAGGCGTGGTTACAGGAGGTGCAGAAACGTCTAGGTAGCATGTCACAACAGCTTTCAGCATCTGTCGGACGGGAACGGTTAAATATTGATCTTGCTGGCCAACCTGATGCCAAGAGTGCGACAGCGATCCCTGACTACCAACAGATCAAGACCAGTTGGTGGAAAATTGATGATGTGTTCTATGAGTCTCGTGGAGCTTGTTGGGCATTGCTGCAGTTTTTACATGCCGCAGAAGTTGATTTCGCCGACGTTTTGGCGAAAAAGAACGCAACCGTGAGCCTAAAACAGATAATTCGTGAACTAGAGGGTACCCAAGAGACCGTCTGGAGCCCTATTATCCTCAATGGCGGCGGATTTGGCGTGGTAGCTAACCATTCTTTAGTGATGGCGAACTATATTTCCCGCGCAAATGCCGCCGTGATTGACTTAAACAGACTGCTTTCGCAGGGGTAGGCACAACCAATGCACAGATATAATAAAATTTTCGCAACACTTTTGACTGGCGGGGCACTGATTGCTGCGCCGGCAGCGATGGCAGACACCATTGCCGGGCTCTATGTCGGTGCGCAGTATTGGCATATGAGTGCGGATGGCTCCGTTGGTTCAGATACAACGATGGAAGATTTCAATCTCTCCGATGACGACAAGGGCGCGGTTTGGCTGGCGCTGGAGCACCCGGTACCTTTGTTGCCAAATCTGAAACTTCGGTACAATCAGCTAGACACTGATGGTGAAGCCGATGTGACTGATTTTGAGTTTGGCGGTGAAACCTACAATGGTTTAGCGACCACCGATCTGGATCTGGATCATCTCGATATCATCATGTACTACGAGATCCTCGACAACGATACTGTATGGCTGGATCTGGGGTTAAACCTCAAATACGGTGATTACAAGGTTGCAGTGACTGGCGAGATTGATGATGGTGCTGGCGGGACGGTATCCACTTCAACCAGTGAAAAATACAACGGCGTGATCCCGATGTTGTATGGCGCTGGCGGTGTCGGATTCCCCTTTACTGGGCTGGGGCTGTTTGGTGAAGCCAACTGGATCGGCTACGACTCTAACTACCTGTATGACGTGCAAGGCGGAGTGAGCTGGAAGTTTCTCGATAATCCGGCGATAGATGCTGAAATCCAACTGGGTTACCGCAAACTGCACTTTAACGTCGACGACCTTAGCGACATTTATGCTGATGTCGATTTTGATGGCGGCTTTATTGGTGTGCAAGCGCACTTCTAAAGTGAGTTGATATTGCGAACGGCACCTTTGTTGGTGCCGTTTTTGTTTGTTGCCCTTCCTTCCTACAGATAAGCCGCCTGAGCTGCTTAGAACCCCAATGTGTTAAAAATCGATTTGTTATTACATTTGGTTATAAAAAATCTGTTTTTATTATTTCGAGTTATCGTTGTGACTGCTTAAGCTATGCCCAATTGTTATTTTGGGAAAAATACCAGCGATGGCTTCTAAGGATAATTTGCTTTCTGCACTGCTCAGTACTGAGCAACAGCAACGCCTGCAACAAGCGGTAGGCGACTTCAATCCGGCACAACTGACCTGGGTCAGTGGCTACTTGGCTGGCTTAGCTAATGCGGGCGGCGTGCAAGCAACCGCAGGCACTGCGGTCACTGCTGATGCGCCTGCTGCCGGCGGCGCTCTCACCATTCTTTATGGCACCCAAAGTGGTAACGGCAAAGCAGTGGCGAGTCAGCTGCAGGCGCAAGCCGAAGCCAAGGGGTTACCTACAAAATTGGTCTCCATGGCTGACTTCCCAGTGAAACAGCTGAAGAAAGAGACCCACCTGGCCATCGTGGTGAGTACCCATGGCGAAGGCGATCCACCGGATGAAGCGGAAGAGCTGCACGCGTTGTTAGGCTCTAAACGTGCTCCGAAACTGGATGGCTTGAAGTTTTCTGTTTTGGCGCTGGGCGACTCCAGCTACGAGTTCTATTGCCAGACAGGTAAAGATTTTGACGAGCGCATCGCCAAGCAAGGCGGCTCTCGCTTACTTGACCGCGTAGACTGCGATGTTGATTTTGAGGCTGCAGCTGAGACTTGGCGGAATGAGCTGGTTGACGTGCTGGCGAAAGAGTTGAGTGCAGTGCATGCACCGGTTCAGGCGGGCGTGTCGGCGAATACCGCCGTGTCTGCCACCGCAAGTCAATATGACAAAAAGCATCCATTTACGGCCAACTTGTTGGCGAACCAGAAGATCACAGGTCGTGATTCTATTAAAGATATCCGTCACGTCGAGATCGATCTGGAAGGCTCCGGCTTGGCCTATCGTCCCGGTGATTCGCTGGGGATCTGGTTTGAGAATGACGTTGCGTTAGTCGATGAGCTACTTACTTTGCTTGGCCTTGATGGTACGACCGAAGTGAAGTTGGACGACGAAACTTTCAGTTTGAAAGATGCGTTGATCAGTAAGTATGAACTTACGCAGTTGGTGCCTAGTTTTGTGAAAAGCTACGCCGAATCGGCTGACAACGCGACACTGAAAGGGTTGGCTGATGATGCTACTGCGTTGCGCGAATTTATCGGTGACCGACAGGTGATTGATGTCGTGCGTGAGCATCCGGCTAAGCTGACAGCTGAACAGTTGCAAAGCAGTCTCCGTCGCATTACACCGCGTTTGTATTCTATTGCATCCAGCCAGTCAGAGGTGGAAGAGGAAGTGCATCTGACGGTTGGTGTCGTGCGCTACGACGCATTTGGTTCTGAGCATTTGGGCGGCGCCTCTGGCTTCTTGGCAGAACGCTTGGAAGAGGGTGGCGACGTAAAAGTGTTTATTGAAAACAATGACCACTTCCGTCTACCTGAAAACGGTGATACGCCAGTGATTATGGTTGGCCCTGGAACCGGCATCGCGCCGTTCCGTGCGTTTCTTCAGGAACGGGAAGCAACTGATGCTGAAGGCGATAACTGGTTGCTGTTCGGTAACCCGACCTTTACGCAAGATTTCCTCTATCAAACCGAGATCCAGCGCTACGTAAAGAGTGGTGTGTTGTCGAAAGTGGATCTGGCCTGGTCTCGGGATCAAGCGCATAAGATCTATGTGCAGGACAAGATCCGTGAACAGGGTGCAGAGCTGTATCAGTGGTTGGAAAGCGGCGCACATTTCTATGTGTGTGGCGATGCCAGTCGTATGGCTAAAGATGTGCATGAAGCATTAATCAGTGTAGTGGCAGAGCATGGTGGAAAGAGCCAGGAAGATGCTGAAGCCTATGTTACCGAGCTACGTCGCGCGAAGCGTTATCAACGGGATGTTTACTAATGAGCGATCTGAATGAATTGAAAGTGTCTGGCAAATTGGCAGACAACGAGCGAATCAAAGGTGAGAGTAACTTCCTGCGCGGCACCATTGCTGAAGATCTTAACGATGGTTTGACCGGTGGGTTTACCTCTGACAATTTCCAGTTGATCCGTTTTCACGGAATGTATCAGCAGGATGATCGCGATATCCGTGCTGAGCGTGCCAAGCAGAAGCTGGAACCGCTGCAGACCATGATGTTGCGCGCCCGTATGCCCGGCGGTGTGATCACGCCGCAGCAGTGGCTGGGGATCGATAAGTTCGCCGAAGAAAACACCATGTTCGGCAGTATTCGCCTGACCACGCGGCAGACGTTTCAGTTTCACGGTGTACTCAAACGCAACCTGAAGCTGATGCATCAAACGCTGGATGCCATGGGCATCGATTCGATAGCGACGGCGGGTGACGTCAACCGTAACGTACTGTGTACCTCAAATCCGGTTGAGTCTGAGCTACACGCAGAAGCGTATGCATGGGCGACTAAGATCTCAGAACATCTGTTACCGCGAACCAAGGCATACGCAGAGATCTGGTTGAACGGTGAAAAGCATTTATCGACCGAAGAACCGATCCTGGGGTCAACCTATCTGCCGCGTAAGTTCAAAACAACCGTGGTGATCCCGCCGCACAACGACATCGATGTGCATGCCAATGATCTGAACTTTGTTGCTATCGCTGATAATGGCAAGTTGGTCGGTTTTAACGTGTTGGTTGGTGGTGGCTTAGCCATGACCCACGGTGATACGGCGACTTATCCACGCAAAGCGGATGATTTCGGCTTTATTCCGGTGGAGCACACGCTGGCGTTTGCTGAAGCTGTGGTCACGACGCAACGTGATTTGGGTAACCGGGTTAACCGTAAGAATGCGAAAACTAAGTACACCCTTGAGCGTGTTGGTGTTGACGTGTTTAAAGCGGAAGTCGAAAAACGTGCTGGTGTGAAGTTTGAGCCGAGCCGCCCGTATGAGTTCACTGAACGTGGCGATCGCTTTGGCTGGGTCAAAGGGATCGATGGCAAGTGGCATTTGACGCTGTTTATTGAAAACGGCCGTATCCTCGACTTCCCTAACAAGCCGTTGAAAACAGGCATGGCAAAGATCGCTGCGATCCATCAGGGCGATTTCCGTATGACGGCGAACCAAAATCTAGTGGTTGCCGGTGTACCTGAAGCGCAAAAAGCTGAGATCGAGCAGCTCGCAGTTAGCCACGGCCTGATGGACAGCTCCGTCTCCGAGCAACGTCAGAGCTCAATGGCTTGTGTGGCTTTACCGACTTGCCCATTGGCGATGGCGGAAGCCGAGCGCATGTTGCCGGAGTTTGTGACCGATATTGAGGGGATGCTGGCTAAGCACGGTATTGCCGAAGAATCGATTATTACTCGCGTCACCGGTTGCCCGAATGGTTGTGGTCGCGCCATGTTGGCGGAAGTTGGCTTAGTGGGTAAAGGTCCCAATAAGTACAACTTCTATCTGGGTGGTAACCATAACGGTACCCGTATTCCGCGGATGTACCGCGAAAACATCAGCGATACCGAAATTAAAGCAGAACTGGATAGTTTAATTGGCCGCTGGTCAAAAGAGCGCGATGGTAGCGAGCGTTTTGGTGACTTCGTTATCCGTGCTGGTGTGGTGCGTCCGGTTATCGACTCAGCGAGGGATTTCCATGATAACTCCTGATAGCTTGTTAACGCTGCCGACCGCGCAGCGGCGCATTGCATTGACCGAGGTGAATCAGAGTCTGGAGCAGAAAACTGCTGAACAGCGGGTTGCCTGGGCGCTGGAAAACCTGCCTGGGGAGATTGTGCTCTCCTCCAGCTTTGGTATTCAAGCCGCGGTGATGTTGCACATGGTGACACGTCAGCGACCTGATATTCCCGTGATCTTGGTGGATACCGGTTATCTGTTCAAAGAGACTTATCAGTTTATTGATGGCCTCACAGAGCAGCTAGACCTCAATCTGCAAGTGTACCGCAGCCCTGAAAGTGCGGCCTGGCAGGAAGCGCGTCATGGTCGATTATGGGAACAAGGCGTTGAGGGTATTGACCGTTACAACAAGATGAACAAAGTTGAGCCGATGCAGCGTGCTATGCGTGATTTAGGTGTTGGCACCTGGTTCTCTGGTTTACGGCGCAGTCAGTCATCTACTCGTGCAGAACTGCCAGTGGTTGATTTGATCGATACACGGTTTAAGGTGTTGCCGATCATCGACTGGAGCAATAAAGACGTTCACTATTACTTACAAGAGAATGGCCTGGATTATCACCCATTGTGGGATCAGGGCTATGTCTCAGTGGGAGATCACCACACCAGCCGGCCACTCGAAGCGGGCATGACGGAAGAGGAAACTCGCTTCTTTGGTCTGAAACGAGAGTGTGGTCTGCACGATACCAATGTGATGGGTGACGGTATTTAATTTGTTCTAATGCTGAACGAATAGAAGGGCCGATAGGCCCTTTGCTATTTCTGGAGTATGAAGTAATGACTGAACGTATGGCCCCACTGCGTCAATTAGCGCCCAACCTTGCTGAAAACATGGCTCAGGCTTGGCCGCCTGTGCCGGTATCGCTGATTGGTGCCGGGCCCGGCGATCCAGGATTGTTAACCATCAAAGCACTCATTCGCCTGCAACAAGCAGATGTTGTGATGTATGACTACCTGGTTTCAGAAGAGATCATGTCACTGGTGCCCGCCCATGTTGAGAAGGTGTGTGTGGGCAAGCGCGCGGGAAATCATAGCGTGCCGCAGGGCGAGATTAACCTGCTAATGGCTGAGCGGGCTGTAAATGGCGACAAAGTGGTACGACTGAAAGGTGGCGATCCGTTTATCTATGGTCGGGGTGGCGAGGAGCTGGAGCTGTTAGTCGAAAAAGGGGTGCCGTTTGAGGTGGTTCCTGGGATCACTGCCGCTTCCGGTTGTGCAGCCTATGCTGGTATCCCGTTAACCCACAGAGACTATGCGCAGACTGCGATGTTTATTACGGGTCATCGGCAACAGGGCGGTGCGGAGTTGGATTGGCAGATCCTGGCCAAGTCGTCTCACACTCTGGTTATCTATATGGGGGTACTGCGCTCGCAGGATATCCAACAGGCGTTGATCGCTCATGGCCGTGATGAGACGACCCCATTCGTGATTGTTGAGCGAGGAACAACCCCACGGCAGCGGGTGGTGAAAGGTCAGCTAAACCAGTTGGCTGAGATTGTCGCAGATGCAGAGGTGGGCTCGCCGGCACTGATTATTATTGGTGAAGTGGTGGCATTGGCTGATAAGTTGGCTTGGTTTTCTGAGAAGTAACTTTCTGAATTACTTAATTTCGAACGCTTCAGAAAGTAATTTATGCAGCGCATCAAGATAGCTTTGGCGTCCGTTCTCCGGTAGCAGCTGGCTTAGTTCGTCGCCAACCGGAGAAAAGCGAAGATAGACCAGCTTCAGTCCATTGCGCTTAGGCGTGATAATAAAACGCTGGCCGTTAATATTGAGTGCCAATGGCTCAGCGCTTAGCTCTCCAGATTCCAGCTCGGTTGGATAAAGCAGGCCGATATCGGCTAACGCCAGCTGCGCTGAGTAGCTGATACCATGGGCACCTAAAGAGACTGTTTTCGCCACTTCCCCTTTGATCACTTGCCACCAATGTTGGTGGTCGATCCATCCCAGCAATATCCTTCGACCGCCGCTTCCCCAGCTGGCACGCAGTGCACACAAGCGTTGAAAGTAGTGGGCTTCTTTTATCGTCATACTGCGCAATGTGTCTAAGGCTTTCAGCGAAAAACTGCCGGGGCTACGCCCCTCTTCAGCCAAAATTTTTCCCCATAACTGCTGCATTTGCGGGTTGAGTGTCGCTTCGGCGAGTTCGACAAAATGTTGCAGCCAATCTGGATCCAGGACAGTGCCAGCGTCCGAGTCGGAACTGTGTTGCAGCGCAATCGCCACGACCTGTTCAATATTTTTTTGCTTTTGTTGTTGTAGCAGTTGCTCTCGGTAGCGGGTGCGCTCGCCAAGAGTTCGCTGTTCAAGTGTGTCGCCAGTCATGACGCCCAATTTGGCTAACGACTTTTGTGTCAGTGCGCGAACACTGGGCGGCTCGGTGGTGCGCTGATGACCTGACTTATCGCTCATTCTTCGGATCGATTTCGCTGTCTGATGCGGCGTTGGAGGTTTTACCTAACCGTTGCATTTTGTAATGGGTCTGTTTCTGGTCATACATCCGCTCATCGGCCAGTTTAAACAGACGATTGGGTGGGTACTCTTCTGTTGAGGCGAAACCTGTACTGAATGAGATGAGGTACTCGATCTTATCGCCATCCAGTGTGAGTGTGACAGAGTGTCGTCCTTGCTCTTGCACCAAGCGATCCGTAAGCAACTGGCACCCTTCTAGGGTGCCTTTCTGTACCAACAGTGCGAACTCATCGCCACCAAGTCGATAGACACTGTCGCTTTTACGGCAAATCTTAGACAGCAAGGCGGCTAAGGCTTTGAGTAAGGAATCACCTGCCTGGTGACCATACTTATCATTGGCAAGTTTGAGCCCGTTGGCATCAACCACAAACAGGCCGAAGTGGCGGTCTGAGTACCGCTCAAAAATACTGGCGTAGTTATCAAATGCCTCTTCAAAGGCTTTCCTGTTGGGTAGCCCTGTCAGCTCATCTGTTCTGGCGATGACGCCCAGCTCTTCGGTCAATAGGCGCGTTTCGACAATGGCACTGATCTGTTTAACAAACAGACGGAAGTTGTTTTGTTGCTCGTTCTCCAGCGTGTCGCTTTGTACTACCAGAGCCCCTAAAAACTGATTGCTCACCGAACCGAGATGGAACAGGTAACAATGAGCGTCATGTAAGTTGATGGTTTTTGGCAACTGGGCGAGTCTATTATCACTATATGTCTCCAGCTCATCGCGAAGCTGCGTCTGCACCGTCAGTGTCATCCCCTCGCTGCTGAAATGGGCTGGTTGATAGCGACTGGGGGCAAAGTAGAGCGCCAGTTTGACGTTGGGGAACAGGTCTGACATCAACTGCAAGCTCAATTCAATCACCGCGACATTGTTTTCACACTGTTGCAGCTCAATCGACAGCTTAAGCAGGCTCTGCATAAACTGCCGGCTAAGTTCTTCACGACTCAGCGAGTTACGCAGCTCGGCAGTCTTTTCGTCTACCCGTTGTTCCAATTGCTCATTGAGTGCTGTCAGTTTGCTTAGATAATCATCCTTCAACTCACTGAGATGCTGCAGTTCTCTGTTCTTATCCTTCAGGCTTGTCAGTTGGCGGGTAATCGTATCTCCCATCCCTGCAATCAGCTGTCTCACCTGTTCAAATTCCAAAAATTTGAACCTTAGTGTAGGGGCAATGTAGTTACCTGCTTTGTATTGTTCCAGCACCGATGAAAGGATTTTGAAAGGTTGTCCGATCAAGCGGGCGAGAAGAAAAGCGATCACCATGGCGAGAATAATGGCGATGATGATGCTACTGCTCAGTGTTTGTTGTGCTTGCGCCATCTCTGCCATACGGGCTGACTTACGTACGTGCAGGAATATGGCGTATTCCAGTGTGTTTTCCGTTACGTTGGCACCTATTTTCAGGCTTTTAATCGCCATTTGGTGATCCAGCTCCTGCCGGAGCTTTTTCGCGTTGGGATGTGCGGCAATAGGAACCTGTCCCTGCACGATTTCGACCGCTTCCCCCTCCTGTAAGTGGGCACTGATCACTTTGTAAACAGCATCAAATGGCAGTACAGCCAGAATATAACCTTCTGCCTCCCTGCTGACACCCTCCTGCAGTACATGCAGGTAGAGTGGCATCAGCACGGCAACACCGTAATCACTTAGCTTTTGTTCGCCTTCTGCACCGCTGGTCATTCTCTGATCTTTGAATTGAAACAGCAGTTGCCGTCCATCTTTGACATCATCTTCGTCGATGGCGGCTTGCATCCGCGTCAGCAGTTCACTCTCTTCCAGACCGATAATTGATCCCTGATACTCTTCAACTATCTGCAGGTCAGTATCAAGCAAGTAGATAGAGCTGACCAAGGTGGTTTGTTCGACAAAATCCTTCATCGACGTGAATGCGTGACTGCTGAAGAGAAAGCTATCTAATGCTTGGATCAGGTAGCGCTCGCGGGAAAATAGCTTGAAGTTAGTGGAAAAGATGGAAAATTTGAAATCCAGATCCTGGATGGTGTTGTCTAGAGCACGATTAAGGCTGCGCTGCATCGAGGCATCGTTCGCTTTGTACTGCTCATCGAGTAGCAACAAGGAGATAGTGATTGATGGCACTATGGCCACCAATACAATCACCAACGCCAGTAAACTACGAACTTTAAACGCCACGGTTTACCTACTTACCTTGATACTTTTTAAGTTCGCGATCAGCTAAGGATTGCATATAAGCGGCGGCTTTCTCCGCCGAATAGCCGTGATCCATAAAGCGTTTGTAGCCTTTGGCTAAGGCCTCCCAAGTAATTGCCATCGCGGGTTCACTGGGCATCGCTTTGGTTAGTGCGAGCTGTTCAAGGATCACTTTCTCATCACCTTTAGCATTGTCTCTAATTTGTGAAAACACCGTGTCGTTGACTGGTAGCAAGCGATACTGCTCGTAGATATAGCGTTGGTTTTCAGCTTGTTGAAAGAATCTAGCCAGGGCCTGCAATTTTTCAGCGGTCTCACTTTTCTCCTGCATGCGAGGAAACGCTAACACAAAACTAGAGGACATCGGCTTCAAGGGCTTGCCATCAATCGTTGGTAACAGAGCTACCCCTAAACTGTCTCCAAGCTCCTTTTTAAAATCACTGTAGGCCCAGTCCCCGTTAATAGAGTAGGCGTACTCGCCCGAAAGGAACTGCCCCTGTGCGCAATCGTAATTGCAGCCTTTCGGCACTAAGCCTTGGTCGCTCAGGCTACGGTAAAAATTGAGCGCCTTAATCATGGCGGGTGTATTCAGTGTGACCTTGTCACTGTCCATTGGCCAGCCATCGAAAGCACCGAGAAAGGGAACGAACCAATACATTTCGCCATAATTCCAGCCGATCGCTTTGACTGCACGCTGCTTTAACTCTTTCTGCTGTGCTGCCAGTTGCTTCCAGCTTGCCGCGGGTTGTGGAATATATTTCTTGTTGTAGAACATCATCAGGTGATTACCCTGAATAATCGGCACGCCGTATTGTCTGCCTGCGATCACCGTGGTCTGGCGGGCTGATTCGTCAAGAGCGGGATCGTTCCACTCACTGTTTAGCGCCGTCAGCTTTAGCTCGTTATGTAGGCCGAGAAAGTCGGAGGGCACCAACACTACGTCGGGGGTAAGGCCACTGGCCGCACCAAGCAGTAATTCCCCTTTCACCTTGGCTGGCGCAAATGGTGTGATATTGACGGTTACGCCAGTTTCCTTGGTGAAGTTTTCGACAACTTGCTCGATAAATGCACGAGCCTGATGTGCATGCCATAATTCTAGTTCTGCCGCGTGCAAGGAGCCTGACATAAAGCTCAAGAGAACCAGTAGGCGTGTGAACAGTCGCATGGGGTCACTCCAAAGTCGGGGGATTGCGTTAAGTCTAGTTCAATCAGATAGTTTCAAGCTTACAGTGAACCAGAAAATGAGACTGTGGTCTGATTCATAATTAGCCAATCATAATGTATACAAAGTGATAAATTTTGCTTGGCTAAACAAGGGAGGTGCTAACCATGATTAAACCGATGAAAAGCTTACTGAGCTTGGCTGTGGCGTTTTTTCTACTGCCGGTATTCATAGCCGAAGCTGTTTCGTTAGAAGATAAAGTGGTGGTGAGAAAGAGCTCTGAGCCCCGTGAAACCAGCATATGGGAGTTGCGGGAGCAGCTGAAACAGGAGAAAGAGTTTGAGCAATGGCTGCGCCATCAGCAGGATTGGTATTGGATCTCGCAACTGCCGGCAGGTTGTATTATTCGCAAGGATCTAGGTGGTAACTATGATTGTGGCGGTCGTTTTTACTGGCCATACAGGGGGGCAAACAGCACCTATTATTTGCAGATGAATGAACAGCAGTTGCGAGATATGTCGCAACGGGAGCCGGGAAGAGAGCAGCTTGAAAAAGAGACATTACCGCCACCAGAAAAGCCAATGGCGCCTATTTCACCTCCTTAAATCGAGCATGATAGCCTACTTTGACTAGCTAGTTTTTTGAGTACGATGGTCTTGGTTCTCGTTCGACACTGAGGTGATCTTAAAACCTATTATTTACGTTAGATGATTGTAGGTGGCGGGAGTTGAGGCTTTTTACAAATAGAAAATAGGTCAGCAAAGCTTTATTAAGAATTGAGGCGCACTATGAAGAGCATATTGATTCCATTGTTGATTTTGGTGGTGATGGGTTGTAGTTACCAGCCACAACCTGGAGATTGGGCCTCTTATGATGATCCGTCCGGCTGGTTGCCATCAGACAACGGTTGCAAGGTTAATAGGTATTATGTGCCTGATGCTGTGTCGGTTGAGTGGAAAGGACCATGTATCGATGGTTTTGCTATTGGCAAAGGTGCTCTGTATTGGGTCGAGGAGGATGGCGTCACTGGTTTTAAAACGCAGTGTTTGCAACCCGATCACCCCGACTCAGACTGTTTTATGGGTGGCGCAAAATAGCAGGAAATATGACAACCGTTGACGTTTGTCGATGGTAGTATTGTTACACTCCCGACAAAACGACTGACCGCGAAATTTCTATGCATATCCACATCCTCGGTATCTGTGGCACCTTCATGGGCGGTGTTGCCGCTTTGGCAAAGTCATTGGGACATAAGGTCACCGGCTCTGATGCCAATGTCTATCCGCCAATGAGTACGCAGCTAGAAGCCCTCGGCATTGAGTTGGTGCAAGGCTATGACCCCAGCCAACTTGAGCCTGCGCCAGATCTGGTGGTGATTGGCAATGCCATGTCTCGGGGTAACCCCGCCGTAGAATATACGCTAGAGCACGGACTTCCCTACATGTCTGGCCCGCAGTGGTTGGGCGATTACTTACTTCGCGATCGCTGGGTGTTGGCGGTAGCTGGCACCCACGGCAAAACAACCACAGCCAGTATGCTGGCTTGGATATTGGAAGACGCAGGCATTGCCCCCGGCTTTTTGATTGGTGGTGTGCCCGGCAATTTTAATGTCTCTGCGCGACTCGGAGATAGCCCTTTCTTTGTAGTAGAAGCGGATGAGTACGATAGCGCATTCTTTGATAAGCGCTCCAAATTCGTTCATTACCACCCCCGTACCCTGGTGATGAACAATCTTGAATTCGACCATGCTGATATTTTCGATGATTTGAAAGCGATTAAGCGTCAGTTTCACCATTTGGTTCGTACTGTTCCGGGCTCTGGTCAAATCTTGTGGGCGGAAAAAGAAACCGCTCTCGCTGACGTGATCAAAATGGGCTGCTGGAGTGAACAGCAGGTGATCGGTAGTGGCCGCGATTGGGATGTGGCTAATGTCAGTGCTGATGGTAGTCAGTTCGATGTGTTATTGGCGGGTGAGTTGGTAGGACAGGTGAACTGGCCATTAATCGGACGACACAATGTTGATAATGGCCTAATGGCGATCGCCGCAGCCCGTCATGTTGGAGTGACGCCGGATGTCGCGGTGGATGCGCTGAGTCGGTTTGTCAGCCCGAAGCGCCGTATGGAGTTGAAAGCGGAGATTGCTGGTGTTGCTGTGTATGACGACTTTGCTCATCACCCCACTGCCATCACTACCACGTTAAATGGTTTACGGGCAAAAGTGGGCAAACAACGAATATTGGCGATCCTTGAGCCGCGCTCAAACACCATGAAACTGGGGATCCACAAGCAAGAACTTGCGCAAGCGTTGCAGCAGGCTGACCAAGTGTTTCTGTTTCAACCGCCCGGTATTGAATGGTCATTGGAGGCGGTGGCGGAGCAGTTAACTGCTCCGGTGCAGGTACATCAGGATGTTGATGCGCTGGCTGCTTCGGTGTTGGCAGAAGCCGCTGCGGGAGATCAGCTCTTGGTGATGAGTAATGGTGGCTTTGGCGGTTTGCACAACAAACTGATTGCAGGGCTGCAAGCGGGAGTGATCGCGTGACAGAGAATTGTTCAAAAGAGCTAACCGGCGTCGCGGAATTTGAGGCGGAGGTGACGCTGGCAATTACCGGCGCTTCCGGCGCTCCCTATGCGTTGCGTTTGTTGCAGGTGCTTTGCCAGACGAACTGGCGGGTGCATCTGTTGGTCTCTTCGGCTGCCCGTGTTGTACTTGCAACAGAGCATGAGTTAAAAGTGCCATCCGCCCCTGACGCCATGGGGAAAGTATTTTCCGACGCTGTAGGGGCTAAGCCTGGATTGATTAAGGCGTATGGTCGTGATGACTGGTTTTCGCCGGTAGCGTCAGGCTCTGCTGCGCCGAAAAAAATGGTGGTGTGCCCTTGCAGCACAGGGAGTTTGGCTGCGATTGCGCTCGGTTGCAGCGATAACCTGATAGAGCGTGCTGCCGACGTGGTGATTAAAGAGCGTGGGCAATTGATCGTGGTACCCAGGGAAGCTCCTCTATCTGCTATCCATCTAGAACATATGTTAAAGCTGGCGAACTTGGGGGTGACTATCATGCCTGCGTCGCCAGGCTTTTATCATCAACCTGCTTCGGTCGAAGATCTGGTCGACTTTATGGTCGCTAGGATATTGGATCACCTTGGGGTTGAGCATGACTTGGTAAAGCGCTGGGGATATGGCGGCGCTCGTTAGTCACCCGCGCCGCAGATCTTGAGTTGTTAGTCGGCAAAGACCGAGTCTAAGGCGAGCCGATATTTGGCTTCGCAGTCGTCTGGACTATCGATGGTGAGACCGACATTTTTTAAATGCCCATCTTCAACAGCGTAGATCCAACCATGTACCCTCACTTTCTGACCTCGGGCCCATGCATCTTGAATAACGGTTGAGTTGCATGTGTTAAACACCTGATCAATGACGTTGAGATCCGAAAGGCGGTTGGTTCGCTCGGTGTCATCCTCAATCATATCAAGACGGTTGCGGTTCTTTAGGTAGATATCGCGTATGTGCAGCAGCCAGTTATTGACCAACCCCACTTTGGCATTTTGCATTGCGGCAGTGACGCCACCACAAGCGTAATGGCCGCAAATAATCACTTCTTCCACCTTCAGTACATCGATCGCATACTGCAATACGCTCAGGCAGTTTAGATCGGTATGAATGACCTGGTTAGCGACGTTGCGATGGACAAACAGCTCACCTGGTTTTAATCCGGTTAACCGTTCTGCGGCAACGCGGCTGTCAGAGCAGCCAACCCAGAGGTATTTCGGGCTCTGACCTTTTGCCAGCTCCTGAAAATAATCGGGATCTTCTTTGACACGACGCTCTGCCCAGAGTCGATTATTTTCGAATAGCTGCTTGATATTTGCCAAGATACACTCCATATCTGGTGGGTTATCAGCAGGCTAGCGTGTTTTATCCTAAGGTCAAACTCTTTGTTGCTGGACGGATCAGCCACTGCACCCATTCCCAAAGGTAGTTATCAATTATGAATGCTTTGCGTATCAATGCGTTAGCGAAAACGTACGCAGGTGGTGTTGAAGCATTGAAGGGGATAAACCTCAATGTTCAGCAAGGTGATTTTTTCGCATTACTAGGCCCCAATGGGGCAGGTAAGAGCACTACTATCGGCATCATCTGTGCGCTCGTCAATAAAACCGAGGGCGATGTTGAGGTATTTGGCCATAGCATTGAACATGCACCAGAGCTCGCCAAACTCGAGATCGGCTTAGTACCGCAGGAGTTCAACTTCAATCAGTTTGAAACGGTATTGCAGATCGTCATGCATCAAGCGGGCTATTACGGTGTCACCCGTGCAGAGGCCAAGCCGCGGGCAGAGAAATACCTGACGCAGTTGGGGTTATGGGAGAAGCGCAACGAGCGCGCCCGCGAACTTTCTGGCGGCATGAAGCGTAGATTGATGATCGCCCGCGCCTTGATGCATGAGCCTAAGCTATTGATCCTCGATGAGCCCACCGCGGGGGTGGACATCGAACTACGCCGTTCGATGTGGGAATTCCTCAAGCAGATTAATGAACAGCAGGGGATCACCATTATCCTGACAACGCACTATCTGGAAGAGGCAGAGATGCTGTGTCGTAATATCGCGATTATTGATCATGGCCGTATTGTCGAAAATACCTCGATGAAATCGCTGCTCTCTAAGCTAAATGTGGAAACCTTCTTGTTAGATCTGGCTCCCAACAGTCCTGAAATAACGTTAAATAACTTTGTCTGTCGCCGCTTAGACGCGACATGCCTTGAGGTTGATGTGGAGAAAGAGCAGGGATTGAATGACGTTTTTGCACAACTGGCAGCGCAGGGCGTAGAAGTGTTGTCGATGCGGAATAAGGCCAACCGCTTGGAAGAACTGTTTGTGCGTTTAGTTGAAGCGGGGAGGGAGGCCAAATGATGATCCATCGTCGTCATGTGATCGCGCTGCAGAGTATCTGGCGTAAAGAGGTTATTCGCTTTATGCGGATCTGGGTGCAAACCCTCGTGCCTCCGGTGATCACCATGAGTCTTTATTTTGTCATTTTCGGTAACCTGATCGGCAGCCGTATTGGCGAGATGGGCGGTTTTGATTACATGTCCTATATCGTGCCAGGTCTGATCATGATGTCAGTGATCACCAACTCCTACGCAAACGTGGCATCGTCATTCTATAGCGCTAAATTTCAGCGTAACGTGGAAGAGTTGATGGTTGCCCCTGTACCCAATTGGGTGATTGTTGCTGGTTTTGTTGGTGGCGGTGTGGCGCGAGGTTTGTTAGTTGGCTTTATTGTCACGCTGGTGTCGATGTTTTTTACCTCATTGCCGTTGCACAACATCGGCATTCTTTTTATCACCGGAGTGCTGACCTCGGTCTTATTTGCGCTAGGTGGTCTAGCAAATGCGATCTTTGCCCGCAGCTTCGACGACATCAGCATTATCCCAACGTTTATATTGACGCCGCTGACCTATTTGGGTGGCGTATTTTACTCGATCAAGCTGCTGCCGGAGTTTTGGCAAGGCGTATCCCAGATCAACCCAATCCTCTACATGGTTAATGCGTTTCGTTATGGTTTTCTCGGTGTGTCAGATATCTCTGTGAGCGTCGCGCTGGCCGTTTTGTCAGCGATGATTTTGCTACTGTTTGCTTGGGTGATGCATCTACTTCGCAAAGGCACAGGATTACGTAGTTAGATGAGCGATGGCAGCGAAACTGCAGGTAACTCCCGTGCAGTACAGAGTAATCAGGCCGGTTTGCATGAACGCCTCGATGAAGTGGTGTTGAAACACCTTGCGGAACCGTTCTTAAAGCCACAAGCCGAGCGTTCATTGGCACTGTTTGCGCAACTTTCCGAGCAGGTGAAGCAGCATGGTGGCCCTGTGGTGTTGGACTCCTGTTGTGGCGTGGGTGAAAGTACCCGCCGCTTGGCTTTGCGCCATCCGCAGGCATTAGTGATCGGCATGGACAAATCAGCTGACCGTATTGAACGGCAATCTGATCTGGCAATCAGCGCTGATAACTACCTGCTGGCAAGGGCCGATCTCAATGATCTGTGGCGCTTAATTGCTGCCGCCGATTGGCCCATCACCCATCACTACTTGTTGTATCCCAACCCCTGGCCGAAATCGAAACATCTGCAACGGCGCTGGCATGGTGCTGGTGTATTTCCTGATCTGATTAAGATCGGTGGCCAACTGGAGTTACGCAGTAACTGGCCTATCTATCTGCAAGAGTTTGCACGGGCATTAGCCCTCGCAGGCCAAGGGCAACATCCGGTGGTGCCATTAACTGACGCCACAGAGGCGCTGACGCCGTTTGAGCGTAAATATCGAGACAGTGGTCAGACGTTATGGCAACTGGTGTGTGAGTTGGGCTAGATGAGCTGGTAGGCAGCTTAGATCGAAAAAGGCGAGTGCTTTTGCAGCATCTCGCCTTCGTTTGTTCTGAGCCAGCAGTAGGAGGAGCCTAGGTTAGGCGACCTGTACTGGTAAATCCTTACTGGTACGAACGATATTATTGCCTTGATCCAGATAGACCAAGCTTGGCTTGTGGGTCATCGCTTCGGCGTTGCTCATGGCAACATAAGCACAGATGATCACACGGTTGCCAACTTCAGCCTGATGGGCGGCAGCGCCATTCACTGAAATGATTTTAGAGCCTCGCTCACCGGCTATCGCATAGGTAGTGAAGCGCTTACCATTATCAATGTTGTAGATCTGGATCTGTTCGAATTCAAGGATACCAGAGGCATCCAGCATATCCTGGTCGATCGCGCACGAACCTTCATATTCAAGTTCTGCGTGGGTTACACGTGCCTGGTGTAACTTACCTTTTAACATTGTGGTTTGCATTCAGTTTCCCCTTATTGCTATCCCCGTGTGCATAATCGGCGTCAAAAAACCGAGAAATTCGACGAGGCGCGCAAATATAGATCAATCTGCGGCTGTCTGCAATTCTACCACCTGATTATCTATCAGGCGGGCTGCACCTAAAAAGGCCGCGATCAGTACAACAGCACGCTGACTGTCCGGTGTTAACGGCTGTAAATTCTCCGCATCCACCACATCAATACTGTCGGTGTGAAAGCCATGAGTATCTAGCTGTTCACGGGTTTGTTCGAGTAATTGCTCTAAGGGTATTTTACCCGCTGAAATCGATTCACTCAAATATTGCAGATGTTGATACAACAAGGGTGCCAGATCGCGCTGGTCGGAGGTCAGGTAGCCATTGCGTGAGCTCATGGCGAGGCCATCGCTATCGCGAACCGTTGGTACGCCAATGACTTCAATGTCTAACGCCAGATCGATCACCATCTGCTTAAGCAAAGCTAGCTGCTGATAATCTTTTTGACCGAAGCAAGCGACATCGGGTTGCACCAAATTGAACAGTTTAGTCACCACCGTGGATACGCCGCGGAAATGACCTGGGCGACTGGCGCCTTCTAATAAGCTGGATAGGCCGGGTACGTCGACATAGGTTTGCTGATCTAGGCCTTTGGGATACATGATCTCTGGGGTGGGTGTAAACAGCAGGTCTACGCCGGTGGCGATCAATTTTTGTTGGTCGGCTTCCAGTGTTCTGGGGTAGCGATCCAGATCGTCGGGGCGATCAAATTGCATCGGATTAACGAAAACGCTAACCACCACTTTATCGGCACGCTGTTTCGCCTCCTCGACCAAGGTTAAATGCCCCTGATGCAGATTACCCATGGTGGGGACAAAACCGATAGTGGATCCAGCCTGGCGCCAAGCTTTGATCTGCGCGCGGAGCGCGGCGATATCTTTGACTGTTTGCATCATGACGAGAAGCTATGTTCCGGACCGGGGAAGCTGCCGTCAGTGACAGCGTCGATATAGGCTGCTACCGCGCCACGTACATCGCGGCCGTCGGTAAGGAAGTTTTTACTGAACTTGGGCGGTTTACCCGGCGTTAGGCCAATCAGATCATGCATTACCAGGATCTGACCATCGGTGACCGGACCCGCGCCGATACCAATCACAGGAATGGAGAGTGCTTGCGTGATGGTGGCGGCCAATTCGGTAGGAATGCACTCCAATACCAATAACTGTGCGCCAGCGGCTTCTAGGGCTTTGGCATCGCTAAGCAGCTTGTCCGCCTGACTCTGCTGCCGACCTTGTACTTTAAAACCGCCAAACAGATGCACTGACTGAGGTGTCAGGCCAAGGTGACCACACACGGGTACGCCGCGCTCAGTCAGCCCTTTGATGCTCTCATATAGCCATTCACCACCTTCTAACTTGACCATGTTGGCGCCTGCTTGCATCAGCTTGGTGGCGGTTTCATAGGTCTGGATTGGCGTGGTGTAACTCATGAATGGCATGTCGGCGATCACCAAGGCATCGACAGCGCCGCGGCTGACACTGGCAACGTGGTAAGCCATATCGTCAACGCTGACTGGGACGGTGTCAGCGTGGCCTTGCAACACCATGCCTAATGAATCACCGACGAGCAGGACACCTACGCCTGCTTCAGAGAAGAGCTTGGCGAATGATGCATCGTAGGCGGTCAGGGTGGCAAATTTTTTGCCATCTTGCTTGTATTGTTGCAATGTCGAAACTGTTGTTTTGCTCATGCCGTTCAACCGAATTAATTAACTTCAAATCAGCCCGTTATCAGGGCGGCAAACTATATCAGTGGTTTATGGATGATTAAAGCCAGCGGACTATTTGCCCAGCTGACAATGCTGCGGAGTATAGTACGCAAATCTTTGCAGCCCATTATCGGGTAACTGTTTTTGTAGTGCTTTGATCGGCGTACGGTCATCGGGCATCTCTAGCTCTGCTGCGATCTCCGCCAGTGGCGTAATGACAAACTCCCGTTGACGCATATGATAGTGGGGTACCGTCAAACGTTCGCATTGGATCAACTGATCTCCAAACAGCAGGATATCCAGATCCAGGCTTCTTGGCCCCCAGCGTTCCGCTTTGCGAGTGCGCCCCTGCGTTTGCTCAATATGCTGTAAGGCATCAAGTAGGGCGAGAGGTGCGAGTTGTGTCTGCAGTGCAGCGACCGCATTGACGTAGTCCGGTTGATCTTGCGGCCCTAGCGGGCGACTGCGATATAGGCCGGAAACGGTAATCAGCTCAGTGTGTGGGATCTGTGCAAGCGCATCGATAGCGGTTTTGGCTTGAGCGACGGGATCAGACAGATTACTGCCGATCCCGATATAACAGCGTGTCATTACTGTTTTGGCTCAGCGGGTTTGCGGCGACGGCGGGTATTGCGCCGACGCGGACCACGGGACTTCAACTCTTTTACTAGCTTCTGCTGCTGACCTTCATCGCTGCTTTGGTAGTCGGTCCACCACTGACCCAGCTGTGCTACTTCACCGCCAGCGATCTGACCACGCAGTAACAAGAAGTCGTAGGCGGCACGGAAGCGTGGATGACCAGCCAGTTTCGCCGCTCGGCTACCCATACGTTTCGGTAGCCTTAACTGCAGCTGCCAGATCTCGCGGGCTGGTACAGAAAAGCGTTTTGGCAGGGCGATACGTTTCTGTGAGCTGTCCAACACGTCGCTGCTGGCAAGGCCAAGGGCATCGACGTAGGGCAGATCGCTCTCTAGCATCAACTCATCACAACGGCGTTGTACCGGTCCCCAGTAAAGGGCGGCAAACAGGAAAGCTGGGGTGACACGTTTGCCTTCGGCAATTCGGCGATCTGTGTTTGCCAGTGCGGCTTCCAGAAAACGCTCGGCGTCACTGTCACCCTCTTTGGTGAAACAGCTTTTAAGCGCAGGAAACAGCTGCTGCATCAGCTTGTATTCCCGTAGCATTTTGTATGTAGCTAACGCTTTGCCTGACAGGAACAGTTTTTGGATCTCTTCAAACAGACGAGCGGCGGGGATCTGCGCCAGCATGTTGGCAAGCTCTTTGATTGGCGCTGCGCTGCGTGGCGTGATGCTCATATCGAGTTTGACGGCGAAGCGGACGGCGCGCAGCATGCGCACTGGGTCTTCACGGTAACGCGTTTCTGGATCGCCAATCAGTTCTATTTGACGCTTCTTGATCGCTTTAATGCCATCAGCAAAGTCATGCACGCTAAAGTCTGAGATATCGTAATACAGCGCGTTGATACTGAAGTCGCGGCGCTCGGCATCCTCTTCGATGGTGCCATAGACGTTGTCTCGCAGGATCATGCCTGTTTCGGCGTGGGCTGTGCCAACTGTGTCGTCTTCGGCATTGCTGTGGTGACCGCGCATGGTTGCCACTTCAATGATGTCACGACCAAACAGAATATGCGCCAGACGAAAGCGACGACCGACAAGACGGCAGTTACGAAACAGTTTTTTTACCTGCTCAGGGCTGGCATCGGTGACGATATCGAAATCTTTCGGTTTGAGCCCCAGCAGGAGGTCGCGGACACCACCGCCGACTAAATAGGCTTGGTAGCCATTTTTATTCAGACGATAGAGTACCTTCAGTGCATTATCACTGATATCCGTTCGCGAGATAGAATGTGCGGAGCGCGGGATCACCGTGGCCGAAAGTTTTTCGCCAGATTTATCGCCGGCTTGACTGCCAACAGCTTGCTTGCACAGTTTTATGATGCGGGAAAGGATAGCTAACCTCTAAATTACGCTGAAAATTTGGGCGCTAATGATATACCAGAGTGTAGCTGGGTAAAACTGGCAAGGATCAGTCGATGGCAATTTTCTCACATTTTGCTACCTGATCGAGCTGCCAATGCGCTACTCCCCACTGTAAAACCTCATCGACACTGCCATCCTGACACTCGTTGGGCACTTTTTGCCCCAAAAACCTCAATGCATCTATTAGCTCTAATACTCGTTGATCTTCTCTTAGGGCTGGGGCATGGGTTTGCTTAGAGAGTTTATGGCCGTCGGCGTGGGTGGCGAGCGGTAGATGCAAATAGTCAGGTGCAGTGCTTCCCAACGCATTAAAAAATGCGATTTGGCGCCCGGTTGGCGTGATCAAGTCAGCCCCACGCACGACTTCGGTAATGCCTGTGTCAATATCATCCACCACCACGGCGAGCTGATAGGCATAGAGGCCGTCGCGGCGGCGAATAATGAAATCTTCGTTGGCGAAGTCGCTGGGTAGGATGATTTTGCCCTGTAACTGGTCGTCAAATTCTGCCACCGGATGGTGATTTACAAAACGTAAGGCGGTGTTGTCTGGGCCAAGGTCGCGTTTACGGCAGTGGCCGGAGTAGTAACCACCGCGTGCCATGATGCTTTTGCGGGTGCAGTCGCAGTGATAGCTGAGGCCTGCGTCGGCCAGTCGTTGCAGAGTTTCGTCGTACGCTTGGCTCCGGTCACTCTGATAGAGCAGTGACTCGTCCCAGTGCAGGCCAAACAGTTCCAGTTGACGCAGGATAATATCAGTGGCGCCGGGCATCTCTCGTGGCGGATCGATGTTTTCGATACGGACGAGCCATTGCCCACGGTTAGCACGCGCTTGCATGTAGCTACCGACAGCGGCAACTAAAGAGCCAAAATGGAGGGGACCAGAAGGTGAGGGAGCGAAACGGCCGCGATAGGGCGCGGCCGTTTTAATTAGCGGCTGTGATTCAGCGTTATCTGACATCAGCAGAGCGGTGGCAGAGCCACCAGCATCATTATCCAGCTAACTGCTTTTCTTTGATCTCAGCGAGCGTTTTGCAGTCGATGCACAAATCAGCCGTCGGACGAGCTTCCAAGCGACGAATACCGATTTCAACACCGCATTGATCACAGAAACCGAAGTCATCTTCTTCGATGGCTTGCAGAGTTTTCTCAATCTTTTTGATCAGCTTACGCTCACGATCACGGGTTCTCAGTTCCAGACTGAACTCTTCTTCCTGAGCTGCTCTGTCCACTGGGTCAGGGAAGTTTGCTGCTTCATCCTTCATGTGGGTTACAGTGCGATCCACTTCTTCGCGAAGTTGATTGCGCCAGGCTTCGAGGATCTTTCTGAAGTGCTCAAGCTGAGGCAAGCCCATGTATTCTTCACCAGGCTTGGTTTGATAAGGCTCAACCCCTGCGAGCGAAAGAATGCCCAGACTGCTAGCTGCTTTGCCTTGAGGCATGCCCATTCTCCTTCGTTAAAACAACAGTACCTAAGTAAATTAGGGCGCTATCTATACCAGAAAGTGTAGTTTCCCGCAATTTCGATTGCATGCTTTTGTTAGTGGCTCTACAGCTTGGCGATCAAGTTTGCTTTAGTTGGTGATTGATCAACCAAATGTTAATGAACGGTCGAGCACTATTTGCTGGCGCGAAATATCGCAGCCGTAACAGATAACTTCAACCCCTGCCGCCACTGCTTCATCCAATGTTTTTGCATAAACGGGATCGATGTGAGCTGCCGCTTTGACCGAATGGATCCCCGTATGAGTGACACAGAAAAGCAGTACTGCACGGTAGCCCGCCTTGACTTGCTCAACCAGTTCTCGCAGATGCTTTTGACCGCGCGTGGTCACAGCATCTGGAAAATAACCTTGGCCCTCTTGCAATAGGGTCGCCATCTTTACTTCGAGATAGCAGTCGGCAGAGTCGCTATGGTCACTGAGGAGGAAATCGACCCGGCTGTTCTCACTGCCATACTTAACCTCGCGGCGCACTGTGGCATAGCCGCGCAGTTCGCTAATGCGCTGGTCAGCGAGAGCTTCTGCCACCAGCTTGTTCGCCAAGGCGGTATTGACGCAGATGAGATCGCCAGCCGGATTTTGAGTCAACTGAAGTGAGCCGGGCAGCTTGCGCTTGGGATCATCGCTTAGGCTGAAAAATACTGGCCAGTGCTCACCGATGCAGCCAGTCATTGCACCGGTATTAGCGCAGTGCAGCGTCATCAATTCGCCATTTTCAAGCTCAACATCAGCAAGAAAGCGTTTATATCGCTGTAATAGCCGTGCTTTTTCCAGTGGGGGGGTAAACTTCATTCGCTGTCGCTACACTTAGGTCATCTCGGGCAGATAAGCATTACAGACAAGCGGGCGTGCTGTCGATAGCGAATTGCCAGCAGCGTTGATGGCGCTTGAATACTAGCTAACCAGAAAAATCAAAGGAACGAACCATGACAGAGCAGATCGTCGTTGAGTTAACCGAGCTTCCCGCTGCTGAGCGCTGGGGCAATCATGGCCTTAGTTTTGAAAGTGAGCTGGTTAAGCTGCATCTGAAAAACGACGATGAGTGTCCGTTACGCCAGATCCAGAAAGCCGCGCGACAGCTTTCTGCTCTGGGGATCCGTCAAGTACAGCTGCATGGTCACCATTGGCAGCTTGCTGAGCAATGGGCATTTGCCCAAGGGTTTGCCACGACGCAGGGGGATTATCAGATCCAATGGGCGCCGATGGAGGCTTCTGGGCATGAAGAGCTACTTGCCAGAGATAGCGCCTTTCGCTGGCTGAAAGAGGTCACTCATCTAGGGCCTGAACAATGTACACCGACGGTGCTTGCCGAACGGGCGCTGACCTATCTGCAGCAGGTGGCGGGCGACGCCATCGCTTATGAATGGCTGCAGGGCGAAGAGCTGTTGGAGCAAGGCTGGATTGGCCTGCATGGCGTCGGGCGTGCGAGTCAGCATCCGCCGGTGATGTTGGTGGTGGATTTCAACCCCAGTGGCGAATCGGATGAACCATACGAAGTGGCATTGGTGGGCAAGGGGATCACCTTTGATAGCGGTGGTTACAGCCTGAAAAGTAGCGAAGGGATGCTGACCATGAAAGCCGATATGGGGGGCGCCGCTACTGTCACCGCAGCGTTGGCTTTGGCGATCCAGCGGGGCTTGGATAAACGTGTGCAATTGATACTTTGCTGCGCCGAAAATTTAGTCAGTGGAGAGGCATATAAACTGGGTGATGTGCTGACTTATCGCAACGGTGTCACTGTCGAAGTGGTAAATACCGATGCGGAAGGGCGCATTGTGTTGGCGGATGGTCTTCTAAAGGCGGCAGAGATAAATCCACCACTGCTGATTGATGCGGCGACGCTGACCGGCGCTGCAGTTGCTGCTTTGGGGCGTGAGTTCAACGCCCTGTTCGCCCTTGACGACGAGGCTGCGCAGAAAGCGTTAGCGGCTTCAGTCGCAGAGCAAGATCCGTTATGGCGTTTGCCCTTAGCGCTCTGGCATCAGCATAGCTGCCCTTCGGCTTATGCTGATACCGCCAATAGCCGTGCGGTGAAAGGTGGTGGCGCAGGCGGCGCCTCAAATGCGGCGGGTTTCCTGTCACGGTTTGTGCCGAACCAAGGCAAAGGCTGGTTACACTTTGATTTGGCCGCCTCTTTTAATAGCAGTGGCAATGCGCTGTGGGATACTGGCGCTACCGCGCAGGGCGTACAGACCATTGCTCATCTGTTGTGTGAATACTCGGCTGACGAAGACGCGAAGCGAGATGCTTAGCGCTTTTAGATACACGATGGGAGTAGCGACTGCGCTGTTAACCTAGTTGCTAAGCAGTGGCCACCTTTCTAGCTCAATATATCTGACGCCAGTTGCGTCACTGCGCGATTGAAATAACGCAAAATGGTCGGCGTGAAATGAGATATCGACGGCGAGGTCGGCCAGCTCTGGTGGCTGCCGCACTTTTCGGCACAAAGTAATGTGGGGCTGGTAGGGGCGTTGTTCTCGCTCTATGCCCAGTGCATCGGTGATCTGATGCAGGCTTGTCACCAGCGAGAGTAATTGCGGTGGCGGAACGCCGGGCGCGAGATAGATGATCTGCGGCTTGCGCCAGTAACCGAAATGATCGCAGGTTTGCTTAAATCCGGCTGCCGATATTTGTCGGCACCACAGGCGCAGCTGCTGTTCTTGCTCTTCCCCTAATTGACCAAGAAACGCCAGCGTTTGGTGCAGGTTGGTTGTACTTACTAAACTGCCCCAAGTGGCAAATTGGTTTTGATATTGGCTGATCTGTCGCTGGGTTTTTCGGTTAAAGCCCAAAGCTAAAAACAGGCGTTTGCCCTGATTTGTCATCACAAGCACTCAGTTGTCGCTGACGGTTAGGTTAGAATAGGCCAAGCCTGATAGAAATTGGAATGACTAAACTCCGTGCCACTTCCTCCGATCGCCAGCCAAACCCACGAGATCTGCCGCGCGCTGAACAGCCACAGCATGGTTATTCTCGAAGCGCCGCCAGGTGCCGGTAAGTCGACCTATCTGCCGTTACAGCTGTTGCAAGATCCAGCATTTGCTGACGGTAAGATCCTGCTACTGGAACCCAGACGTTTGGCGGCGCGCAATGTGGCTGGCTTTCTGGCCAAACAGTTGGGTGAAACGGTGGGTAGAACCATTGGTTTGCGGATGCGGCAAGAGACCAAGGTCAGTGCCGGTACACGCTTGGAGGTGGTGACCGAGGGCGTATTAACGCGTTTATTGCAGCGTGATCCAGAGCTGAGCGGTGTCAATCTGGTTATTTTTGATGAATACCATGAGCGCAGCTTGCATGCGGATCTGGGGTTGGCGCTGGCTTATGATGTGCAACAGGGACTGCGTGATGATCTGATCCTGTTAGTGATGTCTGCCACGTTGGAAGGGATGCCGCTGACCGAGCGTTTTCCTGATGCTGCATTAGTGCAATGTCAGGGGCGCAGCTTCCCCGTTTCATTGCATTACCAAAGTCGTGAGCGGCGCGCACCGTTGGCACCTCAACTGGCGCAGTTAGCTGAACAAGCACTGCTAGCGCACGAGGGCTCGGCCCTGGTGTTTTTGCCCGGCGTGTATGAGATCCAGCAAACACAGCGAGCGCTCGCTGATCGTCTGAGCAATCAAGCACAACTTGCGCATCAGCAGATAGATATTGTTCCCCTCTACGGCGGTTTGACCGCTGCCGAGCAGATTGCTGCGATAGCGCCTGCCGCGCCAGGTCGACGCAAAGTGGTGTTGGCGACCAATGTTGCTGAAACCAGTTTAACCATCGACGGTATCTCTTTGGTGATCGACAGTGGCTTGCATCGTCAAGCCAGTTATCACCATAAAATTGGCCATACCCGCTTAGATACGGTGGAGATCTCACAAGCATCAGCTACGCAGCGGGCAGGTCGGGCTGGGCGTTTGATGCCGGGGCACGCTTATCGTTTATGGTCGGAAGAGTTGCAGAGTCGTAAGGCCAAACAAACGCCAGCGGATGTGATGACGGTGGATCTAACCGCCATGGTGCTTGAGCTTGCCCAGTGGGGTGTACACGAGCCTGAGCAGTTGCATTGGCTGCAGCTACCATCGGCCAGTTTGTGGCGCAGTGCGGTTACACGACTGCAAGGTTTCGGCGCCCTTGATGCTGTCGGCAAACTCACTGCCCATGGCCGGGCATTGGCGCAATTAGGCACGACCCCTGAGTTTGCGCAGCTGCTGTTATGGGCAATGAAAAACAGCGCATTATCTGGCGTTCAGGCAACTGCCGTGGCGTTAGTGGCTTTGCTGGAAGAGCGGTTACCCAAACAACCTTTCGCTGATGATCTGCCCCGTTGGCTTGATTGGATAAAGGCCAAAGGAGCGCCGCATCAGGAGTTGCGTTCGCGGATCTTAACGCGCAGCTCGCAACTTTGGCAGCAGTTGCTGCCGAATGCTGGCCGGTGGCAGGCGCAACAGATTGATAGTGCATGGAGCGGTGTACTCGTTGCGGTGGCATATCCCGGTTGGATCCTTGGTCAACGGGGCGCCAGCTATTTAGCTGCCCACGGCTTCGGTGCGCAGTTAGGTCGAGACTCGCATTGGCAGCAGGCCAGCTTGTTGGCGGTGGCTGACATGCGTGATGGCTTTGCTGGCGATCCTATTGTTGCCCTGGCGGCGCCGCTGACGCAGGCCGATCTCGTTCACTACTGCTCCGAGCTCATTTCGGAGCAGGTCAACGTCGGATGGGATCAGCGCTTGGGGCGGGTTGTTGCGACCGAAGGGCGTTACCTTCAGGCGTTGCCCCTAGAAACTCAACCGCTGGCTATTGGTGCTGATGACCCGCGTTGGCAACAGGGGGTGCTCGATGGTTTGCGTCAGCGTGGCGTAGAACGGCTGCCCTGGACACCGGCGCTGCGCCAGTGGCAGCAACGTGTGATGATGGCTGCACAATGGCTACCGAATGATCCTTGGCCGAAACTTGATGATCAAACGCTGGCGGAGAATTGGGATTGGCTGGCGCCGTTTCTGACGGCGGTTCGTCATCCTGATAAATTGACCTCGTCGCAGTTAGCGCAAGCGTTGAAAAGCTGTTTAGATTGGCATTTGGGGCAGCGTCTGGAACAGATGTTACCTACCCACTGGACAGCGCCCACAGGCACGCGGATCGCATTGCAGTATGATGATGGCCGTCCGCCACGTATTGCTGTGAGAATGCAGGAGATGTATGGTCAGCAAAGCTCGCCAACAGTGGCTGGAGATGTGCCCGTGGTGGTGGAGCTACTCTCCCCAGCAGGCCGGCCGTTACAGGTAACCCAAGATCTGGCGGCATTTTGGCTGGGTAGTTACCGAGAGATACAAAAAGAGATGAAAGGGCGTTATCCCAAGCACTACTGGCCGGATGATCCCGGCAACGCTCAAGCGACCCGTAAAACCAAGCGGGCAATGAACAATCAGTGATCCGGAACACTATGACTAAGAAAGCCGAAAAAGGCAGCCAACCGAAAAAACGCAGCGCTAAAACCTCGCGTAAACGCAGCCCCAGTAAACGAGGGAAGTCATCTGCTGCAGCGAAGAAAGCACGGCCGATTAAGCGCTATCTCCTTTCTACCCTGTTTAAGCTGTCATTGGTGATGGTGGTAGCCATCGCGGGTTATGGGGTTTATCTCGATAGTCAGATAAAGACCAAATTTGAAGGTGAACGTTGGGAACTGCCTGCGCAGATCTACGCCCGCCCTTTACGATTGGCCGCGGGCGCGCCGGTCTCCCATGGCGAGCTACTGCAGGAGTTAGAGCTGCTCGGTTATCGTCGGGTCGCCAAGGTGGTAACGCCTGGGGAATATGCTGCTTCTGAATATGCGGTACAGATCTATGCGCGTCCGATGCGCGACGGTCACCGAACCGATCCTGCGCGGCGTCTGATGGTGCGCTATACCGGCAAGCGTATTTCTGTGTTGGAGCAGAATGGTCAGGCCGTGAATCAAGCTTATCTAGAGCCGTACTTGATAGACAGGATGCAGAGCGGTTTAGGTGAAGACCGCGTACTGGTGGATCTGGAGCGAGTGCCACAGATGCTGATTGAAGCCTTGTTGCTGGTGGAAGATCGTGATTTCTACCATCACTATGGCGTATCGCCGGTGTCTATTGCGCGAGCGCTGGTTGCCAACATTAAAGCGGGACGCACAGTGCAGGGTGGCAGCACATTGACACAACAGCTGGTGAAGAACTTCTTCCTCACCCGTGAACGCAGCATCATACGCAAGCTGCGCGAAGCTTATATGGCGCTGATTATTGATGCCCGTTACGGTAAAGATGAGATCCTTGAAGCCTACCTCAATGAGATCTACCTAGGGCAGAACTACGCCACAGCGGTGCATGGTTTTGGTCTAGCCAGTCAGTTCTATTTTGGCCGTCCTTTGGCGGAGTTGAATGTGGCGCAGCTGGCCTCGTTGGTGGCGATGATCAAAGGGCCTTCCTATTACGATCCATGGCGCCACCCTGAGCGCTTGTTAGAACGTCGGGATCTGATTTTGAGGCTGCTACTTGAGCATGATTTTCTTGAAACCGAAGAGTATAAGCTGGCGGTAAATCAGCCAACTAAAGTGCTGCCGCGCTCTGAAGCCGCAATGGCGAAGAAGCCAGCTTTAACAACGTTGTTGCGCCGTGAACTGAGTCAATTAGCACCGCAGCTGGTGGCTAAAAATGGCCTGAAGATCTATACCACGTTGGATCCTTTAGCCCAAAAAGCAGCAGAGAAAGCCGCTGTGGCCACCCTGCCTACCCTCGAAAAACGACACAACATCAGTAAATTGCAGACCGCTATTGTGGTGACCGACGCCGCCACCGGCGGTGTTCGCGCCTTGGTGGGTGATCGCAGACCGGGCTATGCGGGTTTTAACCGTGCGATGGATGCACGCCGGCCGATCGGCTCATTGATTAAGCCGGTGGTCTATCTGGCCGCGCTAACCGACTCGAAGAAGTATTCGCTGGCGACCGTGCTGGCTGATCGTCCTGTATCTATGGTGAATCAGCAAGGTAAGCGTTGGCAGCCTCAAAACTATGATCATAAATTCCGTGGCAATGTCAGTCTGATGGATGCCTTGGTGATGTCGTTGAACGTACCGACAGTCAACTTGGGTATGAGCTTAGGGCTAGATAAAGTTTCACTGCAGATGGAAAACTTAGGGGTAGAGAGCCCGCAGCGTTTCTATCCTTCATCACTGCTTGGCTCTGTCAGCATGACGCCACTGGAGGTGGCACAGCTCTATAGCTCGCTGTCGGCAGAGGGCAGTTATCAACCATTGCATCTTATCCGTTCAGTGTTATCTAGCGATGATGAAGTGCTGGCTGAGCTTTCACCTGGCCGTATACAACGTGCGGATCGTAAGGCCACTTACCTACTGAATTATGCACTGCATGACGTGACCGTGCGTGGCACGGCTAAGTCTTTGGGCAAGCGTTTCCCTAGCTATGCGTTGGCGGGTAAGACGGGTACCAGTAACGATAATCGCGACAGTTGGTATGCAGGGTTTGATGCCCGTGATGTGGTGACCGTGTGGATTGGACGTGATGATAACGCCGTTATTGGTCTTACCGGTTCCAGCGGTGCGTTGAATCTGTATGCAGACTACCTGAAACGGCGCAGCGCGGTGTCTTTAGAGATGACACCGCCTGCGGGGGTGCAATTGACCTATTTTGATACCGCCAGCGGTACCGCCGTAGGTGAACATTGTGAGGATGTTACCCAGGTGCCAGCGATAACTTCGGCCTTGCCATCCAACCGAGGCTGCCAACCAAACAAAGAGAAGAGTTGGTGGACGCGAATGTTTGGTCGATAACGGGCAAAATTTCTCCCGTGTGCAATACTAAAAAATGTGATTTCAATCACTTGAGTTAGGGCACGGAGGAAGACACGTGAAAATATTAAAATGGTTTGTACTCCTGTCGGTTGTCTGGGTAACGGGTTGTACCAGTACTGGACAGGTTTCAACAAAAGGGTGGTGTGCCATGGCTGGCGGTGTCGGCGGTGGTTTATTAGGCGCGATTGATAGTGCCGGTGCTGCGGGGGCAGGTGCTGCAGCGGGTGCTTTATTAGGCTACTTTGTTTGTAATAATGACGAAGATGGCGATGGCGTTTACGATCAGGATGATGAGTGTCCCATGACCCCCGAAGGGGTAAAGGTTGACGCAAAAGGTTGCCCTATCGACAGTGATGGTGATGGCGTGCCGGATTATCAGGACAAGTGCCCTGGTACACCGACAGGCGTTAAAGTCGACAGCATGGGCTGCCCACTGGACAGTGATGGCGATGGTGTCCCTGACTATAAAGATCAATGTCCGAATACACCGCCGAATACTGCGGTAGATGAGTTTGGCTGTCCCCCAGCCCAAGCTGGCCCTGCGGCTTATGTGGCAGCGTGCGGTGATATGATCATGATGGATGGTCCGCGTATTGTTGGCTTCAAACATATCTTGTTCGATTTTGATTCCGCCAAGATCAAGGCGCAAGGTCAACAAGTGTTGAGCTGTGTGGCCGCGGTCTATGAAGAGACCAGCATCCCGTTGGAGCTGGATGGTTACACCTGCTTTGTCGGTGATCGAGAGTACAACAAACGATTGTCTCAGCGACGAGCGAATTCCGCTCGAGACTACCTGATTAGCCAAGGCGTTAAAGAGAGCATGATCCGCGTTGAGTGGTATGGTGACTCTAACCCTGTGGCTGACAATAACGATTTGGGTGCCCGTTACCTCAATCGTCGGGTAGAAGTCAGTCCGGAATAAGCAATTGGTCTAACCGCTGAATAAAAAAGGGAAGCTAATGGCTTCCCTTTTTTGTTTTCAGCGGCTTCTAACCAAGTATCACAGCTTAGCGAAACAACGGCCTGCAGCGGCAATGGTGGCCTGAATATCAGCTTCTGAGTGAGCGGTAGAGATAAACCCTGCTTCATAGGCAGAAGGAGCCAGATAGACCCCCTCAGCCAACATCAGGTGGTAGAACTGTTGGAAACGTTGTAAATCACACTGGGTGACCTGGGCAAAGCTGCTCACTTCGGCGGCCTCGGTAAAGAAAAAGCCAAACATCCCCCCCACCTGATTAATAGCCAGTGGGATCCCCGCCTTGTCTGCTTCGGCTTTAAACCCGTCTGCCAACATCTTCGCCTTGGCGCTTAACGCAAGGTGCAGATCGGGTTGTTGTAACTCGGTCAGCGAGGCTAAGCCAGCAGCCATTGCGACCGGATTTCCCGACAGCGTGCCTGCCTGATAAACCGCACCTTGCGGAGCGATATGGGCCATAATTTCCGCTTTCCCGCCAAACGCACCAACCGGCATACCGCCGCCGATCACCTTACCTAAGGTGGTTAGATCTGGGGTGACGCCGTAATGAGCTTGGGCACAGCCGAGGGCGACGCGGAAGCCGGTCATTACCTCATCAAATATCAGTACGCTACCATGCTCATCGCACAGCGCCCGCAACCCTTCGAGAAAGCCTGGCAGGGGTGGAATACAGTTCATATTGCCAGCGACTGGCTCGACAATGACACAGGCGATCTCATCGCCATATTCGGCAAAGAACTGCTTCACATTGTCGATATCGTTGAAAGTTGCGGTCAGGGTGTGTTTTGCCAAATCTTCCGGCACGCCCGGAGAAGTCGGCTCGCCCAATGTCAGCGCTCCAGATCCCGCCTTTACCAGCAGCGAGTCAGCATGGCCGTGATAACAGCCTTCAAATTTGAGTAACTTGTCACGGCCGGTATAGCCTCGTGCCAAGCGGATCGCGCTCATGGTCGCTTCTGTGCCTGAGCTGACCATGCGTACTTTCTCGATCGAAGGAACCAGCTCAACCACTTTGGCGGCCATGGTTACTTCGATTTCGGTAGGGGCGCCGAAGCTCAAACCATTTTCAGCGGCATCGAGCACCGCTTGTTTGATGGCAGGGTGGTTATGACCCAGGATCATCGGTCCCCAAGAGCCTACATAATCGATATAGGCGTTGTCATCGACATCATATAAGCGTGCGCCATCCGCCCGTTGGAAAAAGAGAGGTGTGCCGCCGACACCGTTGAAAGCGCGTACCGGAGAATTCACGCCTCCAGGGATATATTGCTTAGCTTGGGAAAAGAGTTCGGCAGAACGAGTCATGGATACCTCAACAGGATGAGCCAGATATTAACTGGGGGAATTAAACAACAAGCAGGGACTATAGCAAACTAAATCGACAGCGAGAATTGACCCTAGCCGAGATCTGTATGCAGACGTTGGGTCAGGTGCTGCCAATTCACCACACCAATCGGCGTGTTAGTGTCGCCGGCATGGATGATCACTGCGCCTCGGCGATTCTTTGATAGCCGTTCATATACATCGCCGAGCGTGCGACGAACACTTAATTCTGGCATCGGCTCTAACAGGTAACCGCACTCTTGGGTGCTGTCAGCCGTCGCCAGTCGCCACGGCTGGTCTCCTTGATTGATCAGGAGAACAGGGCGATCGCCAGAGCGCTCCAGCGCATGCTGGATCACGCTGTCATCGGGGCGCTCCAGCAGAACAAAGTCTTTGCGCATGACAGCCTGCACACCAATCTTTTGCAGGTTAAGTACCACAGGTGAGATCTGATACGGCAGACGTTGCAGCTCCATCTGGGTTAAAAAGGCGGAGCGGGATCGAAACACCTGACTGGCGACCAACTGTGCTGAAATTAATACCAGCATCGCCGGTACGATAACTGCCGGTGTGTTGGTCAGCTCCAGGATCGCTACCAAGGCTGCCATCGGTGCATTCAGTGACGCGCCCATCATCGAAGCCATGCCTATCACCACATAGACTCCCTGATGAGAAGCGAGATCAGGAGCGATAGGTAGCATGATCTGCAGCGCAATCATTCCGGCCAGCCCCCCAAGTGCGAATAGTGGGCCAATGATCCCGCCAGGAATACCCAAGCCAATGGCTAGCACCGTTGCCACCATCTTGCCGACAAACACGCCAATAAGCAGTGTCATCCCCGGTGATTCGCTTAACGCCAAACCCAGCGATGCGTCCTCTGTGCCCATGATCTCTGGGAACATTGTCGCTAACACCCCAGTCGCGATGGCCGCCGTCAAGATCCGCGCTGAAAAGGGCAGCTTTTGACCACTGCGCATGCATATCAGTAATAACTGATTAAACAGTGCCGCCATGCAGCCAATGATGACACCGGAAAGGAGTAAAAACGGCACGTGATGCAACTGATCGAGGATGACAAAATCCAGCCCCTCAAAAGTGTGTGACTCGCCGAAGGCCAGGCGGCTCATGATCGAACCACAGGCCGATGCCAGCATAATCGGCAAGAACATGTGTACTTTGTATTCGCGAAGTACCACCTCCATAACGAAAATGACCGCGGCCAGTGGGGTATTAAATGATGCGGAGATACCCGCGGCGATGCCGCTGGCTGCCATTATCCGGGTGGCATTGTAAGGCAGGCGGAGGTAGTGGCCGATCATTGCACTGCCCGCCGCGCCCATATGTACCGCAGGGCCTTCTCGCCCGACGGAGAAGCCACAAATCAGAGACAGTGCGGCGCCAAGAAACTGATTAATGGTATTGCGTAGAGGAATTAATCCATGATGAAACTTAACGCGATAGATGACAAAGGGGATACCGAGTCGATAATATTTTACCCCCATGGTCAGGGCGAGGATCAAGATCAGTACAGCGCCACTGAGGGGTAAGATAAAGTTCGCCCAGCCGGGTAGCGTGGTAAAGTCTTTATTGGCGCCAAGAATGGCGTGCTGGCAAAATTCTACAAGAAAGCGAAATATCAGGATAAGTGTGGCAGCAGAAATTCCGCCAACCAATCCCATGAAACAGTGATAAACCGTTACACTAGGGAAAGAGAGCGAATATCTCAGATGCTTGATTAGTGGTAGCTTATCCATGCCTTTGTCAGTATCTGCTTGACTGTGTTGTATGCCTAATTAGGTGCATAGTCTGGCAATAATGAGTCAACATTAACAATAGATTACATGAATCAGTGAATGATAACGATAATTTAAACCGTTTTCGTAACGGGACGATCAGTTTTCTCCAGTGGGTGCGAGATCATCGCAAACCCTTGCTGGGGGTGTGGTGTGCGCTAATGGTGGGGCTGATGATCGGTGAGTTTGGTAAAACCTCACTGTTTAATCAATTGAACGGCTGGCAGACGCAAGCCGACCAAGGTGCTACCACGCAGGTCAGGTTAGAAAGCCAAATCGAAGGATTGACCGCTGAATTGCAAGTGGAGCAAGCGGCCAATGCCGCGATGCAGCAGGAGATGGTTGCTCACCTTAACGAGATCTATGAGCAGCGTCGCGAGCTGACCTTCTACCGCAAGATCATGGCACCGGAAAAAGAAGCCAGTGGCGTGGTGATCGATGAGTTTGGCATTAGTGCTACTGCCAGCGCTGGCTTTTTCCGCTTTCGACTGGTATTGATGCAGTTAAAACGCTCGAAGCAGTTTGCTAAAGGCGCGATAGAGTTACGCATTGAGGGCAGCCAGACGGGCGAGCCTGCGACGCTCAATCTCGCTGAACTGGCCGGATTAACCGATAAGCAGCAAAAATTCAGCTTCCGTTATTTCCAGGAAATTGAAGGTGCTTTTACCCTGCCGGAGGGCTTTGTGCCTGAGCGGGTAGAGATCCGGGCGAGCCTGCCAAAGCGTGGCTCCCGCAAAGCCAGTAGTACCGCCAAGATGTATACCTGGCAACAATTGTTGGACAATACTTGAACGTAACACTCAGGTATTAGATAATTTCGCCGTTGTTTGATGAAAAGGGTTTAAAAATGTCGTTAGCCGCCGAGGCCACACCGATCGGATTCTCTGAATCAGCTGCGCATAAAGTGAAGCGCCTGATCGAAGAGGAAGAAAACCCAGCACTGAAGCTGCGGGTCTATGTTACTGGTGGTGGTTGTTCTGGATTCCAGTACGGCTTCACCTTTGATGAAAAAGTGAACGAAGGTGATACCACCATCGACAAAGAGGGCGTCACCTTGGTGATCGACCCGATGAGCCTGCAATATCTTGTGGGTGGGGAAGTGGATTACACCGAAGGCCTGGAAGGCTCTCGATTCTTTGTTAATAATCCCAACGCTACCACGACCTGTGGTTGTGGCTCTTCGTTCTCAGTCTAAATTCCATAGGCTGCCATTGCTTTGGCGGCCTTTTGATTTTCTCCTTTAGCAAGCCGCTGGTTTGTTTTTTAGCCGAGTGAGGCAAGTCCGTGCGATAATGCGCGCCCTTTCTGCTGCCTATAGGCGCTTGTGATTGTGACTGTTTCGCCATCAGCTCCTGTCGATGAGTTTATTGCGCCACCATGTCATGGTGAGATCCGCATTCTTTATCAGGATGATGACATTCTGTTGCTCGATAAGCCCAGTGGCTTACTTAGCTTGTCCGGAAAAAATCCGCTGAATAAAGACTCGGTGCATTACCGATTGGTAACGGGACAGCTACAGGGCTTATCAGAGAAAGTCAGCGATGAACATCAGGCGCAAGCTTTCCCAACTGCCGCGCTGGTTCATCGCTTAGATTTTGGCACGTCGGGGATCATGGTGGCAGCGTTGCACAAGCGGGCCACGGCTGAGCTCAGCAAGCAGTTTCAGGCCCGTAGTGTCAGCAAAAGCTATATCGCTATTTTAGAGGGGCAATTGGAGAATGAGCAGGGCGTTATCGACCTTCCTATTGCCAAAGACAAGCCCAATTTTCCGTTGCTCAAGGTATGCTCAGAGAGCGGCAAGCCCGCGCGAAGTGAATATCAAGTGCTAGAACGCCTGCAGCAGCCAGATCGTTGCCGTGTGCGTTTTTCCCCAAAAACTGGCCGAACTCATCAATTGCGGATCCACAGCCAAGCCATAGGGCACCCTATACTGGGTTGCGATCTGTATAAAAATTCACGCAGTGAACCTATGGCTGAACGGCTATTGCTGCATGCGACAGAATTACAGTTTGCGCATCCCACCAGTGGTTTGCCGATCCATGGCCGTAGCGTTTGTCCGTTTTAACTGTTTAAACCACCCATTTTCAGCGATCAGGAACAGAACATGTCAGATAAATTTTTCTTCAAAGGGCGTCAGGATGCGCGGGTTAACCACGTTCAGTCAGGTTACCAGACCAAAGCCAACCAAAAGCCTGGCAGCAAGAAATTTCCTCTTAGCTTGGTGGTCACCAGTGAGGAGCGCAAACAAGAGATCGAAGCGCAACTGGCGGAGGCAAAGCTGTATGGTCAAGTCACTGTCGACACGCGTGATGGTGCTGAA
This sequence comes from Corallincola spongiicola, assembly GCF_004284785.1. NCBI lineage: Bacteria > Pseudomonadati > Pseudomonadota > Gammaproteobacteria > Alteromonadales > Psychromonadaceae > Corallincola > Corallincola spongiicola. The sequence goes on from NZ_SHLY01000002.1 coordinate 438,699, forward strand.
GAATCGATTGCCGCACTGACTGTGTTATTGGCTAAAAGTGACACGGTTAAAGTTGAGAAAGTGCCTGCCCGCAACGAGCCCTGCATCTGTGGCAGCGGCAAGAAATATAAAAAGTGCTGTGGCTAGCGGTTATTGGCTTAGGTGGGGACACCGAGCCTTAGGCTTGGTGTGCTGCACTCATCAATTTGCCTGCCAACGGTTTGCCTGCAACGATCTGCGATAGAGCCGCGCTAGCTCAACAATTCCTATATTAACCGGAGACTTAACTTAATCACTTTTAGTTTTGGGCTACGCTTAAATCACCACTGCACTATTTAGTTTGTTGGTGCTCTCGTTACGCTTAGCTCATTGTCTTTGAGAGATATCGATGGAAACCACTTATCAGATCGGCGCGTTGCACTCTTTTATTCTTGTCATCCTCGTTTTATTTATCGGTCGAGCCCTTTGCTCTTCGATTGCAGCACTGAAGAAGTTTAATATCCCTGAGCCGATTGTCGGTGGTTTGGTGGTCGCGGTTCTGGTTACGGTGCTGAAGTATCAGGGGATCCAGGTCGAATTCAGTGTGCCGATGAAAGATATTTTAATGCTGTTCTTTTTCAGCGCGGTAGGGCTCTCTGCCAGTTATAAAATGCTGCTAAAAGGGGGCCGTCAGGTCTTTGTCTTACTTCTGCTGGCGATGCTATTCCTGATCCTGCAAAACGCCGTCGGCGTGGGGTTAGCTGCAACTCTTGGGTTAGATCCCTTGATGGGACTTGTGGCGGGCTCTATCTCCCTCTCTGGTGGCCACGGAACAGGTGCGGCTTGGTCGCAGACGTTTGCTGAAAACTATGGCCTGAATACGATGGAGTTCGCCATGGCAGCCGCAACGTTTGGCTTGATCATTGGTGGTGTGGTGGGTGGCCCTGTAGGGCAGGGTTTGATCAACAAATATAAACTCAGGGAAGGCTATAACCACAAAGAGAATCACCACCTGAAAGATAAAAAGGTGATGACCTACGACCGCCGCGAAGAAGACCGTGTGTCGGCCACCAATTTGGCTGAAATACTGTTTTTGTTGCTGCTTTGTGCTGTGGGTGCAATGGAGTTGCAAACCTGGGTGGTGTCACTCGATATTCCTTGGCTAAATATGCCGCAATTTGTTTACGCCTTGTTTATTGGTGTGGTGCTCTCCAATCTGCTCGACGTTAGCAAGCTCTACACTATTAACAACGAAGTGCTGGATGTGGTGAGTACCCTATGCCTGACGCTATTTTTGGCGATGGCGCTAATGAGTTTGAAACTGTGGGAACTGTTTAACCTCGCATTGCCCTTGTTGGTTATTCTTGTCGCACAAACCCTGCTGGTTATCACTTTCGTGGTTATCGTGACCTTTCGAGCCATGGGTAAAAGTTACGATGCCGCGATTATCTCTGCCGGACAATGTGGTTTTGGTATGGGCGCCACCCCGACGGCAGTGATGAATATGAGTGCGCTCACCGCGCGCAATGGGCCCTCACCGCAGGCATTTATCGTTGTCCCTGTGGTGGGCGCTTTCTTTATCGATATCGTGAATTTGATTGTGTTGCAGGGCTACATTGGGTTTCTTGATTGAGCAGTTGCATTGAGTTGATGTGATAGCTGAATGACGCTGGCGTTTTTTTGGTACAAAAAAAGCGACAAGGTTGCCCAGTTCGTGTGCTTTCACTTGTTAAATGTATGACCACACCGCACCTATGATAAGTAGAACTATTATTGCCAGCTGAATTTTGTTGGCTTTACCTTGCTCTGCTTTCGCTTCAGGCGTGTCAGTCACTCCTTCTTGATGATTAAATCCTCCTTCATCAAGATCTTCGTTGAACATGATGAGGCCATTAATCAAAACTGCGACCATAACCAGCAATGTTGCTGTTAGCCAGTAGAACCCAGTGAAGTACTGGATCCCTGAACCAATTAAGAGGCATGCAGTGAGCATTATTGCTGCGGGTTTTAAGTCAACGCCATTCATCTGCAAGTACATTTAACGCCCCAACCATGGGCGGATTGAGCAGGCTAGTCTACAGAGCGAAGCGACGAAAGCCTGCGAAAAGCCGTCCGCATGGGTTGGTTTGTTAGGCATCGGGACCGACTACTGTAATGAATGGCTTCTCATCTCTAGCGGGTCCATTGGGTGCAACAACAGGTCGGTAACTAGTAAATTCCGACAAAACATAGGAGATATCAAAAGCAGAATTATTGTTGAGCTTCAAGTTAACACTTAGTCTTTGGTGTTCGCCAGCTTTAAGGCTAACCACGCAGGTATAAACTTTGCCAATAGCATCCTCCGAGCTTTCGGTAATATCACAAGATCCATTATTAGCATTCGAAATCGAAATCTTCACCGGAGCAATATCAAAGTTTCCGGCCTTTGAGTAGGTTCTGAACCGGAAGTACAAATTTTGTTCCTCACTACCCGAGGCCTCATTGCTTCCTAAAGGGATGATCGGTAAACCCAATGGACCAGCTGAAAGCTCTTCGTGGCTCAAAAGTAGTGGGTAGATAACCAGAAAACCGTCATCGACTGGGAAAGAATATAGAGGAGGGTTGTAAATTCCAAAACAATGCTCGCCAAATACACCTAATGCAGACTGGTTTTCTTCACACCAATCGTAAACATAGGTTCTCTGATACTGTGGAGAGGGTTCAATTTCGAAGTTTGTTGTTTTACTAAGGGTGGAGCAACCGGTACAAACTAAAAAACTAATTAGTGCTGCAAATAGCTTCAATGTCTAAGTTCCTTTTAGATGCCTAACGCCGCAAGCACGGACAGCGGCTTGCCGCGTCGTGTTCGTTGTCCCCGAGGAGCAAAGCGACGAGTTAGTGACTTGCTTTGTTATATTTTGACCATTCTGTATCCAGCACAGGCGAGAATACCGCCAAAACCTACTGACCCAAAAAAGAACGGCTTCATTATTTGAACGATCTCCCCGCCAACTTCGAGCGCTGCTTGATATTGAAAATACTGGTAAGCAGTAAAAGCAATCAGTCCAATACATAACGCAAACACTTTGGCCGCACCTTTCGGTTGTGACTTTAGATTTCTTACCGCTTTCGTACCGGCAAAAAAACCAAAAAACATAGAGATAAAAAGAATAAATAGCTGTGAATCGTTCAATCTACGCACCAAAAATATAACGCCCCAACCATGGGCGGATTGAGCAGGCTAAGCTAAGGAGCGCTGCGACGAAAGCCTGCGAAAAGCCGTCCGCGTGAGTTGGTTTGCTATGTGTGTTTTTCACTAAGCTTTTCAAGTAATTCTTTACCATTATTCCAGAACATAGTTGGAGCGACTTCTTGCAACGCTACTATGTCTGAGGGCGAGTTTAGCTTTCTAAACCAAGGCATCACTTTGCTAGTCACTAGCTTGGATATTTCCTTAACCCTTTCCTGCGGGTCAGGGCAGTTCTCGAAATCCGTTAATTCATAGAAAGATAAGATGTCTTCTTTGGATGCCAAAAATTGCTCAAGCCTGCAGCGCACGTGGCAATCAACCTCGCGTGGAAACTCAACCTTACCAAGAGCTTGCAAGTAAATACCGATGTTGAAGTAAATCCTATCGCTGTTTTGAGAGCATTGAATTTTGAAGAGTTTTCCCATCTCGTCGGTTACAAGACCCCATGCAGCGCCTTTCTTTTTGAACCCTTCAGATTTGAAGGCCGGCTTCAATGAATCCTGTCGCATCTTGCTGATTTTCGCTGACATTAGATTCCTCGGGATTCCTCAAACACATAACGCTAGATAGCTATACATCGTAGGCCTAATCAGATAATGGATCTATGTCTATCGATCCCACCGATGCTATCTATCACGTCTCATTAGGTTTCATAATCGCATCATAACCTGCTGTTTTTACCTGTGTATTGGCTGATGTCACATCCAGAAGCTAAATCAAGGGCTAGATTTTTGCGCCAAATATGCGCTTCAGGGTGCCGTCTTTATCGATGATGTGGTGCTTAAGTGCGCCGACGATATGCAGCACAACGGCGGCGATAACCAGATAGCCGAGCCAGCTGTGGCAGGCATGAGCAAAAGAAGCGATAGCCGCATTGTGGGGGAGCACTTTGCTCGGATCCGCAGGATCGGGATTCATTGCTACGATTTCCATGCCGAATACCATTAAGCCATGGCCACCCATTGTCGACATGATAGCGCCGGAGATGGGCATAAACACAGTGCCGAGGATCAGCGCCCAGTGAACTACTTTCGCCAGCAGGTGTTCTATCTGGCTATATTTCCCGGCGGGGGTTGGCCAGCCATTGGTGACTCGCCAGAACACGCGAATAAGGACAATGAAGAAGATGATAAAGCCAAATGATTTGTGCCATGGATAGAGGGCATAGGCTTTTGTTTCGACCATGAAAACGCCGATGGCTAAGAGTGCGATCATCATCAGTCCAACGATCCAGTGCAAGGCGAGTGTCTTGGGACTAAATTTATTCGGTGTGTCTCGTTGCATAACAACCACCTTGTTTGGGTTATGTGTGGTGTTGTATCAGAAGCCTAGAAGGTAGAAGTTGCTTTGTCAGTTTGCAGGGAATGTCAGTTTGCAGGGAATGTCAGTTTGCGGGAAATGTCAGCCCGCGGGGAATAGCGCGCCTAAGATGGCTGGGCGACTCGCGCCAGTGACCGCCGGCAGGTTACCGGGCAAGCGGTGAATATGGCGGTAGGCCAGCCAGGCAAACGCCAGGGCCTCGAGATCGTCGGCAGAAACACCTAGGGCGTCCAGTGGCGCGACACTCAGCAGCGGCAGGGCTTGCTGCAACCCTGATACCAGTTGTGCATTTCGGGCACCGCCGCCGCAGATCCAGAGTTCCGCGGGTTGCTTGTTATCCGCGAGCGGCAGTTGTGCTATCTGTTCGGCGATACTGTGTACGGTTAAAGCACACAATGTAGCTTGTACATCTTGCGCTGGTAAGGCACTGAAGGTGTCTAATCGGTGCTGCAACCAGGACAGGTTGAACAGTTCACGGCCAGTGCTTTTTGGTGCTGGCAGCTCGAAGTAATCTTCACTTAATAGCTGTTTCAGCAGCGGCTTGCTCACCGTCCCTGTGGCGCCCCATTCACCATTATTATCGTAGGGCTTGCCTTGATGTTTTAAGCACCACTGATCCATCAGGGTGTTTCCGGGGCCGGTATCAAACCCTAATACGGTGTGGTCAGTGGCGGGTAACCAGGTGATATTGGCGACGCCACCTATGTTCAGAATAACGCGGTCGCACTCAGGGCTAGCCAATAGCGCATGGTGAAAAGCGGGCACCAGCGGTGCGCCCTGGCCACCCAGCGCAATATCTTTGCGGCGGAAATCGGCGACCACATCGATACCGGTTTCTACGGCGATAGTGTTGGCATCGCCCAGTTGTAGCGTGAAGCCCTTACAGCTGTGGGGGTGGTGACGTACAGTTTGGCCATGACTGCCGATGGCGATGATCTCGCTGGCTGGAATATCGGTTTTTGCCAGAAGGGCATTAACCGCTTCAGCGAACAACTGCCCTAGCTCTCGATCCATCGCGCCGAGGCGATTGATCTCATTGGCTGCGGGTTGGCATAACTGGTGTAAACCAGACACCAGCTGTTCCGGTAGCGGATGCTGGTGACTAGCGAGAATAGCGGGTTGGGGTTGTGAAAAGTCCACCAGCACGGCATCAATACCATCCATGCTGGTTCCGGACATTAGGCCAATATAGTAACCGGCCATTACCCCTGCTGCATTGCCAGTAGTAGGCGACGGTTAGCATTGAGTTGCGAGATCATGGTCTCGGCATGGGCGATAAATGACTTTTTATCGCTGGCTTTGATCGGTTTAGCATCGGGCAACTTCACGGTGCGAGGATTTCTGTGCACGCCGTTTACCAGGAATTCATAATGCAGGTGCGCGCCAGTCACACGGCCTGTTGCACCGACAGTACCAATCTTCTGTCCCTGTTTGACTCTGGCGTTGGTTTTTACATGACGCTTATGCAGGTGCAGATACTTAGTGATCACGCCTTCGCCATGTTTGATGAAAACATAATTACCATTGAGCTTGTTGTAACCTGATTTGGTTACCCGGCCATCACCCGCAGCCATGACGGGCGTACCGGTTTTAGCTGCGTAATCGATGCCATTGTGAGCACGCACTTTGCCGGTGACCGGATGCAAGCGGCGCGGATTAAAGCTGGAACTGATGTACTTGAAGTTAACCGGCGCTCGGAGGAAAGCTTTCTTCATCGCTTTACCGTCAGGAGAGTAATATACGCCGTCGGTATGGCGTACTGCCTGAAAGCTGTCGCCTTGGTTGATAAACTCTGCGGCAACAATAGCGCCTTCGCCAACCATCTCACCATCAGCAAAGCGCTCTTCGTACATCACGCTAAAACTATCGCCTTTACGCAGGTCCAAAGCAAAATCCACATCCCAGCCAAAAATGGTTGCCAGGCTCATGATCTGATTTGGGCTAAGGCCTGCATCCACTCCGGCATTATAGAAATTGCTGGTGATGGTTGCGGCGGCAAAATTGGTACGGGTTTCGACCTGTTTGGCGTGTTGCTCTGCAACGTATGTGTCGTCGTAACGGGTCACCGTCAAGGTGTTGATCTTGTCCTGCGGATAAACCAGCTGGATCAATTGGCCATCACGATCGGCGCCAAATTTAAGCTGGTCGCCGGGATGGATTTTTTTCAGTGCCTTGGTGCTGTCACCTAAGTTGGCAATGTTGTGCAGGGTGCGAGGGCTGAAACCGGCACGCTGGAAGATCTTTGCCAGTGAATCACCGCTTTTCACGGTAAAGGTTTGCCAGCTGAGTTCTGGCAGTGGTGCAGGCTGGTTCGCTTGTTGTTGCACGGCATCGTCAACGGGGGCGATTTCCAGCGGCAGGGGATAACGCTTGCCAAGCTCTAGTGACGCTTCAGTGTTACGGGAAGCGCTGGCGTCTTCTGCCGGCATAAAAAGCAGCAGTAGGGTAATGACACTGATAATGGCTACCAGTACTTTGTGCTGTTTAGGCAGCTGTTCAATATAAGCATTCATATCAGGATCTTGCTTGTACATCGCTATAAAACCGGTACATTGACTAGTATAACGCCAATGCAACTATCGCGCCCAGCATACACTGTTTCCCTTTGCGGCGCCATTTCGTACAATCCCCCCCTGAATTTTGAATTGATAGTTTTCACGGAGAAATATCCTAATGAGTGACTGGCAAGCGGCATTGGCCGAAATCAAGCGAGGCGCCGAAGAGATCCTGGTAGAAGAGGAGTTGGTGGCCAAGCTCAAAGAAGGTCGCCCACTCATTATTAAGCTGGGTGCCGATCCGACTGCGCCGGATATTCATCTGGGTCACACGGTGATCATGAATAAGCTGCGTCAGTTTCAGCAGCTGGGGCATGAGGTGGTTTTCCTGATCGGTGATTTTACTGCCATGGTGGGTGATCCTTCAGGCAAAAACAGCACGCGCCCCCCTTTGACTCGTGAAGACGTACTGCGGAACGCGGAAACATATAAAGAGCAGATCTTTAAGATCCTGGATGCGGATAAAACCCGCATCGAGTTTAACTCAAGCTGGTTGAACGAGCTGGGTGCTGAGGGGATGATCCGTTTGGCTTCCAAGCAAACCGTGGCGCGCATGTTAGAGCGTGATGACTTTAAGAAGCGTTATGCCGATAGCCAACCGATTGCCATCCATGAGTTTATGTACCCGTTATTGCAGGGCTATGACTCAGTAGCGTTGAAAGCGGATGTTGAACTGGGCGGTACCGATCAGAAGTTCAACCTGCTGATGGGGCGTGAACTGCAGAAAGATGCCGGTCAGAAAGCCCAGTGTGTGGTGATGATGCCGCTGTTAGTTGGCTTGGACGGCGTCAAGAAGATGTCCAAATCGGCGAATAACTACATCGGCATCAGTGACGCGCCGAACGATATGTTCGGTAAGATCATGTCTATCTCTGATGATTTGATGTGGGATTACTTTGATCTGTTGAGCTTCCGTCCGTTGGGCGAGTTGGCGGAGTTCCGTGAGGCGATCGCCAATGGTGCTAACCCGCGTGATTATAAGATCTTGTTAGCGAAAGAGATCATTGCTCGTTTCCACGACGAAGCCGCAGCAGAGGGTGCGCATCAGGACTTTATTCAGCGTTTTCAGAAGAACGCGATACCTGATGAGATGCCTGAGTTCAGTTTTGACATCGGCTTACCGCTGGCGAACCTGCTGAAAGAAGCGGGCTTGGTAGGTGGTACATCGGAAGCGTTGCGGATGGTCAAACAGGGCGCAGTGAAGATTGATGGCGACAAAGTGGCTGACGCGAAAGTGGAATTGACTGCCGGTACGGCGGTTTATCAGGTTGGTAAGCGTAAGTTTGCCCGCATTACACTCGCTTAATCAGGCACGTTGACTGGATAAACGGGCTACGGCCCGTTTTTTGTTTCTCGATCTTGGCGTTGTCACTGCATCGCTTTGCTGGGATGCTATGATCCAGTGATTGCAACTCGTTGTAAATTGGTCATTATCATTGGCCAAGCGGGTTGTTAAGCGATTCATCTCGTACATTATCTTTGCAATTCAGGAGCCTGCCTTTATGTCGCAGTGGACCACCTTAGCTTTTGTTGCACTGGGCGGCGCATTCGGTGCCTGTGGCCGTTTTCTTGTCTCACAATGGTGTGTGGCACTGTTTGGTAAAGGGTTTCCCTATGGCACGTTGACGGTGAATATTGCCGGTAGCCTGATGATGGGAGGCCTGTTTGCCCTGCTGGAAAACGGTACCTTGGTGGCTGCGCCGTGGCGTCCTGTGGTTGGACTGGGGTTTCTAGGCGCTTTGACCACTTTCTCTACCTTCTCTATGGACAATGTGGTGTTGATGCAGCAGGGGGAGTGGCTGAAGTTCGCGATGAATATTGGCTTGAATGTTGTGGGCTGTGTGTTTGCCGCTTGGGCTGGTTATCAGTTGTTTGCCAAATCGGCGGGCGTCTAAACAGGGGGAGCTGTCGGTGATATACAAACATATTTTAGTCGCCATCGATTTAGGTGTGGATTCGGCAAAAGTGGCTTTACGTGGGGCGGCGCTGGCGCGTGCCTACGGCGCTAAACTCTCCTTTGTGATGGTGGAACCCGGGATCGGCGACTCCTCTTTGGAAGAGATTGAGTTAGGACTCGACCTGTCAGCGCGTATTCAACCTAAACGCCAACAGATGATGGCCGAGTTTATTAGCGACAATGTCGACTATCCGGTGACTGGGCAATGGCTCATGAGTGGTGAGATGAATCGTCAGGTGAATAAAGTGATCACTGCCACTGAAGCCGATCTGCTAGTTGCGGGTAAGCATATGGATCATCGTTGGTTTACTCAGCATACCGGACAATCACTGGCTGGCCATGTGATCAGCGACCTGCTGTTGGTAACACTGGAAACCAGTTGAACTGGCTGTTGTCTGCCGTGGCTGATCTCCCCCAGTAGAGCCGTTGCAGGCTGATTTGTAACGGCAACTTGCCGTCAGAGCCTGCTATTGCAACGGGCAATGTTTACCTCTTCCCCTGCCTTTTCCGTCAGAGCTATATAGAGTCATCACAGAAAGATAAGCTGATTCTGCTGTCTAAACTTAAACACGTTGCTTTTGTGTGTTGATGAGGTTGGTCTGATGGAACCGTTCAGTGTGTTGCCTATGTTCAAGGTGGGTATTGGCCCGTCAAGCTCTCATACCTTGGGGCCAATGCTCGCAGCCGCCGCTTTCTCCGAACGCCTGATGGCGGAGCACGGGGAGCAGGTCTACTCGGTCTCTTGTGAACTGTTTGGTTCGCTGGCATTAACCGGAGAGGGGCATGCCACTGACAAGGCGTTGATCTTGGGGTTGCTGGGGATGCAACCGGAAACCCTTGAACCTGATGTTGCTGAAGCAGCCTATGCTGCGGTGAAAGTCGGGCATCAATTACGGTTGGCTGATCGCCTGCCGATCCATTTCAATCCACAGCGTCATATTCTTTACCATTGTGATGTTTTTCTTCCTGCCCACCCCAATGGCATGCGCCTTTCCGCGGACGATAAAGCCGGTAATCGCTTGTTGACGGAAACCTGGTTTTCGGTGGGAGGGGGCTACATCGTTTCTGCCGATGATATTGCTAATCTTGATCAAGCTGAGCAGTTTGATCATCGAGCTTTCCCGTTTGATAACGCTGCCCAACTACTGACAATCTGCCAAAACGAAGGGGTGAGATTAGCAACGATTGCTCGGCGCAACGAACGGGCATTAGGTTGTGACGATGCGGCTATTGATCAACATCTGGATCTGATCAAACGGGTGATGCTCAGTGCTATCGAACGAGGCTGTGAACAGGAGGGGATCTTGCCTGGTGGTTTGCAGGTGGTGCGTCGGGCACCGCAGCTACATCAACGTTTAAAAGTACGTAGTTTGCAGCAAGATCCATTGGCATTGATGGACTGGGTTAGCATGTTTGCGTTGGCGGTCAATGAAGAAAATGCCAATGGTGGGCAAGTGGTAACGGCGCCGACTAACGGGGCGGCGGGGGTGATCCCTGCGGTATTAGCCTACTATCTGCGTTTTGTCGCAGGGGCGACAGATGCCGGAGCACGGGAGTTTCTGCTGACTGCGGCGGTGATTGGTTGGCTTTACAAGCGTAACGCCTCGATCTCAGCGGCGGAGGTGGGGTGTCAGGGTGAGATTGGTGTCGCCAGTTCGATGGCCGCAGGCGCCCTGTGTGCGGTGTTAGGCGGCAGCGTGGCGCAAGCTGAAAATGCAGCGGAAATGGCGATGGAACACCATTTGGGCATGACCTGCGATCCCGCCAAAGGATTGGTACAGGTGCCTTGCATTGAACGGAATGCGATGGGGGCGATCAAAGCGATCAATGCCGCTCGCTTGGCATTGTTGGGTGATGGTCAACATCGGGTGTCGTTGGATGCGGTGATAGAAACTATGCGACAGACAGGCGCTGATATGCAGTCAAAGTACAAAGAGACCGCTTTAGGGGGGTTAGCGGTCAATATCGTGCTCTGTTAACTGTGACTTAGTAGTTCGCCTGACAGCGGCGGGTATCAAAATTGCTGCTGTTTTTGCAACGCCAAGCCATGCGGGCGTTCTGTAATTGCCAGGTGCCTTGTGCGGTTTTCTTTAACTGCAGCAGGTACAGAGCGGACTCAACCCCGGCTCGATCCAGTGGTTGGCGTACCGTGAGTTCAAGCTGTTTGCCGTCGCCCTGTTGCTGCAGGATCTCCAGTTCATCTGGATTTCCAAGGTAGTGCAATGCTACCTGTTCGCTGTCTTTGACCCAATTCTCTTGCTTAGCTTCAGATTCAGAGATCAGACGGTTGAAACCGCGAGTGGGTTGCTCGGCATAAGATAGCGGCATCCATGAGTCCGCGGCTGCAAACCAGGATAACAATAAAGTACAACTGATAATCATTGTGCGCATACAACCATGGGCTGGTTTCCACCAGCAAAAATTAAGTCTGGTTGGTAGACCACAGCAGTGCGCGAGAGTTGCAGGAAATCCTAAGCAATTTGATCATGATCGTCTTCTCAACTGATAGGCTGGCAGTTGCAGATGCCACTGGATCGCGGCCAATCTTAAGATAAAACCAGCGCCAATCCCCACTAACGACGCGGTAAGATCGTCGACATCGATTAGAAGCAAGCCGGTGTAGGTAACACAGCTGAGTAAGCAGGCCGTGGCGTATATATCTTTGCGCAATACCATAGGGATCTGTCGACAAACAACGTCCCGTAAGATACCGCCTGCAGCGCCAGTAATAACCCCCATAACCACGGCTATCTCTCCTGGCGCACCATACAACAGCGCTTTTTGCGCACCGAGTACGGAAAAAAGTGCTAAACCGGCAGCATCGGCGATCAGTAGTAATTTCTCGGGAATACGGTGTAGATAATTAACAAACACCATGGTGACTAAGGCGGTAATGATGATGGTGTTTAAATAGCTAGGGTCTTCGATCCAGAAAACCTGTGGCACGTCCAAAATGATATCTCGAATGGTACCGCCACCGATTGAAGTGAGCGCCGCCAGAACCACCACACCAAAGGGATCCATTTTTAATCGTGCCGCCATCAGTGCACCTGAAATGGCAAACACCGCAAGACCAATTACGTTGAGCCAATAAAGAATTGTCATTGCTATACCTGATCGTCTACTGCAAAACTATCGCTGCGTTTGCTTGTCGCAATGTCCGCTATACCAAACTTATATGTGACCAGCGCAGTTGCAAAAACTGAACTGCCTGCGATGAGTTTAGTGCCTGAGCCGTTGAAAAGTGAATCATTTTTGTCAACTGGGTAGAGATGGTAACAATTGGCTAAGCAGACCAATGGTCAGAGCGATAACCAGAGTGATCGCCAGCCAAAAGCTGATGGCGTTATTAATTAGGCGCAGGGTGCGCAAAATGTCGAGGGCTTGTGGCTCGGCCCCCGTGTCCAGTCGCGGCCGCTGCTGTTTCAGTTGTTGGTAGTACAGCGGTCCACCTAAGCCTAGCTTTAGGGCGCTGCCACCGCAGCTGAGCAGCAATCCTGCGTGATTGTTAGGAAACGTTTTTTGCCAGTGGTAGCTGAGTTTAAACCAAGGCTTGAGTGATCCGGATAGCGCGTAGCTAAAGGCCAACAGTCGCGTAGGGATGGCATCCATCAGAATCGTCAGTGCGGCAGGCAACGAGGCGAACTGTTTAAAGAAAGGATCTTTGCCATTCCATACCATCGCCAGTTCGCGCAGAGCGCGGTAAGTCACGGCCATCAAACCACCGCCGACAGCAAACCAAAACAGTACGGCAAACAGCTGCAGGTTTGCACGCTGTAACAGAGTTTCTATACAGGCTTTTGCGATCCCCATGGAGGATAGCCGTCCCGATTGTCGTAGCACCAAGCTGTTGAGGCTCTCTCTGGCCTGCAGCTTGTAGCCTTTCTCCAATTGCGCGGCTATTCGTATGGCGGTGCGCCGAGTTTGTTCCCAATCCAAAGCCAGGTACAGCAACAGTGCATTCCACAGCACAGGGAACTCAGACACCATGCCGATGATTGCCAATATGATTAATGATGGCGCAATCAGCATCAATGTGCCGAGCGCGCCGGCGATCTGCTGCTGCAGTACGGGGCGCTCAGCATTGGGATAGACTTTTTTCTGTAAATTGCTGGCGAGGCCACTTAGCAGGGTCAGTGGGTGGTAGTGGGGGGGAATGGGCGCGACACGGCTTAAGGCCAGTACAGCCAATATTGTTAGTGGTGTGGTTAGAAAACCTAACCAGCCGATGAACAATGCTTGATCCACGCCCTATTTACCACCTGTTCAGTGTTGCTTTACCGATCTTCTATGCCAATCGCTTGAGCATATCAGCGACCACCAATGAGGAGTGATGAGCAGCTTTGTCGAGGAACTGCTCAAACGAGAGGTGACTGGACTTGCCTGCGATGTCTGAAAGCGCCCGAATAATCACGAAGGGCACAGAAAATTGATGGCAGACATGCGCTACTGCAGCGGCTTCCATTTCACAAGCGGCCATGGTTGGAAATAACGCGCGAGCCTGTTCTACCCGTGCCGGATCGGCCATAAAGATATCACCGCTACAGATCAGTCCTTTGACCGCCTTGGCTTCACCAACGGCGTTGAGGCTTTGTTCGGCAAGCGCCACCAGATCTGCCGCAGGGGTAAAGGCTGCAGGCTGCCCTGGCAGTTGTCCCGGCTCATAGTTAAAGGCCGTGACATCAACGTCGTGGTAACGCACTTCGCTGGAGATCACCACATCGCCGACTTGAAGTGCCGGGTCAAAACCACCGGCAGAGCCGATATTGATGACAATATCGGGAGCAAAACGCTCCAGTAACAGGGTGGTGGAGATGGCTGCAGCTACCTTGCCAATACCCGATTTAAGCAAGATCACTTCATGCCCGTGCAGCTCGCCAGGATAAAACTCAATGCCTGCGTCTTTGATCACGTTGTCGCTTGGCGTTAATTGTGAACGCAGCTGAGTCACTTCCTGATCCATGGCGCCGATAATGCCGATTTTCATAGGGCTAAGTCTCTTAGATAAGTATCTGACTATTTTAGCTATTAGAAGGGGTTGTGAACATAGATGGTTGAATTTCTTCTATGAAATGCTGCTTGAAAGCGAAATGACATTGCTCTGACATAAAAAAATCATACACTTATTTAGCTTGTTATCTCTATGGTAGCGATCCCATTAACAGCCTGATAACAAATGGTTTATCGAACATTTTTTCAGTTAACTTATTATTTATTAGTTAATTATCAATAACTGGTAGGAGTTGATATCGCTCACATTTTTTGGAACTGTGACAAGCCTCAAAGATTGAACGTGTCAAAGAACGCGTGCTTGAGCGACCTACAACGAGAGCGTGGCGACGAAAGCCCCAGATAAGGGGAACGCTGTCACGGCTGTATTTTGTTGGGGCGTGAACAGAAACCTCTGTAGTGGAAATACATGTCGCGGTTTTAAGCAAGGAGCTTTCTATGAAATGTTTGATGTTACCTTCAATCATATTGTCACTTTTGATCTTCGCCGGTTCCGTTTGGGCGAACGATCCCCCAGATAACAGTAACGAAATTTTAGGTTATGGTGCTGATGTCCCGTTGCAACGCCTGGTGTTCAAGCTAGCTCATTCGGCTGGCGGTATCGGTGGGCCCAGTAATGAGGATCTGGTGGCTAATATGGGCGCGCTGTTTGCGTCTGCGGAGCTTGAAGCAAAGCCGCTGTTTACCGCCACCGAACTGTCGGGGCTGCAACAAAATATCAGTGCGCCGATACTCGACCCCATGACTCGTCTGGGAGGCTATTACGAGTTACCGCTGAGTCCTCAAACTGACCGGCAGAAACTGGCTGAACTCTATCAGCAGTTACAACTGCTGCCAGAAGTTGAACTGGCCTATGTGCAACCTGTACCTGAGCTGGCTACAACAGACTCTGACAGTGTCGTCACACCGCTGATCTTTACCCCAGATTTTGAATCTCGTCAGGGTTATCTGAATAGCGGCAGCAACGGCATTAATGCGCGTTATGCATGGGATTTCCCTGGTGGCCGCGGTGAGCAGATCAAAGTGGTCGATATCGAAGGGGGCTGGAATGTTACCCACGAAGATATGCCTGCGCTGTTCTTAACCATGGGCACACAGATTAGTAATTCGAGTTGGCGCAACCATGGCACCGCAGTGTTAGGCGTTATCGGTGGCATGGATAACAACTACGGTGTTACGGGGATCGCGAATCAGGCTGAAATGGGTTACGTCAGCATTGGTAGCTACTCTACCTCCAACGCTATTTTGCAGGCCGCAGGCCATCTGTCACCAGGTGATGTGATCTTGATTGAGCTGCATAGCCGTGGCCCTGATGATGGCACCGCCTGTACCTGTAACCAGGGGCAGTGTCACTATGTTCCGATGGAGTATTACCAAGCGGTGTTCGATGCCATCCGTATGGTCACGGATATGGGGATCACGGTGGTGGAAGCTGCCGGTAACGGTGATGTGAATCTGGATGCGCCGGTTTTCAACGGTATCTTTGATAAGCAGGTGCGTGATTCTGGCGCGATTATGGTCGGTGCCAGTGATTACGACCAACGCTCACCCTCCTGTTTCTCTAACCATGGTGAGCGTATTGATGCCCACGGCTGGGGTCAGTTTGTGACAACCATGGGCTATGGTGACCTGCAGAGCATAGATGAACAGTTCTGGTATACCGCATACTTTAGTGGCACCTCAAGTGCCTCTCCTATCGTGACTGGCTCTGTTGCCGTACTGCAAGGGATCGCCAAGTCGCAGCTAGGTGCCCCTTTGTCGCCCGAGCAAGTACGCGCTTTGGTTAGCGAAACAGGGACGCCTCAAACCGGCGATCTAGCACGTCGTATCGGGCCTCTACCTAACCTGCAGACAGCGATTGATTCGCTCTTAGAGCCGCAGCAGGGCTTTGACTCTGTGCTTGGTGATGCACCATCACTCACATTGGCCGGTGCTGATTTTGGTGAGTGGACATTGTATGTGCCGCAGAATCAACTGACTTTGGTTGATGACCACACTTGGGAACTGACCTTGACCGTGCCTGAGCGTTTGACGGACAGTGAGTATAAGTTGGTATTAGATGCGAACTGGGCAACGAACTGGGGTGGCAGTGGTGACGGTGTGAGCGTTGCGCTGGCAAGAGATGGTGGCAATGCCAAAGTCTCTTTGGTTGCAGGTGAGTACCGTCTGACGGTGACGGAAGGTGATAATGCCAATGCGCCACTGCAGGTTGATTGGCAGGTGATCTCCGCTGATCAGAGTGACAGTGTGTTTGGTGCCTCAGCTAATCTGAAAATCAGTGGTGCTGATTTCGATGATTGGATGATGGATAACGAAGCTTGGGCATTGACCTATATCGGAAACGGTCAGTGGCGCAAGTTGGTGGTTGCCACTGGTGGCCTGAATGCGTCACCTTACAAGTTAGTGCTGAATAATGACTGGGCTACTAACTGGGGTGGCGGTGCTATCGGTGCATCAGCGACCCTGACTAGCGGTGGTGACAATGCCAGCATCACTTTGCCAGCGGGGAGTTACTACCTTGTTGTTACTGAAGGGAGCAGTGTATCAGCGCCTCTGACAGTGACATGGCGCGATGTGAATGCGGCGCCGACCAGTGAGGTGACTTTCCGCTGTTTCAACGGTGAAACATATCCAGGGCAGAGCGTCTATGTCGTGGGTAATCAGCCCGAGCTTGGAAACTGGGATCCAGCTGCTGCTCTCCTGTTGAGCTCTGACGCTTATCCGACATGGCAGGGGGCACTATCGCTGCCGACCAACACTGCGTTGGCGTGGAAGTGTGTTAAGCGTGAGGAAAACAACCCGACTGCTGGCGTGGAGTGGCAATCTGGTGACAATAATCAGCTGACAATTGGCACTGATAGCCATTATCAGACTGAGGGTCAGTTTTAAAACCTAAGTTCGTGACGTTGTTGGTTCATTTTGGTCTGGGTGAACCGCTTCTTCGTTAACAAAAAGCCCGCCAGTGTATTGGCGGGCTTTTTTATTGATGGCCATGCTAACTATGGCCATCGCCAGGTCGTGTTAGACGTTTAAATAATCCATTATCCCTTCGGCGGCGTTACGGCCTTCAGCGATCGCTGTGACGACTAGATCTGAGCCCCGCACCATATCGCCACCCGCAAATACTTTCGGATTTGATGTCTGGAATTTGTATTCACCATTTTCCGGTGCTTTCACACGATCCCAATCGTCCAGCTCAATGCCAAAATCAGCAAACCAAGGCGAGGGGCTGGGTTGGAAACCAAATGCTTGAATCACGGCATCAGCTTCCAGAATATGCTCTGATCCTGGGATCGGCTCTGGTCGACGACGGCCGCGTTCATCTGGTGCTCCCAATTGGGTCTTCACCATCTTCACTCCGGTTGCTTTGCCTGCGCTATCTACCACAATCTCGGTGGGCTGCAGGTTATACATAAACTCCACGCCCTCTTCGCGGGCATTGACGACTTCTCGCCGTGACCCCGGCATATTGGCCGCATCACGACGGTAGGCACAGATCACACGCTCCGCTTGTTGGCGTACCGAGGTACGCACGCAATCCATGGCGGTATCACCACCACCAAGCACCACGACCTTCTTGCCTGCCATGTCGATAAAGTCAGCTGGATCCTTTTCGAAACCCATTTGGCGATTGGTATTGGCAACCAGGAAAGGCAGCGCGTCATAAACGCCAGTAGCTTCTTCGCCAGGAAAACCGCCGGTCATGTACTTGTATGTGCCCATGCCCAAAAAGACTGCATCGTAATCGTCCAACAGTTGTTGGAACGGGATATCTTTGCCGATGTCGGTTTCCAGTTGGAACTCGATGCCCATCTCGCTAAAGATTTTACGGCGCAGGGTCATCACCTCTTTTTCTAGCTTAAACGCTGGAATACCAAAGGTTAGCAGGCCACCGATCTCTGGGTACTTATCAAATACCACGGGTTTTACACCGTTGCGGATAAGAATATCGGCACAGGCCAAACCTGCAGGACCAGCACCAATGACAGCGACTTTCTTATCTGTCCACACTACCTTCGACATATCAGGGCGCCAGCCCATGGCAAACGCTTTGTCGGTGATATATTTTTCCACCGAGCCGATGGTGACTGCGCCAAACTGATCATTGAGCGTACAAGCGCCTTCACACAGGCGATCTTGCGGGCAGACCCGACCACAGACTTCGGGCAAGCTGTTGGTTTGATGACACAGCTCTGCTGCTTCCTCTATTCGCCCTTCGTTGGCCAGCTTCAACCAGTTGGGGATGTAGTTGTGCACCGGGCACTTCCACTCACAATAGGGGTTACCGCACTCAAGGCAGCGATCAGACTGATTACGGGCCTGATCATCTTTGAACGGTTCGTAGATCTCGACAAACTCTACTCGTCGCGTTTCTATCGCCTTTTTTGGCGGGTCTACACGATCGACGTCGACAAACTGATAAACATTCTTAGCCATCTGTATTCCTACCTTACTGCGCTTCGACGATGAGTTCTGCTTCACTGCGGCTACGATGGCCGAGCAGGGCTTTAATATCTGCCGCTTTTGGCTTCACCAGCTTAAACAGTGGCAGGTAGGCTTCGAAGTTATCCAGGATCTCCTGGGCTCGCGAGCTGCCTGTCTCATCTAAATGCTGATTGATCATGCCACGCAGGTGTTCGTGGTGGATGGTAATCTTACTCATGTCGACGATCTCGACCAGTTCTGGATTCATCCGCACTTTGAAGTTATCGCGCTCATCAAAGATATAGGCGAAACCACCGGTCATTCCTGCGCCGAAGTTAACACCCGTTTTACCCAGTACGGTGACAATACCGCCGGTCATATACTCGCAGCCGTTATCACCGATCCCTTCAACCACAGCAATGGCGCCAGAGTTACGTACGGCGAATCGTTCGCCGCCTTTACCCGCAGCATAGAGGCGGCCGCCGGTAGCACCGTAGAGACAAGTGTTGCCGCAAATCGTGGCTTGGTGGGAGAGGAACTCCGAACCTTTTTGTGGCCGAATAACCAGTTTACCGCCCGCCATCCCTTTGCCGACGTAATCGTTGGCATCACCGGTCAGTACCATCTCTAGGCCGCCCGCATTCCAGACGCCGAAGCTTTGACCTGCTGTACCGGTAAATGATAACTGGATCGGAGTACCTGCCATGCCTTGGTTGCCATGCTTGCTGGCGATATAGCCAGAGAGCAGGGCTCCCACTGAACGGTCGGTATTGCGGATTGGATAATTGCCAAAACCGCCCAATTTGCCGTCGATACTGTCTTGCATATCGGCCAGTAGCTGTTTGTTGAGATCACCGTTATCGTGCGGTGGGTTTAGCTCCTGATGATAGGGTGCAGCACCGTTCTTTGGTTCAAAGGTTTCCAGTAACGGCTCCAATGCCAAGCGGCTCTGCTTGGCGGTAAAGCCATCAACAACCTCCAACAGATCGGTACGACCGATCAGATCGGTGAGTTTTGCGACCCCGAGGCTGGCCATGATCTCCCGCACTTCCTGCGTGACGAACTTGAAGTAGTTCATCGCCATCTCAGGCAGACCAATAAAGTGGTCGCGGCGTAACTTTTCATCTTGTGTTGCTACGCCGGTGGCACAGTTGTTGAGATGACAGATACGCAAGTACTTACAACCCAAAGCGACCATAGGTGCGGTGCCAAAGCCGAAACTTTCGGCACCGAGAATGGCGGCTTTGATGATATCCAGGCCGGTCTTCATGCCGCCATCGATCTGCAGCCGCACTTTATGTCGCAATCCGTTGGCAACTAGCGCCTGTTGCGTTTCAACCAAGCCAAGCTCCCATGGGCTGCCAGCATATTTCACTGAGGTCAGTGGGCTTGCCCCCGTGCCGCCATCGTAGCCTGAGACGGTGATCAGATCGGCGTAGGCTTTTGCGACGCCGGTGGCGATCGTGCCTACCCCTGGCTCCGAGACCAATTTGACCGAAATGGTGGCGGTGGGATTGACCTGTTTAAGGTCAAAGATCAGCTGCGCCAAATCCTCGATGGAGTAGATGTCGTGATGCGGAGGTGGTGAAATCAGCGTGACGCCAGGTACTGAGAAACGCAGTTTGGCAATATATGGATTAACCTTCTCACCAGGTAGCTGACCACCTTCACCGGGCTTCGCCCCCTGGGCAACCTTAATCTGGATCACTTCGGCATTGACCAGGTAGTGCGGAGTGACCCCGAAACGGCCAGAAGCGACCTGCTTGATTTTGGAGACCCGCTCATTGCCATAGCGCTTGGGATCTTCACCACCCTCACCTGAGTTGGATTTGCCGCCTAGACGGTTCATGGCGATAGCGAGTGCTTCATGGGCTTCCGGGGATAGGGCACCTATCGACATGGCGGCACTATCAAAGCGCTTGTAGAGCTCTTCCGCCGGTTCTACGGCGTCGATCTCGATCGGCTGACAGTCATCCTTAAGCTCCAGCAAGTCACGTAGAGTGGCTACCGGACGCTCATTCACCAGTCGTGAATACTCCTGATAGTCACTGTAGCTACCTGTCTTTACGGCTTGTTGCAGGGTCGCGACCACATCAGGGTTGTACGCGTGGTATTCGCCATCATGGACATATTTAAGTAATCCGCCCTGTTCGATCGGCTTACGTTTCAGCCAGGCAACACGGGCGAGATTGGTCAGATCTTGTTGGAAATCGTCAAAATTGGCGCCCTGAATTCGGCTGACGACACCTTTAAAGCAGAGGTTGACGACATCCTGGTGCAGGCCAACTGCTTCAAATAGCTGCGAACAGCGGTAAGAAGCAATGGTCGAGATCCCCATCTTCGACATGATCTTAAACAGCCCCTTATTGATCCCCTTACGGTAGTTGACCAACGCTTGCTGTTTCGAGATATCCAGCGTGCCTCTGTCGACCAGTTCGGCCAGCGTTTCATACGCCAGATAGGGGTAGATAGCTGTCGCGCCGAAGCCGAGTAGCACGGCAAAATGATGTGGGTCACGGGCAGAGGCGGTCTCTACTACGATATTGGAGTCGCAGCGCAGATTGTCATCGACCAAACGCCGTTGTACGGCACCCACCGCCATCGCTGCAGGAATAGGCAGAGTATCCTTGTTGAGCTGACGATCGGAAAGGATCAATAGCACCGAGCCATTACTTGCTTTGGCTGCGGCTTCGTCGGTTAACGCCTGTATCGCCTGTTGCAGATCCTGCTTGCCTGGGTCGTAGTTAAGATCCAGAGTGCAGGGCTTGTAATGGGTGTCATCTAAGTCCTGCAACTGCTGGAAATCAGAATAGAGCAGCACAGGGGAGTCGAACAATACGCGCTTGGCGTGACCACTGGTTTCGTTAAACACGTTTTGTTCACGACCAATACAGGTAGCCAGCGACATCACGTGGTTTTCCCGCAGCGGATCGATCGGCGGGTTGGTTACCTGAGCAAATTTCTGCCGGAAGTAATCATAAATGCTCCGTGAGCGACTGGAAAGAACCGCCATTGGTGTGTCATCGCCCATGGAGCCTGTGGCTTCCTGACCAGCCTCGCCGAGTACGCGGATCACCTGATCCACCTCTTCGAAACTGAAGCCAAACTGCTTGTGATAGGTTTTCAGCTGGTCGTCGTCGAGTTGTCGCTTAACCGCTTGTTTAGCGTAGAGCTCCTCAAATGGGATCAGGCGCTTGCAGCTCTTATCGAGCCACTGGGCATAAGGGTGGCGAGTTTTTAGATCGTCATCGATCTCGCGGGAGCGCCATAGTTTTCCGGTTTTGGTGTCGATTACCAGCAATTCACCGGGGCCGACGCGCCCTTTATCCACCACTTCGTCTGGGGTGTAATCCCAGATCCCCACCTCTGAGGCCAGAGTAATAAAGCCATCTTTGGTGATCACGTAACGGGCGGGGCGCAGACCATTTCGGTCCAGATTACAGGCGGCATGGCGACCGTTGGTCATAACAATACCTGCCGGGCCATCCCAGGGTTCCATATGCATAGAGTTGAAGTCGTAAAATGCCTTCAGCTCTTTATCCATCTTCGGATGAGACTGCCATGCTGGTGGGATCAACAAACGCATGGCACGGAACAGATCCATCCCGCCAGCCAAAAACAGTTCTAGCATGTTGTCGAGGGACGATGAGTCAGAGCCGGACTCGTTGACAAACGGGGCGGCATCTTGCAAATCTGGGAGCAGCGGTGACTTAAACTTATAGCTCCGCGCCTTTGCCCATTGGCGGTTGCCTTCAATGGTATTGATTTCACCATTGTGGGCGAGAAAACGGAACGGCTGTGCCAGCGGCCAACGGGGGGCTGTGTTGGTTGAGAAGCGCTGGTGGAATAGGCAGATTGAAGATTGCAGGCGTATATCCGCCAGATCAGTATAAAAGTTGGGGATGTCTGCAGGCATCATCAAGCCTTTATAAACAATCACCAAGTTGGAGAGCGAGGCCACATAAAAATCACTGTCATCAGCCAAACGCTTCTCCGCGCGGCGGCGCGCTAGATAGAGCCGACGTTCAATATCGTGAATGCTCCAGCCTGGGTTGGCATTGACAAACACCTGTTCGATACAGGGTACTGTTTGCTGGGCGATCTCACCGAGACAGCTATTATCTGTCGGTACCGGACGCCAGGCGACGACTTCCAGCGTTTCCTGTTGCAGCTCTTCACTGAAAACATCCCGCGCCGCTTGGGCTTTGTTGTCGTCATGGCTGAGGAAAATCATGCCGACGGCATAGTGGTTGCCTAAATGCCAATCGTTTTCTTCAGCAATAGCGCGAAAAAACGCATCTGGCTTTTGCATCAACAGGCCACAACCATCGCCAGTTTTACCGTCAGCGGCGATGCCGCCTCGGTGGGTCATTCGATCCAGAGCGGAGATAGCGGTACGTACCAAACGATGACTGGGTTCGCCGTCCATATGGGCGATTAACCCAAATCCACAGTTGTCTTTGACTAAAGACGGGTCGTACAAGCTCATAAAACCTCCCATGCAGGCAGAATGCAGCCCGATGATTTATTCCGGCTGACTATCTATTTTTAGACCAGTTTTGCGGTAGAAATTCGAGCTGATGAAAAGAAAGATCCGCAAAGGGCATTACATTAGTACAACTAATGTAATGTTAAAACAATGTGAAGTCCATCACTTAAAATGGCCGCTTTGTTTGGGGCAGATCAAAGATAACCTGCATTAAAACAGGTTGTTAGCCTATTTGTTTTGCTGCTTTGTTGTTATCTGTTGGGTAGTAGCGTAGCGGGGCAAAGATGAAAAATAACAACTTTTATCGTGCTGAAAGGGCAAATGGTTGAAGTTTGTTGTTGCTGGGGCAAAAGGGAAATTGTTGGTGATATGGTCAGGAGAGTTCCTGACCATGCAAAAAATTATAACGGCGGTTTACTTAGGCGTGATATCCGCCTTTAACACCTTTGGCGGTGATGCTGACCGCATCATGGGCATGTAAGCTTTCGTAGTGATTCACGCGCAGCAGAAAGTCTTTGTATTCGGCATGTTGGTTGAGTAGATGCTTGAGGCGACGGGCGGCATCTTCACAGAACATCAGGTTCTGGCCGTTCAGGCGAGCAAACTCCTGTTCGTCTACCCGTTTCACCGCGGCTTGTACGGGTGTTTGTAAGGCATCTTCGATCTGGTCAATAAGCTGGCGTAACGGGAAACCTAAGTTGGCGTTATCCAGCTTAATCTTGACGTCAGCAATGCTGCGTTGACTATGTGGCGTTGCAACAACCCCTTCAGTCGTGCCTAACCAAGCATGCATCTCTGCCCGATCAATGCTGCCTTGGCCGCTAAATTTCGCTTCAAAGGCGTCCTGAATGAGCTGTCGTGCCAAGGCGGCGGAGCAAGGGCATGTCGATGAATAGGGGACTTGTACACCCATCTCAATGCTGAGTTCACCCTGCTTAAGCTCACCTGTTAGTGTGACCGGGTAGGCTTTCCAGCCCTGCTTACCGCTGATCAGTGACTTCCGGCGCATATGGTAGTCGAAGGTAAAAGAGACTTTGGCGTGATCGCTAAGCTCATCATGGCTCGTGATGAAGTTGTCCAGCAGGGTCATCAGTGCCTGACTATTCAGTGTGCCTTCGGTAGATAGGGTATCCAGCAGCAGGTAGAGACGGGACATGTGGATCCCTTTTGCTTTCGGACGGGTCAAGTTTACGAAAGCACCGACATGAGCGCTGACTTGCCGTGGCGCTTCCCCGCGCACTTCTACCATCAGTGGTAGCTCGATATTGTCCATTCCAACCCAGTCTAATGTTCCCTCTGTTTGGGCACTGGCGTGGTTGGCGATATCTGGCATGATGGATGGCATCGGGGTACTCCACTGGGCGCTAACTGGCGAAAATTTCTGCTAAATTGCCATGGCGGTTAAAAAAAGAGCGTCTTTATATCACAAAAATGAGACGCTGTTGAATCTCTCCCCGTTTCGGGGCAGCTATTATAAAGGGCTTTGACCAACATAAACACCGCTGAATCTTGTGGCTTTTAGGGCGACAAGATCGACTTTCCAATTAACGACGTTTCAAGGATGGTGCCATGAAATTGTGGGCACAACGCTTTATCAATTTGATGACGGAAATTGGCGTATTGCGCCTGACGCTGGTTGTTGCTGGCTCCATTATTGTTTTGGGGATTGCGATCAACGTTTCTTTGCGCTTAGCGATTAGCGGTGATGTGGATACTCTGGATATCGCCAGGGCTCTCCTACTGGGCTTTATTCTGACCCCGCCCACGGTTTTTCTTTTTGTACTAGTAGTGCGCGAACTTGATCTGTCCCGTCGACGTACTGATCGCCTGCGGGTAAAAGATCGTGAGAAGGCGGAGAAGCTGGAACATCAACTTATCTTGCTGGAAGCGGAAAATGCCGAACGGGTGAAGGCCGAGCAGGCGCTAGCTGAGGTGGTTGCTGAGATGGAAGCTGAAGTGATGCAGCGCCGTCAGGCAGAGATAAAGGCAGCAGAACAGAGTGCAAAACTGGGATCTTTGATTGATAGTTCACCCGATGTGATCTTCTATCGTGATGACAATGGCTATTTTTCTAGCTGCAATCGGGCTGCTGAATTGCTCTTGGGGCGAACTCGTGAGGAACTTGTGGGTCTTACTCCTGCTGATGTGTATCCCGAACGGCTAGCTGAACAAGTGGTTCAAACTGACGCAGCGGTCATGGCGAGTAATCGGCCGCTGAAGTTTGAACAGTGGATGCGTTACCCCGACGGTCGTAAGACCTTATTTGAATTTAGTAAAGTACCCTTTTTTGGTGCTAAAGGTGAGCGCCTTGGGTTGGTGGCATTCGGTCGTGATATTACCGAAAGAAAACAGGCCGCGGATTTACTGAGTAAAGCAAGTAATGAGAAAGCTGAATTTATTGCCACCATCAGCCATGAACTGCGTACACCATTAAATGGCATTGTCGGTTTAAGTCGTATTTTGCGTGATACCGAGTTGTCAGCCGAGCAGTTGCGATATGTCGACACGATTTATCTCAGTGCAGAAACCCTTGGGGTCATCTTTAATGACATTGTTGATCTTGACCGTTTAGACCGACAACAACTTAAGCTTAATCCGACGCGGGTAGCATTTAAGGCGTTATTGGCTGAAGTTGAAAACATGGGAGTGCTGCTGGCACAACAATATGGCGTCAGCTTCCGCTGCCGCTGGGATCCTGAGCTGCCAGAGTATGTGGAAGCGGATGGTGCGAGATTGCGCCAAGTGTTGTGGAATTTGCTTGGTAATGCGGTGAAATTTACGCCGCAGGGGTTTGTTGCGCTGAGTGCAACCTTAACGCGAGAGGACGATACCAACGTCTATTTGCAGTTTGAGATCGAGGATACTGGTCTGGGAATACCGGACGAAGAGCAGAAAAAGATCTTCGCAATGTATTACCAGGGCAGCCGCCAAGGACATCACACCGGCACTGGAAGTGGTATAGGCTTAGCTATATCACAGCAATTAGTTCGAGCCATGGGCTCGGAGATTAAGCTTCGCAGTGAAGTGGATGTGGGAAGCTGTTTTTCTATTCAGTTGACGCTACCAAAACTGGAAGCACCGGAGAGTCATGTGTTAACAGATGAAGCGAAAAAGGTACCAGCATTGAATATCCTGTTGGTCGAAGATATTGAACTCAATGTGCTGGTTGCCAAAACTCTACTGGAGAAAATGGGTCACACAATCAGTGTCGCCATGGATGGTCAGAGTGCGTTGACGGCGGCGTCGGAGATACCTGATCTGGTATTGCTGGATATTCAATTGCCAGATATGAGTGGTTTTGATGTGGCAGAGAAACTTAAGGCTGATCCACTGACGGCTGATATTCCCCTTGTTGCCTTGACCGCCAATACGGTTAAGGACAAAACTCGCTACGAGGAGTGCGGTATTGTTGATATCGTAACTAAGCCAATTCAGATGAACGTGCTGCACAGTGCATTAGCTAAGCTATTCGCTCCCGCAGGTACTGCGGTGCCAACAGCTTCGCAAGCAGATGATGCGCTGGATGACATTTTAGATATTGAAATGTTGCAGCAGTACAGTGAGGTGATTGGTGCGGGTGCTCTTTTGAACAGTGTTGAGTTACTGGAAACCTTGATGCCAGAGTACCTGGAAATTTTGGAATCCAATTTAACCGCTGAAGATAAGAGCGCAGTGGCATCAGAAGCCCATAAGATTAAGGGTGCAGCGGGCTCTGTGGGATTGAAGCGGGTACAACAGATCGCAGCTAAAGCTCAGCAGAAAGATGAACCGGCTTGGTGGGAAAATGTCCCCGATTGGGTGGATGCGATGAAGCATCACTACCCACAAGATTTAGTGGTATTAAAGCGTTGGCTGACAGAGGCTGAAGCCGCTGAAAGTGAATGATGCTCTCTTGCGGATAGCGAGCAATAAAAAAGGGCCTGCTCAGGCCCTTTTTTAATGCCATCAATTTTCGATAACTAACCTAGTGAACCGCTAAAACGATAGCCTTCACCGTGAATGGTAGCGATCACTTCAGGGGTGCCTGGGACGCTTTCAAAGTGCTTACGAATGCGCCGGATGGTGACATCGACAGTACGGTCGTTTGGACGTAACTCGCGGCCAGTCATCTCTTTTAAGAGCTGGGCTCTAGTTAGGATCTTGCCAGGGTTCTTCAGGAACAGTTGTAATGCTCTAAACTCACTACGTGGCAGTTTGAACGCATTGCCGTCAGAGCCGGTCAGCATGCGACTATTTACATCGAGCAGCCAGCCTTCAAATTTATATTGGTCTGGCTCGTCACCGTCGATTTCAGACTGGTGCAAGGTGCGTTGTAATAGGTTCCGAGCCCGAATAGTCAGCTCGCGCGGATTAAATGGCTTGGTGATGTAATCATCTGCGCCAATTTCCAGGCCAAGGATCTTATCAACTTCATTATCCCGGCCTGTCAGGAAAATGAGTGCCATATCGGTTTTTTCGCGGAGTTCACGAGCAAGCAATAGGCCATTTTTCCCTGGCAGGTTGATATCCATGATCACCAGATCTACCACGCCTTTCTCTAGGCTTTGGTACATCTCTTCGCCATCACTGGCTTCAATGACCTGATAACCTTCGGCTTCAAACAGTGTGCGTAACGTGTTTCTGGTGACCAGTTCGTCTTCGACGATCAATATTTTTGGGATTTCCATGCGTCTTTTTCCGCGTGTCAATTTCTGTTAATTCGACCGGCCGGTCGGGTACTACATTAACGTAATGCCCAACGTTAGAGTGCCTAATTCTTTAATTGTTCCATAACCAACTGTTAGCAAACGTAAACATGGTCAAACAATAGTCATTCAATCTTAGCTTGGTTACATTAACTTAACAAATGTGTTTGATTTGTATCCGCCACAGAGGGCTGGTTTGTTTCTGTATCGGCCAAAGGTATCACCATCTTGAGTCGAATACCTTGCTCCGGCTCAGTCTCTAGCTCTAACTTTCCACCGAGTACTTGTTGTACCAAACTTTGTACTATGTACATGCCCAGACCGCTACCGCCGCTCTCTTTCGCTGTGGTGAAATAGGGCGAAAAGACTTGTGCTTTGACTTCTTGGCTCATACCGCGGCCGTTATCTTCATAGATTACCGTTAAATAATCTTTATCCATGGTTACTTGAATAACTATGGTGCCTTGGCTGATATCTTTAAAGCCATGCTTGAGTGAATTTAAGACCAAATTGATTAAAATTTGACTAATGGCACCCGGTTTACTGGTGATGGTCAGCTCTTGGTCGCATATCACCTCAATAATATGCCTGCTTTTTTTTAATTTGGGTTTGAGCGTTAACAAAACTTCGTCAATAAAGTGATGAACTTCAAAGGTTCGATCCTGCTCTGAGCATTGGTCCACTGCGACATGTTTAAAGCTTTCGATTAATTGGCAGGCTCGTTGCAGATTTCTGGTGAGAATATTAAAGGCTTCGTCCGACAGTGATAGAAACTGGTTCAGTCGTCGTTGCGATAACTCTCCGTGCTCCAGTGAGTGCTTTAGTTCGCTAAGCGCTTGCTGCATCGAAGTTGATGTTGTGATGCCAAGACCAAGCGGTGTATCTAATTCATGAGCAATGCCTGCGACCATCTGCCCTAATTTGTGCAACTTCTCTTTTTCCAGCATCTGTCCCTGATACAGGTGCAGCTTTTCTAAGGTTTGTAGCAGTTCGCTGTTCGCTTGTTTCAGCGCGAAGGTGCGCTCGGTGACTTTATCTTCCAGGCTTTGGTTTAACTGGCGTATCTCTTGTTCCGCTTGCTGTTGTTTCTCCAAACGCCGGGATACCCGAGACAACATGCGATTAAAGGCATTGCCAAGAAAGTCCAGCTCTTGCACCTCAAGGGTCGGTGCCCTGAGCGCATAATCTTTGTTTAAGTCGACCTGTTGCACGAGGCTGATCAACGTGTCGATAGGCTGACTAAAACGCCGCTGTAGTTGTAGCGTAATGAGTAAGGCGAATATTGAAGCCACGAGAATGATGGTGAGTACCTGATAAAGGTTGTTCCAAAGCCGTTGATTGAGAGTATCGAGGGAAATACGCAGATAGCTGAAGCCAAGTAGTTCACCTTCAAACGATATCTCTGATGTTATTTCTATGGTGTCTGCTGTGATCCTGGGCTGTTTTAATGCGCGTAGCTGACTGTCAGTAAACGTATTGGGAAGCACTCCGCTGCGGGTGTAGCCAGCGAAAAAATTGAGTTGCTGCGTGTACCTGTCTAACTGATAGGTTTGTGCAGATTGCAGAAACTTATAAACTGAAAGCGCTCTAAGCTGCCGTGTTTCTAAAGCCGGCTTATTATCAACGATAGTATCTTGGGCGTGATCAGCCGTTAACTTGGCAAGGGTCTGGAGTTGTTCAAGGAGGTCTTGTCGCTGGGTTTGGTAATCGAAGTATTGGTTGATACCCAACGCGATCGCTAACGAGCTCGTCGTGATCAGCATAACGACCATGATCAACGAGCCGCGGATAGAACGGCTGGGAGCGCCTGTGCCCATAGCTTTCCTATAAAAGACGGGATTAATCTCAGTCTAGCGAATAAGTCTTTGTTGAAGCAAAGCATTTGCCTCTGAAACGTCACATTAATCACTATAATGGTAAGCGCATGGTTAGCGCGATAGAGATACATAAGGAGAACAGAGTGATGAGTGATTGGGATCTGTATAAACAGACCTGTTTTTTGATGGCGCAGCCGTTGGCTCCAGAACTGAGCTTTGCTGTGATCACTGCCCATAACCCACAAGGCGACAAAGTCAGCGATACCTATAATCGTTTGCTCGACTATCGACTGCAGCAAGATATCGTGCGACTCAATGTGCCCTACCGTGAGTTATGGGGTAGCGCGCCAGATCTCTCTCATCGGGAAAAAAGCTGGGCTGTACTGGCGGACAAATCGATAATGCTCACTCTTGCTCGGGCATATCAGCAAAATGCTATCTATTGGGTAGATGCCAATCAGCTCTATCTAACGCCATGTTTATTGAAAGATCAGAGTGAAGAGCATATCGGTACGTTTAGCCAGCGGGTGATCGTGTCGGCGTAGTAGGTTAAGCGGCGGGTAAGAGCATCTCATGGTAGAGCGAAACGTAATTTTTGGCGGTTTCTTCCCAGCAAAAACGATACGCCATGCCGTTTTGTTGCAGTTGCTTGAACGCTTCAGGTGCGTCATTAAACAGAGTCAGAGCCTGCATCAGCAGATCGAGTAACGCATCAGGTTCGGGGTGGCTGAAGACAAACCCGGTGGCGTCATCAATGCTGCCATTGGGCTTGACCGGTTTTACCGTGTCTTTTAAGCCGCCGACTCCGCGAACAATGGGCGGCGTGCCGTAGGCCAGACTATACATTTGGGTTAAGCCGCAAGGCTCAAACAGGGATGGCATGAGGAAGTAGTCTGCGCCCGCCTGCACCCAATGTGCGATCTTGCTTGTGTAACCTTCTCGAAATATTAATTTGTCAGGGTATTGGGCTTCCAGCGCTCGCAAATTATCTGCCAGCTCTTGTTCGCCTGAGCCGATGATCACAACTTGGACATTTTGCTCTAAAAAACGCTGCAGAGCAGGTAGCAGGAGATGAAACCCTTTTTGTCCGGTAAGCCGACTGACCATGCCGAACAGTGGGGTATCTGCTTGCTCAGGCAAGCCAACGTACTGTTGTAAATGTGCCTTACACTCAGCCTTCCCGGCTAAATTATGTTGATCATAGGCTTTGGGAAGCAGTGGGTCTGTGGCCGGGTTCCAGTCGTCGTAATTACAGCCGTTTAAGATGCCACTGAAGTCGCGGTGGCGATGTTGGAACAGCGACAATATATGGTGGGAACCTAACGGCGTGAGTAACTCTGCTGCATAAGAGGGACTGACGGCATTAATCTTATCCGCCGTAAGCAAGCCGCATTTTAGGAAGTTTATTTTATTCCCTTGCTCCATATGATCACTACTTAAAGCAGAGATAAAGCGTTGATGGAACGGGATGCTGTCAAGGTCGAAAACCCCCTGATAGGCGGCGTTATGCAGCGTAAGCAGGGTACGCGTGCGATAGAAAAATTGATTATCTGCTAACTCATTACGTAAGAAAAACGGCGCCATCGCCGTATGCCAATCATTGCAGTGAATAATATCTGGGGCAAAGTCCAGACTTTGGGTGATTTGTAATGCAGCCATCGAAAAGAAAGCAAAACGCTCGCCATTATCCTGATACGCGTGATAACCGTTGTCATAAAGCCCCTGGCGGGAGAAATAGGGCGGATAGTCGACACTATAAACAGGCACATCACCTAAGTGCAATTGGTGGATATTGTAGAGATACTGCAAATTGCCTAATTGGAGAGACAGCTCACTGTGCAGGTGGTTATCTTCTTTCAGGCGTTCTTGTACCTGGGGATAAAAGGGGCAGACAATACGCACGTCATGCCCCAGGCGAGTCAACGCTTGCGGCAATGCCTTTGCCACATCCGCTAAGCCACCTGTTTTTGCTAGATCCTCAACTTCAGTAGCGAGAAAAAGGATCTTGAGCTTTCTGTCAGAAACCAATACGACTGCCTTTAGGAATGACTACAATACCGCTCGGCGACACTTTATAGCGTTCCTTATCGGCGTCAAGGTCTTCGCCTATTATCACGCCATCGGCAATCTCGACATCTTTATCGATAAGCGCTCGGCTGATACGGCAATTCTGGCCGATGGCGCTGTCCCCCAGAAATACCACATCGGTAAGTTCTGTTCCTGGTTGTACATCGACATTAAACCCAAGTACGCAACGCCTTACTTTGGCACCACGTATGACGCAGCCGGATGCCACCATCGACTTACTGACTTCGCTGCGTTGACCATCGGTGCTGTCGAGATATTTGGCCGGCGGCACGGGTGGGTGATATGAGCGCAGCGGCCATTTGGGGTTAAACAGATCTAACGGAGGATCGTCTGCCAGCAGATCCATATTGGATTGCCAGAAGCTATCTATGGTACCGACATCGCGCCAGTAGGCTGTGCTATTGGGTTCATTGGGAATAACGTTGGATGCGAAGTCGTAGACGTAAACAGGGTGGGTTTGGTAAAGCTTGGTTAAAATATCCAGGCCAAAATCATGGGTAGAACCAGGCTCTTTCGCATCGGCTTTTAATGCTGCAAACAGGGTCTGGGTATCGAACACATAGTTACCCATAGACGCCAGTACATGCTCTGGATCGCCGGGTATGGTTGGTGGATTATTTTGTGGTTTCTCGACGAAGCCTGTCATCCGCCCCTGTTCATCTACCTGCACGACGCCGTATAGATGAGCTTCAGCGACGGGCACTTTAATGGCTGCCACGGTGAGCTGAGCACTGCGCCGTTTATGAAAGTCGATCATCTGCCGTATATCCATCTTATAGATGTGATCGCTGCCGAAAATACAGACCTGGTCGGGATCGTGGATCTCGATTAAACGCATATTTTGGTATATTGCGTCCGCAGTCCCTTCATACCACCGTTTACCCATGCGCATCTGCGCCGGAATAGGGTCAATAAAGTGATCGGTCAGGCTGGACAGGTACCAAGCTTGGCGCAGATGAACGTTGAGAGACTGAGATTTAAATTGCGTCAGTACATAGATCTTTAATAGATCAGAATTGACGAAATTGTTGAGAGCAAAATCGATGAGGCGATACCCGCCGCCAAATGGAACCGCGGGTTTAGTCCGGGTTTCCGTCAGTGGATAGAGACGAGTCCCTGCACCACCGGCTAATATAACGGACAAAATACCAGCCATGAAAAACACTCCGTATTGTTCTATTTGCCACAAATAGGCGGGGATCCTGCCAGATCTGACTGCCTAAGATTTGGTCGCTGAGTACACTTTAAACTGTCGATTTTCAGATAACACCCTGCAGTTCCCAAAAATGCGACCTATCTGCTCGGCGTAGGGCAAAAATCCATTGGCGACGATACGCAATTCGCCTGAGGCGTTTAACCGAGCATATGCCTGCTTAAACAGGTTGGCGCTGATATCGTAATCGGTAGCTAGCCCTTGGTGGAAAGGGGGATTGGAAATGACCAGGTCAAATTGATCTTCGGTATTGGTCAGTAGATCTGAGGCGACGACGGTCGTTTGATAGCCATTGTGAATGGCCGTTTGCTTTGTTGCTGCCAAGGCCATTGCGTTGACGTCACAGCTGGTTAGCTCAAGTTTGGGCGAGTGGTAATACAGCGCCGTTGTGATCACGCCTGCACCACAGCCTATATCGACAGCGCGCCCTTGATATGGTGGGGATTGCTCTAGCGTCTGCAGCAATAGCAAGGTGCCAGCGTCTAATTTTCCATGATTAAACACCCCAGGTAAGCTGGCGCAATCGAACGATTGTTGCTGAAAAGGCACGGAAAAATATTGGAATTGATAAGAGCTGCTTTTTGCGGTGGAGGTGATGTTGCTGAAAAATAGAGAGCAGCGTCTTGCGCTGTCACTCTTGTGACACCTATAGCCGAGGCTTTTTAACACTTTTGCGGCACTATTAATGCCACCTCTATTTTCACCAACGAGCCAAAGCTCTGCGCCATCAGCTAGCAGAGGGAGTGTTTGGGTAAGCAGTAATTCAGCATGCGCTTTGGCTTTTGGCCAGCATAGGATGGCCTGTGACCAAGGATGGCAGTCATTGGCTGGCGTATCGCCGAAGCTAACGTCCGCGCCATTGGTTTCGAGCCGCTTCGCGGTGATCAAGTCAGTGGTGAAAAAATGGGCAGCAATATCAGCTTGTTTGAGTTCAAACGATAAATTGTCTGCAGGGGGGTTGATGAATAATAAGGGCGCTTTAGTTAGCTGCGCCAGATTACGCATTACTATCTCACTGATTGGTGACAACGACGACATGTTGGGCTCCTGCTTAAGCGCTAGGGATTGTCGCTAATGTCTGCTAGATCTGCAAATTGTGATCTACATTAAGCCAATAGTTGGCGGTTAAGGTGTTGATAACTAATATAGAGATATTATCTAAGTAAGTGTGCTCCCCTTTGTCTTGATTGTGGCTGCCATAGCCAAGGACGGTGATGAAAGGATTGATGCTTCCATTTATCTTATTGCTATCGCTCTGTGTTCCCACCACAGCGTGGGCGACTGATATTGCTGTTGTGGCTCATCCATCCGTACAAACTGACGCGCTGACCGTTAAAGAACTTAAATCCATTTTTTCCATGCGACTGACTGCCTGGTCCGAAGGGCAGATGATCGCAGTTTACGTGTTGCCAAAACAAAATCGTCTTCATGAAACATTCTGTCGCAGCTATCTGGAGTTGTTCAGCTATCAATTGGAGCGATCTTGGAATCGACTTGTTTATTCAGGCTTTGGTCAGGCGCCCAAGCAGATGGCGACGTCAGAAGAGCTGCGCGACGCAGTCGCAACGACCCCTGGTGCTATTGGCTATATCAAGAAGGAGGACGTGGATGACAGTGTCAAAATTATCCTTATTGATTAGCCTGACTGCGTTGTACTCATCGTTCGCATCGGCGGAAAATGATTGGTTAGACAGAGTGCAGACCCATGGCTTTTTCTCGCAAGGGGCGGTGTATACCGACGACAACGGTTTTGTCGAAGATGACAACGGTTGGTCAGAACGCCAAACCGAGATTGGCGTCAATGCGTCCTGGCAAATTGATAACAATTGGCGTGTGGCCGGTCAGGTGGTTTATCTCAATGGCGGTAACCGCTATCCGGAAGGGGTGCGTTTAGACTATTTTCTGTTGGATCGATTAGCTTATCGCGGAGAGGACGATGAGGTTCATCTGCAATTAGGCCGGTATAAAAACCAACATGGCCTCTATCGGGACAGTCGTGACGTGCCTGCGGCACAACCGAGCATATTTTTACCTCAGTCTATCTACTGGGATATGTACCGCGATCAAACTTTAAATACCGATGGCTTGTCCCTGCTTGGTTTTCATCAACTCGAAGCGGGAAGTTTCGAATGGCAGTTCAGTGGTGGTGCCACAGATATTCACGATGATATGGAAAAGTGGGTGCTTGGTTCTGAGTCAAGCGGTAAATATCAGGAAGACTGGGTGGTGCAGGGCTCCGGCTATTTCACTACCGCTGACGGAGCTTGGACGGCTGGGCTGAGTGTCCTCCGCTCCAATCTTGATTTTCATGCGGACGATGGTTCGCAAGCATTTTCCGGACAAACCTACGTTTGGGAGTCAATCGCGTCGCTACGTTATAGTGCAGCGACTTGGGAAGCGACCTTTGAGTATATTGACGATCAATTCAAGCTTTATGGTCTCTACTATCCGGGGTTTCGCGACCGTTCTCACAGTGATGGTTACTATCTGCAGTTGCGCTATTTCCTCACCCCTGAGTTGACCTTGTTGGGGCGTTACGATGCGAAATACTTAAACAAAGATGATCGTGATGGCAGTGACTTTGAGCAAGCCACTGGTGCGCCGAGTTATTTTATGTACAGCAAGGATTGGACTGTCGGGCTAACCTATGAGGTAGCTGAAGATTGGTTGGTGCGCGGTGAGTATCACTATGTAGATGGCTCTGCCTGGCTACCGCCTCATCTCTACCCTGATGTGGTTACCCATGATCAGAAATATTGGAATCTGTTTGCTATACAGGTTTCCTATAGCTTTTAACTGTGTCGACTAGGAAGAGTATGCAACGTCGATTCATCAGTATTCGCTGGCAGTTCTCTGTCGGTCTCGTTTTTTTACTTACGGTGTTGGTGGTTAGCCTGCACCTGTTATCTATTTCTCGTATGGAAGATCAGCTGGAAACTCAGTTGGTCAATTCAAATATCGCGCAGCAAAAGACTTTTCTGACATTGTCCGAGATGATGGGTGATCGGCTGATCGAATTTAGCGACATTGTGCTTGGAGAACCTGATCTGGATATGTTGAGTACAGATCAGGGTAAACAGCTGCTACTGCAGGCCGTTGACGACTATTGGGCGGCCAATCAGTTGATTTGGCGTCTAGAGTCCGCTTGGTTGTTTGGCGCTAACCGTGAGCAATGGGGAAGCTGGGGCGATGTCTCGCAGCCCCCTCCTTGGATCTGGCTAGAAGAGATTATGGTGAAAGTTGACTATGTCTCTCGCATCGGTTGTGCTCAGCGCTGCGTCTATTACATCGGCGTACCAGTGAATTTAGGCAAGCAAGGCATTGGTGCGCTGGTGGTGTCTTTGTCACTGATGGATCTGGTGATCGCCCTGCGTCACTCACACCGGATTGACGTTGCCATCGTCACTCAGCGACAAGCAACTGCGCAGGATCAGCTCCCCTATTTGAATGGTTGGAATGTCGGTATATCTTCACTTTCTTCGAAGGATCGCTTTCTGCCCATACTGGAAGAGACTGCGGCAAAGGTACCATTAGATAGGTTGTTTGAGGGCGGTATTACTGCTGTCGCAGAAGATAATATTCGGCTGTCTGCGGTCAAAATCAGTGACAAGGTGGCGCATCTAAATGATGGCTATCTTATCCTGATTGACGATATTTCTGAGCAGAAAGCGGAGATTGAACGTTTTCGCGATAACAGCGTACTGCTTTCTGCCATGGTGATGTTGGGTGGTTTGCTGCTGGGCTTGATCCCTATTTCACATGTCGTGGCCAGAACCAACGTGCTGGCAAAGATGATGCCGATGGTTGCCGAGCAAAAGTTTGAACAGGTGCGGGCGTTACTGACTCGCCGGCTTAGGCTTTATCGTGATGAATTTACAGTATTAGAAAGTGCCGCTGAAACCCTTAACGAACAACTTGAAAGCCTTGGGCACAAAGTAGAAAAACGAACTCATCAGCTTGAACGGATGGCGATGTACGATGAGCTCACTGGGTTACCTAATCGACACTTACTGTTGCAAACGCTGCGAGACGACGTACTCAATATCGGCACTGATTATCAACAGTTAGCTGTGGTGCTTATTGATCTCGATGAGTTCAAACGGATCAATGACACTTTGGGTCATGATGCCGGGGATGAGCTGTTGAAAGATATCGCTCAACGCCTGCAGCGCTTTGAGCACCTCGCTCGTGAGACCGTGTTTTTGGGTCGTTTTGGTGATGATGAATTCACCCTGCTGCTTAAACTGCAAGACGATGAGCAGCTGACTCGCCAGTTACAACAGATCCGAGAGGTAATAAGAGAGCCGGTTAATTTACGTAACGAGACGCTGGTGATTAACGGCAGCTTAGGCATTGCATTGGCTGATTCCGGGCAGCTAACGGCTGAGGAGTTAATGCGCCAGGCTGATACCGCGCTTTATCAAGCCAAGTCGAATGGTAAGAACCAATATCGCTTTTTTGATCCGGTCATGGCTGCAGATGCTTATAAGCGTTTGGCGATGGAGTCGGAGCTGCGACGTGCTGTACAAGAGAAAGAGTTTTGCCTGTTTTTGCAGCCACAAATTGCCTTGACCGGTCGAAAGTTGGTGGGTTTTGAAGCCTTGATCC
The DNA here is from genome assembly GCF_004284785.1 of Corallincola spongiicola. NCBI lineage: Bacteria > Pseudomonadati > Pseudomonadota > Gammaproteobacteria > Alteromonadales > Psychromonadaceae > Corallincola > Corallincola spongiicola. The sequence goes on from NZ_SHLY01000002.1 coordinate 476,053, forward strand.
GTTGGCGTCATCCAGAAAAAGGTCTGGTATTTCCCGATGAGTTTATTCCGCAACTGGAGAACAGTGAGCATATTGTCGCTGTGGGTTATTGGACCATCGAGCACAGTATGGCGATCCTGCAACAGCTAAAACTGCAGGGACTTCCCGATATTAAGATCGCTATCAATTTAACCTCGCATCAGTTTGATGATGAAAAATTGGGGGCCTTTATTTCAGATAACCTGGCCAGATATGGTTTGAAAGAAGCGCAGATTGAACTGGAACTGACTGAAAATACCTTGATTGGGGATATCGATAAAGTGCTGACCCAGATGCAGGAGCTGAGAAAGCGCGGGGTCTCCCTGGCGATTGATGACTTCGGTACGGGCTACTCTTCACTAGAGTATTTGCGTCGCTTACCAGTAAACATTCTGAAGATTGATCGCTCTTTTGTGATGGATCTGGACAACGATGAAACGGATCGGCAATTAGTACAAACTATTTTGGCGATGGCGAAAAATATGCATATGGATGTCGTGGCAGAGGGGATTGAGAAACATAGTCATATCGACTTTCTGGCGGAAAGAGGCTGCGGCTATGGGCAGGGCTACTTTATATGTCGGCCAATCGATGAGTTGCAGTTGATGATCGCAATTGATAAGCATCTGATCGACGGCCGTTGGCTTGGCTGATTGCGCGTCGTTATGGTTTTAGGAGATGTCATTGTCGTTAGTGGGGTTCTCTGTTTCTTCTGTTGTTTCTGTGCTAACTGGCGCTTCTGATCCATGTGCTTGCTCTATTTGAGCTTGTTGCTGCTCACGCACTTTTCTTTTTTCCGCTTGCCGCAATAGGTACAAGGTGTCACTTCCTAGTCGTTTACTGACGTGGGGCGGCAAATCATCCAAAAGATAATCCCCTTTCTGCTCGACCACTAGCTTGAGGTATTTGGGGATTGATAGCCCTCCAACCTTGGTGATCCTTATCTGTTCTGATAAGTGGCGCATTACCCTGTTTACTGCCGCGTTGGTAAATGCAAGCAAGGCTTTATCGTTGCGGTCGCCTGTTCTGTGGGCATACTCAATAAACTCTTTAAGATGGCGAACATGGATCAAGCGACGCATGTTGGCTGGATCCCACAAGCTAAACTCCATCTTGGGATTTAGGCGCTGATATTCGTCTATTTCGTTGTCGCCAAGGTAGGGAAAGCAGTGAACTTCAAAGCCCCAATCAGTAAACAGTTGATAGACCGCCAAGCGGGGCTTGTGTAGTTGTCTGGTGGCAGGATCTGTGAGTAGCTCTGAATTCCAATGTCGACGATTTAAAATATGCTTAAGGGCATGATCAAAGCCCTGTTTGAACATGCCGTCTAGATCTGCCGCTGCCGAGGCAATCTTTTGGAAAAGGGGAGGTACATCTCCCCAGGTCGCTTTGTATTTTTGTTGCGTGATCTGCTTTAGTGTCAGACCCTGAGGAGTCGATTTAGCCGTTGGCGACAATGGTTTGTTTCTCATCATGAACCTAGTCTGCCAAATATAGCGCTGTCATCTGCACTTGGCTATTGTCTGGGCCACTCAATCAGGCCGCAATTCTTCGACGTCGCATGCGCATATCTTTAATCACAAATGCTGGACGAGTTTGTTTCAGGTAACGAATTTGCTCTTCGGTCATATCGCCGACAGGTAGCTGCAATACGCGGCTGGTCAGCTTCGGACGTGCCCATTGATGAAGTGCGAAACCTTTATAGGCATCGGTTTCTTTCTCATCCGGTGCTGGATTCCGCAGCAGTACATGCGCTTCGAGTAGAGCTCTTACCGCCGGCTCATGGTCTGGTAGCGTAATGGTGCTGCGACGTTGAATAAAAAACTCTCGCAGGATAGCTCGCTCTTGGTGATCTAACATTGTCACTTTTTCGTCGATCGCTTGCTTCATCTCTTGGCGACGTCGGCGGTTGAGCACCCAAGAAAAACTTTCCGAGGCGGTCTCGCAGATGAAAATTGCTGACACCAGAAAGAAAGCGATCCCCAACATGGGAGAGATCTCTTGGATAATTTCGGTCAACCCAAAACGCTCGATGATACGTGCTGGGCTAAACAACATTAAGGCGCATAGTGCCCAGATCCAAACCAATAGCTTTCTTGGTTGTAGTATTTGATTCCAGCTTAGTTGCGACATGATATTCAATTCCGTCAAAGTGATGACACTCTTCTGGATAAGCAAGCTTCGTGCCCAAAAAATTAGTTAATTAACTGCTAAGTAAGATCATGCTCCCGAATTGACAGATAGTGCTTGAGCTAGATAAAGATTATTATCTATAGTCTGTTTAAGATTAATAGCTTGCGTATGGCAGGCAGCAATTGAGGCGGGCCGTCGGTGTCGCATAGTACAAAATCCTTGCCCGAACATGGCCATCTCACTGCGTGTCACGAATGTGACCTATTAGTCAATCTTCCCCATGAACGGGTTGGCTATCGTCTTAAGTGTCCCTGCTGTGGTTATGTGATAGTTGACACTCGCTATGATGCCTTAGGCAAAACCCTTGCCGCTTCCCTCGCTGCGCTTTTGTTATTTATTCCTGCCAATCTGCTGCCTATTATGGCGATCAATATTGGCGACATGGGGCAGAGTACAACCGTATTGCAAGGCGCCAAATTGATGTGGCAAGCGGAGTATTTCTGGGTTGCCTTTATGGTGGTGCTCACCGCTTTTATTGTGCCGCTGTTGGAGTTGAGTTTGTTGTTAAGCATTACTGTGCTGGCGAAACTGCGACGAGGTATGGGATTTGTGGTCAGCGCAGTCAAGGTTTATCAGAAGATCCGCAGTTGGGGCATGTTGGAAGTGTATATGTTCGGCATTTTGGTTTCGATTGTGAAACTGGTCGATCTGGCTGATTTAGTGGTCAACGGTGGGCTTTACTGCTTCGGTGGCTTGCTGTTTTGTTCAACCTACGCTGCCGCGAGTTTTGATCCACATGAAGTATGGGAGATCGTTGATGAAACCAAACACTGATCCAGAAACGCCAGCGGCCAGTGGAAGGGCTATTCATCGTGGATTGGTGTTGTGTCACGATTGTCATAAATTGAATCGCTGGGATATCAAACAAGCTTACGCAACGCAGCGTTGTGGTCGCTGCGGGGCCAAGATGCATCCTCGCAAACCTAATTCTTTAGCGCGTACCTGGGCTTTGTCTATCACCGCAGCGCTGTGTCTGATACCTGCCAACATTCTGCCTATTATGACCATTATCAGTTTCGGCAAGGGGCAGTCAGACACCATCATGTCCGGTGTTATCGCTTTGATCCATTATGAGATGTACCCCATCGCGTTAGTGGTGTTTATCGCTTCGGTGGCGGTGCCCGTGATGAAGTTGTTGGGGATCTGGATACTTTGCTTGTCGGTGCAGTTTGGCTGGAATAGCAGCCCTCGGCAGCGAACCGTGTTGTATCGGATGGTTGAATTTATTGGCAAATGGTCGATGTTAGACGTGTTTGTTATCGCCATTCTAGTTGCATTAGTTAATTTAGGGGCGCTGGCGACGATTGAAGCTGGCCATGGCGCTACCGCATTTTGTTTGGCGGTGGTGATTACAATTTTTGCGGCTGAAAGTTTTGACAGCCGATTGATTTGGGATCAGGAAGAGAATCGCAATGAGTGACGTTGAAAGTAATAACGACCAAAGCAATTCCGACGATATCGCCGAAGCGTTAGTTGAGAAGCGGAAAGGTATCCCTATGGTCTGGCTGTTGCCACTATTGGCGTTGGCCATTGGCGGTTGGTTGGTCTACAAAAGTATTACCGAAGCTAAGCTGCCAGTTAATATTGCTTTTGATACGGGTGAAGGGATTGTCAAAGGTAAAACCGAAGTCCGCTACAAAGGCTTTACTATCGGCGTGGTCGATGACCTGATTATGAACAAGACGCTTGATGGTGTGACCGCTGTGGTTCTGTTTGAGCGCGATGCCGAGCGCGCCCTTCGCGAGGGCACCCAGTTTTGGTTGGTTAAGCCTGAGGTGACTTTGGCCGGCGTGTCTGGTCTCGATACTCTGTTGTCTGGCAACTACATTGCCGTCGATTTGGGTGATAGTAATGGTAAGCCAGCAAAAGATTTCGTAGCCTTGCCGAAAGCGCCGCCGATGGACGATAACACGCCGGGTCTGCATATCACTCTCTATTCGGAAACACTCGATTCTCTTGCTATAGGTTCACCGCTGTTATATCGCCAGTTGCAAGTCGGTTCAGTTACCGATTACAAGTTGGAAGAAGATGGTTCTAAGGTCAGCGTCAAAGTCCATGTTGAACCGGAATACGAAAAGCTGGTGACGAAGAAAACCCGCTTCTGGAATATCTCCGGCGTCGATATTCAGGGAGGGCTAGACGGCTTTTCTGTGGATGTCGGTTCTCTAGCAACCATCGTTGCTGGTGGTATCGCGTTTGGTGATGCTTCCGGCACTGGCGACGCCAGTGCCGCTGAAGATGGCGATACATTCAGCCTTTTCAAAAATTTCTCTGAAGCTGAAACGGGGATCTCCGTTAAGGTCCATTTTGAAGATGCCAGCGGTATTATCGAAGATAAAACCAAGGTTAAGTTCAAAGGACATAATATTGGTATCGTGGAGGATCTTCAGTTTAACGAGGATCTACGTGGTGCCACAGCAGTCTTGAACCTAGACCCCATGGCCGAGCGCGCCTTGATGTCCGACACACGGTTTTGGGTGGTTCGCCCGACGTTAACCGCCGGCGCTGTAGAAGGGATGGATGCGTTACTCTCGGGGCCATATATTTCTGTCGCTCCAGCCTTAACTGGTGAAGCGACCCGTGAATTTGTTGGCTTGGACGATGCGCCACCGATCAGTTGGGATGTGCCGGGGCTGCACCTAATTCTGAACTCACCCTCAGCCGCTTCTTTAGAACGTGGCAATCCTATCTTTTATAAGCGTGTCGAAGTGGGAACAGTGCAGAGTGTCGACCTGCAGGACGATGGTAAACAGGTCAATGTAACTATCTATATACACGAAAATTATCAACATCTGGTGAATGATAAGACCCGCTTTTGGCATGCCGGCGGGGTGGATATTGAAGGCAAGCTAAGTGGCATTAAGATCCGCACCTATTCTCTTGTTTCGATGCTTTCTGGTGGTCTTGCTTTTGATACGCCGCCAACGAAAGAAGCCCCTAAGGCGGTGCGTAATGGTCACGAATTTAGTTTATTTGAGAGCTATGGTGACGCTCATGCAGATCGTATTGATAGTCAGATAGACACCTCGGCGCCGGGTCGATATCTGGTGGTGGAAACGCCAGAGCCTGGTGGATTGCAAATTGGTGCGCCCGTTGATTACTTGAACTTGACCGTGGGTGAGGTGATCGGGCTGGAATTAAATGACGCTAACGACGGTGTACGTGTACATCTGCGGATTGAGCCGCGCTTTGCACATCTGGTTCGTGAGGGCAGTCATTTTTGGCGTAGTGGCGGTATTGATGTCTCTGGCGATTTAAACGGCATTACGCTTCGTACGCCTTCATTGGCTGCGCTGGTTCTGGGGGGGGTTAGTTTTGATACACCAAAAGAGCATCTACAGTCGGCATTGGCGAAAAATGGAGCCACCTACCTGCTGGCTGATAGCTACAAAGCTGCTCATGAAAAAGGACTAGAGATCAGTATTAAGTTTGCCGACGGTGTCGGTCTTAAAGCCGGATCAGAGCTCAAGCTTGAGGGGATGGTGATTGGTCGGGTTAAAAAGGTCACACTGGATGATTCCCTATCAGGTATTAACGCTGTGGTGTTGGTAGAAAAATACGCCGAGCAGATTGCCCGTCATGGCAGCCAGTTTTGGATCGTGCAACCGCACCTCGGGCTGGTTGAAACCTCCAATTTAGATACGCTGATTAGCGGTGTATATGTGCAGACGATACCGGGTGACGGTGAGCAACGATTGAGCTTTGAAGGGTTGCAAAGGGCGCCGCAGCGAACACTTACTGCTGAAGGTCTGAATGTTGTGATCAAAACGCCGCGCCTGAACTCGATGAAACGCGGTGATCCTGTGCTCTATCGTCAAGTGGAAGTTGGTGAAGTCATGGGATACGAGTTGGCAGATACCGCTGATCATGTGCGGGTGTTTGTAAATATTCGTCCCCGTTACCAAGCTTTGGTGCGTGATAACTCGGTGTTTTGGAGCGCATCAGGTATTAATGTCGATGCCGGTATTTTTAGTGGCGTTAAGATCCAGACAGAATCGTTGGAAAGCATTCTGGCTGGGGGTATCGCGTTTGCGACACCTGAGCAGCCTGGTAAGCAAGCCGCGGATGGCGATAGTTTTATGTTGCGTGCCGAAGCCGATGAAGCTTGGCTGAAGTGGGCGCCAACGATTGCTTTGGACAGATAATCGGTGTCGAGTTATTACCTATGTAGCATCGGTAGCAACATTGATCCAGAGTTACATGTCGAGCAGGTAATCACTGAGTTGGTGACACGCTTTGGGCGTGTCACCCTTAGCCCGTTTATCTATACCGACCCTGTAGGGATCGCAAGCCAGCGCCGCTTCCTGAATGCGTTGTTTTGGTTTAATACCGCACAGCCCGAGGGAGCGGTCAAAGCCCAGTTTAATGCATTGGAAAAGAGTCACGGTCGTGACCGCTCTGATTCAGAGCGCAGTGTTAAAGACCGAACCTTAGACTTAGATATTATCGCGGTGTCTGCAACGCCTCAGTTTGAGGCACCATCAGAAAGCTACTTGCAACCCATTGTGCAGAGCCTATTTGCAGACCAAGCGCTGCCAGTAGGGGTGGAGTTTGCCGAGTTGAACGTTGCCGGTTTAAAGCTCGGCAACCGAGCGACCGCCGTCGACCTGGATCCGACTACCCGTCATATATCGATTAGCGATTAACATTGCCAGTGCTTGCCAGATAGGCTCAAATCCGCCCTCTTGCGCCAGTGGTGTTTTGGCTAATATACGCTGTTTATACTCATCATCATGGCTATCGAGAAACATGATAGGCCCAGGCTCAATGGTATTGACCCTGATCTGGGGAGCTAAACTGCGGGCGTAAGATTGGCAGAGGTTATCTAGCCCAGCTTTGGTCGCGCAGTAGGTCGCAAGCGCAGGGTTGGGGTGATGAATATAGATATCAGTGATGGCGACGATAGACGGATTATCCGCTTTAACTAACAGTGCTTTGAGCTGCTCTGTGAGTAGTGCTGGCGCAAGCATATGCACGTGATAGAACTCGGTAAACTGTGTGGCCATCTCTTTTGCTGTGCAGGCAGTTTCAGCAAACGAAGATGCGTTGTGTAATAGTAAACTGAGCATTGAGCAACGTGCGTTGACCCACTCTGACAAAGCGCTGATTTGAGCCGGTTGTGTAAAGTCTGCTTGAAAAAGCTCTGCGCCGTCGCGCTCTAGTTGTTCAAGTTCTGCTGAACGACTGCGGTAGTGCCCTAATACCCGATAGCCCTGCTGTAATAGCTGCTTCGCGATAAACAGCCCTAATCTTCTGCCGCAACCGGTGACTAACGCGACCGGAGGGTTACTTTGCTTGCTGTTGATTGATGGGTTAATCATCAGTTTGTACCGACTCCGACGCTAAATATTGCGAGATGGCACTGAGCTGATCGGGCATTAACTGTTCGAGTCGCTCCCGTTGCAACGCTATTTTTTGCTCCTCGCCGATTTGCTTTAGGTCTTGTTCAAAGTCTCTACACAGCTCATAAAGCGCAGTTAATCCAAGATTGCCGGCGACACCTTTAATTGCATGCATCTGCTTTCTTGCGCCATCGTTATCACCACAGCGCAAGAGTTCGTTAACCTGTTCTGCAAGCGAGCTGTAATGATCGAGAAACATCTGTAACGCTTGCAGGTACACCGTTTTATTGCCTAACAGTGTGGCCAAACCATCCTGGCTGTTGAGCAGAGCTTCATCGAAGGCAGGCTCATTGGCCGTGGTGGATGATGGCGGTGCTTGTGTTGTCGACTGTTCGTCGCTGGTACTGGTTATGTTCGACTTTGCCGGAAGCCAGCGGCTGAGGGTGGTGAATAGCTGGCGCTGGCAGATCGGCTTAGCGATGTGGTCATCCATGCCTGCGGCTAGACATTTTTCTCGATCACCTTTCATCGCATTCGCTGTCATCGCCAAGATGGGGAGTTTGCGGTGTTGGCTATCACTGCGAATGGCGCGAGTTGCCTCGTAACCATCCATCTCTGGCATCTGAATATCCATTAGCACGGCATCGAAGTGATGGTTTTGTACCATACAGACGGCTTCAGTACCGTTATTGGCAACCGCAACATCGGCACCACAGCAAGCCAGAAGCTCCCGCGCCACTTGCTGATTGATCGGATTGTCTTCCGCCAATAGTAGGTTGTAACCGCGCAGATCCGGCTGCTCGATCTGGTTACCATTGCTGTTCGCGATGGCGTTTGGGGCGACTATTTTAGCCCCTTTCAGCTCCATCAATGTGTCAAATAGGGAGGATGTGTTGAGTGGCTTAACCAAGGTAGCCGCTGCGCCTGCCTGTATCGCTTTTTCCTGTAAACCTTCTCGGCCATAGGCGGTCACTAAAACCACTGTCGGCGTTAGCTTATGAGTTGCCATCTGCTGGATCTCGGCACAGGCTTGGATACCATCCATGCCGGGCATTTTATAATCCATCAAGATCAGATCGTACTGCTGGTCACTGAGTTTTAAGTGAGAAAGGGCGGCCTCGGCACTATCCAAGGCATACGCTCTCATCTTTAAGCTTGCTAACATCTCAGTCAGTGTGATCCGAGCAGCATCGTTGTCATCGACTACCAATACATTCAGCGCGTTCAGTACTTTTGGTGGCTCGAGTTGATGTTGCCCCTGCATGGGTAACGGGAAAGTGGCGGTAAAGTGGAAGCAACTACCTTGGCCAAATTCACTTTCTACCCAGATTTCTCCACCCATCATTTCAACCAAGCGGCGGCTGATCGCTAATCCTAGCCCCGTTCCGCCAAACTTTCGGGTGGTAGAGTTGTCTGCTTGGGAAAAGGTATCGAACAGCTTTTTCTGTTGTTGTTGGGTGAGGCCGATACCGGTATCGCGTACAGAGAAATGAAGTTGCGCGATCTCTTGGTCGCAGTTGTCACATTGAATGACAACCTCGATCTCGCCCTCTGAAGTGAACTTCACAGCGTTATTACACAGGTTTATTAGTATTTGCCCTAGTCGTAATGGATCGCCAACAAGTGCCTGTGGCACGTTGGGGTGGCAACGAAATATCAATTCGAGCCCTTTCTGTTCTGCGATCAGGGAGACCATGTTGGAAAGGTTGTCCAATATGTCGATCACCTCAAAGGGGATGGTCTCCATGTCCAGTTTACCCGCCTCGATTTTAGAGAAATCGAGAATATCGTTCAGGATGCCGAGTAACGTCGAGGCGGAAACCTTCACTTTTTTAAGGTAGTCGAACTGCTTTTCATCCAACTCGGTGCGTAGTGCCAGATCCGTTAATCCAATAATTGCGTTCATCGGTGTTCGGATCTCATGGCTCATGTTAGCCAGGAACTCCCCTTTGGCTAAACTCGCTTGTTCTGCTTCATCTTTGGCGCTGTGAAGCAGCTGGTTGGTTTGTTCTAACTCAACAGTGCGCTGGGTTACTCTGGCTTCCAGATCCTCGTTAAGGTCGCGTAGGGCATCTTCGGCGCTTTGTCTGGCTGTGACTTCGGCGCGTGCCGTGTCTCTCGCTTCTTCCAGTTGGCTTACTTGGATATCGATACGATGAATCAGGCGATTAAACGCTTGTGCAAGTTGGCTAAGCTCAAGGTTGCCTTGCAATTGTTGCAGTTGGTTGGGCAGATCTTGATGATCTTGGCGCTGGCTTAAGCGGGCGACATGTTCGGTAAAAGCTTTCAGTGGCTTATGTAGGCGTGTCTTGATGACTAATAGTGCTACGGTGAGGATCAGCAGCAGGCTGATGATCGAGTTAGTGATCACATAGCTGGCACGTTCGAGGATTAACTCCGATACCCACTCATCATCAGCATAAATCACCAGGTGACCCAGCGGCGTGTCTTGTCGCTGCTGATTAAAATAGAGAGGTAGCGTCCGCGGCGTCAATGTTGCTAGTTGTTGTGACGTGGAGTAGGAGGTTTCACCGACCTCGGCGATACGGTGGCCGTCAAAATCGATCACTTCTACCCCTTCAACATAGGGCAGATTATAGAGCCCGACGAGCTGGGCGTTCATCAAGGCTTCATCGTAGGTCCAGAGGGACTTAGCAATACCTGGACCGAAGCTCTCGAGAATACCGCTGACTAGCTCTTCGAGGCGGTCGGTGGTGCTGGCATGGGAAACCGTCAATTGGATAGAGATGGTTATGGCGGCTACTGCTAGATAAGCGCCAAAAATCATCTTGATGACTTGGGTTGCCATCGACTGCTTGGGATGCGAACGATCTACCATAGGGGATTAAACCTTATTTAAGATAACGTGAGACTAACTCTCGATAGCGACCAGAGCTATGAAGTATGGCTAGTCCAGCATTAAAATCGTTACGTAGCTGTTCATCCTTGAAGCTCACTTGGAATTGAGCGGCGGCAGGAAAAATCGGGTGTACAACCAAAGCATCGCTCGTATTGAAATTGTTATCTAACTCACTCGTAAGCGCTTTAAATACGTTAAGTTCAATGATGATCACATCGGCCCTGTCTTGCCAAAACATTTTTACGGCTTGGATCGGATTGGGCAGCTCTAAATAGCGGGCCGGTATCGGGTCGTTCTGGCGCCTTGCAGGTGCGTAAAGTGAGGCGAAATCAACCCCTAACTGTTGATAGGTATTTTGACTGGTGACCACGCTGATGGCGAGCAGCTCGTCCATTTTGTTGATGGTTAGTTGCTGTTTCTGTTTGGATAGCGCGACATAGCGATAAGCGATAAAGGGTAATGAGTAGTAAGCGCCATTAGGACTTTCCTGTACGCCTGCTGCAGCGTCAGTACCGTCACCAATTAGCACCTGATTAAGGCGTCGACTAGAGACCTGAAATGATTCAAAGGTATGGCCTTTGTAAGCAAAGGCTTCTTTGAGAACTGCTAGCTCAAGTCCGCGCTTGCCGCCAGCCATGATGTAAGGAGGGCGGTCTTCGCCAACCGCGAGCATAAGATGCGAAGCGCTGGCGATCTGAGAGAGCACCAGTAGTGCGGGTAATAACAACCAGGCCAACCTGGGTGCAAGGTCGGAGCTAGAAGTCATGGCAAAAAGGCGTCTGAGCAAGTTAACCCTCAAAATTGAGCTGTCAGCCGACGGCGAACGTGGCTGACAGCATACAATAGGCTCAGGCTGACTGCTATCCGTTGTGACTGACTACAATCAAGCGGATGGCATCTAGTTTTACCTGTGCTTTGTCTACCGCATTAAGCAAAGATTGCTTTTGTTCCTGCACAAAGGCGATCTCATCGTCACGAATGGCCGGATTAACCGCTTTGAGCGCCAGGAGGCGATCCTGTTCCAAATCTAATACATCGTTGATCTGTTGTCTCGCTGCGTTAGTTATCTGAACCATCTCCTGTTGTGCCGTTGTTTCTGCTCCCGCGAGCAGTGGATGCACCACGCTTTGTGCGGTCATCGCCAGCTTAGAACCTGTATGACGATTGACGCGGCTAAGCTGCTTCTGTAAGCCGTCGAACGGCACATTGGCCGCCAGATCCTTACCGTTCTTATCTAACAGTAAGCGGATTGGTGTCGGTGGTAGAAAGCGTCCCATCTGAAAATGCTTGGGCGCAATGGCTTCAGCCACATAGATCAGCTCAACTAACACGGTCCCAGCGGGTAGCGCCTTGTTGGCGAGGATCGAGACGGTGACGCTGCCGGTGTCGCCAGTCAGGATCTGTTCCAGAATACCGCTGACCATAGGGTGATCCCAGGTCATCAGTTGCACATCCTCCCGCGATAGTGCGGTTTGGCGATCGAAGGTGATCTGCACGCCGTCGTCGGGCAAACCCGGAACATGGGGCAGCAGCATATGTTCGCTGGGACGCAGGATCATCACATTTTGGCTGCCATCTTCCTGGTGGATCCCCAAGGTATCAAACAGGGAAAACATGAAGCTGGGCAAGTCGGTTTTCATATCTTCGACTTTAACCGCATCAGCCAGCTGTTCTGCTAAACCGTGGCCGGATGAGTGCAGTTCCAACAAACGATCCCGTCCCTGTTCCAGTTGTCCCTTAAGGATTTGGCAGCGTTGCGTTGTCTCTTTCAGTAACGTTGTCCACGCCGCTTCATCACTTTGTGAGGCCGCAGGCCAGAGACGCTCTTCAAACTCACGATACAGGGCGTCGCCACAAGGGTTGATCTGTTCGAAGGCCTGCAAGCCTTGATCATACCAATCAAGCAGGCGAGCCTGACTGCTGTCAGCAAAATAGGGGGCATGAACATTGATGGTGCGGGTTTGGCCAATTCGATCCAAGCGACCAATACGCTGCTCTAACAGATCGGGATGTGCAGGCAGATCAAATAGCACAAGGTGTGCAGCAAACTGGAAGTTACGACCTTCGCTACCAATTTCGGAACAGACCAGCACCTGTGCACCTTCCTCCATATCGGCGAAATAGGCGGCTGCGCGATCGCGTTCGAGAATACTCATATCTTCGTGGAAGACGCCGGTCCGTATCCCCTCTTTTTGTCGCAGGGCGGTTTCCAACTGCTCAGCTGTTTGCTTGCGACTGCAGATAATCAGTACTTTTTCCTGCTTCAGTTCGCCTTTGAGCTGTTCCAGTAGCCAGCTAACGCGGGGATCAAACTGCCACCAGCTGGCATCGTCCCCCTCAAACTGCTGGAATACCCGCTCTGGATAGAGACTATCGGGCACCTCACTGGCTGCTTTTTTACTGAGTGCGCTGATCACCTTGATCGCGGTTTGGTACTGTTCCGGCATCGTTAAGGTGTGACGACATAACTGACGTCCGGGAAATCCGCTGATGGCCGAGCGGCTGTTGCGGAACATCACGCGACTGGTGCCATGGCGATCTAACAGTGCCGATAGTAGTTCATTGCGGGCACTGGCCTGTTCACCTGCACTAACGTCAGCGTTTAGGCATTTTAGTTGTGGCTCAATATCTTGCTCGGTAAGTAACTCTGCCAGTTGTGCCTGCTGCGCTTTGCTCATGCCATCTTCGTTAAGCAGGGCATCTGCCGCGTCAGCGACCTCACGATAGCCTTTCTCTTGTGACACAAAGGCGTCATAGCTGTAGAAGCGGTCGGGATCGAGTAACCGTAAACGGGCGAAATGACTCTCGTGTCCCAGTTGGTCGGGGGTGGCAGTCAACAGCAAAACGCTAGGGGTCACTTGGGCCAGGGTTTCGACCACTTGATAGTCGCGACTGGGGTTATCTTCCGCCCATGCCAGGTGGTGGGCTTCATCAACCACTAAGGTATCCCAGCCCGCCTCAACCGCTTGCTCTAACCACTGTTTTTTGCGCAGTAGTTTGGGCGTACAGAGAATCAATTGTTCGGTTTCGAATGGGTTAATGGCTTCGTCATAGGCTTGTTCGCAACGCTCAGCGTCGAAGATAGAGAAGCGTAGATTGAATCGCCGCAGCATCTCGACTAGCCACTGGTAGAGCAGGGCCTCAGGTACAACAGCAATAATCCGCTGAGCACGGCCGGTGAGCAGCTGCTGATGGATGATTAGACCAGCTTCAATGGTTTTACCCAGTCCCACTTCATCGGCTAGTAGCAGCCTTGGGGCATGGCGTTTTCCTGCCTCATGGGCAATATGCAGTTGGTGCGGTACCAAACCGATACGAGCGCCGACCAAGCCGCGTAATGGCGAGCGTTGCCACTTTAGTTGCGTTTGCCAACATTGATAACGGGTGGCGAAACGATCGCTCTTATCAATTTGGCCTGCAAACAGTTTGTCTTGTGGTTTGTTGAAGCGCAGCTCGTGGCTCAGCAGGGTTTCTCTTAATTCTGTGCTTTCGCCCGTGTCAACGCGACTGCCTAGATAGGTTATCAGGCCGGCAGTCTCTTCGATGCTGGCAACCGTTAGTTGCCAGCCTTCACCACTTTCTATGGTGTCGCCTGGATTAAAGCGTACGCGGGTAACCGGCGCATCTTGCTTGGCGTAGTGGCGCTGTTCACCGCTGGCGGTGAACATTAATGTTATCTGGCGAGCATCTATTGCTACCAGTGTCCCTAATCCAAGTTCGCTTTCACTATCACTGATCCAGCGTTGACCAAGTGCAAATGGCATGTCGTCTTTTCCAAGCGGGGGGCAAAAGGGGCGCTATGTTAATCGAAGTGTAGTCGTCACGCAGCCCAAGAATTGTGCGATCAGTCGGTTTTATTTTTTCTCGGAGCTTAGTAGGCTAGGAAATGACGGCAATCAACCGCTGAATTGCTGCTTGCTAAAGCCACCAAGGAGAGCCGCCTATGGGACAGGAAGAAAAGATTCTATATATCCTCGACACCAATGTGCTGCTTCATGAGCCGCTAGCTATCTACAACTTCCAGGAGCATGACGTCATGGTTCCCATGACGGTTTTGGAAGAACTCGACAATATTAAAGATCGCAAAAAAGATGTCAGCCGGGATGCGCGGATTGCGATCCGCGCTATCGATGATGCATTGCGTGATGCTTCACCCGAAGAGATCACTGAAGGCGTACCGCTACCTACCGCAAACGTTGAAGCAGGCAGTGCCAGTGGGCACCTGTCGATTTATGCTGATCACGCTTTGCCGAAAGTTCAGGAACATTTGCCTACCAGTGCCAATGACAACCTGATTATTAATACCGCGCTTTATCTGCAGGAGGAGCGCAAACCACAAAAAGTGGTGCTGGTTACCAAAGATATCAATATGCGCCTTAAGGCCAAAGGCGCCGGTTTAACCCATGTAGAGGATTACCGGACTGACCAGCTGATCAGTGATGTCAGCATGTTAGCCAAAGGTTTCCAAGAGTTAGGCGGCAATTTTTGGGAGCAGGTCAGTGACTGCGAAACCCGCTCCGATGGCCGAGATACGGTGCAGGAAGTGACCGCACCGGAAATTGCTAACACCTACCCAAACCAGTATTTACTGGATGAAAGTGATCAATTTTGTGGTCGTGTCATCGGTTCGGATGGTGAACGCTTGCAGTTTCACGATTTGGGGCGCGAGCGTTTGATGAGCTGAACCGCCTGGGGGGTCTCGCCAAAAAACATCTATCAAGGCATGGCCTTGAATGCGTTATTGGATCCGGCGATTGATCTGGTGATCCTGACCGGGCCGGCCGGTTGCGGCAAAACACTGCTAGCGCTGGCCTGTGCGCTGGAACAGGTGGTAGAAACAGGGGTGTATGACAAGGTCATCGTGACCCGAAACACCCCGGAAATTGCCGAATCTATCGGCTTTCTGCCCGGCACAGAAGAGGAAAAAATGGCGCCATGGTTGGCAGCAATCACCGATACCTTGGAAGTGCTGCACAAGAGCGATGAAAACTTTGAAGGCAGCATGCATTACATCATGGAGAAGGCCAATATTCAGTTTAAGTCGATAAACTTTATGCGTGGCCGCAGCATTCAAAACTCATTCGTTATTCTTGATGAGTGCCAGAACTTAACTGCTTCGCAGATCAAGACCATTATCACCCGTTGTGGTGAGGGCACTAAATTGGTTTGTTCCGGCAATTTGTCGCAAATTGATAGTAACTATCTGACTGCGGTTACATCCGGGTTAACTTACATAGTGGAGCGATTTAAAGATTTTGAAGGTAGCGCCAATGTGTATCTAAATGGCGTGGTGAGAAGCCGCTTAGCCTCTTTCGCGGAAGAGCATTTATAGGTTACTTTTCACGTTTTAAACAAATAAGGTCGCGAAGCGGCCTTTTTGTTGTCTAAATGTCGCCCGAATGGCTTATAAATCATTGAATACTAGACTAAGGTTAGAGCTAGTTTAGGTCTTTGGATTGATCACCGTTGTCAGTATGAGTAGCCTTTTTCGCACCGCTCGCAGTGTTTACTTAGTCACCGCATTTTTTATCTTGTTGGTGTCTGTGACCGTTTGGCGACTGACGGAACATAATATTCAGATATCGAAGCAACAGCAGGTTGCGTCGTTACAAACCGTTTTACGTATTACCCATCAAGCGTTGCTGTCTTGGTATGAGCAGCAGGTCAATACCCTGACCGCGATGATAAACAACCCCATTTATCGGCCGTTGGCCAATCAGCTGGACCTGCTACCAGCAGAGCCCGAATTGCTCCGAGCGTCGCCAGCGCATCTGACGTTGAGTATGCAGATTATGCCGATGCTGACGCGGATGCGCTATACAGGCTACCAGCTGATAGATCGCGATGGTCTGGTGCTATCTAGCAACGAGCTCGATGCGATTGGTCAAGCCACCCCTATGCTTGCGCAATCTGAACTGGTTTCTCGTCTTTGGCGTGGTGAAGCCTTGATTAGCCTGCCGCTGAAAACTCGCGGGGACAATCTCTCGTACCATCAGTATGTGGCGACACCGTTGTTTGACGGCGCCGATCAACCTTTTGCGGCGTTATTGATCCAGCAAGATGCAGAGCAGGGATTAGGTCAAATATTACAGCGGGCGCGCCAAGGTAAGAGCGGTGAAGCATTTGCTTTCACCAGTGACGGGCTAATGCTGTCCAATAGTCGATTTGAAAAACAGCTCCGCGCGCTGGGGTTGCTGGATGCTGATCAGCGCAGCGCTTTAAACCTTAAGCTGGCAGATCCTGGCAGAGCATTAACTGTAAAGCAAAAAGCCGCCGTCGGGGCTAATCAGCCTCTGACATTTTTGGTGCAGCAGGCGCTTAAACAGGAGCAAGGCATCGATGTCGATGGCTACCGTGATTACCGTGGCGTGGAAGTGGTTGGCGCATGGCAGTGGGATGATAAGTTAGGCTTTGGTATTGCCGTAGAGATGGACGCCACCGAAGCATTTACCTTGTCCCGTCAGGGGATTTTTTCTGCGATTGGTTGGACTGTCCTGTTAGCTACCGGCACCTTGGCTTTTGCCATCATCATGATCCGCCATCGACGCCGCTTTCAAAAGCAGGATCGATTGCTCACCGAGCTGATTAATCGCGCCCCCATACAGTTGTCTATTAAAGATCTGGAAGGGCGTTATCTGTTGGTCAATGATGCGTTAGCGAGTCGCTATGGGCGGGACAAAAAGAACATTGTGGGTGGCACGGTTGAGCAGTTTCTTTCGCTCCCTGAAGCGCGCTTAGTGAGAAAACATGATCAAGAGGTGCTAGATACAACGCAGGTGCAGCTGTTTGAGGAAACATTTCACCTCGCTGATGAGCAAGAAGTATTGCGCACCATACGCTTTCCTTTGCTCGATCTGGAAGGTCGTATTGAAGCGCTGTGCGCTATTGCCATTGATGTCACCGAAGAGGCATCGTTGCGCGAAGCGCTACGCCAGTTGAATGATGAGTTGGAGCAGCGGGTCGCACAACGAACACTAGAAGCGATCCAGGCGAATAAAGCGAAAAGTGAGTTTTTAGCCAACATGAGCCATGAGATCCGCACGCCGATGAATGCGGTGTTGGGGATGGTGCAGTTGCTGCTGAATACCCCACTGACTGCGCAACAGAAAGATTACGTCGACAAGGCACAGCTTTCAGCCAAATCTCTATTGCAGATCATCAATGACATACTCGATTTTTCTAAAATCGAGGCGGGCAAACTGGCCCTAGAGAAGATTGAATTTTCCTTGGATAAGGTGCTGGATCAAGCGGTTAGTTTAACTTCCCATAAATTGGTAGGTAAGAATGTCGAGCTGTTGTTAGCGCTAGATCCTGATGTACCGACTCAGCTGCTTGGTGATCCACTGCGTTTAACACAGGTGCTGACGAATCTATTAAGTAACGCCAGCAAGTTTACTCCCCACGGAGAGATCACCCTGCAAGTGCGTTGTATTGAAGAGCAGCGGGGCAACGCAAACCTGGAATTTAAAGTCATAGATTCCGGTATTGGTATTGAAGCTGAACGTTTAGAGTCGCTGTTTTCACCCTTTGAGCAGGCCGATGGCTCGACCACTCGGCAGTTTGGTGGCACCGGCTTGGGACTGTCAATCTGCAAGCGCTTAGTTGAGCTGATGGGTGGTGACATCTCGGTCAACAGCGATGTTGGGAAAGGCACCAGTTTCAGCTTCTGTTTGAATTTCGTGACCCTGGAGAAAGATGCACCAATTTCGCTAAGTCGTGCGTTGCAAGGCAAGTTGGCTTTGGTGGTGGATGATAGCGCCGGTGCTCGAAACATCTACGCCAATATGCTGCAAAGCTTTGGTGTGGAGGTGGTTGAGGCGCAGGACGGAGAGGTGGCGTTAGCTGAGATTATGAAGCGGGCAAGGGCAAATACGCCGTTTCAATTGCTATTGGTGGATTGGAAAATGCCGAAGATGGATGGTCTGCAGTTGCTCGACCACCTGCTTGAGATGCAACATGAAAACCCGGTATTTGCCATGCCGCGGGTGCTCATGATGACGGCGTTTGGTTATGAAGATGATTTTGCCCGTCAGCACCATATGCTATCCAGTCGCACGCTTTATAAACCGTTTACTCCCTCGGCACTATTCGATCAGCTCTGTGAGTTGTTCCAGGTTCAACCCTTGGTCGATGAGCATCAGGGCGAGTGCTATATCGATTTGACTGGCTGTCGATTGTTACTGGTGGAAGATAATCCAATCAACCAGCAGGTGGCCGCCGAGCTGTTGCTCAGTCGTGGTGCTGATGTGTCGATAGCGAGCAGCGGCGTGCAAGCGTTGTCAATGCAGGCTAAAGAGCAGTTTGATCTGATCTTGATGGATATTCAGATGCCTGAGATGGACGGTCTCGAAGCGGCGCGGCAGCTGCGTGACCGTGGCGTCGACACGCCAATTATCGCGATGACTGCACATGCGATGAATGAAGATAAAGAGAAAAGCTTGGCTGCGGGGATGAATGACCACGTCACTAAACCGATTGACGCCGACCATCTATTCTCTGTCATCGCGCACTGGCTGGGGCTGTCTCAGTCACAAGAAAAGCAGCAACAGGAATCACAAATTTTCAATGGCGATTTTGCCCTCCGTCAGTGTTCAGACAATAAAGTGTTGCTGGGCAATAGCTTGCGTAGTTTTGTTGGCGAAGCGGCAAAATCAATGGAGGCGATAGCCGAGTTCCATCGTAACCGCCAGGGCGAGGAACTTGTTGCTTTGTTGCATCGCCTCAAAGGTAGCGCGGGTAACCTAGGGATGCAGCCGTTGTCAGCGAGTTTGGCTCAGGGGCAACAGCTGTGCGAACAGAGTAACTATGATGATGAATATGAGGGATGGGTCACCGACTTCCGTGCTCTGTTTCAACAGACTATCCAATCAGTAAAAAGTTATTTAGATGACAACGCCGATCCTGTGTCACGTATCGTGCCAGTGCCAAGGGATGCGTTATTGGGGCGCTTGGAAGCGCTTCGCGTCCGGATTCAGGACGGTGAGTATATTGATGATCAGGAGATCGCTAGATTAAAGGCCAGCTTTAGGGCTGGTGAAGATAGTGCGTTATTTGAGCAGTTGAGCCTTAGTTTGATCTCCTTAGATCAGGAAGCCGCATTGAACTATTTGTCTCAACTGCTGGAATTATTGCGCGCCCGCTACAGATAATGAAGGCCGTCATGAGTATTCTGCCAGAAGTTGTAACCCTATGTTCGCAATCATCTAATGGCTGGGATCAGCAATTAAATGAGATCGATTGCCAGTGGAATCCACTGAATTCTGTTGCGCAAGTTGACGCAGCGACACCGCGATCAGTCAGTTTATTGTTGGTTGATAGCGCTATGGCTGACACGGCTGCGATTGGTCACTGGAAACGCCTTGGCTTTGGCGTGGTCGTGGTGACTGAACATAGTGATCCCGATGAGCAAACCGAGTTATTAAAAGCCGGTGCGGTCGATGTTTTAACGCTGCCTCTTTCCAATGAGTTACTCCAGCAGCGATTGTCAGGGCTTTGGCAATTGATCGTGGCTCAAGGCACGGTTGATCCATTGACGCAGTTACCTAATCGCCGAAGTTTAACGGCTCAGCTACAGCTGCAGTTGCAGAGTGCCCAGCAGCAAGGGTTGCCGTTTGCTTTGATGTTTGTCGATTTGGAGTTTTTCAAAGCCGTTAACGATCTGCACGGACACAGTTTTGGTGACCTATTGCTGCGTGAAGTGGCAATACAGATGGCGCAGGAGATCCCTGAAGATCATCTATTGTGTCGCTATGGAGGGGACGAGTTTGTGGTCTTGTTGCCGGCTGATGCCTCATCTGAGACTTTGGCGCGGCAGTTAGCGATACGGCTGATTAGCGTGTTAGAGCAACCTTTCGAAGTGCAGGGGCGACGCATTACCTTAGGTGCCAGCGTGGGGATCAGTATCTACCCTGAGCATGGTGACAGCGCCGAGCTACTATTGAAACATGCCGATATTGCGATGTTTCATGCGAAGAGCCGTGGCGTTGGTGATGTCATGCTCTATTCTCGCTTTATGGCGGAAGATTCTGATTATCGCCAAACCCTGGAACAACGCTTACCTACCGCACTCGCTGAGCAGCAGTTGGTTATGTATTACCAGCCTGTTGTTGATCTTTTGGCATCCAAAGTTGTCAGTGCAGAAGCATTGCTGCGCTGGGAAGAGCCTGAGTTGGGGTTGATCTCACCTGGCGACTTTTTACCCGTGATTGATGCCGCAGGTCTTGGTGAGCAGCTGGGTGAATACATTCTTAACCAGGTATGTCAGACCTTAGTGTGCTGGCAGCAGGCGGGGATCCAATTATCGATTGCTATCAACTTATCAAACTTCCAGCTCGACACTGTCGACTTCCTCAATCGGGTTCACTCAGTTGTTGAAGCGCACGAACTGGATATGCATCAACTGCAGTTTGAGATCACTGAGTCGATGCTGTTTACCTCAACGGAGCGCAAGCTAGAGCAATTGTCATCGCTGCGCCGTGCCGGTGCGGAGATCATCCTGGATGATTTTGGTTTTGGTCGCTCGGACCTCAGCACCTTGATCCGAATGCCCTTGTCCGCCATTAAGATTGATAGACGTTTTGTTGCCCAAGCCTGTGACAACAGTGACATGCGCCTGTTGGTAAAAAGCTTGATCCAGTTTGCTCAGTCACTTGATAAGCGGGTGGTTGCTGAAGGGATAGAATCCCAGCAACAACGTGATTTGCTGCTGTTTTTGGGCTGTGAGATGGGGCAAGGCTTTGAGTTTGCCCATCCAATGCCGGGAGAACTCTTTATTGATTGGTACCATCAAGACCATGAGTTACGGGTCATCACGCAACCAGCACAGCAGTCCCCACCGCTGACAGAGGAGCGTGAAGGCTTTTGAAGCAGGGGATACTAAAGCGCTATACGCGCACCATTCGACTCGCCTATCTTGGCGTTCTCTTGGTGGCGTTAATAGCGTCTTTGGTACTCTATCGTCTGCATAGCGACGAAGCTTTTGCTCGCCATAATGCGGGCATTGAAGATTACGCTGAATATGTCGACAAGCTGTTGGGCAATAGTGCCCGCGCCATGGGGGGGTTAGCACAGTTTGCTGCTGACCACCTTAGCCAGCCATTACTGATCAATCGTCCCTACCTGTTAAGTCACTTTGAAACCAATGAGTTGGAGCTGCATTACCAGGAGATCACTGAATCCAGTTATCGGCGGGTTTCCGGGGTGCATTTTGGCCGCATTCTTGGCCGTGGTTCCATGTTGGGACGGGACGAGTGGTTTTATCGTGAGCTGATGATGGTCACCGATCTTGATACTGGCCTACTGATGTTAGAGATGGCGGTACCACAAGTTGGGGCGATGTATTACTGCTCAGATAGCGGCTTCGTTAACATGTTCCCCTGGTCACCTAAATATGAAACGGTTGCGGCGACTCTGCTCAACAATGTGCGTAGTTGTGCGCAGCAAAACGCGAGCTGGTCAGAGCCCCATGTGTCACAGGTACTGCGTCAGTTGGTAGTGACCTTGTCTGAGGTGATTCAGATCACCGATGACCGACGTGGGCGGGTGGCGATGGAGCTGCCGCTGGCTCTGTTAACCGATTACCTGAATCAGCAGAAGGCGTTGCCGGGCAGTGCGATGTTGGTGGATGCTAAGGGTAACGTGTTGGCGCATGAAAAATTAGTTAAGCAAAATGAGCTGACGATTTATAACTGGCGTACCGGCCTACCGGAAGCGTTACAACAGTATAGTCTGGAGGAGTTAAAGTTATTTATCTCCGGTGAGGTTGTCGCAGGGTATCATCTGAAAGTAATGGGGTTGCCGAATGCCCCTTGGCATCTGGTTTATGTGACACCAGAAGAGCAGTTACTCGCGCCAATGCAGACCGAATTTGCACTTAATCTGTTTCTGCTGTTTGCCGGTTTATCTGTGCTGGTGTCGGTGACCAACCATTTATCTAAGTTAACCTTTGTACAGCCGGCAACGGAACTGTTGCATCACATCGAAAATTGTTCCGAAGGAAATATTCAACGTGATTATCCATCGCCGACGGGGTGGAATGCGTGGTTTGATGTTGTTAGTGAAACCTTTGCGCAAAAACGAGCGCTGCTTCGGGCGCTAGAAGAGCAGAATGTCCATCTGGATAAGCAGGTTGCGGAGCGGACAAAGGAGCTGCGGTTGCGCAGCGAGCAGCGCGAGAAAGAGTACAGCTTGCTGCGTTCGTTGATTGACTCTATTCCTGACCTTATCTACTTCAAGGATGAACAGGGGCGTTATCTCGGGGCTAACCGCGCTTATGAACAGGCCCTCGGGGTCGCGGAAGTTGATTTGGTGGGGGCTCTTGAGCCGCAATTAAATCCTGTTAACGGTGATGATACCGCCGAAGATGCCCGAGTCTATCGGCGTCGCGAGCAGGTCAGTAAACGCGATTGGTATCAGTTGTCCGATGACTCTGAAATGCTGTTGGATACGTTACGGATCCCGTTTTTCGACAGTAACGGCGATTTCCTCGGGTTGATCTGTATCGCCAGGGATATGAGCGCACAGTATGAAGCGGAGCAGAAACTCCATGCCAGCGAACGGCGCTTCCGTACGGCATTGGAAGCGGTGGCCGATGGTTTGTGGGACTTTCAGGTTGATGGTACCGCACTGTTTGCCAGTGACCGCTTTTGGACCATGTTGGGGTATGAGCCGGGGGATCTGCCATTCACGCGTAATGCTTGGCTGGGGTTGGTAAGCGAGCGTCATCGTATCGAGTTCAGTGATAGGTTGAAAGAGTATCTGTTGGGATCGATGCAGGGGTCTAGCCAACGCTTTGACTTTGAGTATGAGTTGATTGGTAAAGAGGGACAGCCAGTTTGGGTGCGTGTGCGTGGTAGCGTAGTTGAGTGGGACGAAAATGGTGCGCCGGTGCGTATGTTGGGAACCCACAGTGACATTTCACAACGTAAACAGTTTGAGCAGCAGTTAGTTAAAGCCAAGCAAGACGCTGAGATGGCGAGTCGCTATAAAAGTGAATTCCTGGCCAATATGAGCCATGAAATCCGTACGCCAATGAACGCGATTATCGGTATGTTGCGGCTTAGTTTGAAAAACCACCCTGAACCGCCATTGTCGACCTACTTGGAGAAGGCGCGCGGTGCTGCCGATGGTTTACTCGGGATTATTAATGACATTTTAGACTTCTCCAAAATTGAAGCTGGGCGTATGGATCTGGAACAGATCCAGTTTCAGTTAGAAGAGGTGATTGAACTGGCGCTTAGTCATGTGGTGGTGCGAGCGGAGCAGAAACAGGTCAAGCTGCTTGTCGATTTGGCACCGTCGCTACCAGGCATATTGATAGGCGACCCGCTGCGTTTTGGTCAGGTACTCAACAACTTGTTAAGTAATGCACTCAAGTTTACCGAGCAGGGGGAGATTCGATTAACCCTTAGCGGCGAGCAGATCGGCGGAAACAAGGTGAGGCTGAATGTCTGCCTGGCGGATACCGGGATCGGTATCGATCCTGCGGTACAGGAGCACCTGTTCGATGCATTTCGTCAAGCGGATGGTTCAATGACCCGTCGCTTCGGTGGTACCGGTTTAGGCTTATCTATCTGTCGTCAGTTAGTGGAACTAATGGCTGGCACAATTCAGGTTGAAAGTACCCCAGGTCATGGCAGCACGTTTAGTTTTGATGCGATCTTTGTTGCGCCAGAGAAAGTGGAAGTAACGCGTCCAGCCTTACCCTATTCTACCGCCTTGATGTGGCTTGAAGACCATGAAGAGCAAGCGCGTTTACGGACGATGCTGGGGCTGCTGGGTATCGATGCCAAGACGGTGTTAGGTCATTTGGGGCTGGCGGATGCGTTGCGACAATCCTCAGAGCCTGTGTTGCTGTTTGTGGAACAGTCTCACCTTGATGACGCTGGCCTGATTAAGCTGTTGGAGCAGGAAAAAAACTGGCTACTTTTGGTCTTGGGTAGTTACTCCCATTTGTTGCTACCTGATGTGTTAAAAGGCAAAGCGGAGCTATTGCTGCGGCCTCTGTTACCCAATCGATTACATCGCCAGTTATCTCGTTTATCCCGTGGAGAGATTGAAAGCAGTGAGTCTGATGCGACAACGCTGCGTAATCTGCAAGGAAAACGTGTGCTGCTGGTGGAAGATAACCCGCTAAATCAGGATGTCGCGCTGAGTCTGTTGGGGGATTATCAATTAGAGATCGATGTAGTCAATGATGGCGCGAAAGCAGTGACCATGGTGCAACAAAAATCATTTGACCTAGTATTGATGGATATCCAAATGCCAGTTATGGACGGTTTGACGGC
Organism: Corallincola spongiicola; assembly: GCF_004284785.1. Lineage (NCBI taxonomy): Bacteria > Pseudomonadati > Pseudomonadota > Gammaproteobacteria > Alteromonadales > Psychromonadaceae > Corallincola > Corallincola spongiicola. The sequence goes on from NZ_SHLY01000002.1 coordinate 500,751, forward strand.
GACCGAAACCATACGCGCCTTACCCAAAATGGGTGATTTGCCGATTGTAGCGATGACGGCTCATGCCATGGCAGGAGACAGAGAGAAGAGCATTAACGCTGGGATGAATGACCATATCACCAAGCCGATTAGCCCAGAGGCGATTGATCAGGTGTTAAAGCGTTGGTTACTTAGCGAAGAGCTTGCCTCCGATGGCGAGCCTATAGAGCCTGCCGTTATTAAACCTAAAGTGGTGCTGGATAGAGTGTTTGCGCTGCGTCAGTTCAGTGGCAACGAGACTGCGCTATTGAGCGCGCTAACGCAGTTCTGCGATCGCTACCGAGCGCTTGCCGCGCAGATGGTGTCGGCAGAGACGTTGGAAAGCGACCAGCTCAAGCGCGATGTGCATACACTAAAAGGTGTGGCAGGTAATCTGGGAGCAACTATATTGGCAGAGCAATGTGTTAGCTGGGAACAGGCCGCCGATGAGCAGCAGGTTCCATTGTCTGCGTTGGGGCAAGCGCTAGCAGATGCCATTGCCGCGATGGAAAAACTTATTGCCACAGACGACAGTGTTGCCGCTACTGGGTTGTCGCCCTCAGTTTCTCCGCGGAAAGCATCCGTGGTCGATGAGGCGTTTGGCTCGCAAGCGGTTCTGATGGTAGAACAGATGATTGGTGCGTTGGAGTCTAGCGAGTATGTTGATGAGCAAGCATTGCAGCCACTAAAAGAGGAACTTACTGGGGATGGTTTGGCGTTCGTCAACGCCCTTTCGCAAGCACTTAATGCGTTTGATAATGATGAGGCCATTGCTAAGGCATTGTTACTTTTAGAATATTTAAAACAACAGCCACGAGAAGCTGAAGGTGTCAGTGAATGAGTAGTTTAATCACTAAAACAACGGTACTGATCGTTGATGATGAGCCGATTAATATTAAGTTGTTGGCGCAGGCGCTATCTCCACGGTATCGGGTTAAAACCTCCACCAGTGGTGAAAAAGCGCTACAGATCGCTATTTCTGACGATCCGCCCGATCTGATCCTGCTGGATGTGTTGATGCCAGAGATGGATGGCTATGAGGTATGCCGACAGTTAAAGCAGGATGCGCGCTCCAAAAATACGCCGGTGGTGTTTATCACAGGTAAAAATAGCAGTGAAGACGAAGCCAGAGGGCTAGAGTTGGGCGCGGTTGACTATATTACCAAGCCATTCAATCTGCCTATCGTGATGGCGCGGGTGAAGAACCATATTGCGCTGAAAAAGAAGAATGACCTGCTTGAGCAGTTGGTGTTTATTGATGGCCTGACAGAGATCCCCAATCGTCGTCGCTTTGATGAGCTGTTAGAGGCTGAGTGGCTTAGAGCTCGTCGTAACAGCACACCTATCGCCGTGCTGTTGATGGATATAGACAGTTTTAAGCTGTTTAATGACAACTATGGTCATACCGAAGGTGATGACTGCTTACGAGCGACGGCTGCAGCGTTAGCTAATGCGTTGCGACGTCCGGCGGATTTTGTTGCCCGTTATGGTGGTGAGGAGTTCGTGGCGATTGTGCCAGAGGCAACCGAAGACGCAGCGGTGGCTTTGGCGGAAAAGATGCGTGCCGCAGTCGAAGCACTACAGGTGCCCCACGAGTATTCAGAGGTCGCTTCCGTGGTGACGCTAAGCGTCGGAGTCGCTGCGACGGTACCTTCTCTGGAACGCACGCCTGAGCAGCTTATTCAGACGGCTGATGAGGCATTGTATAAGGCAAAGCAAGCGGGACGTAATCGGGTGGTTTCTACCCAGTGTTAGTGGCTGATGATAGCCTTTGGCCAGAGGCATAGAGGCAGACGTTAGGGCAGTTCGAGCACACTAAAGTGATTATTTGCTATCGCGTTTTTACTCGAATCGCTCGCCTCTGCCAGGGGAAATAATCCAGGGCCAGCCACTTCCGCCACCAAGTAATTGATGCCATCGGCGGTGATCTTTATATCTGATTCCAAATAGGGCATACGTAAGCCCAGCATGGCGTGGTTAGGCATATAGATCATTACGGCATTTAGCTGCGGATAGACAGCCTTTAAGATCGCCGCCATCAATACCGCTTTGCTATCACAATCCCCTCTATTTTCAGCTAACACCCTGAGTGGGGGTAAGTAACCTAACCCTGCCGATGTGATCCGAGAATCCTGGGTGACATAGGGGATCGACTGGACAAAGGGCAAAATGAAATCAGCCATCTGTCTGGCGGATATCGTTGGAAATTTCTCCTTGAGTAAACGCCCTAAGGGTTTCATCGCTTCCATGCTCAGCTCCATGTAATAGGCGTGATCCGGGATCACACCTTCTTCCCCCCAAGGGCTGGTATATAGCTTGTAATGGTTGCTTTTATAGTAGGCTTGTTGCGCTTCTTTTGCGGCTTGCGCCAGCTCCGCTTTCACCTTGCTGCGTAGTTCGGGATCGTCGGCTTTTACCCGCCAGCTTAATTGGTGAGGCTGTTGGGTAATATTAATTTGCACCTGCTTATAGTCGTAGTTTGCGGCCGCTTTTTGCAGGGCAATGAAGGTGTTTCTATCGGCAATCTGTGGACGATAGGCGCGTACTTTCTCTTGTTGATCCTGTAATGCTTTATTACTGATGGCGAACGCAAGCGACTGGGTGTTCTTCTGCCGGTCAAGCCAACTGAAACTCAGGTTAAGTGCCGTGTCTGTGTATTGCTGTTGGGCAGATATCTGCTTGCCGTGGATCTCGGCAGAAACAAGGCAGAGCAAAGCCAACCATAATAATGGCTTATTCATATATTATGTTTACTCCTTATGATCCAAATCGGCAAGAGATCGCCTTTCTGTAGTTTTTTTCAGCAGCGGTATTCAAAACTGTGTGTTTGATGCTTGTTTCCAGTATGGCGAACGCATAACGTGACGGGCTGTAGCTAACAGGATGTGATGACTATTTCGGGAGTCGGTATGTTGAAAAAAGCGCTAATTAGTCTGTTTGCGCTGTTGGTCACCGGTGGTGCCTTGTTGCTAGGTGCTACTTTCATCCATGGACAGTATTACCTCAATCTTCAACATCAGCAGTTGGTTCGGATGACGGACAGTGTCAATGCCGAACTGCGCTTGGTTTCGAAGCAGTTTTCACTGTTTGGTAGTGAACATCGCTATCACCTGCAGATGCCTGAAGAGGAACAAGCTACGCCAGTAGCCTCATCACCACTAGAATTTGTAAACAGTGCCGTTTATTGGCCACACAAGGTCGAGATCACCACAGAGCTAGTCGCCCCTGCGGCCTGGCAAAGCCAGCTCGATAACGAGCGCTTGCCAATCCAAGCCATTACCGAAGTTAATTTCCTGGGTGAGATTAACGGCGAAGTGACGATGGACAACTGGTTGATCGAAGACCCAATGCTGGGCGTGGTACAGTTTCAACCAGCGTTGATGAGCTATCAGGGGGGAGTTGAAGCGCTGTTGTTGGATCTGAACTGGGATGGATTCAGCATCAATGGCTTAGCGGGTGAAGCGCGTTTGGCCGGGCTGAGACTCGAAGTAGACGCTGTGCCTTTGGGAGGCGGTTTTTATACCGGCTCAAGTAATCTGTTTATCACCAGCTTTGATGCCTCAGACGATACGATGCAGCTGTCGCTGAAGGAGTTCGCCGTTGAAAACGGATTAACCGAGCAGGCCGATCGACTTGAACAACGTATTAATCTGGGGTGGCAGGCGATCTCCATTAATCCGGGGATGGGGCTTTATCATTCAGCGCAGAGTCACCTGAAGATGAGTGTTAGCGGCCTCGACAAAGGCGCTTGGATGAATGCCAAAAACGCATCGCAGCAAGCCGAGCTCAGTGCTGAAGATGCACAACAGTTGTTATTAGCACTGTTGCAAAAAGGACTGGCAATTGACATCAATGCGTTGAAGCTTAATTTGCAGGATGCGAACCTAACCGCGCAACTGCATCTCAAGCTCCCGCCTAACCAGTTAACGGAGTTTTCGCAACTTCCACTGTTGAAAGAAGAGCTAACAGGTGATGGCAAGCTTGTTGTTGATCACCGTTTATTGCAATTGCTACCAATACCCCCCGATTTCATTCAGCAGATGGTTGCATTGGGCTATATCGGTTTTGATGAAACCACGGAGCAATACCGTACTGAAGCGGAGCTGCAACAAGGTCAGCTGCAATTGAATGGTCAGGCGTTACCATTATAGCTGCGATATAGTTTTAAGGGTTCTGAATGACAAAGCCGCGTTTAATAGCGCGGTTTTTGCTTTTTTTAGGTTCTATTCTTGCTGCAATTAACGTATGACTTTTCGTCAAATTTCTATTTTTATTGATCCCTAGGCGGGGCACTTTTTCTTTCATTTGATCTATGTGTCGCACCATTCAAGTCCAGCTTCTATCCCTATTTGAGCATTCGTGGTTCGCCTCGCTTTCTATTTCATACCCCTTTAGGGGTGCCTTTGTTACCCCCTGAAACTTGTGTTTATTCCTTTGTTAACAATGAGTTAATTGTTTTTATAAAAAGTTGGTACGCATTGTGTACTACCTCTACCCAGAAACAGTTCGCACTTTTACGCATCACAACAGCTTTGGGAGAGATTCATGTCAAAACAAAAGTGGTTTGCAAAACTTAGCGTGGCGACCCTAGTGTCCAGCGCATTAGCCACCAGCGCGTTCGCGGCTGAGCCAGAGAAAGAAGATCTTAAGTTCGGCTTTATTAAATTGACCGACATGGCGCCATTGGCTGTCGCAAAAGAAAAGGGCTTCTTTGAAGATGAGGGCTTGTTTGTAGAGCTGGAAGCACAGGCAAACTGGAAGGTGTTACTGGATCGTACCATTACCGGTGAACTGGATGGCTCGCACATGTTGGCGGGTCAGCCGTTGGGTGCAACCATTGGCTACGGTACCAAGGCGCATATCGTCACTGCATTTTCCATGGACCTGAACGGTAACGGTATTACCGTTTCCAACGATGTCTGGAAGGAGATGAAAAAACATATTCCTATGCAGGCTGATGGCAAGCCAGTGCATCCGATTAAGGCTGATGCGCTGAAACCTGTTGTCGAAAAATATGCAGATGAAGGTAAGCCATTCAACATGGGCATGGTCTTTCCGGTATCAACGCATAACTACGAGTTACGTTATTGGCTAGCGGCTGGCGGTATTCACCCTGGTTACTATGCACCACATAAAGGTGACACCTCAGGCCAGATTGATGCTGAAGCCCTGTTGTCAGTGACACCACCACCGCAGATGCCTTCAACGCTAGAAGCGGGCACTATTTACGGTTACTGCGTTGGTGAACCTTGGAACCAACAGGCAGTGTTTAAAGGTATCGGTGTACCGGTTATCACTGACTACGAGATCTGGAAAAACAACCCAGAAAAAGTGTTCGGTGTGTCCAAAGCCTGGGCTGAAAAATACCCTGAAACCCATAAGCGTGTCGTAAAAGCGATGATCCGCGCAGCGATGTGGTTGGATGAAAATGATAACGCCAACCGTCCAGAAGCGGTGAAGATCTTATCTCAGTCTCACTATGTTGGTGCTGACTATGACGTGATCGCTAACTCCATGACCGGCACCTTTGAGTATGAAAAAGGCGATAAGCGTGATGTGCCTGATTTCAACGTGTTCTTCCGTTACAACGCCACTTACCCGTTCTACTCCGATGCTATCTGGTACCTGACACAGATGCGTCGTTGGGGCCAGATCTCGGAAGAGAAGCCAGACAGTTGGTACATGGATGTCGCGAAAGAGGTGTATCGCCCTGATATCTACATGGCTGCTGCGCAAGAGCTGATTAAAGAGGGTAAAGCGAAAGCGTCTGACTTCCCAGCACTGGATGAAGATGGCTTCAAGCCACCACAGAAAGGTTTTATCGACAATATCGTTTATGACGGTACTCAGCCTAACGCTTACTTGAACAAGTTCGCAATTGGTCTGAAGGGTAAGACGCAGCTGTAACACGGCGCGTTATCTAAGCCAGTGGGTGTGCCTTGAGGTTTCATACGCGAGGCCACCCACAAGGAATTGCAAGGGGGCAATGATGGCAACAGCAGTATTAGATAAACTCGAATCTATTGGCGGGATCACGCCATTGGTAAAGCTGTGCCGAGGCGACCAGCCGTTGGCACAAATTAACACTATCTTCCGCAATATTGGGGTTCCGATCCTCGCCTTTTTGGTGTTCTTGTTGTTGTGGTCGTGGGCGGCGGGCAAGGTACAAACCAGCCTGGGGCAACTGCCTGGTCCTTCGCAAGTGATAGAGCAGGCGAGTGGCTTATGGCAGGAGCATAAAGCGGAACGTGAAAAAGCGGTCGCATTTTACGAACGTCAGGAAAAACGCAACGCCGCTAAGTTAGCCAAAGATCCTGATGCCAAGGTTAAGTGGCGTACCTATAATGGTCGCCCTACCTATATTGATCAGATCTGGACCAGTTTAGTGACCGTGTTCACTGGCTTCCTGATTGCATCGATCATCGCTATTCCGATTGGTATTCTTTGTGGCCTGAATCAAACACTCTATATCGCGCTCAATCCACTTATTCAGATCTTTAAACCGGTGTCACCTTTAGCCTGGTTGCCTATTGTCACCATGGTGGTGTCTGCGGTGTATGTTTCCAGCGACCCGATGTTTGCCAAATCCTTTGTTACCTCAGCCATTACAGTGACTCTGTGTTGCTTATGGCCAACCCTGCTGAACACGACCGTTGGCGTATCGGGTATCGACAAAGACCTGATTAACGTCTCTAAAGTACTACGCCTGAGCTGGTTTACTCAGATCCGTAAGATCGTTTTACCCAGTGCTATCCCAATGATCTTCACCGGTTTGCGGTTATCCCTTGGTGTGGGCTGGATGGTATTGATCGCCGCAGAGATGCTGGCGCAGAACCCTGGCTTAGGCAAGTTTGTTTGGGACGAATTCCAGAATGGCAGTTCCAACTCCCTTGGTCGGATCATGGTCGCTGTATTTACCATCGGCTTTATTGGTTTCATTTTGGACCGCGGCATGCTGGCGCTGCAACGCTGGATCTCCTGGGACAAGTCCGCGGTCCTTCGTTAAGCCCTGCTGTGGTTTGTAAAACAGCAGAATAAGATGCCAAGCCCCCTCAGGGACGATGGCGGCACACGGAAGTGCCACTTTTATTGAGGAACAGAATTATGAGCAGCTCATACTTAAGCATTGAAGGGGTATCGATTGAGTTCCCCACGCCCAACGGCCCATTTAAGGCGTTGGACTCGGTTGATTTGAAAATTAACAAAGGCGAGTTTATCTCCCTGATTGGTCACTCCGGTTGCGGTAAATCCACCGTATTGAATATTGTCGCGGGTCTTTATCAGGCCACCGATGGCGGCGTTATTTTGGACGGTAAAGAGGTTGATGAACCCGGCCCCGAGCGTGCAGTCGTGTTCCAGAACCATTCACTGCTGCCTTGGCTCACCGCTTACCAAAATGTTGAACTGGCGGTTAAGACCGTGTTTAACAAAACCATGAGCAAAGCGGAGATGCGTGACTGGATCGAGCATCATTTGAAACTGGTGCACATGGACCACGCCATGCACAAGCGTCCAGATGAGATCTCCGGCGGTATGAAGCAACGTGTCGGTATTGCCCGCGCGCTGGCAATGCAGCCAAAAGTGTTGCTGATGGATGAGCCGTTTGGTGCACTGGACGCGCTAACTCGTGCCCATTTGCAAGACTCGCTGATGGAGATCCAGAACGAACTCAACAACACCGTCATTATGATCACCCACGACGTGGATGAGGCGGTATTGCTGTCAGACCGTATTGTGATGATGACCAATGGTCCTGAAGCGACGGTAGGTCAGATCCTCGATATCGATCTGCCACGCCCTCGTGAGCGTTTGGCGCTGGCCGATGATCCGACTTACAACCACTATCGCGCGGAAGTGCTGCGCTTCCTCCATGAGCGACATGCCAAGCCTGATGTGCCACTAGATACACCTAGCGCCGATGAGGCCGAACAGGCAAAGTCAGAACAAGCGGCTAAGCCAGAGCTTAAACTAGCGACCGCAACCAAAGATGAGCCCCAAGTTGTGAACGGATAACCAGAGTTCATCACTTCTGTCTGTGAAAAGCTTCCTCTGGGAAGCTTTTTTGTTTTTGAAGGACCGTATTACCCCCGATGCTTATTTTGTGACGAAGAGAGAACTACCCGCCTATCTTCTCTTCTTATATAAGAAAATTTTTGAGAAAAAACAGAAAACGATTTAAACCTTTTCATCATCTGTAACGACTAACCCAGCAGAAACATAATCTACGCAACGAAGGGACAGCTTTGAGAGAGCCATTGGTTCAGCAAGCTCAACATGGCGATAAGGCAGCATTTAAAGCGCTATATGACGACAATGTCGGGCGTGTGTATGCGCTGGCGTTGCGTATGCTGGGTAATCGCTCACAAGCGGAAGACGTAACGCAAGAGGTGTTTATCAGCGCATGGAAACAGCTGGCTCACTTTCGTGGCGAAAGTAAATTCAGTACCTGGCTCTACAGCATCGCGACGGCTCGGATCAGCGATCATTGCCGCAAACACAAAAACTGGCACTTAGTCGGTGAATTGCACGAAGGCGAACTCAACCGTGGCAATGACCCACAAAACCACCTGACATTGGCATTAGAGCAAGCGATCCAACGACTGCCTGCGCAAGCCCGTTCGGTATTCGTTTTGTACGCCATTGAAGGATTTGGCCATCGACAAGTCGCAGAGATGCTTGAGATCGCAGAAGGTAGCAGCAAAGCCCAGTTCCATCGAGCAAGACAGTTGCTCAAGGAGTGGTTAAAAGATGAATGATAAACAACTTGATGCACTGCTGGCGCAGTTGCCAACAGAACAGCAACCACAACGGGATCTATGGCCTGATATTGAAGACCAGTTGGTTGACCCAGAGACGGAAGTGACCCCTGCGGAAAAGCGTCGCTGGCTGGCTGTGGCGGCCTTGGCTTTGTTGACCTTTAGTAGCTGGAATTTTATGTTTAAGCCCAGCGATGATCCTGATATTGAAATCGTCATCAATATCGAGCGCACGGCGGCAGAGCAAATTGTGGCTAACTTCAGCCTGCAAAAGAATGCGTTGCTGAAAACCATTGCTGCCGTGGGTTTGGATATCTCCCCTTGGCAAACGGAGTTGATACTGATGGACAGCGCAGAGCAAGATCTTCAGAAAGCCCTGACGCTGCAGCCCGACAACCAGAAGCTTTTGAGCATGTTGCGAGACCTGAATAACAAGCAGATCCAGTTACTAAACACATTGATTCGATTTACTGCCTAAATGGCAGGGCAGATCGACGGAATAGAGGGAGAACAACAATGAAACTGACTCACCAATGGCTAGCGATCGCAGTCACCAGCCTGTTTGCTTGGTCGGTCTGCGCCGAGCCAATCAGTATCGAGCGAGAGGTCACTGGCAATGAAAAAATTGAAATAGTGGTGCCTGCTGGCAAGGCCGAGATACGCGCCAGCGACGATAACAAAGTGGTTATTTCGGGCACGATCGATCCGAAGGCTGATGGCTATGATTTTGCATCAGAAAATGGCGTGACTACGTTTGTCATCAAGCAATCGAAGTCTGGCGAGTACAGCGTTAACGACCCCGGCTCGGTACTTACAATATCGCTTCCCAATGGCAGTGTGTTGTCTATTGCCGGTACTTCATTTGATGTCGATATTAGTGGCTTTACTAACCGCAGCCGGATCAACACCGTCAGCGGGGATGTGGTTGCTACTCAAGTGATGGGTGAACTGAAGATTGAATCCGTGAGTGGAGATCTCACTTGCATGCGTTGTGACGGTGACATTAGTCTAACCACCGTAAGCGGTGATATTGAAGATAAGCAGTCTGCTGGCAAACTGGCGCTGCAAGTGGTCAGCGGTGATATTGAGTCAGATACTCAGGCTACAAGCGTCAAGTTTGAAGCGGTCAGCGGCGATATCACAGCGGATATTCAGCAGGCGCAACAAATATTTATGAATGTCGTCAATGGTGATGTCGAAGCCAAAATTCGCAACGGTGAAGCGCCTGAAGTGACCATAGCTACGGTCAATGGGGATGCCGAGCTGTATTTACCCGCCAATACCAGCGCCCGAGTGCGTGCCAGTGCCGTGGCGGGAGGGGATATAGACAACCAAATCAGCGATGACCGTGCGATTGAAGAAGAGTATGGCTCAGGTAGCAGTCTCACAACCAAGCTGGGTGCTGGCGCAGGTAAGATCGAGTTTACTTCTGTTAATGGCGATCTAACGCTGAAAAAGCTATGAGCCAGTCAAACTAGCACGACTAATCATGGTGCAAGGTAGATAGTTCATCCTCGCCAGTAAAAGCCAGATCTATGAAGGGCCTATGTAGGCCCTTTTTAATGTTTTGCTAGTATTTGGTTCCCATAAAAAAGGCCGATATACCTTGGTATATCAGCCTTTTTTCAATGCCTTAGGGAAGGCTGAGTGCGGTATAGATTAGCGGGCTTTTACCCAGTTACTGTATCCACTCTTTCCGCAACTGTTGGTGGCTCGAACGATCAAGTAAGTGGGGGTTGAAGCGGTTACCTGCAGCGATGTTGCGGCTGTTTCCATGTAATCAACCCAGGCACTGCCTGTCCATCGCTTTAGCTCATAGCTGGTGGCGCCAGAGATCTTAGTCCAAGAGACTGTAGCTCCCTGTACTGCCATGCTGGGAGCCGCTGGCGCAGAAGTACACTGAGACGTTAGTTTGACTTCTGTCCATGGTGAATACTCACCAGGCTCACCGCAGGCATTGACCCCTCTGATTAAGAAGTAGCTGGTACCTGATTGTCCGGTGACCTGCACCTGATTGTCTGTGGTGGTGGTGTAAGCGTACCAACGGCGGTTGGCTTCATCCCATAGTTGCAGTTCGTAGGACGCAGCGCCAGCCAGCGCGTTCCATTGACCAGTAAATCCTGTGGCTGTGATATCGGTTGCCCAAGGTTTTTCTGGGGCGGCTAGCGCCTCACAGGGTTGAGTCTCGGTTAACAGTTCGATGGTTACCCAAGCAGACGGACTCGCTTGATCGCCACAGGCATTGAGCGCAATGACTTGAACATACTGGGTGGTGCCTGAAGGCAGATTGGTGATTGTCAGCTCGGTGGCTTGGGTGGTGCCGTGATCAACCCACTTCTTCGCGCCTTCATCCCATAACTGAATCAGGTATGAACTGCTGCTCTGCGTTGCGTCCCAGCTGACATTGAAAGAGGTTTCAGTGACGGCACTGATCGCCAATTGGCCAACCACTTGGGGAACGTCGCAATCTTGACTGTCGTCCAGTTTAATCGCGACAGCGGCACTGAAACCTGTGCTACTGCAGGCGTTGCTGGCTTTGATACGCACCTGAGCGTCGCTGCCTTCAGCGAGGCCGGTGAATTGATAGCTGGTTGCTGAGGTACTGAAACTTTCCCATACATCGTTGCTGAACAGGTCAATTTGATATTGCTTGGCATCTGCCAATGGCTCCCATGTTGCGGTGAAAGCGTTTGTCGTTATTTGCGTTGCGGTTAAACCGCTAGGGGCATCGGTGAGCTCTGGGCACTGTGTGTCGTCACCACTGAGTGTGACCGTCCAGCTGATCGAGTCACTCAACAGGTTGCTTGGATCGCGGCGTACGCGGTTGGTGCTGTCTTGCACAACCGCTTTGACTAGATAGCTGCCATCGCTATAGTTATTTTTTGATAACGTAAACTGGCTACCGTTTGCCACCTCACTGCCATCCACGTACCAGGTTATCTGTTGTGTACTCAGCGCGGGGTCAACGGTTTCAAGCTCGAACCGTTGACTGCCATCAACAGACAAAGAGGTTTGTGTGGGGCTGAAGCTATCAATGGCATCGGCGTATTGATAAGTCTTTAGAACTAAAACTTCGTTGTTAATCTCTTCAAATGGCTGACCAAGCGAGCGCATCATCGAGTTGTTGGTGGGGCGATATTTCCCGGTGGCACAGTAGCTTGAGCCTTCAAACCAATCGACTCTGCTGATATCGCTCCAATAATCCCACTTCTGACCACGACGGGAAGTTGAGTTTGGCTCGCTGGGCTCGCCACCGTAACAAGTGCCGTAGTCGTATTCGTCAGCCAGACCACCGTATGAGTGACCAATTTCGTGCAAAGCCAGATCAATCGCGGCACTGGCCAGAGACATGGTGGCCACGGTGCCGCCAGCACCGCCATATTTGGTGGTATTGACGACCACCAAAATCTGGTCACGTGCATTGGCATCCATACGCGCGCGCACGTAGCTCTGAACTTTCGATTCATCGACACACAGCAGTCGGTCAATACCGTAGCAGCCAAAATGGCCACCAAAAGCGTTATTGATCTGCTGGCCATTGACGCCTGCACCGGACACGGCGCTCACCGCTTTTACGCCCCAGACGTTATAAAACTTCTTGTATTCGTTATAGGGCACTTCTTTAAAGTAGCCTTCAACAACCCGCTGAACGTCCTGTTCAAATTTACCTTGCTCGCTGGCGGTATAGCCGTCGGCGACAATGATAAGATCAGAACGGTTGTCTGAATCGCCGTTATACAGCACCGGAAATACATCATCGCTCATCGCTGCCACACGGCTCTGTGCCTTAATGGTGGACTTTCCCACGGTGATCCGGTCGATCTCAACCAGCTTACCTTCGCTTTGTTGATAGATGATCAACTGCTCGATATCTGCAGATTCAGGCAAGGTGATATCAACAACGCCTTTGGGGAGTTCAACGACTTGGGCGTGTTCTATTTCCCCCGTGTCTGGATTGAATGATTCCACGTTTTTGCGCAATGGATTTTGAATGACGGTTTCAGACAGTGCGTCGCCACTTTTATTTACCGCGACAACGAGCAACTGAGATTCCTCATTGGTCAATTGACTGCTGGTTCGTGGCGTCGCGTCACTCACCTTATTGTCAATGGTTCGGCTGCTGATTGGCGCATTGGTTCGTTGCTGTACACCTGCCTGCTTATTAAAAAGCTCAAGGGTGATGTGACGGCTTTGAGCAGCAGCGGAGAGAGAGGTGGTGAGACTCATAAAACAAAGAGTAAGAGATAACAGTATTCTTTTTATCGACATGATGGATCTTGGTTTTGGTGTTGTAACCGCGATGTTAATGCATTCTTCCTTTGAGGTTAAGCTATTGTTTTATATAAAGCTTTGGCTAAATTTGCTTTGGTTTTATTAATAAATTAGCGAGTGTTTGTGCGTGGTCTTTTCTAACGATGCAGAGAGTAGAAAGAGCTCTTACAACACTGATTGCCGATACTTAGGGTTTCTGATGTGCTCTTGTCATCCCCCTTAATCTAAGCGCTTGCGTTGTGAGATTAGGTTGTATGCGAAAAAGGCCGCAGATGCGGCCTTTTTTAACTGAATAACTGCCTGTTGGTTAAGGCAAATCGCAGCTATCGCTCCAGCCACTCACTGTGCTGTAACAGCCATTGGCGGTGCGGAACAGATCACTGGTCTGGTTGCCCGAACCGTTAGCATCATTAAAGATCAGGTTGGTTGAGCGGGCGCCTTCTGGCAGTTGGAAGAAGAACCAGCCGTTGCCCAGATCTGTCATCTGAATACCAGGCCAGCCTGGCCCATCGACAGATGCGCCCCAGAAGTAGAGGTACACTTCATCCGTCCAGTCAGCTGGCTTTTCGAACCAGAAGCTGAGACCGGGCAGGGTGCAGCTGTCGCTCCAGGTGTCAGCTTCGTAGCAGCCTTCTCCTTCGCGGTAGAGATCACCCGTTTGGTTACCCGCGCCGTCATTAAAGATCATATTGGCGCTTTCGACACCAGCAGGCATCTCGAAGCTAAACCAGTCATCACCCAGTGGCAGCATCGCCGCGCCAGGCCAGTCGACACTGTATGACTCAGGTGCCGTATCCCAGTAATAAATGTTGGGATCCGCCCAGGTCGCAGGCTTTTTAAAGTAAACCGTGAAGCCTGGCTCGGTGACTGCGCCATAGCTGGGGTTACAAGGGAATTCGCCTTGCGCCGCGCTTTGCTCTTGAACAAAAACGGCGGCAGTTAACGCCGGTAGGCTGTATGTCGCGCCGTCTACTGAGGCTGTTTTTACTACCGCGTCTGCGCCATTTTGCTGGATGCTATGCAGGGTTAGTCCTGGCAGTTCATTCAGTGTGATGTCGCGGTTCACGCGGTCGGCATTAAACAGCACCAGAATGCCGTCATAGCTTGGGTCGAGGTCGTTACCTGAACAGACACCGTCGCTGACGCTCATGGCAATGATACCTGCGGCCTGATCTGGACCGGTGTTCCAGTAAGCAAGGCGCTGTTCCACCTGTTCTGCTGTGTCTAAGCGGAACAGTTTACTGTCGTAGCGCAGTTGCAGCTGTTGCTGGAACAGACTGGTGGCCATGTCGATGTGAGAAGCCTGAGCGACGGTGTTGCTGTTGCTCATGATCTCAGCCATACGCGTCCAACGTACTTCGTTAGCTTCTGCTGGTGGCAGACCGACAGCCCAGTTATTGCTTTGTTTGGTGAAGTCGATTTTGTTGAACCAGTCGCCGGAATCAAACGAGTTACGATCCATCGATTTAGAGCGCGCTAAGTCGGACGCCATTTGATGGAAAGGAATACCTTGGCCCAGATTGACAAATGACTGGCTCAGCGCCTGAACACGGACACGTTCAGCGATACTGATATCGTCTGGCAGTTTCGCCTGGGTGTTATCCCAAAGGGTCTCGTTGTCATGTTTGTCGACGTAGTTGACCGCTTCCTGTGGATCCAGGTTGTAGCCGACACCGCTGTAGCTCAGGCCATCGGTGGTGGTGCCTGTGTTGTCAACAAACGGGTAGGTTTGCAGGTTACCAGCCATGCCGATACGGATGCGGTCAGCTTGGTCAACTAAGCTGGAAGCGCCGGGGGCACGGCCATTCCAGAATAGCTCATTGCCGTTGGCAAACCCTTGTGCTGCGCCGCGGTCAGTGAAGTTGCCACCACGTACCGCATCACGCAAACGGTCGTTGAAAGTACCAATGCCCGTGCCTGCCATGTTGAACTGGGTGGCTTGTTCAAAGCGTTGGTCGCCAGACACTTCGCCGAAGTCCCAGCCTTCGCCATACAGGTAGATATTGGCGCCATCGACACCGTCAGTGGCTAGGGTGAGGGTTTGCAGTGTGGCTTGTGCTTCTACCATCACCGCTTTAGGGATGTGGCCCATCAGATCGAAGCGGAACGCATCAATCTTGTAGTGCTTAGCCCAGTGAACCAAGGTGTCGGTGAGCAATTTACCCATCATTTCATGCTCGGTGGCGGTGTTGTCGCAGCAGGTGCTCATTTCGACATCGCCACTGAATGGGTTACGACGGTGGTAATAGCCCGGAACCACTTTATCCAGAACTGACTGGTTAGACAGACCCGAAGCGAAGGTGTGGTTGTAGACCACATCAACGACCACATTCAGGTCGACTTCGTCCAGAGCCTTCACTAGCTCACGGAACTCAACAATACGTGCCGTGCCTTGCGGATCGGTGGCGTAACTGCCTTCCAGCGCGTTGAAGTGATAGGGATCGTAACCCCAGTTGAAGCCATCTACTGATACCGCTGCATCGCTACGAGGCTCGTACAAGATCGCCTGGATCTCAGCATTGAGTGGATCTGCGTCTTTTAACTGCGTTAGGGCTTCGCCAAGTGTCAGTCCGTCGAAATCGCCACAGCGTGCTTGTACCGCAGGTGTGGTTACCAGCGCACATAGCTTGCTGTAGGGGTCATCGAGATCTGCACGCATGGTGCCGTCTTCTCTGATCGAGCCTAGATCATTCACCGGCAACAGATGGAAGTGGCTCAGGCCTGCAGCTTGCAGCGCTTGCAGATGGGCCATACCCGCTGACAGTGGTGCGCTGTCAACGCCATTGTAGGTGAACGCCAAGTATTTACCGCGATGTGCTGCGGGTACTGCCGTGTCAAACGCACTGAAATCGCGAACATGGCCTTCATACACAGTGATATCACTGTGGGGTGGCAGCGCTTTTTGAATACCATCCCAGCCGGCAGGCTTGAGGCTGGCATCGTTAAGGTTGACCACCTGGCTGTAACGACTGTCTGTGCTCAGGCTGACGGAGTAAGGGTCGGTGACGCGGAAGGTCTCCAGTTGATCACTCAGGTGATGGAACACACTGACTTCAAACTGGTAGTACATCAGGTCCCAACTGGCGTCGCCTACAAAGTGCCAGACCCCGTTAGCGACTGATGATGCGGTAATCGCTGTGCCATCAGAAACTGCATCGCTAGAGGGGATCAGCTGAACATTTTGCGCCGTCGGCGCCCATACTGAAATATGGGGTTGTCCTTGCTCAAAGTAGAGACCTAATTGGCCGTCGTATGCGTAGAGCTGATCCAATACCCAAGGTGTTTGTACGCGGGTGACTTCCAGTAGGAAGTCATTGCTGTCATACGCCGCCAACAGCAGGTGACCTTTAAGCAACTGGTCTGCGACTGTCGCATCGATAGCGTCGATTGACCAAGCATCTAGTCCGGTCAGGTGCGGTGCTTTTTCTGCAATATCTGCAGGAATGGATGCGCCTGCACTCAGAGTGACAGAGGTCTCTACATTTTGCAGTTGGTTAT
Source organism: Corallincola spongiicola (assembly GCF_004284785.1). Classification (NCBI taxonomy): domain Bacteria; kingdom Pseudomonadati; phylum Pseudomonadota; class Gammaproteobacteria; order Alteromonadales; family Psychromonadaceae; genus Corallincola; species Corallincola spongiicola. The sequence goes on from NZ_SHLY01000002.1 coordinate 517,295, forward strand.
CAACCACAACAATGGATTGAGATTGCGCGGAAACCAGCTCGACTCGAGCCCAGCGGCTGTCCGATGGAGTCCAGAGAAGACTGTTCAGCGCCACCCAGTGGGCCGAAGCATTCTGGATCTCAACGTCTGTACTTGAGTCTGGCGTGATACAGCTGTTGCGCCAATCTTCGCTGAACTCACCGAAACAGCCATCACCGTCGCGGAACAGATCGGTTGTTTGATTACCTGCGCCATCATTGAAAATCAGATTAGCGCTGTCCACACCTTGTGGGAACTCAAACAGGTACCAGTCATCGCCAAGGCTGGTCATGGCCGCTCCTGGCCAGTCAACTGCAGGAGCGGGATCCGCTTCCCAATAGTAGAGGTTGACGTCGCCACCCCAATCGCCGGGCTTTTTGAAGTAGAGCTTTAGCCCCGGCTTTGGATAGTCACAGCTATCAGTCCAATCGCCATCTGCAACGCTGTAGCAGCCGTCACCTTCGCGGAATAGATCCGATGTTTGTTGACCTGTGCCGTCATTGAAGATCAGGTTGGCGTATTGCACGCCCGCAGGAAACTGGTAACTAAACCAGTTGCTGCCTAGATCGGTCATGGCGTCACCTGGCCAGCCAACATTCGGTGCATTTGTTGGCCCAGGACTCCAGAAATAGAGGTTGGGTGCTGCCCAGACGTCTGGCTTCTCTAGGTAGGCAGTAAAACCTGGAATAGCACAGCTGTCGCTCCACTCGTTGGTTTCGATGTCGTAGCAGCCATCAGCATCACGATAGAGGTCGGTGGTTTGATTGCCGGTGAGGTCATTGAAGATCACATTGACAGCTGACACACCGTCGGCAAACTGGTAGCTATACCAATCATCACCAATGGCTGTCATCTCGGCGCCGGGCCATGCGGGATCGTTGGCTGTGCCCCAGAAATAGATATTGGGTACGTTCCAGCTTAATGGGCGGCGAACATAGACAGTGAAGCCAGGCTCTGAACCTGTAATATCGCAGCTGTCTATCCACTCACTGTTTTCGTAGCAGCCGTCAGCATCTCGGTATAGATCGCTGGTTTGATTGCCGCTGCCATCGTTGAAGATCATGTTAGCCATGGTCACGTTTAACGGCATCTGGTAGCTGTACCAGTCGTTGCCCTCATCAGTCATCGCAACGCCAGGCCAGTCAACCGCTGGCGCAGGGGCTGCATCCCAGTAGTAGAGATTAATGCCATCGGTCCAGTCGATAGGCTTTTTAAAGTAGAGTTTTATGCCTGCTTGGGGTGGCTCGCAGTCGACGATCCAGGCGTCATTTTCGTAACAGCCGTCTCCTTCGTGATAGAGATCGCCGGTCTGATTACCACTACCATCGTTAAAGATCATGTTGGCCATGGCGACATCGGTAGGCAGTTGGTATTTGTACCAACCTTCGCCGATGAGCTCCATGGCAACGCCAGGCCAGCTGGCGTCATCCGCAGGGGCAGCGTTCCAATAATAGAGGTTTATGGTATCGGCCCAGCCATCAGGCTGCTTGAAGTAAAGGGTGATCCCTGGCTCTGGTAGATCGCAGCTGTCTTGCCAACCGGCATCAATGGTGTAACAGCCATCGCCTTCACGGTAGAGATCTGTGGTTTGCTGACCTGCACCATCGTTGAAGATCATATTGGCGCTGGTGACGCCGTCGTCGAACTTGAACTGGTACCAGTTTTCAATGACATGTTCCATGGTGACGCCTGGCCAGCTGGTGTCGGCTTGGGGCGCAGCAGCCCACCAGTAGAGGTTGGGTGCTTCCCACTCCTCTGGCTTTTCAAACAGGATGGTCATCCCTTCGACCGCACCAATTTCGGTGGTTACTTCAATCACGCTTTCATCGGGAACATTGGTTGCAGTGGCACGGAAGCTGACTGGCGTGCCATCGGCGAGTTCGGTGGCGTCAAAGTAGACGCGATAAGGAGGCGCAGCATCGTGGCCGATAAAGATCCAGTCACCGCCATCAACACTGGCTTCAAAATCAACACCATATAAGCCTGGATAGGCGGCTGGCACTTCATGAGCCATGGTGACCGCGACTTCAACGCGGTCCATTACCATCGCCCCGTCAGTGAGTGTGCTGAATAAGAGGGCAGGGGTGTCGTCAGGCTTGGCTATCTTGTCCATGGACAGGTAAACCACAGCAGACAGTGCTGGTACCGTGAGCGTTAGTTGGCCGTCAGCATCCGGTGTTAGCTTTTCACCTGGTTTGGGCCAAATACGGGCATAGCCGCTGCCGTCGACATCAGTGGAAAAGCTCTGCTCTTCGGTAGAGGTATTAAATGCAACCAGGTATTCGCGGCGCTCATCGCTGTCCATTCTTGAGAATGCGAAAATACCAGGGGTTGCACTGCTGTAACGTGCGTATTGGTCACCGCGACGCAAACCATTGTACTTGTCGAGCAACTTGGAAAGCGCCTTAACATTTTTATACAGCGGGTGGCGTTTATTAAAGTTGTCGTCGGCGGTTGTGTCATCCGTGCCGATCAGATCATTGTCGTTAAACTCTTCAACCAAGCTGGGCATCATATCTTCACGGGCGTCAGCATCGTTGCCATCACCAGTAAAACCCTGCTCGTCACCGTAGTAAACCACGGGAACACCACGAGCCAGGAATAGAATGCTGTTGGCCAGTTCGGCGCGCGCCAGACGTTCCTCTTCAGAGGCTTCTGGATTAAAGATGTCGATCTGCTGGCCAATACGGCCAACATCGTGGTTGCCGGAGAAGGTCAGCAGTTGCGACGCATTACTGTCAGCATCGGTGTAGTAGTCATCGCGATCAAAGATCCACTGCAGGCGATCTGTGCCTTGGGAATCGGCGACTACGTCACGAATGGCGTAATAGAGGCCGAAGTCGAGGACTGAAGGGAGCTGTCCCTTGGTGGAGTAAACGCTCAAATCTTTAGGGTGACCTTCAAATACTTCGCCAAATACGAAGAAGTCGTCCAGCCCTTCATCTTCAGCGTGAGCCATAATGGCCGGGGTCCACTGTTGCCAGAACTCAATATTTACATGCTTTACGGTATCGACACGAAAGCCGTCCATGCGGTATTCGCTGATCCAATATTTAAACAGGTCAACCATGCCGTTAACGACATCTGGATGTTCTGTTTTCAGATCATCCAGACCGAAGAAGTCACCATTGAATGAGTTCTCACCACTGAAAGTGCTATCACCCTGATTGTGGTAGTACTCAAAATCATTTAACCAAGCAGGAACCTTCACCGCTTCCATGCCGGGCAGGGCAAACGGGGTGTAAGGATTGCTCGCTATTTCATCCAGAGAGCGATAAGGACAGCCGGTATCCGGATCGATCAGTGAACCGTCGGCGTTATGGCACTCCTGAAAACGGATCACATCAGCGGTATGATTGATGACAATATCGAAAAACACCTTGATATCGCGCTTATGCGCTTTGTCTATCAAGGTTTGTAGTTCGTCGTTACTGCCCCAATGCGGATCGATTTGGGTGTAATCGATGGTCCAGTAGCCATGGTAGCCCGCGGAGTTATCTACGGTGGGCATATTTTTGAATACTGGCGTCATCCAGATCGCAGTGATGCCCATCTGATCCAGATAGGGTAACTTTTTAATCAAGCCGTTGAGGTCACCACCGTGGTAGTAACGTTTATCAGCCGGATCATAGCCATGATCTTGCTTTTCGCCTTCGATACCGCCGGTATCATTGCTGGTATCGCCGTTGTGAAAGCGATCGGGTAGCACAAAGTAGAACACTTCATCTTCTATCTTGCGATCGTTACAGGCGCTTAGTCCCGCTGCAATGAGCAGCATGAGTAGCGCTTTGCCGAATTTAGACCAAATCATCCTTATGGTTCCTCGGTAAGTCACAGAAAGTTAGCGTTTACGGTTTTACAAAATTTAAACAATTTAGCGATGGTACCGACTAAAAAGTGAACTGTCCGTCAACATTCCGACGTTTTGCTAACGGCATCACACAGCATTAGAATTCTGTAAAAAAGCCTGACGTAAACCTAGAGCGTCATAAAACAGGCGTTTGAAATTGTCATTGATGGCGCAATAGACATTGGTGGTGGAGGATCTGACTGTTTGAATGTTGGGTCGGCGATTAGCGAATGAATTTGCGCCTGCGTGAGATGACGCTATCTGTCTAAGTTGCCTGTGGTGATACTGCAAATAATAAAAAAGGCTTCCTGAGGGAAGCCTTTTTTGTTGACCTGCTGTTAAGAATTAACGACGCCAGGCAGGGATGTTATCTTCGTAGCTTTGGATCTGCTCTGCAAACTGCAGCGTCCAACCGATGCTGTCCAACCCTTTCATGATGCATTCGCGATGGAAAGGATCAATATCAAAACCAAAGCTGGCACCACTTGGTGCGATCACTTTTTGGTTTTCCAGATCGACAGTGATCTTACTGCCTTCCTCTGCGACGACCTCTTCGAACAGCTGTTGCACCTGCGCTTCTGTTAAGCGAATCGGCAGCATGCCGTTATTGATGGCATTGCCATAAAAGATGTCGGCAAAAGTCGGGGCTATCACGACTTGGAAGCCCATCTCTTTCAGTGCCCAGGGCGCGTGCTCACGGGAAGAGCCACAACCGAAATTCTCTCTGGCTAACAGAACTTCACCACCCTTGTAACGTGGTGCGTTCAAAATAAAATCGGGATTTTCCTGCTCGCCCGCTTCATCCAAATAGCGCCAGTCATGAAAACAGTGCTGGCCAAAGCCAACGCGTTCGACTTTAGTCAGAAACTGCTTTGGAATGATCTGATCGGTATCGACATGGGAGTGATCCAATGGCGCTGCCAAGCCGGTGAATGTAGTTATACCTGACATGATCTGCTCCTATTTCAACTTGCGGATGTCAACGAAGTGACCTGCGACGGCTGCTGCCGCTGCCATTGCTGGGCTGACCAAGTGGGTGCGTCCGCCACGGCCCTGACGACCTTCAAAATTACGGTTCGAGGTGGAAGCGCAACGCTCTCCTGAACCCAGACGATCATCATTCATTGCCAAACACATAGAGCAACCTGGCAAGCGCCATTCAAAACCGGCTTCGGTGAAGATCTTATCTAAGCCTTCCGCTTCCGCCTGTTTCTTCACCTGGCCTGAGCCCGGTACGACGATGGCTTCGATACCGGCAACAACTTTCTTGCCTTTGGCCACGTCAGCGGCCGCACGCAAATCTTCAATGCGGCTGTTGGTACATGAACCAATAAACACTTTGTCGACGGTCAGATCCGTTAGTTTCTGCCCCTCTTCTATGCCCATATAGGCCAGTGCCTTGCGGCAAGAGTCTGCTTCCACAGGATCTGCGAAGTCGTTTGGTTGTGGGATCGGAGAGTTGATACCGGTGACTTGGCCAGGATTAGTGCCCCAAGTGACCTGAGGTTCAATCTCGGCGGCGTCTAGTTCAACGACCGTATCAAACTTGGCATCAACGTCAGATTTCAGCGTTTGCCAGTAAGCCACGGCCTCTTCCCAATCTTTGCCTTTCGGCGCAAATGGACGACCCTGGAGGTAATCGGCGGTAGTTTGATCGGGTGCCACCAGACCGGCTTTGCCGCCAAACTCGATGCTCATATTACACAAGGTCATACGGCCTTCCATTGACAAGGCTTCAATGGCTTCGCCGCAATATTCAATGACATGGCCATTACCGCCTGCTGTGCCCACCTTGCCAATCACGGCCAGGATAATGTCCTTCGCGGTAATACCCGGCCCAGCTTTACCTGTGACCTTAATCTGCATGGTTTTATAACGCGGCTGCTTCAACGTTTGCGTTGCCATCACATGTTCAACTTCAGAAGTGCCGATGCCGAATGCGATAGCGCCGAAAGCGCCGTGTGTGGCGGTGTGTGAATCGCCACACACAATGGTGGTGCCAGGCAGGGTGAGGCCTTGCTCTGGGCCCATGACATGAACGATGCCCTGATTGATATGACCAATCTCATATAGGGTCACATCAAACTTTTCACAGTTATTGGCCAAGGTGCGCATCTGAGTTTCAGACTGCGGGCCACAGGCGTCTATCGCCAAGGAGCGTGTTGACACGTTGTGATCCATGGTGGCAAAGGTTTTGCCCGGTTGACGAAGAGGACGATCCATCAACTCTAAACCGGCAAATGCCTGCGGTGAGGTCACTTCGTGTACCAAGTGGCGGTCGATATAGATCACGGGCGTCTCGCCAGCTTCCTCACGTACCACATGATCATTGTAGATTTTCTCGTATAAGGTCTGTGCCATGATTAACTCTCCAACACGGCTTGGGCGATAAAGTCACCCATCTGACTGGTTGATTTGGCTTGGTCACGCTTTTCAGCGGGTAACAGTTCACCGGTTAAATAGCCTTCGCTCAATGCCTTAGACACGGCAGTATCAATGGCGTTGGCGGCGGCTTCCTGCTTCAGACTGAAACGCAGCAACATGGCGGCGGATAAGATCTGTGCCACCGGGTTGGCGATACCTTGGCCGGCGATATCCGGGGCGCTGCCGCCTGCTGGCTCATACAAACCGAAGTCATCGGCGTTTAAGCTGGCGGAAGGCAATAAACCCATAGAGCCGGTGATCATGGCAGCTTCATCAGACAAAATATCGCCAAACAGGTTGCCGCACAGCAGTACGTCAAATTGTGCTGGATAGCGCAACATCTGCATGGTCGCATTGTCGATGTATAGATGATTCAGGGTGACGTCTGGGTAGTCTTTAGCGACTTCTTCAACCACTTCACGCCATAAAATCGATGTAGCTAATACATTGGCTTTGTCGACAGAGGTGACCACGCCGCCACGACCGCGAGCGGCCTGAAACGCAATGTGTGCGATGCGACGTACCTCTTTGCGAGAGTACTTCATGGTGTCGAAGCCGGTTTCATCTTCGCCTTCACCTTCGCGGCCTTTGGGCTTACCGAAGTAAATACCACCAGTGAGTTCGCGTACGCACAACACGTCAAAACCTGCGGCGGCGATATCGGCACGTAACGGCGCCAATGACTCTAAACCAGGGTGGATCTTGGCAGGGCGAAGGTTACAAAATAGATCAAAGTGGCCACGAAGGGGCAGCAATGCACCACGTTCGGGCTGCTTTTCTGGTGGCAGGCCTTCCCACTTGGGACCACCCACGGAGCCAAATAGGATAGCATCAGAAGCTTCGCAGCCTGCTAATGTGGCTGGAGGTAAAGGTTCACCGTGGTTGTCGATGGCGATGCCGCCGACATCATATTGCTGATAATCGAGGGTGAATCCAAATTTCTGTTGTACGGCGTCCAGCACCTTGATCGCTTCCGCCATTACCTCTGGGCCGATACCATCCCCTGGCAATACCGCAATGCGGTAGTTTTGCTTACTCATTTTTCACCCGCTACTTTAATGTCTTGAATCTCTTGTTTTTTGGCTTCAACTGCCTTTGCTCGGTGAATGTGATTTAACACATGCACCATGGCTTGCGCTGAAGCTTCGATAACGTCTGTTGCAAGGCCCATGCCGTGAAAACGGCGGCCGTTATGCAGGGCGACTATGTCGACCTGACCTAATGCATCTTCACCAGCGCCTTTGGCTCCGATGTGATAATCCTTCATTTCAAATTCGATATTAGTGGCACGGCTAATCGCTTGGTATACGGCATCAACCGGGCCGTTACCTGTCGCCGCTTCACATATAGTTTTGTCACCCGCGCGCAGCTTCACGCTGGAAGTGCTCATGATCCCGGTACCAGATTGTGCAGACAGATAGTCGAGATGATAGTAATCATCTGCGTCATGCATATTGGTGAAGAATACTAAGGCTTCCAGATCGTAATCAAACACCTGACCCTTCTTATCGGCCAGCTTCAAAAAGGCTGCGTATAACTCATCCATGTTGTAGTCATCAACGCCATAACCCATTTCAGCCATGCGATGCTTGATGACATGACGGCCAGAGCGGCTTGTCAGGTTCAGGACATTTTGGCTTAAACCGATGCTTTCTGGCGTAATGATCTCATAGGTATTTTTTGCTTTGAGTACGCCATCTTGGTGGATACCTGAAGAGTGGCTAAATGCATTGGCACCCACAATCGCCTTATTAGATTGAACCGGCATGTTGCAAAGCTGGCTGACCATCTGGCTGGTGCGGTAAATCTCTTTGGTATTGATGCCCGTGGTGACGTTCGGGAACATATCCTTACGGGTGTTGATGATCATCGCCACCTCTTCCATCGAGCAGTTACCGGCGCGTTCGCCGATACCATTGACGGTACATTCGATTTGGCGAGCGCCTTGTTGCACGGCACTGATAGAGTTGGCTACGGCCAAACCTAAGTCGTTATGGCAATGCACCGAGATAATCGCTTTGTCGATGTTGGGTACGCGGTTAAACAGGGTTTGAATAATGCCGCCAAATTCTGATGGGATGGTGTAGCCCACGGTGTCTGGAATGTTGACTGTGGTTGCACCGGCTGTAATGGCGGCCTCGACCATGCGACACAAGTTGTCGATAGGTGTTCTACCTGCGTCTTCGCAAGAAAATTCGACATCATCGGTATAGCGGCGTGCGTGTTTGACCGCGTTGATCCCCATCGCAAGGACATCGTCAAAGTTCCGCTTTAATTTACTTTCAACATGGATCGTTGAAGTTGAGATAAAGGTATGAATACGCCCTTGCGCAGCGTTACGTAAGGCTTCGCCTGCCGCATCGATATCTTTTTCAACAGCGCGCGACAAGGCACAAACACGACTGTTTTTGATGGTGTTGGCGATGGTTTGAACAGATTCAAAGTCACCAGGTGATGACACCGGGAAGCCAACTTCCATTACATCAACACCAAGGCGCTCAAGAGCGAGGGCGATCTGTAGCTTCTCTCTCACCGTCAAGCTCGCTGACAGCGCTTGTTCGCCGTCTCTTAAGGTGGTGTCGAAGATGATCACTTGGTCGCTCATGGTGCCCCCTGATGGCGTCTAGTTGCTTTCGCTTAAACAATAAAAAAACCCGCGCTTGCTGCACGGGTTTTTTGTTCTGTCCGGTCGTATTATACGGTCGGCATGACAAACCCGCGCAGGCGAACTGCGAGCAGTAGTAGGTTTAGTCGTAGGATATGCCGAATTGAATTCACGTTACCGTCAGTTTTGTAATGTCAATATCACTAATGCTGCTATGTGTACTTTGTGATAGGGGTTACTGTCAAGAGATATTTCCATCTGAGTTTATTTAAGGATGAGATTAAGAGCGTGCGCTAGCCCCCAGTTGTACTACGCAACGGGTTGTTGTTGCTCGCCTTTTGCTATTGATTTGCTAGCATGATAGATGCCGTGCGCTATTGCACAGGGAGTTTTATGTCTGGGATAACGGCAAGATGAAACTAAGGAATCTATTCCTGTTCGGGGTTGGCAGTATCGTGCTGCTGTCACTGGTGTCTGTGGGGCTGTTAACTGCGGCAGCCTACCGTGAAGCGCTACTTGAACAAACCGAACTGCGGTTAAGTACGCTCGCCGATTCTCAAGCGAAGCGCATTGAAGCGTATCTGCGTCAAAGCCGGGAGCGAGTTGCATTGATCGCCAGCCGCACCCAGTTGCGTCGCTCTTTGCTGACCTATAACAACACGGGGGATACGCAAGAGCTGATCCGTATCCGTCGTATCCTCAAAGATGCCCAATTCACTTTGCCTGATCTGTTTGCTGTGTCTGTTCTCGACCTTAAGGGCCGGCTGGTAGCCAGCTCAAATGAGGGGCTGATTGGACGGAATATGGCAGAGCATCGGGCGTTTATCATCGGTTCCTCCCGGGTGCAAACCGGTATCTATGAGCGGGAAGGTGGCTTAATCCTAAATTTACTTAGTGCGCCATTGGTGCTGGAAAGTGATTTTTTAGGGGTGATCTTGGTACATAGCCGTGTCAGTGGCGTTTTTAATGTCAGCTCTGACTACAGTCATTTAGGTGAAAGCGGTGAGACTTTAGTCATTAGTTACAACAAAGAAGGCAAGCCTGTTTACCTCACTCCCCGACGTTTTGTTCCCAGCAAAGTGCTGGTTGAGATCGCCAGCGATGATGAAAGTTCGCCTGAAATGTTGGCGTTAGCCGGGCAAGAACAGTTTATTGAACAAGCGACGGGCTACCACGGCTTGCCAGTCGTTGCTGCCGTTCGTTATCTGGCGGAAGCGGATTGGGGGTTGGTTGTTACCCTTAATCACGAGGAAGCATTTGCATCACACGCCGCGATGACAAATCGGTTACTGATTATCGCGGGCACGGTTTTGCCACTGGCACTGTTGCTGATCATTATCGTTGTACGCCGGGTAACGAAGCCGTTGCTGGGGCTGACTAAGGTCGCTGCGGGTATCAAACTAGGGAATTACGACCAGCGAGTGACAGCCACGGGAGCATTGGAAGTGCGACTGCTGGCAGATACGTTCAACCAGATGGCTGACTCCATGACCAAGCTCAATCGGGAGTTGAACGACAGTAATTTGCAACTTGAAGATGTGTTGGGGCAACGCACCGCTGAACTTGAGTTAATGACGCGTGCCGAACAGCAAGGACGTGCGTTGTTGGAGGCGTCCCCAGACGCCATTTTGGTGGTTAACCATGAGGGGGTGATCACCGTAGCCAATGAGCGTGCGATCCAACGTTTCGGATATCGTCATGACGAGTTGGTGAGCGGCTCAGTGGAAATGTTGATCCCGTTTAATCGGCGGGTTCAGCATAGCTCGTGGATGGCCCAGTATTTTGCCGATCCCAGAATGAGAACCATGGGCGCAGGACTGGATATCTTAGCCATGTGTAAAAACGGCGCCATGTTTCCTGCTGAAATCAGCTTGAGCCCCATAGAGTTGGAACAGGCTAAATTGGTGTTGGTGACCATACGGGATATCACTGAACAGAAGCTTTCTCAGGAAGCGTTGCTGGAAAGTGAGCATCGACTTAATTTAGCGATGACAGCATCTAATGACGGTATCTGGGACTGGCAAATACAAACCGGGGAGGTTTATTTTAGTCCTCGCTGGTATGGCATGTTGGGTTACCAGCCTGGCGAACTGCCTAATGTCTTGGAAACCTTTTCCCACCTAATGCATGACGATGATCGTGACGCGACATTCGAAGCTGTACAGGCGGTGATTGATAACCCCGAACTGCGTAACTATCAGCGTGAATTTCGCATGCGTACCAAGCAGGGGGGATATCGCTGGATCCTCGCTCGAGGCTCTGTCACCGAGCGCAATGAGCAGGGCGAAGCCCTGCGTATGGTGGGCACCCACATCGACATCACTAGCCGCAAAGCGGTTGAGGAAGCGATGCGGGAAAGTGAGCGCAAAGTTTCACTCTTGATGAGTAACTTGCCGGGCATTGCCTACCGTTGTGCCAATGACACCCATTGGACGATGGAATACCTGAGTCCTGCATTTCATAAAGTGACCGGCTACGCCACTGAACGTTTTGTGATGGGTGGCGATAGCCAGTTCAGTGAGATTATTCATCAGCAGGATCGCGATCGTGTTTGGGCGGAAGTGCAGGGCGCGGTAGCGAAGCGCGAACAGTACACCGTTGAGTATCGTATTCTCCATGCTGACGGCAGCTACCGTTGGTTATGGGAACAGGGTGCCGGTGTATTTGATGAGAATGGCAAACTGCAGGCGTTAGAGGGCTTTATGATGGATGACACGCAACGTCGCCATGCCCAGGATCAGTTGTATCGCCTGAATGAAGAGCTTGAAGATCGCGTCAGGCTGCGCACATCCGAGTTAAAGCACACCAATGAAGCCCTGCTTGGAGCGAAACAGGAAGCTGAAAAAGCCAATCGCGCTAAGAGTGAATTTCTGGCCAATATGAGCCACGAAATTCGTACACCAATGAATGCGATCCTTGGTTTATCGCAATTGGCGCTAAGTACGCCGTTGGATGAGCGGCAAAAAGATTATGTCAGTAAAATTTGGGGGGCTTCCAATAGCCTGCTCGATATCATCAATGACATTCTTGATTTCTCCAAAATTGAAGCTGGCAAGATGGATCTGGAAGATGCGCCATTCTATGTCGAAGATGTGATTGAAAATGCTTCCAGTGTCGTGCAGTTAAAAATCCAGGAGAAAGGCCTGAAACTGAATGTCGATATTGGTCAAGATGTGCCGGATCGGATGATGGGGGATTCCCTTCGTATTGGCCAGGTTTTGATTAACTTGATTAACAATGCGGTGAAATTTACCTCCGAGGGTAGTATCTCTATCAAGGTGACGAACCTACGTGGCAGTGAGGCGGAAACGTATTTGCAGTTTGCTGTTACCGACACGGGGATCGGCATTTCAGCAGCACAGTGTGAGCAGCTCTTCAAAGCGTTTACGCAGGCGGATTCGTCCACCACGCGTAAATACGGTGGTACCGGTTTGGGATTAACAATTTCTCGCCGTCTCGTCGAAATGATGGGGGGGGAGATCTGGGTGCAAAGTGAGCCAGATAAAGGCTCGACTTTCTTCTTTACTATCCGTGGCAGCAACGAAATTTTGGTAGAAGAGAGTGCGCTGGAAAGTTACGCCGACGACCGTATATTGAGAGATATTTTGCATAATAAGCAGGTCTTGTTGGTTGAAGATAATCAGATTAATCAACAGGTAGCGCAGGAGATGCTGAGATTGGTCGGGATCGATGTCAGCATAGCGAATCATGGTCAGGAAGCGCTGACACTGTTAGATAAGCACCAATTTGATGCCGTGCTGATGGATGTACAGATGCCGGTATTAGATGGCTATGAGGCGACGAGGGCGCTGCGGAAAATACCCCGGTTTGCCGAACTTCCCGTCATCGCGATGACGGCCAATGCCATGGCCGGTGATCGTGAAAAGTGTCTTGCTTCTGGGATGAACGATCATATTTCGAAACCGGTACTGCAAGAAGATCTATACCGCACATTAGCGTTGTGGATAGATCCGGATCGCGCATTGGCCTCTTCTCTTGAAGCGGGCGCTGGTGATCGCCCCTCTAGGGAGGCTGAGGAGGTTGTGCTCGATGCTGATTTTGGTTTACGCCAGATGTCCGGCAATAAGAAGGCATGGCACTCAACTCTGGATATATTCGCCCGTGATTATCAAGAGGTTGTAGGTCGGCTCCGCGCTTTTGAACAGCAGCAGAATTGGCAAGAAGCTGAACGGGTTGCGCATACGCTAAAAGGGGTCGCGGCAAACTTAGGAATGACCAAGTTGGCGGCGAGATCCGCTGTATTTGAAGCCAATTATGGACAACAGAATGCTGCCACAGCGCAAGCGTTCGATGATCTGACGAAAGCGGTTGCGGATGTGATGGCTGAAATTGAGCGGTTGCAGCTGGAGCAATCTGTACCTGCATCGCTCCCTGATGAGCAGACCAACGAGGTGGATGTTGCGCTACTGTGGCAAACCCTGCGGCAGAAGTTGCAAGACAATGACTTTATCGCTGATGACGAGCTGGATCAGCTAGCGACAGCGTTGCCTGAGCAACAAGAGGATTTTGAGTTACTGCGACAACATATTGATAGCTTTGATTATGAACAAGCGCTGCTGGTGGCTGATAAGTTACTGGCGGGCTTATCTAGTTGAGCTGTTGTAAGCCGATTTACCAGACCCTGATGGTCAGAGTCTGGTGGGCTTAATTGCAATCAACTTAAAAACCATACCGCAGCTTCAACTCGGCTCTTCATGCCTAGTTTTTTCAGTAGGCTTTTAACATGAACTTTCACTGTCCCTTCTGAGATATGCAGCGTCTCGCCAATCTCGCGGTTACTGTTGCCTTTGGCGATAAGCGCCAGGATCTCGCTCTCCCGACGGGTGATAGCACTGAGCTTTTCATCTTTCGGGGTCTGTTCCGCCTGTGGCCGTTTTAGCAGGTAGCCCGCGATCTCTTTACTCAGCACTTGCTCACCATTGGCAGCCAAACGCAAAGAGCTCAGCATATGCTCTGGCTCCATATCTTTTAGCAGATAACCATTAGCGCCTTGGCTGAGCATGGAGATGACATCCTCGTAGGCATCAGAGACGGTTAAAGCGATGACATGACAGTCTACGCCCTCTGCACGTAGCTCCTTGAGGGTGTCTAAGCCGCTCATGCCTTTCATATTCAGATCGAGCAAGATAAGGTCTGGGCGTCGGTGCAGTGCTAATGCAACCGCTTCTTCACCGTTGCTAGCCTCGCCAACTAACTGAAATGCTTCATCTAATGCCAGCAATTGGATAACGCCTTTGCGCATCAATGGATGATCATCTACGACTAATACGCGATGCATCTGACTACTCATCACTTCTCCCTTATTTACGTGACGCTGTTACCAACCGCTGGAAAACAGAGCGACACTAAAGTACCACCGTCAGGCTTATTTGCAATTTCCAACTCACCATCGAGGGATTCCGCGCGCTCTTTCATGATCGCCACGCCGTAGTGGTGGAGCTTGTTTGGTACTTCACCGCCGATCCCTTTGCCATCATCTTCTACCTGAATGTCGATCTTACCTTCGCCGTCATAAACACAGCGCACAAAAATCTGTTTAGCATCAGCATGTTTGATGGCGTTTATCACCGCTTCGCGAACAATCTGTAGCACGTGGATGTACTGATGGGGAGGTAGTGGGTATTCAGATACGCGATAATCCAGTTGCAGTTGCGCCTCGGTTTGAGGCTGTAACTGTTTGAGCACGGTACTGATGGCTGTTTTTAGGTTGTCATCTTTCACCGATAGGCGGAACGTACTGAGCAGTTCGCGCAGTTGCCGATAAGCAGAGTTTAGGCCGGTATTCAGATCCGCCATAATTGCACTGCTTGGGCCTTCGACGTCCTGGGTCGCGCGTCGCAGTAGTGTTAATTGGATCTTCAGATAAGAGAGAGATTGAGCTAGCGAATCATGCAGCTCGCGGGCGATAATCGAACGCTCTTCCATCAGCAAAAGCTGCTGCTCTTGCTGCAGCAATAACTCTACGTGCAACACTTTTGAGATCAGCCGGCTGAAGGTAGACATCAATCGTAGTTCATTTTCATCCAACTCTTCAGCTGAGATTAATTCCAGATGCCCCAGCGATATGTCGTTTATGTAAAGGGCAAAACAGACCCTTGGCCCGCCTACGGTCATATCGCCTACGCTACTTCTGTCTCGCAGCGCGTGGGCCAGCTGTGGATTAATGGTGGCTTGCATCGCGTTGATACGGGTGTTGTCGATGATTTTGTTCATTAGCTCAGTGATCTGGGCATCATCAACATGGCTGACATGCACAGCTTCCGAGCACTGAAACAGTACTGATAAGGTGTTGTTGGCCAAGTGTAGCTTTTCAGTTTTCTCTGCCACTTTCTGGTTTAGGTCTTCGTACAGCTTGGCCAGGTCCGCGGCCATGTCGTTAAAGGCATCAGACAGCAAACCCAG
This sequence comes from Corallincola spongiicola, assembly GCF_004284785.1. Lineage (NCBI taxonomy): Bacteria > Pseudomonadati > Pseudomonadota > Gammaproteobacteria > Alteromonadales > Psychromonadaceae > Corallincola > Corallincola spongiicola. Next base: position 532,615 of record NZ_SHLY01000002.1, read on the forward strand.
CTCGTCGGCTTTACCTGTTTTCACTTTCACAGAGAAATCGCCACGCTTCACTTGATAGGCGGCATGAAGCAGTAATTTAAGCGGCTGTACCACCTGATTGCTGACGAAGCGTATGGCAAAGACGGCCGTGGCAAGCAGTACCAGCAAGCAGATCGCTTCAAATAGCACCAACATAGCCACTTTGTCTTCTAGGTGGCTTTGCAGTAGAAACACCAGTTTGTCGATACGGTCGACAAAGCTTTTTACTTCTGCCAAATACAGCGGCCGCTTTGTCGGGTCAGTGAGGTGTGCTTTAAGCACTTGCCACTCATCAAGGATCGCTTGGTATTTACGTTTTAGTGGCGGTGGTGTGTTGCGGTCTAATAGTTTGGCTAAGGCGGGTTCATGCAGTGAGTGTTCAAATGCCACTATTTTGGCTTGGATCTCTGCTTCTGGCGCTTTGGTTTCGATACTGTAGGCCATGCGGTAGTTTTGCATCCGCAATGAACCAGAGACATTAATCGCACGGGCGTCAGAATGGCTTTGTAACAGGGTAAGTATCGACACTGAGATAGCGAGTGCGGCCATTACTACCATCAGTGTCATGGTGCGGCTGATCACCCGAGTCAGTGAATGTTTCGGAACAGATGGTTGTGTTTCAATGTCTTGCAGTGTTTTGGTCATCCAATTACCTGATACAAATCAACATAGGTTTCGAATTTAGTTCAAATTACCACTTAGGGGTGATTGTTCCTAATCGGTGTTTATGAGGTAGACTTGAATATGCACAACTGTGCAGACACCGAGCCCTCTCGCCCTAAGTTTTCCGCTGTGGCTGAGTAATAAGGAGTGGGGGCCGTGGCAATTTCGCCACCAGGGTTGCCGTAGAAATGCGTCAGCCTCCCATGCTTGGAAAGGTGCCCATGACTCAACTTGAAGATGGTTTCGGCCGTCAATTTTACTATTTGCGCCTATCGATAACAGATGTGTGTAACTTTCGTTGCACTTACTGTTTGCCTGATGGCTATCGCCCTAACGGGCGGAACTACTTTATTACTCAAGCAGAAGTGGCGCGTATTACCCGCGCATTCGCCGCGTTGGGAACGCAAAAGGTGCGTATTACTGGTGGCGAGCCGACCATGCGTAAAGACTTTACTGAGTTGTTACGCACGGTGGCAGATACGCCAGGGATAACCAAAGTTGCATTGACGACAAACGGATATCGTTTAGCAAAGCATGCGCAAGAGTGGCGTGATGCTGGCCTGACCCATCTGAATGTCAGCGTCGATAGTCTTGATCCGAAGATGTTTCATCAAATCACCGGAGAGAACCTGTTTCATGAGGTGATGGCCGGGGTTGATGCGGCGCTTGATGCCGGGTTTGAGCAGGTCAAACTGAACAGCGTGTTGCTTAAGGGCTTAAACGGCAAAGAGCTGGATCAGTTTCTAGACTGGATAAAGACCCGCCCAGTGGAGATGCGGTTTATTGAATTGATGCAAACGGGTGAAATGGATCAGTTTTTTGAACGGCACCACATGAGCGGAGAGCAGATCAAACAGCGGATGTTGCAGCAAGGCTGGCAATCGGTTTTGCGAGAGAAAGACGCCGGACCTGCAGAACGTTTTTGGCATCCTGATTATGCGGGCAAACTGGGTTTGATCATGCCTTACAGTAAAGACTTCTGTGCAGGCTGCAATCGATTGCGGGTGTCGGCACAAGGCAAACTTCATTTGTGTCTGTTCGGAGAAGGCGGTGTAGAGTTGCGTGACCTTTTAGCCGCAGATGAGCAACAGGATGAGTTAATCGCTAGATTACAATCCGCCTTACAGACCAAGCGTGAAACTCACTATTTGCATCAAGGAGATGCAGGCAGTACCCCTCATTTGGCTTCAATAGGCGGTTGAAGCTTGACTCCTACTATTATTCTGTTTTCGGTCTAACTCATTGAATATTGGTGCTTTCAAATAGCATTGCTGAGTAATAAACCCTGCCGTTAAAGTGTCTGCAAATTTTACGTTACAATATATTTTAGTTATACATAATACGTAAAAGTTATTTAAATACATGCGATTGTGATTTTGGCTTGTTTATTGCTTCAAAATGGTGTCATTCCAACTGCTGGGTAAGTGGAGTTTGATTAATGCGCTCTTTTTGAGCATAAGAAATTGTTTATTATCTGATTTTAGTTATGTCATCAGTATCAAATGGAATGATTCTTCAGCCGCTGTCAGTGGCTATTTTTAGTTTTTATAGGGAAATATGATGAAGAAAATGAATACCTTTACGCAATCTCTGATTGGTGCATCGTTACTGTCGATATTCGCCGGTTCGGCTTCTGCCATGGTTATCACTGATTTTGATAGTGCTGATAACATGGCTCAGTCTTTGGCTGGTGATGGCGTTGTTATTTCTAACGCTTCCTATACAGGGGCCAATAGTGCTTCAGGTTACTTTACCGATGGTTTAGCGTCAGGCTTGGGCTTTGATTCTGGTATCGTGTTGACGACAGGTGCTGCGAACTCTGTTAACGGAACGACCAACAACTCTGATGCAACCAGTGTGTCAAACGGTACTGCTGGCGATGCTTTTTTGTCAACTTTAAGTGGTCAGCAGACCTATGATGCGGCCCTGCTGTCGTTTGATTTTACCAGCGATAAAGATTCTGCATTTTTTAACTATGCCTTCGGTTCTGAAGAGTACAGCGAATTTGTTGATTCATATAACGATGTTTTTGCATTTATTTTTGAATCAGAAAACATTGCTGTTATTCCTAACACTGATATTCCGGTGAGTATCAATACCATCAATGATGAAGACAATTCTAATTACTACAACAGTAATGAAGCTGGTGAATTTGCATTTGAATACGATGGCTTTACTAACATGCTGACCGCTAGCATTAGCGGTTTGGTGATCGGTGAAACCTATCGCATCACATTGGCTATTGCTGATGCGGGTGATTCAGCGCTGGATTCGGGTGTATTCATCCAGGCTGCTAGCTTTTCTGATCAGCCTGTTGACGTGCCAGAGCCTGCGCCACTGTTCTTACTGGGATCAGGGTTGCTGATGATGCTTGGTCGTAGACTACGTAAGTCATAAGCTTAAGCAACTCGCAACAATTAACAGCTTGATATGCGAACAGAGCGCTTTCGTTTTGTTGAAAAACTAAGGTAAGCGCTCTACTTCTTCTAATTCGTTCCCTGTTTTGCATTTTTACTCTGAGCCATCCTTGGCGCTATGGCAATCTGCGACAAGTCGCTATCCCTCCTGTTTGGTCTAAGCTTTCTTTAGAAAACTGTTATCTATCGCCCATTTTTTCAACAATGATGGATGCTAGGTGGCTGATTTTGATGAGGATCATAGAATGCTGATGTGGTGCTTCTTTGTCCAATCATTTATCTCTTTAGGGATAGCGGCAAATAATCTGATAGCGGTTACTCTTAATGGAGATTAACAAGTGGGAGCATTTGTGACTGAATCTCAGAATATGACAGAGCAACCATCGCCAGAGCAGCAAAAACGCTGGGAGTGGCGCATGTTCCTTTTCCTTACTGTGGTGTTGGCGCCAGCCATTACTGTGGGTTTGGTTACCGCCTATGGCTTCGCTATCTGGTTTTCACAACTGTTGATGGGCCCTCCTGGATCGTAAGTAGATGACCACGGTTAACTTGGCCCGGCGTGCATTGTTCCGTCAGTCGGAACGCCTTTCTCAACCTTTGCGTCCACCATGGGGACAGGCGGAGCATCTATTCACAGATCTGTGTACCCGTTGTAGTGACTGTTTAGATGCGTGTCCCACAGGTCTGATTAAAATCGGTAGCGGTGGTTTTCCTGAAGTCGATTTTTCTGCTGCTGAATGTACGTTTTGTGGTGATTGCGTTGATGCATGTCAGACCGACGCACTGAGCAGACAAGAGGATCAACAGGCGTGGGATTATCGGGCAGAAGTGCAAGAAGATAGCTGCTTGTCTTTACAAGGTGTTTTTTGTCGAAGCTGCAGCGATCCATGCGACTCACGAGCGATTACGTTTCGTTTGCACGTTGGTGGCAAGGCGCAGCCAGAGATTGATTTGCAGGCGTGTACTGGGTGTGGTGCTTGTGTTGCACCCTGTCCTGCGTCGGCGATAGTGATTAAACCAGAGGATGCTCTAAATGAGTGAGCCAGATATTGTTCATATCTCCAGTTTGGTGGTGCATTTTAAGCCTGAATTCTTAACCCCGATTTCGGCGGCGTTAACCAATATTCATGGCTTAGAGATCCAAGGCCACAACGATACCGGAAAAATGGTGGTGACCCTCGAAACAGCAACAGAGCATCCGGTACTAGATGCCATACGAGACATCAATGAACTGCCAGGCGTGTTAAATACCAGCTTGGTGTTTCACCAGATAGATGATGCCAGTGCGCAGGAAGAGAGCTTACCTGTCACGGTTAATGTGGGAGAAGAAGCGCTATGAAAGTGACACGTCGATCGTTTATTAAGGCCAATGCTGCAGCTACTGCGGCGGCTGTGGCAGGCATTACCTTACCTGTGAGTGCGAGTAATCTGATCACTGCCTCAGACCAAACTAAATTGAAATGGTCAAAAGCGGCTTGCCGTTTTTGCGGTACCGGTTGCAGTGTCAATGTTGCCACTAAGGGCGGTAAGGTCGTGGCCACCCATGGTGATATTAAATCGCCTGTAAACAAAGGGTTGAACTGCGTTAAGGGTTACTTCCTGTCAAAGATCCTCTATGGCAAGGATCGGTTAACGCAGCCGTTGTTACGAAAGAAAAACGGTAAATATGATAAGCAGGGTGAGTTTACACCGGTGAGCTGGGACGAAGCGTTTGACGTCATGGCTGACAAGTTTAAGCAAACTTTGAAAGAGAAAGGCCCTGAGGGCGTGGGTATGTTTGGCTCAGGTCAATGGACAGTGATGGAAGGTTATGCCGCCGTCAAGCTGATGAAGGCGGGTTTCCGCTCTAATAATATTGAGCCCAACGCGCGCCATTGTATGGCGTCGGCAGTCGCAGGTTTTATGCGTACGTTCGGTATCGATGAGCCAATGGGCTGCTATGACGATATCGAAGCTGCCGATGCATTTGTGCTGTGGGGTTCAAACATGGCTGAGATGCACCCGATTTTGTGGACACGTCTCACCGATCGCCGACTCAGCGCACCTCATGTCAAAGTGGCTGTGCTGTCCACCTTCGAACACCGCAGTTTTGAACTGGCCGATATACCGGTGGTTTTCACGCCACAAACTGATTTGGCGATGCTAAATTATATCGCTAACTACATCATTCAGAACGACAAAGTGAACTGGGACTTTGTTGATAAGCATACCAATTTTCATATGGGCAACGATGATATTGGTTATGGCTTGCGAGACGAACACCCACTGCAGAAAAAGGCTAAAAACGCCGGAAAAGCGGGTGGTTCAAGCAAGATATCTTTTGAAGAGTACGCCAAGTTTGTCAGTACATACGACGCGGCCTACGTGTCTAAACTTTCTGGTGTACCAGAAGCCAGTTTAGAGAAGCTGGCGAAACTGTATGCTGATCCGAAAACGAAAGTAACATCGTTTTGGACCATGGGTTTCAACCAACATACCCGTGGGGTTTGGTGTAACAACCTGATTTATAACATTCACCTGCTAACTGGAAAGATATCTACACCTGGGAATAGTCCATTTTCACTGACCGGTCAGCCATCGGCTTGTGGTACTGCACGTGAAGTGGGTACGTTTAGCCATCGCCTACCTGCCGATATGCTCGTGGCCAATCCTAAGCATCGCGCGACCGCTGAGAATATTTGGAAGTTGCCAAGTGGCTTGATCCCTGCCAAGCCGGGATTACACGCGGTGGCTCAAAGCCGCGCGTTGAAAGACAGCAAGATTAATGCTTACTGGATCCAAGTGAACAATAACTTGCAAGCCGCCGCCAATATGAACGAAGAAACCTATCCGGCTTATCGTAATCCGGATAATTTCATCGTTGTGTCTGACGCATATCCGACGGTGACAGCCGAAGCCGCAGACCTGATATTACCGAGTGCGATGTGGGTTGAGAAAGAGGGCGCCTATGGTAACGCGGAACGTAGAACTCAGACCTGGTATCAGTTGACTGATGCGCCCGGCGAGGCGCGCTCTGATACATGGCAGTTGATGGAGTTTTCCAAGCGTTTCAGCACCGATGAGGTTTGGCCAGCAGATCTGCTTGCCGCTAATCCAGAGTTTAAAGGCAAAACCCTTTATGAGGTGCTGTACCGAAACGGCAATGTAGATAAATTCCCGCTGGAACAGATCAGCGATGAGTATCAAAACCAAGAATCCAAACATTTTGGTTTTTATGTGCAAAAAGGCTTGTTCGAAGAATACGCGACGTTTGGTCGCGGTCATGCGCACGATTTGGCCGACTACGAGGTTTACCATCAAGAGCGAGGCCTGCGTTGGCCAGTGGTTGATGGCAAAGAGACGCTCTGGCGTTTCCGGGAAGGCTCTGATCCTTACGTGAAGCCGGGTAAAGGTTTTGAGTTTTACGGTAAGCCGGATGGTCGCGCGATCATTTTTGCGCTGCCATACGAGCCAGCGGCTGAATCTCCCGATAAAGAATACCCATTATGGCTATCGACCGGACGCGTGCTAGAGCATTGGCATTCCGGGTCGATGACGCAGCGGGTGCCCGAACTGCATAAAGCGGTCCCTAATGCGCTTTGCTACATGCATCCAGACGATGCTCTGGCGCTTGGGGTGCGTCGCGGTGAGGAAGTGAAAGTGACTTCTCGTCGTGGCGAGATCAGAACTCGGGTAGAGACGAGAGGCCGAAATAAGCCACCTAAAGGGCTGGTATATGTACCTTGGTTTGATGCCACGCAGCTGATTAACAAAGTGACATTGGATGCCACTGACCCCATCTCGAAACAGACAGACTTTAAAAAGTGCGCTGTTCGTGTAGAAAAAGCATAGGAGAGAGGATCATGAGAGTTTTAATCGCAACTTTTGCCCTGCTCTCCATGCTGATTGCAGGTGCCGTGGTCGCCAAAGTGGAAGTGGCTACCCTCAGGGGAAGCACTGAACTCACTGAACAGGGTAAGCCACCCATGATGGCGCCAGTGGTCAACGAAGATGTGAAGTTACAGCGGGCGTATCCAATGCAGCCGCCTATCATTCCACATAAGATTGATGGCTATCAGGTTGATTTAAATAGTAATAAATGTCTTAGCTGTCATTCGAGAAAGAGAACCGCTGAAAGTCAGGCGCCGATGGTGAGTGTGACCCACTTTATGGATCGGGACGGGAACTTTCTTGCGGATGTTTCTCCGCGCCGTTATTTCTGTCAGCAGTGCCACGTCACTCAGGATAAGGTGAAGCCTTTGATTGAAAATGACTTCAAGGATGTGGATTTGGTGCTGAAAGAGAAAAGCGCCGGACAGGTGAAATGAGGCCACTATGAAGAAGTTTATTATTAAATGCTGGCGGGTCGTGGCCCGCCCCAGTGTTCATTACAGTCTTGGCTTTCTCACTGTTGGTGGCTTCATTGCTGGGATCATCTTCTGGGGTGGTTTCAACACGGCGCTGGAACTGTCTAATACCGAAGCTTTCTGTATTAGCTGCCATGAAATGGAAGACAACGTTTATCAGGAGATGCGCAGTACCATTCACTTTACCAACCGCTCTGGGGTGCGTGCGACCTGTCCCGACTGCCATGTACCGCATAACTGGACAGATAAGATCGCCCGAAAAATGCAGGCCAGCAAAGAGGTATGGGCGACTTTGTTTGGCACGATTAATACGCGGGAGAAATTCCTCGAACATCGCTTAGAGCTGGCACAACATGAATGGGCGCGCCTGAAAGCGAATGATTCGTTGGAGTGTCGCAACTGCCATAACTTTGATTACATGGACTTCACTAAACAGAGCCAACGCGCGTCAGCCCAGCACAGCACCTCGCTGGCATCGGGTGAGAAAACCTGCATCGATTGTCACAAAGGCATTGCCCATCAGTTGCCGGATATGTCGGGTGTCGAGGGCTGGTAGTGGCTTGATGGTCTAAGTGTTGGGATAAACGGTGAGGCCAAGCCTCGCCGTTTTCATTTGAAAGCGGCCCATTCTTGGGTAGGATGATGTTTTGGGCATAAGTTTTTGGGAATAGATGTGCCCCTCTTCGATAGAGCTAATAATGGCCGAGGTTAATGCAGAAAGCTGTTGCGGCGTGGTGCTGGCCGGAGGTCAGTCGCGGCGCATGGGTGAAGATAAGGCTTTGCTGCAATTTCATGGCGAGCCTTTAGTCGCACGCATGCTCGGGCGCTTGCGGCAAGCAGGTTTAGCGCAGGTATTCGTGAGTGGAGATTATCCCGATTATCCGCACCTTATCGACTTTCCGGACGCCGCTGGTCAAGTTATCTCTCAAGGGCCGTTAGCCGGCTTACTGAGTGTGGCCGAGCAACTTCGTGGTCAATATGGCTTTATGGTCGTCGTGCCCGTGGATATGCCCCTGTTGCCGCCAAGTACAATCCACCAGTTACTGGAGCAGCCGGCAGAGATCCCTGCTGTCGCTTACCAAGACGCATATTTTCCATTACGTTTGATACTTGATGATCACCTGATTGAACATCTGCGTTGCCTGCTAGATCAACACGAGCATAAATTACGTTCGCTGCGGGCACTGTTAGAGCGGTTACCAAAACGTTGGTTGCCGTTACCTGATCCACCAGAGCTACTAAGTAACGTCAATACGCCAGAGCAATGGCAGTGGGCGCTGCAACAAGCGCTAAGTGAAGAATAGGAGTTTACAAACCGTTATGAGCCATGCCGCCCGCACTTTTAAGGCGCTGAATATCGCCGTATTAACCGTGTCAGATACCCGCAGTTTTGAAAATGATACTTCAGGGCAATTTCTGGCTGATGCATTAACTGAGGCAGGACACCAGTTAGCGGATCGTCAGATCGCTAAAGACGATGTCTACCAATTAAGAGCGATTGTCTCCAGCTGGATTGCATCAGACCATATACAAGCGGTGTTGGTGACAGGTGGCACCGGTTTTACCGCACGAGATACCACGCCAGAAGCGCTGTCGATACTGTTTGATAAGCCGGTGGAAGGGTTTGGCGAACTGTTCCGAGCTATCTCCTACGATGAGATCGGTACATCAACCATTCAGTCTCGGGCGCTGGCAGGTTTCGCTAATGGCACCGTGGTGTTCTGTATGCCGGGTTCGACCAATGCCTGCCGTACCGGTTGGAATAAGATCATAGCCGAGCAGTTAGATGCGCGTCATGGCCCATGTAACTTTGTGATGCACCTGAAAACCACTGGCGAGAAGGTAGAACCATGTCCGAGCAGGGGTTAACCCATATTAATCAAAGCGGTCAGGCGCACATGGTCGATGTGAGTGAGAAACAGATCACCACACGCATTGCCCGTGCCCAGGCCGTTGTACGGATGGCACCAGAGACCTTAGCCATGATTGTGTCTGGTCAACATCACAAAGGGGATGTGTTTGCTACCGCGCGGATCGCCGGTATCCAAGCCGCCAAGCGCACTTGGGAGTTGATCCCTCTGTGTCATCCGCTGATGCTGACCAAGGTAGAAGTGGACCTCAATGCAGACGAACAGCAAAGCTGCGTGCGTATTCAGACGTTATGCAAACTCAGTGGTAAAACCGGTGTCGAAATGGAAGCGCTGACAGCGGCATCTGTAGCGGCGCTAACCCTGTATGACATGTGCAAAGCGGTACAGAAAGATATCGTGATAGAAGATCTGAAATTGTTAGAAAAGCAGGGCGGAAAGTCTGGCCTCTTTGTGGCGGAGGCATCATGAAAGTGCTGTTTTTCGCCTCGCTGCGAGATGCTTTAGGCACCGCTGAGGTCGATGTTTCTCTGGCACAGGGCGCAACGGCGGAAGCGTTGCGCGCACAGTTGATAGCTGACCACCCTCAATGGCAAATAGCATTGAGCCAACCGGCATTATTGTTAGCTGTGAACCAGCAGATGGCGGACTGGCAAACACCGCTCAATGAGAGTGATGAAATTGCGCTATTTCCTCCGGTGACTGGGGGGTGAACATGACTGAGCCGGCACCAATCAATGCAGAGACTTATATCTCTGTTCAGCATGATGACTTTGACATGGCCGCTGAGTATCAGCGGTTAGCGGGTAGTGCCAGTTGCGGTGCCGTGGTGACTTTTTCTGGCTTAGTGCGTGAGTTTGCCAAGTTAAGTGAGCAGGATGCGCCGAAAGTGACCGAGCTGTTCTTGGAGCACTATCCAGGCATGACCGAAAAAGCGTTGGCTGATATCGTCGAACGCGCCCGTTCGCGCTGGCCGCTCGGGCCTGTGACGGTGATCCATCGCATTGGCGCACTGCCATTGAACGCACAGATCGTGTTTGTGGGGGTCGCCAGTGCCCATCGTGATGCTGCGTTCTCAGCTGCTCAGTTCATCATGGATTTTCTGAAAACCGAAGCGCCGTTCTGGAAGAGAGAGACTGCTGACGGTAAAACTAGCTGGGTAGATGCGCGGCAAAGTGATCAGGAGGCGAGTAAACGATGGAGTTAAGCGTTTCTCGTCTATTTTCCGTGAGTGTATTCTGCCGCATTTTGGCGCTGTTTCTGCTTTTAAGCCTGTTTACTTCAGTACATGCCGATCCTACGCCACAAGGCGGAGCGGTTAATTCTACAGGTGCTTCTCGTACCCTGATCATTGCTGTCGCGAACAGCTTTCGTCCCGTCGCAGAGTTAATCGCGGCAGAATTTTCACAACGACACAATGTTCAGATCCAGTTAGCTTCTGCTTCCAGTGGTGTGTTGGCAAACCAGATCCTGCACGGTGCGCCGTTTGACCTATTTTTGTCTGCCGATAGTGCTCGGCCAGCGCTGCTGGTGGACAGGGGGCTGGCTTATGCAGACAGTCGTTTGACCTATGCGCGCGGCATTCTGGTGTTTTGGTGGCCGCCCGGTGGTAGCCACAAAGGTGGAGAGCCACGCTTAAAACAACTTAACGACGTTTCCCGCTTATCAATCGCTAATCCGCGCACGGCGCCTTACGGTGAAGCGGCGAAAGCGCTGCTACAAGGGCAAGGACTGTGGACAAGCATGCAGAAAAGGCTGGTGCGTGGCGCCGGGGCATCGCAGGCCTATCAGTTTGTCGCTAGCGGCAACATCGCTGCGGGCTTATTGCCGCAGTCCCTGTTACTGCAGGGCGGTGTTGAGCATGACTACCTGGTTATTCCTCAAGAGCTGTATCCCCCCTTGGCGCATCAGGCGGTCGTGATTAAGAAAGGCAAAGCCCAATTAGCGCGACAGTTTTTGCAGCATTTGTTGGGGGCAGGGCAAAACGTACTTGCTGAACATGGCTTTTATCCTGCCGCGAGTTTTGCCTCTACCGCTTTGCATCGCGGGGCGGATTAATGGATTTCGGCTTCTCAGCACAAGACATCGCAGCCCTTTGGTTGACCGTGAAGCTGTCAGCTGTCACCACGCTGTTGCTACTTGTTCTGTGTCCGCCGTTGGCATGGTGGTTAGCCCATACACGGCGCTGGCATCGACCATTGATAGAAGCGATTGTGGCTTTGCCATTGATCTTGCCTCCCACCGTTTTAGGTTTTTATCTGCTGGTCGCTTTTGCCCCGCAAGGGCCTGTCGGCAGCTATTGGCAGGCGTTGTTTGGTACGCCATTGGCGTTCAGTTTTTCTGCCTTGGTGATCGGCTCCATGCTGTATAGCCTGCCGTTTATTGTGCAGCCACTGCAAGCGGCTTATCAGGCGATCGATCAACGTCAGTTAGAGGTGGCGCGCACCTTGGGTATGTCGCCGTTGCGACGGTTCTTTAAAATCATCTTGCCGCAAACCAAACGTGCCACCGGTGCTGCGGGTGTGCTGGGGTTCTCTCATACGGTGGGCGAGTTCGGCGTGGTACTGATGATTGGCGGTAATATTCCCGGTGCCACGCAGGTACTTTCTATTGTCTTGTTTGACCATGTTGAAGCGCTCGATTATGCGGCCGCTCATCGTTTGGCTGGTGGCCTTCTGCTGTTTTCTTTGCTGGCCCTGAGTCTCACTTATAGCTGGCTTCGTGCTGGTAATAAGGCGCCAAGATGATTAGTTTTAGTTATATAAATCAAACGACTGAAGCTTCGGGCCTGAAAGAAATCCAGCTGGCCGAAAGCGGCTTGTGTGGTGTGTTTGGTCGTTCAGGTGCGGGTAAGACAACGCTGCTGCGGTGGCTGGCCGGACTGATTGAAAAAGAGGGCACTATTGAAGCCTTTGGCGCGGTTTGGCAAGGGCTGAGCGGCTCGCTGCGGGTGGAAGCGCGGCAGGTCGGTTATGTACCACAGGAAAGTGCGTTGTTCTCTCATTTGACTGTGGCGGGTAATTTGGCGCTGGCTAAACCGTTCGCCAATGCTGCGGTGGTAGAAAAAGCAGAGTTGCTTGACGTGTTGATGCTGGAACCACTGTTAGACAAACCGGTGACCGAGCTTTCCGGTGGCGAGCGTCAACGGGTGGCGTTAGCGCGGGCACTGTTGGTGAATCCCCGTTGGCTATTACTAGATGAGCCACTGTCGGCGGTCGACCAAGTCCACCGGCGCGTGATCGGTCACTACCTGAAACAGTTATCAGCGCGGCTGCCGATTTTATTAGTCAGTCATTCAGAGCAGGAGCTGGGTGCGCTGTGTGATCATATCTTGTTGATGGATGAGGGTTGCTTACGGGCACAAGGCTCACCATCGGAGCTATTTTCTCGTCCGGATCTACAGATCTCCCACCGTGATAGTGCGGCGTCACTGCTGCTGGCGCAGATGATGGAGTACGATCCTGTGCATCATACTCAGCATCTGATGGTCGATGGCCAACCATTAGAGATCCCCGCAGACAAAGCGGTGGTCACTGCTGCGGGTGAAACTCTGCCGTTACGCCTGATGTGCCGGGATATTATTCTTTCCCGCGATACATTGCAGGGCACTAGCCTACGCAATGGGTTCTCGGTCACCGTGATAGGCATACATAGTACGGCAGAAAGTCAGGTGTTGGTGCGGCTGCAATTGGCCGAACAGAAATTGCTGGCTAGGATCACCGAACGATCCGCCGAGGAGTTAAAGATCAAACTTGGCGATCCGATCTACGCTTATGTGAAAGCGGTCAGTCTGGTGACGAGCGCAGATGTTGCTTCACTGCCAGCGCGCTGATCCGACGCAACATGCCCCAGAACAGGAATGTGTGTGGGCGCATCATTGAGTACCAATAGAGTTGCCCCCAGAACCCCGCCGGGTGCCAATACGCGAGCATCGTGATGCGGGTGCCACCGTCAGGCAGTGGCTCTAAGCGAAACTCCAGATTGCCTGAGCCGGGGCCCTTCATGCCAAAGCCCAGCAGCACAGATTTTTCCTCGTTTACCCGCAGAATATTCCAGGAGTCTACCCGTTCGCCGACGACAAATTTGTCTGCGGTATCTCGCCCCAGATCCCGACCGGGGCCGCCAACACAAAAGTCGATCCATTCACGGATCGCCCATACCCAGTTCATAAAGAAGAAGCGTTGCTTGCCGCCTATTTTGCTCAGTACCTGCCAGATCGGTTTAGCGGGCATAGCGGATTCATGGCTGAGTACCAAGCAGTCGCCATAAAAGGCGGCATTGCGCCAGCCTTCCCGAAACGCCATATTGCCCTGAAACCAAGTCAGTGGTGCCGGCCAGCTTTGTTCATCTGCAAGCGCCTTTTCAACGGCTTGCTCATAGCTGAGCAGCGGCTGGGGTAGCAGCCTCCGGATCGCCTTATCGTCCGCGAGTATGTCGTGCTTAAGGCCACCTAACAGCGCTTTTATCACCCCTTTAGGCGCAGAGCTAAACAGCGGCATGCCAAAGCGCACCATGGCAATAGATATCAGAAAAAAGGGCAGCGGTTTAAAGCGTTGTTCGGTAACGGCCGCGTACTTCTCTATCTGCTGCAGGTAGCTGATGGTATCTGGCCCGGCAACGTCGTAGATCTGTTGATAGGCTTCACGGCAGGCCATCACACCGACCAGATAAAAAAGTAAGTTATCCAATGCGATAGGGGCGCTTTTGTTTTTTACGGCCGTCGGTAACAGCATGCCTGGCAGGTGGTTAACCATATCGCGGATCGCCTCAAACGGCACCGATCCCGCACCAACAATAATAGGGGCGCGTAGCTCGGTAACGGGCACGCCACCTTCCCGCAGCGCTTCGCCGGTTTCGGCACGGGAGCGCAGGTGTAGCGAATGCGTATCTTCAGGGGCGAGGGCGCCAAGGTAGACGATCTGTTTAATACCCGCGCGGGAGGCCTCGCGACCAAAGACATGGGCGGCACGACGGTCGCGTTCGGCAAAGTCATCGCCCGCCTGCATCGAATGCACCAGATAGAAAGCGATATCTATATCCCGACACGCTTCGGTTACCGTGGTGGGTTGTAACAGATCCATGGGACAGATATCGACAGGCTGTTGATCAAACAGTGCCACCAGCTCGGTGACGCGGCGAGCGCTTACGCGTACCTTATGGCCTTGTTGCAGTAGCTTGGGTACCAGATGACGGCCAACATAACCACTGGCGCCGACCACCAGAATATTCATCGCTTGCAGTGTAGAAGAGTTGTTTTCCATTACTTACCCTGATCTGGCTGGTTAACCGGCTATCGTCCTATGGCATGCTGACTCATGTCGCGGCTGGTGGCTCACCTCTACAGAGACTAGCATAGAGGTTACGGGCGCCAACAACTTGATTGGTCGGAAAAAGCTTATCTTAAGGGAGAGTTTAGTGCGTATTTTGCTATTTGGAGCCAGCGGCTTTATTGGTGGCCAGCTGGCGGCTAACCTGCTGGCCGATAGCCGTATAACAGCACTTATTTGCCCGCAAAGACAAAAACTTAGTCACGATCTAAATTTGACCGAGGATAATCCTCTGCAGCGGCCAGTGATCGATTTCAACCAGATCCCGGCCAACTTATTTAACGCGGATAAAAAGCTGTCGAGTATCGACTGGTTGCTACTCTGCTTGGGGACTCATAGTGGCCATGCTGGCAGCTATCAGCAGGTGGATCTGGGTTACACCGTCAAAGCAGCGACACTCGCTCGTGAAGCCGGCATAAAAAACTGCCTGCTGGTGTCGTCAACGCTGGCCTCGGCTAAATCTCTTTCGCCCTACTTACGTTGTAAAGGCGAAGCAGAACAAGCGCTTGTCGCACTAAATTTCGATCGTTTAGGGATCTTTCAACCTGGCCCACTAACTGGTCGACCCGCCCTGCGCTGGTCAGAGAAGCTCGGTACGCCTCTATTGGCACTGGCGGCAAAACTCAGTGGCGGTATTCGCTCACCGTTTGCGCCCGTAGCCGGTAAGCAAGTCGCCGCCAGCATGACGCAGCAGGTACTGCAGCCAGACTTTAGCGGCGTAAAGCGGTTTAGGACGGCGGATATGCTAGCTGGTTGTTGAGATAACTGAATGGCTGGTAGAGTATCAACGGGATCAGAGTTATTGATCCTCAGAATGTGGTCTGCTGATAGATTAAAGCATAAAAATAGGGATGTTTATGGGTTGTTCAAATGCGCTAAAAGTGGTTTCAGTTCTTGGTGTTGTGCATCTGCTGCTTTATCTGTTTCTGATTGCACAATCAATGCTAGCGGGTGAGCCTTTGTCCACTACTTGGGCTGTTCATATCGGTGTGGCTTTTGCTGTGGTCGTTTGGACTGGCTACAGGGTTGCGATGACGTTCTATGTGCGCTTGGTCTATTTGCTTGCGATACCGTCATACTCCCTGTATCGCTTTTCGGAGGTTGCAGCCGTTTATCAGGTGACCTCTTTTGACTGGGTATATCAGATCTTAACTTATGTATCGTTATATCTGGCTATTCCATTTCTAATCTTGGGTAGAAGTTACTACTTGAATGAGACCAGAATACCAAGTGACGTTAATCCATAAGGTCGGAATCCATTAACGTGAAAATAGAAAATATCGAGACCGAACGGGGCAACGAAATTCTGGCCGGACTGCGTAAAGCGGGTTGGAAAATCGCTAAGCAGTACAATCGGTTGGCTTTTGATAAAGGTATCGATTTTGATAGCTATACCTTAAAAAAAGGTCAGCAAACGCTGCATTTTGAATGGAGTAACTGGTTTGAATGGGAGATCGAAGGGGATGACGACGTGATCCAATCTCTGATGGTTTCTTTTCAGCTGAGCGAGAAAACTGCGAGAAAGTGTTGAGCTGGCCCGTATCGGTTATGTTTATCTGTTACTTGAAGCTATTGCCGTATCTATATCAATGACTACCCCCATGCTGTCATTGACCTGCTGGCCCCTCTGTTTTTCAACGTGTGGGGCGTTCATCTCGCCCATGTTCATGGCTTCGTCATGACCAACGCATTTTCCTGGATATGATGCGGTGAGTTATTGGTGCGGGACTTTAATTGTTTCAATGAGGGTTTCGGTCACTATCTGTTGGAGTTTATCCGTTGTGCTGGGCTGAGGCGCTGCTGTGTATAACCACCAACCGGCAGCAATAAGCAGTGCGGTTAGCAGCAACACACCACTAAACAGATGCAAGTAAAGCCGGATACGAGAACGACCTGCCCATTTGTTTTTCATTTGCTGTCGGTAATGACCAGATATCAGGAATTGAAATGGCCGCCTGACGGCCATGATGCTGAAGATACACAGCTCAAGCATAAATGCGCCGATGGCGACGACTAACTCTTCCATAAGTTTTGCCCGATAGATTGTGGATGAATAGTGTTCTTGGCAGGAGAGCGTTCTTTCCTAGCGCAACCACTCCGCGAATGGTTCAAACCACACTTCATCCCCTTCAGCCTGATTGCCGCTCGCAGCAGGCAAAGGGACATAGCCGTTGGCTGAGACCATGGAGCTAAAGATAGCTGAGCCTTGGGCGCCAGTGGTAACTACTTGCCATTGGCCGGTATCGCTATCAAGGGTCGCTTCGCCGCGCTGATAATCCTTGCGACCGGGGCGCTTGCGCAGGCCAGAGGTCAGTTTTGCGGGGTATTGGATAGCGGGCTCTGCCTGCCAGCCCATCATTTTCTGTAGCGTGGGTATCACCAGTTGATCACAGGTGACCACGGCAGAGACGGGATTTCCTGGTAAACCGAAAAACCGACTATTTGGCAGGGTACCAAAGGCAAAAGGTTTGCCTGGTTTGATGGCCAGTTTCCAAAAGCCAACCTGCCCCAGTTGTTCTAGTAACAGTTTGGTGTAGTCGGCGTCACCAACTGAGACGCCACCGCTGGAAATGACCACGTCAGCTTCGCTATCTGCTTGTTGAAATACACTGCGCAGCTTGGCTTCGTCATCGGGTACCACGCCTAAGTCGAGTATGTCGACAGGCAAGCGTTGCAGCATGGCTTTGACGGCGATGCGGTTCGAATCGTAAATCTCGCCTTTGCCGAGGATTTCGCCAGGCTGTTTTAGCTCATCGCCGGTCGAGAAGATGGCCACTTTGAGTTTGCGGTAGACCTTTACTTGCGCAATGCCGAGGCAGGCGAGTTGGCCTATGTGTCTGGGTGACAGGCGACAGCTCGGCGTCATGACGGTATCGCCGGTGCTGACATCTTCACCGCGGTAACGGACATTGCTATTGGCTTTGACCTTGGCAAAGCGGGCGTACTTACTATCGCCTGTTTCGGTGAGTTCGGCGTTCTCCTGCATCACCACAGTGTCAAGTCCGGCGGGCAGCAGTGCACCCGTCATGATCCGCACACAGCCGCCAGCGGGAATGTCGCCGGCAAAGGGTTGGCCAGCAAGAGCGGTACCCACGACTGGCATGGGGGTATCCGCTGACCAGTCGGCAAAACGAAAGGCGTAACCGTCCATAGCAGAGTTGTCGAATGGTGGAATATCCAGAGGGGAGGCGACGGCTTCGGCAAGTATGCGATCAAAGGCTTGCGCCAGTTCGCAGAACTCGGTTTCACTGACATTGGTAACATTCGCAGCCATCTCTGTCAGTGCTTGTTCCACGGGCATTAAGCCCGGCGCGTCACAACATCCCATGACTTGTTCCTTTCTGGCTAACTGGCGTAACGCGGGCTGCTAAGCCCGCTTAAACGGTTGGAGCACCCGGCGCAGATTAATGCGTCGCCGGGCGCTGCTTGTATTTGTTGTACAGCTGGGTCTGCCGGTTATTCAGATCCACTTCACGGCCATCAATCAACATGGTGGTAATGGGGTGGCCGCTGTAATCAAGAATATCGCCGGGGGCGATAATCAGGCTGGCCTGCTTACCGGGACGCAGCGAACCAAGTTTATCGTCGACGCCTAGTATCTCTGCTGCGGACAGGGTCACCGCTTGCAGTGCTTGCTCTGGGGTTAAGCCATAAGCCACCGCCTGACCCGCAGCAAAAGGCAGGTTACGCACGTCCCAGTTGCCTTCGTTGTGGTAAGCAATGGCGTACTTGATGCCAAGAGATTGTAGCCGCGCCGGGCCGCCATACGCGCTGTCGTAGCTGGCGTCTTCTTTAAATGGCTGACCAACGCTGTGGGTGTAGATCACCGGAATATTAAAGCGCAGCAGTTGTACGGCAACTTGATCCGCTTCTGCGCCACCGACGAGCACCATGCGCACCTTTTCACGCTGGGCGAAAGCGATTGCCTGTGCGATGTCTCGTGCGTCATCGGCATGGATAAACAGTGGCTGCGCCCCGTTGAGGATTTGGGTCATCGCTTGCCAGCGCTGGTCAACGGCTTGCACTTGATCAACGCGGAAGCTCTTAAAGTAGCGGCGCGCTTGGTCAAAGGCCGTTTGTAGCTGCGCTAATTTTTCCTGATATTTTTCCCGCTGCTCTTCTGGCGATTGTGACGAACGGGCTTGGTCACGGATCTTAATGGTGGGCCAGCGTAAGTGGATACCGACTCGGTCTATGACTAATGCGTCTAAATTATCCCAGCCATCGAGCTGCATTAAGCTGGAGCCGCCACTGAGTAAACCACGCTGAGGTACGACCTGGGCATAGCCTATGCCGTTACTGCGGGTAGTGGTATTTAGCTCGGAATCAGCATTAAACGCCACATAGCCGGTGACATTGGGGTTGATACTTCCCACCTCGGCGATATCGTCGCTAGCGCGTACTGCGTCGATCTCAAGCAGGCCGAGGGTGGTATCCAGGGCGATTAATGTGGGGTAGATAGATTGGCCGTTGGCGTTAATCACTTTAGCACCTGTGGGGGCTGGGATCTGTGGCTCCAGCGCTGTGATCATGCCGCCTTCAATCAGCAGGTCGTAGGCTTTGAGTACTTCGCCATCCCCTGTATGGATATTGCCATCTTGGATCAACAGTGATTGTTGCTGCTGAACTCCCGGTAACTGGGTATGGCTGGATGCAGACCAGGGCAGGAGGCTGCATAACAGGGCTATCAGGGTAATGGCTTTCGTTGTCATCTTCATGATTAGTGCCCTCCTACGTGATGCTGATGGGTCTGTTTCCAGATGTCATGCTGGGTGTCACAGTGCCAGCTTGGTTGATCGATTTTGTAGCTGGCACCCGCGGTGTCGCTGTCATCTTCAGCATGGCCATTGTCGCCTGCCAATATTTTTTGAATCAGCAATTGCTTCTCTTTGGCTTGTTGTTGGCGCATGACTTTATCCCGTTGGCGATCAAAGTAGCGCTGACCGGCTACCCAGGTCACTTCGGCACGGGCATAGCTGGACATTGGGTTGTGGTTCCAAAGGACGATATCTGCCTGTTTACCCTCTTCTAAGCTGCCGACTTGGTCATCGATTTTCAGCTGTATGGCTGGATTAAGGGTGACTAACTGCCAAGCCTGTTCTGGCTTCATATCGCAATACATCATCGATTTCGCCGCTTCTTGATTCAGGCGACGGATCAGGTCTTCACTGTCGGAATTAATGCTGACATTGACGCCGCGTTGCTGCATCAAGCAGGCGTTTTGCGGGATCGCATCGTAAACCTCAAATTTGTAGGCCCACCAATCGGCAAACGTGGAGGCTGTGGCGCCATGTTTGGCTAGACTGTCAGCCACTTTGTAGCCTTCTAAGGCGTGGGTAAAGGTTTGTACGGTAAAGCCAAAATCATCGGCGACCTGCAGTAGTGCAAGCATCTCGGAGGCGACATACGAGTGAGGATGAATAAAGCGTTCACTATTGAGGATCTCTACCAGTGCTTCCATTCGGTAGTCGGTACGCGGAGGCAGGGTATCGCGCTTCGCTCGACGTCCTAAATCGTTATACGCTTTATGTTTGGCTTCATACTCTTTTGCGGCCTGGAAGTAGTCACGAATAATCGCTTCTACCCCTAATCGGCTTTGTGGATAGCGAATATCAAAGCGATCCCCCCAACCTGATTGCTTGACGTTTTCGCCCAGAGCAAATTTGATGCTGGCGGGTGCTCCTTTGAATTTTAGTGCCTCGGCCGTTGCTCCCCAACGTAGCTGGATCATTTGTGCTTGACCGCCGATGGGGTTAGCAGAGCCGTGCAACAGGTGAGCAGAGGTGACGCCGCCAGCCAATGCACGGTAGATGTTGGGATCTTCTGGATCGAGCACATCACCGATCCGCACTTCGGAGGTGACGGCATCAGAAGCTTCGTTGACGCCGTGGCTGATCGCTAAGTGACTGTGTGCATCAATAATGCCTGCGGTTAGGTGTTTACCTTGGGCATCAATAACCAGGTAGCCGCTGGGTGTATCGAGATCTTGGCCGATCTCTTCAATTTCACCGTTGGCGAATAGCAGATCGCTGTTCTGAAGATTGCCCTTATCAGTCGAGGTCCAGATCGTGGCATTTTTGATGTGTACCTTTTCTACGCTCGGTACCTGTGTCAGACCAAAAGCACGGTTAGGGTAGGTGAGTTGCCCAATATAGTTGGCTTCGTTAATCGTTGGTTTGACGGCTGTTTTCTGTTTGCCGCCGCTGGCGATCGCTAGCAGGGCATGGGGCTTGCCGCTCCCGTCAATCATCTGGCCGAGCAACTTTTCTTTATGGCGTTCTAAGGCAAAACGACTAACACCGGGAAAGCCAATCTGTTCTAGTTCGGCACTAAAGCGTAAGCGATCGCTGAACAGGTTCAGTGAACTGATTGCCAATGTGGTTTGTTCATGCAGCAGTTCGCCGTGCAGGTTGCCATCGCTATACTCAAAACTCAGGGTGAGCGGTTTACCATCAATCTCAAGGCGGTACTGACCGGCGAGTAGTTGTGGTGTAGTCGGATCCAAGAGTTGCTGTTGCCCTTGCAACCAAACTTGGCGAATTTCGCCGCCAGCAAATAGATCCCCTGATGTGATGACTAAATCTGCTCGGTAACCGGGAGCTATACGACCCAACTGATCGCTGACGCCTGCCAGCTGTGCTGGCACCAGCGTCAGTGCGGCAAGCGCGTCATCGGCTTTCAGGCCGTGAGCCATCGCCTGTTTTAAGTTCTGCCAAAAGCTGCCATTGCTACCTTCACGGGTGAGTGCAAATGGGATCTTGGCGTTGGCGAGCGCGGCGGGGTTACCAGGAGCGCGCTCCCAATGGCGTAACTTCGCCAATGTCACATCGGCGGCATCATCCAGGCTATCTACTGTCGGAGCATCAGGAAAGTTAAGAGGGAGCACTATATTGACGCCGCTGGCTTTAATCTCTCTTAGGCGGCCGTATTCGTAATGACTGCCTAAAGCGGTGAGCGGCACGTCGAACTCATTAAACAGGCCGGCGGCGCGCAATAACATCAGGTCATCGGTGGTTTTAAACACGATGCCACGCTCTGCGATCTCGCTCAGTCCTGCCAGCGCTGCGTTGTACTCTATCGCTAGGTTGGTTGCGCCTTGTTGTTTATGCGCAGCGGTATACCACTGCGCATCGGTCAGGGTTTGGCGGATCAGTGAGATGCTGCCCATCAAGGAGGTGGGGTAAGCCTGCTCTGATGTTCCTTTATCAAAACTGCCAAAGTACTGAGCTTGTGCCCGATAAACCAGGTCATTGGGTAAACCATCAGCCAAACTGATCAACATGCCTCGACCTTGCAGAATGCCGTCAAAACGGGCGCTCTGAACGGCAGTAAAGCCATCTTGGATCCAACTTTGTGCGTTGTCTGGATTGGGTTCGAACCTGTCTATCCAGCTAATCTGGCTATGGATGGCATCGTTGCTGGCATTACCTCCTTTACGGTGGGCATCGTAGATAGGCTCTTCATCGTGATGGCCATTGCCTGAATAGGGTTCAACGCCATATTGGGTATAGAGGTCAATAAATCCCGGATAGATAAAATGGCCTTTAAGATCGATGATGGTTGCGCCTGGTGGCACATCACCATCTTCGATCACCCGTTGAATACGCCCATCTTCTAGTATCAGGGTGGCATTCGGGATCCGTTTGCCAGGCTCTGTCACCACCGTGGCGTTGACCAAAGCAAACAGGGTCGGCGTGTTCTCATGCAACCCCTGGTTCGGAGTTGTTTGGTCGGCGAATACTGCTGGTACAGACAGTACCCCGCATAACAGCCACGCGATACTACGAGTGTGGTGCAAAACTGGGAACATTCAGCTTTCTCTCTGGCTAATTTTTGTGGTTAGCTCTGTTGCCGAGCTATCTCTGGAATTTCGTTGTTACTGCACGAAATGGAGCTTATGACTGACAGGCTGAATGCTTTGTCAGTCAATCGCCGGAAACGGCCTGCTGAGACAGGGACTTGGCGACATTGTGCGCAACTAGTGACCTGCATGTTAATCATTCAGGCCGGTGGTCGGCAAGTCTGTGGAGAAATTTGTCTAGCGATAATCTCCGCTGATCGTGAAACTATTTAAAAAAGATAGGCAGGATAAGGGTTTGCACTAAGGTAAGGCCAACGACCATGACCCAGCCTCGGGCAAACATTTTTGGCCACTTTGACACATGCTCGGCGGCGCGCCACAAGCCAGTGAGCGACCAGACAAAGAACGCCAGCCAGATCGGTATCAACAGGAAGGATGCCCAGACATAGCCCGCCACGGGCATAGTGCGAGATAACAGATGCCCCAAGGCGAACAGGGTTGCCCAGCCGCCGAGGTGAAAACCGAAAAAAGTCACTGCCAGTGGCAGCTCACCGCGCCACATCCGGCCTACATAGCTCATCACTTATACCCATCTCATGATTATTGCTCGGCAGGATAACAAAAATTAGGCGTTGGCCGTAGCTGCCTCGCTGTTTTTACAAAAGGGTTTGATACGGCGCAACAGTACAAACGCCGAAGGTACGAAGTAGAAGCTAAGTAGTGCCGTTAATGCAGTGCCACCGGCTATTGCCACTGCAAATGGTGGCCAGAAGCCTCCACCAGCTAACAGCAGTGGCATAAAGCCGCCCACGGTGGTGATGGTGGTGGAGCTGATGTGTCGGCTACAGCTTTGGACCGCATGACGGATAGCATCCAGATCCCCTGCCAGGGCTTGGGGGTCCGCTTTGAACTCCGCCAAAATGACAATGGCGGCGTTGATCGCTAAGCCCATTAAGCCGAGCAGTGCGATGATCACAGTAAAACCAAACGGGTAACCACCCAAGAAGACACTCAGTAATCCGAGTCCTGCGGCTTGGACTGCACTGAACAGGATCACTGTGGTCATGCGGAACGAGTTGAACGACACGACGATCACGGTGACTAGTAATATGCCAAGAAAACCAACATTAGCGAGCAGGTTGCCTACGGCTTTATTGCGCTTGGCGGACTCGCCACCATATTCGAATCGATAGCCTGTAGGTAGCTCTAGTTCGGCCTCTGCCAGACGTTGCTTAAATGCATTCAGTACCTCCGACGGCAGAATGTCTGCACGGAGATAGCCTTCGATAATATTAACCCGCTCGCCGTTACGATGGGGGATGGCACCACGGCTGGGTTTCAACGAAGCGGTGGCGATGGAAGTCAAAGCTATGGGATGGGGGTGCTCTGGTGAGCTAAGGCGCAGCTCGGTCAGACGATGCAGATTACTACGCTGCTCACCACTGACACGTACTCGTACGGGGACAGATTCTGTGGTCTCTAATATTGAGCCGCGTACCGCCCCTGTCAGGCCGTTTTGTAGCTGGTTGGCGATCTGCGTTAAGGTTAGGCCGCTTAAGCGACTGCTATCTTCATCCACATTTAACCAAACTTTCGGCGTGCCAGGCTGCAGGGTGGCACGGGCATGGATCACTTGCGGAGTTTCCAGCATGATGCGTCGCGCCTGATCACCCAGAGTTTTCAGCGTATCGAGGTTGGGTCCATAGATCCTGAGCTCTACCGGAGCGTTAAATGGCGGCCCCTGCTCCAGCTTGCGCACCAGGATCTGCGCCTGTGGGAATAGATCATCAAGTTTGCGTTGTAATGCCGGGATTAATCGGTTAGCGGCATCCATATTCGTGGTGGTAACCATGGCCTGAGCATAGTTTTGCGCACCTTGTTGTCGCGGCACCATGTTGTAGTAAAAGCTGGGGGCATTCTCACCGATGAACCAGTGTAAATTCTTGATATCCTGCTCATCTGCGATGGCTGCTGAAACGGATTCTGCCAGGCGAGTGGTAGCGTCAATACTCGCTTGGGCTGGCAGATAAAGTTCGACCTGAAACATATCGCGGTCGGACGGTGGGAAAAACTGCTCGGTCAGTTTCGAGGCTGCGTAGAAGCCACTGAACGGCAGTATGGTCATCACCAGCAGGGTTAATACTGGCCGCTGCAGAGTCCAGCGCAATGATCGGTTAAACCACTGGCTGGTGCGGTGAAAAGCCAAGCCGTGTTGCCACCAATGGTGAGTATCTTCGCCAGCCCGGATAAAGCGTCCGGCTAATCCTGCCACCAAGGTGTGGGAGATAATGTAGGAGCCAATTAGCGACAAGATCACGCTGTAGGCGATACCTCCAACGAATTCGCCAGCGGGACCGGGCATCATCACGATGGGACTAAATGCCAAAACGGTGGTGAGCGTGGAACCGAGTAGGGGGAGCCAGAAATGTTGTACCGATGCCTTGACCGCCGCGAGTGCGCTCATCCCCTTTTGCCGTCGCTGTTGGATCGCATCGACCATGACGATGGCGTTGTCGACCATGATCCCCAATGCTACGACCAGGCCTGTCACTGACATTTGATGGATCGGCAGGCCGATGTAGTTCATGCAGGTGAGGGTGAACATGACCGTCAGCGGCAATGCTGTTGCCACGATCATGGCTGCGCGGAAACCGAGGGTTAAAAACAGTACCAGAGAGATAATGACAAACCCTTCCAGTACATTGAGCAGTAACTCCCCTAAACGCCAGTCGGTATATTCCTGCTGCTCGAACAGCATGGTGAGTTCGATATTGCCGGGTAACTGCTGTTTAAATTGAGTCAACTTGTCTCGTAGATCTTGGCTCCACAGGTCTACCCGCTCATTTGGCAACATGCGTGCCGCGACAACAATACCACGTTCACCAGCCAGCAGTACCCGCTGGGCATCGGGTGATTGCAGTTGACGGCTGATATCGGCCAGATCGCCGAGATGGTAAATAAATCCGCGCTGATCGCTGCGTAGCGGGATCTGCCGGATCCGCTCGAGGGAATCAAGGGCGCCGGTGAGTTCAACTTGGAGCTTGTTATGTTTATTGACTAGCTCGCCGGCGGATATTTTGGCATCAGCCGCACCAATTAATTGAGCAACCTCGGCGGCGGAGTATTGCATTGCTGCTGCAGCATGGGGGTCTATTTCGACCAGGATCTCTTCCTGAGGTTGGCCGTAAAGCTCAACATAATCGGTACCGTGGAGGTTGCGCAGCTGATCTTGCAGTTCACGGGCGTAGCGTTGAACGATGGCGAGGTTAGTTTCTCCCTCACCTTTCCAGGTCAGCCCGATCAGCGTCGTGAACGCATAGCCTTTGTCATCATCCAGTCGTGGCGCGAGGGCGCCTTGTGGCAGTGAAAAAGAAACTTCGGCGATCTCGTCCCGTACCTGACTCCAGATAGGAGTGGAGTGGTAGATATCATCCCTAAGTTTTAGTTTGACGATGGAGATGCCGGGACGTGAGACACTGGTGATCTCATCCATTTCTGGCAGGGTGCGTAGTTTGCTTTCCATCGGCTCGCTGATGAGCGCTTCAACCCGTTCCGCACTGGCACCTGGGTAGTGGGTAATGACACTGGCGTGACGATTAGTGATGCGCGGATCTTCGGTGCGTGGCAGTTGATTCAATGCCCCGAGTCCCGCAACGATTAAAAGCACGATCGCCAATGCCGTTAAGCGACCATTTTCGACCAATGTGCGGATCATTGTGCGGTCTCCGTGACCTGTGCAGCCAGTTCCACGCTTTGATCCGGTGCCAGACGATGCAAGCCTGCGGCGACGATAAGATCCTGATCAGTGACTGCGCCACTGACAAAAGCGTGAGTTTCATTGGCATAGAGCACGGCTACATCGCGTTTTTCTAAGCGGTAAACCTGATGGTCATCAGTGACCAGTAGATAAACATTCCACATGCCGCGGATGCCATCAGTAAGCGCAGTGAGTGGGATCCAGCACCCCTGCTTCTCAATGGTTTCTTTTAACTGTAAGTAAGCCAGTTGACCATTAACCACGCTGGCGTCGGCGGGCAGTGCGTATCTTAGTTGCACTGTGCGACTCACAGGATCAACTTGGCCCCCCTGAGTCAGTAGTGTGGCAGTAAACGTTTGTTCGCCTACGCGCAGCGTCGGCTGTTTTTGCGCCAGAAGTTCCAGCAACCTGACCGGTACGCCAACTTTTACTTCCAGTGTGCCCTGTTGTAACAGCTCGAACGTGGCGAGTCCGGCGGCAACGACCTCTCCTTCAGATATCATGCGCTTATTGACGATGGCATCGAATGGGGCCAGCAGTTGCGCTTTGTCTAAGCGGCTTTGATTCGCTGATAAGCTGGCCTGTAGACGGGTTCGCCTTGCTGCGAGCGCATTGCGTTGTGTATGTAACTCTTCCAAGCTTTGGGTTGAAGCATAGCCTTTGGGTACCAAGGCTTCGACGCGTTTCAGGTTGCTGTCGATCAGCAGCATCTCGGCATCGATCTCGTTTAGTTGGGCTTGCAGTTCTTGGCGATTAATCTCCAACAGCTGGGTATCAAGCTGGGCGAGTAGATCGCCCGCTTTCACTCTATCCCCTTCATTCACTTCAATTGAGGCAATCTTGCCTGCCAGTTCAAAGCCAACTCGGGCTTCCTGATTGTTGCTGACGAGGCCGACAAACTGGCGTGGCACCTGATAGTGCGGCGCAAGCTTGATGGGATAAGCTTGCACTTTATGTCGATAAGATGTCGCAGTTTCATCGGCAACAGAGGGGAGGCAGCCATTTAAGGTCGGCACGCTAATAGCGAGTAATAAAGCAAGGATGAGCGGTGGCGTCGAACCCATGACTAACGTTCCTGCAGTAAGTAGTATAAACTGGACTATGTAGTCCAGTTTAAGTTAACTAAACTAGACTGTATAGTTTGATTTGTTATTTAGTGGTTAGAAATTTGTTCTATAGCGATAGGTAGAGGTAAGCAGGTGGCAGTAAAAGGGCGAAGTAAAAGTGAGCAGAAACGCTTACAAATATTAGATGCAGCCATCTCGCTGTTTACTGACTTGGGTTATGCCAATACCAGCATGGATAAGATAGCCGTGTTGGCCGGGGTCTCGAAACAAACGGTTTATAGCCACTTTGAGAATAAGGAGCAGCTGTTTGTCGCTGCGGTTGGTCAGAAATGCATTGCCCATGAACTTACCGATGTAGCATTTAATGTTGAACGGGATCTGCGGGAAACCCTGTTACTGGTAGCGATCCGCTTCAATGAATTGATTCTGTCTGATGCTGCAGTAAAAACTTATCGCACCTGTGTGGCGCAAGCGGAGACTCATCCGCAATTAGGAGAACTGTTTTTTCAGGCAGGACCGAAGCGGGTAATTGCTGAAGTGACCAATTACCTCGAAAAAATGTGCCAGCGGGGGGCTCTGAAGATTGCTCATGTGCCGAATGCTGCGGTGCAACTGCTGTTGATGGCGCAAAGCCGTGATCGTATATGTGTGGAGCTAGGCTTAGCTCCAGTACAAACCGATGCTGAGCGACTGCAATACCTTACCTCTTGCGTCGACCTGTTTATACAGGGATATTCCGTTAACGAGGCTTAATGCAATATCCCTGAGTGCTGGGTGGGTCGGTTAAGGGCAAGGATTTGGATTTTGACTATGGATCTGCTCAATACCCGTGAGCACTTCTTCCGACAACACCAACTCTATGCTGCTGATGTTATCTTGCAACTGCGCAAGGTCAGTGGCACCAATAATATTACTGGCGACAAAGGGGCGACTGTTGATGTAGGCCAAGGCCATCTGTGCGGGATCCAGTCCATGGGCTTTAGCTAGATCAACATAGGCCTGAGTTGCTTCGATACCTTTCGCGGTAAAATAACGGGCAAAACGTTTGTACAGCGTCATTCTCGCGCCCGTTGGCCAGTGATCGTCCAGATATTTCCCTGACAATGCCCCAAATGCTAGCGGCGAGTAGGCCAGTAGTTCTACTCCCTCACGGTGAGCAAATTCACCTAATCCCACTTCGAAACTGCGGTTGAGGAGGTTGTAAGGGTTCTGGATAGTGACTGTTCTGGGTAGATTGTGTTGTTCTGCCAGCTTCAGATACTGTGCCACACCCCATGGCGTTTCGTTGGATATGCCGATATGACGTACCTTGCCTTCGGCAACCAGTTCGCCAAGGGCCTGCAGTGTTTCCAGGATCGGTGTGGCATCTTCGTCAGCTTGTGGCACATAGCCAAGTTGACCAAAAAAGTTAGTTTGACGCTCTGGCCAGTGCACCTGGTAAAGATCGACATAATCGGTTTGTAAGCGTTGCAAGCTATCGGCTATCGCTTGCCGGATGTTGGCGCGGTCCAGTTTTAGATTGGCACGGATGTAATCACCAGGTCCGCCGGGGCCTGCCACCTTGGTTGCCAATACCACCTGCTGACGGTTGCCGCGTGCTTTTAACCAACTGCCAATATGTGATTCGGTGCGCCCCTGTGTTTCTGGTTTGGGCGGTACGGGATACATCTCTGCGGTATCGATGAAGTTGACCCCCATCGCCAATGCTTTGTCCAACTGTTGGTGAGCTTGTTGCTCACTGTTTTGTTCGCCAAAAGTCATGGTGCCCAAGCAGATCTTAGAGACTTTGAGATCGGTGTGAGCCAAGGTGTGATATCGCATTGATACTCCTTCGTCACCTGCTGTTTATGCAGTTTAGTGACCATTCGCTGATCGGATCAGTATGTGATTGCTTAAAGTTACCAGATGAGCGCGTGGTGTCATGGGCATTTTCAAAAAAAAACACGAAGTCGCGTGTTGACCGCTATACCGTGCTGAAAAACATTAAATTTGTTTGGATTGTGTTGTAACAACGATGCAAAATGTTATCACGCTCGCCACTAGAGCGAGGTGGTTACTGGAGCTTTGAGTGGTACTCCAACAACATGTGAAATTTAATGAGAGATGACTATGCGTTTACATAAGGGAATAACCGTTGTTGCTGGATGTCTGCTGGCTACCAGCGTCGTTGCGGAAGAGCTGAATAATATGCCAATGAATGTTGGTGCATCTTTGCGCTATGCCGCGATGGACGGCGATCGTCAGTATCAAGGTAGTGATTATGATGATGGCCTGCTTGGTGGGTTATCCTTTGGCATGGATCCTTGGGAAGAGATCGGCTTACGTTTGCGAGCTGAATACGCGGACATGGACGTAGAAGATGGCAAAGATGATGATGGCATGTGGTATGCCGCCGACGCACTGTTTTACTTCAATGAGAAGAAGCATTACATCATTACCGGTCTGGACTATATCGATCTCGATGACAGCAATACAGCGGTGCATTTAGGTATTGGCGGACGTCATTTTTTCAATGATGCCGTGGCGATGTCGGCAGAACTGATTGCTCACCAGGGCATTGATGAGAGCTTTACTGACTTTACCGTCGGTGTTGGCTTGGCTTACTACTTCGGGACACAGGCAGCGGTCGAGCCTACTGCAGCCCCAGAAGTTGCACCTGAGCCAGAGCCTGAGCCAGTAGTCGTGGTTGCACCTAAAGACAGCGATGGTGATGGCGTTTATGACGCTGATGATCAGTGTGCTGATACGCCGGCGAGTTACGCCGTTGATGAAAGAGGATGCACCCTCTATAAAGATGAAGTGGTCAGCAAAACATTGCTGGTGAACTTCGACAACAACAAAGCCGATGTGAAGGATGAATATCTGCCAGAGATAGAAGAGTTGGCTGAATTCATGAATCAGTATCCGCAGTTGACCGTGACGATTGAAGGTCACACGTCCAGTGCCGGTGCCGCGGATTATAATCAGCAGTTATCAGAAAAACGTGCCAAAGCGGTTGCCACTGAGTTGGTTGAGCGCTATTCCGTGCCTGCATCGCGCGTAAGCACCGTTGGTTACGGTGAGACTAAACCACTGAGTACAGAAAATAGTAGAGAAGCTGCTGCGGCGAATCGTCGTATTGTGGCTACGCTTACAGTGGTTGAGAAGAAAGAGATCGAGCGATAATCATAGCTCGTTGATAGCGGCCTTCGGGCCGCTTTGATTACGGGAGAGTCCTTGCGCCGTTATCTATTTATTTTGTTGGTTGCTGGCGGGATTTCATTACTGTGGGCAGCAGCGCCACTGGACTTTTCCTCCTTGTTGGCACACTTGCGGCAAGTCTATGGTGAGGAAGCTGAAGCCAGAGGCAAAGCTTGGCAGAGTGTCATCGAGCGCAGTCGTTCTCAGCCTCCTCTGATCCAATTAAAAGCGATCAATAATTTTTTTAACCAGATGAAATTTTCTTCCGACGAGTCCGTCTGGGGCGTCGAGGATTATTGGGCGACTCCGATTGAGTTTATTGGTCGGGGAGAGGGTGACTGTGAGGACTATACGATAGCTAAGTACTACAGCTTGATTGAGGCAGGCTTCCCTGCTGACAAGCTACGGCTTATGTATGTGAAAGCAGTGGAATACAATCAACATCATATGGTGTTGACCTATTATGAGCAGCGTGGTGCCGAGCCTTTGGTACTTGATAATATTGATCCGGTGATCCGTCCAGCCAGCGAACGTGACGATCTGATCCCTATTTATAGCTTTAATGCAGATTTTCTTTGGTTGGCCAAAGCGCGTAGCAGTGGCCAGCATGTGGGTAAGTCTGACCGAATTTCACTATGGCGTGATCTTCAGGAACGTCATGCGCAGCAAGCCCAGAAGAATTAAGAGGAAGTAACGATGACCCTGTATCGTCAGGTATTTTTATTGCTGATCGTGACTATGCTGCTATCGCTCATCGCGGTGATGACTTTGAATCTTCGCTCTAATGCGAGCTATCTTGAGCAGCAGTTGTATGCCAATACCGATAGTACTGTGACCAGCTTGGGAATGCGTTTGGCGCCGCTTTTGCAACCGTTAGATAGGGTGTCGGCTGAAAGTACGGTGAATGTGGCATTTGACGGTACTTTTCTGAAACGAATTGATGTCGAAATTTTTGCCGATGAGTCGCATATTACTCGCGTGAGAGATGATATTGATGAGGGGGTGCCTGAGTGGTTTATCTCGCTTTTCAGTATCCCGCCGGTGGTAACACAGGCGCCGTTAACATTAGGTTGGAACGAGGTCGCTTTGCTCACCGTTGAAGGTCATCCTGGCACCGTTTATAAACAGCTTTGGACACTGATGCGTGAACTGTTGATGGTCTATGGTTTGTTGTTTACCTTATTAGCCTTGTTTACTGCAGTGGCACTCCGCTGGTTGATCAGACCTCTGCGACAGATCGAACATCAAGCACATGCCATCGAGCAGAAAGATTTTGAATATCGAATCCCATTACCCTCAACTCGGGAATTTCGCCGGGTGGTTATCGTACTCAATCAATTAACGGCGCTGTTGAAAAGCCGCTTTTTAGAAAGTGCCCGCCAATTGCAGGAAGTTCGCGGCAAGCTGTTAACCGATGCCGACTCCGGACTGATGACGCGACAAGCGTTACTGGATGCGGTGACGTTGCGGCAGGAGCAGAGTGAGCAAGGCGTGTTGGTGCTGATCCGAGTCGGCAACCTGGATAGTATTCGTAAGCAGGAAGGGTTTCCAAAGTGGCGCGCGTTGTTAGCCAGTATCCATGAGCTGCTTATCTCCCATTTTTCTAACACCGCAGGAGAAAGCTCTCTGCTGGTGGGGCGACTCTCTTCCGAAGAGTTTGCACTGCTGTTAGATAGCGATGCTCTCTCTTATCCGCAGGAACAGCTACAAGGGGTGTGTGATGACCTGAACTCGCTTGCCGTTGTTGATAGCCACCTCAAGCTCGATTGCCAAGCTGCCGGTCTACTTTTCAACGAACAGTCACTACCACAGTTATTGACTCGTCTTGATGAGCAACTTAGAGGCACTGCTGGGTTGGTTCAGCGCGCCTCTTGGATTGAATCTGATGCGCCGCTAGAGGTTCTGCGCACAGCTGAGCAGTGGCTGGCATTACTCCGTTCTCAACTCTCGCAACAGGCGCTGGCACTGCGTTGGCAACCTGTTGTTGGACGCTCGGGAGAGACGCTGCAGAAGGAAGTATTTACCAGCGTTAAAGATGAGCAGGGTCAATCACTGCATGCAGGGCTTTTCGTGCCGGTGATAGAGCAGTTTGAACTTGGTGGTGAGTTGGACCTGGCGGTCGTGCAGTCGGTGTTAATGTCACCAGAGAAGAGTGTGCCCACCGCGATTAACTTATCCCTTTCAGCCATGAGGGATACCCGATTTATCGGTGCTTTGTCTAAGTTCGGTGCAGACGTGAAGGAAACGGTACTATTTGAGTTGTCAGAGTTAAATCTGCTTAGAGAGCAGGAGACGGTTGTTAGTTTTGCGGCAGTATTACGACAGTTGGGGTATCGCTTTGGGGTGGATCAATTAGGCGCCAGTGGCCTCAATTTGGACTATCTGCAGGGGTTAAGACCTGATTATGTCAAACTCGCGCCTGCTTTGTGTCGTGATGATGATGAGTATGGAGAGCTGCTAACGGCCGTCGTCAATACGGTCAGCAGTCTCGGTATTCCTATCTATGCAACCGCCGTGGAAACTCTGGAGCAAGCAGAGCGTCTTTGGGGAAGGAATATTGCCGGTGTTCAAGGCTATCTCACTGAGAAATAGCTGACAGCTTATCGTCAAAACTGAAAAAGCCGACAAGTGTCGGCTCTTTACTTTTGGAAGCATTACGAATTTAGGATTGGGCGTTGTTTGTCACTGGATCCTCTGTGCCTTAGTTATTCTTCGACTAAGGTTTCGCAGCGAAAATGCCCATGGCCCTCTTTCCCCAACAGCTCTGCTAACAGAGGTAGGCATTGCTGCATCTCCTGCATTAGTGTCCAAGGCGGGTTGATTACTATCATGCCTGCCGCGGTCATGCCAAAAGTCTCAGTGTCTTTACTCTGTCCAAGTTCGAATAGTTGGATATTACGGATACCGCTGGCGACTAGCTCAGCTTCCATCTTGTTGATACGTTCTCGCGCAACGACGGGGTACCAAAGAGCATAACATCCTGTCGCAAAGCGGCGGTTTGCTTTGATCAGGGTGGTGATGCAACGCTGATAATCCTCTTTCAGTTCATAAGGAGGATCCATTAAAACCACGGCGCGTCGTTCTAGCGGCGGCACTTTGGCGATAAGCCCCTGAAAACCATCCGACTGCTCGCAGCGTATGCGCCTATCTTCCTGACAGTGGTCGCTTAAGATCTTATAGTCTGTAGGGTGCAACTCGTATAGCCAGAGCTTGTCCTGACGACGCAATATCTGCTGCGCGATAGTTGGCGAACCAGGGTAGCGAATGAGTTCTTTGCTGCCGTTAAAGGCGCGTATCTCTTCTAAATAGCTCTGCAGGGATTCGGGCAATCCCTCAATCTGCCATAGGCGTTGGATACCATCCTGGTACTCTTGAGTTTGCTGTGCGTGATCACTACTTAATTCATAGCCTCCGGCACCGGCGTGGGAGTCTATGTAGCAAAAGGGTTTATCTTTTTGACAGAAGTAGTTGAGGATCCGTACTTGCACCAGATGCTTCAAGACATCGGCGTAATTACCGGCATGAAAAGAGTGGCGATAGCTGAGCACAGTGGGCTCCCGCGAGACAAAACATTTGAACGCGAGAATATCGTAAAAACGGTGTAATAGATAACTTATTGGTCTAACTCTTGTCCGGTTTATGTTGTCAAAAAGCTATGTTGATTTGATTGGCCTGTCGGAATTTGGGTGAGGTCTTGATTCCCTACAGGAGAGCAACTGATACAGTGCGAATGGGTGATTCGAAATGGTGAATAAACAACATAAGACCAACAGGAAGATAGCGCAGAGCCATTCTCCAGCGGTAATACGGCCGAAAAGATCCGCGATCAGTATGCATGAGGGGGTGGCGGATTGGTGCGACTGTTGTGTCTGTGAAGCGGAGCCCTATTGGGCGGAAGTGGCAGACGAATTAGGAATAAGCCTTAGCGACTATGAAGATGACGGTGTCTAAACCGTCATCTTCATCTGGTCTACTTCGGCTCGGCTGACCAGCTATAAGCTTGATGCTCTCTGGTGCCCTCTGGCGTGCAAGACCAGCAAAGGTTGGTTTTACAGTTTGCGCAACGAGGATTAACCCATAGCTTCTGGGTGGTTTTTTTCGTTTTTTGAAAAGCCAATACCAGTACAGCGGCAACAACACAGACCACAAACGGGGTTAGTACAACGGTTAAAAGCTGGGTAGGCGCATCCATGATAATTCCTTTCTTCAGTTTATAAACTGAGCACTAGATGTTCGTAATTTGTATACATATTAACTGGCCTGACCAGGTGGGTATTGATCTGGGTCAAGGTATGACCAGCTGGTACGATGAGCTAATCAGTTGATTAGTATTTGTGTTGTAAAAAAACAACATTACGCCCGTTGTCATTGTGTTGTGGCTGGTTGGGCTACTTTCTTGTTGGTGAAGCCATGCCACTTTTTTCCCATTGGCTAAGGTGCTGTTGAAACTCTTTTGCCCATTGCTGGGTTTCTTCATGAACCAGTGATTGAGTATCTGTGAGAAATTGGTGTACTTCTTCGAGCGGCTTGTCTGTCGTGTTGAGAACCTTTATTCGCTGCCAGTCAAAGCAGAACTGTTGTTGCCTCTGCCTTAGCTTTTGTTCAGTCAGCGTGTAACGGATCCACCCGCTGGTGTAGCCGGCAAATTTATCTAGTGCAACTAGGAGCGCAGCGACCGCTAATGCGACACTGGACCAGGCGGCATGTAACCACTCTGATTGCGCAAACATTGGCAGTGTTGAAAGCATCGGGATGATCCCTGCCATTGTTGTACTCATGATGGCTCCCAGCCTGGTACTTAAGGCCGCACGCTTTTTGACTGCGATACGTTTGAGGTACCATTCGCGAAAACCATCACAGCGTCGATTGGCATAATGAAATAGTTGCGATAGTGCTTGTGCCGACTGCTCTTCTGTTGTCCATTGCAGATCTTCGGGAAAGCCCATGCTATTGATAGTTTTCAAGAATAGTTTCCTTGCGTAGCCTGTTGCTAATGGCCGAGCATTATTTTCCTTGGCCATTGGCAGCATAAATAAATTATTTGAAGAGTTATAGGTGTTTGGTTAAAAAGAGTTTTAATTACAGAGGTAGGAAGGAACATGCCCTATGTCCATCTTATTTATACAAGTGATTAGCATATGAGCCCGCTGTTCGATTATTTATCAGGCGTGTCTGCTTGTTGCCGCAGCAGGGTAGGGATATCGAAGAGTTCAAACTTGTTTTGCGCTAATGCTTCTCGATATTGGACGCTTTGGTCATTTTCTGTTTGAGATATCTGTGTCCCTAAAATTCTCACGTGGGACTCATTCATCAGTTGTTGTAACTTGCTGCGCTCAAAAATGCCAAGGACTTCGCCTGCTAGCGCAAAGGTTTCTGCCCGTGCTTTTTCCACCGACGCATCTTGCTGTAACCGTTTGAGTTCGAAGGTGGCATCGAAAAGACCTTCTAAGATCTCAACATAACGTGCTCGTTGAGATGCGGTAACCTGCTCTTGTCGACCCATGCTGACTCCTCTGAACTGATTAAAATATGATGGCGGGAACCTTGTGCAGGTAACCGTGAGGAAAGTCGCATTCTGGAAGATCCATCAATTACAAGCGGTTGGAGGAGAGCAAATATTGCTTAGCGCATCGATAGAGCACTGATAAGCATGAAGACCGCAGTCATCTAAGGGCAAAAGCAACAAAGCCTGAGCAGTCAGAAACTGTTCAGGCTTTGTAATATATGGTGGCCCCTCCCAGACTTGAACTGGGGACCTAACGATTATGAGTCGTGTGCTCTAACCAACTGAGCTAAGGGGCCTAATTTTTATCTATCGCTGATGTCGTCCATCCATGGAGTGCCTTCCTGTCGGCATCCATGCCTCCACCTCAGTTGACTGCGTTATGTCACTGACATAACGATTCTACTTCGCCCAACTGAGCTAAGGGGCCTAATTTTTTATACATCCATAAGATGTAAAAGCGGCAGCAATTTTATGACTTGCTGCCGCTCCTGTCTAGCTTTGTGACACTAACAATAACTAACTATTATTCAGTTGGTTATTATTCGTCCAAGAAGCTGCGAAGAACTTCTGAACGGGAAGGGTGGCGCAGCTTACGCAGTGCCTTGGCTTCGATTTGACGAATACGCTCACGAGTAACATCAAACTGTTTGCCAACCTCCTCAAGGGTATGGTCGGTATTCATATCGATACCGAAGCGCATACGCAGTACTTTTGCTTCGCGGGCAGTCAGACCCGCCAGCACTTCATGGGTTGCGCCTTTCAGGCTTGCCATGGTGGCTGAATCAGACGGCAACTCTGTCGTGCCATCTTCGATAAAATCACCCAGATGCGAATCTTCATCGTCACCAATAGGCGTTTCCATCGAGATCGGCTCTTTTGCGATCTTCAGTACTTTGCGGATCTTATCTTCCGGCATCAACATGCGTTCGGCTAGCTCTTCCGGGCTAGGCTCACGACCCATCTCCTGCAGCATCTGGCGAGAGATACGGTTTAGTTTGTTGATGGTCTCGATCATATGCACCGGGATACGGATAGTCCGTGCCTGGTCAGCAATTGAACGAGTGATTGCCTGGCGGATCCACCATGTTGCATAAGTTGAAAACTTATAGCCACGACGGTATTCAAACTTATCCACGGCCTTCATCAAACCGATATTACCTTCTTGGATTAAATCCAAGAACTGCAAGCCACGGTTGGTGTATTTCTTCGCAATTGAAATAACCAAACGCAAGTTAGCTTCAACCATCTCTTTCTTCGCACGACGGGCTTTGGCTTCACCAATGCTCATACGGCGGTTGATATCTTTGATGATGGTGATGCTCAGGCCTGTTTCTTCTTCAACCTGTTTCAGCTTCGTTATGCTGCGAAGGATATCGTCACGTTCCTCTTCGAGGACTGGACTCCAGGCTTTACCGACAGCAATTTGCGCATCTAACCATTCAACAGATGATTCGTTACCACTAAAGGTCTGGACGAATATCTTCTTCGGCATAGAGGCTTTAGCAATACACAGCTTCATTAGGAGGCGTTCTTGAGTACGAACGCGATCCATCATGTTACGCATGCTGGCAACGATCTTGTCGAACTGCTTAGGCACCAAGCGGAACTGTTTGAAGAACTCGGATAACTCAGCGAGGGCAGCTTTGGCCGCTTTTGTATCGCGGGCTTCAGAACTTAAGACGTCCCGAGTTTTATCGTGCATCTCACGCAGCTGGGAAAACATCTCACGCGCTTCTTCAGGATCCGGGCCGGTTGGACCTTCCTCTTCATCGTCGTCATCGTCGTCTTTATCGTCTTCATCTTCGTCATCAAGGTCATCTTGAGACAGGTCTGAACCGACGTGAGTGGCCGCTGGAGCCACATCTTCTGCATTGGGATCGATAAAACCGGAGATGATCTCTGCCAGGCGCATTTCACCGGCTTCAAACTGGTCAAACTGATCTAACAGATAAGTGATGGCTGCTGGATATTCAGCGACCGAGCTTTGTACGGTGTAGATACCTTCTTCGATCCGTTTGGCGATCTTAATTTCGCCTTCGCGGGTGAGCAGCTCCACGGTACCCATTTCACGCATATACATGCGGACAGGGTCCGTGGTGCGTCCCAGCTCAGAATCGACCGTGGCGAGTGCTTGTGCAGCAGCCTCCGCGGTATCTTCGTCCGTTGAACTGTTTTCGTTGAGTATCAGTGTGTCAGCGTCTGGGGCGGTTTCATAAACCTGAATTCCCATGTCGTTGATCATACTGATGATATCTTCGATTTGATCTGAATCGACGATATCTGCCGGCAGGTGGTCATTGACCTCAGCATAGGTCAGATAGCCTTGCTCTTTGCCTTTGGCAACGAGGAGTTTTAGTTGAGACTGCGGGGTCTGCTCCATATACTCTCTTGGACCTTCTTGATGTGATACCGCGCTTAACTGATGGGCACGAAAGCCCTACAGTATAACCTGTTGCTTATTCGCCCGCTAGGGCGTTGTTTCTATCTGCTGACGTTCTCGCAGCAATTGTTGAAGCTCTTGCTTCTCTTCGGCGGAAAGCCGATTTTCTCTGGCTCTAGCCAATAATAGCTCTGTACGCTGCTCAACGAACATATTTAGCAGCTTTTCTAACGTGTCGAAAAAGTGTGGTTCGCACGACTCTTCGTCCACATGGAGTTCCCAGCTGGCTAACTTAGCCAGGCTGCTGTACTCCGGAGTCTCTCGCCAGCGCTCCAATAAACGGGCGGTAGTAAGAGGCTCAGCAATGGTCTGCTCAATTAGCCTTTTTAATAACGGCACGCCGGGCATGGTGATATCAGCAAAGGCGTCGATCCCATGTAATGCTTTGACCTGTTCTGTTTGTCCGAGTTCAGGGTGTTGTAGCAGTGTGGCGATAGCGGTACGGACCGGGGTCCTTTTTTGCTGTGCAGTAGGCTGTTTTTTTATGTCTTCTTGAGCTGGGGTTAGCAATTTCTCCAGAGTTTCTCTGGGCATAGCTAAACGTTGGCATAACTTATCCGTCATCATCTCGCGCATGACGCCATCAGGCATTTTACTGATTAATGGTGATGCCAGCTGGGCAAATTTGGCGCGACCCTCTTGCTGATTCATATCGACTTGCGCCGTTAACTGTTGGAATAAGAAATCAGCCATGGGTTGCGCATCATCGATAATCTGTTCGAAGGCAGCTTTGCCTTGCGCTTGCACCAATGAATCAGGATCTTCACCATCGGGTAAAAAAACAAAACGGAGCTGAATGCCATCTTTGAGCAGTGGCAGTGCATTTTCGAGAGCCCGCCAAGCGGCTTCTCGGCCTGCGCGATCGCCGTCGTAACAGCAGACGACTTTGTCCGTCAGTCTGAATAGGGTTTGCAGCTGTTCGCGGCTGGTGGCTGTGCCAAGTGAGGCCACTGCATAATTAATCTCATATTGTGACAGCGCCACCACATCCATATAGCCCTCAACAATCACCACCTGTTTTGGCTTTCGCTCGGCTTCTTTGACTTGATACAGGCCATATAGCTCAAGACCTTTATGGAACAGTGGGGTTTCTGGGCTGTTGAGGTATTTTGGTGTGCCATCGTCGATAATACGGCCACCAAAGCCGATCACTCGGCCACGCTTGTCGCGGATTGGAAACATAACGCGATCACGAAAGCGGTCGTAACGGCGTTTATTATCATTCTCAATCAGCATACCCAGCGACAACAGTTGTTCCTGTTGCTGTGCTGTATGACCAAACGCTTTAAACACGCCATCCCAATCCGCAGGAGCGTAGCCGATCTCCCAATCACGGGCGGTTTCGCCGCTGAGGCCGCGCTGCTTAAGATACTCGACGACTTTTTTGCTATTTGGGTTTTGTCTGAGTTGAGCCTGGTAAAAACGCGCCAGCTGCTCCATTAACTCGTAGCCGTCGCGTTTCTGTTCGGCACTGGCCTGCTTTGCCTGCGGGCTTTTGCCGCTGCGCTGTTCGCGTGGCACCTCTAGCCCCATTTGACCGGCGAGTTCGTCAATCGCATCAACGAACTCGAGACGTTCATACTCCATGATGAAGTCGATGGCGTTGCCATGGGCACCGCAACCGAAGCAGTGATAAAACTGTTTGTCTTGGCTGACGGTGAAAGAGGGGGTTTTTTCGTTATGAAATGGACAGCAGGCACCATAATTCTTACCGGCTTTTTTTAGACGTACACGGCTATCTACCACTTCGACTATGTCGGTGCGGGCAAGCAGATCGTCTATAAACTCGCGGGGAATGTGTCCAGCCATCAATTTCCGACTATTGCTTTTGTTTCAGACAAGTAGAAACGCAACAAGCCGTGCCCTGGGGCACGGCTTGTTAACAGATTTTTGGGTAACTCAAAGATCAGGCTGTTAGCTGTGCTTTAACCTGCGCACTAACGGGGCCCATTTCGGCACGCCCCTGAATCTTAGGCTTGAGTATTCCCATTACCTTACCCATGTCTTGCATCCCACTGGCGCCTGTCGCATCAATTGCTTGAGCTATCAGTGCTTGGATCTCGTCCGCGGAAAGCTGTTGCGGCAGGAAAGCTTCGATCACACTGATCTCTGAACGTTCAACTGCTGCTAAATCTTCACGACCAGCGGATTCAAATTGACTGACGGAATCTCTGCGCTGCTTAACCATTTTGGTTAAGACCGCGATAACTTCGTCATCGGACAGCGTAGTCTGACCATCAATTTCCCGTTGTTTCACCTCAGAGAGGATCATCCGGATAGTGCCTAAACGAACCTTATCTTTGGCGCGCATGGCATCTTTTTGATGTTCTTTTAGCTGTACTACCAATTCACTCATGGGGGTATAAACCTTTTAACCGCTGCTTAGTACAGACGGGTGCGACGTGCATTCTCACGGAACAACTTTTTAGCGTGACGCTTAACAGCCGCAGCTTTTTTGCGCTTACGCTCAGAAGTTGGCTTCTCGTAGAACTCGCGACGACGAACTTCAGACAATACGCCTGCTTTTTCACAAGAGCGCTTGAAACGACGCAGCGCTACGTCAAAAGGTTCGTTCTCGCGTACTTTAATTACTGGCATGTAACTCTCACCTCAGAAACTGGATCATCAGAATAATCTGAAACGCGGTACGAAATTTGACCGCCGTTTAAAAATGGTGCGGAATTCTAATCTGATCGACACCACAAAGTAAAGTGACATCTAGACTGTTTTTGTTGGTAGGGGGCAGGTAAAATTCCTGTTCGTTATATTTGTCCCTATTTATAAGGCCTTAATTGCATGCGTGTGCTGGGTATTGAAACCTCTTGTGATGAAACTGGTATAGCGATCGTTGACGATCATGCTGGCTTGATCGCTAACCAATTGTACAGTCAGGTTAAACTGCATGCAGATTATGGTGGAGTCGTGCCTGAGTTGGCATCCCGCGATCATGTGCGCAAGATCGTTCCCTTGATCCGTGCCGCGATGGCAGAAGCTAACTGTAGCGCAGATGATATTGATGGCGTGGCATTTACCCGAGGTCCAGGCTTGGTTGGTGCGTTATTGGTGGGGGCTACGGTGGGTAGGTCTTTGGCCTACAGCTGGAATGTGCCTGCGGTTGGTGTGCATCATTTAGAAGGTCATCTTTTGGCGCCGATGCTGGAAGAGAATGTGCCTGAGTTCCCGTTCGTGGCGTTGCTTGTGTCTGGCGGGCATACCCAGCTGATCCGTGTTG
Source organism: Corallincola spongiicola (assembly GCF_004284785.1). NCBI lineage: Bacteria > Pseudomonadati > Pseudomonadota > Gammaproteobacteria > Alteromonadales > Psychromonadaceae > Corallincola > Corallincola spongiicola. The sequence goes on from NZ_SHLY01000002.1 coordinate 574,237, forward strand.
ATGGTATTGGTCAGTATGAGTTGTTAGGCGAATCGATAGATGATGCTGCGGGCGAGGCATTTGATAAGACGGCGAAGTTAATAGGTTTGGATTACCCCGGCGGACCGTTACTGGCGAAGATGGCCGAGGCTGGTACTCCCGGTGTGTTCAAGTTTCCCCGCCCAATGACCGACAGGCCAGGGTTGGATTTTAGTTTTAGTGGCTTGAAGACTGCTGCCGCTACGGCGATCCGTGCTGCTGATGCTAGTGATCAGACCAAGGCTGACATTGCTCATGCCTTTCAGCAAGCGGTGATAGATACCGTGGCAATTAAGTGCCGTAGAGCGTTAGAGCAAACACAGCTTAAACGTCTGGTCGTGGCGGGAGGCGTAAGTGCTAATCTGGAGCTACGTCGGCAGTTGGCTGAGTTAATGGCAGAGCGCCAGGGCGAAGTGTTTTATCCCGCGCCACAGTTTTGTACCGATAATGGTGCGATGATTGCCTATGCCGGATTACAGCGATTGAAAGCAGGGGAAACTCAGCCTTTGTCGGTAACGACTCGTCCGCGTTGGCCACTGGAAGAGCTCACTTCCATTTAATTCGGGTAGTTTAGGACTGTTCGCTGGTTGAGCCTTTTTCCCAGATCTTTTTTTCTGTACCAGCCAGTAGGCGGCTGATGTTTTGGTGATGCCGCCACAACATCAGCAGGGCCAGCATGGCAACTGGGAGCGTGTAAAGTGGTTTAATCCAATACACAAACAGCGGAGATAAACTGATGGTGACAATAGATGCGAGTGACGAATAACCGCTGGTGCGGATCACTAGGCCCCAGGTAATCACCAGCAGTGCTCCCAAATCCAAGCCTATGGGCAACAGCGCACCGAATGCCGTTGCCACACCTTTGCCGCCACTAAATTCAAAGAAGCAGGGGTACATATGGCCGATACAAGCGGCAACAGCGATTACGCCAAGCCAAATCGCAGGTAGTTGCAGGAAATAGGAGCCCCATACGGGGATGGTACCCTTGAGCATATCAGCAAGTAGGGTGAGCACCGCGGGAACGGCACCTCCGAGACGATAAACATTGGTAGTACCGGGGTTTTTGGAGCCTTCAGTACGAGGATCGGGTAAACCAAATAATCTGCACACCAATACGGCACTACTGACGGAACCCATCAGGTAGGCGCTAATCACCATGATGATGCAGAGTATTTCAGTCAATGTTCCCTTCCTGTTTTGAATGCGAAACTCGCTCAGAGCTTCGCGACCCAGAGCGAGAATGCTAGCATACGCGAGGGTCGTCCATAGGGTGATTCGACCACCAGTTGGCAAATGGATCAAGAAATATGACAGATTTAGTATTAATTCAGGGATTGCGCATAGACACGGTGATCGGTGTTTATCAGTGGGAAAAAGAGATTTGGCAGACCTTAGTACTGGATCTTGAACTCGCCTGTGATGTGGCCCCTGCCGCTGCCGCCGACGATATTCAGCAGGCGCTCGATTATGCTGCGATTAGCGACAGGTTAACTGCGTACGTGTCAGGAATGCGAGTGGAGCTGATTGAGACGGTGGCAGAGCGTTGTGCAACGTTGTTGCTGGAAGAGTTTGCCGTGGTTGGCGTTAGACTCACGGTTAATAAACCGGGGGCGGTACCACAGGCTGAGTCTGTTGGTGTGCGAATTGTTCGTGGTCAGGGGTTCTAATGGCTCGGATCTTTGTTGGTATCGGCAGTAACGTCGATCCGGCTAATAACATAGTGAAAGCAGTTGCTGCGTTGCAACAACAGTTCCCAGATCTTCGTTGCTCTCGGGTATTTGAAAGCGAAGCGGTTGGTTTTGTCGGGGATAACTTTTATAACTTGGTAGCCGAGTTTTCATCGCCGCGTACTGTTGTAGCCATCAGTGAGCGTCTTAAACAAATAGAGCTGTCACTGGGGCGCACCATTGATGGCAAGAAGTTCAGCCCGCGAACCGTGGATATTGACCTGTTACTGTTTGACCATCTGGTGACCGATACTCCTGTGGTGCTGCCTCGAGCTGAAATTCTATTCAATGCGTTCGTGCTCTGGCCGCTATCGGAACTGGCACCAATATTGACTCATCCGGTTGATGGCCGCAGCTACGCCGAGCTGTGGCAAAGTTATGATGGCAGCCAGCAGTTGTGGCCAATTGATTTGGTATTGCAAAAATAGTGTTAGATGCGTCACGTTTTCCTGATAGGATCGACCAAAGCTAAGATCTATAGAGGCGGTTGTTGTTGTGAGTACATTGGAAGTTATCATTCTGGCTTTGATTCAGGGATTGACCGAGTTTCTCCCTATTTCATCTTCTGCACACCTTATTCTCCCATCAGCCATTTTGGGATGGAATGATCAGGGGTTAGCATTTGATGTGGCAGTGCATGTCGGTACTTTATTGGCGGTTGTTATCTATTTCCGCGACGAAGTTTGGCGCATGACACAAGACTGGTGTGGATCGGTCATTGGGCGCGGTCTTACCACTGAAGCGCAGTTAGCTTGGTCTGTGGTACTGGCTACCATACCTGCTGGCTTGTTTGGTTTAATGGCTGGCGACTTGATTGAAGTGTTGGCTCGCAGTGCGGCTGTGATTGCCGCGACGACCATTGTATTTGGTTTATTGCTTTGGTGGGCAGACATTAAGGCGAAACTGGTTTTAGATGAGTATGCCGTTGGCTGGAAGAAAGCGCTGATCATTGGCTGTGCGCAGGCATTAGCTTTAATTCCAGGCACTTCTCGTTCAGGCATTACCATTACCGCCGGCCTGATGTTGGGGTTAACTCGCGAAGCGGCGGCTCGTTTCTCTTTTCTAATGTCTATCCCGGTGATCTTTTTGGCGGGTGGCTTGCAGACCAAAAAATTGGTTGAAGCAGTTGAGCCGGTGCAGTGGGATCAGATCGCGTTGGGTACAGTGATTTCATTTTTTGCTGCCTACGCTTGTATCCATGTATTTTTAAAGCTGGTTAGCCGTATGGGTATGTTGCCCTTTGTGATCTATCGACTGGCTCTTGGTCTGCTGTTAGTTGGTTACCTGATTTGGTAGGGATGTCGTGTTGACAGGCTTGCTAACCCAGGTAGCGGATAGATCAAGTTAGAATGAAAGCCGTTAGCGTCAGTTAGCGGCTTTTTTTAATCACGATGGTTAACCATGGCTTGAAAAAGAGCGGCTTCACCACGAAGTTCCGCGAGTACCTGTTTGGCTTTAGCGGAGCCTCGCTGTTGGCGGAGAAAGCCCTCTGGATCTGGGTGACCGGTGGCCTCCTCCAGCTTCGCAAGGCATGCCTCATACTCTCGCTGAGATCGATAGCGCTTATGTAATAGCTTTTTCATCGCCTGACGCGTGGAATATTTACCTACATCAGTTTCGAACCACCACATGTCTGTTTAAACTCCCGCCCAATGTATTGCTTTTACTGGTTATAGCAGCTGAGCTGGTGTTCGGAATGGAAGTTCGATGAAGGTTTTTTTACAACTACTCCTTTAGAGAGAGGGATTGACCACCTGCTGTGCAATAGCTTGCTGCCGCTCACGTTTTACCGCTTCTCGGATCTCCGCACCTTTGTATCCCTGACGGGCTATTTCACCTGGATTAACGCTCAGAGCGGCTTGATGCGCCTGACGGAAAAGATCGGCCTGGGGGTATGGCCGGTGTTCAAACCCTGTGCGTCCTTTAAAGTCGGCTTCACAGGCTTGTAAGAAATACTCAAAACGTTCCGGCTTGCGCCAAACATCCATGGCATCAAGGACTTTTAGCAGGGTCTTTGGCCGCAGGGTATCGGCTTTATGGCAATGGGTATGGTATTCACAAACCAATAACGCTAATTCGCGGCAGGCGGTGGGGACTTTCAATGCTTGGCTGAGCTCGGTAACCAGCGCTAAACCAGTTTTTTCATGCCCTCGGTGGCTTGGCCACTGATCCGGCGGCGTTAACCCTTTGCCCAGATCATGACAGAGTGCGGCGTAGCGAACCTCCAAGCTTCTGTTAGCCAAGGCGGTTTGCTCCAATACCATCATGGTATGGATGCCTGTATCGATCTCAGGATGCCATTTCGGCGGATTAGGTACTCCCCAAAGCGCCGCTACAGCGGGCATTAAGCTCTGCAGGGCACCCGCTTCTCTTAGTATTTCAAAGTAACAGGCCGGGTTGGGGCCCATCAGCGCGCGCTCGGTCTCTTTCCATATTCGCTCGGCAACTAAATGCGCCAATTCGCCGTTGGCGGCCATTTGTTGCATTAAGATCATGGTTTCATCTGCGACAGTGAAACCCAATGCAGCGTAGCGTGCGGCAAAGCGTGCGACCCGTAAGACGCGTAAAGGATCTTCGGCAAAAGCCGGAGATACGTGCCGTAGTAGCCTGTTCTGCAGATCTTCCTGACCGCCATAGGGATCAATTAGACTACCGTCTTCTGCTTCAGCGATCGCATTGATGGTGAGATCTCGGCGTAGCAGGTCCTCTTCCAGGGTCACTTCTGGACTGGCATGACAGATGAAACCGGTATAACCATGGCCTGACTTGCGCTCTGTTCGGGCGAGGGCATATTCCTGTTTTGTTGTCGGGTGTAAAAAGACCGGAAAATCGGCGCCCACAGCCTGATAGCCCGCGGCCAGCATCTCTGTTGAGGAGCTGCCGACAACCACAAAATCTTTGTCTTGTACCGGGATCTGTAACAAGCGGTCTCTTACCGCTCCACCCACTAAATAAATCTGCACCTGTGACCGCTTTCAAAGTTCCATCATAGGATCATTATATCGAGGCCTCTCAATGGGCGCATCGTTTTGACATCATTCGGTGAAAGTCTTAACTTGGGCGCTACTGGCAAATTGCCCTTGGATACCCGACAACTCTCATGTACACAGGATTTTTTGCGCTCAGGGAAAACCCCTTTTCAATCGCGCCCAACCCACAATACCTCTATATGAGCGATCGCCATCGTGAAGCGCTTGCTCATTTAATGTTTGGTTTGGGGGAAACTGGCGGTTTCGTACTACTGACAGGCGAGGTGGGCACAGGTAAAACCACCGTCTCCCGCTGCTTGATGGAGCAGCTGCCTGCGCAGACGGAAACCGCCTTTGTTCTCAACCCCACATTGACCGAGCATGAACTGCTGGCAACTATTTGCGATGAATTTCATGTTCAATATCCATCGCAGCCAACACTCAAGCAGCTAACAGATACCATTCATCAACATCTGCTTCGCAATCACGAGGCGGAAAAAACCACTGTATTGATTATTGATGAGGCGCAACACCTTCGTCCGGAAGTGCTGGAGCAATTGCGATTACTCACCAATTTAGAAACTCATACCAAAAAGCTTTTACAGGTGATTTTAATTGGTCAGCCGGAACTTCAAGAGCTGTTGCAACGCAAGGAGCTGCGCCAGTTAGCACAGCGGATCACCGCGCGTTATCATCTGTTGCCGTTGACCGAACATGATGTGGCCAACTATGTGGCACATCGTCTGCAGGTTGCTGGTAGTAGCCACCCCTTATTCACTAAACGTGCCGTTAAAAGATTGCATCAATTGAGTGGCGGCATTCCTCGAGTGATCAACTTGCTTTGCGATCGCGCTCTGCTTGGTGCTTATAGTAAAGGGCAGCAGCGTGTTGACCACCACCTGATCGGTAAGGCTGCCTCTGAAGCTCTAGGTTTACCGGGACATGCCGAGTCTGGTGGCATCGCCCGTTGGCCTGGCTATCTGGCGATTGGTGGCACCTTGGCGGCCCTCGTTGTGGCATTGACCTGGTTGGCCCTGCAATTTGGGGATACCGACAGTGATGCTGTGCCAAGGCCCGTGCAGCCAGCATTGGCGGCTGAGAGTGATGAGCGGCTGGATGATTCGGAAGGTGCCGAACCTGCTACTGAGATGCAGCTAGATCTGCCTTCGAAACGCTTATTGGCTTCTATGTTTGAACAAAGCAGGGAGATAGAAGACGCCTTTGCTGTGGTGTTCAATGAGTGGGACAAATCCCTGATGACAGGGGCTGATGTCTGTGAACAGGCAAAACAGAATGATTTAGCCTGTTACTGGAAGCAGGGGAGTTTACATGGCTTGTTACACCTAAACCGACCTGCGGTGGTGCGTCTCATCGATGATACCGGTGAGGTTGCTTATGGGGCGATGCTAGGGTTTAAAAATGGTTTGCTGAAGTTAGTTATCGCTGGCAACGAGATGGAAGTCAGCGAACGGTGGTTTGAAAGGTATTGGAAAGGCTCTTATGCCGTTCTCTGGCAGCCACCGGCCGGATATGTTGGCCCCATAGGCTGGAGTGCCAAAGGCGCGTCAGTGCAATGGCTGGAAACCTCTTTGGGGTTGCTTCAGGGCGAACGTCCGCGCAGGCTAGATAGTTTTGATTCAATGTTAGGTGAGCGGATCCGCCGTTTTCAACGTGAGCAGCGTCTGGAAGCCGATGGTATTGCGGGAGTGCAAACTCTGATCCGTCTGAATCAGATGCTGCAACTTGAAGCGCCAACATTAATGAAAGAGGCTGGCTGATGTCTTATATATTGCAGGCGTTAAAGCGCTCCGAAAATGAACAGAAGACGCCAGAGTTGCCGGGTATCAGTACCGAGCAAAGCAGTGACATGATGTTTATTGAAGAGGCGCAAACTACGCCTGTGTGGTTGCCCGTGCTGGTGGGCGCAGCGATTGTCAGTATCGCAGTGCTTGGTGGCATGTGGGTGATGTTAAAGATAGCGCAGCCTTTGCCATCGGTACCTGAAGCTGAGGTCGCTGCTGTTGAGGCGGCTGCAGAAGTGCCGAATGTGGAAGAAACGGTGCCTGCGATAGCTGATGAAGCGACCGATATGCGGATCCTTGGTAAACGAGAAGTGGCTAAAGTTAAGCCGTCAGGCAGTTGGCCACCGCAAGAGATGCAGCCGCGCCCGGTGGTGACTGCACCGGCTAAACCTGCGTCTGCTCCTACCGCTTTGCCACCCGAGCCGGCACCAGCCATTAGCTTAGATCTGGAAACGCCTGTGGCCGCTGTTGTTGAGCAGCCACCTGGCGACAACGCTGAACCATTAGCTCAGCTAGAAGAAGAGGTACTGATGGCGCGTTTTCAGGCCGCCATTGCTGCGACTCAGGATATGAATGATACGGGGCTGGACCCCATGATGGCACAGCCGGTACCCATGTTGACGGAGAAATCGCAAGCGTTACAGGATGCCGTGCCCAGCTTGAGCTTTAGTCAGCATATCTACTCGTCAGACGCTTCTAAGCGTTGGGTGAAAGTTAACGGTCAAACCGTCCATGAAGGGGAGACGGTGAGTGAGGATCTGGTGCTTGAACGCATCGACCCGCAATCAGTAGTGATGTCTTTACACGGCTATATGTTTAGCTTGCCAGCACTGACCGATTGGTAATATCCCTGTGCAGGGGTGAAAAGGCCGCTGATGCGGCCTTTTTTGTGCGTAACAGAAAGGCTTTGTTGTTAAGCATCGCCAAGAGACAGCAGTGATGCATTGCCGCCAACTGCCGTAATATTGTTGCTGCGGGTTTTCTCGGTAATAAATCGCGGCAGATAGCGGGGGCCACCGGCTTTTGGGCCTGTGCCTGATAACCCCTGACCGCCAAAGGGTTGAGTGCCAACCATGGCACCGATCTGATTACGGTTGATATAGACATTTCCGACATTGACCTGATCGGCAATTGTTAGGGCGAGCTGGGTATTGCGGCTATGGATCCCTAAGGTTAAACCGAAACCGGTCGCGTTAATCTGAGCGATAACGTCATTGAGGTCGGACTTTTTATACCTGATCACATGCAGCACGGGTCCAAATTGCTCTTTACTGAGCCAGTTAATACTCTCTATTTCCACTGCTGTTGCCGGCACATAGCTGCCTGTGTTGGTTTCTTCCGGCATCGGGGATTGGGCGATCAGACGTCCTCTACTCTGCATGTCTGCAATGTGTTGTAGCAGTTGTTGCTGCGCCGCCGTGTCAATGACCGGGCCTATGTCAGTGTGGTGATACCAGGTATCGCCGACATTCAGTTCTTGCATTGCGCCAGCGAGTAGCGCAATAACCTTATCCGCGATCTCTGCTTGCAGATATAGCACGCGCAATGCTGAGCAGCGCTGCCCGGCACTGGCAAACGCTGACTGGACTACATCCTTAACGACCTGTTCAGGCAGTGAGGTGCTGTCAACCAGCATACAGTTTTGACCACCCGTTTCGGCGATAAGCGTCGCAATGGCTCCGTCCCTTGCCGCCAAACTGCGGTTGATTAGCTGTGCCGTTTGGGTTGAACCTGTAAAACAGACGCCGGTAACGCGGTTATCTTGCGTCAGTGCCGTTCCCAGCGTTTTGCCACTGCCGGGTAATAGCTGGATCACATCCGCTGGAAAACCAACTTCCAGCATCAATTCCACGGTACGGTGAGCGATCAGACTGGTTTGCTCTGCGGGTTTGGCGATCACTGTGTTGCCAGTGACCAACGCCGCCGATATTTGACCGAGGAAGATGGCCAATGGAAAGTTCCAGGGGCTGATGCAAACAAACACCCCACGGCCCTGTACAAATAGCTCGTTCAGTTCGCCTGTTGGGCCCGGGAGTGGCGCGCCGGGACGGAATAACTTGCGTGCTTCAACGGCGTAATAACGACAAAAATCGATTGCTTCTCTTACCTCGTCAATACCGTCATGAAGCTGTTTACCTGCTTCGCGGGTGCACAATGCGATCAGCTCTACTTGATGGGCTTGCAGCTGGTCAGCTAGCGTTTCAAGTAGCTTGGCCCTCAGTTCTACTGACGTGTTACGCCAGTTTGGAAAAGCCTGATGGGCGACCATTAAAGCGTGTTCGCAATCAGCGGTGGTTGCCCACTGTACCTGGCCGACGATCTCATCTCTGTTGCGGGGTGAGCAGACGGTTTGTGTCGCGCCTGAGACCGACTCTCCGTCGATGATAGGGTGAGCTTGCCACTGACAGTGCTGATATTCCTGCAGTTGTGCAAAGAAAGGCTCTGCCTGGGCACTTATATCGAGGTTTGGTCCTGCGGAATTGCTTCGGTCGGGATAGATGGTGGCCGGTAACGGAATACGAGTATTGATTAAGCTGTGAGCTTTTTGCAGGTTATCTAGCGGGTGCTCAGCCAAGCTTGCGGTTGGTGTATTGGGATCTACCAATTTATGGACAAAAGAGGTATTTGCACCGTTTTCAAGTAGGCGTCTGACTAAATAGGGCAGCAGATCTTTGTGTTCGCCAACCGGGGCATAGATACGAACAGCTTGAGTCGCATGGGTCATCAGCAAGGTGCCATAGAGTTCGTCACCCATGCCCCACAGTCGCTGAAACTCAAAAGGGCGGTTGCCGGCTAATCTTTGGATCGCCACCACGGTCTGCGCGTTGTGGGTGGCAAATTGTGGCAGGATCAGGTGTTCTGTCCGCGCGCTCAGCAGGTACTTGGCGCACGCCAGGTAGCTGCAATCGGTTGCTGATTTGCGGGTGTACACTGGATAGCAAGTTAAGCCCCGTTGCTGGCTCAATTTTATCTCACTGTCCCAATATGCGCCCTTCACCAAACGTATCGGGATGGTATCGCCTTGGCTGCGGGCGACCTCGGTTAACCATACCAATGAAGGTAGCGCCCATTTCGCGTAAGCTTGTACGACGAGGCCGAAATTGCCCCAGCCTTTGGCAGCATCGCTCCGATAGACATGTTCAAATATCTGCAACATCATCTCATGGCGATCGGCTTCTTCTGCATCAACCTGAATACCAATATTGAGACTGCGTGCCTGGCTAACCAGTGTGGCCAAACGTTGGCTCATTTCCGGGATCGCTTGTTGCTTATGACTGGCTTCATAGCGTGGGTAAAGTGCTGATAATTTGACTGAAATGGTAGGGCGTGGCGCTAGTTCTTCGTCAAATTCTGCAGTCCCTAATGCAGCAATTGCCGCTTGGTAACTGGCCAGGTAACGGTCAGCATCCGCCATGGTCAGGGCTGATTCTCCGAGCATGTCGTAAGAGTGTGTATACCCGGCTTTGCGGCTGCTTTTACTGCTTTTGAGTGCTTCTTTGACGTTGCGGCCGAGGACAAACTGTTTGCCCATGATCTTCATTGCGGCGTACATTGCTTTGCGTACCACCGGCTCGCCTAAACGGGTGACCATACGGTTAAGCAGGTTGGCTGGTTCGCCATCAATGCCCTTATCGAGGGTGATCACCTTGCCGGTCAGCATCAATCCCCAAGTGGACGCATTCACCAGCATAGACTCAGAGCTTTTCAGATGTTTTGCCCAGTCCGCACCACTGAGTTTATCTTTGATCAGGGCGTCGGCAGTAGCACCGTCAGGGATACGCAGCAGCGCTTCAGCCAAGCACATCAGGATGATACCTTCCTGTGTGTCTAAGCTGTACTGCTGCAGGAATGCATCCAGCCCTTCACCCGCGTGATGCTCTTGGCGTACTTGTGTCACTAGCTGTTCAGCGTGTCGGGTAACTTGTTGCAGTTCGTCGCTTGGTTGCTCAACCAAGGCCAACAACTCAGCCAGATATGTTGCTTCATCAGCCTGATAGGTCTCGCTGATCTGAGCCCATAACTGGGACAGCGTTGGTCGGTATTCTGCTGATAGCAATTGTGAAGGTCTGAACATGGCGTGCCCTCTGGTATTAACAGCGTTGCCATGGAGGGTGTGCTGGTACTCGGCTGCATTGCATCGGCGCTGCAGTACCATGGCAATCAGAATATGCCTTGATTTTAGACTGCAAAAGCTTCTGACTGCGATAGCGGCTAGGTAAAAAAAACGGCCCAAATAAGGGCCGTTCCTGTAAACATTCGTGTGCTACAGCGGCGAACTTACATCCACTGGTCTTGCTGTTTTCTTCTGCGAGGTAGGAAAGGAATGATGATCCCAACTAAAATACCTGCACCCAACACAATACCGCCGCGCCAGAACCACTCCATCTGCGTCGACTCATCCAGTGTGTCTAACTCAGTGGTCAAGCGTTGATTGGCGGAGAGGGTTTCATCGCGCTCTTCAATCAAGATTTCAGATTGCTCTTGTAGCCCGCGCAGGTTTTGTTTTAACGCTGCCAGCTCTTCATTGCGAGCTTGGAGTTCCATCTGCAATGTTGCTAGCTGCTCTTCCAATTGCGGCATTCGATATTGCAGGCTGGCTTGTGTCATCAGTAGCTTTTTGTCGACCCAGCCGGTCTTCCCCTTAGGATCGGTGACTTTAATGTAGTCTGTATCACTCTGAGCTTGTTCCACCTTAACCCGGCTGCCCGCAGTAATCGTGCCGATGATACGGTATTGGGTACTAGGCCCGGTATGCATAAAAATGGTCAGTTCATCGCTGACGTAACGGAAGCCACCATCTGCGGCTTGAGCGATAAAAGTAGGAAGAAGAAGAGCAAGAGATACCAGAAGTTTTTTCACAGCGGTGCCTTGTTATTGATTAAGGGGTAGCGAGTCTCAACAGCCATGCTATTGCCTACCCCGAAAATTGGCAAGAGCCCCGGTCAAGGGGCCCGCTAAATCAAGAGAAAATGGCCTTTAATATGTAGAAGAATATGATGGACATCACGGCGCCTGCTGGCAGCGTCACCACCCATGAAACTACAATATTGCGGATCACACTGAGGTTAAGTGCTGCAATCCCGCGAGCCATACCCACCCCAAGGACCGCACCAACCAGTGTTTGCGTGGTTGAGATAGGTAAGCCAGTACCTGAAGCGATAACCACGGTTGATGCTGCAGCAAGCTCAGCGGCAAAACCACGGCTTGGGGTCAAGTGAGTGATCCCTTTACCAATGGTCGCCATCACGCGGTGACCAAAAATCGCTAAACCAGCAACAATACCAACAGCACCTAACGGCAGGATCCACCATGCCAGTGTTGCTTTCTTGGCGATTTCACCTTCGTTGCTGACTACCGATACAACGGCAGCTAAAGGCCCAATAGCGTTAGCTACGTCGTTCGAACCGTGGGCAAAAGCCATACAACAAGCGGTCACCACCATTAAAATGGCAAAAACTTTCTCCACGTTGGCGTAGTGCATGCGGCGGTCGGCCTTAGGATCAATCTTCAGTCGACTGATGGTTAAAGAGCCTAATATACCAACTAGGACAGCGATACCGATGGCCCACGCATAACCTTCCACCGGGCTAAGGTGTAAGCCAACATGTTTAAGACCTTTCTTGATGGTCACCAGTGACAGTACGAATCCGGCAAAGCCCATATAGACAGGAACATAACGTTTCGCATTTTTTAGCGGATCGTCGGTATTAAAGATCAGCTTTTGTGCACTCATAAAGATGAGATAGGCAATAAAGCCTGATATTGCAGGGGTGACAATCCAGCTGCCGACAATCCCAGCCACTTTACCCCAAGCGACAGCGTCAACACTGACACCCACGGCAGCAAAGCCGACAATCGCGCCAACGATCGAGTGAGTGGTGGAAACGGGCCAACCCAGGTAGGAGGCGATCAATAGCCAGAAACCGGCGGCTAATAGTGATGCTGTCATACCAAACACCAGGAGTTCTGGTGCATCGACGAAGTAACCACTATCAATGATCCCTTTCCGGATGGTTGATGTCACTTCGCCACCGGCTAGGTAGGCACCGGCGAACTCAAAGATCATAGCAATAATAATCGCTTGCTTGATGGTCAGCGCTTTTGAGCCAACAGAGGTACCCATGGCGTTGGCCACGTCATTAGCACCAATACCCCACGCCATAAAAAAGCCGAAAAGCGCAGCAATCAGGATCAGCTCAAAGCTGTAATTGACTAAGATTTCCATTTATTCAGTACCTTATGAACGAGCCAGCATCAATTCCAGGCGAGCACCTACGCGCTCTGCTTGGTCAGCGACTGCGCCGACCCATTCAATGATGTTGTATAGGAACATCACATCGACAGGATTGAGTTCAGATTCAAGGGAGCGTAACTGCTTGCGTAACCGGATCTGCATTGTGTCGGTATCATCTTCAATCAGATCCAGTTCGTGGATCATCTTTTCAACCAGATCAACTTCACGGCCGCGGAAGCCGGTTTCTAGTAGCTCATCCAGTTCATTGATTGCTTTTTTAGCTAGCGCAGTTGCATCGATACAGCGAGCAACATACTTTTCGAAGTCATCAGCGATCGATTCTGGGATCACCATCTCTCGACCCAGCACGCGTCCGGCAATATCCTTAACGATATTCGCGATCTTGTCCTGCTGAGTGAGCAGTTCCAGCATGTCTGTGCGCTCTACTGGCATAAACAGACCGCTAGGCAGCTTGAGGCGGATCTCTCGCTTCAACGCATCGGCTTCTTTTTCCAAAGTCGATATTTTGAGACGGATTTCAGCCGCGGCTTTCCAATCCTGCTGCAGAACGACTTTAAAGAACTTAGTTAGTTCTTCGCTGCAGGCATGAACTTTATTAATATGTTCTTCGAGCGGTTTAATGGGAGATTTAGCAAAAACTCCCATGATGTTATTTAATGGCATGAACGCAATTCCTGACGCTGTTTGTCATGAAACGTTAAAATTTGGCGCTGAATACTAGCCGATGTTAGTGAAGCATGAAACCTATTCAGTCGCATGTCTTGAAATTAGTGGGTGATTTCTCCGCCCGCTACAACAGAATGTAGTCGATGGAAACAGAAATAGAGATCAAACTTGTGATCCCCGGTGAGTCAGAGGCATTAGTTCAAGCAATTGAAACTGCAGCTGATATCTACTATTCCGCGGACAAGCAGCTGGCTAATATCTACTTTGATACGCCAGATCGTCAGTTACGCGCCATCGACACAGGGTTGCGTGTCCGAACTGCTGATAATGTATCGGTACAGACCATAAAAACCGCAGGACGGGTGGTGGGAGGGTTACACCAGCGCCCTGAATACAACGAACCTATTGAAGGAAGTCGTCCTGATTTAGCGCTATTTCCTGCGGATATTTGGCCTGAGACGATAGTGCCAGAACGGCTGGAAAAACAGTTAGTGCCGATTTTTAGTACTAATTTCCGTCGCCGCAGCTGGTGTCTGCGCTTTGATGATGGCTCCGAAGTTGAAGTGGCATTGGATATCGGTAATGTTGAGGCTAACCATCAGCAAGAGCCGATCGCGGAAGTCGAGTTTGAGTTACTGAAAGGCGATCCTGATCATCTATTTGGCTTGGCTCGCACTATCTCTGGTGCTGTTCCCGCAAGGTTAGGCCATTTAAGTAAAGCTGCACGGGGGTATCGTCTTGCCAAAGGTGAAACCCACTATGAACGGTGCCCATTGGTGCCGGTGCAGCTTAGTTTGGATATGTCGGTTGAAGTGGCATTCGAAGCAACGCTTAAGCATATCTTGGATACCATCCAGCACAATGAACAGAGCTTTATTAGTTGCCCTTCATTTGCTGCTGTTGAAGCACTTTATGATGGCTACCAATGGCTCAATAGCGCGTTGCAAGCCTACCAGGATGCGATCCCACTGGAAGCCAGTGAAACGCTGCGTGATGAACTGCAGTGGTTGCTTAAGACCTTGGCCTGGGTACCTGAAGCGTCATTTCGTCAGCACGCATTGGCCGATAAAGCCCATCAGTTGCGCAAGCTAGATGACCGTAAGTTGCTGAAATCACGTTTGGCTGAGATCTCGGATTCTTCTCCGGATGAAACCGAGGTGGTTACGCTACTGCTCTCCTCCCGTTATTGTCAGTTGGTGCTCTCGTTCACTGAGTGGTTGTTCGAACAGGGCTGGCGTCGTTATCTGTTAGGAGCGACATCACGATTAAACGAGCCGGTCATCTCGTTGGGGCGCGATACGCTAATTGAGCAGTGGCAACAGCTGCATCTTTTGTATGCTGGTCATGAGTTCACAGGTGATGATTATTTGAAGAAGTTTCCGCTGCTTAGACAAGCGTTGCAGTTGCGGCTCTGTTTTGCGGCTCTGTTTAGTAATGAGCAGGGCACAGAGTGCAGTGAAGCCTGGTTGGATCTCTCTCGCGGTACTGCTGAATGGTCGCAGTTAGACTATCTTAATGCTGTGGCTGATTCTTTAGCTTTGACCGACAAGAAGCCGTATCGGCGCTGGTTGGAGCGAAAGCGAAATGCGCTGTTACACGCACTTGAGCAATCCCGGCAATCGGCCCTTGATGATCCCCTTTTTGAATGAGCATCGTGTTTTTAGCGCAGCGCTGCTTTAGGGCGCTGTGAATCGCTTTTCATCGCTTAACAGGAACATCTTCATGTCCCAGAGTGACTCCACCTTTCCGATCTTACCGCAGGTTCTAGCTGATGGTGCCGAGCGTTATTGGCAGCGTTTTCAAACCGCTTGTGAGCAGCAAGCTGTGTCTGACTCTGCTATTTCCGAGGCGGTGAAAAGTAGCCTATTGCGAGCGTTTGCGCTGAGTGACTTTGTGGCTGAAAATTTGATTAAAGACCCTGCGTGGGCATTGCAGGTGATCGATGGCGAACTGCAGCAGCCTGGCCCCGCCTGTTATCAGCAATGGTTGGCGCCGCAATTGTCTCAGTGTGGTGGCGATGAGCGCCAAGTTCAGCAGGTGTTGCGGGTTGCTAGGCGGCAACAAATGACTTTGATCGCTTGGCGTGATCTATTGCATATCGCACCGATTGAACAAACGCTAGCGCGGCTTTCTCAGTTTGCCGATGCCTTGGTCAGTCAGGCATTGGCGTGGGCCTATCAGCAGTTAACAACGCAGTTTGGCACGCCTATGGGGCGTCAAAGTGGCCAACCGCAACCGATGCTCGTACTGGGAATGGGGAAGTTGGGCGGTGGTGAGCTTAACTTCTCTTCCGACATTGATTTAATCTTTGCGTTTCCGGAAAACGGTGAAACCCAAGGGGCTCGCCGTAGTCTTGATAATCAGCAGTTTTTTACCAAGCTAGGCCAAAAGCTGATTAATTTGTTAGCTCAAAGCACTGCCGATGGTTTTGTTTATCGGGTGGATATGCGCTTGCGGCCATTCGGTGACAGCGGGCCTTTGGTGATGAGCTTTGCCGCGCTGGAAGATTACTATCAAGAACAGGGACGAGAGTGGGAACGCTATGCCATGGTCAAGGCACGCATTCTCGGTCCGCGCGGTCGCTATCACCAAGAGCTCGAAGGCTTATTACGTCCGTTTATTTATCGTCGCTATATCGATTTTTCCGCGATCGATTCACTACGCCAGATGAAAGCCATGATTAGCCGTGAGGTTCGCCGCCGATCGCAGTTGAGCAACATTAAACTGGGGGCTGGCGGTATTCGGGAGATCGAGTTTATTGTTCAGGTTTGGCAGCTGATCCGTGGCGGTCGCATGCCGGAGCTGCAGAGTCACGGGCTATTGGAGACGCTGGCCTTGCTGGGTGAGCATGGCTTATTGAACGCTGCGGATTCGGAAACGTTACGGCGCGCCTATCTGTTTCTTCGTCGCAGTGAACAGATGATCCAAGCGATTGGTGATCAACAAACACAGATGCTGCCAGATGGTGATGTTGACCAGCTGCGCCTAGCGCATGTGTTGGGGTATGCCAGCTACGCGCAGTATTTTGACGCGCTCATCCTCCACACCGATGCGGTACATGAGGTCTTTGCTTCTGTGATTGGTGAAGAGGAGGAGCGTAAGGAAGAGGTCGATGACTGCTACATCGAGCTTTGGCAGCATGACTTTGAATTGGATGAGCTGGAAGGGATTTTAACGGAGTGCGGTGTCGCCGAAAGCAAGAGTCAACGGTTAGCTAAACTGTTGCGTGATTTTCGTCTTCAATGCCAGCAGCGCTCAATGGGTAATCGGGGTCGAGAAACCCTGTCGAAATTGATGCCTGGCCTACTCCAGCGCGTGGTGCAAGGTGACAGTCCAGAGCTCCTGTTTGAGCGCGTTACCCAGGTGCTCACCAAG
The DNA here is from genome assembly GCF_004284785.1 of Corallincola spongiicola. NCBI lineage: Bacteria > Pseudomonadati > Pseudomonadota > Gammaproteobacteria > Alteromonadales > Psychromonadaceae > Corallincola > Corallincola spongiicola. Next base: position 591,050 of record NZ_SHLY01000002.1, read on the forward strand.
ATCTTAACCCGAACTGCTTACTTAGAACTGTTGCTTGAGAACCCAGGTACGCTGGATCAACTTTGCCGACTATGTGCCGCCAGCCCGTGGATCGCCGAGCAGCTGTCGCGTTTTCCTATCTTACTTGACGAACTGATCGATCCTGCCCACCTTTATCAGCCGCCAAGTCCGACGCAGTATCGTGAAGAGTTACGTGAATTTGTTCTGCGTATTCCTGAAGATGATTTGGAACAGCAGATGGAAGCGTTGCGGCAATTCAAGCAGATCCAGCAACTGCGTATTGCAGCATCAGATATCGCCGGCGCACTGCCTCTAATGAAAGTGAGTGACCACTTAACCGCATTGGCTGAAGCGCTAATGGAACAAGTGGTTGGCATGGCATGGCAGCAGATGACCCTGCGCTATGGGCTTCCATCAGGGTTAGCAGATAATAGCTACGCTTTTGCCGTGGTTGGTTATGGCAAGATGGGCGGGATCGAGTTGGGTTATGGCTCCGATCTGGATCTGGTATTTCTGCATCAGGCACCGGCAGGTCATACCCAAGGTGAAAAGTCACTGACCAATCAGCAGTTTTACCTGAAACTAGGCCAGCGGATTATTCATTTGTGCGCCACCCGTACGCCTTCTGGTGTGCTGTATGAAATTGATATGCGCCTTCGACCATCGGGTGCTTCTGGCTTGATGGTGAGTCATATTGACGCCTTTGCTGATTATCAAGCAAAGGAAGCATGGACCTGGGAACATCAGGCATTAGTGCGGAGTCGAGTGGTTTATGGTGACAGTCAGCTGGCGGATGATTTTGCTCAAGTGCGCGCTAACGTGTTGCAACGCTCCCGTGAGCAAGGAACGTTGGCCGAGGATGTCGCGAAGATGCGCGCTAAAATGTACGGTCACCTGAATAAGGGTAACGCAGAGCTTTACGATCTGAAGCAGGACACGGGAGGGATCGTTGATATCGAATTCCTGGCGCAGTATTTGGTATTAGCCTATAGCCAGCAATATCCTGCGCTGAGTGTCTGGTCTGACAATGTGCGTATTTTCGAGACTTTAGCCGAGGAAGGTATTGTCTCTGCCGAGTTATCTAAACAACTTATTGCCGCGTACTGTCGACTGCGGGATAAAAATCACCGTTTGGCTCTGCAGCAGTTACCGGGGCTGCTACCTGTTGATGGTTGGCAAGCGCTGCGGCAGCAGGTAAGAGAGGCTTGGCTAAGTTATCTGCCAGACTACCTGACGCTCAGCGAAACTAGCTGATACTGCTGGAAAATAGTGTCGCGCTATTCTTCTTGCCGCCGCTAGCGAGGGGCTGTCGTTTATTAAAGTTCAGCTTGATGATTTTTGAGATAGTCAGCGCAAGCTTCCGTCGGCAGAGGTTTAGCAAACAGGTAGCCCTGTGCTTCGTCACACTTTAGTCGCGCCAGGAAACGCTGCTGTTCGCCTGTTTCAACCCCTTCAGCGACGACCTTCATACCCATGTTATGAGCCATGGCGATAATGGTGGAGACAATGACACTGTCATTACCATTATCAGGCAGATGTTGAATAAACCGACGGTCAATCTTCAACCGATGGATAGGAAATTTCTGTAGATAAGCAAGGGAAGAGTAGCCGGTGCCAAAGTCGTCGACCGCTAGGGAGATACCGAACTTGGCCAATTGATTGAGCAGGCGTGCTGTCTCTTCTGCGTCCGCCATCAGCATGCTTTCGGTCATCTCAAATTCTATGTCACTGGCGGTAAGCTGGTGTGCTTGGAGTAACTCTTTTAATTGCGCCAACAGATCATGTTGATGAAACTGACGTGCCGACAGGTTGATAGAGATCCGCGGCGTCTTGAGTGCTTTTTTGCGCCACTTGGCTATCTGTTTGCAGGTATGACGCATTACCCACAACCCTAGATCGTTTATTAGGCCAGTCTCTTCGGCGACAGGGATAAATTCCCCTGGGTAGATAATGCCGCGTTTGGGGTGATGCCAGCGTACCAGCACCTCCATGCCACAGAGCGTATTATCCGCCAATGAAAGCTGCGGTTGATAAACTAATGAGAGCTCATTGTTGATGATCGCCTGGCGCAGCTCACTTTCCATCTTTAATTGCTGTGTTGTGCGTTGATCCATCTCGCCGGTGAAAAAGCGGAAGTGGCGACCGCCTGACTCTTTCGCTTTATACATGGCAATATCAGCATGCTTTAACAGGCTCTCTGCACTGCTGGCATCATCGGGGAATACGCTAATGCCGATGCTGAGGGATGGCGACAACTCGTGACCTGCAACATTACAGGGCTCACCAAGGGTTTCGATCAACTTTCTGGCTACCTGACTGACATCAGACAGCGCACCGAACTGTTCCAGTAACACAACAAATTCGTCGCCGCCCAACCGGGCGGCTGTGTCCATGGTTCTGACCGCTTCGGACAGTCGGTTGGCGATGGTTTTCAGCAGACGATCACCGGTGTCATGTCCGAGGGTATCGTTGATATATTTGAATCGATCCAGGTCAAAGAGTAGCAGTGCCACCCGGGTGTCTGAGCGCCTGGCGAGTGCCAACGAGTGCTCGAGGCGATCAGCCAAGAGCAGGCGATTCGGAAGACCGGTCAGTGCATCGTGATGGGCAAGGTACTCTAGGTGAGCTTCATGCTCTTTCAGTTTACGTTCCGATGCTTTGTGGCTGGAAATATCGATAAATGATTCACGGATCAGGCGCCGACCACTCATTGGGAATTGCACCATACGCACTTCGCAGGGCACAGCTTCACTGCCATGACGCAGACAGAGCCATTCAAAATGCGGCACTTCACCATTCAGCGTGCGTTGGATCATCTGCGCTCTTACGGTGGTTGAGCTGCCTTTATCTGACTGTAAAGAGGGGCTCAGGGTGGCAGGATCTGCTGTCATTAGGTTGCGCTTATTGAGACCAAACAGCTTCTCCGCATTACGATTGGCATCGATATAACAAGCTTTATCAACATCAAAAATCAGGATCGCTTCTGGCGCATAGCGCAGCAGTGTTTTGAGCCGTTGCTCACTTTCCCGCAAGTGAAGTTCAGTCGCTTTGCGTTCAGTGATGTCGGTCGAGATCGCACAGATGCCAAATATCTCTCCGGTACTGTCTTTAAGCGGAAACTTATTAGAAAGGTAGGTATGTAATTTGCCGCCTTTGTGATAGCAGGTTTCTTCTACTTCGAGCCCACCTTGGTTGATCGCTTTTAGATCGTTGCTCCATAGTTCTGAGGCGATCTTCTTTGGAAACAGTTCAAATACGTTCTTACCGACATACTCCTCAGGGGAGGGGCCGTCGAGCAAGGCAAAGTGACGATTAACGAATAGTATATTGCCGTTAAGATCTTTAGCCGATATCAGTGCTGGGCAGTGTTCAATGATGGGCAATAGGTCTACTTCACCACTGCTTAAGGGAGATTCCGACATACGATATTGTTGCCGTTGCAGTACATGGAAATCCCATTGGATCTCAGCTAAAGCGGCAAGTGATTCACTTTGATCGGCAACCTGCTGCAATGCTGAGGTATCTGCCGCGTCCGACGTTTCCAAATAGATGACGGCGCTTAATGGTGCAGTACAGTTAAGTTTGAGCAGCCAGCTGTGATGCGACGCTGATTCATTTTCTAACTGCACAAAACTTTGGCTACTGGGCTCGACCCGCCCCAAGGCTGACCAGGGCAGTGGTGGCTCTAGCTCTTCGACATGATTACTGTGAAAGCTATAACTGGCTTGTTCTCTATGGTCGAGCACAAGCGCCACCATATCATCATCCCAAAAAATGATGCTGAGACGGTGATGGGCGCAGTATTGTTTAAACCAATCTGAAAAGCTGTCTAGCCATAGCGTCAGGGTTCTGGCTCTAAGAAGCGGCGTAAACTGATCCATGCTGCAGCAGATACTCCGTAACAGGCCGCTGATGCGGCACCTCTTTGGAGTATAGCAAGGTCATCTCATCCTGCTGTTTTTACGCAGGTATTCAACTTAATGTAGGGCAGCACCGGGCCATCAAAGCTTAGTAGTACGAGGGCTGCTCGGGATCGGGGCGAGTTTTAAAGCGCCGATGCATCCACATATACTCCTCCGGCTGTTTTAAGATCTCGGCTTCAATCAGCTGGTTTATTCTTGTGGTATCGGCAACAAGATCATCGGAAGGAAAATTGTCTAATGCAGGGCTCAGTGTTAGCTGGTACCCCTTGTTATTGGGTAGCCGGGATTGCACGAAGATCATTACTTTGGCTTTGCCCAATTTGGCTAGGTTACTGGTGGCCGGAATAGTTGGAGCGTCTTGCACGGCGAAAAAAGGCACAAAGATACTACTGCGACGACCATAATCTTGATCCGGTGCGTACCAAAGCCGGTGGCCTTTCCGTAGCTGCTTAACAGCCAACTTAATGTCGCGCTTATCAATCAGGTAGGTCTTACCGCGGGAGCGGCCACGGTATTGGAAAAACTCAATGATCGGATTCTTATTCGGGCGGTAGAAACCGATGCCAGCGTAGGTATTACTGTACAACCGAGCGCCCATCTCTAAGGTTTGAAAATGCATGCTTAGAAAGACAATGCCTTGGTCGCCCCCTTGTTCCTTGGGTAGGTTCTCCATCCCTTCATAATGGCAAAGCTTCTGGATACGCCTGTCAGGCCACCACCAAGCAATGCCTGTTTCTATTACCGCCATGCCTGCAGATTCGAAATTTCTATCGACCAGTTGCTGTCGCTCGCTGTCACTCATCTGCGGAAAACAGAGCTGCAGGTTGCGGTCTGCAATGACTGCGCGCTTTTTCAGTAGTTTCTGCATCAGACGGCCAAGTGCCCTGCCGAGCTTCATTAGTAAGGGGTAGGGAAGCAGCTGCACAATAAGCCAGAACACCCCATAGCCGAACCAAGTCAGCCAGTGGCGGGGGTGAAACATGCTTAATGTCAGTGATGGCGCTTCTTTCACTCGTCTATCCTCGGGCTTAGTGGCAGCCTGAAATCGTTCAGGGCAGGTATTGTAGATATCTGTTGCTAGCCTGTCGAACCACAACCGCTATGATTATATCTGTGAGTAAACTGGCATGTCGCGTGTCAGCTCATTAGAATATCGACAATTTATATCATCAGGACAAACAGTTATGCGAGTAAGCCTGCCAGATTTTGATACGGCCCAAGTGTTGGTAGTGGGTGATGTGATGCTGGACCGCTATTGGCATGGACCGACATCGCGGATCTCTCCCGAAGCTCCCGTACCCGTGGTCAAGGTTGAGCAGATCGAAGAGCGAGCTGGTGGTGCTGCAAACGTGGCGCTTAATGTGGCGGCCTTGGGTGGCAAAGCGGTACTTATTGGCATGACCGGGCAGGATGAAGCCGCAGACGCACTTGCAGGCAAGTTGCAGGGGGTGAATGTTGAGTGTGATTTCTACCGCCTTCCCAACTATCCCACCATTACTAAATTACGCATTCTTAGCCGCCATCAGCAGCTGATCCGACTCGATTTCGAAGAGGGGTTTGACGAGGTCGACCCCGCACCTATGTTGGCGCAAATGAAAGCGCAGTTGGCGACGGCCAAGGTGGTGGTGTTGTCTGATTACGCCAAAGGCGCGCTGTCTGCCGTGCAGCAGATGGTACAGCTGGCGAAAGAGGCCAATGTGCCCGTGTTGGTGGACCCTAAAGGTTCCGATTTTGAAAAGTACCGTGGTGCGACCTTAATGACACCAAACCTCGGTGAGTTTGAGGCCATTGTTGGGAAGTGTAAGGATGAAGCTGAGCTCGTGGAACGCGGTCACGCGCTCCGGGAAAAGCTAGAGCTGCAAGCTTTACTGGTGACCCGCGGTGAGCATGGTATGACCTTGCTGCAGGCCGATGAACCAGAGCTGCACTTGCCAGCATTAGCGCAGGAGGTGTTCGATGTCACAGGTGCCGGTGATACGGTGATCTCGGTATTGGCGGCCTCTTTATCAGCGAATAAATCATTTGGTGAAGCTTGTGCCTTGGCGAACGCTGCTGCTGGCGTGGTGGTGGGTAAACTCGGTACTTCAACTGTTTCGACTATCGAGTTGGCCAACGCTATCGGTGAACGGCAAGAGGGCGGTTTCGGTGCGGTCAGTGAAGATCAACTGCTTTACGCGGTTGAAGCGGCTAAAGCTCGCGGCGAAAAGGTGGTGATGACCAACGGCTGCTTCGATATTTTGCATGCTGGCCATGTGGCATATCTCAATCAGGCTGCAAAACTGGGTGATCGCCTCATCGTGGCGGTTAATACCGATGCATCTGTCGCCCGTTTGAAAGGCCCTGGTCGTCCGGTTAATCCAACCGATCGTCGCGCTTCTGTATTGGCGGGGCTCGGCGCTGTCGATTGGGTGGTACCATTTAGTGAAGATACCCCTGCACGTTTAATTGCTGCTGTATTGCCAGATCTATTGGTTAAAGGGGGCGACTACCAGCCAGATGAAATCGCTGGTGGTGATGCCGTACGCGCCAATGGCGGTGAAGTCCGGGTGTTAAATTTTGAAGACGGCTGCTCTACTACTGAGATCATCAATGCGATCCGCGGTGATAGAGCCGCTAAGTAATGGTAATTCGGGCGCTTTATTCACTCCTGCTTTACTTGGCTTTACCGGTTGGGCTTCTGCTACTGCATTGGCCCAAAGGCAGTAAGCCGAAGATAGGTAAGCGTTGGCCTGAGCATTTAGGCTTTGTGCCTCCAGTTGATGGCCATCCATTGTGGCTGCATGCGGTATCTGTCGGCGAAGTGATCGCCGTAACGCCGCTGGTTGAGCGCTTGCTTGCCGAATACCCCAAACTGCCTATTTTAGTGACCACCACTACCCGTACCGGTGCCGATCGGGTACAAGCCGCTTTTGGAGAGCGGGTGATCCACCGTTATGCACCGTTGGACCTACCTGATGCCACCTCTCGTTTTCTGCGCAGAACTCAACCGCGTTTGGCGGTGATGATGGAGATGGAGTTGTGGCCAAACACGTTGGCAGCCTGTTGTCGTCAAAAAGTGCCGTCGCTACTGATTAATGCGCGGATGTCGGATAACTCCTACCGCGGATATCGCCGATTTCGGTGGTTAATCTCACCTGCCTTGCTGGGGTTTCATAGCGTGTTGGCCCAAGGGGGGCAAGACGCAGCACACCTTATCGAATTGGGGGCCGACGCCAGTCGAGTGACTGTTTCAGGTAGCTTGAAATTCGATATAAAGATCAGCGAACAAACGACAACGGATGGTCACTCATTTCGACAAAACATCGCTGCACATCGTCCGGTCTGGATCGCTGCCAGTACCCATCAGGGGGAAGATGAGATCTTGTTGGATGCTCATCAGCGAGTTCGGCAACAGCATAACGACGCATTGCTGATCATTGTCCCGCGGCATCCGCAACGCTTTGATGCAGTTGCGTCGCTATGTCAGCGGCGTGCTGAGGCAGAGGGAATGATTTTTAATCGTCGTAGTTTAAATCAGTTAGATCCTACCTGTGGCATCTACCTAGCTGACACTATGGGTGAGATGATGTTGCTGTTAGCGGCATCCGATATCTGCTTTATGGGCGGTAGCTTAGTTCCTAATGGTGGCCATAATTTGCTGGAGCCAGCGGCCGTGGGCATGCCTACGCTAAATGGTCCGTTTGATTTTAACTTTACAGAGATTTCGCGCACGCTGGTTGCCGCAGGTAATTGCCAGCAGGTAGCCGATAGTGACAGCTTGGCGGCGGCTGTGAGCCAGCTAATCGCCAACCCCGATGAAGCCGAACAAGCTGCCAAAGCCGGAAAGGATGTGGTCGCTAAGAGTCAGGGCGCGCTGCAAAAGACCGTTGTGGCGATTTCCGAATTTATGTAACCGTTTCTCCGGTTTGCCGTTTCAAAGCCCCGATTTTCTCAACTGTTTGGCAAGCTGCGGGTAAAAAGTAAAAAATGAGATAACCTCTAACGGTGTTGCTGAACCATGCTTTCACAGCAGAGTTAAGTACGGCGCTTGTTTGCTTTCTGTTTGTCTTAAACACTTCCAAAGATAGTGCAATATTTCTCTATATAATAATTAGAAGATACTGATTTACATAGAGAAGACCCGTGTACCTATGCTTAAAGCTATCACTTTTTCGAATCTATGAGCGATCTATCAGTTCCGTTGGCTGACAGCTTATAAAGTGTTGAGGTATGGCTGCGGTTGAATTGTAAACAATTCGGTTCAAAGCGTGAGGTCGACCAAAAATTTTAATATGCCAAGCCAAGTTGTCAGACCAGTAGCCTACCCTTAAAGTGAGTTATCTATGTTGGCTTTTTTTACACTTGGCGCTTGCATGCAGAGGGTTTCCCCATAATAAGAAAGGTGCAGGCAGCCATGAGTGAGATGTGGAGGTTCTATGAAGAAGATTGTTCTGGCTATTGTTGTTTCCATGATGAGTTTTTCTGCACTGGCTGCTGAAACGCCACGGCTAGTGCCTTGGTATGGTGCCAGAGTCCATGAGTGTCAAATCGTTTTGGGAATGAAGAATCTACAAGAAGTTGCTTTTGCGTCGGTGGGACGTACCTACGACAACCTATTTACCAGGCTTCGGGAAGAGGCGAAGACATTGGCGAAAAAGAACGGCCTTAAATTTGATACCGTAGCCTATCAGGAGCCTATCGCTGAAGGTCGCTATATCATTGTCGAAGAGTACAATTTGCTTAAATGTGATTAGCTCGACTGACGCAAGCAATAAAAAAGCCGCATATGCGGCTTTTTTATTGCTTCTGTGCCAGCCGCATAGCAGCTAGCACTGGTAAGTGGATCACTCACTCAGGGATAAGATCTTGGTTCGACTGATACGGTGACGATAGATCTCGCGCAGATAGCGAATGGTCTTTTTGATATTTTCCGACGAGAGACGAATATCGTTAATCGACTGGAATTTACTGTCGTCGCGGATCAGTTCTCGATACTTTTTCTCATACATTGGCTTGATTGCAAACCAGTTGGTGTCGAGGATCTTCGCTGGGCTTTCATAAACATTGACTAGTTGATCAATCTTGGATTCATCAAACTCTTCGGCCTTAATCATATCGATGAGGGTCTTGTCCAATGTCTCTTCATAACGATATTTGTCTTTGGCAAAGCAGCGTTTGATGTAAGAGACAATCAGCGTGATGAAATCATCACTGAGGCATGGGCTTTTGGCGACCAAAGTGGTCAGTGACAGGTTGGCAGAGGTACCAATCACCAAAGCATAGCGTTTTAGTGTGGTGTTCGGGAACAGCGCATTCAGATGGCTCTTCAGTCGATTTAAATCGACATAGGAGAGCTTGAAATCTTTTGGTAACGAAACAATTGAGACAATGGATGAGCAGTTCTTGAAAAAGTGCAGATCATTGAGGGCTGATGCATCGTAGCTGTTGCTCTTATACTTTTCTAACGCCGCTCGATAGCGTTGTGACTCAATTGGCAACAAGCTGATGCCTTCAATTGCCTGTGTGTCCTTGTTGAAATGGGGCAGCTCAATGGAGCGGTAAAACAGGTCATCAACGTCGATGTTGTGGTGCTTATCGCCAAACGTTGCTTCCTGGTGGGGCACAACGCTTTCCGCATAAGCCACCGCCACGGGGCCAGCCAGGCTCATAAACAGGTCGTTGGCGTCCAGGCGGATGGTCTCTCCAATATCGATACCGGCACGGCGGAAGTAGTTTTCGTCGTAGTCTGTGGTGACTGCTTGTGCGGTCAAGATATTAAATATCTGCTGTGAGATATATTGATTAGCGTACTTCTCCATCGAGTTAACATCGATGTCTTCAATCTTTCCGTCGTCGGTTTCCTCGGCGTAGCGCATGATATCGTTGGATATCAACATCATCGCATTCCATGGGCGAATACGTTGCATGACGCTGGCTTCGCTCTCTGCCTCATCTTCGTAGTTATAAGAAAAGTCCCACTCTTCAGAGAGGTACTTACATAGCAGACGGCCGGCATTGATATGCAGGGCTTCAGATACGGATGCCTGTTGGTTGGAGATATTCGGCAGAATACAGATACCGCTGGTAAAGATAGGTTCGAAGACAAATGAACGATGGCGGTCGTCATCCAGTGTGTCATGGGGGCGGATCTCAAAGGTTTTGCGCATGTAGGCATATTGCTGTGCCAGACCAAATTCAGAGGCCATGCCTGAACCGGTACCGCCGCCGGCACTGAAAATATAGAAGTACAGTCGACTCTGGTTGGCCTTGATGCCGCAGGAGTCGATTAGATAGGAGTGGATAAACTTCCAATCCTGATTACTGAATTTCTCTGTGTCTTTGTTCAAGATGATTTTAGCGAGATATTGACCCAATATCGGTGCGTTACCAGCCCCCCCCGCATGAACCTCTGATAGATCCATGATTTTCATTTTGGTGTAGTTCTCTAGGAACTTGCCATCTTCGGTTCTTGAGGAGTAGCGGATCCGCCCAGCAATATCTTTATCCAGGTCACCGAGCATCACGATCGGCTCGATAAGGAAGATAGGTTTGAGTGTATTCTCGGCGTTTAGATGCAGCCGCCGACGGATCCAGCGCAGTGGCCGACCATCTTTTTCTATTCTTTGCGTTTCTTGGGTTTTAAATTCATTGAGATAATAGGAGCGGGCGCGATAAACCAGAGTAGCAACTTCTAACGCAATATTTGAACCGCAACGTCCTAGGCCAATAAGGCAGACCGATGGAAAGCTGTGGTTGGCAGCTGAGTGTTCTGGCTCGGCGCCAGTGCTGGGGTAAACATCGTCACGTAAGGTATCGAGGTTTGCGAGGATCTTTTCCAGTTCCCGCTCGGTGAAGAAGTTATATTCGGAGGGCTCTGGGACTGGCACCATTTCATTCGCGGTGATGACGACGCGTTCAGCGGTCTCTGTTGTTTGCTGCGTTTCGGTAGCTGTTTGCGAATCGTCCTTGTTAACGACTTTGCTAGATCCCATTCCCCACCTCTTCAATAATGACTGACGGCATGCTGCTCCGACTTTAGCTTATTGAAGTGTAAAATTTTTTGACATCGGATTGAATTTTCAATGTTTTGTCGATATCAGTAAAAATTTGTTCGCTGCTAAAGCGGTCGCTTTAAATATAGCAGGCTGACTATTTGGTGAAGGATTATCACAAGGCTTTGCTTACACAAGGTGTTTTTTCGTCGCTATTGTGCTGCTACAGTGGCGCCTCAGTTACTGCTGGGGCTGACCTTTACCTGGTTTCTGCCTGCATTTTTGGCGAAGTAGAGCGCTTCGTCTGCGGCATTGATGATGCTCTGTAACGCGCTACGTTGTTTGTCTAACGTGCACACCCCTAAACTGACGGTAACGCGTACCGACTGATTTTCGATCTCTAGCTTAGTGCTAGCGATCATTGCGCGTAGTCGTTCGGCCACTTCCTGTGCCTGAAGCTCTTGCGTATTCGGCAGCACAACGAGAAACTCTTCGCCACCGATACGGCCAACAATATCCCCTGGGCGTAGGGAATTCGCCGTAAGGCGGGCAATTTGCTGAATGGCTAAGTCACCGACGTTGTGTCCATGGTTGTCATTGATCTGCTTAAAGTGATCGATATCGAAGATAATGATCGACAGTGGATCTTTGTTGTGGGCCGCGCGCTCAATCAGCCGTTGTGCATGCTCAAATATACGTCGACGATTGGCGATACCGGTGAGGAAGTCTGTTTCTGCACGGTGCTGTAATACCTTCCGTGAGCGCGCCAGAAAGATGATGATTGCGGCTAACGCCACCATAAAGAGCACGAAGATGGCGATAGTCAGATAAGCAATTTTTCGTTGGTCTTTTTCATTGAGTAGCGCCAATTCATTAATTTCCACCTGCTTTATTAGCAGCTGGTTTTCAAATTGGGTTAGCTTTTCATTATGGGTGAGGGCGGCTTTCAAAATGGCATTGTTGACGAAGTCTCGCTTCGCTTTGGTCTGTTTATCTACAAGTTGCAGCATTGCCTCTAAGGTTATTTGTGGCACGTTCTGTTGCGCCGCGATAATTGCTTGGCAAAGTAAGCGTGAATCATTGAGTTCGTTGGCTGAAGATTGCAACAAGGTTAAACATTGTTCGGCGTAGCGATAGGCTTGTTGCCAGGCTTGATTGCGGAGATGAGCTTCGGCGAGTAAGGCATATGTGTGCTTTACAAAGAATTTTTCTGCGGTGTTGGCTTGCCTGTCTAGCGCTTTTGCCAAGTAGCCGGTAGCCAGTTCAAGCTCGTGTTTGGCCAAAGCGGTGCGGCCGGCATTGTAATAGGCGAAAAACTCGAAATCGGGGTGTTCAGGCGCGGAGTTGGCTAGCTCAAACATCTCACCGACATGCTGCTTCGCCTGTTGCCATTTAGCTTGCTCAATGGCTGCACCGACCATACCGTGGAGCATGCTCACCATGTCCACTTTGTCATCCGCTGACTGCCACTGTTGGTAGGCTTTGCTGAAATGTTCGTAAGCCTGAGAATTGAGCCCATTATTTTTATAAATCAGTGCGGTGGCGTTATAGATCATTGCAACGCGCCCAGAGGATAAGTTGGAGCGCTGTGCGATCGACAGTGCCTCCTGTAATAGCTTTAATCCTTTGTCGAATTGCTGATCATCGTTGTTGCAGAAAGCAAGTTGAGTCAGTGCTTTCACCAGCAGCTCATCGTTATCTAATGCTCTGGCGAACTGTTCTGCGATCACTCTATCGGGGCAATATTTTTCGCGATCGTTGGTCTGTACGTAGCGGATATAGGAACGCTCCAACAAGCTATGTACGAGGTCTATTGATGCGCCTAGCGGCATCAAAATACCGATACTACGATCATAGTTTTGTTTAGCTATATCTAGTTGACCGGTCTCAATTTGGTGATCCGCGTTTAACCGATAGAAGCGTGCTTGCTCCTTCACAGACCAGAGCGTTAAATCAGAGCGGTAGCGTGCGAGGATCTTTAAGGCTTGCTGATGGTCGTCATTGTCTACTTCGGACAGTTGTTTCTCTAAAACCGGAAAAGAAGTCTGCGCAAACGCCAACGACGGTAGTAACAAGTAGACCGTAATAAGAAGGCGGGCGATTAAGTTATATCGGCTCGATTTCTGCAACGTACTACCTTACTGCTAATGACTTAGAGGGGGTCTTTCGGCTGCAGCTTAACAACTATTCAACCCTATCGCAGCGACTATCTTTATAAAAAGCGATGATCTTAGGATGCCGGTGTTGCTCTTCTGTCTCGAGTTTTCCGCCGTTCACCTGTGGTCAACACATCGAACAGCGCTTGCTTAACACCGTATATATCGCGTCTGTCATTGTGTCGATTACGTCGGTCTGAATGGTGCTTATAACGGCATTGGCAAGTTGGCTGATCGCAGCCAGGTAGAGGAATGTGTGGTGCTTCGTGCGACAAATAGCGTTGATGTTGAAGTTTTTCTACGTGGCGGCAGCAAATGAGTCCCTGCTCTATGGATACGGCATGGTAGCGCTGATCGATAACTTGACCGTTACTACTTTGACCTTGACGATACCGCCAAAGCAAATAGGCAATACCTGCCAAGACTAGAAGCAAAAATCCCGTTGCCATCGTTTTATTATCCCTTTGCTCGCTTTGCGAGATCCCTTTTTAAGCCACATGAATAAACTAGCGGCATTTTAATCAAAGAGATAGCATCTGAAGGTGATCTTTATCACATCTCATTGGCTGGTCTGACAAGTTAGTTTTTGCTGTATAACGATTTCATGTTTCAGGAAATGGTGAGCATGTGTGTCATAGTCGCAATGGCTCGGCCAGTCGCGGTAGCTCTGTATCTGACACAAAAAAAGCCGCTATTGCGGCTTTTTTTTACCAGGAAAAACTATTACGCCGGTCGTTTCAGACCCTTATTAACATCTTTTAGATCTTGTTCTGTTAAGTTACCAGCGGCAAATTTCAGGCTCAGTACGCTGAGGACATAGGCGTAACGAGCACTGGAAAGCTGCGCTTTGGCATCATAAAGGTTTCTAGTGGCATCAAGTACATCGACAATGGTACGTGTGCCAACTTCAAAGCCTGCTTCCGTTGCTTGCAGGGCACTAACCCGCGAGACGACGGTTTGTTCAAATGCGCGGATCGCACTGATGGAAGCGATAACGTCGTTATAGCTGCTGATGGTGACGCGATTGACTTCACGATAGGTTTCGTTCATCTGCTCGCTAGTGGCAACATAAGCATACTGCGCTTGCTGTTCGCGAGAGGTGATAGCACCGCCGGTATAGATAGGCACTGATACCTGCAGCCCTATGGTTTGGTCATCATAGCTGTCAGGGCCGTTGTTTAAGTTGCTATCAATATTCGAGGTGTCATATTGAGCAAACAGCGACAGCGTGGGCATATGACCTGCCGCTGCCAAGTCAATGTTTTGCTTGGCAATATCGGTAGCCACGCGAGCAGAGGCCAGTGATAAGCTTTTATCTTTCGCGATTGTTTGCCAGTTCTGCGCTGATTCAGGCTGCGGTTTCGCAGGTGAAAACAGGTCGGTATTGAGGATGTCGAGGTCTCTATGGCTGAGGCCGGTCAATACTCGAAGCCCTTCGTAACTGTTTTCCAACACGTTGACTTGGACAATTTCATCGGCAGCAGAACGGTCATATTCTGCTTGTGCTTCATGGACGTCGGTAATGGCAGTCAAACCTACGGCAAAGCGCTGTTTGGTTTGCTCTAATTGACGCTCAATGGCCCGTTTTTCTGCTCTGATGAATTCAACATCGTCCATTGCCTGTAGTACTTCAAAATAGGCATCTGCCACGCGGAGTATCTGGCGCTGTAGTTCGAGGTTGTAATTAACATCGGCTTGGTGGGCTGACTTCTCTGCTAAATCCAGGCTGATCCAACTTTCCTGACGATAGATCTCTTGGGTCAGTCCGACGCTCGCGCTGGTGCCGTCACCTTCACGAAAGTTACGGTTACTGCTGGTATCGGTGTACTGACCGGTCACTGATATTTGCGGTAATAAGGTCGCTCGCGCTTCCTTTATCGCTTCAAATGCTTGCTGTCGCTGGGCGGCTGCTCGGAGAATGACAGGATCGGCTTCTAATGATTTTTCATAGATTTGCCAGATGTCATCGGCGAAAGCAGAACTGGTTAAAGAACCTAGCACCAGTGTGACTGCAAGGGAAAGGGGCTTCTTGACCATTGTTATCTATCTTCCTTTAAGTCTCTTTAACTTGACTTTATGACTTGGCTTTTGAGCAACATCGGCTGCTTTTTTTCAGCAGTATACCCTTGAGAACTCACCAATTCTTTGCCTGAAGTGTAACAGAAATTTTTTTTGGTGTGCTTGTTTGCTTGTAGTCATGTTAGGCGGCGCAGATAATGAGTTTCGTCAGAATAATCTTTGCTTTGAGGAATATCCGTTGAGTTCATCACAAAGCCTACCCGATCGTTTTACTGATAAAGATGTCGAACTGCTTGCGAAACAGACGCTTTATGCTGGCTTTTTTTCTATGGTGAAGTATCGCTTGCGCCATAAATTGTTTGCGGGTGGCTGGAGCGAGGAGATGGATCGCGAAGTGTTTGAACGTGGTCATGCCGTCGTGGTGCTGCCCTATGATCCGGTGAGCGATAGTGTGGTGATCCAGGAGCAATTTCGGGTGGGCGCCTGCGCGACAACCAGTCACCCTTGGCTATACGAGCTGGTGGCAGGCATTATTGAGCCGGGCGAATCTGCAGAGGAGGTTGCCCATCGCGAGGCCGCCGAAGAAGCGGGATTAACGCTGGGACGGGTGGAGCACCTGTTTAGTTATCTGGTTAGCCCAGGAGGCACAACCGAGCGGATTGAGCTGTACGTCGGCGAGGTTGATAGTCGCGGTATCGGCGGTCTGCATGGTTTAGCAAATGAGCACGAAGATATCCGGGTGCAGGTGTTACCTCGATCGCAGGTGTTAGCGATGCTTGCTGACGGGCAGGTAGAAAATGCCGCGACGATTATCGCTTTACAGTGGCTGCAGTTACATGGTGATGCGCTTAAATCGCGTTGGGAAGTGGATTAGCTGATGTCTCGCAGCGGCCGCTATCAACCTGATGTGTCAGCGTTTTTACGTTGCTGTGAGCATAACTATGCCAGTTTACGTTTTTTGCTGGTGAGGCTGGATAGCGCCGGTGATACCCTATTTTGGGCGTTGGACATGCACACACAAGTGTCGATGCAGCTGGTTGAAGAAACTAAGTACACCAGCACCATCTTACTGGAACAACATCGCGCAGGTGCAGCTGCTTTTTTGTTGCCACAAATGACGGTGAGGCTGTACCACGATGCCCGCGTGGCAGAAGTGTTAACTAGTCAGCAGATTTCCAGGCTCAAGCCAAGGTATGATTATCCTAATAAAAAAATGCATCATAAAGATGAAAAAATTCAGGTTAATCAGTTTCTTGCTGAGTGGCTGCAGCACAGCAAAAAGTTTGGCTATGGCACCGCTCCGCTGATACAGGTAGACCCCGTTTCCGGAAAATAGTGGCTAATTTAAGTGGAAATCCTCAAAGTCGAAGCAGTGCTACCTGAAGGAAGGGTATGCCCACAACTGCTTCAAATTACAGATACCCACCTCTTCGGTAGTCCTGAAAAGTCGCTACTAGGGGTCAATACACGGGATAGCTTTCATGCTGTGCTGGATCTGATCGAACAGCAACCGGCTGAGATCGACGCATTTCTGGCGACTGGCGACATCTCCCAGGATGATTCTATTAGCTCTTATTCCGCCTTCGCCCATGGTATTGCCCGATTTGCCGCGCCTTGCTACTGGATCCCCGGGAATCATGATGATCCGCGGATCATGGCGACAGAGCTAGATAACCCAACACTGCACGCCGCAAAGCAGATTGTTTACCCTAAATGGCAGGTTTTGCTACTGGATAGCCAGGTGAAAAAGCATACCTATGGCTTTTTATCTGAATCGCAATTGTTGTTTGTTGAAAAAGCGGTTGCTGAGTATCCGGATCGCCACTGTTTAGTGTTGCTGCATCATAATCCTATTCCGGTTGGATGCCGCTGGTTGGATCAGCATCAACTGAAGAACGGTAGTCAATTCCTCGATTTATTGAGCCGGTTACCTCAGGTTAAAGGGGTTGTCTGGGGTCACGTGCACCAGACCCTTGATCGGATGCACAATGGGATCCGTCTGTTATCGACGCCATCCACTTGTATCCAGTTTAAGCCGAATTGTGACCAGTTTACTTTGGACACGGTCGCTCCCGGTTATCGTCGTTTGACTCTGCTGGATGATGGTGAGATTGATACGGAAGTGTTGCGCCTGAAGGACAACCCGTTTGCGCCTAACTTGGCAAGTAAAGGCTACTGATGCAGCGATTGATTTATCTGCATGGTTTTAACAGCTCATCTCAGTCAGCAAAAGCCAAAATACTCGCCGATTACATTCTGCAATCGGCGTTAAACATTGAACTGCTAACGCCGCAATTGGCTAATACGCCTCAGGCCGCGTGGGGACAAATTCAACAACTTGTCCTCAGTACACCCAACCTTATCGGTTGTGTGGGTAGCTCATTAGGTGGCTTTTTCGCCACCTGTGTAACAGAGCAATTTAATCTGCCCAGCGTACTCGTTAATCCGGCCGTAGCCCCTGCCAAATTGCTGCGTCAGGCGTTGGGGCCGCAGCATAATCCTTATACTGGCGAGTCTTACCAGCTAACCTTGGCGCATATGGATGAATTATTGAATATGACGCCCACGATCAGTGCGCCTGCTCGCTATAAAGTACTCTTAACCACGGGAGATGAGGTGTTAGATTATCGTGATGCTTTAGCCTTGTATTATGGTGCTGAGTTTTCAATTGAGGATGGTGGCGATCATCTTTTCACCATGTTTGCAGACTATCTTCCCGAAGTTTTTCGTTTTTTCCTGCAATCCCAAACGGTGTGAGTGGTGAGGATTGACAAGATATGGCACCCTCGCCACCATGTTTTCGTGATGCGCATGGTGATAGTCGCCAATGCGTTTAGCCAGTAAGTAATAGCAACCATAGAGCCCTATTGATGAGTGACCAGCAATATACAGCCGATGCGATTGAAGTTCTGAGTGGCTTAGAGCCAGTTCAGCGGCGTCCTGGTATGTATACCGACACTACGCGCCCTAACCACCTTGGACAAGAGGTGATCGACAACAGTGTCGATGAAGCGCTGGCAGGCTTTGCGAGCAATGTGCAAGTGATCTTGCATGCCGATCAGTCGCTAGAGGTGATTGATGATGGTCGCGGAATGCCCGTCGATATTCACCCGGAAGAGGGGGTCAGCGGGGTTGAACTGATCCTCTGCCGGTTACATGCTGGGGGTAAGTTTTCCAACGATAGCTATCAATTTAGTGGCGGTTTGCACGGGGTTGGTATCTCTGTGGTCAACGCGCTGTCTACCCGTGTAGAGGTGGCTATTCGTCGCGATGGTGAAGTACATGAAATAGCCTTTGAGAACGGCGATAAGGTATCGGAATTAGCCGTTACTGGAACCGTTGGTAAACGCAATACAGGTACCCGTGTCCATTTCTGGCCTGATCCTAAGTATTTCGACAGTTTCAAATTCTCGCTCACCAAGCTGAAACATATTCTCAAGGCGAAAGCGGTACTTTGCCCTGGATTACGCATCAAGCTGAACGACAAAGTGAATGGCGAGAATCACGAGTGGTTCTATGAAGATGGATTGCGTGACTATTTACGTGAACACGTCAAAGCGTTTCCATCCTTGCCTGAAGATCCGTTTACAGGCGTGTTTCGCTCTGAGCACGAAGAGGTTGATTGGGCCGTCACTTGGTTACCTGATGGTGGCGAGCAGATCGGCGAAAGCTATGTCAATTTGATCCCAACAGCGCAGGGCGGTACCCATGTCAACGGCTTGCGGAATGGCTTGCTGGAATCGATGCGTGAGTTTTGCGAATTTCGCAATTTGTTGCCACGCGGGGTTAAGCTGACGCCTGATGATATCTGGGATCGCTGTAGTTATATTCTGTCGGTTAAGATGCAGGATCCACAGTTCGCCGGGCAAACCAAAGAGCGCCTATCGTCGCGCCAGTGTGCGGCTTTTGTCTCCGGTGTCGTCAAAGATTCATTTAGCCTCTGGTTAAACGAACATACCGACATTGCTGAGCTGTTAGCGGATGTTTGTATTAGCAGCGCTCAGCGTCGTATGCGCGCGGCCAAGAAAGTGGTGCGGAAAAAAGTCACCAGTGGCCCACAATTGCCAGGCAAGTTGACCGATTGTGCCTCGGATGATCCCGCGCTGAGCGAGATCTTTTTGGTGGAAGGGGACTCGGCGGGTGGATCGGCGAAGCAGGCTAGGGATCGCGAGATCCAAGCGGTGATGCCGTTGCGCGGTAAAATTCTCAATACTTGGGAAGTTGACAGCGGGCAGATCCTAGCGTCACAGGAAGTGCATGATATCTCTGTGGCGATCGGTATGGATCCAGACTCTGAAGACACATCAGGGTTGCGTTACGGCAAGATCTGCATTCTGGCTGATGCGGATTCTGATGGGTTGCACATTGCGACTTTATTGTGTGCGCTGTTTTTACGCCATTACAGCCATTTGGTGCAGGAGGGGCATATTTATGTGGCGATGCCTCCGCTGTATCGTGTGGATGTCGGCAAAGAGGTGTTTTATGCCCTCGATGAGCCAGAGAAACAGGGGATCTTGGATCGCATAGAAGCGGAGAAAAAGCGCGGCAAAGTTCAGGTGACGCGCTTTAAAGGTTTGGGTGAGATGAATCCGTTGCAGTTGCGTGAAACGACCATGGACCCCAATACTCGCCGTTTAGTGCAATTGACCATTGATGACGCTGAGCAGACCATGTTGATTATGGATATGTTGTTGGCAAAGAAGCGCTCCGCCGACCGCAAAGTGTGGCTTGAACAAAAAGGCGATCGCGTCGAGTTATAGGGCGCCTCTTTATTGATTGGAATACGGTGGAAACGGAATTTTCACTGTTTGCGGCTATTAATTGTACAGGTTTGACTATACTGAGATTATTGGCCGTTCGCTGGGATCAAGGAGTGTCCCTTTGCAACAGAAAAAAATTGATAGAGAGTCGTTGGGTTCTCGATTGGGTTGTGATTGTGAGCTAAGGGCGCTACTGAATAGTTTGCCCGGTGCCATATGCTGCCGCCGAATGGATCCCAGCATGTCTTTGTCGTTTGCTTCTTCCGCGATGCATCAACTAACTGGCTATCGTGCTGACGAAGTTGTGAACGGTGCCGTGCGCAGTTTCGAATCCTTGTTGCACCCGCAAGAAAACTTATCCCGATTGCGCGCTTTGGCGTTGCAGCAGCTTCATCAAACAGAATCCTTTACCTTGCAGTACAGACTTGTTCATCGTGATGGCAGTGTGCTGTGGATCTGGGAGTCAGGTCGTATTGCCGGCCATGTTGATGGCCAGTATTGTCTCACCGAATCTATCTTGGTCGATATGACCGATTTGCATCAACAGCAAAAAACCTTGGAAGACACGCTGACGCGGCAAACCCGGGATCTGGCTGCCGTGAAGCAGTTGCTGGTAGAAGCGGAAGATCGTGCGCGTCACGATGAAGTCAAATTAGCGCAGTCACAGAAAAGACTGTATCGCCAAGGGTTGGTGATCAATCAGTTAACTGCCGGGGTGATGTCATTGTCAGCCGTCGAGCTGGTGGTGAGCCACGTTTGTGAACAAATAAACGGTGTTTTGGGTGCATCCCATTGCGGTGTCTGGTCATTTGAGCAGGGGCACCAATTGTTGAAGTTGATTGTGCACCCAGACGAGAACACCAGCGTCGCTAAACATAAGCTGATCTCCCATCAACTGCATCGCCGTCAGTTCAATCATCTATTTACAGCGATTGAAGCGGGTGTTGCGTTTGCTGCCCATGACGCCGAGAAAGATTCTCGCACCAACGAATTCAGCAAACTATTTTCATCTTTACAACTTCGTTCGATGATCGTGGTGCCGTTACATCTGCACCAGAAAAGCTATGGCATGTTGGTGGTTGAGCAGTGTGATATCAGTCGCCATTGGTACCCTGACGAACTTAACTTTGTGCTGGCAGCCAGTTTGGTGATGCTTACCCGTATCATTGAGCTTGAGGCGGATTC
Organism: Corallincola spongiicola; assembly: GCF_004284785.1. Lineage (NCBI taxonomy): Bacteria > Pseudomonadati > Pseudomonadota > Gammaproteobacteria > Alteromonadales > Psychromonadaceae > Corallincola > Corallincola spongiicola. The sequence goes on from NZ_SHLY01000002.1 coordinate 612,064, forward strand.
TATTCGCACTCGCCTGCACGGCTTGGCCTATTTTGATGCGTTGACTCAGTTAGAAAATCGACAGCTATTCAATGAGCAACTTAAAGATGCGCTGGCGAAATATCATCGTGATGGCCAAGGTTCCGGCTTGCTGTTTCTCGACCTGAATGAGTTTAAGCAGGTCAATGATCGCTTAGGTCATAGTGCCGGTGACCAGCTACTGCAGCAGGTTGCGAGCCGACTGAAGCGCTGTTTGCGGAAGACCGACCATATTGCCCGGATCGGTGGTGATGAATTTATTGTGTTGTTGCATAACGTTAAGATGCCGAACTTGGTTGCTCAGGTGGCTGAAAAGCTGTTGCATCAAGTGATCCAGCCCTATGTGATTGACGGCGAGCGTGTCGAGATTGGTGTCAGTATTGGTATCGCTTTAGCGCCAGCTGATTCGGTGGAGGCCGAAGAGCTGATGAAGTTGGCCGATCAGGCGATGTATCGGGTGAAAGCATCAGGTGTGAGTAGTTATCAGTTTGCTAATACCCAGGTTGCGGTGGATGCTCGCAGTGAATATGCGTTGATCTCCGAGTTGCGCAGTGCGGTAGAGCAGGAGCAGATGGAGCTGGTGTATATGCCGCAGATCGCACTGGAGGATGGTGCCATATCTGGTGCTGAGGCTTTATTGCGTTGGCGTCATCCGCGCTTAGGTTTATTAGCTCCCGCGATGTTTATTGAACTGGCAGAGCGTAATCAGCTGCTAAAACCGATAGGTGAATGGGTGTGTCAGCAGGTCGTTAAGGATGCGCATGCACTGAATGCACAAGGCAAAGATACCGTACTCTCCTTTAATTTATCGGCCTCACAGATGGACGACGCCGGTTTGGTTGATCGCTTACGTTTGTTGATTGAAGAGAGTGAACTTCCTGCCGGTAGCCTGCGGATTGAACTGAAAGAGGATACGCTGCTACATCATGTGGCGGAGATTGAGAATTTACTTCATCGTCTTCATCAGCTGGGGGTCGGGCTCACCATCGACAATTTTGGTGCTGGCGCATGTGCTGTTGAGACCCTCACCCGGTTGCCTATCGATCTATTGAAGATAGATCAGCGCTTGTTACGCGACACCGAGAATGATCCTGCGAAACGTAGTTTGGCTTCCACCATGATTGCTGTTGCCCAGATCATGGGGAAAGAGGTGGTGGCAGAGGGCATTGAAACCCAGGGACAAGCGGACTTCTTAACAGGTCGTCACTGCCACCATGCGCAAGGTTTCTATTACTATCGTCCGATGGTTTTTGAAACGTTTACTAGGATCTTGCATTAACTCATCGCGAATTATTTGATGTTTAGAGCTGAACTCATTTCATATCTCACGTAAATTAACCTCACTATGTTAAAGACATTGATGGATCACTGTTTGACTATATTCACTTTCATTGGACGATTGTCCTGCCTCCTGCTGTTGTGTTCATCGTTTGCCCAAGCGATGTCTAGTGAGGAATGGCAGCGTTATGAAGATCTGGTTTATCAGTCCCCCCCCGACGCGGTGAGGGAGCTGGCGACTGCGTTAAATGAGCGTCAACATGACGCCGAGTCGTTTGCTTTTCTCAGTGCGTTATTGACCGATGCATATAGTGGCATTCGAAACTGGGATGAAGCAGAACGCGTGGCGCGCTTGGCGCTGACGCGACTGCCGGACACACCGTCGGAAGCGCGGGCTCATCTGTTAACCGGATTGGCATACACGCTGTTATCTCGTAGTCAGTACGCGGAAGCGAGAGAGCTTTACGGCAGTGCGATAACCTATGCCGAGATGGCAAGCAACGCCGATATTGGTGCCGAAGCGCATATGGGAATGGCAAACTTGCTTTCTACCCTGGAGCAAAACGAAGGTGCGTTGGAACATATTCGAATTGCCCACGATTTTGCGCGTGAAAGTGGTGATAGCCGGCTATTAGCAGCTGTCACAAACGAGATGGCCACCATCTACAGTTATATGGCGCGTCACCAGACCGCGATTAAGTACTATCTGCAGGCTTATGAACTGTCGGCAACCCATGGCGATCCGGTAGAGATGGCTGTCAGCTTGTATAACCTGGCGAGTGCTTATCAGGCCGACGAACAATACCAAAACGCGATCGCCAATTTTGAGCTCTCTTTCGAAGCGGCGCAAACGGTAGGGCTGAAAGAGGATATGGCATACGCCCAGATGGGGCTGGCAAATGGTTGGTTGGCGTTAAAGCGATATAGCAAAGCGGAGCGCGCTTTTCTCAAAGCGGAGCGAATGTTGAGTGACACCGGTGATCCTGCATTCGAAGTTCAACTCTATATGACAGGTACAGAGATAAGCTTGGGTCTGGCTAAAGTGGAACAGGCTGACGTGCGGATCCAGCACGTGTTGACTGTGCTGAACAAGCATAATGATCTGGAACAGACTTGGATGAGCCAGCAATCCCAGCGGTTGAATGCCAATGTGTTAGCGGCTCGCGGTTCATATACAGAAGCCTATTTAAAGCTCAATCAATATGTTGAACAGCTACGGGAGTTCTACCATACAGAGCAGCGGCGCAGAGAAGCGCTGTTAAGAGTGGCATTCGATGTTGACCGGCAAGCGTTGGAAAATGTATTGCTGGAACAGGAAACAGAGCTACGTCAATTGGCACTGGAGCAGAGTCAGGCATCAGAGCGGCGTTGGTTTATCTGGAGTGCAGTATTTCTAGTAATGAGCCTGGCGCTGGCGGTTTCCCTGTATTGGCAATGGCTTGCCCACACCAAATTGAAACGGATCACCAATACTGATCCGCTCACACAGCTCTTTAATCGTCGTTATATGCTCAATACCCTTGGTAAATGGCTAAAGCCAAAGGGGATGCGCTTACCGAGTGTGTTTAGTTTGGTAGAGTTTGAATTACAAGGATTTGGCGTGCTAACTGATCGCTATGGGCATCAGTTGGCCGATGACCTGTTAGTTCAGATAGCCGCGGCAGAGAAGCAGGTGTTGCGGGGCAACGACCTGTTTGGTCGAATTGGTGGCGAACGCTTTTTAATTTTGCTGCCCGATACCGATGATGTCAGAGCCTGGCGCGCATGTGAACGTATGCGTGAAGCGATTGTTCATGTGTTTTCCAGTCGTATCGAAGATCTGGATTTTCTCTCATGCCGTTTTGGTGTTGCGACCTTCACCGGCGATGATAGTTCGGTTGAGCAGCTATTGCTTCGGGCTCATGAATCTATGCTTCGTGACCTACCTAAGAAATCTGATCTTGCACTGGATGAGGCCGGTGAATTGGCCGCGGATCTGCCCTGAGGTGCCCCTCTCTGTGTGAGCCAAATCGCTTAAACATCGTTTAAAACGCGCGCCAGCGCGATCCAAATCAATCTCTGCTAAGTTAGCTTTTACACAGCTAATTTAGCGGAGGATAATCCGTTTTTTAGCGGCGCTATAGCGCATCAGTAGTATCAGGGCGCGGTCTGTTGTGAAGTGGGCGTTAAGTTTTAGATTTGGTTTAGGATGGAAGATTGGCGGGTTACTGGGGTGTTTGATCCTGGTGCTTTTTGCTACCTACGCCTATCTGAACCACCGTAGTCTGAACAACTACTTTACCGTTGAACGTCAAAGCCAAAGTCAGTTACGCAGTGCACAGCTCGAAGGCATGCTTGCAAATATGCTTGAGCAACTGCAGGTGCTTAGTCAAAACCGTCTCAGTCAAGTTGGCCTCAATGAACTTGAAAACGACCGCCTCACTGAAACCAGCTACCAAAACATGTCCACTTTTTGGAGCGACTTGCGCAACAATTTAGGCTATTCCGTTGATAGTCTTATGTTATTTGATAGTCGAGCTAGATACCTAGATAGCTGGGGCTATCAAACCCTGCCGCTGGACAAACTCTCCAGCGAGATGCTCTATTCCCCCGTTGCTCGCAATTATATTCACTGCAGTGACCGCTGCTATTTAGTGGCTGTGGTGCCTTATCGCTTCTCTTCTGGGCTGGCTGTTGTTCAGCGCTACAGTCTGGTGTACGTCATTAAGCTCAACCAGTTGATGCCGGTGATGGAGAAGAAGTTAGGTTCGACGCTGTTTACCGTGCGCGCCAATGGCGAAAAACTTGAGCTGCTGGAATCAACATTCCGTGAGCGGCAACCGTTGAAGCAGCTATTGTCGGACTGGCAAGTGAGCGAACTGGAGAACAAACCAGTGATAGTGGAGATGGATAAACGTGCCCTTGAGATGCGTTTATCTGCCTTGCCATTGGCGGTTGTGGACAATGATGCGCTGTTTATTGGTTCTCTTGTCGACATCGATGGGGTGGTGAAAGCGGTTGGTAAAGCGCAAGCCATCAACTTGGTATTTGGCTTTGTTGCACTGTTTGTTCTACTTATTTCACTGCTGTTGGTTTTACGCGGCCCACTGCTGCGTGTGCGTAAAGTGATCGCTATTTTGCCGCAGCTTGCGCAATCGCGTTACCGCGATGTGCATAATGAAATCTCCTCTTTGCCGAAGACCCACTTCGCTGATGAAACCGATGATCTGGCGAATGCTGCATCTCAGTTGACCGATCAGCTCGAAAGCATGGAGAAAGAGCTGACCCATCGAGCGGAAGAGTTGGAGTGGTTGGCGAGTCATGACTCACTGACGCGATTGATCAATCGTCGCCAATTTGAAATTCTGCTGGGGCAACGCTTATTACGAGATGAACGTGGCTGCCTGTTCTTTATCGACTTAGATAACTTCAAATATATTAATGATTACAGTGGTCACAATGTGGGTGACCGCATGCTCAGGGCTGTTTCCGGGGCACTGGAACAGGTGCTGTCACCGAATGTTCTATGTGCTCGCTTTGGTGGTGATGAGTTTGCTTTCTATCTGCCGGGTGTTTGTAGCGAGTTGGCCGAAATGGTCGCCGCGAGAGTCGTGCGTGTTGTTTCACAGCTGCGTATCGGTGGTAAAGAACAGTTGCATTCCGCTTCTGCCAGTCTGGGTATTGTCGCTTATCCAGAGCAGGGGCGTTCGCTGGATGAACTGTTAGCCCATGCCGATTTGGCCATGTACCAAGCCAAGCAGCAGGGCAAGAACTGCTACTCCTTGTATCAGCGGGAAACGATTAAAGAGGATAGCCGCCAACGTGGTTATTGGCTGGAGCAAGCACGACGGGCTATTGACCAAGAAAGGCTGACCTTGGTGTTCCAGCCTATTCAGGGGTTTGCCAACGGCCAAAATAGCCATTACGAAGTGTTATTGCGCTTTAAAGACGACAGCAATCGACTGGTCTCCGCTTATCCGCTGATCGTGGCCGCCGAAGACGGGGGCTATATCTCCCGCATCGACCTGTTTGTTATCGAAAATGCGGTACAAACCCTACTGGGGTTACCATCATCACAGAAAGAGATCAGCCTATCGATCAACCTGTCTGGGCGTTCGTTTGCCGATCCACGGGTGATGCGTCAGATCGAAAAGATCTTAGAGGAATCAAGGGTTGATTGTCGCCGTTTGATCTTCGAGATCACTGAAACAGCCGCATTGAACAATTTGCCTCTGGCTTGCGAGGCGATAGATCGCTTGAAGTCGCTGGGTTGTCGTTTTGCGCTGGATGATTTCGGTGTCGGCTTCTCCTCTTTCCACACCCTAAAAGAGCTGCCGGTGGACTACATCAAAATTGATGGTTCATTTGTGCGAGAGCTGCTAAATAAGCCCTCTGATCGGGTATTTATTAAAGCCTTGGTTGAGATCGCTGGCCACTTTGGCTACCAAACCATCGCCGAATATGTCGAAAATGCCGCGCTGTATGAAGTACTTAAAGAGTTGGGTATCGATTACGCACAGGGCTATTATGTCGGTAAACCTGCGCCGATGTTGCATACGGTGCAACCTATTTTGGTTGAGACGAGTAGCGCCTGATAGCTATCCACATTTCCTGCCACCGATAATTGTTCATTGTGATGTGATAAAGCCCCTGTGTTGGCCTCTTTGCTATTCAAGCGCGCGCTAATTTCTGGCATGGTATAGCAGCCCAATTAACCCTAGAAAAAGTGCCTTGTCAGATGAGCGATCCCGTCGCATTCAGCCTTGATGGTGTAGAGCAGGTGCCTCTACGTCAGTTTACCGAAGAAGCCTATCTTAACTACTCCATGTACGTGATCATGGACCGAGCCCTGCCGCATATCGGCGATGGCCTAAAGCCGGTGCAGCGCCGTATTATCTATGCCATGAGTGAGCTAGGGCTATCCGCCGCGTCTAAGCATAAGAAGTCTGCGCGTACCGTTGGTGATGTGTTAGGTAAATATCACCCTCACGGAGACAGCGCTTGCTACGAAGCCATGGTGCTGATGGCTCAACCCTTTAGCTATCGTTATCCACTGGTTGATGGTCAGGGTAACTGGGGTGCGCCCGATGATCCGAAGTCGTTTGCAGCGATGCGTTATACCGAGGCGCGGTTAGCCAAATTCTCTGAGATCCTGCTGTCAGAACTGGGGCAGGGAACCTCTGATTGGACGCCGAATTTCGACGGCACCATGAAAGAGCCGAAAGTGTTACCGGCACAACTGCCTCATGTATTGCTCAATGGCGTGACAGGCATTGCCGTGGGGATGGCGACCGATATTCCGCCACATAATGTCCGCGAAGTGGTCGATGCATGTGTCCATTTGCTAGATAACAGTAAGGCTGATCTGGATGCCTTGATGGCGTTTGTGAAAGGCCCTGACTTCCCCACAGAAGCGGAAATTATTACGCCGCAGAGTGAGCTGAAGAAGATCTATCAAACGGGGCGCGGTAGTTTGAAAATGCGCGCCGTGTATCAGATGGAATCTGGTGATGTGGTGATCCATGCATTGCCCCATCAGGTGTCTGGCGGCAAGATCCTTGAACAGATCGCGGCACAGATGCAGGCCAAGAAGCTGCCGATGGTCAGTGATCTGCGCGATGAATCAGACCATGAAAACCCGACCCGTTTAGTGATCTCGCCACGTTCAAATCGTGTCGATATTGAACAGTTGATGCAGCACCTGTTTGCCACTACCGATCTGGAACGAAACTACCGCGTTAACCTGAATATGCTTGGCCTGGATGGCAGACCACAGGTGAAGTCGCTCGATGTCATCTTGAACGAATGGCTGGTCTACCGCCGAGAAACCGTGCGTCGTCGCCTGCAGTTCCGTTTGGATAAGGTGTTAGCGCGCCTGCACATCCTCGAAGGTTTACTCACCGCTTTCCTCAACATTGATGAAGTGATTGAGATTATTCGTACCGAAGAGCAGCCGAAAGTGGAGCTGATGGCACGGTTTGGCTTGAGTGATATACAAGCCGAAGCGGTACTCAACCTGAAGTTGCGTGATTTAGCCAAGCTCGAAGAGATGAAGATCACTGGCGAGCAAGCTGAGTTGGAAAAAGAGCGACAGCAACTAGAGCTTACCCTTGGTTCAGATCGCCGGATGAAGACGCTGATTAAAAAAGAGCTACTGGAAGTTGCCGAAAAGCATGGCGATGACCGCCGTAGTCCGCTGGTTGAGCGTCATGAAGCCAAGGCGTTATCGGAAAAAGATTTGGTGCCAAGCGAAGCTGTCACCGTGGTCGTTTCCGAGAAGGGCTGGGCACGCTGTGCCAAAGGGCATGATATTGATGCCGAGAACTTAAGCTACAAATCGGGTGACGGCTTTAAAGCGGCTGCGATCGGTCGTAGCAATCAACCCGTGGTGTTCCTGGACAGTTCAGGCAAAGCCTTTGCTACCGATGCTCACACCTTGCCATCGGCCCGAAGTCAGGGCGAGCCATTGTCTGGTCGCTTTAGTATTGTTGCCGGTGAAACTATTGAGCATGTGTTGATGTCCAGTGGGGGGCAGCGCTATCTGATGGCTTCCGATGCGGGTTACGGCTTTATTGGTAGTTTCGACAGCATGGTGGCGCGCAATAAAAATGGTAAAGCCCTGCTGAACCTGCCTACCGGCTCTAAGGTGTTGGCGCCAAAAGCGATCACCGATATTGCTGCACAACTCTGTTTGGCCATATCCAATGAAGGCCGCATGCTGGTGTTCCCGTTGTCGCAACTGCCAGAATTGAACAAAGGTAAGGGCAACAAAGTGATCAGCATTCCATCTGCGCGTGCTGCAAGCCGGGAAGAGGTGGTGACGATACTTGAGGTGGTGCCAGAAAATGCCGATGTGACCTTGTGGGCAGGTAAGCGCAAGCTGACGCTGAAACCGGCCGATATCGAGCATTACCGTGGTGAGCGAGGTCGCCGTGGCAACAAGTTACCACGAGGCCTGCAACGGGTGGAAAGAGTAGAGTGGCAGGCGGCGGATACGACCGGCTCGAGTGACACTGAAAATGGCGCAGAGGATCCGGTTAACCCGCCAAGTGGTATTGCGGGCGAAAGTGATAACCTGTTTTAGTGCCTAGGGTCTGTTGGCCTTTTGTGTATGAATTTTGTTCGAATGAAACACGTTCTGAGCGACGGTCACCCCTGATCGATAACCAGATATAAAGCGGCTACGGCCGCTTTTTTGTTTTCGTCGCCTCTATTTTCCCCTACTCGTCTCTATTCGCCTCTATTTGTTGTTATTCGTTGGCGAAGTCAGGGTTGCTTTGGCGATAGCCCTGCATCAACAGCTGCCAGTCATCTTCCTGCCAATGCCACTTTTGTACGCGGTTCGCCTCTTTACGACATGAACGTAACAATCGCATCAGATTGTCATTTTGCCACTGGTGTGCAGGGGAGCGTTGCTCACCACGGTCAAAGTCGATAAGGAAGAAACGCCCCTGGTTGTCCTGCAAAATGTTATGGATGTTAAGGTCTGCATGATAAATGCCGGCGGCATGAAACTGACCAATTATTTCGCCTACCTGTTGCCACTGGTTGGCGGACAGGGCCTGCTGTTGCAGTTGCTGAAACAGATCTGAGGCATTGGCGATCCGTTCAATAATGAGATCGGCGCGATAAAACAGGCCGCGACGGCAGATATGGCCAGCAATCGGCAGCGGAACCGGCAGGCCAAGTTGGTGCATCTCCTGGAGCAGTTGAAACTCTCGCCAAACGCGAGTGTTTTTCAAGCCGCTATAGAAGTATTGGTCATCACTGATATGGGCGATCATGCCACCGCGATGGTAGTGTCTGAGCACCCAGCAGTGGCTTTGAAAGTTGATAAAATAGGTCACGCCGCGGCCATGACTTTCACCGCTGATGGCATCGAGTGAGCGCCAATGATTAGCTGAAAACCACTCCCGAGAAGGTGGTGGGTTTAATGGAGAGTGCCAAAATACCAGATGGTGGCCATCTTGCTGGTGCTGCATCTAATTCGCCTTCAGCGCGGGGTAAGATCAAATTAAAGTCTATTTTATGTGGCTGCGCAGTTAGTTACCATGATTGGATAGGCTTTATCATCGGCCAAATATGCGCTTGATGAAGAAAAGCTCGATAGATTAGTCGTTTTTCGATGAGATCAGAGCTGTCGAGCGTGCCCGGTACACGTATACTGGCCCTCTTAAGGGAAGAAAAGCGAGGAATCATGCTGGCTGTTATTCGGGTAGTGCTACTGCTCATCTATTTATTGATTTTTACAGTGCCTTGCGTGCTGTTTTGCCTGTTACGACCATTTCATCCAAATCTCATGCATTTGGTCGGTCGGCCTTTTAGCTGGATGCTTTTTATTCTCGGATTGCGATTAGAAGCGAATGTACCTGACTCGGTTAAATCGACCGGCAGCGCGGTCTACGTAGCGAATCATCAAACGGCCATCGATATTTTGGCGATCGCCGGTGTGTTACGCCCCCGTACCGTGTCCGTTGGCAAGCAAAGCTTGGCTTATATTCCTGTATTCGGCCTGCTATTTTGGATCACCGGCAACATCTTGATTAATCGTAGTGACGGCAAAAGTGCTGCCGGCACGATCCGCCAGGTGGTTAAGCGCATCACTGAGAAACAGATGAGCGTGTGGATGTTCCCTGAAGGCACTCGCAGCAAAGGCAGAGGACTGCTGCCGTTTAAAAGTGGCGCATTTCGGGTGGCGATGAAAGCTAAGGTGCCAGTGGTTCCCGTGGCGGTCTCGTCGATGGATGGTATTGGTTTAAATAAGTGGTCTAATGGCGTTATTCGCGTTGAATTTCTTGAGCCTATTGATACCACAGACAAAGATATACGCAGCTTGATGGCTGACACCCATAGCTTGATGTCGGCAGAGCTGGACAAACTCAATGGCGCAACCGAACAGTCTGACGCATTAGCATGAAGGAACCTGACATGACAGAGTTAGAGCAAGAGATCGCTGAACAGCTAGAGATAAACCGAGAAACGGTAGAAGCGCTGCTTGAAGATGGCAGCCAGCCAGATGCGGAATACACTTTCGAGCATCACTTCGCCAGCGATGATTTCGACCAGTTGGAAAAACTGGTGTTGGATGCTTTCAAGCAGGGCTTTGAAGTAACCGATGCGGAAGAGCTGGAGATGGAAGACGGTGAGCTTCTACTTTGTTGTGACGTGATCGCCAAAGGTCCATTGAATATCGAGAAAATCGACAAACAAACCAATGAGATGTTCGCGTTCGCCGAAAAGCATGACGTGCATTATGACGGCTGGGGTACCTACTTCATCGAATAGATCGGTTACCTTCCCTCCTTCCAAATAGAAATTCTTTGTGAACTGAGCAACGAAGTTAGCAGCCCTTTTGGCTGTTAACCTTTTGCTTGTGCTAACTTTTCAGCTAATGACTTAATTATCGATCCCTGATGATCGAGGACTTAGCTATGAGCTGGATTAACAACCTTAATTTTCGTGGTAAGCAGCTGTTTCTATCGTCGCTGTTTGTACTTGTCTTAGTGATTGTCTTTTCCGTGGCGTACAGTGCGATAACTGCGCTGGCGGCAGACTCTGATGAGATAAGTAAGCGCTTGATGCCCCGTCTTGAGCTGTTGCTACAGGCCGATCGGGATCTGCATCAAGCACAGCTGGCTGAGCGCTCGTTAGTGTTTGTTCCGGTGGATGATCCAAGTTACGCCGAGTTCAAAAAACAGCATCAAGAAAACATCAAGCAGAGTGGCGATCGAATGGCGAAGTTTAATGAACTCAGCTTAGATACCGAATCAAAGCAGCTATTTGATAAATACCTTCGCCTGCGCCAGATATGGCTCAAAAGTACGCAGCAAGTTTTAGCTGTGGCTGATGACGACTGGGAACAGGCAAAAACGCTCAGTTTGGGGGAGGCAGAGCTGCAGTTCCAAGCCATGCGCAATGTTGTTGACGCCTTGACTGAGTTAGTTGAAAAGCACGCCAATGAGAAAGTAATCAGTTCCGATGAGAATGCCGAATCCGCCATTAGTCAGCTATTGTTTTGGGGCATCGCCGGGGCGGTTGTTTGTATCATCTTGGCACTTTGGGTGGGATCTGTCGCAGGTAAGTCTCTTATTCATATTCGTGATCGGATGGCTGAAATTGCAGATGGTGAAGGAGATTTGAGCCAACGCCTCAATGTATCCGGTAAAGATGAAGTGGCTGAGCTTGCCAGTACCTTTAATCGCTTTGTTGGCAACCAATCAGATTTAATTAAGCAGATCCAGAGCCTGGTTGCAGGATTGAATGATGAACTGGAACAGGTGGGCAGCTTAGCTGGCCGTGCTCGTCAGGCTGCCAATGAGCAGCAAGGCGAGAATGATCAGGTTGCTACCGCCGTCACCGAAATGGCGGCCTCGGTGCAAGAAGTTGCACGCAATGCCAATGATGCCGCCGAGGCGACCCATCAGGCCGACTCTGATGTTGTGAATGGTCGCGCCGTGGTCGATCAAACCATTGGTGGTATTGAAGAGTTAGCCAACAATATTGAGCAATCAGCAGAAGTGATCCAGCGGGTTGAAAATGGCAGCCGCGATATCGGCACCGTGATGGATGTGATCAGTGGTATCGCCGAGCAGACCAACTTGTTGGCGCTTAACGCGGCAATTGAAGCGGCGCGAGCAGGTGAGCAGGGTCGTGGCTTTGCCGTGGTAGCCGACGAAGTAAGAACGCTGGCCCAGCGCACGCAGGATTCGACTAACGAGATCCGCGAGATCATTGAACGCTTGCAGTCACTCTCCCACGAAGCCGTTCAAGCCATGGGTGAGAGCCAAGGGCGTGCTACGGATCTGGTGCAACACGCTGGACAAACCGGCCAAGTACTGGAACAGATCACTGCTGCAGTACAAGAGATTGCAGGCATGAACACCCAAATAGCCACCGCCGCGGAGCAACAGTCCAGCACTGCGGACCAGATCAGCGAAAACGTTGTGCGGATCAAGCACATGGCCGAAGAGACCGATGCTATCGCTCAGGACGTATCTAACTCCAGCGAACGGGTTCAGGCGCAGAGTGGTGACATCGCTGGTTTGGTGAATCGCTTCAAAGTGTAAGCCGAATACTGTGCCTATGTTCACGACTAATGGCCTGCTTGATGAGCGGGCTTGTTTTGTGATAAGCAGGCTAAAACGGGTTCAATCCGTCAGTTACAATGAAAGTACTCATTCATTAGTAAGTCGGGCAGGGCATCTAGTGGATTGGGGGGTAGGTATACCAAGCTCCCTTATCCAGATAGAACGTCCGTGTATATCTATCTAGCGTTATATGGCAAATAAAATGCTGTCAAAGGTATCACTTTTAATTGTTGCTTTAGTGCTCACTTCATTTGGCTATGTTTTTTGGTTTCATACCGAATCAGCATGCGAAATTAGAGAAGGTCGTTGGGCTTCTAACGGTTCATATTGCATAACTAGAGACTGTTATAAAAGTGAGACCTGTGGCTCATGGTCAGCGCCGTTAAGGTATTGCCCAAATGTTACCGTCGGCATGCCAATCTCAGAGGTCTTTTTTCAATTGGGACAACCCCAAAGTGTTAATGGAAATTTATATACCTGGCAAGCGGGAAAGGGGTTAAATGGGCACATCAGGGCTAATATTGTTGAGGGTGAGCTTCAGCAGCTCGAGTGTCCTGCCATATAACAAGAAAAATCATTGGGACAAGTTGTACGCGCGGCTTCGCCGCTAACTTGCTCCCTGTTTTAGGCGTTACATTGCATGAAGGACTTATGGACGAAGTAACTCTGAAAATCACAAAAGATGAAGCTTTAGTCTTGTTTGATTTTTTCTCTAGATTTTCGAATGAGGACAAGCTCTCTATTCAAGATCAAGCGGAAGAACGAGCCCTATGGAATCTTACCTGTGTGTTTGAGAAACAACTAGCTGAACCCTTTGATAAGAACTGGCTACAGATTATTGAGGACGCTAGGAATAGGCTTCGCGATGAGTAGTGACCGCAATGTAACAAGCGCGGGCTTGGGAATCGTTCCTCGCCCCAGCCTCGAACGTTAGTGGTACTTATGAGATACATCCCAGTATTAATTCTAATCCTTATTTCTAGCGCTGCGTTTTCTGCTGCGCTAGTCGTACCTGTCTCAACCAGAGTCGATACATCAGGGGTTTTAGGAGATCCCGATGTGCCAGTAAGGATTAATTATAGAATTGTTGCTGAGTTAAAGGATGCTCAAAACACCTTTCGTGATAATAAACAAATAATTAAGGCCTTAAGCATCACTATCGGCGAAGCAAAGCTAAGTATCCCAAATGGTGAAATCGATGACCTAGAGTCTGTCGCCCTTGAGCAAATCTATATAACTTATACTCATAACTTTGTAGGTGAGTCATGGGTTGAGCTGTTCATTCCATATGGGCCGTCAAAATCATGCACAAACCATGAGAATGTCACTAGTATTCGATCTAGTAAAAAAATACTGCGCTTTAATATGCAAGGTAAGTTTTTAAAATCAAAGAGAGTGGTGCCATGTCACCACTAACAAGCAAAGGCAGCATCGCTCTGCGGGCTGGACGCGCTAACGCTTGCCGCTGCTTTGGGCGTTAATTGCATAAGCATATGAAACATATTCAAACTGTATTACACGACTCTTATCATCATATGGATTGGAATGGGTTTAATGGCCATAAATTCATGTTCAATCTTTACTGTAAGACTTTTGAAGTTGAAATTAGCGAATTTGAGAAGGAAATAGTCCTGTTAAAGAAAATACCAGATACTGACTTAGTGTCTTTCATAGTCAAGCATGCTGTAGGTTTAGAATGCAAGCCAACCATGGAGCAAGCTATAAGCTGGAGAGCAGAACTAATTAAATGGGCAAACAGTGGTAGCAATTAGCAAGGCAATGTTGTGCTGTCCCGCCAACCGCTTCGCGGCGGGCTATGGACTCGCTTCCGCTCGCCCCATATTTTGGCGTTATAAAGCACGAAAGACTCAGTGAAAGTATCACCTGTTGAAACCCCATCAGTTAGTAAACCCACTTCAAGTTTGGTTGAGGAACTCCACTATGACCTGGACTACTTAAAAATAAGACTGTCATTCGATATAGGCTTGAGAGTAGAGGTTTCTTTTTTCCAACCAATCGGTTTCCGATGTCTAGATGAAGGTGACATGCTCGAATACTGGGACGCTCCTGGAATCCATGACAATTGGCTAGTGCAGGTTCATGGTGGTGGATGGCTTGAGCAAGAATGTGCTAGGGATGGTTTTATTTCAAAGCACAATGGTATGCCTAAGGAGTTCATCGTCATGGGGAGCAATGATTGCGTATGCGTTCTAGATTATAAGGCTCCTATAGTAAGGGTGTTGTAAGCGCTTTATAGCAAAAATAATCAGCGGGTAATGTAGTTGACCCGTTCTAGTCTGCACTCAAGTCAAACGCGGTGAGTTAAGCTTTTCTGCCTTGTTCTCTTATACATCACCCACGCTATCAATGAGTTATTCCCCGCAAACAAAAAAGCCCGCTGAATCCGCGGGCTTTGGTATTTTTTGTAACTAACCTGAGTTTACAAAGCGGCGATTGTCGCTTGCTGCTCTTGCAGTTTGGCTAACTGGTTTTCCGCGTCAGCCAGCTTTTCGCGCTCTTTGACGATAACCGCTTCGGGCGCATTGCTAACAAATTTGTCGTTGCTCAACTTGCCTTTTAGGCGACCTAGCTCTTTGGTGAGCTTTTCGACCTGTTTGCCCAAACGTGCAAGCTCGGCATCTTTGTCGATAAGCCCTGCCATTGGGATCATCACTTCCATCTCACCGACCAGTGCAGTGGCTGATGCTGGCGCTTCCTGGCCTGCTTCAAGCACTTCGATGGTTGTCAGTTTGGCCAGCGTGCAAAGGAACGACTCATTCTGTGCCACGCGACGTTGATCGTCAGCGCTGGCATTGCGCAGCATGACATTCAGCTCTTTGTTCGGGCTGATGTCCATTTCGCCGCGAATATTACGGATACCAACAACAAACTGCTTCACCCACTCCAGATCGGTTTCAGCGGCATTATCGATCAATGCATCTTGCTTGGCCGGGAATGGCTGCAGCATTAAGCTATCACCTTCGACGCCCGCTAGCGGCGCGACGCGCTTCCAGATGGTTTCGGTAATGAATGGCATTAATGGATGCATCAGACGTTGCAGCTGCTCGAGCACAGTGACCAAGGTTTGGCGGGTACCGCGCTGCTGCGCTTCTGTGCCTGACATCAGTACCGGTTTGGTTAACTCCAGATACCAGTCGCAGAACTGGTTCCAGGTGAACTCATACGCGGTACCGGCGGCTAAATCGAAGCGATAGGTATCGATATGCTGGCTGAACTCTTCTGTGGCACTTTGTAGTGCAGATAAGATCCAGCGATCTGGCAGCGATAGCTCAATTTCGCCGCCGTTACGGCCACAATCTTGATCTTCGGTATTCATCAGTACGTAGCGGCTGGCGTTCCACAGCTTATTACAGAAGTTGCGGTAGCCTTCCAGTCGCTTCATATCCCAGTTGATATCGCGGCCGGTTGACGCCAATGCCGCCAAGGTAAAGCGCAGCGCATCGGTACCGTGGGATTCAATCCCGTCGGGGAACTGCTTCTTGGTGCGCTTGCCAATTTTTTCGGCGAGCTTCGGCTGCATCATATTGCCGGTGCGTTTTTCCAGCAGGCTGTCGAGATCGATACCGTCGATCATATCCAATGGGTCAATAACGTTGCCCTTGGATTTCGACATCTTGTTGCCTTCGTCATCACGGATCAGGCCGGTGACATAGACCGTCTTAAACGGTACTTGCGGGTGACCCTGCTCATCTTTGATGAAGTGCATGGTCATCATGATCATGCGCGCCACCCAGAAGAAGATGATGTCGAAACCTGTCACCAATACATCGGTCGGGTGGAAGGTTTTCAGGTCTGGTGTCTCTTCTGGCCAGCCCAGGGTTGAGAATGTCCACAATGCTGAACTAAACCAAGTGTCGAGTACATCGTCATCCTGACGCAGTTTTACGTCGTCAGACAAACCGTGTTTGCTGCGTACTTCCGCTTCATCACGGCCAACGTAGACTTTACCTGACTCGTCATACCAAGCGGGAATACGGTGTCCCCACCAGAGCTGGCGTGAGATACACCAGTCCTGAATGTCGCGCATCCAGGCAAAGTACATGTTCTCGTACTGTTTTGGCACAAACTCGATACGGCCATCTTCAACCGCTTCGATAGCAGTTTTTGCCATTGGCGCCACACGCACGTACCACTGGTCGGTCAGCATAGGCTCAATCACCACACCACCACGGTCGCCATAAGGCACGGTCAGGTCATGGTCTTTGACTTCATCTAGCAGGCCAGCGTCATCCATTGCAGCAACAACGGCTTTACGTGCGGCAAAGCGCTCAAGGCCGCGGAACTGTTCCGGCAAGTGGGTGCTGTATGCGTCGGAGGCTTCGCCATTGGTGTCGAATACTTCAGCTTCGTCACGGATCATCGCGTCGAAGGTCAACACGTTGATCATCGGCAGTTGGTTGCGCTTGCCGACTTCATAGTCATTAAAGTCGTGAGCTGGAGTGATCTTTACACAGCCGGTGCCTTTCTCCATGTCGGCGTGCTCGTCACCAACGATAGGGATCTGACGATCGACAAACGGCAACACCACATGCTGACCAATCAGGTCTTTGTAGCGTGGATCTTCCGGGTTCACTGCCACCGCGGTATCGCCCAACATGGTTTCTGGGCGGGTGGTGGCTACAACCAGGTAATCTTTACCTTCCGCTGTTTTGGCGCCATCCGCCAACGGATAGCGGAAGTGCCACATGTGGCCCTTTTTGTCTTTGTTTTCCACTTCCAGATCTGAAATGGCGGTATGTAGCTTAGGATCCCAGTTAACCAAGCGTTTGCCACGGTAGATCAAGTCATCCTGATACAGGCGTACAAACACTTCCTGCACAGCATTGGAAAGACCAGCATCCATGGTGAAGCGCTCGCGCTGCCAATCCACAGAGGTGCCCAAACGGCGCATCTGGCGGGTAATGGTGCCGCCGGATTCTTTCTTCCAGTCCCAGATCTTATCGATGAATGCATCGCGACCAAGCTCTTGGCGTGTGGGGCCATTTTCTGCAGCGAGCTTACGCTCAACGACCATCTGGGTGGCGATACCGGCGTGGTCTGTACCCACTTGCCACAGGGTATTTTTGCCTTTCATTCGCTGATAGCGAGTTAAAGCGTCCATGATGGTTTGTTGAAAAGCATGACCCATATGCAGGCTACCAGTGACGTTTGGTGGCGGGATCATGATGCAATATGGGTCGCCTTTACCGGCGGGTGCGAAGTAGCCTTTTGCTTCCCACTCTTGATACAGGTCTTGCTCGATATTTTGCGGCGTGTAGGTCTTATCCATAAATCTTATGTCAGCTTGAAGCGGAGTTTGGAGTGGCCAGATCGTATGTGTCGATGGCCAATCCCGCAGTCCGGTATTGTTTGTATCGCTCACGGGCCAACTGTTTGTTGGTCGCGTCAGCGGGGACGAAATCGATAATGAGGCGCGATTTTACCGCAAATGAGGGCATTTGTGGGCAGAGATTAATCAGAACAGTGCGTTGTCCTTTCGGGGCATCACAACCTATCTCTACGGGGGCACCGCCAGCAGGCCCTTCGCCCGCTAAATTGTGGGGAACAAAGCTATCGGGATCGAAGCCAAAAAGCAGTTCATCAACCGCTTCTGCCTGCGCTCTATCTGCGGCCAGGATATAGACTTTTTCTTTGTCTAAATAACAGCGCTCAGCCAAACGGCAGGCAGATAAAAGCAACGCAGGCGCACTGGGCGCCTGCGGATCTTCCGGTAGCAGGTAAAAAACTACCTGCGTCATATTAGTCTCCCGGTGTTTCTTCTGCCCGGTTGAGCAGGAACTGGGTCAACATAGGAACAGGGCGGCCAGTTGAGCCTTTATCTTTACCACTTCGCCAAGCGGTACCGGCCACATCGAGGTGTGCCCAATGGTACTTTTTGGTGAAACGAGACAGGAAGCAGCCTGCGGTGATTGCGCCCGCAGGGCGGCCACCGATGTTGGCCATATCAGCGAATGGGCTTTCCAGCTGTTCTTGATACTCGTCCCATAGTGGCAAACGCCATGCACGGTCGCCACTCTGCTCTGATGCGTTGAGCAACTCATGGGCAAGTGGGTTGTGGGTGCTCATCAAACCGCTGGCATGTTTACCTAACGCAATCACGCAGGCGCCAGTCAGTGTGGCTACATCTACCACTAGCTCAGGCTCAAAGCGTTCAACATAGGTAAGGGCATCACACAGTACCAAACGACCTTCTGCGTCAGTATTGAGGACTTCGACGGTTTGGCCATTCATGGTGGTGACGATATCGCCCGGGCGGTAGGCGTTGGCATCCGGCATATTTTCACAGCCAGCTAAAACGCCAATGACGTTTAGCGGTAGTTGCAACTCTGCCAGTGCTTTCATGGTACCCAGTACGCCCGCGGCACCCCCCATGTCGTATTTCATCTCATCCATGCCATCGCCTGGCTTTAATGAGATACCGCCGGAATCAAAGGTCAGGCCTTTGCCGACCAAAACGATGGGCTGGCTATTCGTGGCTTTATCCCCTTTGTAATGGATAAGGCTCATCTTGGCTTCATTAATAGAGCCGCGGCTGACTGCCAAGTAGGAGTTCATACCTAGCTCGGCCATCTCTGCTTCGCCGATAACATCAACATCAATTTGTGGATATTCTGCGGCCAGTTTTTCAGCCTGCTCGGCCAGATAAACTGGATTACAGATATTTGGTGGCATGTTGGCTACGTCTTTACAGGTTTCGATACCTGCTGCGACACTTAAACCGTGATTGATTGCCTGTTCACCAATGGACAGTTCGCGTCTGGTGGGGACGTTGAAAACTAACTTGCGTAGTGGGCGACGCGTCTCATCTTTCTTGCTTTTCAGCATGTCGAAGCTGTACAGATTATCGCGGGTGGTTTCCACCGCCTGACGTACTTTCCAATAGGTATCACGCGCTTTGACATGGAGTTCGGTAAGGAAACACACCGCTTCCATGGAGCCAGTTTCATTGAGTGTGCTGATAGTTTTGGCGATGATTTGGCGATACTGCTTTTCATCCAATTCGCGCTCTTTACCGCAACCAACCAGCAATACACGTTCGGACAGGACGTTAGGCACATGGTGTAATAGCAACATCTGCCCTGGCTTACCTTCTAGATCGCCACGGCGTAACAGGTTACTGATATAACCATCGCTTATCTTATCGAGCTGTTCAGCGATCGGTGATAAGCGGCGTGGTTCAAAAACGCCAACGACAACACAAGCGCTACGTTGTTTTTCCGGACTTCCGCTTTTGACACTGAACTCCATGGGGACTCCTCAAACCTTACAGACAAATCAAGGTGTTTGTTAGATAATGCGGCTAACGCACTATCGGTGCTAAGAATTAAAGCCCGCTTTGGCCGCGAACTTTTGGTTATGTACTATAGTCGAAGTGGTGGCAAAAGCACTGATTTCAAGCTTAAAAATATAAAAACGGTGCGTTAGATTAAATTTACGCATAACGTATCCAAAATGAGCAGTTTGTAGGCAGATATTACGTGATTCTTTTTCGTTACTTGGCAAGAGAGCTATTCAAAGCACAACTCACTGTGCTAGCTGTATTAATGCTCATTTTCCTCAGCCGTGAATTCGTTTCGGTGTTAACTAAAGCGGCCGAAGGAAAGTTTCCCGCAGATTTAGTGACCAGTCTGGTTTTATTAAACTTACCAGGCCTGATCTTGATGATTCTGCCACTCAGTATGTTTCTGGGGATCTTAATTGCGCTTGGGCGTATGTACGCCGAAAGTGAGATGGTGGTGTTGCGTGCCTGCGGTGTTAGTGAGTGGTACGTTGCGCGGGTGACGTTAGCGGCCGCCATATTCCTCGGGCTGATTGGTGGGGCAACCAGCCTCTATTTGAAACCTTGGGCAGAAGAGCAGCAGCTGCAGCTGCTAGAAGATGCTGACGCCAGTGCTGGCTTGAGTACGTTAGTGGCCGGGCAGTTTAAGCAAACTTTCGATGGTAAGTCCGTGGTTTTTGTCGAGAAGATGAGCCGCGATGGGCGGACGTTATTTAAAGTGTTCCTAGCGCAAACACCCTCCATAAATGAGCGGCACAAGAATTTTTCTATTGTGGTCTCTGATATGGGCTCCGTGCAGGAGGCCAAGAACCAGCCCAGCATGTTGGTGCTGAATGAGGGCACGCGCTGGGAGGGGCATCCCAGACGTTTGGATTATCATATTGTTGATTTCGAAGAGTATCAGGTGTTACTCAAAGAGTTTGATGTTGATGAGCGCGGACGAAAGATAGATGCCTGGCCATTGGCAAAATTGTTTGAAGATGGGTCGACAGAGGCGAAGGCTGAGATCCAATGGCGCTTAGCTGTGCCACTTTCCATTCCTATTCTGGCATTGATTGCCGTGCCGTTAGCCGCGGTTAACCCACGACAGGGAAAATTTGCCAAAATGCTCCCCGCCATTCTTTTGTATCTGGGGTATTACGTCTTGCTAATGTCGGGTCATAAAGCGCTGGAAGATGGCGCCTTACCTGCGTCACTGGGTTTATGGTGGATCCATGCTTTGGCCGCGTCATTTGGCGCGGTATTGATTATGCGTGGTAGGCCGATTGGTGTGCGCTTGGTAGCGAGATTAAAGGGGATGAAGGGATGATTAAGATCCTTGACCTGTACATTGGTCGCACTATCGTCACTACCTCCTCACTATGTCTAGTGGTACTGGTTGGCTTATCTGGCATCCTCAAGTTTGTTGGCCAGTTGCGACGAGTGGGCAAAGGCACCTATGAGATGAGTGATGCCTTGCTTTTTACTGTGCTCAGCGTGCCACGGGATATCGAGATGTTTTTCCCCATGGCTGTGTTATTGGGGGCGCTGATTGGTCTGGGTATGCTGGCTTCAAACAGCGAGCTCATTGTCATGCAGGCTGGGGGCTGGTCACGGCTGCAGATCACCGGCTCAGTGATGAAAACAGCGATCCCGCTGATGTTACTGGTGATGGCCTTAGGAGAGTACGGCGCGCCGGTGGCTGAACGTATGGCGAAAGAGCTGCGGGCACAGGAGCTATCTGGCGGGAGTTTAATTACCTCACAGCGCGGGATCTGGGCCAAAGATGGCGACAGCTTTATCAATATCGGTGAAGTGGTTGATGAGAACACGCTCGGGCAGGTGACTATCTATGAGTTTGATCGCAAGCTGGATCTGCACCGTATCGTAGCCGCGCGAGCCGCCGAGTTTAAAGGCAGTGTCTGGCAGTTAGAGGATGTGACATTTACTCAGTTTGAAGAAGATAAGGTGACCAATCGGCATCAACCCACAGACTTTTGGACCTCCTATCTCACCCCGGAAAAGCTCAGTGTGGTGACGGTTAAACCGGAAGCTCTCTCTTTAGCGGGCTTGTCTGACTACATCGCCTATCTGGAGAACAGTAATCAAGAGTCAGCCCGTTACGAATTGGCTTTTTGGCGTAAGTTACTGCAACCCGCTACCGTAGCGGTCATGATGTTGCTGGCACTCTCTTTTGTTTTTGGTCCGTTGCGCTCAGTCACCATGGGGGCAAGGATCCTGATGGGGATAGTGGCCGGTTTTACCTTCTATATCTGTGAGCAGGTATTTGGCCCCATTACGCTGGTGTATCAGATACCACCGGTGATCGGCGCTATCCTGCCTGCAACTCTGTTTACCGGCATAGCGGTATTTTTGCTGCGGCGAAAACACTAGCAACTGTCAAAAATAGAAACGATTGGCAGCCCCTGATTTATGGGGTTTGCCAATTTCTAAATTGATTTGCTTCTTTACTTAGAACAATCACTTCGCAATCCGCCATATGATCCTGTAGCGCCAATTTTTGCTTCCGGTCCATGATGACCAGCAGGTTGCCTATGCCCATGGCGGCAGAGAACAAGCGGATGATCGCCTGCATTAACGTGATCGCCGTGCCGTCATCATTTTGTACCCGTAAACGCCATGCCCGCATGCCGATGGTTTGGCCGCCATGGCTCCAAAACCAGACGTAAAAACTACAAATACAGACCACCAAAAAGAAGGTGAACCAAGGCTGAGCGCCCAAATAGTCTGCTGTGTCCTGATAACCTTCTAAAGAGATAGCACCAAATTTTTCCAACACAACCACGAATAGCATGGCCAGCGCACCTGCAACCATATAGATCGCCATGACGATTAAAAAGTCATAGATCATAGCGCCTAAGCGTCGAAAAAAGCCTGCACGGGGAAACTCTTTAAACGGATTTTCAGCCATGATTTACCTGTATATTGAGTGAACTAGCCAAGATTCTCGGTTCAGTGTATCAGATGATTTTTCGCAACTCTGTACGAATCTTGAGCGGTTAGAAAAACGGGGCTTGTCTAGCGGCGACGAATACGTATAATAGCCGCACTTCGTTACCGAGATGATTGCAAAATCTGCTCAGTAACACAGGCGGAAGCCTTAAAATTCATTGCCAGTGTGATGGAATTGGTAGACATGACGGATTCAAAATCCGTTGCCTTTGCGGGCGTGGCGGTTCAAGTCCGCCCACTGGTACCATCTTTAAAAGAACCGTTCTATATGAACGGTTCTTTGCTATTTG
This sequence comes from Corallincola spongiicola, assembly GCF_004284785.1. Taxonomy (NCBI): domain Bacteria; kingdom Pseudomonadati; phylum Pseudomonadota; class Gammaproteobacteria; order Alteromonadales; family Psychromonadaceae; genus Corallincola; species Corallincola spongiicola. The sequence continues at coordinate 634,968 of NZ_SHLY01000002.1, forward strand.
CACTAAATAGTCTTGTCTTGTCTTGCTTTAGTATTAGTATAAAATACCCCCAAATATTTTAATCAGTTGGTTTAGGCTTGTGCGGTTTAGAAAAGATATAAATGGTTTAAGAGCCATAGCCGTAATAGCTGTTGTGTTATTTCATTTCAATGCGAGTTGGATGCCCGGCGGTTTTGCAGGGGTAGACGTGTTTTTTGTTATTTCTGGTTTCTTAATGACAGGGATAATATTTAGAGGGTTCGAGCAAGAAAACTTTTCTATTTTGAAGTTTTATGTCGCAAGAGCTAACAGGATCATACCAGCGTTAGCAGTTCTTTGCCTGGTCTTATTAGTGTTCGGTTGGTTCTACCTTACTCCACTTGATTACAAAGCATTAGGAAAGCATGTAGGCAGCAGTATGAGCTTTTTGTCCAATATCATATATTGGAGAGAGTCTGGCTATTTTGATGCTACTTCACACGAAAAGTGGCTTTTACATACTTGGTCTTTATCTGCCGAATGGCAGTTCTACATAATCTACCCATTAGTTCTTGTTGCTATGAGAAAGTTTATGTCGTTAAAGGCTATGAAAGCGACTATTTTAGTTGGAACGGTGTTGGGTTTTATCTTCTGTGTGATAGTAACCTATAAATGGCCTAATTCTGCTTACTATCTATTACCTACCAGAGCGTGGGAAATGATGATTGGTGGTGTTGCGTACCTTTATCCGTTAAAATTCGCAGAGAATAGAAAGAAAGCCTTTGAATGGTTTGGGTTAACACTAATAATTTTATCTTATATTTTTATTTCAAAAGAAAACTTGTGGCCAGGATACTTGGCTTTAATTCCTGTTTTGGGTGCGTTCTTGCTAGTCCAAGCTCAAAGGAATGATAGTGCTGTAACTGGTAATGTTCTATTTCAATTATTAGGTAAGTGGTCTTACTCTATTTATCTTTGGCACTGGCCTCTTGTCGTTTTATCAAATTACTACTCTATTGAAAGCGCTATATTTTTAATAATATTTTCAGTGTTCATTGGGTTTCTAAGTTATAGGTTTGTTGAATCTAATTTTGTAAATAATAATAGTGTAAATTGGATCTCAATAGGAAAGCCTTTAATTATATGTCTTTTTGTTATTTTTTTTTCTACACTTCCATTTAATGATGTTTATCTTAACAAGTTTGAAAATGATGGTTTTTTTGATAAGAATGTTGATATTCGTAATGATTGGTTTTATCCGAAAGAAAGTGAAACAATTAAAGGTGTAGATATAAATTTCGTAGAGGGGGTTGGTAAGGAAAATGTGTTATTTTTAGGTGATAGCCTGATCCAGCAGTATTACATCCTCACGAAAGAGAGAAGTGTTAAAAACAATTTGTTTTTTCTAACTGAAAGTGGTTGCTTTCCTGTTTCAGGGTTTAAGTATCGTGGCGGTCATGATTGCCATAATTTTATGTGGCTTGAAAAAATAATTAATGAAGTTAATTTTTCAAAGGTAGTAGTAACAGGAAATCTTGATCAATATCTTTTACGTAACGATAATTTTATAGAACGTCATGATGGTTTTTTAGTTAGCTTAGATACCATTGATGGAAAAGAAGAGTTAAGGCGGAGAATTATAGAGCTATTCAATATCTTAAGTGAAAAAACAGATAAAGCATATTATATATTTCCAACACCTAAAGGGGATATGTATGATTATGATTACCTTGGTCGGTTGGAACTTTTGGGTAATGGGTCAAAAGATATTGCTTTCCCTAAGAACAATAACGTTGAATATAAAGAATTTATAATTCCTATTCTTAATGAATTTGATGTGGAAATTATAGATCCACAACAATTTTTATGTAAGCCTAATTGTAGTCCATTCTATAATGGTTATAGGTTGACTCATAGAGATTCAAGCCACTTATCAGCGTCTTATGTTGCTAAAGAAGTACACTATTTGGACTTTTTAATATCAAATTAGTGAATTAGTAAGATCTTGAGTTATTCATTTTAATTTAAGATCTTTCATTTATAAATCAAATAACTTCTGAATTTTATTTTCAATATCTAATGATTTAGTGATGTGAGAAATGTGAAGGTACTTCGCGTGGGGACTCATCCTCACCTAGTATCAAGTTTGAAGTGCAACAGTAGCGGTTAGTGTTCATTGAATACCTCTTCAGGTGTTTTGTAGCCTAATCGTTTTCTCGGACGGTTGTTCAATCGCTTGGCGATAGATTCACAGTCTGCTTGCGTTATTGATGCCATCGATGTGCCTTTAGGCAGGTATTGCCGTATCAGGCCGTTGGTATTTTCATTAGTGCCTCGCTCCCAAGAGTGGTGAGGATTCGCGAAGTAGAATGTCGTTTTGGTGGCTTCTTCAATCGTGGGATATTGATGAAATTCAGTGCCATTGTCGGCCGTGATAGTGGCGAACTCTCGTCTTGAACGTTGCATGATATCGATGGCTCTGTTGTTTAAAGAATAGGTCGTCCGGTCGTTTAGCTGGCCAATAACGGTGTAACCTGACTTGCGTTCAACCAAGGTGACAATGCAGTGCTTAGAGCCTTTCCCCATCACCGTATCAATCTCCCAGTGACCGAACGTTTTTCTATCCTCGACGTCTTGAGGGCGCTCAGCGATATTACGTTTAGCTGCTAGCCTGCCTCGGCTATCGTAGCTGCGATACCGCTTTCGCCGTTGCTTAGTTGATTGACGAAGTTTCTTCCATAGCTCGCCGCCATTCGCCTTATCCGCCCAGATGTATTGGCAGATGCTTTCGTGGCTCACACATGGCCTGTTGTGCCGCTTTAGATAACCCACGATTTGTTCAGGACTCCATTCAAGCCCCAACAGCATTTCCACCAATATAAAATCATCGGGAGTTAACCGACGGTTGCGCCTGGAGCGGCTTCGCCTAGCTTGAGTGCGGCGCTGTGCCTTACTTGGACGATAGGCACAGTCGGTTACCCAACATGAGTTTCTCGCTATTTCACGAGAGATGGTGCTTCGGTGGCGACCTAACGCGTTTGCTATCTGCGAATTATTAAGTCCTTGCTTTCTAAGGGCTGAAAGCATATATCTTTCATTCTCGGTGAGCTGTTGGTAGTTCATGTTGTTTCACTTCTTGGCGGGAGCGAGACACAGGAAATACCACAGTTCATCGTTCTAATACGAGGGCTTGTTGCGGTTAGTATATGAATCCAAGTGTAGGAATAGCACGAGTAAGTGGACAGCCATTCGACGTTGATTTTGTCTTTATTCGACCAGGTAATGACGATTATTTTTATAAAGATATATGTATTTGGGCTGGTGAGTTTTGATGTGCTAGAGAAGACTGCGAATTACCTGAGGGGAGTAAAGGGGTATATATGTCTCTGCATTTGCATCTGCAGCTGCAACCGCAACCGCAGTTAGTGTTGCTATTGACTATGATGATGACGATAAAAAGTTAAATGAATTATGTGAGGAAAATAATGGCTTTAAAAATTAGATGGATAGCCAGTTTAACGTTTCTTATTGTCTTTTTCTTTAATGTGAATTGGTTTGTTTGGTTTTTCTACTTTCACTTTTATAGTTTAACCAAAGGGGACGAAATTTTACTTGATGGTGTTAGGTATAAATTGGATAGTGGCTGGGTGATCAGTGGTTTTAAAGATGGAATATATGATCTAATTGATTACTCTCATAGCGGAATGTTTTTTCATATAGGTAACAAATATACTCTTAATTCAGGAGTGAAAGAGTATTTTAGCAGCTTAAGTCTAGTTCATTACCCTCCTTGTGGGGATGTGTATAGATCTGAGGATGGAATGAATCTCGCTTACTACGAGAATATAAGTAGAGCGGTTATGTTTGACGATGAAAGTGCAGATGGTGTAATAGAGCTTTGTGAATGGTTTAACCATATAGAAGAGTACAAAATTAGTGGCTAGTATCAAGTTCGAAGCATAACAAGGGCAAGATTATCCTCTTGACCGATGACTGCCGCGAGCGGCGCTTGTGGATTCTCTTATTTCCGTATTTGGAAGTGGCTGTCCTCATGATTTTTAGACCTTCGACGATCCACCGGACTGTCAGCGATTTACGGCTAGGGCTGGGGGGTAAAGACTTGATAACTGCCAAAAAGCAAGTTGTTCGAATGGCTAACTCTACGGTTCGTGTAGTAGATACGCATCATGCGCAAAGGCGATGTATTGACCGAAAAGGAAAGATTCACATGCCAAGGTCTAAAAAATGAATGATAAAGACAGGGAAAAAATAGAAGAATTCTACGACAGGGAGGAGATTGATGAATTATATATTTTTCTCAAAAGCCATATTGAAAAAGAAGAGCCTTACGCACTTTACATTTACTCAAGTTTTAGCCTCCCAATCTGGAATGAAACAGATGAGGAATTTGACGAGAGGAGAATCAGGCTATTAAAAAAATCGTCGTCTCTGGGGTGTCCGGAAGCAATGTATCAACTTGCTTGCTGTTATCTTTACGGCGAAGGTATTGAAAGAGATGTAAGTAAGTGTATTGAGTGTGCAACTCAAGCTGCGAATTTGGGATATAAATATGCCGAGACACTACTTGAACAGTTGGTCCGAAACAAAGAGTAAAGGGACACCCTGTGCGCCGAGATAAATTGGCAGGGGGTAAGGAGTCATTCACACGACATTGACGGGTCTTGGTCCGGTTCTCTTGTCCCGTTCTCTTGTGTTCAAAGGTGACTATTTGTGCGGTAATAGAGGTAAAGGCTGCTGGCCTAACAAAGACTTGTCATTCTTTAGTTGTTATGTAAATTAGAATGCGTAATCAATATCAAGGAAATCGCTATATGGAAATTTTTATAAAATTTATTTTTAGTTCAATGCTTATCCTCATAACCACAGCGACAAATGCTTCACCTGTTATTTTGTATAATACCTTCGGGCCAGATGATGATTTTTCAACAAAAAACTCTAATTCAGGTTTTTCTGCTGATATAGGGCTGAATCCTTACACCCTAGAACAACAAAAAGTTGCAAATGGTTTTTCGATTTCTTCAGGCTTTGTTGACATCACATTAGAGTCCATTGAAGTAGCGTTGTCCAACCCTCGTAACAATGATGGTTCGAATAGAGTGACATTGACTCTTCACAATGACTTAGGAGGGGTTCCCGGCGCTGCTATTGAAAGTTTAAGTGTTGAGTTGGCACCAAAATACTCCCATCAAATGTATTTCATTGAGTCAGCTACTAATCCAACATTATTTGCTGGAAGTAACTATTGGCTCGTGGCATCAGCTCTTGATCCAATGTCTGAATTAGGTTGGCTATGGAATGGCATTGCGCCATGGAATACAGATACCGGTCCTCGTTTAAGCTATAGAAGCGGCGACGGTATATGGAAGGATCGCTCTAAGTATGGACAACAGGCATTCAGGATTAATGCAAATGCAACCGTAGTTCCAACACCTTCATCAGTTATTTTGTTTGTTGGCTCCTTATTATGTTTGGCTGGAAGGCATCGGCTAAGTGAACGAGAGTAAACGAAGCCTAGTATCAAGTTTGAAGTGCAACAGTAGCGGTTAGTGTTCATTGAATACCTCTTCAGGTGTTTTGTAGCCTAATCGTTTTCTCGGGCGGTTGTTCCAATCGCTTGGCGATAGATTCACAGTCTGCTTGCGTTATTGATGCCATCGATGTGCCTTTAGGCAGGTATTGCCGTATCAGGCCGTTGGTGTTTTCATTCGTGCCTCGCTCCCAAGAGTGGTGAGGATTAGCGAAGTGGAATGTCGTTTTGGTGGCTTCTTCAATCGTGGGATATTGATGAAATTCAGTGCCATTCTCCTTATCCGCCCAGATGTATTGATAGACGCTTTCGAGGCTCACACATGGTCTGTTGTGCCGCTTTAGATAACCCATGATTTGTTCAGGACTCCATTCAAGCCCCAACAGAATTTCCACCAATATAAAGTCGGGAGTTAACCTACGGTTGCGGCTGGAGCGACTTCGCCAGCCGATACGCCTTACTATCATTGTGTTTACCGCTGCGTTCGTCGTGCTTTCTTGTGCGGCGAAGATATATTTACCAACACCGACTACAGTCATCGCAAACAGCGAGTGTTAGAGCGCTTAGCCCTATTAGGTGAAGTCTTCACCATCGAATTTTGTGCTTGTGCTGCATTTCTCTTGAGGGCAGAAATTGCTAGCCAATCACTTTTATCTCGTCGGCAATCCCCAACAAGGCAATGGCTGTTGCTTGAAAATTGATACCAAGCAATAAATGTTCGATTGGGCAAGGTACACACCATCGGTGGCGCCGTTGGCGGCTAGGCTTAAAAGGCAAGCTTGTGTCGACAAAGGATGTTGCCGTGGCCTCTTTCTATCAACGTCTACCCTTTCTCTTGTTTGTGGTTGTTCTGAGCCTTCCGTCCGGTCTTGGTATTTGTACTGAGCTCGCAGGAGATCCTTTGAGCAATTTGGTGACGCAGTTTCAAGCGATACAAGGCAAAGATTTTCCATGTCAGTGGCGTTCAAAAGGGCCCTATAACGGGCCTTATGTCATGGTCGAGTGTCAGCCAATCAAGGTGGATATTGAGTGGGAAGTGGCTGAAAAACACGAAGGCCCAGATTTCACCGATAAGATGTTTTGGCACATAAAAGAGCGCGGTATAGGTGAATTACATATTTTTCAGGCCAAGCCAGATTGCAAAATCACATCAAAAAGTTGCGTTGAAATTTTTCGTGCTGTCGTACCTGGGTTTTCAGCGATCAGGCCTGAAAGTCGCCAGACTAAAATCGTCAGAAACTACGCTCAATTCTGGCGCAGACAGGATGATGGAGATGAGTTTTATCCCTATTTTGACTCGTGGCGGCATGCGAATTTCAAGGCGAAAACCTATTGGCAAAGCGCGTGGTTCTTCTTGGAGGCAAAAAGAGGCAGTACGGTTCATAGTGATAGTCATATCAATTCCCCGCAGCTCCAGTGGTTTCAACATGGCGACTTTTCTGGCGCCAATAATATTGGCCAGCTTGATCTGGTGAATGGCGCACGTGCTAATGAAGAACTGTCAGATGGACTCTCTATGGTTGATTTGGCGCCCACCTATGAAGAGTTCTTTAGCTTGCTGCAGGGTAAGAAAATTGAGAAAAATTTTAGAATAGATTTCTCATCAGATTGGGCTTACGGCGAAGGGCATAAGCGCCACGTTCAGGGGGAATTGAGTTACACGCTGTCGGCCACTCGACCCGGTATGCTGGTTGTTTCGCCTACCGGCTCATTTGAGGCTTTTCGAAATACCTCTAAGAAGTCGTTTGCCCCTCGGCAAAAGTCCTATCAAATAAAGAATGAAGGCGAGCAGGAGCTTAGTTTTAGTATCGCTGCAGACCAACCGTGGGTAGGCGTTCAGCCAAACAAAGGCAAACTAGCACCCGATGAAACACTCGATATTCAGCTTTCTCTCAGGCCTGAGGCGGACAAGTTGCCAGCGGGCAAACATCAAGCGCAAGTGATGTTTGAAAACTCCTTATCTCACCTTGGCGATGGCTTTAGGCTGGTTGTATTGAAAGAGCGGCAGCGTTGGCGCTTGGTGATTGAGCAAAAAAATGATCTGGTGTTTGGCGACAGTTACCTGTTCGGTGGCATTGCGACAAAAGTAAACACGGAGATTGATTTTGAAATTGAAGATGGGAAGTTTAAAAATGGTAGTGGTAGATCCTTTTTCGTGTCCCATCAATCCATCGCTCATCCTAAGGGCGGGTTTAATTGCAGCGTTAAAAAGGATCAAATTTATACCCCCCGTTTTGATGTTTCCGGCAGCGTTTCGGGCGGGTTCGTGAGTTTATCTCTGCCGTCAAACAATATGGGCTATGAAGTGCAGTTCACTTGCGATGCCAACCCTAAGCCGTTGAAAGCCTATTTCTACAGTTTTTACCAAAAAGCGAATCCAAAGGCGCTTAAAAAAGGGCAGAAGATCGCGGATTGGCCGAAGAAAATTCGCGAATATGTCGAGTCTGAGGCGGCTACCATCAGGACGAATGCTCACTTAACTTTTAACCAAGCGCTGTATCAGTTCCAAAAATCCTCTTGGAATACCATGCCATTGAAGCACCTGTATAGCCATCAAGAGGGAACCCCGGCTAGCGTCGACTACGACAAGTTGGTGTTGTATGAGCAGGATAGGTGACGACTGTTCGTGGCGCTTTCGGGTTATCTTATGTCCGTATTGGGAAATGGCTGTCCTCATTGATTTTGTTATGCGGCAAAGGCGTAAGCCGATAAGGTAAAATGAATAGGAAAGGCGTCGCCCTTCCTATTCATCACTGGTCGACTAAGGCGTGTCGTTCATATCCTCATCATGCTTTCTCCGTCCGTCTTATCATGGAGTTCAAACGTGTTGCGAGGCGTGAGCTAATTCAGCTGTTTCACGGTTTCGGGCAACTCGGTCTTGGGGAATGCACTCATCAGCAGTTTCTTTTCTGATTTGGCCTGCTCAACATAGCCCTGCTCGAGATAAGCGCTGATTAGCGCGAGAGAGTACTTGGGGTGGGAAAACTGTTTGCCGATCCGAGCCATGATCTCAAGCTCGACAAGCTTTTGCTCTGGCGTGTCTGCAAGCTGGTAAGCATAAAAGCCATACAACGCCATATAGTTCAGGTTGTAGCTTTCCTTTGCGCTGGCCAAAGCAATGTCGATGATAAAGGCGCCTTCGGTTCTTGCCCGCGAGATCAATTGAAACGTGGCTTCATCTCGATATAGGGTTCTGGTTTTTGGTGTTAGACCCAGTTTTACCACCAAGGCATCTGCCGCTTTGGCCACAGACATGGGATTTTGTGCTGTGATCAGCTGACCATCTTCGGCCACAAAAGGCAGCATCGGCGCATTGGACTGGAAGATCGCGCCGCGTGTTTCCAGTTCGGTTTGCAGCATAAATGGAAACTTATCCAACAACTCGGCGCTGAAGGCGTGTTCCTCTTTCAGGGTGAAACTGTTTACCCGTTTGCCCTTAACAAAGTAGTCACCATTCTCTTGTTTGATGTTTACCAACGCCGCCGGGCCATGGCATACCGCGGCAATCGGCTTGTTCTGATGGGCAAATTGCGTCACCAATGTCTGGGTATCTTTGTCAAAAGGCAGGTCGAACATGGCACCATCTCCACCGATAACCATCAGCCCCTGATACTCTTGGGTCAGCGCCTGTTTAGCCGATAAGGTATTAGCCAGCTGGCTCAGTGCCGGCGTGTGTTGTTTAAACCGCTGAATGTACTCGAGGTCGTCTTTCTTGTTGTGAACAGGAACCGCGCCGCCTTTAGGGCTGACGATATCCAGCGTGATCCCATTGTTTGCCAGTACCAGATAGGTTTGGGCCAGTTCCTCAAGATCGTAACTGATGTTGCCATCGCTTTCGTTGCCGTATCCAGATATCAGCAATGCAACGCGGGTGTCAGAATATGCCGCAAATGAAACCGTGAATAAAATCAGTGCTAACAGGGAATAGAAACTTTTTTTCATGATGTGCTCCTCCGATATTAGGAGCACTTTAGCTATGCCTTTGTCGTGATTTTGTGAAGAAATCAGCCATAAATTAGGTCGGGTTGAAATGAACGGTCAGTTTGAACGCTGATGTTGTTTCTTTTGATGAAGAGTGTTCAGAGTTTAAGGGGACTGTGGGGGAGGAATGTGTTTCCATCTGCCAATGGTTGACGGCACAGATACGCTCAATCAGGTTAAGACCCTGACCGATGCCTGTGCTTAGTTGAGCTTTAACTCCTGCTGCTTCAGGTTGCACCGGGACCGGTGTTGTCGTGTGGTTGATAAAGGAAAGCGAGGTTGACGTAAGCCTGATCTCGACGTCGCTTCCAGTGGCGTATTGCACGATATTGGAGATGATATTGTTGAGCAGGATCTGTGTCAGGTTCCAGTTCGCGTGCAGGTAAATTCCTTCTTGCAGCGACAATTGCAGCGAGAGCTTTTGTCCTTTCTCAGAGTTGTTTAACTCAAAGTGTTCAAGCAGTGTGTTTTCCACTAACTGCGTCATATCTAATTCAGATTTCTGCTTCGATTCGTTTCGAGCCAGCGCTAATAGTGTGTGAGTTACCTTTTCCAGTTCAAAGATCGCGCGTTGCGCTTGCTGATAGTCGCTTTGTGTTAGCTGCTGTGAGTGACTTCGGCTGTCGAGAAGATTCTTGAGGATGCTGATCGGCGTTCGTATTTCATGGCTGACATCGCGGGTGAAGTTTATCTCCCGCTGCAGCGCGTCCTGCAGGTTGAAAAAACTGGTTTCGACAGCGTTGGCAAGCACCCGTATTTCATTGTCTGGATAGTTGTTGGCGAACGTTGCGCCATTGCTTTCGGTGGGTAAATAGCTTACTTGGTCGGCCAGTTTTTTTATCGGTCGGGTTAGTCGTCGACCAATCATAAAAGCGATGATGGAGACCAATGCCGCGCCAGCTAGCGCCAGCAGGGCAAGCCAGCCAAGTAGGTTTGGAAGATAATCTTTGCTGACCTCAAAGTCGTCAACCTTGGCCATTAACACATAATCGATCCCCTCCAGTTGTAACACATGAATATGCACCGTGGAGCCATCATTTAAGTCAAATTCAATGCGATCCTGCTTGCGTTTGCGGGCGTCTATTAGCTCTTGCGGCATATCCTGCCAATTGTGATGCAGGGTAACAAAGCCTGACCGGGGCTGGGGCAGGGTGCCGCTCTGTTGATAGGACTGCTCAATAAAATCCGCTTCGGCGGCGACCAGTCGGTTAAAAATATTGTCTTCAACCATCCAGGAATAGAGCAGGATCAGCAGGCTATAAATCAGCGTAATACTAATGGCGACACCTAACACAAGGCCGGTGATGGCGGAGGGTAAGCTTTTATTCATTCGAGCCATCTCTTACTACTCGCTTGGTAGTGCCAATCTGAAGCCAATGCCATGGAGCGTTTTCAGCATTGGGTAAGTAAAAGGTTTATCCAGCACATTCCGCAGGGTGTAAATATGGCTGCGTAGAACATCCGTTTGTGGCGCTTCATCTCCCCAGATCTGCTCGGTCAGTTGTCGTTTGCTGACCGCGTTTGGGTAAGCGTCTGCTAACAGCTTCAGAATGGTAAAGTCAGTGCTTGAGAGCGAGAGCGGCTGACCCGCTCGCGTCGCTGAGTGCTTATGCAAATTGACCTCAAGCTCACCGATGGTCAGCGTATTTTGCTGATGCAGTTGATGACGTTTTCCCAACGCAAGACAACGAACATACACCTCTTGCAGCGCAAACGGTTTGGTCAGGTAATCGTCAGCTCCGACACCAAACCCTTGCACTTTTTCATCCAAACTGTCCCTGGCGGTCAGCATCAGCACCGGAATATTGGTACTCAGGTTTTGTTTGATATGGTTACAAATGCTGAGGCCATCCATATCAGGCAGCATCAGATCGAGTACCACAATATCGTAACGCTGTGCCGCCAGCAGTTGCAGCGCGGTTTTGCCATCAGCCGCATAGTCGACCACTAACCCCTTGTCGGCGAGGTAGTCGACCAGCTGTATTGCGATATCCTGATTATCTTCGACTACCAGAACGGCATACTTAGGCGTCATTGGCTTGTTTTTCCTCTATCAGAGTTAGCGCGCGTGCAATGCCTGCATCTCTTTGCTTCTTTATATCATCTACTGAGCGGTTAACCACATGATGGGGTTCGACACTGCGTCGTTCGATGTCGCCATTTGGCCGTATCAGCGTTCGGGTGGTGACATAGGCTCGCAACTTAGAATGGGGCAGGTTAAACAAATTACCCTGTGCGGTTTGATTGGCAAATCCCCCGGTTTTCTCACCAACCAGAGTAGCAAACTGATGGTCTTTCAGTGTGGTTGCCAACACGATAGCGGCGGAGTAGGTTATCGGCCCCACCAGCAGATAGACCTCGCCTTTAAATCGCTGCTCTGTTTCGATAGGCGTTTCCCACTCTTGCCATTGGGTGGTAATGAGTTCACCCACTTCACCTTTATAGTTAAACCAGCCTCGGTTATCCCGGTTTAACTTCTCTCGTACTGAAGAAACCAGCCTGAACGGTTTATCCGCCAGATAGCGGCTCAGGTAGGTGACGGTGTCGGTATTGCCGCCCGGGTTATCACGAATGTCGATGATCAATGAGTGAATTTCATCCCGCTTTATTTCAGCAAAGGCACCGTCAATAAAGTCTTCAAATTCATTTGGTTCGATATCGAAGTGGGCGAGATAGAGTAAACCTACTCCCGCTTGCAGCTGCTTATAGTAGTGTTCGCCCTGTTGCTCGTTGCTGTCTGCAGAAACTCGCTGCCAGGACTGATCTTTGGTGATGGCAACTTGAGTGATGGCAAGCGAGGCTGATCTGCCATCGAGCTCAAGTTCAAAGCTGTCGATAAAGCCGAAAACTGCCCAGAGTGACAGCGCGAACCGCTTGGCAACGACCTGCTCTCGTAACCGGCGAGATTCGCCACCGCTGTATTGCTGCAGCGTGCTGACAATAGAGGAGGCAGGCACGCCGTTGATAGTGAGTATCTGGCTGCCAGCCGCCAGCTTATGCTTCCCGTTTTGATAATCATACTTTAGGTAGATCACCCCTTGTTGTGAGATCACCACATCAAAAGGAAACGGGTTGTGGCCGTCCTCTTTGAGTTGTTTGTACTCCTGATATGGCCAGATTAAGAAAGAGTGGCCGTCGTTTAAATGGTGGTTAAGCCTGCCAGCGATGCGATAAAAATCGGTCCTAAGCAGGGGCTGCGTGATCTCAGCTTTGGCCTCTTTGACTGCAGCCTTAAGTGAACCCATATCCGCATAAGCATCGAGTTCGGGGTGGCGTTCCAAAACGCCTGTAACAAACGCATCTATGTCCTGATGCATCTGCTCGACGGTCAGCTTTTTCTCCATCAGTGATGGATCTTCCAATGGCGGCAACAGGTCTAAATGATCTGGATGGCAGCCAAACAGCCATAGTGCTGAGAGGAGGGTGAAAAATAGAGGTTTGTTCATCATCGTGGCCGTATTAGCTAAATATGCCCATAGGCTAACGATATATTTGTGAAGGTTTTGTCGTGGTCAGTTGCAGTAAGGGCACCACATTGTGCCTGAGCATTTTTCCACTCAACGCCTTGATGATAGGGTATTGAGTTCAAACAATATGGCCGAAAGCAGATGATGAAAGTCGATAAAAAAAGCCGATTGATAGGACGGATATTCAGTGTCGCTTTTGGTATTGCGTTAGCAAAGACCTTGTACGATGGTGGTTTCCACTATCACGCCATTGGGCACGAACATACTGTGACCGCAGCTAGTGCCCCCATTAAATATTACTTTTCCTTGCTGTGGTACGGTCTGGTTTTTGCGGTTGCTACCTACGTCGGTTTTATCGCCAAATTGAAATGACTACATCGCGTTGAGGATTCTGTGTGGCTTATTACTGCATCATTGTCGGTGGTTTATTGATTGCCTGGGCTGTTGCTTTGTTTACTTGGCGCGTTCTGTTTTATGTGAGAGGGCAGCGGCTGCAAGGGCTTGTGATTGATAAAGTACTGCGAAATTTTAGTCCTGAAACCCGTGGCGGAAAATCACGGCACCTGAAGATTGAATACGTGGATCCGAAGCAGGGGAAGAAACTTTATGTATGCGATAACTCGCTGCTTACCGGGCTATACCGAAAGGGTGACGGAGTGATGCTGGTTGTTGCAGGTAATAGAGTGATGCTGGCAAGTTGGCTAAGTGTTGCAACGCCACCAATGGCGCTGCTCTCATTGGGTAGCGTGACGTTTTACATTGGCTGGTCTAGTTATTGATAGAGCATTGAAAAAAACTTTTTTCGTTAAACAGCCCTAAACGACTTAGCAGCAGCTTATATCAGCCCCCAGATGCTTTTTTGTCACTCGCAAATAAGCGATAAGCGAAGCCCATGCCGACGGCATAGGTTGTCTCGTCAATAAACAGCGGGCTGTCTTCGTTTTCTGCGCCTTGATGAAAGCTGACTCGCCCCCCCAGGAACAGACGCGCACGTTTTTCCATCAGGGTGAATACCAGTCCGAAGCCAACATCTGTGCCCATGTAACCGCCATTTGCATCATAGGCTTCACGGCCTGGGCGTACATATTTGTCATCGACCTGGTAGAAGTAGTCGGTTAGCTTCTCTGTGCCCCATACCGGGCCGACGGTGCCAACAAATCGTATCTCTCTGCCAAACAGGTTGTCATGCTCGTAACGTAGTTGCGGCTCAAAGGCATAGCCACGCTGATTCAGATTGGAGAAATCGGTGGAGAACACTGCGCGTGCTTGCAGCTTAAGGTCGAGCTTGCTTTGTTCATCATCGGCTCGGTAAATCTTGTACTTTAGCTCTGGTCCGATCCCGAACAGGTAATCCAGATCCTGCATGCCCTCGCGAGCATCGTTGTCATCGGAGTCCGCATTAAATGCCCCATCAAGTGACAGATCTAGTTCCCAGCGCTCATCTTCAAATGCCTGTGCCTTGATTAACCCATCTTCACCAGCGCGGATCACATCGCCACGATAGATCAGGTAGGGCAATACTATCTGGTTAGTATGGCTTTGACCCGCCGCGGGATAGTCTGGTCCATAAATGATTGCGCCTGCCAGACCTATCTCCCAAAGTGGCTGCTGCGTGCTTTCTGTTTGGCATGGACGGCTTGTCACACACTCTACTTCGAGGGACTCAGCGCTAGCTGGCGTACTAAATATCAACATCAATCCACTGGTCGCTAGCAATCTCTTTTTGCGTGTTAACATCTGGCTCTCTCACCTGTTTATCCTTGATTGTATGGCGCTATCCCAATGTTAGATCAGTGGGCGCTTTAATCTAGACCGGTAGATTGCACGAGTTATTACAATTGATTCTCTATGGACAGCAGTGTGCAGATACAAAAGAAAAACCCAGCCTGGTGGCTGGGTTACATGACATAGATCTATTCAGTAACCGAAAGAATACGCTTTAGCCGTTACGAAAATCTGAGTTGGTGATTGCCGTGGTTCTTTTTTGCTTTCAGGTAATCTGAGTTACCGGGTTTGAGATGCACCGAGGTGTTGACCATCGTTTCGATCGAGATCCCGGCCGCTTTCAACTGCTCAGTTTTACGCGGATTATTTGAGAGCAGGCGAATATGGTCGATGCCGAGCGCTTTGAGCATTTCAGCCGCTTCGTTGAATTCGCGCTGATCTTCGCCGAAACCTAGTTTAACGTTGGCTTCGTAGGTGTTCAGGCCGGTGTCCTGCAGCTCGTAGGCATCGAGCTTGTTATACAAACCGATACCGCGACCTTCCTGTCTCAGGTAGAGCAGTATGCCGCCTTCGACATGGATGAGTGAAATAGCTTCGTTCAGCTGTTCGCCGCAGTCACAGCGGGATGAATGAAAGACATCACCAGTCAGGCACTCAGAGTGCATTCTCACTAAGGGAATATTGCTATTGGGTTGGGTGCCCTTGAACCGCATAGCGATATGTTCGCATCCTGATTCTAGCCCATTGAAAGAGATTATCTCTGCTTCTACCTGCGCGGCACCAACTTTTAGTGGCACCGCTTTTCTTACTTCTACCATTTTTAACTCTCTAAACTTGCATCACCGTGAATGCGAATTCGGTGCCTGCAAAAGTCATTGAACTGCGACCAGACCCAAGCATATCAAGGATTGCTTGGGTTGAGGGGGAAATTGAACGAAATCTTAGCTAACGGCAGAAGGTTCATCTGACCGTTGGCTGCCGATGGCGTTAGTTTATTCGTTATTCAATGGGCGAGGGACTTCCTCACACATACCGTGCTCTGGTCAGGGGGATGGATTATTTTTATTACTTTGACCTGTTGTTGATGGGGATACCCACTAAAGATTCATCCGTGATTTCGGTGACTAAATGCATTCTGATCTAATCGTCCTGTCGATCATCCCTGATTTATCTATCTGTTGTTGTTAGACATTCTTCCTGGTCGTTGAGCGTTGTTTTTTTATGCCACAGCCCGACGGTTCTGGCCTTGGCCTAGGTGGCTAATTAAACACTGTTAAAAACCTATCTTGATTAGTAAATACTTCAATTTTTAACTGTGATTGAGTTCAAAAAAAGTTGGTTAAAAATTGCGCATTATCGCCGCTGCATATTTCACCTGCTTCGCTACGTTAGTGAGCTGAGTGCCATGTGCGAATGACAAACTAATAACAATTCATACTGACTTAATCAAAGGAAAGTGTTTTGAAAACTATAAAAAAAATGGCCTTGTCAGCCTTGGTTGGTCTGGGCTTTTTCAGTGCCTCAGCCTCTGCCGAAGTTATCCTACATGCGTTTAACTGGAAGTACTCCGATGTTGCCGCTAGAGCACAAGAGATTGCCAACCTAGGTTATAAAAAAGTGTTGGTTTCACCCGCTTATAAGTCCTCCGGTGGCGAGTGGTGGTCTCGCTATCAGCCACAGGATTATCGAGTGATTGATAACCCGCTGGGCGATACCCAGGCTTTTAAGGCGATGGTTAATGCCCTCAGTGCCAAGGGCGTTGCTGTGTATGCGGATATTATTTTCAATCACATGGCTAACGAAACCTGGAAACGTGAAGACCTTAACTACCCAGGCACTGAAGTGTTGAATAGCTATGCAGCTAACAGTAGCTATTACAATTCGCAGATCCTGTATGGTGATCTGGAAGATAATTTCTTTGGTGCGAACGACTTCCATCCTGAAGGGTGTATCTCCAACTATAACGATCCGGGCAATGTTCAATACTGGCGTTTGTGCGGAGGAGAGGATGACCGTGGCCTGCCAGATCTGGATCCCAACAACTGGGTAGTTGCTCAGCAAAAAGCGTATTTGAATGCGCTGAAGTCATTGGGTGTTAAAGGCTTCCGTATTGATGCGGCAAAGCACATGACCAATTACCATCTGAATGCGGTATTCACACCAGAAATCAAGTCAGGTATGCATGTCTTTGGTGAGATCATCACCACGGGTGGCGCGGGTAACGGCGATTATGACAACTTCCTTGGGCCGTACTTATACGACACTGACCATGCCGCGTACGATTTCCCACTGTTCGCGACACTTCGCGGCGCGTTGAATTTCGGTGGCAGCATGAGTGCGTTGGTTGATCCCGGTGCTTATGGTCAGGCGTTGGACGGCGGCCGTGCCATTACCTTCGCAATTACTCATGATATCCCGTTGAATGAAGGGTTTCGTTATCAGCTAATGGATGGCACCAATGAACACCTTGCGCATGCGTTTGTATTGGGACGTGACGGTGGTACGCCGCTGATCTACTCAGACAATAACGAGAGCGGCGACAATCGTTGGGTGAATTTCTATAAGCGTGGTGATATTCAGGGTATGTTGCGCTTCCACAATGGCGTGCAAGGCACAGGCATGCAGATCCTTAGCCACAATGAATGTCATATCTTGTTCTCGCGTGGTAGCAAGGGTGTTGTTGGCATCAACAAGTGCAGTGGTGGACAAGATGCCTGGGCCGATGCTGGCAGCGCGGGTCTATGGTGGAATACTAACTACCGCGATACCTTGGATGGATCTAGTGTTGAGCGCATCAGCAGTAATTGGCACAAGTTCTACCTGCCGCCGCGCAGCGCTAGAATGTGGTTAAGAGACTAATAAATAGAAGACTTGTCGTAGGCGGACGGATGTCCGCCTTTTTTGTGCCTGCTGTGCTTATTATCTTGCTGGTGCCCCGTCGTCTGCCTGGATTAAGTGGCAAGCGGCACGGCCGTAGTTTCTTGTTACCTTTCTGAATCGCTTTACAGACTCTCGTTGGCTTATGCTGATATCGGAATGAGTTACCCCATATAAGGATTGCAATGAGATCAACTCACCTCACGTTTTTCGCTATAGCTTTGGGCTTGATCGTTGCGGGCTGCAGTTCGCCGCCGAAGCTGGATGCGCGCATAGAGCTCACGGCAGACCAAGGTAACAGCGCACAAGCTCTCTTGCCTGACTCGATAGTGCCGTTGCTGGAAAAAGATTGGGCCCATGGTGTACAGAGCTGCAGTGTGACGCCTGATAACGCTGTAGATGTTTATCAGCACAGTGCCACCAGCTATATCCTTCGGGTTAGCAAGTGCATCAGCTTTGAAGCGCCGTTTATCTATTTGTTGATTGGTGATGACAAAGTGCTGTTGGTGGATACCGGGCCAACCGATGATGCAGCCGTTCTGCCCCTGTATCAAATCGTGAATGAACTGGTGTTAGCACAGACGGGGGGCGAATCTCGGCAATGGTTAGTTGTGCACTCCCATAGCCATAGCGATCACTACAACGGAGACGCTCTGCTTCAAGGCCAAGCCAACATCACCTTGGTATCGCCGAAGGCCGACCTAATGAATGAGTACTTTGGCTTTGACCGCGGGGCGCAGGGGCAAGCCAATATTGAACTGGGCAATCGCTCGTTAAGCGTGTTGCCAATACCGGGACATCAGGAAGAGTCCATTGCACTCTATGATCCTGAAACCCAGTGGTTAATCACCGGAGACACCCTTTATCCGGGACTTATCTATGTAAAGCACTGGCAGGATTATCGCGACAGTGTGCATCGGCTGTATCAGTTCACTCAAACCCATCCAGTCAGCGCTGTATTGGGCGCACATATAGAAATGACCACCACGCCTGGGCTGTACTACCCAATCGGCACCTTGTATCAGCCCAATGAACTACCGCTACCATTAAGTGTTCAAGACCTAGCACTATTAGATAAACAGCTGCAAAGCACTGCGCAGCCGAGTGAAATCACTTTTGACCGCTTTGTTGTCATGCCTATGACTGAGTTGCAGATACAGCTAAGCAATAGCGCACGGCTGCTGAGTCAGTGACCTTGTGAGATTGTGTTCGATAAAAAACTAGCAAGTCGTTGCTACTGAATTTTTTTTGAGTAGAGTTAAGGAGATACTCAATTTTTGACTATGCTTTTTGCAAGAGTCTGTCTCTTAACTTAAATCCCGATAAAAGGTGAAGCAATGAATAAAGTACTTTCTATATTGATAGCTCTGGTTTTGGTGGGGTGTTCTGCAAAAGGTTCAAATCCGTCAGAGCAGCGAGCAGAGATTCAAAAAATGAATCAGGAAGTTATCAGCGCCGTATACAAACAGGAACCTGCGGCGAAGAAACTTATGGGTTCTGCTGCGGGTTACGCTACTTTTTCAAATGCTCAAGTCAACGTGATTTTTGTCGCTGGTGGTGGTGGCTACGGCATGGCTAAAAACAATTCGACTGGGAAAGTCACCTATATGGAGATGGGCGAGGGCGGTATTGGCCTTGGCCTAGGCGCTAAGGATTACCGAGTGTTGTTTGTTTTCCATACTCAGAAAGCCTTGAACTCATTTATTGATGATGGCTGGGTTTTTGGTGGTGAAGCTGATGCCGCAGCAAAGACTAAAGATAAGGGGGGCGAAGCCAGCGGTGGTGCAAAATTTGGTGATGTTACCGTGTACCAGCTGACAGAGGCGGGATTAGCAATTCAGGCTACGGCAAAAGGCGCAAAATACTGGAAAAGTGATGAGTTAAATTAGGGGCACTATTTGTCCTGTTTTATGCGACGACTTAGCCTCGCTTAATCGGTTGAGGTTAAGTCGTTGAATATAGATGTCAGAGTTATGTTTTGTGATTGCGCTCGTTAATTGATCTGTATCAATTGATTTAGATCAAGAGTTCCACCTGTTAGCCGCTAGATAATTTCATCGAAATAACAACAAGTGGTTAACACGATGAAAACAAAAATAGCGTCTTCTGTTCTCTGCGGTTTAGTTCTCATGTCCCCTCTTGCGGCACAAGCTCACCAGGCGGGAGACTGGTTAGTACGCGGCGGTATCATCAATGTCTCACCTGATGATAGTTCCGGTAATGTCTATGTCGATGGCTTGGGGTCAACCGATATGGGGGTCGGGGTAGATGATGATACCCAGATCGGTCTTAACTTCGCCTATATGTTTACCGACAATATTGCCGTTGAACTGCTGGCGGCAACGCCATTTACCCATGATGTTGATCTGGAAAATTCGCAGTTAGGGTTGGGCGATGGCAAGCTGGCTGAAGTCAGTCATCTACCACCGACGCTTTCTGTGCAGTATTTCTTTGGTACTAGCGAGTCGGTGTTCCGCCCTTATGTGGGGCTCGGCCTCAACTACACCGTATTCTTCGATGAAGAGTTTAGTGGCAGTCGTAAAGAGCAGGGGTTCAGCGACTTGGATCTGGATAGCTCTTTCGGTTGGTCGGCACAGCTGGGCGCTGATTATTCGATCAATAAAGATTGGTTCGTCAATGCGCAGGTACGCTATATCGACATCAGCACGGATGCCGACTTTAAAGTGGGCGGCGCTAAAAGCAGTGTGAGTGTCGACATTGACCCTTGGGTTTATATGGCCAGTGTCGGTTATCGCTTCTAATGGGCGAATACAGAGTAAAAGAGCGGGCTGGTTAGCCCGTTTTTTGTTGTGATCACCCATTGAAGCTAAGGCGCGATATAGGGCAGGTTGATGGTAAAGGTCACGCCGCTACCGAGTTTGCTGTCGCAACGAATCGTGCCGCCAAGGTTTTGCGTTACCAGGTTATACACGATATTCAGGCCTAAGCCGGTGCCGCCTTGGTTGCGTTGGGTGGTAAAAAAGGGATCAAAAATATGCGGTAGATCCTGTGGTGAAATACCTTGGCCGCTGTCTTGATAGGTGACAATCACCCAGCTTTCCGCCGCTTCGACATCGACCCTGATCTCGCCCTTGTCCTTAGGGTGAAACCCGTGTTTATAGGAGTTGGTCATTAGGTTCGAGATCACTTGCCATACGATCCCCGGATAGCTGGTGATCTTCAGACTCTTATTGCAGTTAAGGTGGGTGGTGACATCAAAGCGCTTAAACTGTGGTCCTAAACTGACAAAGACGTCTGAGATCGCTTTCTGTAGTAGAAGTTCCTGTTTATGTTCCTGATGTTGATCTGCGGCCACCTGTTTAAAGGTCTGTACCAATTGTGCTGCCCTATGCAGGTTATTTAGGGTGAGGTTAAGCGCATGGTGGCCATCATTCAGGTAGTGCTCGAGGTCGCTGCGTTTTAACTCGTCATTGGTCAGTTTACGCTGCTGCAACTCAGTTTTTTCCAGCACCATGGAGGATGCTGTGATCGCAACGCCAAGTGGCGTATTAATCTCATGGGCAACACCTGCCACTAAGTTACCTAGCGCTGCCATCTTTTCACTTTCAATCAGCTGTTTTTGTGTTTGCTGCAGGGTGTCGTAGGCTCGTTTTAATTCTCGCTGTTGAGTGCGCTCATTACTGACGATACTGGTGTAGTCATTGAACCATTGCACCAGTTGGTTGATCTCCTGAATGGAGTATTGGGTGGTAATGGGATGCATTGATTCGCTATTGGGTTTGGCTTCGGTGACGGTGCGTATTGGTAAAATGATCCGGCGCGCAATATAGAGCATCGCCAGTATCATCAGCAGTAGAGAAAAAGCGATACAACCTATGGTGAGCTGGCTGATCAGGCGCGCGTTGGCCTGCAGGCGAGACTGCGGTATGACACCTATCGTACGCCAGCCCATATTGGTGATCTCTGTTTCTAAGTGGCGCTCTAGTGGCTCGGATGCGTTGAAGAGCGTGGCTTGAAAGCGGGCTGTGTCATCGCTTGCTGCTGTGTTCAGAGCTAATGTTTGGCCAATTTTGGATTGTGATGGGTGATAGATGATCCGGTTTTTATGATCGACAATGATGTGGTACATCCAGTCTTGGTTTTGTGAGTGGGTGTAATCATAAAGTGCGCTGATCGAAAACTTCAGTATCAGAAAACCAACGGTTTGGTAGGCCACCAACTGTTCATCAAACTCTTTTAGCGAATAGAGTGCGGGTAAGACTAAGCCGTAGGGAGACTGGATATGTGTGTTGTGCTCAATTCCCGGCCAGCACAGTACCTGCTCGCGCTGCTGACATTGCTGCAGCCAATTCGTAAACAGCGCGGTGTCGTAGGTGCCGTCAGCGGAAACGTCACCTACGCCGAATATCGAATCATCGGTGATGATTTCAACCGCAAGCAGATCATTGGCGCGGATCATTGAGCTGAGCTCCGCTTCGATTCTTGACTGCAGTTTGAGTTTTTCGATACGGCTTAACTCTGTTTGCTGTTGTGTTCGCAGCAATAGCTCTGCGACCGCGTCATTTTGGGCGATGCGGTTAGCGAGCCTTTCGGTATTGGTTGCCATTAATGCAACAGAAGCGGCACGTTCTTCAATCAGTTCTTGAGTCAGTGTTTCTGCTTGTTGGGTTAGCCCATTGACGGAGAGCTGGTAAGTGACAACGCCTAGTACAATTAAAGGCAGCAAGGTTGCGACCGCCATATAGGTAAGTAACCTGTTTTGCAGTCGGTTGAACCAGGCTGGCCCTGAGATCATCGTGTTACAGTTCCGTTGTGGTGATCAGTTTGACGTCAACTAACACGCTATCTTTTACCTTTTGCTTATTCAATAAGCTTACAACGGTTTGCACGCCCACATACCCCTGCTGGAAAGCCTGTTGATCAATGGTGGCAACCATTAACCCTTGTTCTATGGCCGAGCGGGCGTCGGGCACATTGTCATACCCAGCAATCTTTATCTGTTGCAGATTGTTTTCCTGCAGGTAAAGAGCCGCGCCCAGAGCCATCATGTCATTGGCACAGAACACCAGAGACAGATCCGGATGCAGCGCATGCACCCTTTTTATCACTGCGTAGGCCTGATCAAGGTGCCAGTTTGCCTGTTCCGAGGCGACGACGGTGATCTGCTCTGCTTCGTCGAATGCTTGGCGGGCGCCATCTCGCCGCTGACGGGCGTTTTCGGCGGCGCGGGGGCCTTCAATAATCAGTGCCGAGGTTGCTTGCTCGACGCCACGACTAAGGTACTCGGCCGCCAAGTACCCCCCTTGATGGTTATCCACGGAGACGAATGGGATCGGTTCAAGACCGCTACGCGCCAGCGCATCCTGGTCGATACGGTTATCAATGTTAACCACGCTAATGCCGCTTTGGATCGCCTGCTTGAGTACCGGAATAATGCGAACAGAGTCAGCAGGCGCAATAACAATGGCATCGACACCTAATTTCAGTTGCTGTTCGATAATATCAATTTGTTGTGGCACCAATGTCTCATTGGTGCCTGATTTGACGATCAGTTCAATACCGCTCTCTGCCGCGGCTAACTCTGCGCCACGTTGTAGCTCAATATAAAACGGATTCACCAACGACTTCATTACCAGTAGCACCCGAAAGGGTTTGGCTTTCTCGGTTGTGGGTGAAGGAGACGTTGGCGCTTCATTACATCCAGCTATCATCAAGGCGCAGAAGATGATTGAGACACTAATCATTTGTTTTAACATTGAATACCACCCACAGATTGACTGTCGTAATTCAGCTGTAAGCATAGTTAATCGGCTGTCATAAGGGGAACTAAGTTGATTATCCCTAGTGAGGAGAGGGGGAGGTGAGAGCCAGCAGTATTTGGTGAGGTGATACGAGGGGGAGTCACCGGGTTAGCGGAACTTATGGTCAGGTATATTGGCGAAAAAAACGGGCCACTATCTGGCCCGTTCATTCTGTAGCTATATAGCGAACACTGCTAATTACAGTGAAAAGCCGCGATACGAGACGCCGACAAAATATTCACTGCCAGGGGTGTTGTAGCCCAGCACATTTTGGTAGGTTTCATCGAACAGGTTGTTGGCTTTTGCCCGTATAGTCCAGCTTGGCGTGACATAATATGCTAGAGCGATATTGACTAGCTGATAGTCATCTAAACGCTGCCCGGCATCGGTACGCTCACCGTGATACTCATACTGGCCTAACAGTTCAAAATCTTGCCAATCATAACTCACCTGATAACTGGCTGTTTTCCGAGCGCGACGAATTAATTGTGAGCCTGTGGCCTGATCTTCTGCATCAACGTAACTCAGGGTAGCTCGATGATCGAGTCCTACTGTACTGAAGTTAACAGTGGACTCACCGCCGGTGATCTTCACTTCGTTGATGTTCTCTGGACTGCAGTTCCAGAACTCGTCACAGACCCATTCGATGAGGTCGTCTATCTCTGTGTAGTAGAGACTGGCGGTCACTTTGATGCCGGCATAGCTTGAACGCAGCAAGAGTTCATAACTGTCGGCAGTTTCAGAGGTCAGGTCTGGATTGCCTTTCGAACCAAATGACTCCGGATAATAAAGATCATTAAAAGTCGGTGCTTTGAAGCTGTGCCCCGCATTGAGCGCCACCAGCAGTTTGTCTGTCACGTTATAGCCGATGCTGGCATTGTAAGTGGTTTCTGAGTCGATATTTTCGACATCATCGTAGCGAATGGCTGCTTCTGCGATCCACTTTTGATCTTGAAACAGGGCGTTGCCAAAGATCGCCGATACGTCGCGGGAATCTTCCTCATAGTCGGTGTTGGCGTTGATATCTTCGCGATAAAAATCAACACCGGCAGAAACCGTGAACGGGTTGTATAGCTGATAGTGGTTAACCCAGCTCACTTGCTTACGACGCGTTTCAAAGAAGTCGCCGTCGCCTTTGGCAATACCGTTGCCATAGTTCTTGTTGTAATCCCGACTTTGGGAGAAGGCGAAGGTACTTAGCCATTGTTCTGTTTGGTAATTACCTCGCAGTTGCCAAAGGTAATTATCGTAATCATTCTTGTTGGCACCGTAGCTGTTGTCATAGTCGTTGCTGCCATCATCAACCTGGCCTATCCAGTCAACGACGATCTGCTCGTTGACGCGATAATCACCGCGGATCGCGGCAGATAAGCGATCGTAACCGTCGTCGTCAAACTCGGTATCTTCACGGGCATCAAAGCCACGGCTATCTTCGGCGCTCAGGCTGATGGTGGTGGTACCAGCATCGTAGCCAACACCTATCTGACCATCACCGCTGACGTATGAGTCGCTGCCGGTTTCGGCACCTAACTGATATTCACCTGCACTCATGCGACGGGTAAAAATATTGATCACGCCGCCAATCGCATCGGATCCCCACATCGAGGCTCTTGGCCCTTTCACCACTTCGACACGTTCGATCTGTGCCATGGGCAAGTTCTCGATCGCTTTGTTGCCAAGGGTCGCGGAACCACTGCGAACGCCATCGATCAGGATCAGAGTTTGGTCAGAGCCGGTACCGCGGGTAAACAGCGAGGTTTGTTGACCTGCGCCCCCTTGCCGGGCAACGTCCAAACCGGCGACAGTGGCTAATAGATCGGCCAATGATTTTGGTTGCAGCTTGTCTATCTCACCACGGGTGATCACTTCGACCGAGGCCATGACCTGGTCTATATTTTGTGGTGTTCGGCTAGCTGTGACTATGATGTGTTCAACCGCCGGATCATCGGTGGGGAGAACTTCATCTGCCACCGCGTGATTGCTGATAACACCGCCCAGTGTTAGCAGACAAATCTGGTACCAAGGGGTTTTGCTTGTTGTGGTTCGAAACGTGTTGTGCATTGTTTTCCTCATAAATGACGCCCTCCGCGTCAGGTTCAATGTGTAACGGCTTACCTGCCGCAAAATAGCTTGGGTCGGTTCCGGACTCTGTGATCATCGATCTCAGTTACCGTTGCGGGGGCAGTGCCGGATTTTCACCGGCTTCCCGAATGGCATCAGTGGCTTGCACTGTGCCGCCCAAACCTGTTGTTTAACCGGTTACTTAACCGATCGAATGGTTCTGTCTATCTGTTGTTGTCCTGTTCCGCGTAAAGGCTACGTGCGGTCATCAGTGATTCACATAGTCGGTGCATGCCATCGAGTGCACGGGGTGAAAAACGGTGCAGTAGATCGCCATCAATACCATAGATCTGTTGATGTTTTACGGCTGGCAGTTCCTGCCAAGCTTGCCAATCGAAATCGGTCGCGCTGTTACTGCCATGATCATCTGGGTGCACGATCACCTGGGCTTCGCTTAGTAGAACTTGCTCTAAGCTGACTTGCGGGTAGGCTGTTTTCGCCTCGGCCATTACATTGACACCGCCACAATGGTCGATCATTTGATGGATCCAGCTCTGTTTCGACACGCTCATTAACGGGGTGCCCCATAGCTGATAGAACACCTTGATTGGCGGTTGGTTTTTGTAGGCTCGTCTTAGTCCCAGCATGCGCTGGCGGTAGGCGGTTGCCGCTGCATGCGCCTGCTCTTGATAGCCAAGCATCTCGCCAAGCTGTTCCATTTCGTTGGCAACCTCTTCCAGCTTGCTCGGTTCGCTGTGGTAAATGGGATAACCCATACGCTTGAGCTGTTCGATATCACCGGGCTGATTTCCACCTTGCCATACCACGATGAGATCGGGCTTTAGTTCTATCACCCGATCGAGCTGTATGCCGTGATAGCCGCCAATACGGGGGATCGATAATGCATCTTCCGGGTAATCTGCATACTCTGTTGTGGCGATGATCTTATCGCCGGCACCGATGGCATAGAGCATCTCAACTGCGTGGGGAGACAGGGCGATAATGCGCTGTGGTGTCGCGGCATAGGCGGTGAGTGAAAATGTGGAGATGGCCAATAGAGCCAGTGTTGTTTTTATCATCTGTTCGTTCCCTGAAGGCTTGGCGTGTCAATGGAAAGGAAGCTGTTGAACCGGGTTAAATCTAAATGTGTTTCGAAAGCGTCGGCAAGTTTATTAAGTTCCTGGTCGCGCAGTGTATCAACATCTACCGTGGCCAGCGTGTGACCACAAACCCAGGAGAGTACGGCGGCACAGGCGGCTGGGTGATCGAGTAATCCGTGCAGGTAGCTGCCGATGATCTGATTATCCTCATCGATCGCCCCTTCCGGTTGACCATTGAGTGTCATCAGTGGTCTTGAAAGCGCTTCCCCTTGGCTATCGCCTGCGTGTATTTCATACCCCTTTACTGCTGCCTGATGTTCGTCGAGTTGCAGCTGCCCTGAGCGGTTTTTCAGGGTTTTAGCTGTCGTCAGGATTGTCTCCATTTTCAGGTAACCCAAGCCAGCACTCGTTCCTGGGGAACTTTCTATGCCGTTGTGATCTGCAATTTGTTGCCCCAACATCTGGAAGCCACCACAGATCCCTAGCACTTTACCGCCATAACGCAGGTGTTTATCGATCGCCTTATCCCACCCTTGCTGACGTAAAAAAGCCAGATCGTCACGCACGCATTTGCTGCCGGGTAGGATCACCAGATCTGCCGCAGGCATGACATCCCCCATTTTTATCCAGATAAGGTCGACGGCGGGGTTTAAGCGCAGGGGGTCCAGATCGGTATGGTTACTTATTCTGGGCAACACGGGAACGACAATTCGCAGCTGAGCTTGCTCTTTCAGCTGCGCGGCGTTAATGGCGTCTTCTGCATCCAGTTGCAGATCATGCAGATAGGGGATGACACCGAGTACCGGCTTGCCTGTTTCCTGTTCCAGCCAATCCAGACCCGATTGCAGCAAACTGATATCGCCGCGAAAGCGATTGATAACAAAACCAACAACGCGTGCCTGTTCACTAGGGGATAGCAGGGCCAGCGTTCCGTGGAGGTGGGCGAATACGCCACCACGGTCAATATCGGCAACAATAATCACCGGGCAATCCACTGCTTCGGCAAACCCCATATTGGCGATGTCTCTATCCCGTAGATTGATTTCGGCAGGGCTGCCAGCCCCTTCAACCAGGATCAACTCATACTGCTTGGCCAATCGCTGATATGAACTCAGCACCGCAGACATAGCCACGGTTTTATATTGGTGGTAATCAGTGGCATCCATATCTGCAACCGGATGGCCGTGAATGATCACCTGGGCGCCGATATCCGTATTGGGCTTTAGCAACACCGGGTTAAAGTCGGTATGAGGAGTAAGCTTACAGGCTTCTGCTTGCAACGCTTGCGCGCGACCTATTTCACCACCATCGGCGGTGACAGCACTGTTGAGTGCCATATTTTGTGGTTTAAATGGCGCGACCTTGACGCCTGCTCGCTGAAACAGGCGACAGAGCCCTGCGACAGTGATGCTTTTGCCTGCGTCCGATGTCGTCCCTTGCACCATCAGTGTTGGGGCTGGGGCAGAGAAGGATTGTCTGGTGGTCAAAGCCTAACTCCCCATGCCTGCGCTGCGGCGACGTAAAATAATCAGGAAAAACAGGCTACCGAGTGCCGAGGTGATAACGCCGACAGGCAGTTCTTGCCCCGGTAGCAGTTTACGCGCCAGCACATCGATCCAAACCATAAATAGTCCCCCGGCCAAGCAAGTGGCTAGCAGGCTGCGCAGTACATTAACGCCTAGTAACATGCGTACCAGGTGAGGGATCATCAGGCCGACAAAGGCGATGCCACCGCAATAGGCCACCAGTGTGGCAGTGATTAAGGAGCTGAGCAGCAACATCACCACGCGCAGGCGGGCGACATTGACACCTAAGGTTCGTGCGCTCTCTTCGCCCGCTAAAATGGCGTTCAACTGCCGGCTGAAGCCGATAAAAAGCAGTAAGCAGCTGCTGGTGACAACGACCGGCAGCCATATATTATCCCAGCTGGCGCGGGTAAAACTGCCTAAGGTCCAAAACAGCACCGATGCGGTGGCCTGAGGATCGCTGGTGTAGAGTGCCAAGCTGGTCATGGCACTGAGCATAAATGAGGTGGCCACGCCCGCCAGTAGCATGCGCTCCACTTGTCCCGGACCGGAGCGACTGCTCATCGCCATCACTAAGATAACGGCCAGAGCACTGCCACAAAAGGCCCCCAAGGGGAGACCGATGCCATGGCCTATACCTAGAACAGCAATGACGATCACTGCCCCTAGCGAAGCCCCAGAAGAGATGCCGAATAGGTAGGGGTCAGCTAACGGGTTACGAGTGACGGTTTGTAATACCGCTCCAGACAGTGCTAGCCCCGCGCCGGCAACAAAGGCCAAAATGACCCGAGGTAAGCGAATATCGATAACGATACGCTGTTTGATCGCGCTGACATCACAACTGCCCCCCAAATGATGGCACAGAGCATGCCACACATCTGCTGCATCGATCTGGGCAGCGCCGAAGCTGGCTGCGAACAGCGGTGTTGCTAATGCAAATAGCAGTAGCGCCATTATTACCAACCAGCGAAAGGCGGGCCGTTGCCATAACTGCTCAGGCATGGTCACCTCCCGGTGGCTTATTGTTTGCGGTTAAGTAGCCATAGTGGTAGGTGATGCGCGGGTGACCATGGTCCGGGTGTTGATCGATACTGCTGCAGACTCCAAATACCTCACCGAGCATACGTTCGGTTAATATTTCGTCAGGGGTTCCTTGGCCAATCAGTTTGCCCTGATCGATCAACAACAGCTGATCACAAAAGGCGCTGGCCAAATTCAGATCGTGGATAGATGCGATCACGGTGATGCCCAAGTGTTTGGCTAGCTCCAATACCTGAATTTGATAACGCACATCGAGATGATTGGTTGGTTCGTCCATCAGCAGCAGCTTAGGACGCTGCACGATAGCGCGGGCGATCAGCGCGCGCTGTTTCTCGCCCCCAGACAGATGTTCAAAGGGCTGCTGTGCTAATGCCGTTAAACCCACCTGCTCAATGGCATCATCGACCAGTTGCAGATCATGGTGACTATCCAATGCAAATGCGGCTTTATGGGGAGTTAACCCCATCCGTACCACATCACGCAATCGTAAGCCGAAGTTACCGGTGGTTTCTTGCAGTACGACAGCCACTTGCTGCGCAACGGTGCGCGCCGAGTGCTGCCATAAATTCTGACCGTTAAGGCGTACTTGACCGCTGGAAGGCTTATTTACTCTATATAGACATCGTAGCAAGCTGGATTTGCCTGCGCCATTTGGCCCGATCAAGCCAACAAATGTGCCGCGGCTAATCTGGAAATCTATCTGTTGCAGAATATCGCGACCATCAGCTTGCCAGCCAAGGGCGTCCACCTGCACCAGCGGTTGCTCTTGATTGGCCATCAGTGGTATCGCCTGTCATGCTGAGGTCGATACAGATGTTTAGCTTGGATATGCGCCACATTGCTTCCATTATTGAGCGCGGATTTTTAGGCGGGTTGACCGGAATTGAAAGCTATAGATCTGGTTCCGGTAAACACTGCCCTGAGTAACCCGCTCAGGTGTTATCACGCTATTGCGTGATACAAGGTTCAGTTTTAACGGATGGCAGGTCTCCTGGCTCACAGCTTCTGACTGCACGCCTTCCCAACCCTTGTAGGTCAGTGGCGAGTGTGCAGCGTTCTGTTTACAGTTGCGGGTACAGCCGCGGTTTTGCACCGCGTTCCCTTTTAAGCCTGTATGGCACCATCGTTACCGCTGTGGTTATCGATCGCTTACTTAACCACAACGAATTGGTGGCGAGATTATCCGGCATATTGCTGGAGACAACAAGTTATTAACAGGTATGAACCGTGTGCTGACTCAGTGTTGCCACTGTAAGCCAACGACAGCGCCATTCTCATAATATCCGGTACGCACCGGATGCAATGGTTTAGCGGCCAGGCCTTGTAACAAAATAGCCAAAACCGAACCATGGGTGACGACAACAATGGCTTGATCCACATGAGGCTTGACGATTTCAGCGAGAGTATTTTGGCTACGTTGCCAGACCTCTCTGACACTTTCGCCGCCGAGCGGAGCAGCATCGGGAGAGCCATCCACATGCAGATTACATAGTGCTAACTGATGATGATCCATATCGGTCAGCTGCATCCCTTGCAGTGGGCCAAAATGGCGCTCTCTGAGTCCGCTGAGCGTGGTCAAGGGCAGTTTATGTTGCGCAGCTATGCATTGAGCGGTATGACTGCAGCGGGCTAAGTCACTGCTATACACTGCAGCTAAACAGGTGGTTTGCAGCAGCTCAGCAGCTTGTTTTGCTTGCTGTTTGCCGCGCTGAGTCAAGGGGCTGTCTAAGTGACCTTGCAGTCGATGTGTTTGGTTCCATGTTGTCTCACCGTGCCGCACCAAGTAGATATCTGTCGTTGCCATGAGTAAGCACTGACCCCCTGTCAGGTATTTGGTAACAGCATCCACGCCAGCCAAGCACTCATACTGATGCTTGCTACTATCGTAGACAAAAGCACAGCGGCTGCCACTTCAGCTTCGCTTTGCTGATGCTGGTGGGCGAAGGCGTAAGCATTGACTCCGACCGGCGTTGCTGCCAGTAGCACGGCAACAGCACCGTCTAAAAAATCGAGCTGCCATAGGAAAGTTACCGACCACCATACCAGTACCGGCATTAAGCCGACTTTGAGCAAGCTCATAATTAGCACCCGTGGTCCGAGTCCTGTTAGGGAGTATTTGCTGATAGCGATCCCTAATACCAGCAAGGAGCAGGGGATCGCGGCGTCCCCAAGCCAGCTAAGAAGTTGCTGAATTGGTGTTGGTAGCATCAGCCCCATGCCGTTGGCAACAAACCCCAACAGCAAAGAAGCGACTAAGGGGGTGGTGAGGGTCTTCCTCAGAGCACGAAAAAACAGTCGCCAATGAGCCGTGTTGCTTCGTCCTAGCTCCAGAGCGATACCGCTGATGGTAAATAGCAACGCACTGTGAAAGGCGATGATCATAAATGCCGGCGCCATACCGGGTTCACCAAATACAGCTAATACCGCAGGGATCCCTATCAGTACGTTGTTGGAGTAGGTTGACCCCAGCGCCACACAGGCGCGTTGTGGATGACTTAGGCGATAGCCACAGGCAAACCAGGCGATGGTGAAGATGATGAATTGGGGCAGGTAATAGCTGGCAAACAGTCCCCATGGAATGGACGAAGGCCACTGGGTATGCAAGCTTCCGTTAAATAGTAAGGCGGGCACCAGCAGATTAAAGGTGAGCGCAGCGATCCCTTTGTAATGGTGCTCGGCAAAACCTGCAAAACGTCCGAGACAGCCGCCAATCAATATCATCAGAAAGACGGGCAGTAATATGGTGAAAACGGGTGCCATGATGCCAGTGGGTTACGAAGTGATGACATTACTTTAGGGCGGATCTCATTTAAGAACAATGAATTAGGCTTCTCTTAGGTTGTCTTTCGCTATTTATTGGCTGTGGCTAAAAAAAGAGCGAAATAGATCACACCTTGAACCAATAATCATACTGGTAGTGCCATGGCCTCACTTTTTTCTCATAAGGTAGTCAGACAAAAATTTATAACGAAAAGAATCGCACTAGCGAACAAACACTGGGAGAAGCGCAATGAGTGACAAAAAGGAGCTATTTCATCCGTCTGCTGAAGTGATAGCGAATGCCACAATCAAAGATTACGACAGCCTGTATCAACGTTCGATTGAAGATCGAGAAGGTTTTTGGGCGGAACAAGCCAATGAGCTTGAATGGTATGAGCCCTGGGATAAGGTGTTGGATGACAGCAATAAGCCATTTTTTAAATGGTTTAGTGGTGCTAAAACCAACATTGTTCACAACGCCATTGATCGCCACCTGCATAATGCCACCCGCAATAAACTAGCCATCATATGGGAAAGTGAAGCCGGTGAGATGTGCAGTTATTCCTACTATGCATTGAACCGTGAAGTGAGCCAGATGGCCAACACGCTGAAAAGCATGGGGGTGAAGAAAGGCGACATCGTTACTATCTATATGCCGCAGATCCCTGAGCTGGTGTTTGCTATGTTGGCCTGTGCCAAGATCGGTGCCGCTCACTCGGTCGTTTATGGTGGTTTTAGTTATGAGGCCCTTGCTGCGCGGATTGCCGATGCCAACAGTCATGTATTGATCACCGCGGATGGTGGCTGGCGCCGGGGTAAACCGACCAATTTGAAAGCGATCGCCAATGAAGCGATGAAGCGCTCGCCGACAATTGAAGTGTGCATCACGGTTAAATACAACCAACTGGACGTGGAAATGGAGTCAGAGCGTGACTTCTGGTATCACGATTTGAAAGCCTTACCGATCGCATCACCTAAGTGTGAAACGGAAGTGCTTGATTCCGAAGATATGCTGTTTGTGCTCTACACCTCGGGCACCACGGGTAAGCCGAAAGGCATGGTACATACCCACGGCGGCTACAGTGTTTATACCGCGACCACTCACCGTATGGCATTCGACATTAAACCTGACGATCGTTGGTGGTGTGCAGCTGATCCCGGCTGGATCACTGGCCACAGCTATATCGTCTATGCACCGTTGATCAACGGCTCGACCATCATGATGTATGAAGGTGCGCCAAACTACCCGTACCCCAATCGCTGGTGGCAGATGGTGGAGAAGTATGGCATCAACGTGATGTATACCTCACCGACCGCGATCCGTGGCCTGATGCGCTTTGGCGATCAGTGGCCGAAGCGTCATGACCTTTCTAGCCTGCGTCTGTTGGGGAGTGTTGGCGAGCCGATTAATCCAGAAGCATGGCGTTGGTTTTACGACGTGATTGGTGGCAGTCGTTGTCCGATTATTGATACCTGGTGGCAAACTGAAACCGGTGGTTTCATGATCTGTCCGTTACCTATTACCCCGTTAAAACCGGGCTCGGCAACCAAGCCTTTTTTTGGTAATGAGATTGGTGTGGTGGATGACAATGGTGATGAAGTGCCGGCAGGGGAAGAGGGTAAGCTGGTGATTAAGAACCCTTGGCCTGGTATGGCACGGACGATCATGGGGGATGACCAACGCTATGCCGATCTTTACTGGGGTGATTATGGCGACAAGGAGTATTACAAAGCCGGTGATTCGGCGAAAGTCGACGATGATGGCTACATTTGGGTCATCGGTCGCATGGATGAGGTACTCAAAGTTTCCGGTTATCGCTTAGGTACCGCAGAAATTGAGAGTGCGTTAGTGAGTCACCCATTGGTATCAGAAGCGGCTGCTATCGGTTTACCCCACGAACTGAAAGGTAATGCTATCCATACTTACGCCATTCTGAAAGAGGGCGTTGCCGGTACCAATGAACTGGCGCAGGAGTTAAAAGCGCATGTGGCGGCAGAGCTTGGTCGTATTGCTCAGCCGGAAGATGTCACTTTTGTTGATGCATTACCGAAGACACGTTCAGGCAAGATCATGCGGCGAGTATTGCGCGCCCGAGCCTTGGGGCAGGATGAGGGCGATCTCAGCACGTTGGAGGAGTAGTCCACGTTTGTAGCAGTAAATGAAGGCCGGTTTTGACTGGCCTTTTTTCTGAATGTTTTATTGACTGTGCTGATGTTTAAGGCTGCGAGAGGAATTGAGATGACAGAGAGCAAGATCGCCTTTGTGACTGGTGCAACCGGATTTCTCGGCGGTCACTTGGTGCGTCAGTTGACCGATGCGGGTTGGACTGTCTACGCATTAAAACGTGCCAGCAGTGATACCAGTGCGCTTGCTGATCTTGCTGTTTTTTGGATTGAAGCCGACTTGCTGGATATCGACAGCATTGAGGAAGCATTGCCTGCTCATTGTGATGCCCTATTCCATGTCGCCTCAGATACCAGTGTGTGGCGGCGCCATGATGACAGGCAAACTCGCATTAACATTGATGGCACGCGGGCGTTACTGAAACTGGCTGAACGGCAACGTATTGGCCGCTTTATCTATACCTCGAGTATTTCAGCTTATGGTTTTCATCAAGGCGTCATTAATGAGCAAAGCCAGAAGCTAGGTAAAAACAGCGGTGTTAACTATTTACATACCAAATGCTGTGCAGATCAAATGGTGATTGAAGCCGCTGGGCGTTTGGACACGGTGGTGCTCAATCCTTGCCATATTATGGGGCCGGGTGATCGACACAATTGGATGCAACTGTTTCGCTTGATCAAAACCAACAGGCTGCCAGGGATCCCTCCCGGCGGCGGCCCTTTCTGCCACGTGGCAGAAGTGGCTCGTGCCCATATTGCGGCTTATGAGCAGGGGCGACGAGGTGAAAACTATATTCTTGGTGGGCAATACCATCAGATGAAAGAGGTCTGTGAGCAGATCGCAAAGCTTCAGCGGGTGCCACTGTCAGCCAAAGTCATCCCTGCATCATTCTTACTGCTGATTGGTTACTGCAAGCAGGCATTGGCAGCACTGACCAACAGGGAGCCAGATATTACGCCAGAAAAAGCTGCCATGGTGTCAAAAAAAGTGATGGCGGATAGCCATAAAGCAAGGGAGCTATTTGGTTATAACGATCAGGTGCCACTCACACAGATTTTGAGCGAAACTAACGACTGGCTCGTTGCAAAAAAGCTTATATAGTCTTGCATTGTTAATAAATGTGTCAGAAAATTTAACACTACTGGATATTGCTCGTCCTGGTTCACACTATTTCCCGTAACTTAGTGCTTTTCCTTCGATTTTCATCATGTTTTCGAAATATTGCCTAATATTCTTAGGGTGATTTGCCGATAGAGCTTTGAAGTTCTGAATAACAAATCTGTTACTGCTGTTAACGCAACGAGGTTGGGTTGTCTTTATGAATCTGCTTAAAACACTTTCTATTGGTAAAAAAATTGCCATCATCACCGGCGTCTCGGTAGCAAGCTTTGTGGTGTTGCTATCGGTTATCAGTACCAATGTGAGTGATAACTCAGAAAGATTGTCTGAATTGAAAGAGCGTTTGTATCCGATCCTGCAGGAGGCTCAGTCGAGCGTTGTTGCCGTTAATCAAGTGGCCGAAGGGCTGCGAACGGCGGTGATGATTGGCGAAGAAGATATGTTGGAGGGCGCGGATGAACAGATGGCTGCGCTGAAAGCAAGTTTAGAGGTGTTGAACGGCTACGGCGCTGATAGTAAGGCATTAGCTGATATATCCAGAAATTTGAATAGCTATTTTAATAGCGCCAGAGCATTAGCCTTTGGCATGATTGAAGGCACAGTGTCGATGGAGCAGATGGCTTCCCAAGCCGCAGCCAGCAACGCTGTTCTGGAAAAACTTCAGAATCAACTCATCGAGTTTCGCAGCCAGGCGCAAATGGCTGTAGACGAGCGTGTTGAACAAGCGAATCAAGCCAGCCAATGGACCTTGGGCTTTTCTATCAGCCTGGGGGTGGCGACGGTCATTTTGATTCTACTGATTGGCTGGTCTGTGTCTGCCAACATTACTAAAGGGATCCGTCAGGTTAGTCGTTCACTAGAGGAGATTGCCAGCGGTGATGGTGACTTAACTGTCCGGGTTAACTATGACGGCAAAGATGAGTTGGCTGATCTGGTGAGCTACTTCAATCAGTTTGTCGACAAATTGCAGGGGTTGATCCGACAAACCGTTGATAGCGCGTCATCATTAGGTGATATGGCTGAGCAGTTATCTCGGGTCAGTGCGCAGGCGAATGCCAATATCGCTTCTCAGACCAATGCGATAGATCAGACAACCGGTGCATTAAACGAAATGTTTGTCAGTGTTGGTCATATTGCTGAGCATGCGGCAGAGGCCTCTAATTCCGCATCGCAAGCCAGCGGTGACTCCAGTCAAGGACTGACATTGATGGAGGCAAGTGTTGGCTCTATTAACGAGTTGGCTGTTGAAGTTGAAAAGACAGCTGGCGAAATATCTCGGCTGGAAAGCTACACCAGTAACGTTGGCAGCATTCTCGATACCATCCGCGGTATCGCAGAGCAAACCAACCTGCTGGCATTGAATGCTGCGATTGAGGCGGCGCGTGCCGGTGAACAGGGCCGAGGTTTTGCCGTTGTTGCTGATGAGGTGCGTTCGTTGGCGAGTCGCACTCAGGATTCAACGCAGGAGATCCAGCAGGTACTGGAAGAGCTGCAAAACGCGTCAAAGTCTGCGGTTGAATCAATGAGCCGGGGTACAGATATGGCAAGCCACAGCGTTGAGCAGGCAGAGCACACCGGAACATCACTTAACAGTATTACTAACCAAGTAGAAGCGATCTCGGGTCTTAATGACCAGATCGCGGCAGCAACAGAAGAGCAAAATCAGACGTCAGAACTGATACGTACTTATGTTGAGGAGATCCAACTGATGGCGCAGGACGCGATGAGTAGCACCTCTGAGCTGGAGGGCGTTAGCCAATCACTTGTGGATGTGAATGAACAGCTGTCGCAAGTGGTTAATCAGTTCAAGGTGTAGATAAACCATAGGTGCCGTTAGAGCGCCCATCCTATTTCCGTTTGGAGAATGAAATGAAACTAAAAGCACTTACCGTGTTGATAGCAGCGGTGTTGGCCGCGCCATCAGCATTTGCAGAAGATGATCAAGCGCGTATTGATAAGCTTGAACAAAAAGTGGCCGAGTTGGAATCTCAGGGGCAAGTTCATAGCTGGCTCAATCGCTTTAATGTCAATGGTTTTGCTACCGTTGGTATGGGGCGTGCAAGTAATGATGCTGGCTATGCCGACTATGACAACGACGGTTTTGACTTTGAAAATGACAGCATATTGGCAGTACAAACCAGTTATGATGTTAATGATGATATCTCTGCCACTTTGCAACTTGTGACAAGAGGTCGCCAAGACTGGGATCTAAAAGCTGAGTGGGCTTTTCTCTCCTACCAATTTGATGACGCTACCACTATACGTGGGGGCAAATTAAGACTGCCTTTGTATATGCTTTCCGATTATTTGGAAGTAGGTTATGCCTATCCATGGGCAAGACCGTCGGAGGAGGTGTATGGCGTGATCCCGGTTTCTACTTTCACCGGTTTTGATGTTATTCACGTCATTGATTTCGATGAATCAGCACTCACATTTCAGCCTATTTTTGGTGAGTCTACTGTTGATGCCGATGATAGTCGCTTAGGGTTGGAAACTAACTTTAAAAAGGTTTATGGCTTGGCATCCACTTATGATTGGGATGAGTTGACGTTACGTGCCAGCTATTTTCACTCAGAAACGGATATTGATCCGGTACCTTGGTTAGATGATAAGACCGGTGAGTTTTATGGCCTTGGTGCTAGATGGGATAATGGCGACTGGATGGTGATGGGAGAGTTTACCCGTATTGAAGTCGATGGCCAGTATCCAGATACCGACTCTGCATATATCGGTGCCACTTATCGTTACAATCAGTTTTCACCCTATGTAATGATTTCATGGGTTGAGAGCAAAGATGATGGTGAGCGTACCATCCCTATTCCTGGTGTGGTTTCTGCGTTAAACGTAGAGCGTGGAACAACCAGTGCTGGTGTGAGATGGGACTTTATGCCGAACTTAGCGGTAAAGTTTGACCTGACTTATACCGATGATTTTGATGACACCAGTGGTGCATTATCGGGGAACATCGGGACAATTGATATTCCAGGGGTTGGCCCAGTGCCAGTAAACACTGGCGAGTATGATGAAAGCTTCATCTACTCCGTGCTGATCGATGTGGTCTTTTAGGGAGAGTGAGTAATGAAAAAATTATGGGTAGTTTCTCTCCTTTGTTTGGCTAGCTTTTCCGCGCAATCTGCGGTCGTGCTTATCGGTAATCCTGCAGCTGATGAACTGTCGAAATCTGACGCCAAAAAGTTGTTTTTAGGCAAGATGAAAAGTGTTCCTGGGGGCGGCAAGGCGGTGTTGGTTGAGCTGCAAGATGGTAACCCATTGCGTATCGAATTTCATGACAAGGTGACGGGTAAAAGCGAATCGCAGTTGCAGTCCTACTGGTCGCGTTTGATTTTTACCGGCAAAGCCAGTGCTCCTGCGCAGATGACCTCAATTGATCAGGTGAAACAAAAGGTGGCTGCGAATACGGGCGCCGTTGGTTACATCGATGAAGCGGATGTCGACGGAACAGTAAAGGTCTTATATAAACCGTGATGCTATTTCGCTCTTAAAACAAAAACGCCCGCTTATCAGCGGGCGTTTTTTTCGAATCATTTTCAACAATGTATTACTTGTTCAAACGATCCAGCATTTTTTGTGCGCGCAGTGAGCCTGCCGCTGCAGCTTTTTCGAACCAAGCTTTTGCTTCGTCGTTGCTCTTTTCAACACACTGACCAACCAGGTACATGCCGCCCAGTTGATTCATTGCTGCAGCATCTTTGCTTCCAGCCAATTGATTTAATGTGCTAACCGCCGCGTCACAGTTACCTGCGCTAATCGCTTGCTTTGCGGTGGCAAGGGTATCCGCGTGAGCTGCGGTGGTGATAGATGCTGCGAAAACCAATGTCATGACTGCGCGCTTCATTAACTACTCCAAAAAACGGTTAAGGGCTTAAAACGAGCGACATCATGTTAAAAATTGTGACGCTTGTCAAATAATTGTTTATTTGGTGAGCATGATCTCAATTAAACTTTAGGCATATATTGCCGAGATCGCGTTAGCAATCGTTGATTTAGGTCGACTTGCGTTGGCGAAATACCCCTTCTTGCATCGTAGAGGCGACCAGTCGTCCTTGTGTATCAAAAAACTGGCCTCGTACGACTGCGCGCCCACCGCCGCTGGATGGGCTGTCAACGTGATAAAGCAGCCAGTCATCCATTCTGAAGTCGCGATGAAACCACATTGAGTGATCTATGGTTGCCATCTGAATCGAGGGCTGCATAAAGCTCACGCCATGAGGTTGTGCCGCTGTTGGCAAAAAATTGAAATCAGATGCATAGG
Source organism: Corallincola spongiicola (assembly GCF_004284785.1). Lineage (NCBI taxonomy): Bacteria > Pseudomonadati > Pseudomonadota > Gammaproteobacteria > Alteromonadales > Psychromonadaceae > Corallincola > Corallincola spongiicola. Next base: position 674,291 of record NZ_SHLY01000002.1, read on the forward strand.
CCAGCAAGTACATGTGCATGCGAGGATCATCTGGAAGCGTGCCGTTGGCTCGGAACCATACATCCCTCACTGCTGGCATTTTTTCTGGTTGCAGTGGGTTGAATGGCGTAGCACTGCGCATCTCTATAGGCATTTCACAGGCATATTGATCGCGGATCTTTTCCGGCAACAGATGCAGATGTCGCTTTGCAAAGGCTTGTTGGGATTCCAGTTGCTCGGGCGAAGCTACGTTAGGCATTGTTGTTTGATGGTCAAAGCCTGCTTCTTCTTGGTGAAAACTGGCCGTCATATAAAAAATGGGTTTGCCATATTGAATAGCTTTAATACGACGGGTGCTGTAGCTGCGTCCATCACGGATCACCTCTACGTCGTAAACAATGGGGCGACTCGCATCGCCTGGTAATAAGAAGTAACTATGAAAAGAGTGAACTTTACGACTGATATCGACTGTTTGCTTAGCGGCCGCGAGAGCTTGGCCTATCACTTGCCCACCAAAAACTTGAGGAAAGCCAAGGTCTTGGCTTTGTCCTCGATAAAGCCCGGCTTCTATCTCTTCTAATGTCAGTAAGGAGGTGAGTTGATCAAGTACTTGGGTCATGTCGCTGATAGCCTTTTCTGGTCATACCTCTGTATTTAGCGTTGTTTTATCACTGTCGGTCAAGGGGTTTCGCTGTTGCCATCAGTTGTATGACTAGCTCCGCCATTTGCCCTTGAACGGCTGCCAAGTGTGGAGCAAGCTTGATTGGCACTGAAGGATGGGCTCGCTGGCAGGCTTCTAGCTCTTCAGGGATATCTTCAACAACGTGTCGTCCTGCGGCCAGAAAATAGGGCATCACATCGATCTCTGTTGCTCCCAGAGCAATTAAGCGCTCAAAGCCCTCTTTTATTGATGGGGAGGCTAACTCCAAAAAGGCCGCTTCGCACAATGCGTAACTTTGATGCGCGGCGATGACATGACCTAGCGCGATCACTTCTTGGTTAGATTCTTGGCGGCGGCTGCCATGAGCTACGAGGAGCAGTGCTCTTTTCTGGATATTTTGGGATTGGGTTTGCATATCTGTCTCATTTATTTTATTTCAGTGCGCGATCTTCTTTCGAAACGTCTAAACTCTTATCCATAACTGTCGATAATAGTTAAGAAAATAGCGAATGATATAAGGAAGTAGTAAGTCGCAATACAGTCATCTAGCCCTTTTGGCCCTGTTTTATTGCTGAGTGAAAACATGAATAAACTATCAATAGTCCACCGCATCTATCTAGCTTTTGCTGTGTTGGTTCTGCTGTTTGCCATTGCCGGCGGCATCTCGTTTCTTCAACTGAATAGTGTGAAGTCGAGTTTTTCGTCTGTGACCAATGATGCCAATCTACTTACTGCAGATGCCAACCTCGCTAAGATCCATGTGCTTGACTTGAATCGGCTAGCGAACAATGTGGCTTTGAGCGACAGCACTGATAGTTTGAGCGCTACTATACAAGCTATTGAAGCTGAATCGTCACGTTATCTTGCTAGCCTCGATCGCTTGGCGTCTCACGCCGATGTTTACGCTCATTCTCAAGTTTCAGATCAACTGGGTATCTTGAAAGGTCGCCTAGATGAGTATTCTCAGAGTGTAGAAATGATCCGTGAAAACCGCAGCAAGGTGCTGATTGAGAGCGATCAGATTGCAGAAGAGCGCAGCACCTTCCTGTATAAGACCTCTATCGCGAAGAAGGCTGTTAATTCAGGCAGTGCAAGTATGGCCGCGTATGATGGCTATATTCAAGGATTGCTGGATACCTTCAATTCGACGTTAGAGTTGATGGAGTTTATTACGACAAATCTGTTGGTGTCTGACGACATCGACAAGATGAATGAGATGTTGGATCGGATTAAGGTTAATGCGGTAACGCTGGATGATTACTATCTTTCGATTTTGGATGAAGTTGAGGGTTTGGATGGTAATGCCGATGTGAAAGATGGGATGGAACAACTGTTTTTCGCGGTTAATGATCCCAACGGAATTATTGCTCGACATATTGCGAATGTTAATCGTTCGAAGCAGGTAGCTGCCGCACTCGATACCATGGCGGATGAGTTAGTTGGCGATCTTTTTCTCTATGATGACATGGTTGATTACAGTCTAGAGATCACCGCTAGAGCAGAGGCAAAAGCGACCAGCGCGGTGTCCACTACCATCACATTAACCTTGGTGACATTAATCGGTGCCGTGGCGGTTGCCTTGGTGGTAGCTTGGTTAATGGGACAAGCGATCCGCGTGCCACTCAACAAAGTGATGCGTGTGTTGGATCTGATGGCTTCGGGAGATTTCCGTCAACGTATTCAACATAGTGGCGGCGATGAGTTTTCTCAGGTGGCAGATTGGGTGAACAAGCTGGCTGATAATATGAACGAAGTTATCGCTCGCTTGCGTGAGTCCTCGGCGCGTTTAACGCAAGTTGCGGCTGACAATAGTGATACCACTTTGCGTACCCGTGCGGCATTGGAGCGTCAGAATGCCGAAGTTCAAGGGGTTGCTGCTGCGATCACCGAGATGGAAAGCGCGGTGGCTGAGATCGCCAGAAATACCGATGCAAGCCGTGAGCGGACGCTGGAAGTAGAAACTGAAGCGGATGGTGGTCGTACTGTGATGGCAGAGAGCATCACTATATTAGGTACACTGTCGCAACGTTTAGATGAGTCTAATTCGGTTATTCAACAAGTGGATAACTTAAGTGGTGAAATCAACAAGATCGTCGAAGTGATCACTGGAGTGGCTGATAAAACCAATCTATTGGCACTCAATGCGGCGATCGAGGCGGCCCGAGCCGGTGAGCAGGGACGAGGCTTTGCCGTTGTTGCGGATGAAGTACGACAGTTGGCTAGTCAAACGGCCAGTTCAACCGAAGAGATCCAAAACATCATCGGTCAGTTACAACGTCAAAGTAAGGAAGCTGTTTCTACCATGGCATCCAGCGTCGGTGAGATGAATAACACCCGCGACCATATTGAACATGCCAACCAATCCATGGAGCAGATCCAGGGCAGCATGTCTTCTGTACGTGATATGGCTAATTTAATCAGCGAAGCGGCGAGTCAACAGCAGTTGGCGGCTGAAGAGATCACTCGCAATGTGAATGTGGTTTCAGAGGTTTCTCATGAGAACTTTGAGGAGATTGAGAAGATCGCAGCCACCACGGAAGAGTTGAATACCATGGCGGCAGAGCAGGACTCTCTACTTAGTCGATTCTCGGTGTAGTACGTTTGTCATTAAAAAGGCAGCTAGTTGATAGCTGCCTTTTTTGTTTTTCAGATGGCTTAGTGGTTAATAACGTTAATGGATCTCTTCGGTTTTGGCTTTGAAATTAATAATATTATCCACGCTCGGCATGATAATCGAACGTAAGTTAGGCTGGCTGATAGCCAGTTTTTCCTGGCTCTGCAGACGCTGCCACCGCTGTTCATCAATTTGAGCTTCAAAGTAAACAGACCAACGATTAAGCCCCTCGCCACTGCCTTGGGTACAAAGCCCCTGGTCATTAGTGCCATGACTCTCTCTGACTGCTTGCAGCTCCGGTGGCATCAGGCAGGCATCAGCCATCAACGCTAAGGGTTGCCAGCGGATCTCTTGATTATGCACAAACGGATTAAACTTGTTGTCGCAGGCAGTTAGCGAGCTTTCAAAGGTATCCGCCAGCAGCATAAATTGCCCGGTTTGCTGATGCAGGTGTTGTCGCCGTTCATTACATTCTCGACTTTCTTCGGCAACATGTTCACGCAGTTGGCTGGCAAGAAAATCTAAACGCTGAAATAGCCCATCTGTAGTAAGGTTTGGGTGGGTTTCCGCTTCGAGCTGGTTGGATAAGGCAGCAACGGCATCTCGTAACTTGGCTTCGTATGTTGCCTTACGTTCACTATGGCGCCGCCACTGGATAGCAAACAAAGCACTCAGGATGAAACAAATAACGAAGGGTACACTGGCTAGTTGCGTACTGAGCGCGGGAAACCAAAACAGAGTGACAGAGATGACGGCGAGAACGACGGAGCTAATCGTCGCCAAGCGTGTCGAGCTCAGTGATTGCTTACAATCCTTCATCTCAGCCAACCCTTGATCAATCTTATCAGGGAGTAATGTGGCTTGTTGTGATTCCAGCTTTAAACGCTGTTCGTCGCTTTTGAGCTGTTGCCATTTTGATTGCTGGTGTCTGGCTATCTGCTGCAGCAGCGTTAACTGATTTAACGCACTGTCTCTACTCAACTCATATTGTTGCCAGCTGGGCAACGGTTTGGCTTCTCTCGCTGCCAATAGTGGCTTTGATAGTTCATCGGTGCAAAATAGGGTGACTTGGTTTTCACTGCGAAATAGCGGTGATACCTCTTTCTGAATGCGAATATCGAGTTGACGGGTGAGTTGACTTACAAGCTCAGGACTAAAACTTTCACTGAGTGCCCTCACAGTACGATAGTAGTAGCTGTGATCCTGAACATAGAGGATCTTTAGGGCATCAACAGCCAGTTCGACATGATCATCATTGTGGCTAAGGCGGATGTCGCCGTCGCGAATGATTTTTTGTAGCGTACGACGAACCGTCTCGGCTAATACATCACGATTGGGATCCAGTTTCATCGCCATGCGCAGCTGGCGTTGACACTCATCGTGTTGATGCAGGTGGAAACTGGCGCGAGACTGGTGCAGAAGGCCTAGGCTGCGAAGCAGGTGATAGTCGTTGTGGTATTGCTCAAGTTGCGATAGCAGCAGTGTTGAACGTGTATTGGCTTCGTCTAATATCCCCTGATCGCGATTACTTTCACTAAGTAAGCGTGATAACCAAAAGTTAGCCGTTAGGTGGCCATCATCTAGACTGACGATCCGGCGCAAATTGGCGATAGCGCCTTTGCGATGACCAAAGCCTAGGTTACGCATTGCCCAGCGAAGGTTTAATTTAAGGTTGGCACCGTCACTGGAAGCCAGCAGCTGTTCATCATCAGCCGGATCCGGGGCGTTGCCGAAAATAACTGCCAGCTGCCGTGCAAGTAATGGATTACCTGTGGCGTCGGTGTCGGGGGTTAAGCCCGCAACGTTCAGTAGGCTATTGCGGTTTTGCAATACCTGTTCATGGCTGTCGAGGTGCTTGCCGAGGATCCGTTCTATATCCTGGATGATTTCATCCGCAGAATGAGCCGAGCGAACCAGTGGACGGAGGTGATAATGAGCGCTGGTAGAGATGCTGGGATCCGCGAGGGTGTCGTGCTCAGCGTTTTTGGCTCGCAATTTAACGTCGAGTACCGGTACGACTAAACGTTGTGCACAGACACTTAGATGTTGGTAGAGCGCAGATTCAGTCAGCGAACGCTTACGTGGGGCAGCTTCCTGCTCCGGTTGACGATCAATGCTTAGCAACATAAACATGCCAGCATCCTTGATGTCGGCTAAGCTGGCTTTGCCTTGGCCACGGTTGTCCAGACGAGAGATCCTGTATCCGCTATCGAATAGCGGACTGTCGCTGAAGTGGCGCTCTATGTCATCGACAATCACTGCGAGCGCATCATGATCGTAAAAGAGAATAATATTCGGCGCGATGGGGCTCATCACTCTAGTCCCTTAGTTAAGCTAATGGTCAATTAGAACGGCAATAAATAACGCGAAAAAACCGTTTGCACATAATCTACCTGCTCACTGGGGATTGCAATAGAGGGGGCCTTATTCGCTGCTCAGTTCGCTCTTTTTATGGTTTTTAAAGCAGCAACTTTCAGGGTAAGGATAAAACTCTTCAAAGTGGCCGCGTAGTGATTTGGATTGCACCTGTTTCCACCAGTCGGCCTCGAACAAGTTGGGATGATATTGTTGTAGTACCTGCCGATGCTTAAGGTGGGTTGTTACAAAGGTCGCAAACTCTTCAGGAAATATGTCATTCTCGGCAACCGAGTACCAGGGCTCAGCCTGCATCTCTTGTTCTGGATACAGCGGTTCTGGAATGCGTCGGAAGTTACAATCAATGAGATAGCAAACTTCGTCGTAATCGTAAAAAATCACTCTGCCATGGCGAGTGACACCAAAGTTTTTCAGCAGCAGATCGCCAGGAAAGATATTGGCGGCAGCCATCTCTTTTATCGCCCAACCATAATCAATTAGCGCGGCATTCGCTTGTGATTCACTGGCTTGATCCAGATAGAGGTTGAGTGGCACCATTCGACGTTCGATATACAGATGTTTAATGATCACCAGATCATGGGTTTCAGTGATGCTACTGGGGGCTGTTTGCCTTAGTTCCGCCAATAAAGCATCACTTAAGCGGCGTTTAGGAAAGCGGAAATTAGCGAAGTCCTGTGTGTCGGCCATCCTGCCGACCCTATCATGCTGCTTTACCAGCCGGTATTTTGCTTTTACCTGTTGTCTACTCATCCCTTTGCTGGGGCCAAACTTGTCTCGTATTACCTTGAATACCACATCGAACGAGGGCAGGGTAAATACGCTCATTACCAGCCCTGGGATCCCGGGGGCAATATCAAACTGATCGCTACTGTGTTCCAGGTGGTGCAGGTAGTGGCGATAGAATTGGGTTTTGCTGTGTTTTAAGCAGCCGATGGCGCTGTACAGCTCTGCGTCACTTTTATGTGGCAGCAGATGGCGAAGAAAGGCCACTACTGATGAGGGGGCTGGTATATCGACCATAAAATAGCTGCGGGCGAAGCCAAACAGAATGCTCACCTGGTCACGCTCAGTTAACACGGCATCTACCATGACCCCCTCGCCTTCGCGATTGATTAAGCAGATAATAAAGGGGTGGCTGATATGTTCGCTAAACAAACGCCCCACCATGTATGCGCCTTTATTGCGGTAAAAAATCGGTTTGAGTATCTCAAGTGTTGGAATTCCAGGGAATCGTTCCAGCTGTTTTCGTAAGAGGACGGCGAGTTGCTCGATGTCTGCGGCTTTATCGTGCCAGTTATCAATAAAACCACTGGAGCTTAGGATCTGCTCGGCGATGGTGCCGAGAGGCACCCCGACGAGTCGGTAGTGGTGTAGTGGCGCATCTTTTTCTGGTGGTGGGCCGCCGGCCCAGACAAAGGCATGGGGGGGAGTTAAGAATTGATGATGGAACATCTTGCCGTAGGTTGAGTTGTAGAAGCTTTCGGCTAACTCGCGACAAGGACTGTTGACGGTTTGCTGTTGGTAGCTTTGTTTAATGGCACGCCATAGTTCTACCTCTAAGCAGTCTTTTTGCTTACGCAGTTTGTTGGAAATCTGTGCAACACGGCCATCATAGATCTGCAGCCGCTCTCGTGACGCGACCTGCACACCTAGCCAATCGGCGTTGACAAAACGTTGGCCAGATTCCCTGGTGATACTCAAAAAACGGTCGTAGCAAAGGTTAAAGCTTTCCAGGATCTGAGCTGCTAATTCGTCGGGCAGTGCCATCGATAACACCTTGTGGTAAGACCAGTTTTGTAGTTTTCAGTGTAGTCGGTGCAGGCGAGCTGGCGCAAGCTGGTCTATCTAGGCAGAATAGGGCATGAATTTGGTCACTGTTATTGAACCATGGAATTGATTTTTGTGCTGGTTTCACCAGCGAGGCCCGCCAATGTAGGGGCTGTGGCTAGAGCGATGAAAACCCAAGGATTTGCCCAGCTGCGTATTGTGGACAGTGTGGCACATCAAGATCCCGAAGCTGGATGGGTGGCCCATGGTGCTGAAGAGCTGTTAGCCGAGGCAAGTTGCTTTGCATCGGCCGATCTGGCGTTGAGTGATTGTGACTTTGTCATCGCAACCACCGCTCGACGACGGGGATGTGCCAGAGACTATTGGTCGCCGCAGCAAACGCTACAGCAGCTCGAGTCCAAAGCGACTGCGATCCAACGTGTAGCGCTGTTGTTTGGCTGTGAAGAGTCGGGATTACCCAATACCCTGATTGATCGTGCCGACCTGCTCAGCTGCATTCCCCTTGCGCAACCTTATCCATCGCTGAATTTGGGACAGGCTGCGATGGTTTATGCGTACGCGTTATCACCTCTAAAAACGCTATTGTCGGGTGCAGGGCAAGGGCGGGACGATCTGACTGACTCGGGCGAATGGCAAGCGCTTAAGCAACGTGTCGCGACGTTACAGGAAAGCCTACTCAACAGCGAAGATCAAAAACTGTCAGAGTGGCTACATGACCGTTTGGGATTGGTAGAGGGAAGAGATATTCGTATGCTGCATACGTTATTAAACGACATTGAAAAAGCGCTGCTATAGATGGTTGATCCTCAGAACGACGCTACGCCATCTCGATCAGAGCCTCCCTTGGTTTCAGTTATAACGCCGGTTTTTCGCGGCGAGAACACACTGTTACGCGCAGTTGAGAGTTTGTTGGCTCAAGACTACAGCCATTGGGAGCAGTGGATTGTGGTTGATGACGGTGTGGATTATCAACAATTGCTTGCCAGCCATGGTATCTGCGATCCCAGGATCCACTTTATTAGCTCTGGAGAGATTGGCTCAGGCCCTAATCACACACGCAATTTGGCATTAGCGAAAGCGCGAGGGGCGTTGATCGCGCCGTTGGATGCTGATGACCTCTACTATCCTACTCGGTTATCGACGTTGGTGCCTCTGGCAATGAAGTATGGTGTAGCTGGCGATAACGTTGATATTGTCGATGAACAGAATGGTCAACTGATGGCCACTCTGTTGCCGCAATATCAGGGATATCGTTTATGGTCGGCCGCTGGCTATAGTCAGACCAAGACACCACTAATATTTTTATTCCGTCGTGACTGTGTTGGTTTGGGATGGCATCGTGATGTTCAGTTAGGCGAGGATACACTGTTTAACCTTCGTGCCATGGAGCGCGCCAAGGGCTGTGTTATGTGGGGCGAGCCGCTGCATCAATACCGTGTCAACAGTGAGTCGATTTGCCACAGCGATAATGCGGCTGAGCGCGCAGATATGGCTTATCAGCACTGTTTGGATCGCCTACTTTCCGACGCGATGGGCTTTGGCAGTGAGCCGTTTAAACGCATAGTCGAAACGATGTTACGAGACAAAAAGCGGGTTAATCTGGCTTATGATGCAGCACTTAAAAACGGCTTTGCAGGTAGTTATCAACATTTTTCGTTAAAACATTATCCATTGGATAAACAATATGTACCGCAAGGTACAGAGGAGTTATGCATTGAGTGATTTGGCGATGGTTGTATTGGGCGCCGGCAGTGCAGGGGCCACTGAGCTGCTGCCGTCCAGCTTTGTGCTGGAGCAGGAGGGACGTCCAATTCTGTTGATTGATTGTGGTGCGGGTGTGCTTGATGCGTATCGGCGCCAGTATCAGCAACTACCGGAAGCGGTGTATATCAGTCACCCGCATATGGATCATGTGGCGGATCTGGAAAAGTTGTTTATCGCCGCTTGCTTTAACGATAAGCCCGCCCCGCGGATCTATGTGCCGGCGGCGATTGTGCCGCGTTTGACCCGCATGTTTGATAATCACCCAGGGCAACTGGCTGAAGGGGGGGCGAACTTCTGGCAAGTGTTACAGTTAGTCGCGGTGGATAGCGGATTTTGGCTGGCGCAGCATAACTTCAGGGTGACTCCTGCGCGTCATCATCAATTGGATTTTAGTTTTAGCTTGTCGTTGCCTGGGCGCTTTTTCTTCACTGCCGATACGCGACCTATTCCTGAAGTGTTGCATCACCTTGCTGCTGGCGGAGAGCCGATCCTGCACGATGTCGGTTTAGTTGCGAATCCCTCCCACACAGGAATAGAAGATATAAAGCGCGACTATGATGCGCGGCTCTGGTCACGGCTTTATCTCTATCATTATTACGCTGAGAAAGATGCTGCATTAATGGAGGCCGAAGGATTTAATGTGTTGCGACCGCGACAACGATTGATACTTCCTGCAGAGCGTACGTCTGATGTGGTGACAGCATAAAAACAGTGCTTGAGTGTCATTTTTTCTAGACACTGGTCAGTTCAGGTGATTTTTATCACATGCTTGACTTTTATGTGAGGTCGTTTTCTGGTAAAACACTCACTCACCTTTTGTAAGGCTATAAAAGCAGAACATGAGCAGCACAGTGCGCAACACCATTATTATCACCATTACCCGCACCCATGGGGAGACGGGCTGAGTTTTTGCGCACTAAGAACAGAATCACAGCCCGGGACCCAAAAGGTCGCGGGCTTTTTATTTTTCAGGAATGTAAGGGCGAGGTAGGAAATGCGAGTACTTAAGTTTGGTGGCACGTCACTGGCAACAGCCAGTCGCTTCCAGCAAGTGGCTGCGATAGTCGCCGACAAGTTCAAGTCAGAGCAGGTCGCATTGGTGTTGTCGGCGCCATCAGGAGTTACTAACGCACTGGTGGCTGCAGTACAAACGACATCTCAGGGCGTTGATGCCCAACAGCACATCGAATGTATTGAGTCGACCTTTACCAACCTGATTAACACCCTGAATGAGGAGTTCCCTGGGTTCGCTGCCGATCAGCTACTGCAAAAGCTGCATCAGGAGATGGGGCAGATGAAGGAGCTGTTGCGTGGCGTCAGTTTATTGAAGCAGTGCCCGGATAACATTCAAGCGCAGATCTTGGTGAAAGGCGAACGTATGAGTGTCGCCACCATGATTGAGCTGATTAAAGCGAAGGGTTTGAACGCTGAAGGCATTGACCCTGTGCAGAAGTTTGTTGGCGTGGGCGACTACCTCTCTTCGATGGTTGATATTGAACAGTCTTCCGCACGTTTTGACAAAGTGTCTTTACCGACTGATGCCGTATTGGTGATGCCGGGCTTTACCGCGGGTAATGATGCCGGCGAAATTGTTACGCTGGGGCGTAATGGTTCGGATTATTCTGCTGCTGTACTGGCTGCTTGTCTGAAAGCATCATGCTGTGAAATTTGGACTGATGTGGATGGCGTATACAGCTGTGATCCGCGCCTGGTGCCCGATGCCAAGCTGTTAAAAAGCCTTAGCTACCAAGAGGCGATGGAACTGTCCTATTTTGGTGCCAAGGTACTACACCCTAAAACGATCGCACCCATTGCCCAGTTCCATATCCCTTGTTTAATCAAAAACACCCATAACCCTGCTGCTGAAGGCACCTTGATCAGTGCGCAAAGTGACAGCGAAGGCTTGCAAGTTAAGGCGATTTCGAATCTGAGTGGCATGACCATGGTGAGTGTCTCTGGTCCTGGTATGAAAGGCATGGTGGGTATGGCCGCCCGTGTATTTGCAACCATTAGTCAGGCCGGTGTGTCTATTACCTTAATCACCCAGTCTTCCTCTGAGTACAGCATCAGCTTCTGTATCCATAGCAGTGAAGCGGAGCTGGCACGGCAGGTCTTGCAAGATGAGTTCTATCTGGAACTTGAAAACAAACTGCTGGATCCTATTGAGATGCTTGATGGCTTGGCCATCGTCTCTCTGGTTGGTGACGAGATGAAGAAGTACAGTGGTGTTGCCGCTAAATTCTTCCGCGCGTTAGCACAAGCCAATGTGAATGTTGCAGCCATTGCTCAGGGCTCGTCAGAGCGTTCTGTGTCAGCAGTCATCAATGATGAACGCTGTAATCATGCGATCCGCGCCTGTCACGAGAACTTTTTCGACACGCTGCATTATATTGACGCCTTCTTGGTGGGGTGTGGCACGGTGGGCGGTGAACTGCTCAACCAGGTGCAGCGTCAGCAGGAGCGTTTACGTCAGCAAAACATCGGTTTACGTATCTGTGGTATCGCCAATAGCAAAGGCTTGACCTTATCCCCTGAAGGATTGGCGTTAGATAGCTGGAAGCAGGCGGTTGCCGAACAGGAGAAAACGCCATTTACACTGGATGAATTGCAGCGTTTCATCAAAGAAAATAACCTGATTAATCCAGTATTGATCGATTGCACTAGCAGTCAGTCTTTGTCCGACGACTATCTGGCTTACTTGCAAGCTGGATTCCACGTGGTGACAGCGAATAAGAAAGCCAATACGGGTGGAATGAACTACTACCGCGCATTGCGTCAGGCTGCATTGCAAAGCAAACGTCAGTTCCTCTATGACACTAACGTTGGTGCAGGTTTACCTGTGATTGATAACCTCAAAGGCTTGCTTAATGCAGGTGACCAGTTGTTAAGCTTTGGCGGTATCTTATCGGGTTCACTGTCTTACATCTTCGGCAAACTGGACGATGGCATGGCGTTCTCAGAAGCCACCGCTATCGCCCGTGAGAATGGCTTTACCGAGCCGGATGCCCGCGATGACCTTTCCGGCACTGATGTTGCGCGTAAGCTGCTTATTTTGGCGCGTGAAGTTGGTCTGGAACTCGATCTGGAAGATATTGATGTGCAGCCTGCGTTACCGCCTGGTTTTGACCAAAGCGGTGATGTCGAAAGCTTTATGGCACGTACTAAAGATGCCGATGCGTTCTTTAGCGATTGGTTAGCCAAGCTGAAAGATGAAGGCAAAGTGTTGCGTTATGCCGGTACCATTGATGAAGAGGGCAATTGCCGTTGTGGTATTGAAGCGGTTGGGCCTGAACATCCACTATTCAGCATTAAGGACGGTGAAAACGCCCTGGCGTTTTACAGTGAGTATTATCAGCCTCTGCCATTTGTCCTTCGCGGCTATGGCGCAGGCGCCGCAGTAACCGCAGCCGGAGTGTTCTCTGACGTGCTGCGAACGCTGCCATGGAAACAGGAGCATTAAGCCATGGGCTTGAATGTATATGCACCGGCCTCTATCGGTAATCTAAGCGTTGGTTTTGACATTTTAGGGGCGGCCTTATCGCCAATAGATGGCTCCCTGCTAGGGGACAGCGTCAGCATTGAGAGCAGCACCACGGGAGATTTTTCTCTGCAATGCGTGGGGCGCTTCGTTGACAAACTACCGGCGGATCCCAAGCAAAACATTATCTACGATTGCTACTTGGCCTTTCGTAAAGCGATGGCCGATATGGGGCGTACCGATGAAGTTGCTGTGAGTATGGTGCTGGAAAAGCACCTGCCCATCGGCAGCGGTTTAGGCTCCAGTGCCAGCTCTATTGTCGCAGCGTTTTATGCGTTGAATGAGCATTACGGTAAGCCATTTTCTGAAGCGCAGCTGCTGGCGATGATGGGTGAGCTGGAAGGCCAGATTAGCGGATCTATCCACTATGATAATGTCGCGCCATGCTACTTAGGTGGCATCCAGCTGATGCTGGAACGAGATGGCAGGATCAGTGAAAGCTTACCTGTGATTGAAGATTGGTATTTTGTCTCTGCTTATCCTGGTATTTCTATTTCGACTGCTGAAGCTCGTTCTATTTTGCCAAATCATTATAGCCGTGCCGATATCATCGATCATGGCCGTTACTTGGGTACTTTTATCCACGCGTTATATCGTGGTGATGGCCAGCTGGCTGCCGAATCGATTCGTGATGTGGTGGCAGAGCCTTATCGCAAACAGCTTATCCCTGGCTTTGATGCTATGCGGGAACAGATGATGGCAGATGGCGCTTTGGCGGTGGGTATCTCAGGATCAGGCCCTAGCGTGTTTGTGATTACCGATTCAAAAGAAAAAGCCGAACAGATGCATCAGTGGATGCAAGCTAACTTTATTCAAAACGATCGTGGCTTCAGTCATGTCTGCCAGATCGACACCCTGGGTACCCGGGTTCTGGAGGAAACAGCATGAACTTGTACAACATCAAAGACCATTCTGAGCAGGTTAGTTTTCAACAAGCAGTAAGACAAGGCTTAGGCCGTAACCAAGGTCTGTTCTTTCCAGCTGACTTACCTTTCTTCGACAATATCGATGAGCTGTTGGCGATGGACCTAGTGAGCCGTAGTAAGGTGATCCTTAGCGCATTGATTGGCGAAGAACTGTCAGATGAAGCATTAGAAGGCATGCTTGGCCGGGCGTTCCATTTTCCCGCGCCAGTTAAAAAAGTGACTGATAAAATCTCAGCGTTGGAGTTGTTCCATGGCCCAACGTTAGCATTTAAAGATTTTGGTGGCCGCTTTATGGCTCAGTGCCTGCGTGAGTTCGGTGGCGGCCAGAAGATCACCATCTTAACTGCTACCTCAGGCGATACTGGTGCTGCTGTGGCGCATGCTTTCCATGGCATCGATAATATCGATGTGTTGGTGATGTATCCGAAAGGTAAGATCAGTAAGCTGCAAGAAGCGCTGTTCTGTACCCTAGGTGACAACATCCATACCTTGGCCGTTGAAGGGACTTTCGATGATTGCCAAACGATGGTGAAGCAAGCCTTTGATGATGTTGAATTGCGTGAAGCTGTTGGCCTGAACTCTGCCAACTCTATCAATATCAGCCGTTTGATGGCGCAGATCTGTTACTACTTTGAAGCCGTGGCGCAGATGCCAAAAGAGGCAAGAGATAATCTGGTGATCTCGGTGCCTAGCGGCAATTTCGGTAATTTGACTGCTGGCCTGTTAGGCAAAGCGATGGGATTACCGGTGAAGCGCTTTATTGCCGCGACCAACGTTAACGATACGGTACCTCGCTATCTGCAAACGGGTGAGTGGGCGCCAAAAGAAACTATCCCGACTCTGGCCAACGCCATGGACGTGAGTGCGCCAAATAACTGGCCACGCATTGAAGAGCTGTGCAAGGTGAAAGGTTGGGGCTTGGACCAATTAGGTTATGGTGCTATTGATGACGCCACGACGGTAAGCACCCTGCAGGCGATGAACGCCGAAGGATATTTGTGCGAGCCCCATGGCGCGATTGCTTATCATGTGCTGAATGAGCAACTGCAGGAAGGAGAATATGGCCTGTTCCTGTGTACTGCCCATCCAGCTAAGTTCAAAGAGAGTGTCGATGAAGCACTGTCTATGGATTTGCCACTACCTAAGCCACTGGCTGACGCCGCAGAGAAACCATTGTTATCAGAGACTATTGCTGCTGATTTCAGCTTGGTTCGCGCAAAGCTGATGAGTTTGTAGTGCTAACTTCGCTTTAGTGATAGTTCAGCAAAAGGCAGCCAATCAAGGCTGCCTTTTTTAATGGGGATAGCTGACGCCTACAATCATTCTGATCAGTGACCTCACTGGCACTAAGGCAGTTTCAAGCTACAAAAAAACCGCCTGCTGGCGGTTTTTTTCAAACAGGTAACTTAGGTCGGTGGACGTTGACCTAGGTGTTACAGGCTTTCGGTAAAAGTACGAGTGATCACGTCACGCTGCTGTTCAGGTGTCAGTGAGTTGAAGCGCACTGCGTAACCAGATACACGGATAGTCAGCTGTGGGTAGTTCTCTGGGTTTGCAATCGCATCTTCCAGTGTTTCACGGCTTAGTACGTTTACGTTCAAGTGCTGGCCACCTTCAACTTTAGGTGCTGCCATTTCCATCGCCACTTCTTTGTACTCGATGTTGCCTAGCTTAGATAGGGCTACCACTTCGTCTTCGGCGTACAGGTCATCTTTTACGCACAGGCAGCGTGCTTCGCTTGCTGCTTCATCCAACAACCAGAAAGAGTTGATCAAGGCGTCGTTGTCGGCTTTAGTGATTTGGATACCGATAGTCATAATATTACCCTCAAAAGAGTTAAAAAAAGGATTTCAAATTCTGAATTGATTTGTATCACGAAAGAGGTATCTGAAAATTGATCCAGCGCAATGAAAGCGCTGGATCAGGGTGTTATGCAGCTTTTTTTATCAGGCTGCGTAGATACTGGATCTCTGCCGGCCACAGCGTTTCATCAATGGTTTCCAAGACTAACGGAATATTATCAAAGCGAGTATCTGGCATGATGTACTCCCATACAGCGTTACCTATGGTGCCCATGCCCAGACTATGGTGGCGGTCAACACGGCTGCCTAGCGGGTTCTTGGAGTCATTGAGGTGCATAGCGCGCAAGTACTGGAAGCCAACGACCTGTTCAAACTGTTGAAATGTTTTTTCACAAGCTTCATGACTGGTTAAGTCATAGCCCGCAGCAAAGCTGTGGCAGGTATCGAGACAGATACCGACGCGAGATTTATCTTCTACCTGCGCGATAATTTCGGCCAACTGTTCAAAGCTATGGCCAAGATTGCTGCCTTGGCCTGCGGTATTTTCGATCACGGCGCAGACGCCTTGCGTCTGATCTAGAGCGATATTGATCGATTCAGCAATGCGGCTCAGACATTCAGAGACGGTGATCTTCTTCAAGTGGCTGCCGGGATGAAAGTTCAGTAGTGACAGCCCAAGCTGTTCACAGCGCTGCATTTCGTCAATAAACGCATTTCGGCTTCGTTCCAGCCCGTCAGTTTCAGGATGGCCCAGATTTATTAAATAGCTGTCATGGGGCAGGATCTGATCACTTTTGATGTTGGCTTTGTCGCAGTTGAGTTGGAACTGCTCAATGTTTTTCTGCTCTAGCGGTTTGGCGTCCCAGCGGCGCTGATTTTTGGTAAATAGGGCGAATGCGTTCGCACCAATTTTTTCGGCGTTGAGGGGGGCGTTTTGTACGCCGCCAGAGGCACTAACATGGGCACCAATAAACTTCATGGCGAGCTTCTCTAGGTTCTGATAATGATTGAGCGACAGTGTAACCTCCTTGCTTAGACAAACAAGCGGCTGTCAGCGGGATTGTTAGGTGCTGATTGGTGTTGTTGCATCGCTTTGGCTTGGTTACTCTGGCACACAAATTCAAATATTAGGATGACTAACGTGGGTTTCGCGAGCTGGCAGGAGTTAATCGAACAAGAGAAACAGCAGGCCTATTTTCAGCAGACCTTGGAGGCGGTAGAGCAAGCTCGGCGATCTGGTGTTACTGTCTATCCACCTCATGAGCAAGTTTTCGAAGCCTTTCAAGCGACTGGACTAGAACAATTAAAGGTGGTGATCTTGGGGCAGGATCCATACCACGGCCCAGATCAAGCTCATGGCCTCTGTTTTTCTGTGCAACAAGGGGTTACTCCGCCCCCTTCGTTAAAGAATATCTATAAAGAGTTGGCCAATGATGTTTCGGGTTTTCAGATCCCAACACATGGCAATCTTCGCCCGTGGGCTGAGCAAGGGGTGTTGTTGCTTAATACTGTGCTGACGGTGGAAGCTGGAAAGGCTCACTCCCATGCCAAGTTCGGCTGGGAGACATTTACCGATGCAGTGATCGCTAAAATTAATCAGCATCAGCAAGACATCGTTTTCATGTTGTGGGGGGCGCATGCCCAGAAGAAAGGCCGGATGATTGATCGCCAACGTC
This sequence comes from Corallincola spongiicola, assembly GCF_004284785.1. Lineage (NCBI taxonomy): Bacteria > Pseudomonadati > Pseudomonadota > Gammaproteobacteria > Alteromonadales > Psychromonadaceae > Corallincola > Corallincola spongiicola. The sequence continues at coordinate 691,415 of NZ_SHLY01000002.1, forward strand.
ATACCGTACTTGAGGCGCCGCATCCATCACCACTGTCTGCTCACCGGGGATTTTTTGGTTGTGGCCATTTTTCTCAGGCCAATGACCGCCTTGTCGCTCTCGGTAAAGACCCCATTCAGTGGCAGGTGTAGTGGGGTAGAGATAGGGGATTCATGGCCGAAATGAATATTTTGTGAAGCAGATCGCTAGAACGTCTGCCTATTCAATGAGTTCTATTAGTTTTGGTCAAAAATGTGTCACTTTCCTCGGGCTATGATGGGAACATATGACTCAGATGTCGGTCACAATTTTATAACAGGTACTCACCTCGTGGGGATGAGCTGCTTATACTGGTTGTTCAGCTTTTAACTCATGGCTTATATAAATCAACCATTTAGACCATCGGGAGAGGTCCTATGCTCGAACTAATACACAATGACCATAAGAACTTGGCAATACTAATCCAGTTGCTGAGAGAGCGTCATGCCGCATTGGTAGAGAAGGGAGAAGTCAATTACAGCCTGATCCGGGATGTGGTGGATTACATGCAGGAGTACGCTGACAAGTATCACCATAAAGTGGAAGACGTGGTCTATGACTACTACCTCACCCATAAATGCCAACAGAGCAGTGAAGGGAATAAGTTGTCGGTTGAGCATAAAAAGCTGGAATTGAATACTGATGAACTGCGCACCATGCTTGATATGATCCTCAATGATTGCGTCATTCCTCTGGATCAATTCGCCGATAAGCTCGGCGAGTTTATCGCGATGCAACAAGCGCATATGGATTATGAAGAGCAACATATTCTGCCAGAACTAGCAGCGGTGATGACTAAAGATGATTGGCAGGCGGTAGCAGACAAATTCCCGGTATGCCCAGGAACTACTTTTGAAGAGGCGAAAGCGACGGCCCAGCGCCTTGATCCTTTGTTTGGACAACAAGTAGCAGAGCAATACAAAGATCTAGCCAAGCGTCTACAGACCCGAAATGAGTGTGTTAGCGTTTAGGCTTATCGCCTGATATTAAGCAATTTGGATGAAATAAAAAGCCCCGGACAGAATCCGGGGCTTTTTTTATATTTCTAAGTCATCTAACTCTAAATCATGTGCCCAATCAATATCTTGCAACTCTTTCTTTAACCTGAAACGCTCTTGAATAGATTCGATTTCACGCCATTTACGTTTTTTTTGTCTGCTCCCCTTAGGCCCGCGCTCTTGTCCGGCAACTTCTAATGCTAAACGCTCCATGCTTACCTCCGGTTTTATATTGTTGGCAATTACGGTGATATCATAACCAGGTTAAAAATAAAACGATGATGTTGCGCTTTTGTTATTGCGTCACACTTTCTTTGGTTATTTTCACTTGTCAGATCCCGTTGTTTATCTCTGAATGCCTAACGCCTCTGTGCTTTGTGCGCCACTTTGTTGTTTAACAACGATCAATTCCGTTCTTCGTCAGTTGTGTTATCTTTCACCGTCTCCTTAGAACAAGGTTTTTGGGGAGCTAAGGGCACCATTGGGTTCGCTAGCACAAACTCAGTGACAAGCTATATTGATAGCGACTTGCCCTCGCGCAACACTTGTTAGCCCGAATGAATTGAATGCGCTCGCCTATGGCGTGCGTGACCGGAACTGATCTCAAGACTTTCACTGGAAAGGAGCACCTATGCTTCAGGCAATAAACCCGACTCAAACCGCAGCATGGAAGGCGCTTAGCGACCACGCTGAGCAGATGAAGAAAACTGACATTGCAGCCTTGTTTGCAAATGATGCGGCTCGTTTTGACAAATTTTCACTACAATTTCACGACATCCTTTTCGACTATTCGAAGAATTTGCTTACCGAAGAGACGCTGACCAAGTTGTTGGCGTTAGCTGAGCAAACAGAGCTGAAAGATGCGATCGACAAGATGTTTGCCGGCGATGAGATCAATGCCACGGAAGGGCGTGCAGTACTGCACGTCGCCCTGCGTAACCGCAGCAATACACCAGTATTAGTTGATGGCGAAGATGTCATGCCAGCCGTGAATAAAGAGCTGGCGAAGATGAAAGCTTTCTGCGAGAAAGTGCATTCAGGTGAGTGGAAAGGGTATACCGGTAAGGCGATCACTGATGTGGTTAATATCGGCATCGGCGGTTCAGATCTTGGCCCGGTGATGGTGACTGAAGCGCTTAAGCCATATTGGAAAGGGATCACGCCACACTTTGTTTCCAACGTCGACGGCACTCATATTGTTGAAACATTAAAGAAAGTGGATCCAGAAACGACCCTTTTCTTGATTGCATCGAAGACATTTACTACTCAAGAAACCATGACCAACGCCCACAGTGCGCGCGATTGGTTCTTGAAGGCAGCCGGTGATGAAGCGCATGTCGCTAAGCACTTCGCTGCTTTGTCTACCAACCAGAAGTCAGTAGAAGCGTTCGGTATCGATAGCGCCAATATGTTTGAGTTTTGGGACTGGGTTGGTGGTCGTTACTCCTTGTGGTCAGCGATTGGCCTATCCATTGCGTTGACCGTTGGTTACGACAACTTCGAACAGTTGCTTCAAGGCGCTCACGATGTTGACCAACATTTTGCTACCGCAGAGATGGACAAAAATGTGCCTGTACTGATGGCGCTAGTTGGTCTTTGGTATGGCAACTTCTTTGGTGCCGATAGTGAAGCTATTTTGCCTTATGACCAGTACATGCATCGCTTTTCTGCGTACTTCCAGCAGGGCAACATGGAAAGTAACGGCAAGTATGTTACCCGTGATGGTGAAGCGGTAGATTATCAAACTGGCCCAATTATTTGGGGTGAGCCGGGTACCAATGGTCAGCATGCGTTTTACCAGCTGATCCACCAGGGCACCAAACTTATCCCTTGTGATTTTCTGGCACCAGCCGTGAGCCACAATCCGATTGGTGATCATCATCCGAAGCTGTTGGCTAACTTCTTTGCGCAAACTGAAGCGTTGGCGTTTGGTAAAGATCGTGCCACCGTGGAAGCTGAGTTGAAAGCGGCAGGCAAATCCGACGCTGAGATCGCTGAATTGGCACCGCATAAAGTGTTCTTGGGTAACCGTCCAACTAACAGCATGCTGTTTAAACAGTTAGACGCACGTACCCTGGGTCAATTACTTGCGTTCTACGAGCACAAGATTTTTGCCCAAGGCGTTATCTGGAATATCTTCAGCTTTGACCAGTGGGGCGTAGAGCTTGGTAAGCAGCTAGCTAACCAGATCCTGCCTGAACTGACTAACGATGATGCAGTAAGCAGCCATGACAGCTCTACTAACGGTTTGATCAACGCTTATAAAGCGATGGCGAAATAGTTAGCGCGATGATTGCTAGAAAAAAGGCCGCATTTGCGGCCTTTTTTGTGTTTGCAGTAGAGGAAAGCGAGCTAAGGCTGCTATAGCTGTTTGTCCAAAATGGCTTCTAGCTTCAGTTGGTCTGCGGCAAAGTTACGGATCCCTTCGGCCAGCTTCTCAGTAGCCATGGCATCTTGGTTGAGCTGCCAGCGAAACTCCGCTTCAGTCAGCGGCGCAGGTTTTGGCTTAAGTTGGGTTGGGGAATTTAGCTTCCGCACGATGCTTGTGTTGGCTTGGCTTAACTCTTCTAGTAGTCCTGGACTGATCGTCAGTCGATCGCATCCGGCCAGTTCAATGATCTCGCCACTGTTGCGAAAGCTGGCTCCCATCACCACGGTTTGATAACCATGTTGTTTGTAATAGTCATAAATGGCGGTGACAGACTGCACGCCAGGATCTTCAGCAGCGCTGTACTCTTTCTTGTCCGTATTCGCTTTATACCAGTCGAGGATACGGCCAACAAAAGGCGAGATAAGAAAGGCACCCGCTTCAGCACATGCTCGGGCTTGAGCAAAGCTAAATAGTAGTGTCAGGTTACAATTAATCCCTTCCAGCTCCAACTGCTTGGCGGCACAGATCCCCTCCCAGGTAGCGGCGATCTTAATCAGAATACGGTCATTGCTAATTCCGGCTGCGTTGTACAGCTTGATCAACTTGCGCGCTTTCTCCAGCGTTGCCTCAGTATCAAAAGAGAGGCGGGCATCCACTTCCGTTGAAATACGGCCGGGTACCAGTTTTAGGATCTCCAGGCCAACATTGACGGAGAGCTTGTCACTGGCATCAATCAGTTGCTGAGTGGTATCTGTGCTTTGGGCTTTGGCCCAGGCAATAGCATCATCGATATAGGGCTGGTAATCAGGGCTCTGTACGGCTTTCAGCAGTAATGATGGATTCGTGGTGGCGTCTTGCGGCTGGCTGCGGGCGATCGCGTCTATATCACCGGTATCCGCGACCACTGTGGTCATGGTTTTGAGTTGTTGCAGTGTATTCGCCATGGTATTCCCTGAATGTTGTTCGTTAGCTTCTCATATTGTTATTCTGCCGGTTGCTCCTGCATCCGGAGGCTTACTATAGCCGATGCTTATCCTTTGACAAAGGTGTGATGATATCGGTGTCGTTAATCTGATTAACTGGATAGACTTGTCGGCGGATGATTAGAATCAGGTGATGCTAAATTACCTGGGCGTTTACGCTTTAAATGGCTTGAGTTGTGCCATTGATGGGGATGCATGAGTGCAGTAGCAAACCAGTTTTATAAACGCCAGCGTTTGTTGGTGGTAGATGACTGCGCACCAATCCGTACAGCCATCAAAGGGATGCTACAAACCTTGGGCTGTGAAGATATTCAAACCGCCGCTAATGGTGAGCGTGCCCTGGCACTGTGTGAAACCCGTCCGTTTGATATTGTCTTGTGCGATTACAATCTCGGTGATGGCAAAGACGGTTATCAGTTGTTTGAAGAGCTGAAGCAACGGGCGCTGATCCAGCCGGAAAGTCTGTTTATTCTGATCAGTGCTGAAAATCGCCGCCAGGTGGTACATGGGGTGATCGAACTACAACCTGATGATTACCTGATTAAACCGTTTAGCTACGTCAGTTTAGGGCGCCGCCTTGCCCGTGCATTTATCAAAAAGCATTCATTAGCTTCAGTTTACCAAGCGCTGCGTGATGAGAACCTCGAAGATGCAGCAGAGCAGTGCTACCTTGCTGTGAAAAATGTGCCAGAGCATAAGCTCTTTGCCATGCGCATGCGCGGTGAGCTGTTGGTTAAATTAGGCCACTATCAGCGGGCGTTTGACCTGTATGCGGAAGTGCTGAGTGAACGAGACCACCCTTGGGCGATGCTGGGCTTAGCGATCACGCGCTTTCATTTAGGCCAGATCCGCGAAGCTAAATTGATGTTTGAGGCTTTATTAGAGCGAGCCGAAGTGCGGGTGGAATCGTTTGATTGGCTTGGACGGGTAGCTATCAGGGCGAAGCAGCTGGAAGCAGCACAGGAGTTTTTTGTCGAAGCCAGTAAACTCTCGCCGAGAAACATTGAACGTCAACGTGCCATTGCCCATTTAGCGATGGCGAATGATCAGCTAGAGATGGCGGTTAAAGCGCATAAGAAAATTGTTGAAGGGATCCGGCATTCGGTGCACGAAACACCACTTCATCACCTTAATTACGCCCGTTGCCTGGTCGATCTGGCGATCGAGAGTAATGATTTAGTGGCTGTGCGTTGTGTGAATCGCGCACAGGAGGTGCTACGTGATACCTGCCGCCGCTTCAACAGTGAGTTGCTTGATTCGCAAAATCAGATTTTGAATTCCCGTATCAGTGTGTTGAAAGGCGATATCGAAACCGCTCGTGTGTTGCTGGATCCGCAGCTTATTGCAGAGCCTTTACACAATATTGAAGATCAGTTGGATAAGGCCAAAGCCTTGTTTGGGGCTGGGGAGCCAGAGCAAGCGGAAGAGGTGATGTCGCAGATAGCGCAGATGAAGTCCGATGATGAACTGTCTGCGGCTACGCTCGGGGTGATTGTTGAGCGAGAGTCACAGCGGCAGCGGGTATTCAATGACAAGATCCGTCAGCTCAATAGTGATGGCATGGAGCTCTATCAGATTGGTGCGTATGGCGAAGCATTGGATTGCTTCATCGAGGCATTTGATATGATGCCTCACAGCGCCAGTTTGGCGCTGAACTTAGCACAAGCCTTAAGCAAAGCCTGGTCGTCAAAGCTCTCTCGGCTACAAGTTTTGGCGCTAGGGAAGCGCTGTAAATCTGTGATTGAACAATCGCCTTTGACTGAGCATAACGCCAAGCGCTATGACGCTATCAAGAAGGAGTTAGAGAGCGTCCTTAGTTCTCCGCGCTAACCTGCTACGCTTTGCTATATTCCCTTCCGTAAACAAAGCCACCATGCTTCCAATACAGATAGTCTCTGGAGATATCACCAAGCTTACCGTTGATGCCATAGTCAATGCCGCTAATCCCAGTTTGTTGGGGGGCGGTGGCGTTGATGGCGCTATTCATCGTGCCGCAGGGCCTGAATTGCTGGCCGTATGTCGTCGGTTGGGTGGTTGCGCTGCTGGTGACGCTAAGATCACCCCTGGTTTTAACTTGCCTGCTAGCTATATCATTCATTGCGTTGGCCCGGTTTGGCATGGCGGCACGCGAGGTGAAGCTGAACTGTTAGCCAGCACCTATCGGCAAGCGATGGCATTGGCGGCCGAACACCGACTGCAGAGCGTTGCTTTCCCTGCCATCAGTTGTGGCATCTATGGATATCCGTTGGCGCAAGCAACTCTGGTGGCGATCCAAACCATTGAGCAGTGCCGCCGACAAGGCGCAGGCTTGCCAGAAAAAGTGTTTCTGGTTGCCTTTGCTGACAACGATCAGCAAGTGATGAGCCGGGTTCTGGCAGACTGCGGCGCAGAATAAGTTAGATCATTTATTATCAGTCCGTGGCTGATGGAGGAAAAATGCTGGATTTTATTAACCTTATTAATGGCGTGTTGTGGGGAAACCTGTTGATCTATCTGTTACTCGGAACAGGTATTTTCTTTACCGTGCGTTTAGGGTTTATTCAGTTTCGCCACTTTGGTCATACCTTTACCGTTTTACGTCATTCACGCAAGAGCAGCAGCCACGGTATCTCATCATTTCAGGCGTTATGTACGAGTTTGGCAGCCCGTGTCGGTACGGGTAACTTAGCCGGCGTCGCGACGGCGATCATTGCTGGTGGCCCGGGGGCTGTTTTTTGGATGTGGTTGATTGCATTGATTGGGATGGCCACCAGTTTTGCGGAATCGACGTTAGCTCAGGTCTATAAGGTGGAAGATGATCAGGGGCTTTATCGTGGTGGTCCTGCCTACTATATGGAAGCCGGCTTGGGTAAGCGGTGGATGGGAATACTATTCGCCATCGCGTTGATCCTCTGCTTTGGTTTGGTATTTAACGCCGTGCAAGCCCACGAGATTAGCAAGGCGATGGAGCAAGCATTTGAGGTGCCTCGAATCGTCAGTGCGGGGGTGATGGTTGTTTTGGCGGGTTTCATTGTCTTTGGCGGCATGCGCACTATCGCTCGGTTTGCCGAGTTGGTCGTTCCGGTGATGGCGTTGGCTTATATCATTATCGCCTTTGGTGTTGTGCTGTTTAATATTGATCAAATGCCACGGGTGCTTAGCAACATCATAGGTAGTGCATTTGGCTGGCATGAAGCGGGTGCCGGGGCATTGGGGTATACCGTGATGGCAGCGATGATGAACGGTATCAAGCGCGGCTTGTTCTCCAATGAGGCCGGTATGGGTAGCGCACCTAATGCGGCGGCCAGTGCAGAGCCTTATCCTCCGCATCCGGCATCTCAGGGTTATGTGCAGATGTTAGGGGTGTTTATCGATACGCTGGTGATATGCACGGCGACCGCAGCGGTGATTTTGATTGCCGATACCTCAGGTGCCGATGGTGTGAGTGGTGTGCAGTTGACCCAGCTGGCACTCTCTTCGTTGGTTGGTAACTGGGGGGCGGGTTTTGTTGCCGTCGCTTTGCTGTTTTTTGCCTTTACCTCGATCGTGGCAAACTATGCCTATGCTGAAAGTAATTTGGTGTTTCTTGAGCATAAACACCTTGCCGGTTTGAACTTGTTCCGGTTGTTCGTGCTAGGCATGGTGGTGTTTGGCGCCTTGGCACAAAGCGACCTGGTGTGGAGTCTGGCGGATACCAGTATGGGCTTGATGGCGATTATTAACTTGGTCGCGATCTTGCTGTTATCGAAGGTCGTGGTCACCTTGGCGCGGGATTACCATCAACAACAGCGCGAAGGCAAGGTGCCAACGTTTGACCGTAAACAGTTCCCTGAGCTGGATAAACAGATCGCTCCAGGGGTGTGGGAAAACAAAAGTTAGTTTATTTATCGCTTCGATGGCACTGAGTCGGGATGGAATAAACGTGACGAGATAAAAGAGCGATGAGATTAAAAGGGGGCAATGAGCCTCCTTTTTTAATGGCTGACATTTGGGTTAAGGGCTGAATAGAGAGTAGACAGAAAGCAGTCATCGTGGTGTTAAATAGTCGCTCCTTGCGTCTATAAAAGGGTTGGCGCGTCTGACCGCTATGATATAGTCAAAGCCTGATTTCTTGCGCTGGAACGCCTGATGCTTGCTGTTATCTCGCCAGCTAAAACGCTGGATTATGAAACCCCGCCAATCACTGATTACTATTCACAACCTGAACTACTGGAACACTCGCAAGAGCTTATCCAGCGCTGCCGAGATCTGACACCAGATCAAATCGGCTCGTTGATGAAAATTAGCGATAAATTGGCAGGATTGAATGCAGCTCGCTTTCAGGAGTGGCAGCCTGACTTCACCCCACAGAATGCAAAGCAAGCCCTGTTAGCGTTTAAAGGGGATGTTTATGATGGGATGGATGCCACCAGTTTCAGTGATGATGATATTGCTTGGGCACAAGATCACCTGCGTATCTTATCGGGTTTATATGGCTTACTAAAACCGCTTGATCTGATGCAGCCCTATCGCCTAGAGATGGGGACCAAGTTAGATACCGCCAGAGGCAATAACCTGTATCAGTTCTGGGGCAACATTATCACTGAGCAGCTCAGCAAGGCTTTGTCGGCTCAAAACGATAGAGTGCTGATTAATCTCGCCTCTAACGAGTACTTTAAATCGGTGAAGCTGAAACCGCTGAAAGCCTTTGTGGTGACGCCGGTGTTTAAAGATCTGAAAAATGGTCAATACAAGGTGATTAGCTTTTATGCGAAAAAAGCCCGCGGCATGATGGCGCGTTATATCATGCAAAATCGCATTCAGGATCCGGAACAGCTGAAGTTGTTTGGTGAGGGCGGGTACTACTTTTCCGGCCCTGATTCGACAGAGTATCAGTGGGTATTTAAACGCGATCACACTTAGGCAAGCCGTTCATCTTGATGGCAAACCACAGGTCTAGGATATTGTGTTTTGCCATCATAACTATGTGACCGCGACATGGGTATTTGCCGCACTCAGAGCAGAATTTGCTTCTACCATTAGAGTTATCCGTTCACTGACTTCATTCATCTCGACATTTAGTCGCAGGAGACTCTCTTTATGCCACATATTCAGCTTCACAATATGCAAAAATCGGTAACCTCATCTGTTGTTTTTATCATTCTCTTTATTGTGGCTTTTTTTGCTAACGCTTCAGAAGTGGCGAGTGGAGACTTGCGTGCGGCGATCCGCAGCGCGGGTTTTTCCTGTCACCAAGTTATTAACGTAAAAAGTGCCGGTGATAATGACTGGGTTGTAAAATGTAATGCTGGAAAATATCGTGTTAAGCGAGATCCTAATGGCCAATTTACCGTGAGTCAGGTTGAGTGAATAGAGGTAGTCTAGGAGCGCAACCGCAGAAAGTGTCAATGTATGTTGTTCAAATAGAAGGTTATTCTCCCATCTTGTCGATGTCTGGGCTAAACGAGGGGATGACATCAGCTTGCCGCTAGAAAATCGAAGAAGAGAGTGATGATGTGGGATCAAGTGTATGCCACTGAGCAGTATGTGTATGGCAAATTGCCCAATGATTTTTTAAAGGAGCGCTACAAAGCCATTCCAAAGGGCAGGGTGCTGTTATTGGCGGAAGGGGAAGGGCGAAATGCCGTTTTTCTGGCGAAGCAAGGGTATGCGGCAACGGCCGTCGATATCTCTTCGGTCGGCCTGGAGAAAGCTAAAAAGTTGGCTGAACACAGCGCTGTGGATATCGAACTTGTTTGTGAAGATTTGGCCACATTTGAGCTCGGAGAAAGTCAATGGGACGGCATAGTGTCTATCTATTGCCATTTGCCACCAGCGCTGAGGCAAGATCTGTACAAACGTATTGAACGCGCACTTAAGCCTAACGGTGTTTTTTTACTTGAAGGCTATCGGCCAGCGCAATTGGCATATAAAACAGGCGGCCCACCTGTTGCAGAGATGATGATAGCAAAGGAAACGTTAGTTAAAGAGTTACCTAATATGACATTCAGTCACCTTGAAGAGCTGGAGCGCGAAGTGGTGGAAGGCATTAATCATCATGGTGTTGGCGCCGTGGTGCAAGCTATCGGCACGCTTAGGCAATAGCTCTGAACCTCCGACCTAACTCATTATGAACCCCATTGTCAGGCGTCACTTTGCCTGGTATTGCCATTGGTCTCCGACCTTGATTGTTTTTGATAAACCATCAACCAATATCGCATTTTGGCCGAAAAACGCGCCTGCTTTTACGTCGCCTAGGGTGGCCATCTCGGTCAACGCGCGTAGCGGCTGTCCCGTTGGTTCTTGGCGCTTACCTGACTGTTGATCAACCGTGATCATTGGGCAGCGCTCGCACGGTTTGCGCAGTGCCAAGCTGTAGTCATCATGGCTCACCTCTGAGACATGATTTTCCTGAAAGGCTGACCAACCGGTGACAATGATATTGGGACGAAAACGACTCATCGGTATCGTTGGTAACCCTTGTGCTGCCAGCACATTGTTGAACTCCTCCAGTGACGCTTGATTAGCTAGTAGGTATGGATAACCATCGGCGAAATGGGTATTGGCACTTTCCCCTTGGCGAAGGTGGCTCTGACTCACCGGTCGCTGGGCTTGCTCAGCGAAACGAACCAAGCGTAACGGGCGGGGCCATTGTGTACCGAGTACCTTGGCTAACCATTGCGAAACTGAGTCACCTTCATCCGTTGCTTCCACTTGATCTTTCCATACAGTGACATCCATCAGCGGCAACGGCACGTGTGTCGTGCGCTTAAGGGGGATGCTGAATGGTTCATGGCCTTCGGCACTTAGGATCAGTTGTTCTGGTTCTATGGCTGTTTTGATCGCTGCCAGGGCGGGACATTGACGCTGGGTGACGAAACGCCCTTTGCTATCGACCAGCATCCACTGCCGATCATATTGCAAACCTTCGACGCTTAACTGCGCTTCAGGTAAAGAGATGCCAGCCAGTGATTTCACCGGATAGATATACAGATGGGTGACCACACACGACATGGCAAGACTCCGTTGATAAAGGCGATGCAGGGGCATAGGTTAGTCTAAATTAGGCAACCCCGGGTAGAGGGCTGTCATCACCTGGCTCGGTTCTAGTGGGTAACCGAGCGTCGCTAACTGCGCTATGGCTTGCTTTGGTGATTGCAGCACATGTCTTTGTGAATGTCGACTGACACCCGCCATCATCTTATCGAGCAGGTGTACCTGCAGGTTTTTTAGCGACACGATGTTGATGCTGTGTGCCATCTCATGGGTTTCACACCACTGCATCAGCTCGTTTAACGCCGGCATAATCTCTGGGCCACCAAGTTGCCAGTGCCGGATATCCGTGACGCGAACCCAAGGCTTGCCAGCAAGTGGCAATGCTGCCGCGATCACTCTGTCTCGATAACTCTCTGAGAATAGCTGATTGACACTACCTTCGACGGTGATCCAGAGAACCTGACCAAATGCGTGACATTGTGCTTGCCCATGTTCTTGCATTGCCAGTACTCCCCTATGTGCTGGTTATCGTTAGTGGTTATGTGAAGCACAATGTGAGTGGTTATTTTCACCACCATGGTCACCTGGGGCCACGATAGCATCGAGTTCTATGGTGAGGTGTTTGATCTCAGTAAAAGGTTTGAGCCGAGCGCGGAAATCGTCAATTGAGTTTGCCGCATGGCTTCTTAGACTGATGACGGCGGCATATTGATTGGGCGCTGTTTGCCACAGATGCAGATCGGTAACGCGGGTTTGTTCTACTGCGTGCAGTGCTTCTACGATCGCCTCACATCGAGCCTTTTTGGGGGCATGGTCGAGCAACACTTCGCTGGTTTGTTTCAGTAGCCCTAATGCCCAACGGCTGATGACAACTGCACCAACAATCCCCATTAAGGGGTCCATCCAGTACCAACCCATCCATTTGCCTGCCAGCAGCGCTAATATCGCTGTTATTGAGGTCAGCGCATCTGCCAGCACATGCATGTAAGCGGCACGTAAGTTGTGGTCATGATGATGCTCTTTATGGGAGGCGTGGCCATGGGGAGCATGCTCGTTGTGAGCATGATGTTCAGTATGATGATGGTTATGCCCGTGGTGATCATGGCCATGGTGGTGGCCGCCTGCCCCCATCAATAGCCAGGCGCTTAACAGGTTGACCGACAGACCGATAATGGCCACAACAATGGCTTCATTGAAACGGATCTCGGAAGGAGATATGAGCCTTTCTACCGATTCCATCGCCATAAATAGTGCGACCACCGCGAGGGCGACCGCACTGGCAAAGCCACCGAGTGAGCTGACCTTGCCGGTGCCAAAGGTGAAGGTGGCGTTTTGCGCATGGCGGGTGGCATAGCGATAGGCAAATAGCGTGATAGCAAAGGCGGCAACGTGGGTCGCCATGTGCCAGCCATCGGCCAATAGTGCCATCGAGCCATATACGGTGCCTGCGATGATCTCGATGACCATAGTGACAGCCGTCAGCCAAAGTACATACCAGGTACGTTTTTCTCCCTGAGTATGGTCTGGCTGATATCTATGCTTGGGGCAGCTTGGTACCACGTTTTTCTGGTTCATAACTCACTGTGAATGCAGACGCTTTAAGAGTCTGTAGTTTTAGCTGCACTGTTCTTCGCTGCCGATTTTTTTACTGCGCGTTTTAGTTGCTTCTTGGCTTTGCGCTTAGCTTGTACGGCGGTGAGCTTCTTCTTACCGGCTTTGCCTTTGCCTTTACCGGGCAGTCGGGCTTCCCGGTTTTGTGGCGCCAAGCCTTTTATGGTTCGACGTTTTAACTGCTGCTCGGTATAACGCTCGATACGTGACAAGTTGGCCATATCGTGGGCTTCAATCAGACTGACAGCGATCCCTTTGCGTCCGGCCCGTGCGGTACGACCAATCCTGTGGACATAGATATCGGCGGTGCGTGGCAAGTCATAGTTGATGACATGAGAGATCTCTGGAATATCCAGCCCGCGAGCGGCCACATCGGTGGCTAGCAATATATGAGTATCGCCGTCGCGGAATTTCTGCAGTGCCTCGTTCCGTCGATCTTGTGCCATTTCACCACGGATCCAACTATGCACAATATTGGCATTATCGAGGGCTGCAGACAGCTCCATCAGGCGGTCACGAGTCTTAACGAAGACAATGGCACGTTGCGTTTCTTCATTTGTTAGGATGGATGCGAGTAACGCTTGTTTATGTTTAAGGTTGTCTGCTAGGTGCACCCACTGCACAATTTTATTGGCTTCGCGGCGTGGAGGCTCGGAATGAACCAAGGCTGGCTCTTTGAGCACATCGCGGGCAAATTTCTCTAAACCTTTGCCTTCCAAGGTGGCTGACAGTAGCAACGTTTGCTTGCGCCAACGGGTCTCGTCGGCGATGCGATCCATTTCAGCGATGAAGCCCATATCTAGCATGCGGTCGGCCTCGTCCAGGATCAGGCATTCAACCGCACGACAATCAAACACTTCGCTGTTGATATACTCCATTAATCGCCCAGGTGTCGCGACCACCAGATCACAACTGCCGTGCAAGGTACCGACATGTTTTTCATATTCGACCCCGCCGGTGATTGAAGCGCATTTCAGCTCAGTAAACTGGGTCAGGGTAATGGCGTAATCCAGCACTTGCTGGGCTAATTCTCGGGTTGGTACTAAGACAAGAATTCGGGGCGGCCCGGGTTTTCTGCGGGGAAAATCGATCAAATGCTGCAGTGCCGGTAACAAGAACGCCGCTGTTTTCCCTGTGCCTGTTGGGGCGGACGCCATCACGTCACGATCATCTAAGGCGAACGGGATCATCTCCTGCTGCACTGTGGTTGGGCGAGAGTGGCCTAACTCCGCTAAGGCACGGATCAGTTCGGGAGCGATATCTAAGGATTCAAAATCTGGCGTCATGGCTGGTCATATTTTACGGCACAATAGCTCTATTCTAACTCAGGCTGCGGCAACCGGCAGCAGCTATCTGGCTGTGAAGTAAATAAAAACAGCATGATTTGGAAAAAATGGCCTAACTTATGGCAGCCTTGGTTTGCGCAAACTTGTCAGCGTGTTAATGTTTTTCGTTAATTAGTTACTAAAGCTTGGTGGTTTTGCTTGCCCGTGTAGGCAATACGGCGACCATGTTTTGAATTATCCAAATGAGGTAATCGCTTGTCCCGTCCACTGAATACCGCTGATACGCTCGGTTTAGGTTTTATGTTATTGGCCTTTTTCTTAGGGGCAGGAAACTGGATCTTTCCGCCGATGGCGGGACAGCAAGCGGGGCACGAAGTGTTGCCTGCTACCTTGGGCTTTTTGATCACGGCCGTTGGCTTACCGCTACTGGGAGTGATCTCGCTGGCTGCTGCTAGAGGTGGTTTAGCCCAGTTGGGCCGTTACTTGCCTGCGGGCGCCAGTTTACTGTTGGCGTTAGCGATTTACATCGTGATGGTGCCAGGATTTGGTATTCCCCGCACGGCCTTGGTTGCTTTTGAGATGGGGTTTAAGCCTTTTTTCACTGAAGTGAACCAAGATTTTTTATTGGCCGGTTTCTCTCTTGGCTATTTCTCTTTGACCTTCTGGTTGGCGTTAAATCCGAGCAAGTTACTCAATCGCATTGGTAAATTTATTGCGCCGTTGATGTTGGTATTGATTGCGGTACTTGGCTATGTGGTGTTTACCGCACCACTGGCACCGATTGGTGAGGGGCAGGGTGAGTTTGTTGCGACGCCGTTTACCAAAGGGTTTCTTGAAGGTTATATGACCATGGATCTGCTGGCAGCCATGCTGTTTGGCGTATTGATTATTAATACTTTGAAAGACAAAGGTGTTGAAGCACAACGTCATCAATACAGCAGTTTGATTTTAGGCGGCTCTATTGCCGCTATTGGTTTAGCCTGTGTTTACATCATCTTGTTCTACATGGGGGCAACGAGCCATAGTGTGGCGCCAGGCGCTGCTAATGGCGGTGAAGTGTTTACCCTTTATATGTCAGCATCGATGGGCTTGGGTGGGCAACTGGTACTGGCGTTTGTTGTGGGGCTTGCCTGTCTGACAACGGCGGTTGGCGGCACCAGTGCCTGTGCTGAGTATTTTGTTGAGCGCTGGCCAAAGCTTTCCTACCGTCCGACGCTGTTTGTTTTAGTCGCCATCTGTACCTTGGTCGCCAATATCGGGTTATCGGCACTTATTGGTGCTTTTATCCCAGTGCTGTTTGCTGTCTATCCATTGGCAATTGTCTTGGTATTACTCAATTTGTCAGCCAAATGGCTACCGGCTCCGACACGTACGTTTTGTTGGGCTGCGGTATTTGCTTTGCTCTTTGGTTTGTGTGACGCGGCAAGATTTCTTGGCATACTCGATAAGATCCCAGGGATTGAGTTGTTGGATAGTGTGCCGCTGTTCGATTTAGGTTTAGGTTGGGTTGTTCCGGTGTTGTTGGTGGTGGTGTTAACTGTGATTGGGCCGCGAGAAGAAGCCGCTACAGAAACTTCGGCCGTGCAGGATAATGGCGATTCGTAACCTATAATTTTATTAATTTATCAAAAAGTTAAAATAAAATGTCAGAGACTAAACAGCTATCTACCACTGATATATTTGCTTTAGGTTTTATGACCTTTGCTTTCTTCTTGGGGGCGGGGAATATTATTTTTCCACCGTTAGCAGGGCAGCAAGCGGGCACGGAGTTTGTGCCAGCGATGGCGGGCTTTCTGTTTACCGCAGTGGGGTTACCGTTACTGACTTTGTTGGCCTGTGCAAAAGCCGGTGGCGGGTTGCCCCGAATGACCCGCCTGTTACCTAAGGGTGTGGGGATTGCCATCACCTTGGCTATTTTCATTGTTATTGGCCCCGCCTTCGCTACGCCCCGCACCAGCCTTGTGGCTTTTGAAATGGGTTTTAAACCATTCTTATCTTCAGCAGAGCCACAAGCTTGGGTGTTGCTGACCTATTCTATTGGTTTTTTCATTGTGGCTGCTTCTTTGGCTCTGCATAGGGGGAATCTGATCGACTATATCGGTAAGATCCTCACGCCTGTTTTGATCCTGTTGCTATTGGTGTTGTCGGTCACTGTATTGATGAACCCATTGGGAGATGCCGTCGCACCCGTAGGGGACTACGTCAGCCAACCGTTCACCAAAGGCTTTCTTGAAGGTTATAACACCATGGACACCTTTGGTGCCTTGATGTTTGGCATGCTGATCGTTGACGTACTGCGCAAGAAAGAGATCAGCGATGTGAAGTTGCAAACTCGCTACCTGATATTTGCCAGTATTATTGCTGCTAGCGGTTTAGCTTTTGTTTATATGTCTTTGTTCTATTTAGGTGTAACCAGCAATGATGTCGCGCCCAATGCAGCTAATGGTGGCGAGGTGTTTGCACGTTATGTGCAGGCGATGTTCGGGGGGCCAGGTAAGCTGATTTTGGCCGCTGTTGTGACGCTGGCTTGCTTAACCACTGCCGTTGGACTGATCAGTGCCTGCGCTGATTACTTCAATCGTCTTTGGCAAAAAGTCAGTTATCAAGGCTGGGTTATTATCATCGCCGTGTTGTGTGCCATCGTGGCAAATGTGGGTCTGACTCAGTTGATTGCCGTTTCTGTACCTGTGCTGTTTGCGCTTTATCCTGTGGCGATTGCCTTGGTTATCCTCAATCTACTGGTCGATAAGTTGCCCAATCCGAAGTTGGCATTCTATGCCGTGCTGTCTATTGCGCTATTGATGGCTCTGCTGGATGCGATAAAGGTGACTGGATTGGTTGAAGATGAAGGGCTGGCATTTGCTCAAGCCCTGCCTCTGTTTAGTTATGGCCTTGCTTGGTTGTTGCCGGTGACCGTGGTGTTGGTTGGCTCGTTTATGATGCCTAAAGCTGCGGTGACTAATTCTTGATGAGATGAAGTCGTTTTGCATTTAAAAAGCCGCTTGCCATTGGAAGCGGCTTTTTTATTGACGGCCTAAATGAGCCAATGAGCTCTCACTCTGCGCTGAGAGTATTCAGTTCGTTGAGCAACTGATCGCACCAGGTCGCTATACGGCTGTCACTGAGCTCATATTGGGTTTCATCGTCGAGTGCTAAGCCGACAAAATATTTGCCATCTTGGGTTAACGCTTTTGAGCCAGCAAACTGATAACTATCATCATTCGGCCAGTAACCTAGTATCTCTGGAGCTTGCGGTGCAATGGCGTCGTGCAACATGCCCATCGCATCTAAGAACCATTCACCATAGCCCTCCTGATCTCCCATGCCAAAGATAGCCACTATCTTTCCGTTCAAAGAGAGGTCATCAATGTCTGACCAGTGCGACTCCCAATCCTCTTGCAGTTCACCATAGTCCCAGGTGCTGATGCCGAAGATTAACATCTCATAGTCGGCAGTCTTAGCTAAAGACACCTCTTTGATATTGTGGAGATCGACGAGATCATGACCCAGTTGATCGCGGATCTTTTCTGCCGCCATTTCGGTGTAGCAAGTGCTGGAGCCAAAAAACAAACCTATTTTCATCACATCACTTCTTTAAACTAACGCTTTACCCAGACTATCACTCAATGGTATCAAATCCCTTTCCCCTGCACATAGCGGTATCCATGTTAGAGCCTTTGCCTTCCGGTTATTTTGATGCCCCCTTTGGTCGCGTCGCCATCTTTGATAACGGTGGTGAGTTAGAGAAACTGATCTACCTGCCTGAAAGCTCAGCGCTAGGTGCTCCAAGTGCATTGACCCGTGAGGTTAAGCGTCAGTTGGCGGCATACCTCAAGGAGCCTGCTTTTCGCTTTGATTTGCCGTTACTGCCGCAAGGCACCGAGTTTCAATCCAAGGTATGGCAGCAGCTGTTAGCCATTCCGGTTGGAGAAGTGCAAACCTATGGTGAAATGGCGGCGGCACTGGGCAGTGCCGCGCGCGCAGTGGGGGGCGCGTGTCGGCGTAATCCGTTACCGTGGGTTGTGCCTTGTCATCGCGTCGTTGCCAGTGGCAGCTTGGGCGGCTTTTCTGGCGCAAGACAAGGACCTATGCTGGAGATTAAACGTTGGCTGTTGTGCCATGAGGGAGCGGTTAGCAGTGAATGATAACCTAGAGTGCGATAAATATATTCGGCGGTTCCGGGAATATTTGTTGTTAGAAAAGGGATTGAGTAAGCACACCATCGCGGCCTATCAAACCGACCTGAATCACTTTTTCAGTTGGCTGCAAGGGCAGGAGCTCACGCCATTTGTGTTAGATCATCTGCATCTGCAGCAGTACCTGGGTAGTCGATTGGAAAAAGGGCTGAGCGCTCGCAGTAATGCCCGGCTGCTCAGTACGTTGCGTCACTTCTATAAATTTGCTCGTCGCCATGAATGGACCGATCTGGATCCGACCGCGCTATTAGAGGGGCCGCGTTTGCCTGCCGGTTTGCCGAAAACGCTCAGTGAAACCGATGTCGATAACTTGTTGCAAGCGCCGTTGTTATCCGAGGCGATTGGTTGGCGTGATAGAGCGATGTTAGAGGTGCTCTATGCTTCTGGTTTACGCGTGTCTGAGCTGGTTAACTTGCGCCTATCGGAAGTTTCACTGCGGCAGGGGTTGGTGCGGGTCAGTGGTAAAGGCAATAAAGAGCGCTTGGTGCCGCTAGGTGAAGTTGCGTTGGATTGGCTCCAAAAGTACCTCGCAAATGGGCGGCGAGAGCTGTTGGGGCCACATCAAGAGAGCGATGTGATTTTCCCCGGACGCTATGGCCAACCGATGACCCGGCAAACCTTTTGGCACCGGATTAAGAAATATGCGCAGATGGCTGGGATAAACACCGACTTATCACCTCATACGCTGCGTCACGCTTTTGCTACGCACCTGTTAAATCACGGTGCCGATCTGCGTGTAGTGCAGATGTTGTTGGGTCACAGTGATTTATCAACAACACAGATCTATACCCAGGTTGCACGAGAGCGCTTAAAGTCGTTGCATAGTGAGCACCACCCCAGAGCGTAAAATCGCTGCTGGTCAGTGGCTAGCAGCGGAGGTAAACTGCGGGCTAGCTATTTTCTGAGAAGTGGCTTTTGGCAATTACCCAAGTGGTTTGTAAATACCCACTTCGATATGTAATTTTTCTCGGTGAACGGGGTCTAATAGGTATCCCATTGAAGCAGGTTTTTTTGATGACTGGTAAGAAGATATTTAAGTGGTTGCTGTTGGTGAGCGCAGCGTTATTGACGTCGGCGTATTTCGTGGTATCAACTGCGTCGGAATCGACAGCAAAGTTTGATCCTGAGCAGCAGGTGCTTGCGGATAAGTTGAATGCGTTACTGAATACGGAAGTGATTACGTTAACGCCATCGCCGATCCAAGGCTTTTATCAGGCGCTGACCGATGCTGGCGTGTTCTATATCAGTTCTGATGGCGCTTTGCTGATCCAAGGGAAAGTGTACAACATTGACGGGCAGCCAAAAGATTTGACTGAGTCGGCAATGGCCGGAGAACGGTTGAAGCGCTTAGCTGCTGTAGAAGATAGTATGATCAGTTACCCGGCAAAGAATGAAAAATATGTGGTGACTATCTTTACTGATATTGATTGTGGTTATTGTCGCAAGCTGCATAGCCAGATGGAAGAGTACAATGATCTGGGTATTACCGTACGTTACTTGGCTTACCCTCGTTCGGGTCCAAACTCCCCAAGTGGTGATACGATTGCCTCTGTATGGTGTGCTGACAATCCAGCGCAGGCGATGACCAATGCCAAATCGGGTAAGGCTCTGAAGAAAGCTAAATGTGATAACCCAGTTGCGCAACATTATAAACTGGGTGGCGTGTTTGGCGTGCGCGGAACGCCAGCGATTATTCGTCCGAACGGTGAGATGTTGGGCGGTTATCTGCCACCACGTCAGCTGCTTGCTACGCTTGAACAGCAATAATATTTAGATGTCTATGACCATAGAGCGTCGGCCGCTGCCAGCGGCTGATGCTGTTATTGCTGGATTACCGCCTCTTCTGCAACGTATCTACGCTAGCCGTGGTATTACTGCCGCGCCGCAGCTCGAACGACAAACCTCCCACCTGGCTCGACCAACCGAGCTGAAAGGCATGCAACCGGCAGTGGTGTTGCTTGCCGATGCACTGAATGCGCAGAAGCGGCTGTTAATTGTTGGAGATTTTGATGCCGACGGTGCGACGTCGAGCGCCCTTTGTGTCTTGGCGCTGCGTGCTATGGGCGCAAAGTTTGTCGACTTCCTGGTGCCCAATCGTTTTGATTATGGTTATGGGTTGAGTCCTGAGATCGCTGATGTTGCCCATCAACAAGGGGCAGAGTTACTGATCACTGTTGATAATGGTATCTCGAGCATTCAAGGGGTGGCGAAAGCTAAGCAGTTAGGTATGCAGGTGCTGGTCACCGACCACCATTTGCCTGGTGAACAACTGCCTGCTGCGGATGCCATTGTGAATCCCAATCAGCCTGGTTGTGAGTTTCCGAGTAAATCGTTAGCGGGCGTCGGTGTGGCGTTTTATCTGCTGTCAGCCTTACGCACAGAGTTGCGCCAGCGAGGATGGTTTGCCCTGCAGCAGTTAGCTGAGCCCAATCTGGCTGATTGGTTGGATATTGTTGCTTTAGGTACCGTCGCTGATGTGGTGCCGCTGGATCAGAACAACCGTATTTTGGTGCATCAAGGCTTGCAGCGGATCCGCAGCGGTCGATGTCGTCCAGGGATCCAGGCGTTGATTGATCTCTCTCAGCGTAAACAGCGGGAGATGACGGCATCTGATCTGGGTTTTGCTTTAGGGCCGCGCCTCAATGCAGCCGGACGGCTGGATGATATCTCTCTTGGTATTAACTGTTTGCTTTGTGATGATTTCCAGCAGGCTAAACAGATGGCCGAGGAGTTGGATACGCTTAACCGTTCTCGTCGCGAGATCGAGCAGGGAATGGAGCAGGAAGCGCTGGCGGCTCTGTCGGCATTGGATGTCGATGAAGCGGATCTGCCGTTAGGCTTATGTCTGTTTCAACCAGACTGGCACCAAGGCGTGATAGGGATCCTCGCTTCCCGTATTAAGGAGCGTTTCTATCGTCCGGTACTGGCATTTGCCGATGCTGGAAATGGAGAGTTAAAGGGGTCTGCGCGCTCTATCTCTGGTTTGCATATGCGCGATCTGTTGGAGCAAATCGACAGTCAGCATCCAGCGTTGATTATTAAGTTCGGTGGTCACGCCATGGCGGCAGGCTTGAGTATCCACGCTGATAACTATGCCCGCTTTCAGCAGGTTTTTGAGCAAACAGTTGCAGCAACGCTCACACCGAGTGACTTAAGTAACGTGGTACTCAGTGATGGTGAACTTTCGCTATCAGAGCTGACCTTGGATACCGCGTATCAACTGCGGGATGCGGGTCCTTGGGGACAAGCATTTCCTGCACCGGTATTTGATGGGGAGTTTTGGTTGTTGCAGCAGCGCATTGTTGGTCAGCGCCACCTGAAAATGGTGTTGTCGCCTGACAATGGTGTTACTGCCATCGATGCTATCGCTTTTAATGTTGATACTGAAACTTGGCCCGATCCCTCGATCCGCAAAGTACATGTTGCCTATCAGTTGGATGCTAATGAGTTTCGTGGCAATGTGACACTGCAGTTTGTTGTGCAGTATTTGCAAGGGATCGCTGGCTGATCCCTCGCGCAACGCTACTTTCTACCGCGTATTTTCCCTGATCCTATTTCACTTCATAAGGGATAGCGAGATGGCCGTGTACTGGAAACAGCAGATCGTATAGCCAATTATAAGCAAGCGTGTACACCAGATAGAGTACTACGAGTCCGATATCCATCATCAGCGCATCCAGCAGAGATAGCTTTAGCCACCAGGCGATGAGTGGCGTTGTCAGCCAAAGAATACCCATCTCGATACCACAGGCGTGAAGGCAACGTTCGATGAAACGTTTATCTGTGCGGCCATAACGTCGGTAGATAACACGATCAAACCAGCCGCTAAAAAGATAGTTCCAACAGGCACACAAAGATGCAAAGCAGAGTGCCAAAACTCCTAGTTTGAGCATCGGGTGGCCCGTTAGCCAACTGATTAGTGGCATCAATACACCTAGTGATCCCAATTGATAACCGATGCTATGACGGATCCTATCGTTGCGTGCTCTCATTTTAATCTCTGGATGTCGATAATGGGTAGATAGTATTCGATAGCCAGCTGTATCAAAGTTACAATGTATCTATAAATTAGATACATCGAGTAGGGATGATGAGTAAACTGGCAGGTCATTACACTCTGGAGCAGCTGCGGGTGTTGATCGCAGCGGTAGACAGCGGTTCCTTCTCTGCGGCTGCGAGAAAGCTAGGTCGAGCGCAGTCCGCGATCAGTCATCAGATACAAAATCTGGAACTGGATCTCAATGTGGTGTTGTTTGAGCGCAGCGGCCGTTATCCGCAGTTAACAGCTGCGGGACGGGCGATCCTGGATGAAGCGCGTTTTCTATTGTTACGAGCGGATCACCTTTCCGGGATCGCGGCATCGTTGCAAGCGAAACAACGGACACGATTGGTGATCGCTGCTGACGAGATGGCGTTGGACGGAAGTTTTGACAAAACCATGCTGCATTTGTCGCAGCGTTTTCCTACGCTTTCGGTGGATTTGGTTCATCCGGTGCTGGAAGAGGTGGCGGCCATAGTGAGAAACGGTGAGGCGCAGGTTGGACTGACAGTGCAGATGTCCCAGGTTTATGATGATCTCGCTTTTGCCCGCCACGGTATGACGCAGATGGTCTGTGTCGCAGATCCTGAGCATCCGTTAGTCGGGCTATCAGCAATTGAAGTATCCACGTTAAGTCGCTATCGGCAGGTGCTGGTGAGTGTCAGGCGGCAGCAAGCAAGTCATTGGCAGCTATCACCCTCCTGCTGGCATGCGGGTAACATTTGGAGTGCGGTGGAACTGGCCAAAATGGGCGTGGGATGGACGAGCGTACCGGAATATGCTGCGCGGGCAGCCTTGGCTCAGGGAAAGCTAAAAATATTGCATACCACAATGGAGGCCCCTGTGTGGGAGCAAGCGACGGATCTTATTTGGCGTTTTGATCTGCAGCGTGACGAGGTGCTGAAGTGGCTGATGGGAAAATTAGCTGGGGTGATTCATTGAGTAGGGTAAATGACAGGCAAATAAAAAGCCGGTAGCAAATTGCTCACCGGCTTAATTTCTCTAATACTCAGCGGTTAGGCTGAAATTAGACAACAGTTACGTTTTCGGCCTGTGGACCCTTCTGACCTTGAGTTACAGTGAACTCAACTTTCTGGCCTTCTTCAAGAGTCTTGAAGCCAGCGCCAGTGATAGCACGGAAGTGAACAAACACGTCAGGGCCATTTTCCTGCTGGATGAAACCGAAACCCTTGTCAGAGTTGAACCATTTTACAGTGCCAGTAACAGTAGACATAAATCTTTCCTAGAACATTAATTAACAGTGCCAAATTTGGCTTACCGCTTGTTTGCGAAGTTCACTAATTTGAACACAAGACGACTGGGTCAGGACAGAGTCTACAGACATAGCATCGTAACGTAACAAATAATGTAACCGCGCATCCGAGCGCAAAGTTGATACTAAAGCAATCCCTGACCTTGTCAACAAATGGATGGGTAAAAAATGTGCAAATTGAGCTTGATGGATGTTCTTGCGCTAAATTAAGCTCTTTCAATCAGTTCTCTGTGGTCATTAAGGCATCAATGAGTGGGGCAGCATTGCGTTTAGGTATCGATCTAGGTGGTACTAAAATTGAAATTATCGCTTTGGATAGCAATGGCATTGAGTTGTATCGCCAGCGGATGATGACCGTTAAAGGCGACTATGACGCCACGCTGTCAGTGATCAAGCAGCTGGTGCTGGAGGCTGAATCTGTATTGGGCCAGCAGGGAACCGTTGGTGTTGGTATCCCTGGTACGATTTCAGAGGTCACTGGCAGGGTAAAAAATGCCAATTCAACTTGTTTGATAGGTCAGCCCCTCAGGGAAGACCTAGCACAGCAACTTAGCCGTGAGATCCGTGTGGCCAACGACGCAGATTGCTTTGTTAGCTCTGAAGCTGGCGACGGTGCGGGTGCCGGTTATGACAGTGTGTTTGGCGTGATTTTGGGGACTGGGGTCGGTGCTGGTGTGTCTGTGCACGGGCGTCTACTGCCATCGCCTAACGGTGTGGCAGGTGAATGGGGGCACAATCCTATGCCTTGGATAGATGATGCCCAACGGACTGCAGTGGGTCGTTGTTATTGTGGTCAGCAGGGTTGTATCGAACAGTTCTTAAGTGGCCCAGCGTTGGCTGCTCGCTGTTTTCGTGAAACAGGCCGTCAGCTTTCTGCTAAAGAACTGGCGATGGCTTTGAACAGTGACCCAGCTGCGGAGTCAGTATTTAAGCGTTACGTTTTGGATTTCTGTAAAGGGCTGGCTCATGTTATCAACCTGCTTGACCCACAGGTGATAGTTTTGGGCGGCGGAGTGTCGAATATTGATCGTTTATATGACCTGATACCTGACAGCCTAGGGGATTATGTTTTTGGTGGCGAGTGTTCAACGCCGATAGTTAAAAACCGGCATGGTGATTCCAGTGGCGTGCGCGGAGCTGCTTGGCTTTGGCCTTAAGCTGCAAGGTTGCTTTGAAAGGAACAAAGAGAAGCCCGATGTTGCCATCGGGCTTCTCTATTGGTGGTGTCGAGGTTAGAACCCGACAAAAAAGTTAATAATGATGGCGTTAATAATGTCGATAAAGAAACCACACACCAGCGGAACCACAATAAACGCGCGGTGAGCAGCACCATGTTGTTGACTGACGGCGGTCATGTTGACGATTGCCGTGGCGGTTGAACCTAGCGTGATGCCGCCGAAGCCTGAACAGATCACACTGGCTTCGTAATCTTTGCCCATTAGCCTGAACACTACCCAAATGGTGAAGAGCACTGACATCAGGATCTGTGCAGCCATGACGGTAGAAAGGAACAGCAGTGCGCCTTTCAGTTCCCATAGTTGCAGTGACATCAGAGCCATCGTCAGGAACATGCCCAGACAAATATCAGATATCAGAGACAAACCTTGCTCCTGCCCTGGCCAGCGCAATTTAGGGAACATAGGGGAAAAGACGTTTCTGATGACGATACCAGCCACTAGGCAACTGACGAACTTAGGCAGGCTGATGCCTATCTCGGTTAATCCCATATCGAGGAAATGGCCAATAATCAGGGCGATGTTGAGCCATAGCCAGGCCCATAAAATGCCGTAGTAATCGACACTGGTATGGCTAGCATCGTGGGTCACACCAATATCCAGCGTGCCGTGATCACCGGTTTTTAGTTGGTTTCTTTTAATTAAATAGCCAGCGATTGGACCACCAATACAGCAGGCGCTAATTAGGCCGATAGTATTCGCAGCGATACCAATTTCAGATGCGTTGGTGATACCCAGTTCTTCAACAAAGGTGGGAGTCCAAGCGATGGCGGTACCGACCCCTCCGATTAATGAGATAGAGCCGGCCATCAGACCCGATTTAGGATCCATGCCGAAAAGATCAGCGATACTGACACCCACAATGTTTTGCAAAAAGATAAAAGTGGTCGCCAATACGGTGAGAATGACCAAAGGTTTGCCACCGGATATCAATGTCTTGATATCTGATTTTAAGCCGATACCGGCAAAGAAATAGAGTAACAGCCAGTCACGTACATCAAGCTTAAAGCTAATTTGCCAGTCGAAGATAAAGTAGAGTAACCCCACCCCCATAGCACAGAGGAAACCACCAATGACGGGCTCTGGAATACTAAACTTTCGTAAGGTGGGTGATTTCATCAATGCCACTTTACCGATGAATAGTAAAATGATGGCAAGGGTAAAGGAGACAAAACCGTGGACGGTAATTTCAGTCATCTAAAGTGTTCCTTGAGCCTGTAATACGGTATTTCGATAGTAACTAATTAAAAACGTTCCCTAAATCAATTTAGTTCAGCGGCTCTAATGCCGCCAATAAGGCTGCAGGATTGGCGATGAGGTTGCCAAACTCGTCGCTGAGCCGTTCACTTTCTGCAATCGCCATTCGCCAAGCTTTCAGCCGCGTATGATCATCCATAGTCGAGAAGTCTTTTCTATCTGGAATTTTTCTGTTGGGTAACTTGGCAATAAATTGTTCACTGGGTACCAACATAATGACATTGTCATAGTGCGCTGGATTAGGCTTTCGCCAACGTAACCCTTTGTCGAACCAACCTGGAATGGTTTTACTAGAAAAGTGTGGATACAGGACGATACCGTCGTGACAAAACGGCAGGTCAAAGTGGTAATCGGTGATACCACCGTCGCGATAGTTGCCAGGCCGTGCACCGGCAATGTTTTTTATTCCTTCCATTATCATGGGTATTGAGCCGCTGGCCATCACAGCATCAATCAAGTTGCTTTGATTGAGTGCGACGGTTTGTGTCGGCAGATCCCTGACAGAGAGAAAGTCTGCCTTATCCTTGGGGTGATGAAATATGGTGCGTTCAAAAAAGCCACCTAGTAAGCGACGGTGAACTGCATTCGCACTGGCTGTCAGGCCCAGACCTAGCATCTGCAATGCCTTTCGTTCGCTGCTATTAATATGTTTGGCTCGAGCAGCGATGACATTAAGACGCATGGTGGGGTGAGACAAGATTTGGCTTACGCTGTCTTTACTGAATACGTGGTCTAATAGCTGTTGGCTGATTTCCGTAATTTGCTGAGCAGAAGCTCCTTCGGGATAGCGCAGTTGTGTATAGCCGTCGAGAAAGCGCTGGGTGACAGCAGGCGCATTGTCCTGCGCTAAGCAACTGAATCTAAATGCCCCAGCACTTGAACCCAACAGCTGCAGTGGTGTTTTTCTTGACTTGAAGTAGTCGCCCCCCAGATAGCGATCTAATGGGGCGAGAACAAACCATTTTGGCCCACCGCTGGCGCCCACTAAGACTTTTATATCGTCCGGAGAAAGGCCTTTCTGTTGAATATGCTCGCGTGCTGTTTTTCCAGCTAATACGCGTAAAGCAGAAGTCATGGGTTCAACCTTTGGAATCTTTTTGTTTGATCAATAATTAAGCTTAACCATGCGATCATGCTACAAAAGAATGTGTGGGTGATCAGGTTGCCTGTCATGGTATCGGTTAGACCATAGACAATGAAGCCAGCAAAGAGTAATCGTACCGCCAATTTAAGTCTTTGCGTATCTTTGCTTTTCTGAGCGTTGCCGATCAGCATTCGATAACTGCCGATATACATAATGAGGAAGGCTGATAGGCCGATAATGCCTTGTTCCGTTAATACGTGAAGTATTTCATTATGCGCGTGACTGATCCAAGTGAATTTTCTATGTGCCTTGCCCGATACGGCAAGAGTGTGAAGCTTAGATTTAAATCCTTGATAGCCTGTTCCCGTGATTGGTGAACTAGGGATCATTTCGTAAATTGATAACTCCCATACGGTAAAGCGCGCCGCAACAGAACTATTGTAATCACTGCCATTGAAGTAGTTGCTGGCTTGTTCTATGCCTGTATTCACTCGCTGCTGGACTTGCGGTATGAAGTACAACATAGGGATTAAGATCAGCATGGTGCCCATTGCGACAGCCATCTGTTTGCGGTTATCGCGCAGTCGATAGTGTAATAACAGAAACCCTATGACTGGGAGAGCGAGCCAGCAGCCTCTGCTGCCTGATGTGATTATTGCAATCCCTCCAAATAATGTGGTCAATGTTATCAGACTGTGGCGTGTCTGAGCCGTCACGTTCCAGTAGCTTCGTGTTACCCAACTCAAGCAAATCAATATTAACGTGATGTCTGCGAAAAGGATTGGATGTGTGCCACCAAAGGCTCTTTCCTGTCCGAAATAGACTTTTTGTACGAGAGCAATAATACCTGCTAGGCAGGTTGCGATAGGTAGAGCAATGGTGGCTCTGGAAGCGTGTTTGGGGACACTAAAAAGTAATAGCAAGGCTAATAGCGGTGCCAGATAACTCAAGCTTCGGAGGTTTTTTCCAATGTCTAAAACGTGTTGGAAGGTGCCGCTAAACAGCGCGTTAACAATCACCCATACTGGCCACGGCAATAGGATAAGAAGCCAGCGGAGGTCCATAGGTGATTCGTGTTTTTTGTCCAAGATGGAAGCGCAACTCATGACGGCCAATAGTGTTGCTAAGAAAAACAGAAAAGTGCCATCTCGGTTGGGAATGACAATGGCGAAAGGAAGAAGAAAAAGGCTAACAAAGGCGAGTTGAGGGCGTCTTATTACCATGCGAATTCCTATTTCTGAAGGCGATATTCATATCTCAAACCATCATACGATGGAATATACAGCGGGGAGAAGCCGTTAAACGCTTACTTAGTTGAGGCTAAAGTAGGGCATTTCAGGTTGTTAGAGCATAGAGATAGCCAGCACATCATCCCGCAGAAGAAAGTGGCAGTGATCAGGTTTCCCATCATGACATCTGTCATTCCGAAGATAAGCATGCCTGCATACAAGCAGCGGGCAGCCAATAGCAGAGGCTGCCTCTGGTCATGATTTTTTAGGCTATGGCTCATGATGAAGTAACTGCCGCCATAAAGAGTGAGTAAGGCAAAGACGCCGACTAATCCTTGTTCTACTAAGACATACAGCCATTCATTATGGGGATGACTGATCCAAGTGAAGGACGGATCGATAGCCCTGTTTTCTGCCAAGGTGTTCAACGCGGTTTTAAACTGGTGGATGCCGACACCAAACCAGGGATTCTGAGGAAATAATTCGAAGACCGAGATCCGCCATATTTCAAGTCGAGCGCCGACAGACGAATGAATATGCGCTTCATGAAAATAACGAGATACCTCAACAATGGCTAGGTCAACACGGAGTTTGACCATCGGGAATAAATACGTCAGCGGTATACAAACGATTAGGCCTGCCATGCTGCGCCAGTAGAGTTTGGGGCGGGCTGATAGTTGCCCATGAATCAAGAGCCCGCCAAGCACTGGGATTGCCAGCCAACTGCCTCGAGAACCAGACATGATGATAGCGCAAATGCCTAACAGAGTTGATGACCAAAATAGAATACGGGCAGCGCGTTCGGATATTGCCCAGAGAGAACGTGTCGCTAACGCGACAGCGACTAAGACGACACAGATATCTGAAAATAAAATGGCATTCGTAAAGCCCTCGGCTCGGTGGACCGAAAGAACTAAACGTTGGAATAGAGCAATGAGGCCGGATGCGATTGCTGCGAATGGAAATGCTAAATATGCCCTGCGCCAGGGCAGTGTGATATTGGCCAACGCGAGCAGAGTTAACAAACCCGCGATAGGTGCCAAGTAAGTCCCTGCTCGCAGAGACTGATGAAGTGGATCAATAAGGGTCGGCTCACTCACAAGAAAAATGTTTAAGCCGAGAGCGGTGGCATAAGCCACCAAAATTCCTGCAACTACTTTTTGCTGTCGAAGAGGGGGCAATGGCGCGCCTTGTTGCAGCCAAGCTGCACCGCTCATCAAAATCAAAAGGAGCGTCAGGCTGGTGCCATTGCGATCAGGGATGAGAGCGATAAATGGTACCAGCAGCAGGCCGCAGTAGCTCAAGCGAAAGATATTCAATGGCTAACCTTATGAATTTACTCGCGCGCATTGTAAGCATAACGGCTACTTTTCATATTGGATATGTAATAAATCGTGACGTAGTTGTTATTAATGGTGGTTAAAAATTATCCTTTCTGTTTAATTTAGATCATTCTATTGACGTTTTTGGCTGGCTAGCAATGGCGCGGCTCTGTAGAATCCGCGCCCGCATAGCTTAGCTATAAACCAATATCTTTTTTTAAGGGCCCCCTATGAACTACAAAGCCGCTTTGTGTGGTGCAGCTTTGGTGTTTGCCGCACCAGCCAGCGCTGAAGATTTTTTCTTCTGGTCTGATACCAGTTTGACACTGCTTCACGGAACGAACTTCGAAGTTGATTCTGAAGATCAGACAACCGTGACATTTGAGCATGTGAATGGCCACAAGTATGGTGATTTTTTCATGTTCTTTGACTACATCACCTATCACGACAGCCCGCTAAATGACGGCCAGTATGGTGAAATCTCCCCACGTTTCAGTGCCGGCAAGATTTTTGATAAAGATCTTTCGTTTGGCATTGTTCAAGATGTGCTCGCTACATTTACTTACGAATTTGGTAAGGGCAATGTAGAAAGTGTGCTTTATGGTCCTGCGGTTGATCTGGCGCTGCCAGGTTTCGATTTTTTCCAACTGAACCTCTACAAGCGTGACCCTAACAACAATGACAGCGAAGGCTGGCAGTTAACGCCAGTATGGAAGGCGACATTCGAAGTAGGTCAATCAGAGTTAGTTGTTGATGGCTATATCGATTGGGTATTCAAATCAGATAACAGCAACTACGAAGAAAACCTGCATATCAACCCGCAGATCAAGTATGACCTAGGCATGAGTCTTTGGGGTGCGGAAAGCAAAGGTCAGCTTTATGTCGGTATTGAATACGATTACTGGAGCAACAAATACGGCATCAGCGATGATGTACCATTTGATGTCGACCAGGAAGATGCTGTCTCGGCTATCGTGAAATATCACTTTTAAATAAGCTGATTATTTCAAGCATAAAAGGTGCCTTTCGGTGCCTTTTATGTACAGGATGTACGGTCTAAAACAGCGTCCTGCGTTTTAGATATTTCCTCCATCCATGGCGATCGTCCACCCAAAATGCTGCGCGGGGTGTACTAACGTATAGAAGCTGGGATGTTTAGGAGATATGAGCTATCTCACCCACTATTAAACCTCTGCCCTTGTTCTGTGTAACGTCGCAACAACCCATTACTTACCAAACCATAGCTGCGTTAATTCATTTTTGTAGCCGGAGATATCTAGTTGCTGTTGCTGACACCAAATATCGTCGTAATAGGTATTGAGGTAGCGTTCACCACTGTCACAAATCAACGTCACAATAGAGCCGGTTTCATTCCGTGCTTTCATCTCTGATGCGAGTCGTAAGCTGCCGTATAGATTGGTTCCGGTAGAACCGCCGCATTTTCGGCCCAGCTCCTGCTCTAACAGTCTTATCGCAGCGATGCTGGCGGCATCTGGTACCTGGATCATACGGTCGATGACATCAGGCATAAAAGAGGGCTCTACGGTTGGGCGACCAATCCCCTCTATACGTGAGCCTTTACCTGTATTAATGCCGCAATCACCACTGTTAAAATAGGGATAGAAGGCTGAAAAGTCTGGATCAACAACACAAAGTTGCGTGTCGGTTTTATGGTATCGCGCATGACGTCCCAATGTGGCTGAGGTACCGCCGGTTCCGGCACTCATCACTAACCAGCGCGGTATTGGATGAGGTTCGTCGGCCATCTGGGCAAAGATGCTTTCGGCGATATTGTTATTCCCCCGCCAGTCGGTTGCACGTTCGGCATAGGTAAATTGGTCGATGAAATGGCCATCGGTTTCCTGCGCCAAACGTCTCGCTTCCGCTGATATATCCCCGGCGTTCTCTACTAAGTGACAGCGACCCCCATAGAAGCTGATTTTGTCGATCTTTTCTTGTGAGGTGCATGCTGGCATGACAGCGATGAAAGGTAAATTAAGCATGCGGGCAAAATAGGCTTCTGAGACGGCGGTGCTGCCACTGGACGCTTCAATTACCGGGCGTTCGGCTTTGATCCAGCCGTTGCAAATGCCATAGAGGAACAGTGACCTGGCTAGCCGATGTTTCAGACTACCAGTTGGATGGGTCGATTCATCCTTCAAGTAGAGGTCTATCTCTGGGCAGCTAGGAATATTGAGTTTTATTAAATGGGTATCGGCGCTGCGATTGAAATCCGCTTCAATCAGGGCGATCGCTTGCTTTTCCCAGAGACGGTTTGAGTTGCGCATATGGACTTCATCGGTCTGTTATCTGAACACTGAGTTAGCCTAAAAGCTTGTGGCTATGGATACCATGATCTCTATTTATCTTTGTTGTCAGCATATGTAACAAGTTGTGAAGTGCTGTAGCGGTGGTTTTTGCTTGTCAAATAACCGCATGTCGCTGGTAAATATCTGTATCTTCGGTTGCGGTTCCGGTAGAATCCGGCGGTTAAATTTCCATGGTATACCAGTTATATGTTCGAGATTAATCCGGTACAGAACAAAATCAATGATTTCCGCGAGCGCAATGAGTCGCTGGTGGGTTATCTGGATTACGACGTGAAGAAAGAGCGTCTGGAAGAAGTGTCCAGAGAGCTTGAACAACCGGATGTCTGGAATGAGCCGGATCGGGCGCAGGCATTGGGTAAGGAACGTGCAGATCTTGAAGCCGTTGTTGATACCATTGTCCAGATGCGGCAAGGATTGGAAGATGTTGAAGGCTTATTAGAGCTTGCCGTTGAAGCGGAAGATGAAGATACCTTCAATGAGGCGGTGGCTGAGCTCGATGATCTGGAAGCCAAGCTGAACAAGCTGGAGTTTCGCCGTATGTTCTCCGGAGAGCAGGACGGTATGGACGCGTATATCGATCTGCAGGCGGGCTCTGGCGGCACAGAGGCGCAAGATTGGTGCAACATGCTGTTGCGAATGTATCTGCGCTGGGCGGAAGATAAAGGTTTTAAAACTGAGATAATTGAACTGTCAGAAGGTGAAGTCGCTGGGCTGAAAAGTGCCACCGTGCGAGTTCAAGGTGAGTATGCTTATGGTTGGCTCCGCACGGAAACTGGCGTACACCGGTTAGTGCGCAAAAGCCCTTTTGATTCCGGCGGCCGTCGACATACCTCGTTTGCCTCGGCGTTTATCTATCCTGAGATTGATGACTCGATTGAGATTGAGATTAATCCGTCCGACCTTCGAGTAGATACCTATCGTGCTTCTGGAGCGGGTGGTCAGCACGTTAACCGGACCGATTCCGCGGTACGCCTAACGCACTTACCAACTAATACTGTTGTGCAATGTCAGAACGATCGCTCGCAGCACAAAAATAAAGCGCAGGCGATGAAGCAGTTGAAAGCAAAACTGTTTGAGTTAGAGATGCAGAAGCAGAATGCCGAAAAGCAGGCGCAAGAAGAGACGAAAAGCGATATCGGCTGGGGTAGTCAAATCCGTTCTTATGTGTTGGATGACTCCCGGATTAAAGATCTACGTACCGGGGTGGAGAACCGAAATACCCAAGCGGTACTGGATGGCAATTTAGACCGATTTATTGAAGCAAGTTTAAAATCTGGCCTGTAATGGCTGGCATCAAAATTTATCCTAAAGGTTGAGAAATGACTGAGCAGGTACAGGACGAAAACAAACTGATCGCCGAACGGCGTGGCAAACTCGATCAGATCCGTCAGGATTGTAAAGCCAATGGTCACCCTAATGATTGGCGTCGAGATTGTTTGGCCAACAACCTGCAAGCTGAGCACGGCGATAAGAGCAAAGAAGAGTTGGAAGCTTTAGGTTTGCAGGTAGCGATTGCCGGTCGGGTGATGGCAAAGCGTGGTCCTTTTCTTGCCGTACAGGATATGAGTGGCCGTATTCAAGCTTATGCCGCTAAAGACGTACAGAAAGAGTTGAAAGAGATCGGCGGTCTGGATATCGGCGACATTATTGGCGTAAAAGGCGCACTGCATAAATCCGGCAAGGGTGATCTTTACGTCAATATGGAAGAGTACAAGTTGCTCACTAAGGCACTGCGCCCGCTACCAGAAAAATTTCATGGTTTGACCGATCAGGAACAGCGCTATCGCCAGCGTTATGTTGATTTGATTATGAACGAGCAGTCTCGCCAAACCTTTATGGTGCGTTCAAAAATCATTGAAGCGATCCGCCAGTTCATGAATCAGCGCGATTTTATGGAAGTAGAAACGCCGATGATGCAGGTGATCCCTGGTGGTGCATCTGCCCGTCCATTCATCACTCACCACAATGCGCTCGATATCGACATGTACCTGCGTATTGCGCCTGAGCTTTATCTGAAGCGTTTGGTCGTTGGTGGGTTTGAGCGGGTGTTCGAAATCAACCGTAACTTCCGCAACGAAGGCCTATCGCCACGTCATAATCCTGAATTCACCATGATGGAATTCTATATGGCGTATGCGGATTACAATGATCTGATGGATCTGACTGAAGAGATGCTGCGTAGCGTGACTCAGCAAGTCTTGGGTGACAGTGTGGTTAAGTACGGTGAAGAAGAGTTTGATTTTGGTGCGCCGTTTATTCGTTTGCCGATGAAAGAATCGATTTTGCAATACAACCCTGAAGTGACCATGGATCAATTAGGCTCTTTGGAAACGGCAACGGAAGTGGCTAAAGATCTGAAGATCGAAGTGCAGAAGTCGTGGGGCTTAGGCAAGGTTATCTGTGAGATCTTCGAGGAGACGGTTGAGCATCGCTTAATTCAACCTACCTTTATTACCGAGTATCCGGCTGAAGTGTCGCCGCTGGCTCGTCGTAATGACAACGACTCGTTTATCACTGACCGTTTTGAGTTCTTTGTTGGTGGTCGTGAGATCGCTAATGGTTTCTCGGAGCTCAACGATGCACAAGATCAGGCGGATCGGTTCCGTCATCAAGTGGAGCAGAAAGACGCCGGTGATGATGAAGCGATGTTCTTCGATGAAGACTATATTACGGCGTTAGAGCACGGCTTACCGCCAACCGCTGGGCAGGGCATTGGTATCGATCGTTTGGTGATGTTGTTTACTGACAGTCATACTATTCGTGATGTGGTGTTGTTCCCAGCATTGCGTCCACAGAACTAATTTGACGCCACTTTTTCAGCGCGAGTTTGTTTCAAACTGCGCGCTATAAGTGCTAAATGATTGACGTTAAATGGGAGGCCTTAGGCCTCCCATTTGTTTTCCATCGATTTATCAATGCCTATGCCTGTTTAAACTGGTTTTTGATAGGGTGTTTTACGGCGAGATCCGGTTGACTTTCAACCTCATATAGCCGAGTCTGTCACTCTGCGTACAGCCAGGTTTACTGAGCTTAAATTGGTAAATTTGATAAATAATATTGACAATGGCTGTATTGATAATTTCAAAGAATAAGAGGAAGAGACGGTGAAGATGCTCTCTGGCGCCGAAATGGTGGTCCAAAGCCTGAAGGACCTCGGCGTAAAGTCTATATTTGGCTACCCTGGTGGCTCAGTTCTGGATATTTATGATGCGTTGTTTCAGCAGCCAGATATGGAACATATTCTGGTGCGTCATGAACAGGCTGCAGTGCATGCCGCGGACGGTTTTTCTCGAGCCACCGGTAAGGTGGGTGTGGCGCTCGTAACCTCTGGCCCTGGCGCGACAAATACGCTGACGGGTATTGCGACCGCGTATATGGATTCCATTCCGCTGGTTGTTTTGTCGGGACAGGTGCCTACGTCTCTGATCGGAATGGACGCTTTTCAGGAAACCGACATGTTCGGTTGTTCTCGTCCTATCGTTAAGCACAGTTTTTTGGTGAAGAAAGCAGAAGAGATCCCAGACGCGATTGCAAAAGCCTTTTATATCGCGTCGACTGGGCGCCCTGGCCCAGTGGTGGTGGATCTGCCTAAGGATTGCCAGAATCCGCTGCATAAATTTGAATACAATCTGCCAACCGATATTAAGATGCGCTCCTACAACCCGACTACCAAAGGGCATGGAAGGCAGATTAAGAAAGCGTTGGATATTCTGCTGCAGGCTAAGCGACCTGTGCTATACGCAGGTGGTGGAGCGGTTATCGGCGAAGCTTCAGAAGCATTAACTGCGCTGGCTGAACGGCTCAATTTACCGGTCACTAATACCTTGATGGGATTGGGGGCGTTTCCAGGTACTCATGATCAGTTTCTTGGTATGTTAGGGATGCATGGTACCTTGCAGGCGAATAAGGCGATGCATCACAGCGACTGCATTCTAGCAGTCGGCGCACGCTTTGATGACCGAGTGACGAACAACGTTGCCAAATTCTGTCCTGATGCGACGGTATTGCATATTGATATCGATCCTGCATCGATTTCCAAAACTATCATGGCTCATGTGCCTATTGTGGGTGCTGCCGATACCGTGCTGAAGCAGATGCTAACGCAGTTAGACGGTTCTGGTGCTTCGTTGGATGAAGCGAGTCTGGAAAGCTGGTGGCAAACTATCGACGGTTGGCGCAAAGCCCGCTGTTTGGATTACGTCAAAAGCGATGAGAAAATAAAGCCGCAGCAGGTGATTGAAGCCCTGTACAAGGCAACTGATGGTGATGCGTATGTCACCTCTGATGTCGGACAGCATCAGATGTTTGCAGCGCTTTACTACCCGTTTGATAAACCACGCCGCTGGATCAACTCTGGTGGGCTAGGCACCATGGGCTTCGGCTTCCCAGCCGCTATGGGTGTAAAACGTGCGTTTCCTGATGCTCAGGTCGCTTGTGTTACGGGCGATGGCAGTATTCAGATGAATATTCAGGAGCTATCCACCTGCTTGCAGTACGACATCCCAGTGAAGATTGTGTCATTGAACAATGCGCAGCTTGGCATGGTGAAGCAGTGGCAGGATATGTTCTATAGCAATCGCCACAGCCATTCCTACATGGAGTCGATGCCAGATTGGGTGAAGTTGGTAGAAGCTTACGGCCATGTTGGTATCAAGGTGACTAAGCCTGAAGAGCTGCAGCCGGCGATGGAAAAAGCGTTCGCAATGAAAGACAAGCTGGTGTTCCTAGATATTCATGTGGATCAAGCGGAGCATGTCTACCCGATGCAGATCAAGTTCGGGGCGATGGATGAAATGTTTTTATCGAAGACGGAGCGAACCTAATGCGGCGTATTCTTTCTATATTGTTGGAGAATGAACCTGGCGCGTTAAGCCGCATTATCGGCTTGTTCTCCCAGCGTGGTTACAATATTGAGTCATTGACGGTAGCACCGACCGATGATCGTAGCTTGTCACGGATCACTGTGACTACCTTTGGTGATGACCATGTGATTGAACAGATCACCAAGCAGGTGAATAAGTTAATCGACGTGTTAAAGATCACCGACCTGTCTGAAGCGGCTCATATTGAGCGTGAACTGATGTTGGTGAAGATGCGTGCTAGCGGTGATACTCGCGAAGAGATCAAGCGTACCAGTGATATCTTCCGCGGTCAGATCGTTGATGTAACACCGACTCTCTACACCGTGCAACTTGCCGGGCCGTCAGATAAGTTGGACGCTTTCATTGATGCCGTGAAAGAAACGACAGAGATAGTTGAAGTCGTCCGCAGTGGTGTTTCAGGCATCTCTCGTGGTGAGCGAGCATTAAGACCCTAATACCTATCGCTCATCGACGTTAATAAAAACCACCTGCGGGTGGTTTTTTTATGCTTGTGAGCCAGCTTGTTGGCTGCGGTACGTGAGTTAACGCCCTGTGTATATTTTCCTGTGGCGGAGAGCGCTGAAAGGGCGTGGAAGGAGCGTGTTAAATGGCCATATTTGTTTGCGAAAATTGACTACTCAGCTACGCAGCAGTACTGCGATCGTGCTAGCCATATTATTTTGTTTTTAAGCAATTTCTGGAGCAAGTTTAGTTTTAGGTCTACGCTCAATTGTGTGGCTTGCGCTGTGTCATGGAGGATTGAACATGCGCTCACCTTTACTACTTTCTATCTGTTGTTTGCTGTTATCACCCGTGGTTGGATTCTGGGTGTATCAAGCAAGTCAGGAAACCAGCTTCGCGTTTCTAAGCGCGTCTGCGCTGCTGTTCTCTTCCTGTATGCTGGGGTTGGAATATTTGATGAAGCGGCAAAATATACCGCTAATATCGAGTTCCGAAGTGAAGCGACGGCATAGTGATGGCAAGCGGGATCCCGTTCGCCATTGACCAACTTGCTTACGCTTGCTTAACTAGCTCTCTTGCTCTGCTAATGGGTAGGGCAGAGGGGCTATGGTTACACGACTGTCTGCTTCCGTTTTTATCCGATACTCACTGTCTGCTGAGCTATCAGATGGCATCACTGCCAGCAGTTTACCTGAGCCATTGATACTGACCGCCGATAGCACAAGCCCGGCTGGTCGCCAGCTATCGTTTGTTGCCTGTTCTAACTCACTTCCGGCCTGTACTTCCGCGCCAAAGTTGCCTTGAAGAATAAACATCGTTCGCTTGTTTTTTCCCAGGTATTTCATTCTGGCGACGGTTTCCTGGCCGATATAGCAGCCTTTTTTGAAGCTAATACCGCCGAGCGCCTGCAGGTTTAGCATTTGCGGGACGTATTTTTGTATTAAGGGGGGCTCTAAGTTGGGGTAGCCCGCTTCAATGTCCAGCAATTGCCACAATTGTTCACTCTCTTGTGGTGCAGCATTGAGTGGCGCAGGAAGAACCGCCCCCGTTGGTAATAACAGTAAATATCTAGGTTTGGGGGATGGAATATAGAAAATTAGGCCGTCAGAGCAGGCTACGACGGTTTCGTTACTGTCTGGTAGCTTGCTATAACAGGTTTTAAGCAGTGTGGTGGCTTTGTCCCCCATAATGCCGAAACGCTGCCACTGCTCTGTCTGGTCGTTGATTTCTGCTTTGGCAAACGCAGCAAACTTCTTCAATTCAGCTAATGCGGGGGATTGGCTTGCTTGCCCATGCAGCATGAGCAGTGTCTCGGCATTTTCCGAAAGCAAGAATGTTGTCCACACTTTGCCCTTAAAATCGCACTGCGCGCCCCATTGATAGTGCCCAGATAGCAGCTGGTTGACATCACAAGTCACTTGTCCCTGCAGGTAGCTGCGCCTATCCTCACCGGAAATCTCAGTGATCGCCAACGAATTGAGTGGAGCGACAACAATATCAGCTAACAGCTTGTTGTTAGACTGTTCTAAAGAGGTGGCGGCTAGACTCATGACTTTGATCCTTAACGATTTGAAGCTACTAATTGGGGGCTCACAGTTTCGCTTTCAAGGGATACGTCTGCGATTGGGCCTATGTTAGCATGAGCCCAGTTGATCAAATAACGATGTGATGACTCCATATGGAACTTAGAGAAAAGCTGGCGCGACTTAAATGGGCTTGCCGTAGAGGCATGTTAGAGCTGGATGTTATTCTAGA
The DNA here is from genome assembly GCF_004284785.1 of Corallincola spongiicola. Classification (NCBI taxonomy): domain Bacteria; kingdom Pseudomonadati; phylum Pseudomonadota; class Gammaproteobacteria; order Alteromonadales; family Psychromonadaceae; genus Corallincola; species Corallincola spongiicola. The sequence goes on from NZ_SHLY01000002.1 coordinate 730,680, forward strand.
GCCCTTCGTTCCTGAATATCCTAACCTTTCTGCACAGGACCAGCAGACTTTCGAACGCTTGTTGACTAGAGATGACCCTGAGCTTTTTGCTTGGTTTATGGGGCATGAACATTGTGACGATGAGGCGTTGGCGGCCATGATTAAACGGGTTCGTGACCACAGTGGAGCGATTTGAACTCGTTATTCAACCTAGCACCATAGCATTGAGGTTGTTTTGGTTTTTGCTCTGTTTTGTCGTTGTAGTTCTTTGCGCATCTGCATCGAATTTGCTGAGCGCTCTAATCGTCGCTGTTATTAGCGCACTGTTAGTTGTGTGGGGGATAGGTTTCCACCGCCAGATCCTAAGCGCTAGTGGACGTATCGTTGTCGGCTACGATAACCGCGTTACATTGCTTCTGCCGGGGGATGTGCCGTTGTCCGCCAGCTTAACAGATCGCTGCTTGGTGAATGATTGGTGCTGCCGTGTGGCGCTTTGCAGTGCTGAAGATAAACGTGATTTACCAAAAAATTGGCGACAACCTTGGATCTGGCGCGATAGCCTGTCAGATACAGACTACCGCCGACTGTGCCGTGTATTATTGTATCAGCGGCATACCAACACCACTCACGGAAAGTCGTCTCAGACCTAAGGTGCTTTCCTAGGATCCAAAATCGTCGGTTTACTGGCAGGCAATGTCTTTGGATAATCCAAGGTGTAGTGCAGGCCACGACTCTCTTTACGCTCCATAGCCGAGCGGACGATCAGTTCCGCTACCTCGACTAAGTTTCTTAGTTCCAATAGGTTGTTACTTACCCTGAAGTAGCTGTAGTACTCAAAGATCTCCTGCTTGAGCAATTGTATGCGGCGTAGCGCACGCTCTAAACGCTTAGTTGTTCGCACGATACCAACATAGTCCCACATAAATAGCCGAAGTTCGTGCCAGTTGTGCTGTAACACTACCTCCTCGTCTGAACAGGTGACCTGACTTTCATCCCAGGCGGGCAATGTGGGGGCACTTGGCTGCGAATCTAATCTTTGCAAAATATCTTTGGCGGCGGCATGGGCAAAAACAACACACTCTAACAACGAGTTGCTGGCCATACGATTGGCGCCATGGAGGCCGGTGTAGGTGACCTCACCGATCGCGTAGAGGTTGTTGAGATCGCTACGCCCATGCAGATCGACCATTACACCACCACAGGTGTAATGTGCGGCCGGCACTACCGGGATTGGCTCACTGGTAATATCGATGCCTAGCTCTAGGCATTTAGCATAAATGGTTGGGAAGTGGTCTTTGACAAATTCATCGGGCTTGTGGGAGATATCGAGATAGACGCAATCAGCGCCTAATCTCTTCATCTCATGATCTATCGCTCTGGCCACAATATCCCGGGGTGCTAACTCCTCCCGCGGATCGTAGTCAGGCATGAAACGGGTGCCGTCAGGACGTTTCAGCTTCGCGCCTTCGCCTCGTAAGGCTTCGGTGAGTAGGAAGTTACGGGCTTCGGGATGAAACAGACAGGTTGGATGAAATTGATTGAACTCCATGTTTGCCACCCGACAGCCAGCACGCCAAGCCATGGCGATACCATCGCCACTGGAGACATCCGGATTACTTGTGTATTGGTACACCTTACTGGCACCACCCGTCGCAAGGACGACGAAACGAGCGCGGATCACTTCGACGACCTCTTTGTTCCGGTTCCAAACATAGGCGCCGTGGCAGAGATCGTTGTCGGTGCCCAGTTTCTGGCCGGTGATCAGGTCCACAGCATTGTAGCGCTCGAGCAGGGTCACGTTATCGCAAGCTTTTACCCGATCAACCAAAGTGGTTTGTACTGCTTTGCCGGTGGCATCGGCGGCATGAAGAATGCGGCGATGGCTGTGGCCGCCTTCACGAGTGAGATGGTAAGTGGGTTCATCGCCGGGTGAATCGACCTGGTCAAAGGGCACGCCTAGATCGATTAGCCACTGGATGCTTTCTCTGGCGCTGCTGGCGGTATATCGCACCGCCGCTTCATCGCAAAGGTCGGCACCCGCCGTCAGTGTGTCTTGAACATGAAAATCAACGCTATCGCTGGCATCGAAGACTGCGGCTATGCCGCCCTGAGCGTAGAAGGTTGCACCTTCACGCACAGGCCCTTTACTAAGGACTGCAACGGTTGCGTGTTGACCCAATTGTAGCGCTAGGGAGAGCCCCGCGGCACCACTACCGATAATCAACACATCATAGCTGTGTTCAATTTGCTCCGTCATACGTTATCATGGTCAATTAATTCAGATGCCTATGTTAGCTGAACTGTGACCTGAGATACACTTTCTGTCATCAAGTAAAATTATTTAACATTCTTTCGAACTAATTAATTTAACGGCAGTCTATGAATGTGTGCATGCTTAGAGCCTCCAGTTCGGAAGCGGTAATTCAAGTGGAGTGGAAGCTCGAATGAGCGAGCAGCAAATCGACCAGAAGCTGGTCGAACGTGTCCAGCAAGGGGACAAGAGAGCCTTTAATGTGTTGGTACAAAAATACCAGCACAAGGTAATTAACCTGATTTCTCGTTACGTTAAAAATCAAGGCGATGTGCCTGATGTAGCGCAGGAAGCTTTTATAAAAGCATATCGGGCATTACCTGGTTTTAGAGGCGAAAGTGCGTTTTATACGTGGTTGTATCGTATTGCTGTGAATAGCGCCAAGAACTACTTGGTATCACAGGGGCGACGACCACCCGCGAATGATATTGAGCCTGAAGAGGCTGAGTATTATGAAGGGGCTAGCGCACTACGCGATGTATCAACGCCAGAGAGCTTGGTGTTAACAGATGAGATCAGACAAATGGTCTTCGATACTGTTGATACTTTGCCCGAGGATTTGAAAACTGCGATCACCCTGCGTGAGCTGGAAGGATTGAGTTACGAAGAGATCGCTGAAGTGATGGAGTGTCCGGTTGGTACGGTGAGATCACGTATATTCCGGGCTCGCGAAGCGATAGACAAACAAGTTAAGCCGTTAATAGAACGTTAACGTCAGAGGTAGATAAAAATGGCTGCAGATAAACAGCAACGTCTTTCATCTTGGATAGATAATCAGGTTGATGACGCTATCAGTGATGACATGATCGATGCGTTGCTCGAAGATCAAGAGTTGCAGGATACCTATTCGCGCTATCAATTGATTGGCGATGCTATCCGCGGTGAGATGCCGCCAGCAATCGATATTGATTTGACTAGCCGAGTTGCGGCAGCCTTGGAAGATGAACCGACTATCCTTGCGCCTAAAAGTGAGCCGTCGGCGGCTGTGCAACCGGGCAAGGTGGTGCCGCTATTCAAGCAGCTGGGGCAATATGCGATTGCCGCGACTGTCGCTGCGGTAGCCGTGCTTGGTGTGCAACAGTATAACCAGCCTGGTAATAGTGAAATTCCAACACCTGTACTTAATACCACGCCATTAACTGGTTTAGCTGCACCGGTCAGTTTATCTGCTGCACCAGTAGAAGCGGAGCCGAGTGACGAAGCGAAAGCACAACAGATGCGAATTATTGAGCAGCGCCGCCGTATCAACGCTTACTTGCAAGATCATGAACAGCAGCGCCGTTTACAGCCGATGGAACAGCTTGATCCTGCTGATGAGTTAGCCACAGATACTGATAAAGGATCTGAAGAACGCTAGATGAAGTTACCTCTAATCAGGTCGTTGTTCACCGGCCTGTTACTCTCCTGCACTGTTTTTTCTGCATCGGGCGCTGAAGCGCCCGAACTTCTTTTAAGTCGTATGGTGGATGCTTTCCGCCAGCAAACCTATGTAATCTCTATGGTACAGAATTTCGGTGGCCGAATTGAGCCGTTGAGATTCGAACATGGCTTTGTTGATGGCGTCGAGATTAGTCATTTGAGCTATCTCAACGGGCCAATGCGGGATATTGTGCGTAAAGGGGAAACGGTTTCTTACTTGGAGTCCGAACGCACTGCTTATTCATTGAAAGCTGGGCAGATGGATGGTCCCATACCTCGGGCTTTCTTACGTGGTTTTAAGTCTATTGCTGAGAACTATCAGTTTGTTTTGGGCGGACGTAGTCGCACTGCTGGTCGTATTGCCCAGTTGATCCGCATTACACCTAATGAAGCGGATCGGTTTGGTCTTTTAGTGTGGGCAGATATTGAAACTGGTTTCATGCTGCGTGCAGATGTGATTAGCAGTGAAGGGGATCTGGTCGAGCAACTGCAAGTGGTATCCCTGCAACTGTTAGATGAACCGTCGGCTCATCTCAAAGCTATTGCGACCTCAGAGTTCCCACAAACGGTTGCTACGCCAGCCAAGTCAACAGAACGAGAGTTGGTTGAGTGGCGGGTGGGCTGGACACCATCAGGGTTTGAACTTGTTGGTAAAGACCAACATCGTCTGGCGCTGATAAATGACGTCGTCGATTATATGATGTTCAGCGATGGGCTAATAAAGTTCTCTGTCTATATCAACAAGGTTGATGACACAGAAGAACGTGGCAGTTTGGTCACTCGAGGCGCTCTTTCTCTATTTAGTTTGATTAATTCCGGTATTGAGATCACCGTTGTTGGCAGGTTGCCGCCGGAAACAGCCCAACGTATCGCTGAAACCATTTATCCTGTGGTGAACAAACCTAAGCCTAAGGAACGGCCTTAATGTTTGTTGAAGAAGCACGGGTAGTGCGATGTCATGACGGCTGGGTTGAGCTGGAAAGCCTGCAAAAAAGCGCCTGTGATGCCTGTAGTGATAAAGGTTGTGGCAATGGCGTGGTAGCAAAAGCGTTTGGCCACCGTTTGCACCGAATGCTGCTGCCAGATCCCGGCCACTTGCAACAGGGACAAACTGTTCGCGTTGCACTACCTGAAAAAACCTTAATTACCGGCGCTGTTTTAGTCTATCTATCGCCGATTGCTGGCGCATTGTTTGGTGCCATCATTATCTCTATGCTTCAGCAGCTTAGCGGTAGCCATAACGAACCAATGCAGATTGTTGCTGCTGTGTTAGGCGGTGTTGCTGGCTGGCTATTTGCTCGTCACCGGGCACGCCAATATGAACGGGATCCTGCCTGTCAGATTAAGATTTTACAGGGTGATGAACTGCCATTGACGCTTTCTTCGACACAGCAAGATAGCGACGTTTGATTAAACAGGGTAGAATTGCCCGCTTGTTAACGCACTCCTTCGGTTTAACTGGTTTCTGCCTACATGAAGCATATCCGTAATTTTTCAATTATCGCCCACATTGACCATGGTAAGTCGACCTTATCTGATCGCCTTATTCATACCTGTGGTGGCCTAAGTGACCGCGAAATGGAAGCTCAGGTTCTGGATTCTATGGATCTGGAACGGGAACGTGGTATCACAATTAAAGCGCAAAGCGTTACGCTTAACTACAAAGCGCAGGATGGTGAAACCTACCAGCTGAATTTCATTGATACACCGGGACACGTCGACTTCTCCTATGAGGTTTCGCGTTCCCTGGCAGCCTGTGAAGGTGCCTTGTTGGTGGTGGATGCAGGTCAGGGGGTAGAAGCGCAAACCGTTGCGAACTGTTACACCGCCATTGAGATGGATCTGGAAGTTGTTCCTGTCCTGAACAAAATCGACTTGCCACAGGCAGATCCTGAGCGGGTGGCGGAAGAGATTGAAGACATTGTTGGTATTGAAGCCACTGATGCTGTGACCTGTTCAGCGAAAACCGGCTTGGGCGTAGACAAAGTGCTTGAAACCATTGTTCGCGACATTCCAGCCCCTGAAGGTGATCCAGAAGCGCCAACTCAGGCTTTGATTATTGATTCTTGGTTTGACTCTTACCTTGGCGTCGTATCTTTGGTGCGGATTAAGCATGGCTCGTTGAAGAAACACGACAAGATCAAGGTGATGAGTACCGGCCAGATCTGGGGCATCGATCGCATCGGTATTTTTACGCCGAAGCGAGAAGATACTGACGGTTTGAATTGCGGTGAAGTGGGTTGGGTGGTTTGTGGCATCAAAGAGATCCACGGCGCGCCAGTGGGCGATACCCTGACCTTGGCACGCAACGGTGCAGAGTTACCGTTGCCAGGATTCAAAAAGGTAAAGCCTCAGGTTTATGCTGGCTTGTTCCCAATAAGCTCGGATGACTATGAAGCGTTTCGTGATGCCTTGGCTAAATTGAGCCTGAATGACGCATCACTGTTCTATGAACCTGAAAACTCTAACGCTCTTGGCTTTGGTTTCCGGATTGGATTCTTGGGCATGTTGCACATGGAGATCATTCAGGAACGCTTAGAGCGTGAGTACGACCTTGAATTGATCACCACCGCACCGACGGTGGGCTATCAGGTAGAAACTACCGATGGCGAGCTACTTAGCGTCGACAATCCGTCTGATCTGCCGCCAGTGAATAATATTCACGAGATCCGTGAGCCGATCGTTGAAGCACATATCTTAGTGCCACAAGAGTACTTGGGTAATGTCATCACGCTTTGTATCGAAAAGCGTGGCGTGCAAAAAGAGATGAATTATCACGGTAAGCAGGTGGCGCTGACCTATGAGATCCCAATGGCCGAAGTGGTGATGGATTTCTTTGACCGCTTGAAGTCTACCAGTCGCGGTTACGCATCGTTGGATTACAATTTTGTCCGCTTTGAACCGGCGGATATGGTACGGGTTGATGTGTTGATTAACGGTGATCGCGTTGATGCGCTTGCTATGATCACCCATAAAGATAATTCGCTGGGTCGTGGTCGCGATCTGGTCGATAAGATGAAAGAGCTGATCCCGCGGCAGATGTTCGATATCGCTATTCAAGCAGCTATCGGTAATCATGTTATTGCTCGTAGTACGGTGAAGCAGTTGCGGAAGAACGTAATCGCCAAATGTTACGGCGGTGATGTTAGTCGTAAGAAGAAGCTGCTGCAGAAGCAGAAAGAGGGTAAGAAACGGATGAAGCAGGTGGGTAATGTGGAAGTACCACAAGAAGCCTTCCTCGCCGTTCTTCAGGTAGGAAAGAAGTCTTAAGGAAGTAAGATGGCGGGAATATTTTCATCTATTTTGGTATTTGCCACGCTGATCACCGGTGTTTTGTGGTTGATCGACGCGTTGATGTTCGCGCCAAAACGTAAGTTGGCTGTTGCCGCCGCCGAAACTGCGGCAGGCACAGAGCTTGATGAAGAAGCAAGAGAACGCGTGGCACCTCGGCCAGGAGTGTTTGAGTTCGCAGAATCACTTTTTCCTGTCATAGCGATCGTGCTGGTACTGCGCTCATTTATCTATGAACCGTTCCAGATCCCGTCAGGCTCAATGATGCCTACCCTGTTGGTGGGCGACTTTATCTTGGTCGAGAAGTTTAGTTATGGTCTGCGTGAACCGCTGAACCGGACTAAGTTTCTGGAAACAGGTGAGCCTAAAAGGGGCGATATTGTGGTGTTTAAGCACCCGCCTCAGCCGCAGATCGATTACATCAAGCGTGTCGTTGGTTTACCGGGCGATCGCGTCATCTACAAAGACAAGAAGCTTTATATCCAGCCCGCTTGTGTTGATCAGGTGCCTTGCCCAGAGCTGAAGCTGGTTGCTTCCGATGTGGTTGGTCGCAATGAGTTTAAAGATCCAGCCGGTGGTGTTGTCGATCGTCTTGAAGAAAAGTTAGGTGAGGTCAGCCATCAGATCCTTATCTACCGTGACCGTGGTGAACCTTGGGTCAATTATTTCCGTCAACGAGGCTCACGTCCCGGTGAGTGGTTAGTACCTAAAGAGCATTACTTTGTCATGGGTGATAACCGCGACAATAGCCTTGATAGCCGCTTCTGGGGGTTTGTTCCTGAAACTCATTTGGTTGGTCAGGCTGTCGCTATCTGGATGAGCTTTGAATTTGACCGTGATCCCAACAGCTTTTTCAGCTGGGTACCTACTGGTGTTCGCTTTAGTCGTATTGGCGGTATTGAGTAGTGCAACTGTATAGTAGCGTGGTTAACTATGGATAATCTTGCTCGTTTAAGCCGTGCATTGGGATATGAATTCAAGGACATTGCGTTGCTTGAACAGGCACTATCTCACCGCAGTGCCGGTAGTCGTCATAATGAACGGTTAGAGTTCCTTGGCGACTCTATTCTTAGTCTTGTGATCTCAGAGAAACTCTATGCGCAGTTTCCGAAAGCGAGCGAAGGTGATCTGAGCCGATTAAGGGCAACGCTGGTTAAAGGCACCACGCTGGCTGAACTGGCGTTAGATTTTAAGCTCGGAGACTATTTACGTTTGGGCTCTGGTGAGCTGAAAAGCGGTGGTTTTCGTCGCGCTTCCATTTTAGCGGACGCGGTTGAAGCTATTATTGGTGCCGTTTACCTTGATGGCGGTATGCAGGTGTGTGAGCCCTTAGTACTGAGCTGGTACGATAGTCGGTTGCAGGCGATCAAGCCTGGTGAACACCAGAAAGATGCCAAAACGCAACTGCAGGAACTCCTGCAGAGTCGCAAATTACCTCTACCGGACTATGCTGTGCTCAACATTGAAGGTGAAGCACATAATCAAACATTTACTGTGTCCTGTCAGGTCAGCCCGTTGAATGAGGCGGTCACCGCTTCTGGTCCGAGCCGACGTAAAGCAGAGCAAGATGCCGCTGCCCAGGTCCTGGAGAAGCTTTCCCATGAGCGATAATACTCGCGCTGGCCTCGTTGCCATTGTTGGCCGCCCTAATGTTGGTAAATCAACATTGCTTAATGCGCTGCTGGAGCAGAAGGTTTCAATTACTTCAAAGAAACCGCAAACCACACGTCATCGTATTCTTGGTATTTTGACTGAAGGCCCGGTGCAGGCTGTGTTTGTTGACACCCCAGGGCTGCATATTGAAGAGCAGCGGGCGATCAACCGCTTTATGAACCGTGCGGCGTCTAGTGCGTTGGCTGATGTTGAAATGGTTATCTTCGTGGTTGAGGGCACCCATTGGACAGAAGATGACGAGATGGTGCTAACTAAGATCCGCCAAGCGCAAAAAGTGCCGGTGGTTTTGGCCATCAATAAAGTGGATCAGGTGAAGGACAAAGCTGAGTTATTGCCCCACATTCAAAAACTGGCTGCCGATTTTTCGTTTGAACGAGTGATGCCGATCTCTGCCAGTAAAGGCGAACATGTTGATGAGTTGCGTCAGTTCGTTATTGATTCTCTCCCTGAATGTGAGCATTTCTATCCGGAAGACTATATTACCGACCGCTCGCAGCGTTTTATGGCGGCGGAGATCATTCGGGAAAAACTGATGCGTTTTACTGGGCAGGAGCTGCCTTATTCAGTCACGGTAGAGATCGAACAGTTTAAGATGCAGCCCAACGGGGTTGCTCAGATCAACGGCTTGATCTTGGTTGAGCGGGATGGCCAGAAGCGCATGGTGATAGGTAAGGGCGGAGAGAAGCTTAAAACCATTGGCCGTGAAGCACGTCTGGATATGGAGCCGCTATTTGATTGTCGCGTCAATTTGAACCTATGGGTAAAGGTGAAGAGTGGCTGGGCAGATGATGAGCGGGCATTACGTAGCTTGGGGTATGGCGAGGACTAAGTGACGGCCGAGTCGGCATCCGCTTTTTTACTGCACCGTCGTCCATATCGGGAGACCAGCTTGCTGGTTGACCTGTTCCATCTGGATCTGGGCTATGTCAGAGCGGTATGCCGCGGCGCGCGTTCGAAGTCGAAAGGAACCGCTGCGTTAATGCAGCCCTTTACACCGCTACTCGTCGAGCTTTCTGGACGCGGTGAACTGCTCTCCTTGAGGCATGCTGAAGCCGATGGACCCGCCGCCTATCAATTTACCGGCAGTGCGCTTTATACCGCTCTTTATCTGAATGAATTATTGGTGCGCTTGTTACCACAGAGTGAGCCGGTTTCTGAACTATTCTCCTCTTATAGCGATGCGTTGGCGGCGTTAGCGCAAATGGCAGCAGAGATGGTGCCAGATCAGATCCTACGACCATTTGAACTCCTACTATTAGACACCCTGGGCTTTGGTATTGACTTTCAGAGTGATACTGAAGGGCATTGTCTGTCTGAGCAGTTGAGTTACCGCTGGATCCCTGAGCAGGGATGGCTAGCACAAGTAAGCCATAGTGACGTTGCCGTAACGGGTGTCTACCCTGGAGCACATCTGCTGGCAATTGCGCGAGGAGCGTTTGATAATGAAGCTGTTCAGCGCAGCGCCAAGCTAATTTGTCGTCAGGCACTATCATCACAGCTAGGCTCGCGCCCATTAAAAAGCCGTGAACTATTTGCACATTTTTTAAAAGGAAAACGACCTTGAAAGAGATTTTGCTGGGCGTCAACATTGACCATATTGCCACGCTCCGTCAGGCCCGAGGCACAAATTACCCCGATCCTGTTCACGCGGCTGCAGTGTCTGAAAATGCCGGTGCCGATGGCATTACTGTACATCTGCGGGAAGATCGCCGACACATTCAGGATCGTGATGTGGCGTTGTTGAAGCATACGCTGAAAACCCGCATGAATCTGGAAATGGCTGCGACCGATGAGATGGTGAAGATCGCCATTGAAACTCAGCCAACGTTTGTCTGCTTAGTGCCTGAGAAGCGCGAAGAGCTGACCACTGAAGGCGGCTTGGATGTGGCAGGGCAGTTGCCACGGATGACACAGGTGGTGAGTGAACTAGCCGCGGCGGGTATTAAGGTGTCGCTGTTTATCGATGCAGACAAAGCCCAAATTGATGCAGCTAAGGCCTCTGGTGCGCCCTATATTGAATTGCATACTGGCCATTATGCTGATGCAACCGATGAGCAAGTCCAGCAAGCAGAGCTTGTGCGTATTGCTGAAGCGGCGACCTATGCCGATGGTCTCGGCCTGACAGTTAATGCAGGCCATGGCTTGCATTACCACAATGTCAAACCAATCGCGGCGATCCCTGAGCTGGAAGAGCTTAACATTGGCCACTCGATCATCGCCCGTGCTGCTTTTGATGGACTGGCAACAGCCGTTGCTGATATGCGCCGGTTGATGAAAGAAGCAAGACTAGGAATTTAGAGATGCCAGTTGTTGGGCTGGGAACGGATATCGTTGAAGTCGAGCGTATTGAGAGTGCGCTTGCTCGTAGCGGCCAGCGTTTTGCCGAACGTATTTTGACCGCCGTTGAAATGGAGCGCTTTCTGCAAACATCGCAGCAGGCGCGCTTTTTAGCGAAACGGTTTGCTGCAAAAGAAGCGGCGGCAAAGGCGTTAGGTACAGGTATTGCTGCTGGTGTCAGTTTTCAGAATATACATATCGGCAATAATGCAGCGGGTAAACCTGAACTGACTCTGACGGGCGCGGCTTTGGCACAAGCTGAGCGCCTGGGGGGGACTCATTGGCTGTTGAGTATCAGTGATGAGCGCCACTTTGCGGTTGCAACCGTGTTGATTGAGGCCTGAGTGGCTCAGGCCTTTCCTTCTATATCCTAGTCGCCATTAAGCCTGTGTGGCTTTTGCCGCTTCCAATAGTAGTGAAATTTCATCATGCATCTCCAGCAGCTCAGGCTCTAGGTCCGGTAGTTCAATTCCCTGCTTAAGTAGTGTTTCCAGTTGATTTGCTAGTTTGTTGAGCTGCGGTACGCCAGTGTAACAGCAAGCGCCATTGAGCTTATGAACATGGTGCAGTAGCTGCTCTCGGTCTTGTTCCTGATAGGCGTTATCTAAGGATGTTTTGACATCAGGCAGGCTATCCAGCAGCATCTGTAGCATCTCTTGGGCGAGAGCTTCTCTGCCGCCAGCACGTTTGAGGGCGAGGCTCCAGTCGATCCCATCTATTGTCGCCAAGCTGGTACCTTGACTGTTGAGCTTCGGGATCCACCGTAATAGCAGGCGTTGCAGTGCCTCTTCGTCGATTGGTTTGGTGAGATAGTCATCCATTCCTTTAGATAGCAGTCGTTCCTGTTCGCCACTCATGGCATGGGCGGTAACTGCGATGATCGGGGTTGAACGATTTAACTCTGTTTTGCGGATCTCCTGGGTCGCTGTCACGCCATCCATACGTGGCATCTGAATATCCATCAAGATCAGGTCATAACTCTGCTTTTGCGCTTTCTCGACAGCGAATTCACCATCTTCACAGATCTCAACTTCGTTGACGATATCATCCAGCAGAGCGGCAATCAGTTTCAGATTCGCCGGGTTGTCATCGACGGCCATCACTCGCGCATCATGGCGGGTGATTTTACTCTCGACCTTCACTGGCTGTACTTTTTCTGCTGGCTTAAAGTTGCCTACTAAGCGGCAAACTTTAGAAGGGGATACCGGTTTGGCCAAGCTATAATCGGCTCCCTGTTCACGTAATCGGTCGTGGATATTCGGATCGCTGTGATTGGTGATCACGATGACTTGGTTGCTGCATACTTTAGCCTGTCGGATAAGTTGCCCCATCTGTGACATATCTTTTTCGCATGAGGCGCAGCTGATCAATGTGGCCAGGAAACGCTGACCGGAATTGAGCTGATACTGCCATTCGAACGGCTCGCTGACACTAACGACATTGATATTCCAATTCAGCAGTGGTTCAGACAGGGCACGACGGCTGGCAGCTTGGGGCTCGTAAATTAACACGGACTGTTCGAATACGGCATCTAGTGGTAGCGGCTCTCCTAGTGGCAGCGGACTGCGGGTACAACATAAGGTAAACCAGAAGGTAGTGGATTCTCCGGGCGTGCTGTCAAAGCCCATCTCTCCGCCCATTTGGTGAACCAAGCGTTGTGAGATCACTAAGCCTAAACCGGTGCCGCCGAAGCGACGAGTGATGCTGGTATCCCCCTGGCCAAAGGCCTGGAACAGAGATTTCTGTTGCTCTTCACTTACCCCTATCCCTGTGTCTGTCACCATGATCTTGAGGGTGACTTTATCCTCATGCTCTTTCAGCAGCTTACTACTGATCTCAACCGAGCCTTGATCAGTGAACTTCACCGCATTACCTACTAAGTTGGTGAGTACCTGCTTAATACGGAAGGCATCACCAATCAGGTTGTCCGGTACTTTATCCATCACCCGCACAACCATCTCTAAGCCTTTTTCATGGCTGTTGGGAGCCAATAACGTGGCCACTTCATAAATCGTATCGCGCAACATAAACGGCATCTGCTCAAGCTGCAGCTTGCCCGCTTCGAGCTTAGAGAAGTCGAGAATATCGTTGATAATGGTTAGCAGGTTGTTGGCGGACTTTTCAATGGTCACCAGATAATCTTTTTGCTGTGGTGTCATTGGCGTTTTCAGCAGCTGACGGGTAAAGCCGATCACCCCGTTGAGCGGCGTACGCAACTCGTGACTCATATTGGCAAGGAATTCGGATTTCACCCGGTTTGCTTCCTGTGCCCGTTTTTTCGCCATGTCCAGTTCAATATTCTGGATCTCGATCTGTTCTAGCGTTTCCCGCAGATCAGAGGTGGCTTGATCGATGTTCTGCTGCATCTCGAGGTGGGATTCATCGAGAGATTTGGCCATGGCATTGATGCCCTGACGCAGTTCATCGAGTTCGCCGATCAATGGACCGGCGACACGGGTGTCGAGTCGACCACGGCGGATCATATCTACCGCATCTACCATCTCCGAAATAGGTTCGGTGACCTGTTTTACTAAACGGAAGGTGAACAGTAAGTTGAGGATCACGCCGACCATTACAATGATACCTGCGGCCAGTGCGGATCTATGTTGCGCCAGCACGGCGCCATCGGAATTCAACTGTGCAACGACATAGCCGATGATCGGCGTGGGTTCATCTGGCTTCAGGCCATACAAGTTAGACTCTTGATGGATCGGTGTGCGCAGGATCAGATCGCCGTTGCTGGTGTACTCCAGCATGGTATTCGGTGGAACGGTGGAGCCTGGCGGCAAACGTAATGTATTGAAGTTGCGTATGTAGTTGCTGGTAACAAAGACCTTATGGCGAGTATCGAAGATGGCGATGGCGCGCACGGTTTCAGAGTGACGTCGGTGAGACACACCGACCAAGCGTTTAAGCATCTCGCGGCTGTTGTGCAGCATGCCATACTCACTGGCGATAGCCAGTGGTTCGACAATATTACTGCCTCGCTCAATTAACTCTTCGTCAAGCTGTTGAAAGCTATGAAAGGTGAAATAACTGCCGAGTAAGACTCCGATCAATACCGTCGGTGCCAGCGTTAATATGAGCACCCAAGAGCGTAAGCCCAGTGTCGCCATGGTGTTTCCTTCACCCCTGCCGTTACAATGCGGGTAATAATGTCATATTCGATAGAAAATGAGTACCGCCTGAACAACGAAGGCGTGACGAGGTAAACGTTTCATGGTGCAGATATTTAAGCCGAGCAAGCGGTTGAAAGCCGCTAGCAGTAAACAGTCACTACTGTTGCAAGTGGATGATCTTAATCATCAGGGGGAAGGCGTTGCCAGAGATAACGGTCGCGTCGTGTTCGTCGATGGTGCCCTGGCAAACGAGCGTGTTGAGGCTCGGGTGACGGACAGCCGTAAGCGCTTTCAAACCGCCAAGCTGATTAAAGTAGTCGAGGCCTCGGCGCAACGGGTCACTCCATTTTGCAGCCACTTTGGTGATTGCGGTGGCTGTGCATTGCAGCACCTGTCTGCCGAAGGACAGCGCGTTGTGAAGCAAAAACGGCTCGCCAGAGTGTTGGCTGATCACCATGTCGCTGAACCTGAAGACTGGCACGCACCTATCTCTGGCGAGACGCAGGGCTACCGTCGTCGCGCCCGAATTAGTATTTGGTTTGGTAAAGGCAAGAACGAATTCAAAGTGGGTTTTCGTCAGCGAAGTAGTAAGGCATTGGTGGAGATCGACAGCTGCCCGGTATTGGCTGAATCTTTGCAATCTAGCTTTAAGTTATTGCGCCAACTGTTAGTGCGTTTAAAGCGTCCGAAAGTATTCTCGCATCTGGAGGTTTGTCAGTCGCAAGAGGGGACGGTATGGATCCTGCGCCAACTTGATCAACTGCGGAATGATGACTTGACCCTGGTACAGCAGTTTGCTGAGCAACATTCACTGCAGCTGTTAACTGAGAGTAATAGTGGTGCACTGCAGACGCTAACGGGAGAGGCCGCGCCTATCTACCATTATCAGCTAACGGTTGCGGAGCAAGCTCTGGATGTCGGTTTTGCGCCTAATCACTTTATTCAGGTCAATGAGCAGGTCAACCGTGCCATGGTGACACAGGCGGTTGACTGGTTGGCGCCAAGAGCGGGTGAAACCATTGCCGATCTGTTCTCCGGTGTGGGTAATTTTAGTTTCGCCATCGCCTCTGTTGGTGCCAAGGTGATTGGCGTGGAGGGGATTGAAGCGATGAATCAACGGGCGGCGGCTAATGCCGAGCGCTTGGAGTTGGCCGACCGCTGTCAATTTGAAACGATTGACTTGAATGGCGACTTAACCGAGTTTGCACAGAACCATGGCCCTTTTGATGGTGTACTGTTAGATCCTGCTCGCGCAGGCGCACAAGCGGTTGCTGAGCAGATACATTTGCTCGCTCCCCATCGGCTAGTTTATGTTTCTTGTGATCCCGCTACCCTGGCAAGAGATACTGAAATACTCTGCTCTCAGGGGTATCGAATTGAGAAAGCGGGCATCATAGATATGTTTCCACACACAACACATCTTGAATCTATGCTCCTGTTTCGCAAAGATGGAAAGGCTAAGGTAAGGAAATAGTCATTATGGTTTCAGTTCGCGACACGCAAACAGGCAAACTCAATCAGAGTATTGATGATTGGTTGATTGGCTTGGGTCTAACCAAAGATACCCGTGAGGGCGTGAAGCAGGCTTACGCCTTATGCCAGCGATTGGTTGCTGAGCACGAACAGGGCGAATCGTTACTGCTCAGTAGCCGGGAGATGATTGCGATCCTAGCGACCATGGGAATGGATCTGACCGCTTACCGCGTGGCGATGTTATATCCGCTGGTGCAGGAAGGTATTGTAAGTCGTGAGCAGGCCGATGAGTTTTATGGCAAAAAGGTCAGTCAACTTTTGGATAATGTAGAGCGTATGGAAGCGATACGCTCTCTGCAGATAGTCTCTTCGAGTCAGCCGACTTTGCAGCAGGTGGACAATCTCCGTCACATGCTACTCGCCATGGTCGAGGATGTACGTGCGGTGGTAATTAAGTTAGCCGAGCGGATCTGCTATCTGCATTCGGTAAAAAATGCCGATGAAGAGACGCGGGTGATGGCCGCCCGTGAAACTTCCGATATCTATGCCCCGTTAGCGAATCGTTTAGGCATAGGACAATTGAAATGGGAGCTGGAAGATTTCGCCTTTCGTTATCAGCACCCACAGACCTATAAACAGATCGCTAAAATGCTCGATGAGCGGCGTCTGGATCGTGAAGAGTATATCGCCAAGTTTCTGCAAAGCCTGGAGAAAGCCCTCAAGCAGGAAGGGATCAACGCTGAGGTGCAAGGGCGCCCAAAGCATATTTACAGTATTTGGAAGAAGATGCAGCGCAAAGAGTTGGCGTTTGACGAGCTGTTCGATGTACGCGCAGTGCGGGTCGTTGTGGATCGTCTGCAAGACTGTTATGCCGCTTTAGGTGTCGTGCACACACTGTTCCATCATTTGCCCAGTGAATTTGATGACTATGTCGCGAATCCAAAATCTAACGGCTATCAATCGATCCATACTGTGGTACTTGGGCCGCAAGGTAAGACGGTCGAGATACAGATCCGCACGGAACAGATGCATCAGGATTCCGAGTTGGGCGTTGCCGCCCATTGGAAATATAAAGAGGGCGGTGGCTCTGCAAAGAGCGGTTACGAGGAGCGCATCGCCTGGCTGCGTAAGATCCTTGCCTGGCAAGATGATGTTGCCGAGAGCGGTAACTTGGTTGAAGAGCTGCGTAACCAGGTATTCGAAGATCGGGTGTATGTATTTACCCCCAAGGGTGACGTTGTCGATCTGCCGACGGGCTCAACACCGCTCGACTTTGCTTACTATATCCATAGTTTGGTGGGACATCGCTGCATCGGCGCTAAGATTGGCGGCAAGATAGTGCCATTCACCTACATGCTGCAAACGGGGGATCAGGTGGAAGTTATTACTGCCAAAGAGCCCAACCCCAGTCGTGACTGGCTCAATCCCAATCTGGGCTACCTGAAATCATCCCGCGCTCGCGCCAAAGTACAACACTGGTTTAAGCAACAAGACAGAGACAAGAATATTGCTGCTGGCAGAGAGATGCTTGATACCGAATTGAGCCGTGTCGGTCTCAAGTTAGCGGATCTGTCAGAAGCGGTGGATCGTTTTAATGTCACCAATGTTGATGATCTACTGGCGGCCGTTGGTGGGGGAGACGTCAAACTCAACCAAGTAGTCAATCACCTGCAAAGTAAGTTGCAGAAACCGTCAGACGAAGAAGCGGATGAACTGGTATTAAAGAAAACCGCTAATGTGACACGTAAGCCACCGAAAGATGTGTTGCTTGTTGAAGGGGTCGGCAATCTGATGACCCACATGGCGCGTTGCTGCCAGCCGGTGCCTGGTGATCCTATCATGGGGTATATCACGCAAGGGCGGGGGATCTCTATCCACCGTCAAGACTGCGATCAGCTGGCCGATCTATTGGAAGCGCAACCTGAACGCGGTATGGAAACTGCGTGGGGTGAAAATTACGCCGCCGGATATTCGTTGACTATTCGCTTGTTAGCTACCGACCGAAGCGGCTTATTGCGAGATATCACCACCATTTTGGCTAATGACAAGATCAATGTGTTGGGGGTGAAAAGTCGCTCAGACGTGAACCAGCAGACGGCGATCATCGATATGGAACTGGAGATCTATAACAAGGATTCTTTGTCGAGGGTATTAACGCGTTTGGGTCAGCTTCCCGATGTGATGGAAGCGAAGCGCCTTTGAGCGATTTTTTGTCTAAATGAACCGATGAAAGGATCTGCTGGTGAGTAATAAGCCGTCTATCGATAAGCTCGTCGACATCATGGCACAGTTAAGAGATCCCCTGGGTGGTTGTCCTTGGGATCTTAAGCAAAGCTTCACCTCAATCGTGCCTTATACGCTGGAAGAAGCGTATGAAGTGGCCCATGCCATTGAAGCCGAGGATTGGCCTGAGGTGCAGAATGAACTCGGGGACTTGCTGTTTCAGGTGGTGTTTTATGCCCAATTAGGCAAAGAGCAGGGGCTGTTTGATTTTGATGCCATTGTTGATGGCGTCAGTGAGAAATTAGTTCGCCGCCATCCCCATGTCTTTGCGCAACTCGATGTCGCAGATGAAGCTGAAATAAAGAAAAATTGGGAGAATTTTAAAGCCGCAGAAAGGGCTGAGAAAAGCCAAGATGTTGCGCCAAGTGCGTTGGATGATGTTCCTGCTGCGTTACCGGCTTTAAGTCGAGCAGCTAAGTTGCAGAAGCGGGCGGCACATCAAGGGTTCGATTGGCCTGATATCAGCGGTGTAGTCGATAAGCTGGCGGAGGAACAGTTGGAACTGGTTGAAGCGCTGGCCAGTGATGATATGGAGCATATCGCTGACGAGTTAGGGGATCTGCTATTTACCGCGGTAAATTTAGCACGTCATCTGAAAAAAGATCCGGAACAGCTGCTGCGTCAGGCTAATAATAAATTTGAAAATCGTTTCCGTTATGTAGAGAAAATCTTAGGTGTCGAGGGTAAAGAGCTAAGTGATTACTCACTAGAACAGCTTGAAAACGCATGGTGCGAAGCCAAAACCGAACTCAACCCGTGACAGCGATCACATTGATGTGGCGCAATGCTGACAATTTATTTCACCGTTAGAATCGCGTTTCGTTGAGTGGGAGCCGTGGCTTTGTTATACTATTGCCCCGTCTTGAGTGTCCCTTCAACTTTCAATTTCTCAGGTTCAGAATGACGACGAACTATATATTTGTGACAGGCGGGGTTGTGTCCTCCCTCGGTAAGGGTATCGCTGCTGCATCATTGGCTGCCATCCTGGAAGCACGTGGCCTTAAGGTCACCATGATGAAGCTAGATCCCTACATCAATGTTGATCCAGGGACCATGAGTCCGTTTCAGCATGGCGAAGTGTTCGTCACCGAAGATGGCGCAGAAACTGACCTAGATTTAGGCCATTACGAGCGTTTCATTCGTACCAAGATGAGTCGCCGTAATAATTTCACTACGGGTCGTGTCTACGAAGATGTCCTTCGTCGTGAACGCCGTGGTGATTATCTAGGGGCAACCATTCAGGTGATCCCACATATCACCAATGAAATTAAAGCCCGTGTGCTCAAAGGTGCTGAAGGCCATGATGTCGCTATTGTCGAGATCGGTGGCACTGTGGGTGATATTGAATCGCAGCCGTTTTTAGAAGCTATCCGTCAGCTGGGTACTGAACTGGGGCGTGATCACGCCATGTTTATGCACCTGACATTGGTGCCTTATTTGGCTGCCGCTGGCGAAGTGAAAACCAAGCCGACTCAGCACTCAGTGAAAGAGCTGCGCTCTATAGGTATTCAGCCTGATATTCTTGTTTGTCGGAGTGACCGCAATATTCCTGCAAATGAGCGCGCTAAGATCGCCCTGTTTACTAACGTCGAAGAGCGTGCGGTTATCTCTTTGAAAGATGTTGATAGCATCTACCGTATTCCAGCTCTGTTGAGTGGCCAGGGGCTTGATGCCTTGGTGGTGAAACGCTTTGGTCTCGAGTGTGCGGAACCCGATCTGTCTGAGTGGGAACAGGTGCTCTACGAAGAGAGCAATCAGACCAACGATGTCACCATTGCTATGGTAGGCAAATACGTTGAGTTGCCTGATGCCTATAAATCTTTGAATGAAGCGTTGAAGCACGGTGGCTTGAAAAGTCGTCAAAACGTCAATATTAAGTATGTTGACTCGCAAGATGTCGAAACCAAAGGCGTCGAAGTGCTCGAAGGTGTCGACGCAATTTTGGTACCCGGTGGCTTTGGTGAGCGTGGCGTTGAAGGGAAAATCCTCGCTGCCCAGTATGCCCGTGAAAACGGCGTGCCCTATTTAGGCATCTGTCTTGGTATGCAGGTAGCGTTGATTGAGTACGCTCGTCATGTTGCTGGCATGGAAGGCGCCCACAGTACAGAATTCGATATTGAAAGTGCTTATCCTGTGGTGGGGTTGATCACCGAGTGGTTGGATGCGGAAGGTAATGTTGAACAACGTACCGAGCAATCTGATCTTGGTGGCACCATGCGTCTTGGGACTCAGCTTTGTCATTTATTGGATGGTAGCCGTGCTCGGGAACTTTATGGCAACGCTACCGTCGAAGAGAGACACCGTCACCGCTATGAGGTGAACAACAATTTCCGTAAGCAGTTGGAAAAAGCGGGTCTGAAGATTACAGGCCTAAGCGCAGATAAGAAACTGGTTGAGATCATTGAGATCCCTGAACATCCTTGGTTTGTAGCGTGTCAGTTCCATCCGGAATTCACTTCTACACCACGCGATGGACACCCATTGTTTACCGGTTTTGTGGCGGCGGCTGGAGATTATCAGAAGCGCCACCTAAACTAATTTGACTAAGAATTTGTGGACTCTCGCCCCTGTGTGAGTCCGTGCTGTTTTTTAATTAGTAATTCGTAAATTAACGAGGAAGACCATGTCTAAGATCGTCAAAATTATTGGCCGTGAAATCATCGATTCACGCGGTAACCCTACTGTTGAAGCTGAAGTTCACCTGGAAGGTGGTTTCATCGGTTTGGCTGCTGCCCCTTCTGGCGCATCAACCGGTTCTCGCGAAGCGCTGGAATTGCGTGATGGCGATAAGTCACGTTTCCTGGGTAAAGGTGTACTGAAAGCGGTTGCTGCAGTTAACGGTCCAATTGCTGAAGCGGTTGTAGGTAAAGACGCTGCAGACCAAGCTGCTATCGACCAAATCATGATCGATCTCGACGGCACTGAAAACAAAGCTAACTTCGGCGCAAACGCTATCTTGGCTGTTTCTTTGGCTAACGCTAAAGCAGCTGCAGCAGCTAAAGGTATGCCTTTGTACGAGCACATCGCAGAACTGAACGGTACTGCAGGTCAGTTCTCTATGCCTCTGCCAATGATGAACATCATCAACGGTGGTGAGCACGCTGATAACAACGTAGATATCCAAGAATTCATGATCCAGCCTGTTGGCGCTAAGAGTTTGAAAGAAGGTTTGCGTATCGGTGCTGAAGTATTCCACAACCTGGCAAAAGTACTTAAGTCTAAGGGCATGAGCACTGCTGTAGGTGACGAAGGTGGTTTCGCACCTAACCTAGAATCAAACGCTGCGGCATTGGCTGCGATTAAAGAAGCGGTTGAAGCTGCAGGTTACGAGCTGGGCAAAGACGTTACTTTGGCCATGGACTGTGCTGCTTCTGAGTTCTATGACAAAGAAGCTGGTAACTACAACATGAAGGGTGAAGGCAAGATCTTCACTGCTGAAGAGTTTAACCATTACCTTGCTGGTTTGGTTGAGCAGTACCCAATCGTTTCTATCGAAGACGGTTTGGACGAGTCTGACTGGGATGGTTTCGCACATCAGACTAAGCTGCTTGGCGACAAGATCCAGTTGGTTGGTGACGATCTGTTCGTTACTAATACTAAGATCCTGAAGCGTGGTATCGACAACGGTATTGCTAACTCTATCCTGATTAAGTTCAACCAGATCGGTTCACTGACTGAAACTCTGGCTGCTATCAAGATGGCTAAAGATGCAGGCTTCACCGCTGTGATCTCTCACCGTTCAGGTGAGACTGAAGATGCAACTATCGCTGACTTGGCTGTTGGTACTTGTGCTGGCCAAATCAAGACCGGTTCTATGAGCCGCTCTGACCGTGTTGCTAAATACAACCAGCTGATCCGTATCGAGGAAGCTTTGGGTTCAAAAGCACCTTACAACGGTTTGAAAGAAGTTAAAGGCCAAGCGTAAGCTTAAGCTGATCAAACTCTGAAAAAGCCGCCCTGATGGGCGGCTTTTTGCTATCAGCTCTTTTCCCACACCATCCCCTCCCGCATAATAGCGACAGAATTTTATCTATAGGCTTGCTATGCGGTTGCTCTGGATCATATTGCTGATTATTTTTGCCTTGTTACAGCAGCGTCTGTGGTTTGGTAAAAATAGCATTCGTGATGCCGTGTCTGTGCATGATAGGGTCGCCGTTCAGGCTGAAGCGAATAATCGGTTACAACAACGTAATGAGCTGATGTATGCGGAGATCAATGATCTGCGTAATGGCAATGAAGCGATCGAAGAGCGTGCTCGCAACGAGCTCGGTATGATCAAGCAGGGTGAGACCTTCTACCGCATTATCGAAAGCCCTAAGCAAGTAAACAATGAATAAAATATATCCCTCATTGGTCGCCATTGTGCCTGCCGCAGGTGTTGGCAGCCGCATGAAGGCGGATCGTCCCAAGCAATATTTGACCTTGGATGGACGTTTTATTTTAGATATCACCATTGAAAAGCTGTTGTCGTGCGCGCTGGTGAGCCAAGTAATTGTTGCGGTGTCTGCAGACGACCCCTATTTCTCACAACTGAGCATGGCCAATCATCCAAAGGTACTTAGGGTGGATGGTGGTGTTGAACGTGCGGATTCAGTGCTTAATGGCCTGAACAAAGCGTTGGCGCTGGGAGCGCAGTGGGCTTTAGTCCATGACGCCGCGCGCCCATGCCTATTGGTTGATGATATTGAGCGTTTACTCGAGCAGGTGGCTGCGGATGACGATGGCGGCTTATTAGCTGCGCCAGTCCGAGATACAATGAAGCGAGCATCACCTGATGGCTTCGTTGATCATACTGTGAACCGAGAGGGGCTTTGGCATGCCCTGACGCCGCAACTGTTTCCTACAAAGAGTTTGCAACGTAACGTTGCTGCGGCGTTAGCGGCAAGTATTCCTGTGACAGATGAAGCGTCGGCAATGGAGTGGGCGGGGCATCATCCTAAGCTTGTCCTAGGAAACGACACTAATATCAAAGTGACTCGACCGGCTGATCTTAAGTTAGCCGGCTTTTATTTACAGCATGAGGACAATCTTGGATGCGCATAGGCCACGGCTTCGATGTTCATAAATTTGGTAGTGATAAGCCTTTAGTGCTGGCGGGTGTGACCGTGCCTTATTCGCAAGGATTGATCGCTCATTCCGATGGCGATGTGGTGTTGCATGCGATTTGTGATGCACTGTTAGGTGCAGTTGCTTTAGGAGATATTGGCAAACTCTTTCCTGACACTGATCCTGCTTATGAAGGTGCGGATAGTCGCGTGTTATTGCGAGAGTGCTTCGCCCAAGTGCAGGCGCTCGGTTTTGAGATTGGCAACTTAGATGTCACCGTAGCGGCGCAGTCGCCTAAGCTACGTCCTCATATAGACAGTATGCGCGCACTGATTGCGGATGACCTTGATTCGACTGTGTCGCAAATTAATGTCAAGGCCACCACCACCGAAGAGCTGGGTTATGTCGGCCGGAAAGAGGGGATTGCTTGCCATGCGGTCGTACTTTTGGTGGCTAAATCATGAATCATTTAGATCTTGAATTGGCATGGTATTCGTTGGCCTATCGATTAGGTCAGGAGCCTTCCGCTGAGGCCAATTTCAAAGTGAAGCCGGAAGATTTCTTCGTTGATGAAGTGATGGGATTCGAACCGGATGGCGAGGGAGAACACCTCTGGCTGCAGATCCGAAAGAAGGATGCCAATACAGCGGATGTGATCACACGCTTATCTGGCTTACTGAAAGCCTCTCCTAAGGTTATTGGACACTCTGGCTTGAAAGATCGCTGGGCGGTCACTCAACAATGGATATCTGTGCAACTGCCTGGGCAGGACGCCCCGGATCTGCGTGGTGAGATTGCGCCCGGTGTCGAGGTGATCGCACAACAGCGCCATAGCAAGAAGTTGCGCCCTGGCACCCATAAAGCGAATCGATTTGAGATCCGCCTACGTCAAGTATCAGATATGGCAGCAGCCGAAGAGGCTTTACGCACAGTCGCGCAGCGAGGTGCACCAAATTATTTCGGCAGCCAACGATTTGGTCATGGCGGTAAAAATCTACTGCAAGCCCAGGCATTGTTTGCCGGCAAACGGATTAAGTCCCGTAATCAAAAGAGTATGGCGCTCTCTGCCGCGCGTAGCCTGTTATTCAATCGCGTGGCTTCTAAGCGTATTGAGAGTGGCGTACAACCGTTAGCGGGTGAGTGTTTTATGTTGTCAGGCACACGGAGCTATTTCACCGCTGAGCAGATTGACGACACCATCGTCGATAGATTGACCTCTGGTGACATTCAATATTCTGTACCCCTATGGGGTAAAGGGGAGCTGTCATCGAGCTCTGATGCACAACTCATTGAGCAAGAGGTCGTTGCTGAGTTTGCTGAGTTTGCTGATGGGTTGGTGGCTCAAGGTTTAAAGCAGGAACGCCGTCCATTAATGATCCACCCGCAACAATTTAGCTGGCAACAGCAAGGTGATGATCTGTTACTCTCATTCCAGCTTCCCACTGGCTGCTATGCCACAGCGGTGCTGCGGGAAGTGGTTCGATTTCAGGAGTAGATGTAATCATGCGGATCCTATTAAGCAATGATGATGGCGTCTATGCGCCGGGATTAAAGGCACTTTATCTTGCTTTGTCGCAGATCGCCGATGTCGTCACCATGGCGCCCGACAGAAATCGTAGTGGCGCCAGTAGCTCGCTGACGTTAGAAGAGCCGTTGCGGGTACAAGCATTGGAAAATGGTTTTCTTTCTGTAAGAGGCACGCCGACTGACTGCGTTCACCTTGCGGTCAATGGTCTGTTAGAGGATGAACCTGATATGGTGGTTGCCGGTATTAATGCCGGTGCCAATCTGGGTGATGACACCATCTACTCGGGAACCGTTGCTGCGGCGATTGAAGGACGTTTTCTTGGACGCCCGGCTATCGCCATCTCTTCGGTATCTAGAGCACCAAAATACTATGATACTGCGGCAAAGGTTGCGGTTAGCCTCGTTGAACAACTGTTGGCGAACCCACTGCCATCGGATCAACTGTTAAACGTTAATGTGCCAGATATGCCATATGAGCAGCTGCGAGGCGTAAAAGTGACTCGGTTAGGGCAGCGCCATCGTTCTGAGCCTGTCGTGCGCGCGTTAGATCCTGGCGCTAGAGAGGTGTTTTGGATTGGGCCTGCGGGTAAAGGGCAAGATGCCGGTGAAGGCACTGATTTTCATGCGGTAGAGCAGGGCTATGTTTCTGTGACACCGCTGCAGATAGATTTAACTGCGCATCATCAGCGCGAAGCATTACAACATTGGGTGTCAGCAATTCGTTTATGAGTGATCAAGTAACATCGCCGGGCTTGCAGCGGCTATTGCAAATTCTGCAACAGGAAGGGATCTCCGATCCCCGAGTGTTAGCCGCTATCGCAGCTGTGCCTCGGCAAAGTTTTATGGATGCGTCGTTAGCTCATAAGGCTTACGATAATACGGCGTTGCCTATCGGTGTGGGGCAGACCATCTCCCAACCCTATATAGTGGCGAAGATGACCGAACTGTTGTTGCAGGGCGGACCGATGAACAGAGTGTTAGAGGTCGGCACTGGATCTGGCTATCAGACGGCCGTGCTGGCGCAAGTGGTGCCTCAGGTTTGCTCGATAGAACGTATCCAAACGCTGCAATACCAGGCAAAACGCCGATTGCGGCAGTTGGACCTGCATAATGTATCGATGAAATTTGGTGATGGCTGGCAGGGGTGGGAAACAAAAGCCCCCTTTGATGGCATTCTGGTAACAGCGGCACCGGATGATGTACCTACCGCGCTTCTGGAGCAATTGGCTGACGGCGGTCGGATGATTATTCCTGTAGGCGGTAACGAACAAGTATTGCAACGGATCACCCGCCAAGGTGATAAATTTTATAGCGAACAGATCGAATCCGTTCGTTTTGTACCACTGGTTAAAGGAATACCAGGTTAATGAAACTTTTTTCTCCTATGTACAACTGGGTGATGGTGAAAGTCCGCCATCGTCATGCGCCTGCCTATCTGTATGGTATGAGCTTTGCCGAATCGGTGTTTTTTCCTATCCCTGTAGATGTCATGCTCGCACCGATGACATTGGCAAAACCTGAGAAAGCCTGGCATTACGCAGCTTGGTCTACGGTGTTCTCCGTGCTTGGCGGTATTGTCGGTTATTGGTTGGGTTATTTTCTGTTCGATGTGTTGGTTGAGCCTGCGATTAATGCCGCTGGTTACCAAGATAAATTTGCCCATGCCA
This sequence comes from Corallincola spongiicola, assembly GCF_004284785.1. Classification (NCBI taxonomy): domain Bacteria; kingdom Pseudomonadati; phylum Pseudomonadota; class Gammaproteobacteria; order Alteromonadales; family Psychromonadaceae; genus Corallincola; species Corallincola spongiicola. The sequence goes on from NZ_SHLY01000002.1 coordinate 756,806, forward strand.
TCAGTTGGTTTGAACGCTGGGGAGTCTGGGTCGTGTTCCTCGCTGGTTTTTCTCCCATTCCGTACAAGGTTTTTACTGTTTCTGCGGGCATGTTACAGATGGTGTTTTTCCCATTTGTACTGGCGTCAATTTGTGGCCGTGGGATGCGTTTCTTTTTGGTTAGCGCTTTGATGCGTTGGGGCGGAGCCAAAATGGAAGCCAAGCTAAGAGACAATATTGATTTGATGGGTTGGTTGACGGTGGTTGCTGCCGTTGGGGCTTATTTGATTCTTCGCTGATATTGGGAATGTGTGAGTAGTTTAAGGAGCGTCAGATCACAGAGAGGTGTACTTGGGCTACTGCTGTTAACAGCCGTCGGCCTGCTCTCCTGCTCCAATAAAACTCATAAGCCCGCCCCTGTCAGCGAGTTAAGTACTCCTGCAGCCTATACCGAAGATAAACGTGGGGTGTTAAAAAGCGCCACCCATACGGTAAAAAAAGGGCAGACACTTTACGCCATCGCTTTTGCTGCTGGCAGCGATGTGCGTGAGTTGGCTCGCATCAATAATATTCCTTCGCCCTACGTGATCCATCCTGGTCAAGTACTGAAATTACGTGCCTCAACAGCGAAAGCTGCACCGAAAGTGTCAAGAAAGCCGACAAAACCTAAGGTTAGCGGCAAAACTGTGACTCAGCCATCACCCACCAAGGTTGATCCCAAAAAAGGCAAGGATTACTCTGGCAATGGTGGTGAAAAAAACACCAAGCCAAAACCCGCTTCTAAAGAGGTTTATCCCTCTAAGGTAAGTGGTTGGCGCTGGCCCTCCAGAGGTAAAGTCATCACTTGGTTCAGTAGCAAGGAGCAGGGAGCCAAGGGAATTGATTTTGCAGGTAAGAAGGGTGACCCGGTTTACGCTGCCGCAGATGGCAAAGTAGTTTACTCGGGCAGTGCATTAAGAGGTTTTGGTCAACTAATAATAATAAAGCACAGCGAAGACTACCTAAGTGCCTATGCCCACAACAGTAGGCTGCGGGTGAAAGAGCAGCAGTGGGTGAGGGCGGGGCAGCATATCGCCGACATGGGAAGTAGTGGTGCTGAGCGAGTGAAGCTGCACTTCGAAATCCGATATCGGGGAACGTCGGTTAATCCGACGCGATATCTGCCAAAACGCTGATGTTATCAGCGTTACTTATTCGTAGTTTTGTCTTGAAAGTAGGACAGGATTGGGAGACTGCGTATGGGCCAGGTAAATATCTCTGAAGATGAGATGGTTATTGATTCGGTTGAAGATGAGCAATCAAGCTCAAAAAGTGCTGATGCTGGGGCGAAAAAATCAACTAAGACGAAAAAGGCATCGCTGCTAAGCGATGATGCGACGCAGGAAGATCTACAAAAGAACTTAGATGCGACGCAACTCTATTTAAGTGAAATCGGCTTTTCTCCGCTATTAACAGCTGAAGAGGAAGTCTATTTCTCCCGCCGTTCGCTGCGTGGATGTGCAGCTTCTCGAAAACGAATGATTGAAAGTAATCTGCGATTAGTGGTTAAGATCGCACGCCGCTACAACAATCGTGGGCTTGCTTTGTTAGACCTCATCGAAGAGGGCAATCTGGGGTTAATCCGCGCGGTAGAAAAATTTGATCCTGAGCGAGGCTTTCGCTTTTCGACTTATGCGACCTGGTGGATCCGCCAAACCATTGAGCGGGCGATTATGAATCAGACTCGCACCATCCGGTTACCTATTCATGTGGTCAAGGAACTGAATGTGTACCTGCGAACCGCTCGTGAATTGGCGCACAAACTCGATCATGAGCCTACGCCCGACGAGATCGCAGATGAGTTGGAAAAACCGGTGGATGATGTTCGCCGTATGCTGCGACTGAATGAGCGAATCAGTTCTGTGGATACACCTATTGGTGGTGAGACAGATAAAGCACTGCTCGACATCATTGCCGATGAAAATGATGGGGGCCCAGAAGTAAACCTGCAGGATAAAGATATCCAAGACAGTATCGTGCACTGGCTGGGTGAATTGAATTCAAAACAACGTGAAGTGTTAGCGCGCCGCTTCGGCCTGCTGGGGTATGAGCCATCTACACTAGAAGATGTGGGTCATGAGATCGGTCTTACTCGTGAGCGGGTGCGACAGATACAAGTGGAAGCGCTGCGTCGCTTACGCGATATTCTGATGAGTCAGGGGTTGTCAGTCGATAGTTTGTTTCGCATCTGATAACTGATTGAATGATGCCGTCCGATAATAGATAGACGGTTTTTGATTAAGCCAGCGCCGATGAGCGCTGGCTTTTTAGTTAGTGCTTAGGGTTTTGATACTACAGCAACGCTTTTAGTTGATAGAGAGCGTTGAGGGCGTCTCTTGGTGTCATCTGGTCTGGGTCTATTGTCTCTAGTAGCGTGATCGCTTCATGGGGATCGTCAAGCATGTCTAGCTGTTGCTGCTGAGGATGGCTGCTGGCCGCGGGGGTTGCTGTCGGGTTGGCTTCAAGCTCGGCCAGTTTCGCTCGCGCTCTTTTGACCACACGTTTTGGTACGCCGGCAAGCTGGGCCACCTGTAAGCCGTAGCTGCGGCTTGCTGGTCCCTCCTGAACAGCATGCATAAAAGCGATAGTGTCGCCATGTTCGACGGCATCCAAGTGCACATTGGCCAGTGATGGTAGCCGCTCAGGAAGTGCCGTAAGTTCGAAGTAATGGGTTGCAAACAGCGTCATGGCGTTGATGTTTAAAGCTAACTGCTCTGCGCAAGCCCAAGCTAACGACAAACCATCATACGTACTGGTTCCGCGACCAATTTCGTCCATCAGCACTAAGCTGTTTGCTGTGGCGTTATTTAAGATATTGGCTGTTTCGGTCATTTCTACCATAAAGGTAGAACGACCGCTGGCAAGATCATCAGAGGCACCTATTCGGGTGAAGATGCGATCAACGGGGCCTATCGTGGCTTGCTCTGCAGGTACGTAGCTACCAATATAAGCCAGCAGTGTAATGAGCGCCGTTTGTCGCATGTAGGTTGACTTACCTCCCATGTTGGGGCCAGTAACGATCAGCATTCGACGCTGGCTGGTGAGCTCTACAGGATTGGCGATAAAAGGCTGCTTCATCACTTGTTCGACGACCGGATGACGCCCACCGTCAATATGGATCCCTGGTGTATCACTCAAGCTAGGACGACAATACATGTGAGCGTCGGCCTTAGCGGCCAAGTTGTTCAACACATCAATTTCTGCCAAAGCTTGTGCCATCTGCTGCAGCGACTTTAGTTGCGGCATGATCTGATCAAATAACGCTTCGTATAACTGCTTCTCCAGTGCTAAAGCCTTGCCTTGCGCGGTGAGCACTTTATCTTCATACGCTTTTAGCTCTGGAATGATGTAGCGCTCATTGTTTTTCAGAGTTTGGCGGCGTACATATTCGGCAGGGACACAGTCAGCGTAACTGCGGCTGATCTCTATGTAGTAGCCATGTACTCGATTAAAGCCAACTTTCAGAGTTGGGATCCCGGTGCGCTCTTTCTCTCTTGCTTCGAGTTCTTCCAGGTAATGACCAGCATTCTTGGCTAATGTTCGCCATTCGTCGAGTTCTGCATTGTAACCAGTGGCTATGACGCCGCCGTCTCTGATGAGTACAGGCGGTTGCTCGACGATCGCCTGTACCAACAGGTTATGTAACTCAGGTTGTGGTTGGCACTTTGCCAGCAATGCGGCCAATTTTACACAGCCTAATGGCGCCAGTATTTCATGCAGCTCGGGTAACAGGGCCAGGGTTGCTCGCAGCCGGGTGAAATCTCTTGGACGAGCAGTATGCAGTGCTACTCGTGCAAGCGCCCGCTCGATATCACTGACCCCTTTCAATAGCGACTGTAATTCGTCAATCACCATGCTTTCCAGCAGAGTTGCGATCGCTTCTTGCCGACCGTTAATTAGTGCGCGGTCTCGCAGTGGGCGATGTAGCCAGCGCTTTAACATACGGCTCCCCATCGCTGTTGCCGTACCATCGAGAATTGTGGCGAGCGTGTTTTCGATCCCACCAGCGAGATTCTGTGTTAATTCCAAATTTCGCCGTGTGGCGGCGTCCAAAATGACTGCGTCATCATGTTGTTCAACTTGTATCGCATCGATATGAGGCAAAGCTGTACGTTGTGTATCTTTGACGTACTGCAGCAGGCCGCCAGCAGCACAAAGTGCTTGTGGCATAGATTCTACGCCAAACCCTTGTAAATTTTGGGTGCCGAACTGCTGGCACAACTGACTATGTGCTGTGGCAAGTTCAAACTCCCATTCTGGACGCCGGCGCTGGCCTTTGACACTATCAAGCCAGTAGGGATTAAACTGTTCGGGGTGTAATAGTTCTGCTGGCTGTGTTCTCTGTATCTCTGCCAGTAATGCTTCTTCAGTCGTCAGTTCGCATACTAGAAATCGGCCACTGCTGAGATCTAAAGTGGCGTATCCGAACGTTTCTGCGTGTTTACTTGTGCCGTAGCAGACAGCAGCGAGAAGATTATCTTGGCGCTCCTCCAATAAAGCTTCATCGGTGACCGTGCCTGGTGTAACAATGCGTACTACTTTGCGTTCAACAGGCCCTTTACTGGTTGCCGGGTCGCCAATCTGCTCGCAAATAGCGACAGACTCGCCGAGCTGTACCATACGAGCAAGATACCCTTCTACTGCATGGTAAGGCACGCCAGCCATAGGTATAGGATCTCCGGCTGAACGGCCGCGATGAGTCAATGAGATATCTAGCAGCTCACTGGCACGTTTGGCATCGTCGAAAAACAGTTCATAAAAATCCCCCATGCGGTAAAAAAGCAGGATATCGGGTTGTTCAGCTTTTAAACGCAGGTATTGCTGCATCATGGGAGTGTGCTGGGAAAGTACGGCGTCAGAAAGCTGCTTGCTGGTCATGAACTGTCGATGTCTCTGTTGGGTTATGCGAGTGGCGACGCAGGGGTTATTTTCATGGGCAATAGAATACGTGATCCTGATTACAACCGAAACCGTTAACCACAGTTATAGGCCCGTATAACTGTGTATGATTCTATTCAAATAACTCACTGTATAGGTCTGAGACTATCTTTGATTAGATTGCTAACAATTTGAAAATAAAGCACTAAAAAAAATCTTTTGCACAGGACTTGATACTGTATGCTCATACAGTATACTTGCCAGTAATTGTCAGGGGCCGGCTGGCTCAATTGGAGAAAATAATGGATAACAACAAGTCTAAAGCGCTATCCGCAGCACTGTCACAAATTGAACGTCAATTTGGTAAAGGTTCAATTATGCGACTGGGTGACTCCCAGGCATTGGATATTGAATCAGTTTCTACTGGTTCGCTTAGTTTGGATATCGCTTTGGGCATTGGTGGCTTGCCAATGGGCCGTATTGTTGAGATCTATGGTCCGGAGTCTAGTGGTAAAACAACACTGACTTTGGAAGTGATTGCGCAAGCACAAAAGGCTGGCAAGACCTGCGCTTTTGTCGACGCAGAACATGCTCTTGATCCTGTTTATGCCGGCAAGCTCGGTGTGAATGTTGATGAGTTGCTTGTGTCACAGCCTGACACCGGCGAGCAAGCTCTGGAGATCTGTGACATGTTAGTGCGCTCTGGCGCTGTTGATGTGGTGATTGTTGACTCAGTGGCAGCATTAACGCCGAAAGCAGAGATTGAAGGAGATATGGGTGACACCCATGTTGGCTTGCAAGCACGTTTGATGTCTCAGGCTCTGCGTAAACTGACAGGTAACATTAAGCGCTCTAACACTCTATGTATTTTCATCAACCAGATCAGAATGAAAATCGGTGTTATGTTCGGTAACCCTGAGACGACGACGGGTGGTAATGCACTGAAGTTTTACTCTTCGGTTCGCTTGGATATTCGTCGCACGGGTGCAGTGAAAGATGGCGACGAAGTCGTCGGTAATGAAACTCGCGTAAAGGTCGTGAAGAATAAGGTGGCTCCTCCGTTTAAACAGGCCGAATTCCAAATCATGTACGGGGAAGGCGTATCTAAAGTGGGTGAGCTGATTGATCTGGGTGTACAACACAAACTGATCGAAAAAGCGGGTGCCTGGTATAGCTATAACGGCGACAAAGTGGGTCAGGGTAAAGCGAATGCGCTGCGTTATTTCAAGGAAAATACCGAGGTAGCGCAGACGATAGAGGCGAAACTTCGCGATATGCTGTTGCTTAAGCCGAAAGCTGCTCAAGAAGAGGAGCAGTTAGCTGAGATTGGAGAGGAACTCTGAGTTCAGAGAATGACACTTTAAACGCCGCCATGCGCTTGCTTGCGCGGCGTGATCACTCCCACCAAGAGTTGGCGAATAAGCTTCGCCAACGGCGCTTTTCTTCTTCTGACATCGCCACCGTCCTAGACAAGTGTGCAGAGCACGGTTGGCTCGATGAACCTCGCTTTTGTGATAGTTACATTCGTCGCCGCAGTCAGCAAGGGTATGGGCCGCAGCGGATCAGAGCAGAGTTAATTCAACGGGGTATTGATAAGACGTTGATTTCTGATGCACTAAAGCTGTGTTCTGTTGATTGGCAACTCGTCCTTAGTGATTGTATTCAGCGTCGCTTTGACAGCCTATCAGCGCAAAGAGAAGAGCGTGCGAAACAGCTCCGTTTTTTGCTTTACCGTGGATTTAATCATGACTTGATCCAACAATTGGGTGGTAACTGAACTAATTCTCGATTTATTGGTCATAATGTCGACTAAAATTGGTAAATATTCATAGTGTTAAAGGCACGGGAGTGAGCATGCGACGTTTGGTGACTTTAAGTTTTTTGATGAGCTTATTGGTGGGAACTGCGGTTGCAGATACATTGCGATTGAAAGATGGACGAGTCATTGAAGGCACAATGGTCGCGCGGGATCAGAATATGGTGACTTTCAATGTCAACGGCCAAGACCAATGGTTCCCAACTGAACAGGTTGCAGGCATCGACTTCGGTGACGCTGCGCCAACTGCGCAAGCTCCTGCTGCCCAGGCCCCTGCTGCACCAGCCCCGGCGCCACAAGCCTCCGCACCCGCAGAAGTGGCCGCGGGCACTCAATTAACGGTACGCTTGAGTGATACCTTAGATACGCGAAAAACAGGCAAAGGTCAGCGCTTTACAGCGGTATTGGAAGCCGATTTAGTGGCTTCAAACGGCAGCGTGATTGCTCCCCGAGGCAGTCAGGTATACGGTCGTGTGATTGAAGCTGACTCTTCTGGCCGATTGGCTGGTAAGCCTTCCATCGTACTTGAGCTGACCGAAGTGATGGTGAACAATCAAATGAAACCTATTGTTACAGGCCAGTTGCAAGCCTCCGGCGACAGCGCTGGGCGCAATACTGTTGGGCGGACTGCTCGCGGAGCCGTCATTGGCGGGTTAATTGATGGCGGAGATGGTGCCAAGACGGGGGCTAAAGTTGGATTGGGTGCATCAGTGTTGTTTGGTAAGAATCATATAGAAATTCCCAGCGGAACCTTGTTAGATTTTAGACTTCGAACACCGTTTTTTGGCTAGTTTCCATAAAAAACATATAAAAGGGGCCTAAATGGCCCCTTTTTTGATCTAATTTTGCTCTGAAAATCGTTAAGTGGTTGTTCCGTGCTTGTTAGGGCATATAATTGGCGGTTTAAATTTATGCCGTGCCGCCAACGTGCTTGTTTTTGTTTGCGGTGATAAATACCTGTTTGCCGGGATCCTTGTATGTATATGACCAGTGCCGCTCTTCGAGAAGCGTTTCTCGAATTCTTCAGAACGAAAGGGCATCAGCTTGTTGCCAGTAGCTCACTTGTGCCGCACGACGATCCAACGCTGCTGTTTACCAACGCAGGTATGAACCAATTTAAGGATGCATTTCTTGGCAAAGAGCAGCGCAGCTACACCCGTGCCGCCTCATCACAGCGTTGTGTTCGCGCCGGCGGTAAGCACAATGATTTGGAAAATGTAGGTTACACCGCTCGCCACCATACTTTCTTCGAAATGTTGGGTAACTTTAGCTTTGGTGATTATTTCAAGCGCGACGCGATTTGTTTTGCTTGGGAGTTTCTCACCGATACGTTGAAACTGCCTAAAGAACGTTTGTTAGTTACCATTTACGAAACTGACGACGAGGCATTTGAACTCTGGGCTAATGAGATTGGCGTTCCTGCGGACCGCATTGTGCGTATAGGAGATAAGTCCGCTGATAAGAAATTTGAATCAGACAACTTCTGGCAAATGGGTGATACCGGCCCATGTGGTCCTTGCACTGAGATCTTTTACGACCACGGTGAACATATCTGGGGAGGACCTCCCGGTTCACCAGAAGAAGATGGCGATCGCTTCATCGAGATCTGGAATGTTGTTTTCATGCAGTTTAATCGCCAATCAGACGGCACTATGGAACCGTTACCTAATCCATCGGTGGATACCGGCATGGGGTTGGAGCGGATTGCCGCGATACTGCAGGGAGTGCATTCAAACTACGAGATCGATATTTTTCAAACCCTGATCAAACATGCTGCTCAGATTATCGGTACGACAGATTTAGAAGATAAATCGTTGCGGGTGATTGCCGACCATATCCGTTCATGTTCTTTCTTGATCGCCGATGGCGTGATGCCCTCCAATGAAGGTCGGGGTTATGTTTTACGTCGTATTATCCGCCGAGCGGTGCGCCATGGACATAAACTGGGGGCGACGGGTGTGTTCTTCCACCGTTTAGTCCCGGTACTCGCAAACGAGATGGGCGCGGCGTTTGATGAACTGAATAGTCAGTTACCTATTATCGAAAAAGTGTTGAAGGTAGAGGAAGAGCAATTTGCCCGCACTCTGGACCGTGGATTACAGATCTTAGATGATGAGCTAGCAGCGCTGCAGGGTGATGTGGTGCCTGGCGAGTTGGTTTTCAAGCTATACGATACCTACGGTTTCCCTGCTGATTTAACGGCAGATATTGCCCGTGAACGCTCGTTGACCATAGACCAAGCTGGGTTTGATGTTGAGATGGCGGCGCAGCGTAAACGTGCACAATCAGCGAGTAACTTTGATAAAGATTATAACGCCGACCTAAATATCAGTCATTGCACGGAATTTGTCGGCTACGACAATCTGACTATGAACTCAAAAGTGATAGAAATACTGACCAAAGCTGGCGAGTCAGTCAAAAAATTAAAGGCCGGAGAAGAGGGTATTGTGATTTTGGATAACACCCCTTTCTACGGTGAAAGTGGTGGTCAAAAGGGCGATATCGGTTCGCTGCGGATGAACGATGGCGCATTTGCTGTGACTGATACGCAGAAGTCGAGTAAAGCTATTGTTCATAATGGTTATGTTGAATTTGGTGAGATATACGTTGGCGAAGAGCTAACCGCTGACGTCGATGAGCGTCATCGAAAAACAACCGCACTTAACCACTCTGCTACTCACCTATTGCATGCTGCTTTACGCCAAGTGTTAGGCGAGCATGTTCAGCAGAAGGGCTCACTGGTTGGGCCGGAACGCCTGCGTTTTGATTTTAGCCATTTTGAAAGTCTGAGTATTGGGACTCTTCGCCAAATAGAACACCTCGTTAATCAACAGATTAGACGGAATAACCCGGTGACGACGCAGTTGATGAACCTCGACGAAGCGAAGAGCGCTGGCGCAATGGCACTGTTCGGCGAGAAGTATGAGGACGATGTACGTGTCGTTGGTATGGGTGAGTTTTCCACCGAACTCTGTGGTGGTACACACGTTGAACGAACCGGCGATATCGGCTTTTTCAAAATCACTACAGAGGCTGGGATCGCAGCTGGGGTGCGGCGAATCGAGGCGGTTACCGGACAGGCCGCGATTGACATGATGCATGCCATCGGCAAGCAGATGGAAGAGATGAGTACATTGGTTAAGGGTGATAACCATTCTATTGCTGATCGTGTTCGTCAGACCGTCGATCGTATGCGCTCACTGGAAAAAGAGGTTGAGCAACTCAAAGCTGAGCTTGCCAAACATAAAGGCGCAAGCTTGACCGATGAGACGATTGATATCAAGGGCGTCAAAGTGCTTGTCAGCCAGTTAGATGGAGCAGACCCTAAGAGCTTACGCGGTATGGTGGATGACCTTAAAAACCGTCTTGGTTCTGGTGTTGTTGTTTTGGGTGTTCCGGGCGACGGTAAGGTGAGCTTGATTGTTGGGGTTACAAAAGATCTGACTGGTAAAGTCAAAGCTGGTGAACTGGTGAATATGGTCGCACAGCAGGTCGGCGGTAAAGGTGGTGGACGTCCAGATATGGCGCAGGCTGGTGGCAGCGATGCGGCAGCTTTACCTGCTGCCTTAGCGTCCGTGAGCCCTTGGCTGACTGAACGACTCTAGAGCAAGGAGCAATAAGCGTGGCACTGATAGTTCAAAAATTTGGTGGTACTTCGGTTGGTACTGTTGAACGCATCGAAGCTGTTGCGGAGCGCGTTGTGCGGCACCGTGCCGCCGGCGACGATGTCGTGGTGGTGGTCTCAGCTATGTCAGGTGAAACTAATCGCCTGTTAGGCTTAGCCAATGCGATTGATCCCGATGGCTCAGCTCGTGAGCTCGATGTTCTGGTTTCCACAGGCGAGCAGGTAACGATTGCCTTACTGGCAATGGCCTTGAATAAACGTGGCTGTGCTGCGCAGTCTTTTACCGGAGATCAGGTTAAGATCTTAACTGACGATTCCCATAGCAAAGCACGCATTTTAGATGTTGAACATAGCTTACTTAATCAACGTCTTGGTGAAGGCGTTGTGCCTATCGTCGCAGGGTTCCAGGGCGTAGATGAGAATAACAACATCACCACCCTTGGCCGTGGCGGTTCAGATACCACGGCGGTGGCGATAGCCGCTGCAATAAAAGCTGATGAGTGCCAGATCTATACTGACGTGGATGGTGTATATACCACTGATCCGCGGGTTGAGCCTTCGGCACGTAAGATGAATACCATTACCTTCGAAGAGATGCTGGAGATGGCAAGCCTGGGCGCCAAAGTGCTGCAGATCCGTTCAGTTGAATTCGCCGGTAAATACAATGTACCACTGCGCGTGCTGTCTAGCTTCGAAGAGGGGCAAGGCACGCTGATCACCTATGAGGGATTGAATATGGAGAAGCCGCTGGTATCGGGCATTGCGTTTAATCGTGATGAAGCACGGTTAACTATACTGGGGGTTCCTGATCAGCCAAATGTTGCTGCTTCAGTGCTCGCACCTATAGGCAAAGCGAATATCGATATTGATATGATCATTCAGAATGCGGTAGGTGATAACACAGCAGACTTTACTTTTACTGTACACCGGAACGATTTTGCACGCGCAAAGGCTATTTTAGACGAAACTTGTGCAAAGTTGGGAGCTAAAGGGGTGCAGGGCGACGATCATATCGCTAAAATCTCCGTGGTGGGTGTGGGTATGAAGAGCCATGCTGGTGTTGCTGTGACGATGTTTGAGTCGCTTGGCGATGAAGGAATCAATATTCAACAGATTTCGACATCAGAGATTAAGATCTCGGTGTTGGTTGAAGAAAAATATTTAGAATTGGCTGTGCGAACCTTACATGCAGCCTTCAATCTGGATAAAGAGCCGGTGCAGTAGTCCGTTGCTGTTAAGAAAGTTTAAACTTTTACTAGCTAATCGTTGTCTATAAGCTAAGTTAATAATAATCCTGAGTTTTAAAGGCGCCCCAGAGTGGCCACTCAGAGTTTAAGGAATGAAGGAGCAAGCGAATGCTAATTTTAACTCGTCGAGTTGGTGAGACCCTGATGATTGGTGATGAAGTCACCGTGACGGTATTGGGTGTTAAAGGTAATCAGGTTCGTATCGGTGTGAATGCGCCGAAAGAGGTCTCTGTGCATCGCGAAGAGATTTATATGCGTATTCAGGCTGAGAAGGGTGATGATGAGGGTAATCAGAACTACTAGCCTGCGAATAGATTAGACAAAGCCGACTTCATGTCGGCTTTGTTCGTTTTATGGCAACAAAATGTTCGATTTTTGCACGTATAAGTGAAAACTCGATTGAAGTACCAAAAAGCTCCCAAAAAGTGTTTGACATAAGCGCCAGTTTCATTAGAATTCAGCGCCACTAAAGGTGAGGTGGCCGAGTGGCCGAAGGCGCTCCCCTGCTAAGGGAGTATGGGGTTTGTAGCCCCATCGAGGGTTCGAATCCCTCCCTCACCGCCATTAGTTTGATGTAACGCGCTCGTAGCTCAACTGGATAGAGTACCTGGCTACGAACCAGGCGGTTGGAGGTTCGAGTCCTCCCGAGCGCGCCATTAACTAAACAGTTTCAAAATTGATGTACTAGACTATGTCAATTGCACCGATTACGCGCTCGTAGCTCAACTGGATAGAGTACCTGGCTACGAACCAGGCGGTTGGAGGTTCGAGTCCTCCCGAGCGCGCCATTATTCAGAGATGCCCAACAGAGATGTTGGGCATTTTTGTATCTGGCTTATACCTTCCTCGCAATGCCTACCTAAGAGTTTGTTGGCTAGAGTTACTCTTTCGCTGATGAGCATTATCTGTTGCGGTAGATGTTCTATTGCCCTGAACAAATGTGCGTTTGCCCGCGGTTTTATCACTTGCTCGAAAGTTAACCATTTGCTTTTGATCCGCGTCATTCGTTTGAATGGCGAATGAGGCTAGCGTGGGTGCGAGAAATAGTGTCAAATGTGTCAGATAGCTTTTGCATAGAAAATTACAGTTTTGTGTGACTATTGCCCTGAAAACGGTATTTATGCGTGTAAAAGTGACTATCTATGCACATCTTGTTTGATTTTTACAATATGTCATGGTACTTCTAGGCAATATCGTCAGGAAACTGAAAATTAATTACAGGATGAGTTCTGATGACTAGTATCAGCGAACTGTTACTGGAAGCAGCAGGTATCATGGCTGTTGGCATGATATTCGTATTTTTGTTCTTAAGCTTACTCGTGGTTGGCGTGAAGTTACTTGCGCGATTTGCCGGTGGGCCTGAACCTTTGACTGCGAATGCGACGCCGCCCCCCCAAACTACTGGGGTAAGCCCCGACGTTGTCGCGGCGATCTCTGCTGCCGTGCACAAATACCGGAATACGACCAAGGACTAACAAGGAGCGATCCTGTATGAAAAAGCCACTAGCCATCACTGATGTGGTGCTTCGTGACGCCCACCAATCATTGCTTGCAACCCGTTTGCGTATTGAAGATATGCTGCCTATTGCTGAGAAGCTGGATAAGGTTGGGTATTGGTCAATAGAATCATGGGGCGGGGCTACGTTTGATGCCTGTATTCGTTTCCTTGGTGAAGATCCTTGGGAGCGCCTTCGTCTGTTGAAAAAGGCGATGCCAAACACTCGCCAGCAGATGCTATTACGCGGGCAAAACCTATTGGGTTATCGTCATTACGCTGATGACGTGGTAGAGAAGTTTGTTGAGCGAGCCCATGCCAATGGTATGGATGTATTCCGTATCTTTGATGCGATGAACGATGTTCGTAACTTCCAAACGGCAGTGAAAGCGGCGGTGAAGGTCGGCGCACATGCTCAAGGTACCATCTCTTACACGACTAGCCCTGTGCATACGTTAGATACTTGGCTTGATATGGGTAAGCGCCTTCAGGACCTAGGGTGTCATTCAATCTGTATTAAGGATATGGCGGGGTTATTGAAGCCTTACGAGGCTGAAGAACTGATTGGCCGCTTGAAAGAAGAGTTAGAACTGCCACTGGCGTTGCATTGTCATGCGACTACAGGACTGAGTGTCGCCACCCATATGAAGGCGATTGATGCTGGTATCGATATTCTCGATACGGCGATCTCTTCTATGAGCATGACTTATGGCCACAGCCCCACGGAAACCATTGTCTCCATTGTCGAAGGCACAGAGCGTGATACCGGCATCGATATTACAGGGCTGGAAGATATCGCCAGCTACTTCCGTGATGTAAGGAAGAAGTATGCCAAATTCGAAGGCAGCCTGAAGGGGATTGATGCACGTATTCTTACAGCGCAAGTGCCTGGTGGCATGCTGACGAATATGGAAGGCCAGCTGAAAGAGCAGGGTGCTGCAGACAAGTTGGATGAAGTATTGAAAGAGATCCCACGTGTACGTGAAGATCTTGGCTTTATTCCATTGGTTACTCCAACTTCTCAGATTGTTGGCACGCAAGCAGTACTAAATGTACTGACGGGTGAGCGCTACAAGTCGATCGCTAAAGAAACCGCAGGTGTGCTTAAGGGAGAATATGGTGCGTCCCCAGCAGCGGTTAATGCAGACCTGCAAGCTCGCGTACTTGAAGGTGGCGAAGCCATTACTTGTCGTCCAGCAGATTTGATCGATGCTGAGATGGATAAGCTATGCGTTGAACTTGATGATGTTGCTCAGAAAGAAGCGATCTCTTTGGCAACAGACAAGATTGATGATGTGCTGACCTATGCACTGTTTCCTCAGATCGGTCTTAAGTTCCTTAAAAATCGTGGTAACCCAGATGCATTTGAACCGGCACCAGGTACCGAGCCAGAGCCTGCGCCTGTTGTTGCAGCCGCTAGTGGCCAGGCAGAAGCATACAGTGTTCGTGTTGATGGCAAGGTTTATCAGGTAGAAGTTGCGCCTGACGGTGCATTGACCAGTGTTGCGCCAGCAGCAGGTGGCGCACCTGCTGCTGCCCCTGCGCCAGCAAGCAGTGCTTTTTCTTTGCCCGCGCCATTGGCAGGTAACATTTTCAAAGTGAATGTTAGTGTTGGGCAGCAGGTCAACGAAGGCGATGTCGTGATTATTTTGGAAGCGATGAAGATGGAAACAGAAGTCAGAGCTTCACAAAGCGGCACTGTGACCGTGCTGAACGTTAAAGAGGGCGACTCTGTTGCCGTTGGTGATGCGCTACTTGGTCTGGGTTAATAGGGACACTGAATGGAAGGTTTAACTATCCTATGGCGAGACACCGGTCTCGCCAATTTTACGCCGGGCCAAATAGTGATGCTGTTGGTTGGCTGTCTGTTGTTGTATCTGGCGATCGTTCGTAAGTTTGAGCCCTTGCTGCTCGTGCCTATTGGCTTCGGTTGTGTGCTAGCCAATATTCCGATGGCTGGCTTTACTGAGCCCGGTGGACTGCTTTATTACATCTTTGAAGTGGGTGTGAAAACGGGCATCTTTCCACTGCTTATTTTTATGGGCGTAGGTGCGTTAACCGATTTCGGCTCTTTGATTGCTAACCCTAAGACCTTGTTCCTAGGGGCTGCTGCGCAGTTTGGTATTTTTGCCACCTTGTTTGGGGCGATTGCTCTCAATATGGTGCCAGGATTTGAATTTTCGCTGGCGGATGCTGCAGCTATTTCGATTATTGGTGGAGCGGATGGTCCAACGGCTATTTTTGTTGCCAGCCGGTTAGCGCCTGATCTACTTGGCGCCATTGCTGTTGCTGCATACTCCTATATGGCGTTGGTACCCATTATTCAGCCGCCAATTATGAAAGCCCTGACGACGGAAGATGAACGTAATGTGGCGATGGAGCAGTTGCGTCCGGTTAGCCGCAAAGAGAAAATCTTCTTCCCACTGATCGTGTTGTTGATGGCCATCCTATTTTTGCCAGCGGCGACTCCACTTGTGGGTATGTTCTGTCTCGGTAATCTGATGCGCGAGTCTGGTGTGGTAGAGCGTCTATCTAAGGCCGCACAGAATGAGATCATTAATATCGTTACGATCTTGCTGGGGTTAGCCGTGGGCTCGAAATTGTCGGCGGATAAGTTCCTGACTGTGGAAACTCTGGGTATTTTGGCGCTGGGTGCGGTGGCGTTTTCTATTGGTACGGCTTCAGGCGTGTTGATGGGTAAATTGATGCACCGTTTATCCGGGGGCAAGGTCAACCCATTGATCGGCGCTGCTGGTGTATCTGCAGTCCCTATGGCCGCTCGTGTGGTGAATAAAGTTGGTTTACAAGCTAATCCCCATAACTTCTTGCTGATGCATGCCATGGGGCCAAATGTGGCTGGTGTACTTGGTTCAGCTGTTGCGGCTGGTGTTCTACTTGCGCTAGTTCAATAAGCGCTAGCTTCACCAGGTGGCTATGAGCCGCAGTTAAAAAAGCGAGCCTTTAGGCTCGCTTTTTTATGGTTTGGTCAGCCAAAGCATCAGGGTGAGGAACAGAAAGAGAATTGTCGAGCCTGTAGCAATATAGATAAATCCTTTCTTGCCCGCCTTAAGGGGAAGGTCATTGGCGCGTAAAAAAACAATCCATAGCAGGCATAGTATTATCGGGATTAAGAATAAGCGAGCCATCCATTTTCCTCCTGTCGCTTAATTAGCTTCATTAGTTGCCGATTGTTCGTTAATCGTCGTAGTGGGCTCATTGGTAACCAGCAAACCTTCACGATAACCAATCACTCTAGCCACCATCATATCGCCAGTGACATTGGTTGCCGTACGCATCATATCAATGATGCGGTCAATTGCGGCGACAAAGGCGATCCCTTCTAATGGCAGACCGACGGCATTTAGGGTGACGGTAAGCATCACCATCGCGGTGCCGGGAACGCCGGCGGTGCCGATGGAAGCGAGTGTGGCTGTTGCCATGATGATGCCGTAGTCGATCCAGCCTAATGGTATACCGTAAATTTGAGCGATAAATATCGCTGCAATAGCAGGGTAGATACCACCACAGCCATCCATGTTGATAGTGGCTCCCATGGGCAGCACAAAGCTGGCATATTGGCGGGACACATCTAATCCTTCAGTCACACAGCGAGTACTGACAGGGAGTGTGCCGTAACTGCTGGCGCTGGCGTAGGCAACCAGTTGAGCAGGAAAGACCGCCTTGAAGAATTGGCGGATCGAAATCCCGCCAAACAGTTGTACTGCAGTGCCGTAAACCAGCACGATATGAATCAAGCAGGCGATATAGATGGCAACAACGAATTTCGCCAGCGGTAATAGTGAGTCTAGGCCGAAGCTGCCAAGCATCCAGGCGATAAGGCCAAATACGCCATAGGGGGTTAAGGCCAACACCATTCGGGTGATCTGGTACATCACTTCTGCACCACTATGTAAAAAGCGCTTCACGGGCTCAGCTTTGTCACCTACCTGATTGATGGCCACTCCAACCAATACTGCAAAGAGCAGTACTTGCAGGATATTGCCTTCGGCCATGGCCGCGATAGGGTTCCGTGGCACAACATCCACTAGTACCTGCGCAAATGGAGGAATATCCCGTTCTCGCACACTGCTCGCTGTTAGCGATAGCTCGGCACTGAAGTTCATCATACTGCCAATGAGTAGGCCAAGTGCGCTGGCGATCACTGCAGTTAACAAGAATAAGCCAACGGTTTTAATGCCTATTCGTCCGAGGCGGTTATCGTCACCTAGGGAGGTAACCGCCATGACCAGAGAGCAAAAGACTAACGGTACAACCAGCATGCGAATGGCGTTGATAAATAGATCGCCGAGGGGTTTAAGCTGTACTGCAAACTCTGGTAGCAGTAAGCCAACGGTCGCACCCAGCACAAACCCTGCGAGTACCTTTTGCCAAAAGGGAATAGAACGGTAGACAGCGAGCGCAGGACTGGACATAGTGATCTCAAGTGAATTCAGTAGATAACTGGTTTATTCTAACCTGTTATTGAAATTGAACCTAAGCCCTAAGGCATTGCTCTTCCCTGAAGAGAAAAAGGAAGCTAATGGAAGTCGATACCCATCAAGTTCAAATCAGTGATTTTGGTGAACCGGAATGCTTAACGCTTACCGAGATCTCATTGCAGACTCAAGCACCCGTTGTCAGGGTGGCGTTTGCTGGTGTTAATCCCATTGATACCAAAACACGTGCAGGTATAGGCTGGGCGGCGAAGGAAAACGCCGACAAGTTGCCTTGGTGCCCTGGTTATGATGTGGCCGGTGAGTTACTGACAGCTGATGGCAAAGGCTCTGGTCAGCATGTTTGTGGACTGATCGGCTTTCCTTTTATGGGTGGGGCCTATGCTGAACATGTTTCAGCACCTCAAGATGAGTGGGTTGTTCTGCCCGACAATGTCGATTTGCGTCAGGCTGCCGCCTTGCCATTAGCAGGGCTAACTGCGAGTCAGGCACTGTCTCGATTTGGTGATCTTCGTGACGCGGAAGAGGTCGTTGTGCTAGGCGCTGCAGGTGGTGTCGGGCATTTAGTGGTGCAGTTAGCCAAACAGCAGGGCGCCAAGGTGACCGCTATCTCTCGTGTGCAAAACCATGAGTGGTTACTTGCGCTAGGGGCCGACTGTTGTGTCGATTATGGCCAGCCTGGCTGGCAGGCGCTAGTAGCAGAACATGCCTCTCTCGTTATCGACTGTGTGGGTGGTGAGGTTGGTTTATCACTTGTTAAGCAGCTGCTTTGCGGTACAGATGTCGTGACGCTACCTACGGTCACTGCAGATGCAATTATTGAGGCAGGTGATGCGGCAGGTTGTCACGTCACAGGTATGTTGATCCAGCCGGATCCAGCCCGTTTGAAGCAACTGGTTACCTTGTTGGCTGATGGTGTCATTAAGGTGGCCGTTGCCGCGACTTTCCCTTTGGCCGACGCCAACCTTGCCCACCGCCAGGTTGAAACAGGCCATACAAGAGGGAAGGTGATACTGGACTGCCGAGCCCCTGCAACACCAGAATGATTGAGCTCTGGGGGCTGTTTATCGCCAGCTTTGCTGCGGCTACTCTGCTTCCCGGCGGCTCAGAGGTGATTTTGGTCGGACTGTACTTAAAGGGGAATGAGCCTACCGTCAGTCTGTGGCTGGTGGCTACGTTGGGCAATACTTTAGGGGCGGTGGTCACGGTGTGGATGGGGCGAGTGGTAGCAAGGTCGCGACCGCCGAAGCCCAAACACGCATGGCAGTTAAGATGGCACCTCAGGCTACAAAAGCATGGCAGCCCTATATTGCTGATGAGTTGGTTACCTCTGGTGGGGGATGGTTTGTGCTTGTTGGCGGGCTGGCTCAGACTTAATTGGCGTGGTGTCTTGTTGTTTATCACGCTCGGTAAAGCGCTACGTTATTTGCTGGTTTTGCTATTGGCGACACCATGGGGGTGAACTCTCAGTGTACTTTTTGTAGCGTTTGCTGCTCTGCACCCTGACTGGTGCGTATAAATTGTTAATAGTTTTGTCAGCCCTTGCGGTCACGCGCTCGTTACGGATAATGACAGCAACTTGTTTTGTCAGGACCTTTCCATGTTTCGACCTAGTCGCGTGACTCTGTTTACATCCCTGTTTCTCTCGTTGTTGGTTTTGGCCGCTTGCAGCCAGCAGCCAAAAGATCGCGTGGTATTGCCAGAAGGTATTCATTTTGTCGAAGCGGTGAGTGCTACCGTCGATAACAATGGCGATCCTGTATTACCGTACCAGAAGTACCAGTTGGAGAACGGGTTAACGCTGTTGTTGCATCAGGACCACTCGGATCCAATTACTCATGTTGATGTCACCTACCATGTCGGTTCGGCACGTGAGCAGCTAGGTAAGTCAGGCTTTGCTCATTTCTTTGAGCATATGATGTTCCAAGGTTCCAAGCATGTTGCTGACGAACAGCATTTTCGGATTATTTCGGAAGCGGGGGGAACCCTGAATGGCACGACCAACAGTGATCGCACTAACTACTACCAAACTGTGCCAGCCAATCAATTGGAGAAGGTGCTTTGGTTAGAATCCGATCGTATGGGTTTTTTGTTAGAGGCCGTGACCCAGGAGAAATTTGAAGTACAACGAGCGACGGTGAAAAACGAGCGCGCTCAGCGTTACGACAATGCGCCTTATGGCTTGTTATACGAACGCGTGAGCCAGGCACTATATCCGGAAAATCACCCTTACTCCTGGCCAACCATTGGCTATGTAGAAGATCTGGATCGGGTGAATGTTAACGACTTAAAGGCATTTTTCCTGCGCTGGTATGGACCCAACAATGCCACCTTAACGATTGGCGGTGATATAGATGTGGAGCAGACGCTGGCGTGGGTGGCCAAGTATTTTGGTCCTATTGCAGCAGGCCCCGATGTAGATGGTGATGCTAAGACGCTTGTGACGTTACCTGATACTCGCTATATCAGTATGGAAGATAGGGTACATCTACCGCTGCTATATATCTCCTTCCCTACCGTTTATGGGCGTCATGAAGATGAAGCCGCGCTGGATCTGCTTGCTGATGTGTTGGGTGGTGGCAAACAGTCACTGTTTTATCAGCACTTAGTGAAAGCCGGTTATGCCGTGCAGGCCGGTGTGAGTCACCCTTGTCAGGAGCTGGCGTGTAGTTTCAATCTCTACGCCTTGGCTAATCCAGAAAAAATGCCCTCTTTAGCTGATATGGAGAAGGCGTTGCGAGCTGCGATTGATGACTTTGAGCAGCGTGGCGTCACGCAAGATGATTTGGATAAGGTACAAGCGCAGTTTGAAGCCTCGACAATTTTTGGTTTGCAAAGTGTGTCTGGCAAGGTGTCGACTTTAGCGTTTAACGAGACCTTTGCTGACAGTCCTGATCAGATCGCTGATGATTTAGCCCGTTATCGAGCTGTGACGAAAGCGGATGTGGAGCGGGTCTATCGCACCTACATCAAAGATAAGCCAGCTGTTGTAATGAGTATCGTGCCCCAAGGGCAACTGGCGCTGATAGCGGCGCCAGATAACTTTAAGCCTGCAGCACGCCAAATCCCGCAAGCCGAGGAGATGACAGCGGCGCAGTTAGCTCTGCGTCCGGTGACTGAAACTTTCGATCGTAATAAGGTGCCTGAAGCTGGCCCTTCACCCGTCGTTCATGTACCTGACGCATGGCGAGCTACCTTGGATAACGGTATTCCTGTGATCGGCAGTGAAATAGACGAAACGCCAACGGTGACCTTGTTGCTGAGCATTGAGGGTGGACCGTTACTCGATCCTGAAGGCAAAGCTGGAACTGCAAGTTTAACCGCGGCGATGCTTAACGAAGCGACACAGCAGCGCAGTGGCGAAGCGATGGCGCTGGCATTAGATAAGTTAGGTAGCCGCATTTCAGCGCGCGCCAGTGGCCGTTACACCGAGATCGCGGTGTCTAGTTTGGCGCGTCACTTAGACGAGACTTTACTGCTGCTACAAGAGATCCTATTACAACCAAAGTTTGATGCTGCTGACTTTGAGCGTTTGAAAGCACAGACCTTGCAATCGCTTGTGCAGTCGGCGAAAGATCCTGGGGCTTTAGCTTCTCGGGCACAGTTGCAAGTGCTATATGGCGAGCAGCGGATCGGCTTACCCGATGGCGGCATATTCAGCTCGGTGCAAGGGATCAGTCTGCAAGATGTGCAGCAGTTTTATCAACAGAACTACAGCGCTAAAGCGGCGCAGCTTGTGGTGGTGGGGAGCTTAAGTAAAGCACAGTGGCTACCGAAACTTGATTGGTTAGGACAATGGGCAGGAGAATCCCTCAGCTTTGCCGATTACCAGGATTTTCCGCAGTACGAGAAGTCGACTATCTATGTCGTGGATCTGCCTGAAGCGGCGCAATCGGCGATCCGGGTTGTTCGTCGAGCAATGCCTTACGATGCCACGGGGGATTATTTTAAGGCGGGGCTGATGAACTTTCCGTTGGGTGGGGCTTTTAACTCTCGTATCAATATGAACCTGCGGGAAGAGAAGGGCTATACCTATGGTGCCCGTTCCGGATTTAGCGGTGGTAAGACGCTCGGTCGTTTTTCAGTATCTACCTCTGTGCGTGAGGATGTGACAGGGTTGGCGTTAACTGAGATCCTTAATGAACTCGCGATATATAGCGAGCAAGGTATCGATGCGGGGGAGCTGGCGTTTTTACGTCAAGCTGTGTCACAGAGCGAAGCGTTGAGCTATGAAACGCCATCGCAGAAGGCGGGCTTCCTGCGTCAGATGTTAAACTATCAGTTGGATCCTAGCTTTGCCCAAACTCAGGGAGAGATTGTGGCTACTATTGATAAGCCTGCGCTGAATGCGTTGGCGGCTAAGTGGCTGCAACCTGATACGATGCAGATCGTTATCGTTGGTGACGCGGCGAAGGTTTTGCCTCAGTTGTTATCGTTAGGCTTGCCTATTGAAACCGTCACTATGCAGCCTTAAATATGGTTTATCAGTACATTAGCGCAAAGGGTGAGCATAGACGCTTGCCCTTTATCGGTTTATGCTTCGGCGATAACGCCTGATCTGGCAAGGACTTCAAATTGACTGCTCAACTGACTCGCTATATCTCCCTGCTCTCTGCTCAGCCTGAGTTACTCAAGGGTATTCAGCACGGTATTGAAAAAGAGAGCCTGCGAATTTCGCCTGATGGCAAGTTGTCCCAAGAGAGTCATCCGAGTGGACTTGGCTCAGCACTGACCAACTCTCTGGTGACCACTGACTTTGCCGAGTCTTTAGTCGAGTTTATTACCCCAGTAAGTGACAACATTGACGAGACGCTGGGGCAATTGGCAGATCTCCATCGCTTTGCCTATCAGCAGATGGGAAGTGAGCTGCTATGGCCGCTGAGCATGCCATGCTTCGTTGGCGGCGAAGCTGATATTCGCATTGCCGAATATGGTGACTCCAATATCGGCAAGATGAAGACTCTTTATCGTAAAGGGCTACACCATCGTTATGGCAGTGTGATGCAGGTGATTGCCGGTGTGCATTTCAATTTTTCTTTGCCTGCACACTTTTGGCAGCAATGGCATCAATGGCAAGCAGGAGCCGAGTCGTTACAACAAAGTCAGTCTGCTGGCTATTTGGCGATGCTCCGAAACTATCGCCGTCTTGGTTGGCTTGTACCTTACCTGTTTGGTGCTTCTCCGGCACTTTGCGGCTCTTTTTTGCAGCAGAAAAACTCCGCATTACCCTTTGAGAAGATGGGGCAGGGAACGTATTACCTGCCTTATGCTACCTCACTGAGAATGAGCGATCTGGGTTATACCAACCGCGCACAAGCGCGCTTGCAGGTGGATTACAACTCATTGACCGGCTATCTGGCGAGTGTCGACCGGGCGTTACATACGCCAGAACCCCGCTTTGCAAAAATTGGTGTCAAAGTTGATGGTGAGTACCGCCAGCTCAACAGTAATTTATTGCAGATAGAGAACGAGCTGTATGCGCCAATTCGACCGAAGCGTGTCGCAGAGAGCGGTGAGAAGCCGAGTGAAGCCTTGGCGCGTGGAGGCATCGAATATATTGAAGTGCGGGCATTGGATGTCAGTCCTTTCCACCAGACAGGGGTCAGTGCAGATGAGATCCGCTTTCTTGATGTGCTGCTGGTCTATTGTTTGTTGCAGGAAAGCCCTGTGCTGGATTGCGATGGCTTGAGCGAAGCCGCACGCAATATTACGACCACTGTTCTATATGGTCGGGATCCTAATGCACAAGTTGAGGTTTCTGGTCAGCTCGTTGGACTTAAGGTCAGAGCAATGCAGTTGTTGTCAGAAATGCGTGCGGTTGCTGAAGTGATGGATAAGGCTGCCGGTGGTTATGACTATCAGGCAGCATTGGCAAAGCAGTTGGCCAAAGTTGAAGACCCAGATCTCACTCCTTCCGCACGTCTGCTCAATGAGATGCAGCAGCGGTCCATGGATAATGGCTGCTTAGGTATGCACTACGCAGAGAGTCATAAGGCAGAATTATTGGCTCAGCAGGGAAGTAACTTCTACAGCGACGATGCACTGCACAAGGTGGCGCAGCTGAGTGTCGAGGCACAAAAAGAGATCGAATCTGAGTCTAGTGTCGAGTTTGAACAGTTCTTGGCAGACTATTTTGCCTGAGCCTAAATAGCTAACCAGCTGCTATCACTCCACCATGATGGGGGCGAAAAGCTCCCAAAACATCATGATGCTCAACAGCAGTAACACCATTGGGGTGATCCTTTGCCCCACTAGCTTTCCTCCATTCAACACCCCCATGCTACGATTTAGCCAAACGGTGGCTGCGGCATAAAGCAGCATCACGGTGATCTCTATACTGCTGAAAATGAGCATCAGCGTTAGAGTTTGTGACCAGAGCGCATGTTCGGAGTCGATGAATTGTGGAAACAGTGCGGCGAAGAACAGGATCCCCTTTGGGTTAGCTAAGGCTGAGAACAGCCCCCGCATGTAGAGCTGCCGTTTGGTCGCGTGGTTGATAGCCGTTGCTGTCGGGTTTTGCTTTTCATCAGTAGTGCGAGAGAGCTGCCAAGCTAACCAGAGCAGGTAAAGTGCTCCTACCCCCTGTAGTCCGCTCAATAGTACGGGATTTAGCTGCAGTAACGCTGCTATGCCTGTCATAGCCAGCACCGCTTTGATTGCCCCAGACGTTACACTACCTAAGGTTAACCAGATGGCACCGTTGAATCTAAACTGCAGTGCAGTTGATATGGTGAGTAAGATCAGTGGGCCGGGAACGATAATTAATCCCAGCGATACAGCACTGAATAACAGAAGCGAGTGCGTTGTCATTGGCGGAATGCTAGACGTATCTGAGGCAAAAAAAAAGAGCTATCTAATGTGATAGCTCCAAACCCAGGGATAGTTCTTGAACAAGCAATCGCCGTTCATAGATTGAGAGTGGATAAATACGCGCAAGTTCCTTAAATTTGGTAAAAATTTTGCGGTTGCTCTGTCGAATGACAACACCGTCTTGGTTACACTGGTGGTAACCATCCCTGCAGAAATGGATCCGATGCGAATTTTCTTAGCCTTACTTACGCTGTTGTTGGTGTCTGGCTGTGCGACTTCACCGCCATCCAACCCTGAAAACCTGTGTGAAATATTTCGTGAAAAACGTGATTGGTACGACGCCGCTACGGATATGAATGATAAGTGGGGCGTACCGATCCAAGTACCTATGGCGATGATGTATCAGGAAAGCTCATTTCGTCATGATGCAGCCCCACCGCGGAAATATCTGCTTGGTTTCATTCCATGGGGACGGGTGAGCAGTGCCTACGGCTACTCGCAAGCGAAAACGCCGACTTGGAGTGATTACATCAGAGAAACGGGTAGTTCTGGTGCTGATCGTGAGGACTTTTATGATGCCATCGATTTTATGGGCTGGTTTATTACCAAAACTCATAAGATCAACGGCATATCTAAGTGGGATGCTTATGGGCAGTACCTCAATTACCACGAGGGTTGGGGGGGCTATAAACGCGGTACTTACAAAAGCAAGAAGTGGTTGATGACCACGTCACGAAAAGTGGCCAACAGGGCTTCTAAATACTCTTCGCAATATAAGAGTTGTAAGGATGAGCTTGATAGTAGCTGGTTGTACCGATTGTTCTTTGGCTAGGAGTAGATCCATGAAAGTACTCAGGTTCGCCTGGTTTTTGGGCGCTGTGCTGTTGCTATCGGGCTGTTTGGGGATCCCTGAGGGGGTTGTGCCCGTGCAAGGGGTGGATACCGATCGTTACCTTGGCAAATGGTATGAGATAGCCCGTTTAGATCACTCTTTTGAGCGCGGTATGAGTCAGGTGTCTGCAGAGTACTCGTTGCGCGATGACGGTGGCATTCGTGTTATTAACCGCGGTTTTAAAGCCGCTGATGATGAATGGCGTGAAGCCGAGGGCAGGGCGTATTTTGTTGCTCAGCCCGATGAGGGCTATCTAAAAGTCAGTTTCTTTGGCCCTTTTTACGGTTCCTATGTCATTTTTGAGCTGGATAAAGCTGATTATCAATATGCTTTTGTTGCTGGCAATAGTCGGGAATATCTTTGGTTGTTGGCTCGTACCCCAGAGATCAGTGATGAGCTGAAAGCGGAATTTGTTCATCAGGCCACGGAGTTAGGTTTTGCTACCGATGAGTTGATATGGGTGACTCAATCAGCTTCAGACCGTGCTGAATGAGCGACCGTTAGCTTGAAGTAAAAAGCCTGATGTGATGCATCAGGCTTTTTTATTGGCGTCGATTTGCTTGGTTTATTGTACTGGCGGTGAATAAAGGCTTGGCATCACGCGAGCGGACTTCACCATGTTGTCTTTAACCTCGAGGATCTCGATGGGGTAGCCCGCCAATCTTAGGCTGATACCCTCGTTCGGGATCTCTTCCATATATTCCAGGATCAAGCCGTTAAGGGTTTTAGGGCCGTCCGTTGGAAAGTGCCAACCCATCTCTTTATTTACTTCCCTGATATTGGCGCCACCTTCAACCACATAAGAACCATCTTGTTGTGGATGAACCTCTTCGCTTGGTGAGGGGGCGTCGGTGGTGGTGAAATCACCAACGATCTCTTCCAGAATATCTTCTAACGTGACCAGCCCTTGAATATCGCCATATTCATCGACAACCAGACCAATACGTTCGCGATTGCGTTGGAACTTCAGTAGCTGAACATTGAGCGGTGTGGCTTCAGGAATGAAGTACAGTTCTCTTGCTGCTCGTGCCAGTGTTGACTTGTTGAACTGATTTCTCGATAGCAGGCGCAGTGCGTCACGAGCGTGTACGAAGCCAACGGCATCATCAATGCTGTCGCGGTAAAGCAGCAACATGGTGTGCTGGCCTTGGGTCAGCTGTTTGACGATTTTTTTCCAATCATCATTGATGTCGATGCCAATGATTTCGCTGCGTGGCACCATGATGTCTTCAACCGTGACTTTCTCCAGATCCAAAATAGATAGCAACATATTTTGGTGGCGCCGAGGGATCATTGTGCCTGCTTCATGGACCACGGTCCTTAATTCGTCTGAGCTAAGGTGGGCACTGGCGCGCTTAGTTGGGTTTATTCGGAACACGGCGAGCATGGCGTTACTGACAACATTTACCAGCCAGACTGCCGGATACATTAGCTTGAGCAGGACTTTAAGTAGCAGAGAAGCGGGGAAAGCAATTTTCTCTGGATACATGGCGGCTAAGGTTTTTGGCGTGACCTCCGCAAAAAGCAGTATGATCAGCGTCAATACACCGGTGGCAATGGCAATACCAGCATCACCGTATAAACGCATACCTATGATGGTGGCGATCGCCGACGCCATGATATTAACCAGGTTATTACCGATCAGAATAACGCCGATCAGTCGGTCGGGTCGGTCGAGCAGCTTATGTACTCGTCTCGCCGCGCTATGATTCTTTTTGACTAGATGCCTTAACCTATAGGGGTTAATCGACATCATTCCGGTTTCGCTACTGGAGAAAAACGCGGAGATAAGTATGAGTATGCCCAGTGTTATAAACAGGGCACTCGTCGAAATCTCGTCCAACGAGGGATTCCTTTATTACCAATTAAGTCGCTATCTTATCCGAAAAAACAAAGAATAGTGGTAAATTTTACGTCAATACCACTTCTCGCATCAGGCGACTGCCAAAATACCCCAGTGTGAGCAAGGTTGCGCCAGTGACTGTGGCGATGATAAGCCACCTTCCACGCACGCCCTGGTGGTAATGCTGCCACAACACTGAGACGTAAATCGCTAGCGCAATTGCACTCAGTATCGCTTTGTGCGCTTTGCCACTACCGAGAAAATTGTCGAGGAAAAACAAACCGGTTGCCAGTGCGGCAGAAAGCAAAATAGTGCCGGCAAGGATCAGATTAAAGATTTGTGTTTCAACGACCATCAAGGGTGGCATCACAGGATTTAAGGCGAATCGTTTTTTCTCCTTCAGCTGACGGTTGATGACCGACAACAAGATAGCCAGCAGCGCCGCAATAGTGAGTATTGAGTAAGCGAGCAAGGAGAGCGATATGTGTATCAGCACGCTGGGATGGGTTTCGATATGAGCCAGGTAGGTATGCGTACTGAATATATCCGCCAAATTGATCAGTGCTGCGAATGCGTAAGTGAAAGGCAGCAGTATCTGTACCGGTTTCTTTATATAGAGCAGGGTGATGAGTAGCGTGATGACCCAAGAAGCAAGAGATGCAATGTTCATTATGCTTAGGTTTTGTCCACTATCCTGGGAATGGATACTCAGAAATAGTGTGACCAGATGCAGCATCAGTGTAATCGCTGCAATGAGCAGCAACCCGCTACGGTGAGGAAGTCGTCCTTGCATCATGCGCACGCCTAACCAGCCCGCTAGTGTCAGGTAGAGGATGATGGCGGCAACGGCAAAAAAGCTGGATGAGAACAGCATAGTTGGTTTCGAAGTCCTTAAATAAGGCGAAGTCTAATTAAAAAGCTGTCGTACTAATTGTATTTAAAGTAGCGTCATCTTATTGATCTTGCGCTTCTTAAACGCTGAGTATACCGCGAGAATTCACCCTGCCAACACTTAGACATCTACCCAGCAGCGCTGGTTTAGTTATAATGCGCAACTCGTCACCAAAACCGGGCTCGAAAAAGATGTTTGAAAACCTTAGCGATCGTTTGTCCAAGACACTGAAAAATATCAGCGGTCGTGGTCGTCTTACCGAAGACAATATCAAAGATACGCTACGTGAAGTACGTATGGCATTGCTGGAGGCCGATGTTGCCTTACCTGTGGTACGTGACTTTATCGGCAAGGTTAAATCTCGTGCGGTCGGCACTGAGGTGACTAAAAGCCTGAGTCCTGGTCAGGTATTTATTAAAATCGTCCGCAGTGAGTTAGAAGCGGCGATGGGTGAGCGCAATGAAGCGCTAGCGCTCAATGCACAACCACCCGCAGTTGTGATGATGGCTGGCCTGCAAGGTGCGGGTAAAACCACCAGTGTCGGTAAACTGGCCAAGTTCTTAAAAGAGAAAGAGAAAAAGAAAGTGATGGTGGTAAGCGCGGATGTTTACCGCCCTGCTGCGATCAAACAGCTTGAAACCCTTGCCAATGATATTGGTGTCGAATTCTTTCCCAGTAGTGCAGATGAAAAGCCGGTAGCGATTGTCTCTGGTGCGATAGAACAAGCACGTAAGCAGTTCTTCGATGTGTTGCTGGTGGATACGGCCGGTCGCCTTCATGTTGATGATGAGATGATGGTGGAGATCAAGGCGCTGCATGCTGCAGTGGATCCAGTCGAAACCCTGTTTGTGGTTGATGCAATGACAGGGCAAGACGCAGCCAACACCGCTAAAGCGTTTGACCAGGCGCTACCGTTAACCGGTGTGATCCTGACCAAGACCGATGGTGATGCCCGCGGTGGTGCGGCACTCTCTATTCGTCATATCACAGGTAAACCGATTAAATTCCTTGGTGTTGGTGAAAAAACTGACGCTTTAGAGCCTTTCCACCCAGATCGTTTGGCTGGGCGGATCCTTGGTATGGGTGACGTATTGTCACTGATCGAGGATATTGAACAGAACGTTGATCGGGAAAAAGCAGCCAAGCTGGCGAAGAAAGTGCAGAAGGGACAAGGATTCAACCTTGAAGACTTCCGCGAGCAACTGCAACAGATGAAGAATATGGGTGGCATGATGGGCATGCTGGATAAGCTGCCTGGTATGAGTAATCTGCCTGATGCTGTTAAAGGGCAGATGGACGATAAGATGACCGTCCGTATGGAAGCGATTATTAATTCGATGACGCCGGGTGAGCGTGAGCGTCCTGAGATTATCAAGGGCTCTCGTAAGCGTCGTATTGCGGCAGGCTCTGGTACGCAGATCCAAGACGTAAACCGTCTGTTGAAGCAGTTTACCCAGATGCAAAAGATGATGAAGAAGATGAAGGGCGGTGGCATGGCTAAAATGATGCGCGGTATGGGCGGCATGATGCCACCGGGCATGAAGATGCCACGACGCTAAGCACCATCACTTCAAATGCTTAACAAGGGAGCCCACGTGGCTCCCTTTTGCTTTCTTTCATTAACCCTCATTTGATCATCCTCCCTACTCAACTACGCCAAGCTTTCTGACTATCTTCGCTGCTACTTATATAGCGCCGCAGTTGAACGTTTTTTATCCGTCGTTTTGGTTGCAATTCTATGGATTGTGCGTAGAATTAGCGCGCTTCTAGCCCGCCCCATGCTTTTTTGGGGTGCCTGGAACCGCCAAATTGGGTAAAGAGGAACGTATGGTAACCATTCGTTTACAACGTGGTGGCGCTAAAAAGCGTCCATTTTATCAGGTTGTCGTAGCCGACAGCCGTTGCGCACGTGACGGCCGTTTCATCGAGAAAGTTGGTTTCTTCAATCCTGTTGCACGCGGCCAAGCCGAGCGTCTTCGCTTGGACCTGGAGCGTGTTAAACACTGGCAAGATAAGGGTGCGTCCCTGTCTGACCGTGTAGCACAGTTGGTTAAAGACGCTGCGAAAGCGGCTGCTTAATTAACCATTAAGAAGGAGTGGGCAGTGTCAGAGCCACTTGAAAATGTGATTCTGGGCCGCCTCGGTGCACCTTATGGTGTCAAAGGCTGGTTGAAGATTCACTCCTTTACAGACAACGCTGAAGATATCTTTGCGTTATCCCCTTGGATTTTGGGAGACCAAAAATCAGGGAAACAACTGACAGTCAGCAAGTGGCGTAGCCACAATAATGGTTTGATTGTTAAGTTCGAAGAGATTGAAGACCGAACACAGGCTGAGGCTTTGGTGGGCTTGGAAATTTCCGTGCTGCCAGAGCAACTGCCTGATCTGCCAGAAGATGAGTTCTACTGGCGGGATTTGATCGGAATGCAGGTAGTGACAGACAAAGGGTATGACCTGGGTGTTGTTACTGGACTGATGGAAACCGGTTCAAATGACGTGCTTCAAGTGAAAGCGAACAGCAAAGATGCCTTCGGTAAAAGAGAGCGGTTAATCCCGTTTCTCGATGGCCAAGTGATTAAAAACGTAGATCTCGTGCAGAAACGGATCGAAGTGGACTGGGAACCCGGTTTTTAACCGGCAAGGAGAAACCCCCATGTGGTTTGGTGTGGTGACTCTGTTTCCCGATATGTTTACCGCGATTAGTGAGCATGGGGTAACGGGCAAGGCCATCAAAAACAGCTTAATAGAGCTGCAAACGTGGAATCCAAGAGATTTCACCCATGATAAGCATCGCACTGTTGATGACCGCCCTTACGGTGGTGGACCAGGCATGCTGATGATGGTGCAGCCATTACGCGACGCTATTCAAGCAGCTAAGCAGGCTGCCGGTGATGGGGTTAAGGTGATTTACCTTTCTCCCCAAGGACGCAAGCTGGATCAGCAGGGTGTTCAGGAACTGGCAGGATGCGAAAAACTGGTGTTAGTCGCTGGGCGATATGAAGGGATTGATGAGCGCGTTATTCAGTCAGAGGTAGATCAGGAATGGTCTATCGGTGATTACGTACTCAGCGGTGGTGAACTCCCCGCAATGACCTTGATAGATGCTGTGGCAAGACTGATACCGGGGGTGCTGGGGAAAAGTGAATCAGCAGAGCAAGATTCTTTCGTTGATGGAATTTTGGATTGCCCTCACTACACCCGCCCTGAGGTACTTGATGGCGAAACGGTGCCCTCAGTATTATTGAGTGGCAATCACGAATCGATCCGCCGTTGGCGGCTCAAGCAGGCTTTAGGCCGAACTTGGCTGCGACGTCCGGAACTTTTGGACAACCTAGCTCTGACTGACGAGCAAGCTTTGTTGCTTGCCGAGTTTGTTAATGAAAACAACAACAAACAGTAGAGTGATTCAGTTTAACCTAGGATGCGAGATATGAATAAAATTATCCAGCAACTTGAAGAAGAACAGATGAAGCAGGATCTTCCTACTTTTGCCCCTGGCGACACAGTCGTTGTGCAGGTGAAAGTACGTGAAGGTGACCGCGAGCGTCTGCAGGCTTTCGAAGGCATAGTTATTGCCAAGCGTAACCGTGGCCTGCACAGCGCATTTACCGTACGTAAAATCTCTAACGGTGAGGGTGTTGAGCGCGTATTCCAGACCCACAGTAAGCAAGTAGACAGCATTGCTGTCAAACGCCGTGGTGACGTACGTCAAGCTAAACTGTACTACCAGCGTGGTCGTACCGGTAAGGCTGCACGTATTAAAGAAAAGCTTAGCTAATTCGTTTAACACCTGGTTCCCAATGGCTAGAAGCAGCAGCCCGCACTTGTGCGGGCTGTTTTGTTTTCGGTAAACTGATCGCGTCTTATCTGTTTGTTGTGAACATGCACGACATCACTGCATAAAAATTCAATTATTAATCAATAAAAATGCAATTTTATGCATTTTATGCCTATACATTCCTCGCAATCCGTTTAATAATCGGGACTCATTTATGGGCCTGATATTAGATATGTGCCCTGATTTTTAGCTGTGCTGCGATAACTTTATCGAACAGACAGGGTGCATGTAGGAGTTTTTATAAAATGCATAACGATACGGTTAACGACGTACACGTCAGCGCCCAAGAGGTACTGATCACCCCGAAACAACTGAAGCAGGCGATCCCAGCCAGTGATGAAGTTCTGCAGTCTGTAGCTGATGCTCGTAACGTCATCTCGAACATTATTCATCGTAAAGATCCACGCTTGTTGGTTGTGACCGGCCCTTGCTCTATCCATGATGTGGAAGCGGCAAAAGAGTACGCACTTAAGTTAAAGAAATTGCATGACGAGTTGAAAGACGAACTGTTCCTAGTTATGCGCGTCTACTTTGAAAAACCGCGTACCACTGTCGGTTGGAAAGGATTGATTAACGATCCGAATATGGATGGCACTTTTGCTTTAGAAGAAGGATTGCATAAAGCGCGTGAGCTGCTGTTGTGGATCGCTGAACTTGGTCTGCCAATGGCAACCGAGGCGCTGGATCCGATCAGTCCACAGTACCTGTCCGAGTTGTTCAGCTGGGCAGCCATTGGTGCGCGTACCACCGAAAGCCAGACCCACCGTGAAATGGCCAGTGGTTTGTCTATGCCAGTTGGTTTCAAGAATGGTACTGACGGTAACTTGGGCCACAGCGTCAACGCAATGAAGGCGGCGGCATCAGGTCACCGTTTCATGGGCATTAACGGTGACGGTCAGGTTTCTGTGATTCAAACTGAAGGCAATCCAGACGGCCATGTGATTTTACGTGGTGGTAAGCAACCTAACTATGATTCGGTGAATGTAGCGCAGTGTGAGCAGGCAATGACTGACGCTGGATTAAGCCCGAGTTTGGTGGTTGATTGTAGTCATGGCAATTCAAACAAAGATTACAGTGTTCAGCCATTGGTGGCCGAAAACATTATGCATCAAATTTTGGATGGCAACCGTTCAATCATTGGTATCATGTTGGAGAGCCATCTTAATGAGGGTGCTCAGAGTGCCGACCTTCCCCGTGATCAATTGAAGTACGGTGTATCGGTCACTGATGCCTGCATTAACTGGGAAACCACTGAAACCTCTCTGCGCGGCATGGCTGAGCAGCTTTCAAAGCCTTTGAAAGCTCGCGTGCAGGGCTAAGACGGAATAACTGTTAGTGAATGATTCTCCAGAGGCGCTATTGCGCCTGCGTGACAAGATCGATGATGTCGACCAGCAGCTGTTGCAGCTGCTGGCTCAGCGCCTAAAACTCGTGGCCGAGGTGGGGGAGGTTAAAAGTGAGCATGGCTTACCTATTTACGTCCCTTCCCGGGAAGCTGCGATGCTGGCTCGCCGTCGCCAGGAAGCCGAGTCATTAGGGGTACCCCCTGATTTGATTGAAGATATCCTGCGTCGTGCGATGAGAGAATCTTACAGCAGTGAAAAAGATACCGGTTTTAAAACCGTCAACCCTGCGGCGGGTCCTATCGTCGTGGTTGGTGGTAAAGGACAACTGGGGCGTTTGTTTGTACAGATGTTCGAGTTGTCTGGTTATGAAGTTCGAGTGTTGGGAAGTCAGGATTGGGCGCAAGCTGATGATATTCTAGCTGGCGCCAGTGTGGTGATGGTGACCGTGCCTATTACCCGCACGGTCGAGATCATTGAGAAGTTCTCAACACTGCCTGCTGATTGTATCTTATGTGATCTCACCAGTACCAAGAGTGACCCATTAAACGCAATGCTTCGTGTACATCAGGGACCCGTGGTTGGGTTGCATCCGATGTTTGGACCCGATATCAGTAGTTTTGCCAAGCAGGTGATTGTGGTTTGTGATGGCCGCGACAGCGCACGTTACCAATGGCTACTGGATCAGTTTGCTTTATGGGGTGCCAAACTCAAATCTGCTACAGCAAAAGATCATGATGAAGCGATGGGACTAGTACAGGCGATGCGCCACTTTTCCAGCTTTGTATATGGGATGCATTTGAAGTCAGAAAATGCTGATATCGAACAGCTACTGGCGTTCAGCTCACCGATATATCGCCTTGAATTGGCGATGGTGGGGCGTTTGTTTGCTCAGGATCCAGCACTTTACGCGGATATCATCCTTTCTTCACCTGATGCACTTGGTATGTTCCGCCGTTATATCGAGCGCTTCAGTGATGCTGTCAGTTGCCTAGAAAATAATGATCGCGATGGTTTTATCCGTCAGTTCAGTGAAGTGGCTGATTGGTTTGGCCAATATGCCGAGCAATTTATGGGGGAAAGTCGGCAAATGTTGTTGGTCGCCCATGATCGCCGCCATATTGACTAAGTAACATGTCTGAGCTGATTAGGTTGAACAAGATTGAGATCCGCTATTGTCCTCGCTGCCGCTGGATGATGCGTGCAGCGTGGGTCTCACAAGAGTTGCTAACCACATTTTCGGAAGAACTTGATAGTGTCGCAATTGGTCCCGGCGATGCTGGCCAGTTTGATATCTGGTTGGACGGGACGCTTATTTGGTGCCGTAAAGAGATGGGTGGTTTTCCCGAGCTGAAGCCACTAAAGCAAAAAATCAGGGACCTGGTTGCTCCAGAACGAGACCTTGGCCATAGCGATCGTAAATAGCCAATAACCGCCAATCTGCCTGAATAGCCTTTTACCTAAGTATTACTCCCCCAAATGCTCTTCGCTTGTTGCTGTGCTTTGATATAAAGCGCCTCTACTTTTGTTCTCGCCCAAGGCGTTTTTCGCAGGAATTTCAGCGATGAATTAAGGCTGGGATCTTTGAGAAAACAGTTAATTGGTATTTTTTGCCCCAGCTCTTCCCAACCGTAATGTTCGATCAGCCAGCTGAGCAATGCTTTCAACGTCACGCCATGAAGCGGATCTTTCTGACTGGCAGCAGAGTCGTTTTGTTCAGTCACGGCGCTGTTTTCCCGTTGTGCTAGTCACTGCTTCAGCCTCAGTTGCTACGTCTGTCTGGGCGTACTTCACTCGGATGCGACTACCATCAACTTCTTGGTTGTTAAGACTTTTCATCGCTATTTTTGCGGGACCGAACTTGGGCATCTCAACAAAACCAAACCCTTTTGATTCTCCAGTTTCTTTGTCCATTACTAACGTACATGACTGGATCTCTCCGAAGGGCTGAAATAACGCCCGCAGTTGAGACTCTGTCGTGCTGCGAGAAAGGTTGCGGATCAATAGTTTCATGAGGGTACCGAACAATTGTTTGAGGTTGGCACTATACAGCTTACGCCCTTGGGAGAACAGGAAACCATCATGGTAGAGCGTGTTTCGCATCCTCCTGCTGCTGCCATCGAGCCAAACAGTTATTGCGTTGATTTTTCTCTAATCAAGATCTCGCGCTCTCGTTGATAATCCTCATAAGATTGATTGGCCTCATCCATACAGTCACGGTATCTGTCTGGATCCTCAATGCGTTGGCATTCACTTTTTTGATTTGCCCTGACGCCATGATAGGCCTGCTTTTGGCTACACCCAGTGCTGACTATGCTCACTATGAGTATCGATATGCCCGCTAACCAGTTCATTATCATCATCCTTGCTAAGTCAAAAAAGGGATGCCTTTATTGTTGCGTAGATTTTAGTCTCGCTGGCTTAGTACGTTAATAGTTTTGTGTTTCAAAATGTACTTATTCAGGGATTAATGACGAGAAAAAGCCGACCCATTGGTCGGCTTTTGCGCTTCGTTAACTGCGTATGCGTGGATCAGTCGATAGCAGGTTGTAGCCGTATTGTGGCTATGTCGAAACGGTTCACAGGGCCATTGTCGCCGCCGTTCCCCGTAAATGTTTCATTGCTACTCAGGTAGCTCATATTGTAGAAGTCCATTAGCTCCAATGAATAGCTACCTGCCGTTAACGTGGCCGTCAGCGGGGTGGAATAAACCAAAGGTTTAGTGCCTGCAGAAGTTAGTGCATGGGGCATTTGAATCACGCCTTCAGCGACGACGGCACCATCACTGTTTTTCACCTGTAACCATTTAACACCATTAGTGATACCCAGGTTAATAGCGTTGTAATTGTTGTGGTATTTGAGCTGGATGTCGTAGTCGCCATCATTGGCGATAGCAACATTGCTGACAACCAGGGTGTCAGTCATCGCTCCCCAGTCACCTAGGTAGCTCTCATCGATAATATCATCTGCCGGACTAACGATTAGATTTGACGTGACATTAGCATTGGCTACAGAGATCTCCTGTGCGGCGTCATAACAAGCAGGCTGGTTATGGTGAGAGCGATTACCCGAATCGGTGTAAACGGCCTCAATGGTATAGCAATAACCTTGGCCTGCTGTCACACCGATGTTGTCAGTGACAATACCGACTGCCACATTTTCTTGGATCAGCATGCCGTTCCGGTACAAATGGTAGGCCAAGTTGCCTTGGTTACTGTCATCGTTAAACTCAACGGCGAGCAGATTGTCGGTGTTGACAAACACCCGGCTGATAGTGGGCTCCAGTGGAGCAAATACGGCGGGATCATTTGTACTTAACGGCTCTGCGGTGACAGCGGTTAGGCTACTTTCTGTGTTGGTCAGCGCGCCAAACGTAACCACAATGTCATTGCTTTCACTGAGCTCTGCCCAGCTTAGCTGTTGCGTTGCTGCGTCACCGTTTAAGGTTATCGTGGCAACACTGTAAGAGCCCTCGGTATCGGTTAACGCTGGCAAATTCAGCATGACATTGATGGTTTTGCCTTGCAGCACCAAGCCTTGTAAAGCAAGAGATGTACTATCGGCGAACATGGTTGCATGCAAGTTGTTGGTTACAAATGGGTTGATTTCGATGCCAGTGTCTGTGGTGCTAACACCAAACACACCTTCGATGACCATACCGACATAGGCGCCGACAGACCAAAGCTGGCGCGTCGAGTTAATCACCGGTCCTGATAAGCCAGGGTTATCAAAATCAAGCAGGTTGGGTTGTAGTGATAGCCACTCTAAGTTCTCCATATTTGAGATGTTGAGTGAGGCCGCACGTATCAGCGTGGTGTAAGCGGCATCCGCCACTTTTGTATTGCCTGTTTGAATAGCAGCCCTTAAGCCGTAGGCCGTTACAAATGGCCAAATAGCACGGTTGTGATACACCGCGATATCAGGTTGTTGTGGGAAGATGACGGGCGCGCCCATGTCGCCGTGAGGGTAGTTAGCGACGACCATTTCTGCCGTCGCCGCGTCGGCGATGCCGCTGGTAACTGCCAGCGCCTGACCTAACCAGTCAAATTTGTGTAACGGTGCACTGCTCTGATGACCAGCCGTCAGGCTGCTATACAGCCCTGCATCTGCGAGCCAAAAACCATCATTGATGGCGATCTTGAGGGCATCAGCCCAGTCTTGATATTTCGCTGACGCCGTTGCATCACCTTGTTCTTGAGCCAGTTTTGCGGTTAATTGCAGCGCTTTGTAATGAGCGACGTTGGTTGACAGGGCCTTCGCACTACCCAAGCTGGCTATGTCGTTCACGATCCAGCTGGCGTAGGTTTGCTCACGCCAATCTAAGAAGGATTGCTCACCATGATAAAGTCCGTCATCGCTATCAAATGCAGCGATGCGATCATTTTCAATGGTATTGACCAGCGCTTGATAAGCTTGCGTTGCAAATGCGGCTCGCTCCGTGGCTGGTAAACCATTAAGCGCTTTCTCCGCACCTAACGCCCAGGTCACCCGATCGGTACTGATCGGCCAACTACCACCTGAACCGGTGTCTTGAACTATCTGTATGCCGCTCGCGTCTCCGGCGGCTGCGGTTGGTTTGGCCGTGCCCGCGCGATAGCCGGATAATTTAAATTGCAGGGAGTTTCTGACACGCTCAGGATCTAACAGTGCTAAACCCAGGTTGGCTGCATAAGAAAGGTCACGGGTCCATACGTAGTGCCACTTTGCGCCGGTCTCAAAGCAATCGCAGGGGATAGGGTCGCCACCGTTATAGCTATCGTCTCGGATCTCGCTCACGCTATTTTCTGCTGTTTCGTGCACAGACAGTGCAAACAATGCGTCAAATGCTAAGTTCCCGGTACGGCTTTTGGGTTTGCCTGCGACCTCTTCATAGAGCACGTAGGGGTCGCCTGGATCGCGTAGGTCTTGGGTAGTTGATTGGGCATAACTACGGAACTCGGCGTCGGCAACTTCCGCGGAAAATGTCACGGTTTCTTGCTGATCGTCGAACGTGGTGAAGCTGAGTTCTTGGCGGACTTCGTGGCCTTCGTGAGGATTGATGATTACGCCATCATCACCATCAGTTTCTGTGATGTGCAGTACCAATGCGGTGGGCTCAGAGGCATCGACATTAAAGCGATAGTAACCGGTTTCTGTGACAAAAAAGCTACTGTTTGGGCCGCCAGGATACATGACATAATCTGTGTCTAATTCCGCGACAACCGATACGTCTGGATCCAACACCCATTCACTAGACCAATCTGCGGAAGCAACCTTGAACTCATGGTTGCCAGGGGTGATCTGCATGGTCATCTGATAATTGTTGTCACCGACATATCGTAACTGGTTG
The DNA here is from genome assembly GCF_004284785.1 of Corallincola spongiicola. Lineage (NCBI taxonomy): Bacteria > Pseudomonadati > Pseudomonadota > Gammaproteobacteria > Alteromonadales > Psychromonadaceae > Corallincola > Corallincola spongiicola. The sequence continues at coordinate 795,286 of NZ_SHLY01000002.1, forward strand.
TCTGTGGTCCAACCGTTAAAGCCACCACGTAGATAGATGTCATAATCCAAGGGCGCTACGTCCTGAGAAAAACTGAATGTGGGGTGAAGTAAATCATCACCGACTTCAAGTTTATAATCGTAGATCCCTGATTGTTCCAATACCATGGCCATATTGGCCGCGCCGTCCCCAGTTTGTAGAACATAACTTTCGCCAGGTACCACTTCCGTTAAATTATCGACATCGGCAGTGAATGTTGTTTCCAGCGTCCAGTTAGCATCGGCTACTTTGAACTGAGGAACGCCTGCAACCATCTCTACGTTGTGGAGATAGTAAGCATCCTGTTCAAATGTGAGCATATATTCTTCTTCAGCCCCCCAGCCACTGAATTCCCCTTTGAGGAAAAGATCAACGGCATAAGGGGGAGTAGGCTCAGGATCGATACACGCATCACCTGTGTCATTAATGATTTGCGGAGGCTCACAGGTGAGAGTGTCGTCATCGTCGTCAGAGCAGCCTCCTAGGCTAAATCCGCTGGCTAATATGAGCACTGCGGTGGCGAGACGGTGCTTGGATAACACTGTTGGATTCATCGATTCCTTCCTTTTAGTTTGTAGTCGACATCACGTTGAAAGATATAGGGTAGACCAAGGCTTAATGTAAGAACTTGTTGATATACAAAGGCTTTGGAGGAGAAAATGTTAAAAGTATGGGCAGCTAAAAAAGGTGATCACGCTCCGCTGGCAGATTACCAAGCGTAAGTTTTTGTAACTGGTTGGTTACAAGCAGAGGATTTACATATTGAGATATGCTGCTCCCCATCAGTGTGTTTATTGCTGGGGAGTCATTGGCGAAGTGTACAGAGCGTTTGAAGTAAGCTTTAGATAAGTTCTGATTTTGAACAGCAACAGGTTAAACTAGCGCGCAACGGGAAATCCAAGTTACAGCAAACGGCAAGGGGCAGTTAGATGGCGATTCAATGGTATCCGGGACACATGCACAAGGCGCAGAAAGAGATCGCTGAAGTGATGCCACAGATGGATCTGATTATCGAAGTGTTGGACGCCCGTATTCCTTACAGTAGTAGTAATCCAATGATCACTAAGTTACGTGGCGATAAGCCGGTAATTAAGGTTCTAAACAAGCGCGATCTTGCCGACCCGCTCCTAACAGCCCGTTGGGTGGACTATTTGGAACAGGAAACCGGGGTTAGAGCTTTGCCCCTGACAACGCAGCAGCCGTCTGAAATTAAAACCATCATCGAACTGTGCCGTAAATTGGTACCTCACCGGGACCAAGCTGGCAAAAATATTCGCGCCATGATTATGGGGATCCCCAATGTGGGTAAGTCGACCACGATTAATATTCTTGCTGATCGTATTATTGCCAAGACCGGTAACGAGCCCGCAGTAACTAAGGCGCAGCAGCGCATCAATCTGCAGAATGGTGTGGTGCTAACTGACACCCCGGGCATGCTATGGCCTAAGGTGGAAAACGAAAATAGTGGTTATCGCTTAGCTGTGACCGGGGCTGTTAAAGACACCGCAATGGAGTCTGATGACGTGGGTATGTATGCAGCGGACTATTTGTTGCTGGCTTACCCTGAGCAACTGAAACAGCGCTATCAGTTGTCAGAGTTACCGGAGACTGGCTGGGATCTGTTGGAAATGATAGGGCGTAAGCGCGGCTGTTTACGTTCCGGTGGCAAGGTCGAAATGAATAAAGCGGCAGATCTTCTGTTACATGAAGTTCGTGCAGGTACGCTAGGAAAAATCACCATGGAGACTCCGGATATGGTGATTGACGAAGAAGCCTTGATAGCAAAACGTCTAGCGGAAAAAGCGGCGAAGGATGCACAACGCAAAGCTAAATTTAAAGGCCGTCGTTAAACGGGCTTTGGGTCGAGAAGAATTGAGGAAGGATGGTCACGATGGAAAAGCAGACTGAAATTGAAGCGGCGGTGTTACGTCGTTTATTAGCTCATTTAGACAGTCGTAAAGATGTTCAAAATATTGAGCTGATGAACCTAGCGGGTTTTTGCCGTAACTGCTTATCAAAATGGATGGTGGCAGAGGCTGCTCAGCTGGATGTAGCGGTTGACCCTGACGAGGCCAGAGAACACATTTACGGTATGCCTTACAGTGAATGGAAGGCGAAGTATCAAAAAGAAGCCACTCCGGAACAGTTGGCCGCTTTTAATGCCAGCCAGAAAAAATAGTCAGGCGTGGGATGAGATCGCTGCGCTGCCAAACTTGGGGGCTGTGTCGGCGAAAATGCTACTTGCAGCCGGTATCGCTTCTTTGACTGAATTACAGGCTTTAGGGGCTGTTCGCTGTTTTCTGCGGGTCGAGCAGCAGTTGTTAAAGCCACCCAGCCTGAATCTGCTTTATGCGCTTGAAGGCGCGCTAGTTAACACCCATTGGTGCACTGTTAAACGGGAGGTGGGAGGGCAACTTATTCTGGAGTTAGATGCTGCCCGGCAAGCGCTTAAGGCTTAAAGATACGTGAGCTTAGTCTCTGCGTAGTTTAGGTTTGGTGGAGATCGGTGTGGGGTAACGCTTAACCACCCAATAGGTAGAAAAGATAAAGGTGGCTATGGTTGCAGATTGTATTAAGGTAGCTCCTTCGCTGCTTAATACGCCGCTGCTTAGCGCGGAAAAGGCCACCAACATAGAGAACTCACTGGCTTGCCCCAAGCGAACTCCAAGCTGTTGAGATATCGCTCTATCTTCACCCGTCCAGATAAATGCTTTTTTAAAGCTAAGCACCTTCAGCCCTACTAATACTACGCCGAAACAGAAGCCGGACAACATTAAAAATGGTGCCATTCCAGCATCGAATTGCGCACCGATGGCAAAGAAAAATAGGATCAGGAAAAACTCCCTTAATGGTTTCAGGTGCTCAGCGATGGCCATCGCCACTTGACTGACAGCAATCGATAGGCCAGCTAAAAAGGCGCCAATCTCGTATGAGAGACCAAGTTGATGGGCGGCTTCCGCCCAAAACAGACACCACGCCAGAGTAGCCACAAATGTGTATTCCTGGATCACATCAAAGCGGCGGAACAGTGGCAACACGATGAAGCGCACCCCAGCAAAGGCCAGTATGGCGATGCCAACTAATTTCACTAGCAGCATCGCGAATGTGGTGAGCATCGCTTCACCTGCATCAATATTCAAAAACAGGATCACCATGATAGCCAGAATGTCTTGCAGCAGCAGTACACTGGTCATCACCTCACCAATGTGTTTGTGATGCAAGGCCGTTGTGGGGATCAGCTTCAGGCCAATGACGGTGCTTGAAAACATGAGTGCCGCACCTATCACCAGCGCTTCTTTTAGCGGCATCCCCATACTGAGGGCAAACACAAAACTGGCGCTAAAAAATAGCAGGGAGGTGCCGAGGGTTATCAGTGCTGTTTTCTGAAATAGCAGTAACAGCTTTCTGGGTTGCAGATGTAAGCCAAGTAAAAACAGCAGCAGGATCACCCCCACATGGGCGATCTGTTCAATGTTGTTGGCATTAGGGATCAAGTCAAAGCCGGATGGGCCGATGAGGATCCCGGCAACAATGTAAGCAAGAATGATTGGCTGGCGAGCGTACAGGAATGCAGTGCCAATAATGGCAGCACTGACCACTATCATGGAAAGCTGTATGACTATGGTGTCAAAGCTGATCTGCATTATTTATCTTTATCCTGCGGGTACTGCTTTCATCCGTATCTGCAGAATAACCGGAAATGGGTATCAATTGGCAATATTCTTCTCAGTAAAAGCACGGTGATAGTCTTTTAATAATGTGATCCACATTCGAAAAAATGTGCTGTTTCAGTGAGTTATACTATCATTCAAAAATGATTAAAGTCTGTACAATTTGTGCCGATAACCTAAGCGTATAATTTTAACTTTTTTATGCCGATGGCTGATCATAGAGCCGCTCATTGATGGCAATGGGCTGGCTAGTCAGTACATAGGGCTAAGGTATGATGATGAATAAGATCCCAGACCTGATGAATCTGTTGCGTCCACAGCCGGGAAGTGCCGGCCGCCTGGGTCAGCCACAGAATGATGCTGCGGGTGGCCTGAAGTCGGCCCCGGGTTTGGTTTCGCAACCCGGCGAAGATGTTTCTTTGCGCTCGCCATTTCAAGTTGCGATGCGCTCTTTGGCCGATTCAGTCTATAAAAATTTGCCATTTTCGCCGCAACAAGCGGCATCATCAGAGGCTCCGGTTGAAGAAAATACCGGTGGTTTTGATTACGAGCTTGTGGCTAACAATGTGACTTCCTATATCGAAAAGGCGGTTAACCAAGCGCGGGAGCGCGGTGAAAGCGATGAGTATCTCGAAGATATGATGGCGCAGGCTCGCATCGGTGTAGATCAAGGCTTCGGTGAAGCGCGCGACGAACTTGAAGATATGGGCATGATGAGCGAAGAGCTGGGGAATGGCATAGATAAGAGCTATGACTTGATCCAGCAACGCTTAGGCGAGTTCGAGAAAGAGCTGTTTGCTGGTGATGAAGTGGCGTTATCTTCGCCGCAAGTAGAGGTGACTCGTAGTAGTTCCACAGAAAGTTATAGCAGCGGTGGCGACTTCAGTGGCGCGCAGTTAGTGGGGCAGGCTGCTTCCTATCGGGTTGAAAACAGTGCTTCTTTGGAGCTGTTCACCAAAGAGGGAGATAAGATCGCTATCAGTTTCAATGCATTACAAGCCAGCTCTATGGGGATGGGATATGCTTCGAATGATAACGGCGAAGCACTTATTTCTAGCTACAGCAATGAGTCCTCGTTTGGCTTCTCTTTTTCCGTCGAAGGCGATCTGAGTGAAGAGGAGATGGCAGCGATCACTGATTTTATTAATCAGGTGGCAGGCGTTGCCGATTCATTCTTTGCTGGGGACTTTGATGCAGCGTTTGATAAAGCCAATGAACTGGGCTTTGATGATTCACAAATTGCATCATTCTCAATGAGTTTGGAACAAACCCAAACGATTGCGGCTGCGAAGGTGTACCAGCAGGTACAAGATCAGCCATCAACCACACAGCCTGGGGCGGGAGCGAGTTCCTTGTATGACATCATGGAGCCACTTAGTGAATACATTAAACAGTTTAAAGAGTTGATTGAGCAAAGCGAGTCTATTTTTGCAGAATCCACTGAGAAATCGACTGCGGCTATTGACCAGGTGGCTGAAAAAATTCTGCCATTCCTGCAGCCAGAGCAGCAGGACGCGGCCAATCGTTTTCAGGAGTTTAACCAACGGTTGCTGCAAGCTCTTGAGCAGTTAGAAGCACCGGTTCAAGCGCCGCTTGAATAGTTGCTAGCAATCCCTATTGGGTAGCAAGAAGGGTTAGCATTGCTGGCCCTTTTTTATATCTGGCGCAGAGGTTTCTAAGGGGGGACCCCCTCCGACTAGGCTAGATTTTGACGGGCTTGCTTGCTTACTAACCGCTATACTTTTCTCCACGTAGACTTGTTATGGGAGGATTTATGGCTTTTCGCCATGGCATTAGTAGGGAGCAACTTGCCCTAAAAATATCTTTGATTGCGACTTTGATAATGGTTGCTCTTGGCATCAGCTTTGGCTTGCTCTCCGGCTCTTCCGCTATTTTGCTCGACGGTTTTTTCTCTCTCTTTAGCACTGCAATGACAGGCCTTGGCCTTATAACCAGTTACTTGGTAACGCGCGACGAAGATCGGCGCTTTCAGTTCGGTTATGCCTACATTGAACCCTTAGTGACAACTCTAAATGGCATCGCTATTTTGCTCATGTGTGGTTTTGCTATTTTTTATGGTGTCGAAGCCATTTGGTCTGGTGGGCATCATGTTGCGTTGGCGTTCGCGTTACCTTATGCCTTGCTAAGTAGCCTGTTGTGTTGGTGTTGTTACGCTTTTATGCGGCGTGAGAGCCGTCGCACTGGCTCCTCGTTGCTAGAGATCGATAGTCATGAGTGGCTAGTGGATGGTTTGTTAAGTAGCGTCGTACTCGCCGGCTTTGTTGTGGCGCAGGGGCTAACTTGGTTTGGCTTCGAAAGCTGGGTTAGGTTTGTTGACCCGATATTGATGCTGTTATTAAGCAGTGTCGCTTTAATTCTACCTCTCAGGGTGCTGTTTCGGAGCTTAAAAGATCTACTCGCGATGGCACCAGACGACGATTTTGCCCAACAGCTGCCATGTAAGTTGGCGGTTGTTAAAAGGCAGCATGAACTGCGAGGCTACCGTCATTACCTTTCTCGCTCCGGTCGGCGCTACGATCTGGAGGTGAACTTCTTAGTCGCTCAGGATTGTGAATTGTCGATGGCGGAACAAGATTTCATTCGGCGCCGCTTATGGCAAGATTTGCAACAGCAGCAATCCGATTTGTGGTTAACGGTGAGTTTCACCGCTAATCGGCGCTGGTTGTAATCGTTGCGTTGTCGTGGGGCGGTTTCTGAATAGGAGTGGATGGTAAGCCGTTTTCGGCGTCTGCCTTTCTATTAATCTATCGGTTTTAGTTTACCAGGGGGATATTTTTTGACGCATTGAATGCAAATTTTTTGACTCTAATGCTATTCGGTATCACTAACATCGTGCTATTTTTGAGCAACTAACATGACTTTATGAGTAAAGAAGTTATTTCTCTACTCTTTCTCAATTTATCTTATCGGGATATGGATATGAAACACCCGTTCCATTACGCGGCCATGGCCTCCGCTCTTACCTTAATGCTTGGCGCTTGTGCGACAGGCGATGTCGATACAGCAACTACTGGTCCGATTGTGGCCAGTTCTGGCTCAGTCTCCCAAGCTCAGTGCTCACGTTGGAACGGAGAGGAGGTCAGTGTCAATGTTTCTAAAGCGTTCAGTGACGGCGAACTGATTCGAGATTTCTATTCTGGTCAGGAAACTACGGTACGCAATGGCAAGGTGGCATTGACGCCTGCCGCCGACAGCGAAGGTTTATTGCTATTGGAGCGGGTGGATAGTAAGGAGAGTAGCTTTAGCTGGGATAACGCCAATGTCTATTTTGTTATCACTGACCGATTTGAAAATGGCGATCCTTCAAATGATAACAGCTACGGGCGTAAGCCCGATGGTGCGAATGAGATCGGTACGTTTCATGGTGGTGATCTGAAGGGCCTCACGAGTAAGCTGGATCATATTGCTTCACTAGGTACTAATGCTATCTGGGTGACCGCACCTTATGAGCAGGTGCATGGTTGGACTGGTGGTGGTATTCGCGGTGATTTTAAGCATTACGCGTATCACGGCTACTACGCCATGGATTACACCACGATGGATGCCAACATGGGTACCGAAGAAGATTTTCGCACCTTTGTAGACGCGGCCCATGAGCGTGGTATCCGCGTGGTGATGGATATCGTTATGAACCACCCAGGCTACGCGACACTGCAAGATATGCAGGAGTTCAAGTTCGGTAAGATGCGTGCAACGGTTAAATCTACGGAAGAAGTGCTCGGCGTAGAAGAGCATTGGACTGATTGGGAGCCGCCAAAGGGTAAGAATTACCATTACTTCAACCGTTATATCAACTACGAAAGCAGTGAATGGGGTAACTGGTGGGGCCAAGCCTGGGTCCGTGCCGGGATCGCTGGTTACGATTCGCCAGGAGAGAGCGAACAGAAAATGTCGCTGGCTTACTTACCAGATTTTAAGACTGAGTCATCTAACGAGTCCGGGCTGCCTAATTTTTATAAGAATAAACCTGATACCAAAGCTGTTGAAATTCCAGGTTATACGGTACGCCAGTATTTAGTTAAATGGCTTTCTGACTGGGTGCGTGAATACGGTGTTGATGGCTTTCGGATCGATACCGCTAAGCATGTAGAGATGGATGCATGGGCGGAACTAAAGGATGCGGGTGTTGCTGCGCTGGCAGAATGGAAAGCCAACAACCCTGACAAGAAGTTGGATGATTTACCATTCTGGACGACGGGTGAAGTTTGGGGGCATGGTGTCACTAAATCAGGTTATTTCAGCCACGGTAAATTTGATTCCATTATTAACTTTACCTATCAAACTGAAGATGCGGATAAGGCGATGCGTTGTTTCAGCAATGCAGAATCGACGTTCAAGCGTTATGCCAATAAGGTGAATAGCGATACTCAGTTTAACGTCTTGAGCTACCTGTCATCTCACGATACCCGCCTGTTCTTTCACAAAGACGCAAAGAGTGATTTGAGTACCTATAAGCGAATTGCAGCACCGTTCTTGCTCTTGCCTGGTGCTGTTCAGGTGTACTACGGAGATGAAACTGCACGTCCGTTTGGAGTTACCGGCTCTGATAAGCATCAAGGGACTCGGTCTGATATGAATTGGGATCAGATTGTTGATGAACGTGCAGAGCTATTGGCTCATTGGCAGAAAGTTGGCCAGTTCCGCAAGCGGCACTATGCTATCGGTGCCGGTAGCCATGAGCAGATCAGTGACGCGCCTTATGCGTTTGCTCGCTATGCCGGTGATGATGCCGTGGTCGTGGTGTTTGCTGGCCAACCAGAGTAACGTTGTTTAGCTTTTATTAAGCCGCCGTTTGGCGGCTTTTTTTATCTTTCAAGCCGCTTCACTAGAAGTGGCTGTTATCTTGGTGTTGTGCCGCAGTAACCTGCCTGTTATTTAGCGGTTAATTGCTAACCAAAATTGATTGTGCTCAAAAAACAACCTGCGAAATCCTTCAAACTCCGCACACTTAATTATTTCCGTGATTAATTTTGGGGTGAGTCAAGTGAACAGCAAAACAGTGACTGTTATCTACTTTCTGCAGGATGGCTTGGGGCGTATGTGTCAACAGGTCTTTAATAACCTGCAGCTTGATCCTATGGGGCGGGTTAAGTTGCCGTCCGGCTTTAACGAAGGAAAATTGTTAGTGGCGGTACTTGATGGTCAAGTTGATGACATCACCGTGAACGCCGAGTTTTATGACGGGGTGAGTGAAGTGGAGTATGTATAGGCAGCGATTTTGCCTGCCTATATGCTAGCTCGTTGAACCGAGTCAGGGCTATTGATCGTCGAGTTGCTCTTTTCTTGGTATCTTGTTTGTTACCCAATAAGCAATCGCTGCAGCTAAGAATACAATACCAATAGCCACGGTATATTCAGGGCTGAGTTTCTCAGGATCTAAAATTATTACCTTTCGGGCTATCGCCATCAATGCGGTAGCCATGACGATCTTTACGTGGATGACGTCATCACGAAGGTACACCGTGATATTGATAAAGATCTCGATAGCGATCAGTACCGCCATAAAGGCACCAAAAGTCGCCAGCATATCCGAGATGGTCAAGATAAAGGTTGGTGGCGTGGTCAGTTTTTCGTATAGCGTCCAACCTACGTCAATTACCCCCATGACGATAACAAATACCATCAATATGGCGAGCACTTTGACTGACCAGTGAATAACAACATGGAGTCGATTGATTAGTTTGTCATCCCTATTTAACTTCATCTATCGACTCCTAGCCTCTGTTTTTCAGTAGGTTGCTACTAGTTAGTCAACTTTCGTGTCCAAAGGTTCGTCTACCGGCGGTGCTTGCTTTCTCGCTTGGACTATTCGTTGCTGAGTCTTTTCATCACCTAAAACGGTAACTCGGTGATGTAGTGCCGCTTTGGCGAGTAAGTGGGCTGCCACTGGCGCAGTGATAAACAGGAACATGGTAATAAGTAATTCTTTTATACCGAATTCACCCGTCTGGTAGGTAAACATCAATAAAGAGGCTAACAAGGTGGCACCTATGCCTAATGTTGTCGCTTTTGTTGGCGCATGCAGACGGGTAAAAAAGTCCGGTAGCCTGACCAAGCCGATTGAGCCAAGCAACATAAAGAATGCGCCCAGTAGCAGTAAAGCCGAGGCAATGACCTCTATCCAAAATGGCATAACGATTCCTTATTCTACGATGTCGCCGCGCAGCAGGTATTTGCAGAATGCTGAGGTACTGATAAAGCCCAGCAGCGCGATTAACAGAGCACCTTCAAAATAGAGTGGTGATCCACGATACATACCTAGTAGTAAAATCAACGCGATGCTATTGATATACATAGTGTCCACCGCGATGATCCGGTCTGGTGTATTGGGCCCAACAACCAGCCGCCAGGAGTTCAGAATTAGCGCTATTAACACCATTCCGCAGGCAATCATAATACTGATGGTTAACATCCAAATACCTCCTTTAGTGGCTGCTCATAGCGTTGCTTAATATGTGCCACCATCGCTTGTTCGTCATCGATATGCAGAGCATGAACGTAGAGCCACTTCTTATCTTCAGAAAATTCGACGCTGACAGTCCCCGGTGTTAATGAAATAGTGCTGGTGAAAATGGTTAGAGGCAGTTCGCCACTGAGATCTAATGGCACCACAATAAAACCTGGTTTCAGGCGTTTAATCGGTCCCAGCACCCGTTTCATCATCTCTATGTTCGATACGACGATATCCCACAGCACCATAAAGAAATAGCGCAATGCGACCAGCGGCTTCTTCGCCACAGGTTCATCGGCACTCAAGGGCGACACCAACAATGGAATACCTATGGCTAAAAATGCGCCAAGCACCATGTGGCCAGCAGAAAAATCATTTAGCGCCAGCCATACCAGCCATAACAACAAACTATGAAATGGGGTTGGCAGCAGGGCAAAACTGCGGTGTATCTTCATTACATGGCTCCTGCTGTTAATGTGATGCCTTGGTATAGTTGTGCCGCGGCTTGTTGAGTCAGCTCAGTTACAGGCCCACCAAAGGCGACCAGTAACGGGAAGCAAGCCAGTAGTATAACCACGCCAACTATCTGCAAAGCAGGTGTTGATTCGCTGGTGACTTGGTTGCCTTGGGAGCGCCAGAACAGGGTAGTACCTGCCCGAGCCAAGGTGACTAAGGAGATAAGTCCGGCAATCAATATCGCTCCCCAAAACCAAGCCATTTGCGGCTGGTCGATGGTAGATTTCAGTAATAGTGCTTTACCGACAAAGCCGGAAAATGGCGGCATGCCGATAACCGTCAATGCCGCAATAAAAAAGCAGGTGCCAATAAAAGCTGGTTTGGCGATCTTTCTGGCGGTGACAAAGCGATCTTCCGCTTTACCGCGCAGTTGTTGCACGATACCAGCGATTAGAAACAGCGCTGCGGCGACGAGCGTGCTGTGGATTAGATAATAAAGCGCAGCCGCCGTTGTTTGTTCGGTGTTGATCGCGACAGCCATCAGCAAAGTACCGACAGAGATAATGACCAAATTAGCCACCAGTAAACGCAGGCTTTGGCTGGCTAAGACACCAATACAGCCCATGGCTAGCGTTAAGAATGCCAACGGCCATAGCCAGGCTTGTGCCATATTGGCCAGCTCACCGGCTTGTTCACCAAAAATCACGCCATGAATACGCCAAATACTGTAGATACCCACTTTGGTCATGATCGCAAACAGTGCCGCAACCGCCGGTGTTGCGGCGCTGTAGGTACGGGGCAACCAGAACTGTAATGGTAATAGCGCGGCTTTAAGGCCAAATATCGCAAGTAGTAACAGGCCTCCAGCTTTCGCCAGAGGTAACTGTTCGGTTGGCAAATAGGCCACTCTATCCGCCATGTCGGCAAAGTTAAGCGTTCCTAGGGTGCCGTAAAGCGTGCCTAAGGCAAATAGAAATAGCGTGGAACCGATGAGGTTTAAAAATACATAGTGAATATTCGCTTGGGTACGCTGTTTGCCGCCGCCATGGATCATGAGTGCATAGGAGGCGATCAACAGGATCTCGAAGAACACGAACATATTGAAAGCATCGCCAGTTAGAAATGCACCGTTGATACCCATTAACTGAAACATGAACAGCGGATGGAAAAAGCTGCCGCGAGCATCGTCACCGGCACAGGCATACAGATGAGCAGAGAGTCCCAGCACACTGGTAAGCAATAGCATCAAAGCTGCCATCGTATCGGCAACCAGTGAAATGCCAAATGGTGCCTGCCAGTTGCCCAGCGCATACACTTGAATTCCCTGATTATTGATCGTTACCAATAGCCAAACAGAGATAATTAATAGCAGCAGGTTAGCTGCGATAGCAAAGCTACGTTGCCACTGTATGCGCCCTTGCAAAGGAGGCAGGATCAGTAAGATCGCTGCGAGGAATGGCAGCAGTACAGGGAGAACGGCGATATGATCGACTAACTTCATTTCGTCTCCTGAGTTGGGACTGAAGGTTTGGCTAATGGATCCATTGGCTCTTCTCCATCAACATGGTCGTTGCCTAAATCAGCGCGACCACGCATCGCCAAAATGACCGCAAAGGCTGTCATCGCGAAGCCGATCACGATGGCGGTTAAGACCAAGGCTTGAGGCAGTGGATCTGCATGCTGTTTTGCTTGTCCCAAAATGGCAGGTGCATCCAGAGTTAAGCCCCCGCTGCCAAACAGAAACAGGTTCACTGCGTATGAGCACATCAGTAGACCCATCACTAGGGTAAATGTGTGACCCCGTAGCATCATAAAGATGCCGCAGGTGGTCATCAGACCGACGCAGGCTGCGTATAAGGCTTCCATTAATACTTCTCCTCCAGTCGTTCGGTGGTGGTCAATTTACCCAGATGGGCGAGGATCAGCAGTGTCGCGCCAATCACCGTCAGATATACCCCTAAGTCAAAGACCATGGCACTGGCGAGCTCAAATTTACCCACCACTGGTAGTGAGAAATAATCAAACCAACTGGTCAGGAATGGGCGGTCAAACAGCCAACTTCCTAAGCCACTGAGCAATGCGATTAATAGGCCGACACCAATCATGCTGTGGTAACTGATTTTAACCCGCTTACTCATCCATTCGACGCCGTGTGCGAGGTATTGCTGGATCAATGCAACTGCCGTCACCAGACCAGCGATAAAGCCGCCACCCGGTAAGTTATGTCCACGAAGGAAGATATAAGCGGAGATCAGCAGTGACAGAGGGAGCAAACTCTGAGAAACCACAGATAAGATCATCGGATGCTTTTCTTTTGCCCAAGGGCGGTTGGCCATATCTTTTGATGGCATATATAAGGTCATGCCTGCGAGCAATTTGTAGATCCCCAGTGCGGCGATCCCCAGAACGGCAATTTCACCCATGGTGTCAAAGCCGCGGAAGTCGACCAGAATCACGTTGACTACGTTGGTACCGCCACCGCCACTCTTACTATTCTCCAGGAAGAAGGTAGAGATGCTGTCTAGTGGTTGGGTTAGCAGCGCATAGCTGATGGTACCCACCACACTGCCTATCAACGTCGCCAAACTGAGATCACGGACGATATGGCTCGGTTTGGTGCGATCCATCAATGATTCTTGCGGCAGGAAGAACAGTGCCAGTAGTAACAAGATAATTGTCACGACCTCGACCGAAAGTTGGGTTAAGGCTAAATCGGGCGCAGACAGGTAGGCAAAGGCGACAGACACGATCACCCCCACCAGAGATAACATCAGCAAAGCGACAATGCGTTTGTGGCTCCATAAGACAGTCATGATAGAGCCAAGCATGAGCAGAACCGTTCCGGTGATAAAAACACCATCGGGTGGTGTGGTCTCCGCGTATGAGCTCAGATCCAAAGACAGTAGCGGCGCGCCAGCCAGCAGTAGGGCGAACAGTAAGAGTAAAAACGCGTAACGCTGTAGCGAGCCATTCTCTAGTTTTGCATTGAGCTTTCTTGCCGACAACATGATGCCGTTGACGACATTGTGGAAGACGACTTTGGCATCCACTTCAGGAAACTGAGCCTGAAAACGGAACAGATTTCTACGATGATAATAGAGCGTACTACCTGCAACAACGGCCACCAGGCTCATCATCAAAGGCAGGTTGATACCGTGCCACAGTGCGAGGTCGAACTGAGGTAATGGCGCGTTAAGTACAGCCATGGACGCGGCATCCAACAAGGGACCAACGGTCCATTGCGGAAAGATGCCTACGAGCAAACAGATAGCGACCAGGATCTCCACCGGTACCCGCATATATCGTGGCGGTTCGTGGGGCTTCTTCGGAATCTCTTTTGGCTCACCATTAAAGAACACATCGTGGATAAAACGTAGTGAGTAGGCCACCGCCAGTGCGCCCCCCACCGTGGCCAATACCGGTATCAACCAGGATAAAGCGCCCAGGGTACTTTGATGGAGTGTTTCGGCGAAGAACATCTCTTTCGACAAAAAGCCGTTCAGTAGTGGAATACCCGCCATTGATGCTGCTGCCACCATTGCCAGCGTGGCAGTGATTGGCATGTACTTCCACAAGCCATTAATTACCCGCATATCTCGGGTGCCACATTCGTGGTCGATAATCCCAGCAGCCATAAACAGCGAGGCTTTAAAGACCGCATGGTTAATGATGTGGAACACGGCCGCAATGGCTGCCAGCTCAGTATTGAGACCAAACAACAGGGTAATTAGGCCCAAATGACTAATGGTGGAGTAGGCCAGCAGACCTTTTAAATCGTGTTTAAACAGGGCGATATATGCGCCCATTAACAGAGTGGATAATCCCGTTAATGTGACAATGAGAAACCACAGTTCTGTGTCTGCTAACACTGGATAAAAGCGCGCTAGTAAGAACACGCCAGCTTTCACCATGGTCGCCGAATGCAGATAGGCACTGACCGGTGTCGGTGCCGCCATTGCATGGGGTAACCAGAAGTGGAATGGAAACTGGGCGGATTTGGTGAATGCTCCGCCTAAAACCAGTAACAAGATAACTGGGTAGAGCGAGCTGTTACGAATGATGTCGCCACTATCGAGTACTGCGCGCAGATCATAGCTACCGACGAGATTACCTATCAGTAATAATCCCGCTAGCAGTGCTAAACCACCAGCACCTGTGATCGCCAATGCCATCCGTGCACCTTTACGGGCATCGGTATTGTGACCCCAGAAGCTGATAAGCAGGAAGGAGCTCACACTGGTTAGTTCCCAGAAGAACCAAAGCTGGATCAGGTTGCTGGACAATACGACGCCAAGCATGGCTGTCATAAACATAATGAGATAACTGTAGAAACGTCCAACAGCCTCTTTTTCCGAGAGGTAATAACGCGCGTACAGGATCACCAACAGGCCAATACCCAAGATCAGCAAGCTGAATAGAAAACCCAAACCATCCAGATGGAATGAAAGATCCAAATTTAAAGCTGGGATCCAGCTCAGTTGTTGCTGGATCACCACACCGTCAAACACGTTAGGCGCTGCCATTAACACCAATGCTAGCGAACAGGCGGGCAGCACTGCCGTTGCAGTAGCGCAGGCATTGCGGCCCAAACGCTCAGTGAAAAGAGGAACCAAAATGCCCATTAAGGGCAACAGGGGGATTAGGAACAAACTCATCTGTAGTGGGTGCTCCAGTATATTGAGGAAATAAAATATTTAGCCATAATAGTTAGTTACACCAGCCATCGCTACTTAAACTCATTCTGCAATACCATGATGACAAAATGATAGTGCGATAGTTGAACGCGCATGATGATCATCTGTCTGTTCTAAAATAAGCGTCTACTCTCCGATAACCAATTAGTAAAAAAGTTCTCTAAATAGTGATTATCCACGGCTTTCGTTGATTAAAAGCAACATCTAGGCCTTTATGCTGGATGAGGAAGCACGCCATTAATTTGAAATTGTGGCAGGGTAAATGCGCAGATCTCTGGCATGCCAAACTGCTTGGCTGTGCTATGAAACTGTACTCGCTCACCATCCACAAAAGAAAGCATAGGCCATTGCGCCAGTGGTGTCGGACAGGCGAAAGCATCTGCGGTAAACAGGGCGATATTTAGACCATGCTGTGGATCTCTCGCCGACGGATAGATGATCACTTCGGCCTCTTGTTCTCGAAGCAGGGCACCGACGGCCTGCGAAGCGGTGTAATCAATAGGATCAGCGGTATCAATATTACCCTCTGTGAATGTTACCTGACGCAGATCTACCGCCGCATGGGAGGCATAGCTGGCAGTAAATACTGTGTGTTGTGCTTTAATCGGGTTTGGTGGCGCACTGGCCATGCTGTGCCAGAATACCAGACGGTAATAAGCGGTTTCTGCCATCGCTGTGGTGGCCGATAGGCCGCCATAGAACAAGCTAGGCTCGTGCACCGTACCAAAACGGGAACCCCATTTTAATGGTGGATAACGAAATGAGGTGGCAAGCAGAAAGTGCAGGTGTGCGGCGTGAGCCGGCAGAGGTGGCTTAGATTGTTCCAGTAGTTGCTCGAGCAGATACTGTTCGGCCAGATCATCCACCAGTTGCATGGTGGCGATTTGTTGCTGACTTTCGACGATCCGTATCAATTCCCCTTCTACCGATGAGAAGGTGAAGTCCATAGTGAGCTTCATCCACGCCCTCGCATTGCATCAAGGAATTCAGTGACCCTGACCAGCCCCTGGACATCGCGGATCTGCTGGGCAGGAATACCGTGGGTAAGTTTGTTCTCGGTTTGCATAAAGTGGCGCATATTCGCAGTGTCGCCCCCCATCAGTGCATACAAGCTGCGATAGCAGCGGATAAGCAGGGCAGCCAATTGCCCTGGCTTGCTTTCGATATGGATGCCATTGCGGCTGATAGCACTGCGATCTTTACCTATCACTTCTGATAATTCAGACTGAGATAAACCTAACTGCTTAGCGGCATTTTTCACTGCCTTGGCAAGCACATGTTCAGGTGATGCATGGGGGATAGCGGACATAGCGACACTCCAATATGTTGCATATGCACAATATAGTTCATAATGTTGCTTTTGCATAGCTCTGTTCTTGTTTGTCTTAGCTCTGTGCGTTGGGCTCAGCATACTCATTTGATGATGAGATAGGATTTGCTGGCACAGCATAGCCTTTACCTGCACGGTTTAAATTGGTTATTTATCTGGGAAATCTCGTTCTTTGAAGAACTCCTCTAATGGTGAAAATATGATCATTCGTCGATCCAGCACAACAGATTTAGATGCTATCCAACAACTCCATCAGTCAGCCTTTGGTGAAGCAGAGGGTGAGGCCGTCGCTCAGTTGGCATTGGCATTAGTTGCTGACCCTTCTAAGGTCCTGTCGCTGGTCGCGGTAGCAGCGAACAAAGTGATTGGTCATGTGTTATTTTCGCCCATTCAGATCGTCAACTATGACAGTGTATCTGGCTATATTCTTGCGCCGTTGGCGGTTGCACCAACGGCACAAAGACAGGGGGTGGGTATGAAGCTGATCCGGTTTGGCTTGGAGTTATTAGCGAATCAGAGTGTGGATATCGTCATGGTACTTGGTGATCCTAATTACTATGGCCGTTGTGGCTTTCATACTGAGCATAAACTGGCACCTCCTTATTCGTTGCCTTATCCAGAAGCGTGGCAGGCTATTGCTTTGCAAGAGCATGCTCTGCAGGAAGTGAGCGGCCTAGTTAAGTGTGTTCCGGTCCTGATGGCACCGGAATATTGGTAATGTCATCGATTGATAAACAATCTATTGCTGTATGACGCCATGTTGCATGAACGTTAACAACCACTTGATGCAAATCAATACGTCACTTTATTTTGGTAATTAGAATTATTCTCATTATCAATCACCTTTTGTGACTGGTATAATGTCGATACAGCGGAAGAATTCAGGCTGATTAGCTGAAGTTTGATTCGCCGCAAAGCCAACTATTACGGCTGGCTGTTGACTCTTTGATCAGGGAACTATAGGAGCTCAGAATGGTACTTTCTGACGTCAGAATTGGGCAGCGTGCGACAGTCACTGAGCTTTGCTTACAGAGCATTACGGCCAGTCAGCGCCAGCGCTTACTGGCTTCCGGGCTCACCCCTGGTTGCGCCGTTGAATTGGTGCGGAAAGCTCCTTTAGGTGGTGCAGTGCAACTGCAAGTACGGGGCGCTCGCCTCTGTATAGGTTCGCTTTTAGCGCAAGCGATTACGGTGGAGGTTAAGCCATGAGTAAAGCATTTCGCTGTGTGATCGCAGGTAACGCCAACAGCGGCAAATCAACCTTGTTCAATGGCTTAAGTGGCAGCAATGTTTCTGTGGGAAACTGGTCAGGTGTTACGGTTGATAAGAAGATTGGCCATTTCGCTTGCGAGCAGCAGAACTTTGATCTGGTTGATCTACCGGGTTTATTAGATCTCAATGCCATCAATCACGATGGCTTACTTGATGAGTCGATCAGTCAGCAGTGCATTCGCCAGGGCGAGTTTGATCTATTGATTAATCTGGTGGATGCCACGCAATTAGAGCGTAGCCTCTATCTGACGCTGCAGCTTCGTGAGCTTGGCGTGCCGATGTTGGTCCTGTTGAACAAAGCAGAGGTAGTGCAGGCTCGAGATCATAAAATCGACGTTGACCAATTAGCTCAGCAGTTAGATTGTCCGGTGATGTCGATCAGCGCTAAATCTCCCTGCGATATAAAGGCTTTAGTCAGCCGTATTAATACGCTATGCCAGCAGCCACTAGTGTTAAAGCCCTTTACCGTGCCTTTGGGCGACAATGTTGAAATGGCAATAACCAAGCTGGGTGGCGTTCGTGCTGATGCCATTGCACGCCTATTGATGCTGAACGATGAACAGGCGCAGCAGGCGCACGCGCAGCTAACGGCCGACAGCATCCGTCTTTCTGATCATCTCGCCACCCAGCGCTATGCCTTGGTCGATAAGATCTACCAGCAAGCGGTAACGGTAGCTGATGCCAGCTTATCGTTAACTGAGCGTTGGGATCGATATGCGCTGAATGTGTGGACTGGGGTGCCGATTTTCCTCGGTATGATGTATCTGACTTTTATGTTTGCCATCAATTTTGGTGCAGCATTTATCGACTTCTTCGATATTGTTGCTGGCGCGCTATTTGTCGATGGTTTCGGGCAACTGCTGACCAGCGTCGGCTCGCCTGATTGGTTGACGGCAATTCTAGCCAGTGGCGTGGGTGCCGGTGTACAAACGGTAGCGACCTTTATTCCGGTGGTGGCGTTTCTGTATGTGGCATTAAGCATATTGGAGATCTCCGGCTATCTGGCACGGGCAGGGTTTGTTATTGAAGGACTGATGCAAAAGATTGGTCTGCCGGGTAAGGCTTTTGTGCCGTTGATCGTCGGTTTTGGTTGTAATGTCCCCTCAATTACCGCGACCCGTACGCTAGACAGTCGCCGTGAACGTCTAGTGACCGCCATGATGGCACCCTTTATGTCTTGTGGTGCACGCCTGCCTGTGTACGCATTGTTTGCCGCTGCTTTCTTTCCCGATAATGGTCAAAACCTGGTGTTTGCTCTTTATCTCATCGGGATTGTCGCTGCTATTTTGACTGGGGTGTTGCTGCGTTACACCCTACTGCCGGGATTGGCGAGTCAGGGGATGATGGCGTTACCGGATTATGAGATGCCAACGCCGGGAGCCATCGTGCGCCGTACGTGGCACCGTACCAAGCAGTTCGTTCTTGGAGCGGGTAAAATGATTGTGCTGGTGGTGACGGTATTAAGCTTCGTCAATAGCATCGGTACTGATGGTAGCTTTGGTAATGAGGACAGCGAGACGTCGCTGTTATCAAAAACGTCGCAATGGGTGACACCGGTGTTCCACCCTATGGGGATTGCCGATGATAACTGGCCTGCGACCGTCGGCATCGTCACCGGTATTTTTGCTAAAGAAGCGGTGGTTGGTACTCTCAATAGCCTCTATTCTCACGCCGGTGAAGAGGAAGAGGGCGGTGTAGATCTGTTAGCTGCGTTGAATGAAGGGTTATCTACCATTCCTGATAACTTGCTCGGTATCGCCTGGGAAGATCCACTAGGGCTTGATATTGGCGACGTCAGTAACAGCGAAGAGACAGCGGAAGCTTTTGGTTTCGAAACCGGTACCTTAACCAATTTGGAAGCGGGTTTTAAAACCCGGGCGGCGGCGTTTGCCTACCTGCTGTTTATTTTGCTCTATACCCCATGCGCAGCTGTATTGGGGGCTATGTCAGGTGAATTCGGTAACCGCTGGACCGCATTCTCTGCAGTGTACACCTTTGCCTTAGCTTACGCCGTGGCGACGCTGTTTTATCAACTAAGTCAGTTTGCGCTGCAACCTTTGACTTCCACATTGTGGATCAGCCTGATCTTTGTGGTGTCGGCTCTCGTTGTCTGGTTGCTCAGAAGAATGAAACAGCCAGCAAAGATGGGCGTTGGCGATATTCCGGTCATGATCAGAGAATAAGCCTGCTCCATGGGGTTATCTTTGAATGAAAGCGGTGAGCATGCTCACCGCTTTTTTTTTGCTGCAGATTTATTTCACCGTTTACCTGTTGCCTGCAAATACCACCATGACTTTGTCATCTTCCGTTTGACGACTAAAGCTGTAAGGCGCGGCATTTAGTTGTCTATGTTGTCCGCTACCGATCGCAGGATGTCGCTGGCGAAATTGGCCTAAGATCTGCCAATGCTTGAGCAGTGCTGCTCGTGCTCCCGTGATCTCATTCCAGTTCATGTCAGAGCGGGAACCCTGATCCTGTACGCCACCGTCGGGACCTGCTTTTCGCGCGGTTTCATCGCCATAAAAGATCTGTACTGCGCCGGGCAATAACAGCAGCGCGTTGGCGACGTTACGTTGTAGCTCAATATTTTTGTAGCCGGAGAAAAACAGTCGGGTGTCGTGGGACGAGATGTAACTGAGCAGGTTGTAGCCGTCGCCATGGTTAAGTTCTTCGGCATACATAGCGTATAACGGCTCTGCACGTTGTAAACATTGTGCGGCTTTCAGTGCCGGGTCCTGAAAATCGAAATTGATCACCGCATCGAAGCCGTTATCAAAGTAGTGATCTTTTTCTACCCCATGAAACCAGGCTTCCGCCACCATCCATAGTTCGCTGTCGTCGACCTTCTTGTCTGGATTCTGTTGTTTCCACTCTTTTAGCGCCAGCGTCGCTTGTTGTTTCAGCGCAAGCCAATGTTTGGCTTCGACATGTTTGGCGGTATCGGCACGAATACCATCGAAACCGAACTCACGGATCCAATCGACGTTCCATTGGATCAAATGCTCAATGACGGTCTGTTGGCTGTCTTTCATTGACGGGGCTTTCTGCAGTAAAAATGGCGGTAGAGAAACCTGCCGGGTTGACTCCGTTTTAAAGTCGGGGAGGCCACCCACTGATCTGTTTAGCTCCGTGCCGCCGCTAGGCTCATATCCAGGTAAACCGGCGCGGACCCAATCTTTTCCCCACCATTGTTGCCAGCCAGACTTATTCCAATAGTCGATATATTGATTAACACTTTGCCAGCGATCATTCGCGCCAGGCCGCCAATGGTTCCACCTTGGCGGTAGCTGTTCAGTAGCATGGGCCAGTGGCAGCGCGAGATCCTGAATGTCGCCGAGCGTAGCGAATCCTGCATGGTTAAGGATCACATCAAGGATCACTCTGATCCCCCGTTGGTGGGCTTGATCAATAAACTCTCTCAGTGCTTGTCTGTCACCAAAGTTAGGATCCAACATACGGAAGTCCAAGGGCCAATAACCATGATAGCCATACATGGGGAAGCCGCGATCATCGCCAATACCAATAAAACCGTGGACCTGTTCGTAGATGGGAGAGATCCACACCGCATCGACGCCGAGTTGTTGCAAGTAGTCCAGTTTCTCGGTCACGCCTTTAAAATCTCCACCGTGCCAGGTGGCGATGTTTTGTTGGCCATCATCGGTGCGGGCATAACTATGGTCGTTGCTTCTATCGCCATTATGGAAGCGATCGGTGAGCAAGCTGTAAATGATGGCGTTGTTCCAATGCAATGGCTTGGATTTAACGATACTGTCGGCATTATCGGCATTATCGGCATTTTCAAGTAACAGTAGGCCGCCACTCTGCGGTGCAGGTAGCAAGGTGATCTTTCCTCGCTTTACAGTCGCAGTCTGCTGGGAGTAAAAGTCCCTGACCAAGCTACCGTCAGCAAACAGTTCGGATACGTCTACAGTGACCGGTTGGCCGTCCCACTGCAGGCAATCGATCTCAGGTAATTTACGCACGAACTGGCTGGCTTTGGCGGCGCGGCGCACTGTGATCGTTGCTGCCGGCTGTGCAGGCTCTTTATCTCCTGCCAGCGAGATCGAGAACTGGTAATCCCCAGCAAAACGAATATCGAGCTCAAAGTAGCTATCCAGGGCGCAGTCTGAAACAGGAATGGGTTGCACAAACTTCAACGGTGCAGGATTCTCCGGGGCAAAGCTTCGGCCGCAGCTGCGCTGCTTATCTGCGATGTAAAATCGGTATTGACCTTTGGCAAGCGGGGTGACCACTTCAAAGTGACGTTGGCTGGTTAACTGCATTGGTATTGGCGTCGTTGTTGCCTCGGTGGCGTTTGATGCCGATGTGATATTTAGCTGCAGTGTTGGACGCGTTAACGCGGCACTGACCGGATTTATCACCGACACAGATATCAGGATTAGCAGGCTTGCTGTTGTTGCAAGGCGTAAGCGGGTGATGGCCGAATGGTAGCGACCTGAAATTTCACGAATCGATCTCATGATAAGATTCCCTATCTCTTTTTGTTAGCTTTTATTGTTTTATGGGCGTTATGTTGTTGATTGTTTTTGCAATAGCTGACTGATACCGCATTTGAGCAGCCGTTGCCCTGCCGGCGGCAGTTCGATGAACAGTTCACCGTTGTTGATAGCGAAACTCTGTTCGGTGATCAGGCAGCGAACTTCGCCGGATACAAACAGCGGCGATAGTGATAGCCGCAACATTACGGGCTGTTGCGGATGGCGATTGATCGCGGAAATAAAGCTACCGTCGGCGGATATCCGCATAAAGGCAAAGCCATCACCTTGGGCGTATAAAGGCAAATAGGCGCCATGGCGCAGCGTCCGGTGCTGTTGTCGCAAAGCGATAAACCACTGATACACCGAAAACCATGGGCTGTGACTGCGATAGCGTTTGGACAGAGAGAGTTCTGGTTCGCACGACACCTGATGCCAGGGAAAGCAGCGACGACTTTCGCGCGCGTTATCTCCCTCAAGCCCTTGCTCATCGCCATACAACAGCGTGGGCATTCCCGGATAGGTGAACAGTAATTGGATCCCTTGCTTAATAAGCGCGTCATTGCCGTGACACAGACTGATGAATCTTGGGGTATCTGTGCCGCTGAGTAGGTTCATCTGGCAGAGTTGGTGATCAAAGCTATTTTGCTCTCTGGTGATAGCCAGCCATTGCTCAAAGGTGGCGGCATCTATCTGTGTGCTAACACCGGCGACATCTCGGCCGCAAAGAAATGCCCATAGGGGGAGGGTGAATCCGAAATAGTTCATGACCCCATCTTCAGCGCCGTGTTGCAGCCATTCACTGGCATCACACCAATGTTCGCCAATCAGGCAGGCGTCGGCGTTACTCTGGCGAATCGCATCGTGGATTTCGCTAACGATCTGCAGGTTATCTTGCGCACCGCTGCCGCGGCCTATCATTTGCGCCACATCTAATCGCCAACTATCAATTTGATAGGGCGGGCTAAACCAACGCCTTAGTGCACTGTCCGGTGTACGATAGATTAGATCTTGTAGACGTTTACTGTGGTAGTTAAGTACCGGTAATGCACTATGACCTTGCCAACTGACATAGCTTTGAGGCTCTTGGCTGCAGAAGTTATAAAACTCGCGAAAAGGTGAGCTTTGGCAAAGGTAGGCGCCGTTGGTTGGATACTGTCCCCAGCGATTGAACCAAGGGTGGTTATTGCTTGTATGATTCACGACTGCGTCTAAAATCAGTTTCATCTTGCGCTGCTGTAACGCCTGACACAGGCTGGCAAAGGCTCGATTTCCGCCAAGGTGCGGGTCGACCTCGTCATAGCTATCCGGATTGTATTTATGGCTACTCGGGCTCGTGAATATCGGATTAAGGGATAGCCCGGTCACGCCGAGGGATTGCAGGTAATCTAGCTGTTGTTCTATGCCCGGTAGATCGCCACCAAAAAACTCCCAACTCGCCCGTTTTGTGTCGATCCTCTCGCCCCATTGCTTACGCTGGATAGGTTTTTCCTGATAGTCATATTCGGCATTCTGTGGTGTGAGCATGTCATCGCCGTTACAGAAGCGATCTGGGAAAATCTGATAAAGCACCTGTTCCCGTAGCCAATTTGGGGGAGCACTTAATTTGCTATTTGTCTCGCTGAAATAGCGAAATTGATGCATACGTGCTGGAGGATGGTAGGAGATACCGGCCTGGCTTAGCCACTGCAATTGTGGGTGCTGGTTTTTGCCGTGGTCGGATGGTGCCGCTTGGCGTAGATATTTAAAACTATAAAGGTTGCGATCCGAGGCCGGATTCAGTGGCAGCTCTGCCCGCCACCAACTGAGTTGGTTTGCCCGTTCGGGGACGGATAGCCTGCCATCTCGCTGACCATGCATCGTCACCAGATACTCTTCGTTATTTGGCTCTGCGCGTAACCAGACCTGACTGACGCTACTGTTCGTCAGCAATGAGATTACTACGGTGCTGTCCGTTGTTGTAACGAAGGGAGCAAGGCAGAGGTGCATGGGAAGGGTTGCCATCGTTAATCATCCGTGTTCAAACCATGGCGATAGCTTAATCAGCTGAGCGGGATGTCAGCATCCACCTCTGGGGTGGATTTTTCCGGGTAGGACTTCCTTACTACTTAATCCTTACTGCTTAATCCTTGCGGCTTAATTTGGCCGCGATGACTTTGGCCGCCTTGCGGTCGTTGATATCTAATTTACTGTAGATATGGTTCACATGGCTTTTGATAGTGGAGAGAGCCACATGCATCTGTGCGGCGATCTGCTCGTTGGAGTAACCACGACCAATGCCTTGCAATACCTGCCACTCTTTTTTGGTCAGGCGTTCGTCAGGGGGTAAGACTGGGGGACTTGTTTGTTTGGCAGTTTGCATCGTCAACTGCTGCCAGCATGCGAGACTATCCAGCGCCTTGGCGTTGTCTTTAAAGTCATTGTTTAATTTTCGCCAAAGGCTCAGGCCCTGCTCACCCAACAGCAAGAACTCGGCGATATACCTCTGTTCCAGCCAGGCTTGAATCGTCTTTGTTACGCTTTTGAGTGATGCCGAGTTACCTTTGTTCCATTCGGTCATGGTCTCTATCCAGCGCAGTTGCGCAGCCACCTGACAGGCGCCAATTTCGTCCCAGTAGGGCGCTTGCAGCGAAAAGTCATGGGGTAACACTTGCCCTGCCAGCAGGCGGTTTCTGCCGAACAGCAAGTTATCCTGCAGATCGGGGATGGTTTTGGGTGACTTGTGCCAACTCAGTTGTTGTTCAAGCTGCCGCAGTTTTTCTTTTTCACCGCGCCACTGAAAGCACATCTGCAGTACTGTGCGTGCGCGATGGCGCCATTGGCGACACATAAAGTCATTGGCTAATCGAGTTTCCAGATCGGAGATTAAGGATGAGGTGGGTTTGCCCTGCAGTAGTGCAATGGCCAAACGCCATGTGACGTAGGGAAACAGCCAATAATCGCCTCTGGGGTGGGTTAACTCTTCCCCGCGTTCCAATGCTTTCTGTGCGTTGCTGAGGTCTCCTTGTTGCAGGTAGATCTCAACTAAGGTGCGTTGGATGGCATCGTACAGGTGGTCGCTGAGCAGTTGTCGTTGCTGCGCGAGCTCATGGGCCTGCTCGGCTAATGCCTGTGCTTGCTGGATATGCCCGCGGATCTGCGCCACATTGGCTAGCCGTAAGGTAGCCGCCAGTGCGATATGGTGCTGATGTTCGGTGTTGGCCAGGGGCTGCAGGTGTTGCAGTTGCTTTGCTGCGTCATCGACCTGACCTAGCCATAGTAACGCCATGGCACGGGTAAACATGGCAGACAATCTGTCGTGGGGAAGTGTCAACAGAGGCAGTGCCTGCTCGGCATAACGTAATGCTTCTGCTAACAGGTCAAACTGATAGTGAGTCTCAGCCTGTAGCACTTTAAATCGTGCGACCTGCGGTTCATCCCATTCTGCCAAGGGCAATTGCTGCACCCATTGGTTACTCAGACCACTGTCTTTTTGTGCTTCGAGCAACCACCAACCATAAAGCAAGGCGATCTCTGGGTGATGCTGTTTTTGCGTAGTGCTTAATAGCGAAAAAACGTCGTCGAGCAGCCTGTAATGTGCAAGATGGAAACAGTGCCACCCGACACTCTCTAACCAATCGATTGCCAGCATGGGGCTGTGTTGTTGTTTGACCAGCTCGGCAGCGGCATGCCATTGCTTTCGCTTAAGCAGTGCGCGGCAAGCATTGTGATTGGCGATCTCCAATCGTTCGGGATCATTGATCACCAGGTAGTGGTTTAACGCCTGTCGAAAGAAGGGCACCATTTGATATTGGCCGGTGTCAGTGCGGCTGATAAAAAGCTGCTCCAGGATCAACTTACTCAGCCACGCTTTGTGTGGTTGCTGTGGATCAAGTGCGGTGAGTAACGCGTCATCAAACTGTGCAAACGGAACTAATGACAGCAGCAAATGTTGCTGGGTGAGGGGTAAGGGTTGAATCGTTTGCTGGACCAGGTAATCGGACAAGTTGGCGCCGATCTCATCAAGGTCGACCTGATCCGAGGGAATGCCGCGGCCACACAGTCGCAACACCATTCGCCAGGGGGCGGGCCAGCCCTGTAAAGCCTGTTGTGTTTGCTGTTGCCACTCGGTGGATAAGCTTGTGTCTACCGACTCGGTGAGTGCGCTCACCTGTGCCATGCTCAGTTGCAGGTCGTGACGGTCCACCACGGAAAGCTCACCCTGCAAATCATAATGGCTGAGCCAGTCTGCATGGGCATGGCGCGAGCAGAGGATCAGTTTGCACAAGCCTAAATCGAACAGAAAGAGCAGCAGTTGCTGAATGCTTGGCTCGGTGATCAGGTGTAAGTTATCACACACCAGTAGCGCGGGTTGACTGGGTTGCCATTGCTGTAGTTGAGCTTTTAATGCACTCAAAATGGCGTTGTCAGAGGCCTGGCTTAGCTCTTGCTCTGCTGCGATGGTGGGCAAATTCAGCACTTGGGTGAGATGGATGACAAAGGTGCTGAGCAGATTATCGCTCGGGTCGAGTTTGATACCGTAACAACATCCTTGCCACTGGCTTAACCAATGCATTGCCAAACTGCTTTTGCCGTAGCCTGTTGGGGCGTGAAGTAGTGTGATTCGTGTGTTCGGTGGATTTGCCAGTGCCGGATTGAGTTGCCACAGGGGGTCTAACGGGCTCAGCTCGTTTGTGCAGGGGGCAGCATCCAAAGAGCTAGCTGCCAAGGCTTCTGTGGCGATCATTGTTTTGTGCGGCGCTCCGTGTCGTAGTCAACCTGTTGCGATAAGCTGGTATGAAAATAAAAGATTCCACCCTAAGGGTGGATGATCTCTGCTAAAGGAGATGGGGATAATCCTGCCATGCTTTTAAGTCATCTGTATAGGAATGGATATGAACCGTGAACAACAGCGCCAGCAGTCACAGTTAGATTTTGTTGCCTCGGGGCAGGAGATTGTCGTGGGAAATGAGGCGCTATTGCCTTTGCCCTTGGCGCAACTGCAGCAAACCACCGCTGATTCACCTTATGTCGTGGAGACCTTTGCCGGCGGTCTAACCGCCCATGTTTACCATATCCGTGTTGATGGTAAAGATTGGAACTTAAAACTGAAACGGCCTGAGAGTTTGGTTAAGAATGTCGATGGGCAAACTTCATTTCTCAACGAAGTGCAGCGACGGCGGGATTTTCAGCAGCTAAAAAACCAAGCTGCAACCAGCAAAGCGTTTGCCCATGTTGTGCCGACTGTGTATGCGTCGTTCCAGCATGGAGTGATGTTATCCCCATGGATTGAGGGGGACTTGTTAACCGAATTCAATGAAGTGGTGCTGACCCAGTTATTTGATACTGTTGTTAACTTCGAACTTCAAGGGATCATCGAGTGGGATCTGTGCCCCGGTAATATTCTGTTTGATGGCCATGATATCTCGCTGTTCGATTTTGGTTACTGCTACACCTTTGATCCGCTCAGTGAGTTTAATAGTTGTGGGCTGGATGCGCCGCTATTCCACAGTGTGGAGCGGCTGGAAACGCGCAATTTCTTCGGCTATTTGCTGAAAAAAGAGAGTACTTGGTCGCCACGAGAGATCATGTCGCTGTTCGAATTAGAGAAGCGACTGGCGCTGCAAGCGTATCAGGGTAAGTATGCTGCGTTGAAGAAACTGGGAGCACAGCAACAGGTGCTTGATTGGGTACAAGGCTTTGTTCAGCGCTGGCAACAAGCTTTATCCACGCCTTCGGCACTCGATGATCTGTTTCTGGTAGAGAGTTTTCGTTCCCATCTATTGGACGTCAATGATGATCTGCATGGCCAATCCTGTACGCCAATGACCTTGCAGCGTTTAGATCGGGTAGAGCAAGTGCTCACAGATCATTTTGATGCTCTGAAAAAGCTGGATGGTTTGTTCTTTGGTGATGAACTGTTAACTCAGCAAGCACTGTTGAGTCGCACAACAGAGCAGCGGCGTCAGGCGAAGGCGTTCCAATTACAGTAGCAGCGAACAGTTCTGACAACGGAGCTGATTAGAATAAGCTTTCACTTGGCTGCCGGTACGCGAGTTTTATGCCGTGAAACTGCGCCGTGTTGTCTGATTATAATTAGGTTGTTACAGGCTGGCTCTGAATTGGCATTAAGCCATGATAAGCTGGCCTTCCCCGAGATTCTTAGTTGATTTCTGCTCGTGAAAATTATTACTCAGGCGATCCCCACCAATATCATCACCGGCTTTCTTGGTGTCGGTAAAACGACGGCGATCATGAAGCTGTTGCAAGATAAACCGGCCGATGAGCGCTGGGCCGTTTTAGTGAATGAATTTGGCGAAGTGGGGATCGATGCGGCCTTAATCAGTGGCGATCCGCAGGCAGCGCAGGGTGATAACGGCACGTTGTTCATTCGGGAAGTGCCCGGCGGTTGTATGTGCTGCACCGCAGGCGTACCGATGCAGGTGGCGCTGAATCAATTAATCAAACAGGCTCGTCCTGACCGCTTACTCATTGAACCCACAGGCTTGGGTCATCCGAAGGAGATTATTGCTGCGCTGTCAGCTGTTCACTATCAGGATGTGATTGAGTTGCAAGCCACCATTACTTTGGTGGATGCGCGTAACTTAAGTGATTCAAAATATCGACGCCATGACACCTTTATTCAACAGCATCAGGTGGCAGACCTTATTGTTGCCAACAAGTCGGATCTCTATCTAGGGGGAGAGCTTGAGGCGTTAGAGCAATTTCTTACCGAGTTGAACTTACAACATCTACCGGTTAAGCAGACCCGTCAGGGTGAGTTAGCGCTGGGGTGGCTTGCCGCACCAGCTAAAGGCAAAGATCCTGATACTGGTACGACTGGCGTCGGTGTTTCCGCAGCCGTCGGTGTGGCGACCAATGAGAGCGCTTTGAGTGATGAGCGCATCGAGCTGACTGACAAAGATCTTACTGGCTTGGTAAGGATCGATAGCAATGAAGATATGGGGATGCTCAGCACAAGTTGGATCGCATCAGGGTCGCTAACCTTTGACTATCTGCCGCTCTATGCATTGCTAACCGAATTGCCATTTGAGCGGGTAAAGGGGGTATTTCGTACCTCACAGGGCAACGTTGCATTTAATGTCGTTAATGGTGTGCTCTCTAGCTGCCCGTTAAAGCAGTGTGACGATAGCCGCGTTGTTGTGATAGGTGGAAATCGGGCCGATCATGATCGTTTTGAAAAGGGACTCAGGGGCTGTTTATCGCAGAACGGAGTATTAGACTGAGCGATGAGAATGGCTCTGTCTCGACACGCCATGGCAGGCTATCTAAACTTGGAGTTCTTACGGAGGTGTTATTAGATGCGTCAGCTTGGTTTCGGATTGCTATGTTTGGTTTATTCTTCAGTGTCGTTAGCCATGATGGCTCCTAAATACCAGGTGGCAGAAGATTTGCGAGTGATGACCGATTTTATCGCCGCGCATCCAAAGGTCGCAGAAACGCTTGAATCAATCGATTATAAAGCGCGGACGATATATTTTAGCGATGGCTGCAAAGCTGTATTTGAAGTGCCTGAAAGCAGCGTGGTGTCGCTGTTGTTATCTGAGCCACCTCCGCAGTTAACCTTCAAAAGCAGTAACTGCGAACTGGAGTACGCCAATAAGCCTGATCAACCGCTGTGAATCTGTGTTGTTGGTGAGATTATTTGGGAAAAAGCCGCAGATACTGCTCCCGTAGACTGAGTTTGAATAGCTTTAAAAAGAGCAGATAAGCAGCGACGCCTGCTAGAGTGGCGGTTGCAAACGCAAGTTCTGGCAAGGCCTCCACTGAACGAAATTGCAACCAAAAAAGAAGCATCGGTGGTACCGATGTGGCCATCACAAATCCCATCACTTTGGTCTCTTTCCATCGCCTTTGTAGCAAGCCGAAGCAAGCCCCTGCGATTGTAGCTAACGGCAGTGTTATTAGAGCCAATAAGAATACACTCAAGCTGATATCTGAATGAGGGGCGATTGCAGCGCTGTATATCAAAAGAAAGAGTGCGCCGAACAGCAAGCTACAGAGAGTAGCTGAGCACCCCGCGAGCAGGGCCGGACGTAACAGATGATGAGTAGCGATTAGTCGATGGATCGTGACCTTAAACACGCGTCTCTCTTGTTGCATCTCACCAAATTTAAAATAGCTGGCGAGCAGCGTGTATTCTTGCTGACTGATGGCTTGTTGCTCATCAATCATCGTCAGTATTTGTTCAGAGAAATCCAGCGCTCGCCATCCCTCAAACATCTCTATCATCACGGTCCAGTCGCTTGCCGATTGAGGCGTGAAACGTTTGAACAGCGCACCACGCTCTGTTCGGATCTCTACTCGGAAGTCTTGGAACATACGCGTGATCATCTTGCTGCTTTCCGTCTGTTATCTTAAGCGCACAATAAAGATATCATTTGGTGCAGTTGAGTGTAATGACTTGCTGGTTACTGCTGCCGCGCCAAGGCAGTTCTGGCGATGCTAATGCTTGCTCAAACTTGCCGTCGATCAGTACATCTATCAGGTTGGTTACCAGCTGCTGTTCGGTGGTGAGTTGCCCAAAACGATAACCGGTCCAGCACCAAACGTCTTTGCCCTGGCACTCGTTGCGAACTCGGTTTAGTAGATGCAATACAGCGTCCAAATTGGCCGGATGTAAGGGATCGCCGCCTGACAGCGATAGCCCCTGGCGGCGGATCCGCGTGCAGTTGAGGTCAGCAATGATCTGATCCTCAATCTCTGAGGTGAATA
The DNA here is from genome assembly GCF_004284785.1 of Corallincola spongiicola. Lineage (NCBI taxonomy): Bacteria > Pseudomonadati > Pseudomonadota > Gammaproteobacteria > Alteromonadales > Psychromonadaceae > Corallincola > Corallincola spongiicola. The sequence continues at coordinate 826,410 of NZ_SHLY01000002.1, forward strand.
AGATCCCGCTGTCAGCACGCCAAGTCGACTGGTTATAGCAGCCCTTGCACTGGTGTTCGCACCCTGACACAAACAGGGTGCAACGGGTACCGGGGCCATTGACCACATCCACAGGGTAATAGGCGTTTAGGTGCATTACAGGTGCTTCACTCGGCGTTTTACCTCTTCCTGCTTGCCAGCATTAAATGGCCGCGCATCTGGGCTGCCTAAATAGCCGCAAACCCGACGCGTCACCGATACCTTGGCTGGATCATGGTTGCCGCAGCTAGGACAGGTAAAGCCTTTGCTGGTGCAATCAAATTCGCCTGTGAAATCACACTGGTAGCATTCATCTATCGGCGTGTTAGTGCCGTAGTAGGGCACGCGATCGTAACTGTAATCCCAGACATCTTCTAATGCCTGCAGGTTATGCTGCAAATTGGGGTATTCGCCGTAGCAGATAAAGCCGCCATTACTGATCGCAGGGTAGGCCATCTCAAAATCGAGCTTGTCATAGGGGTTGGTATTTTTCTCAACATCGAGATGAAAGCTATTGGTGTAATAGCCTTTATCCGTTACCCCTTTAATAATGCCGAACTCTATGGTGTCTAAGCGGCAGAAACGGCTGCAGAGGTTCTCACTGGGGGTGGCATACAAGCTAAAGCCAAAGCCCGTTTCCCGTTTCCAGCGTTCAGTCGTCAGACGCAGATGCGCAACAATCGCTTGCGCTTTTTGCTGCAACATTTGGTCATCGAATGGGTGCGCATCGGTAGCCGTTTGTTGCTGGTTGTAGAGTGCGTTGATGGTTTCATGCAGGCCGATATAGCCGAGGGAAATAGACGCGCGGCCATTCCTGAACAGTTGCAGTACATCATCATCGGCTTTTAAGCGCACGCCACAAGCGCCTTCCATATAAAGGATCGGTGCGACGCGTGCCTTGACACCCTCCAAGCGGGCGATGCGCGAATCGAGCGCTTTTTTGGCTAACAGTAAGCGGTCATCAAGCAAACGATAAAAGTTCTTTTCGTTACCGTCAGCTTCCATCGCCAGCCTTGGCAGGTTAAGGCTAACCACACCCAGATTGTTGCGGCCATCATGAACCTCCACGCCGTCCTCTTCATACTGACCTAAGAAACTACGGCAGCCCATCGGTGTCTTAAAGGATCCCGTGACTTGCACCACTTGCTCGTAGTTCAAAATATCTGGATACATGCGCTTCGAGGCACACTCTAAGGCCAACTGTTTGATCCCGTAGTTGGGATCTTGCGGGCTGCGGTTAAGGCCCTCTTTAATGACAAACACCAGTTTCGGAAAGACGGCGGTTTTGCGATTACGGCCTAATCCGGCAATACGATTCTGCAGAATGGAACGTTGGATCAGTTTGGCTTGCCAGCTTTCACCCAAACCAAAACCGAAGGTCACAAACGGCGTTTGGCCATTGGCGGTGTGCAGTGTATTCACCTCATATTCCAATGACTGAAAGGCGTCATGACACTCTTTTTCAGTTTGCGCTTGGGCGAACGATTCGGCATCCGATACCTGCCACTCGGCAGCTGTCGCCAAGTGCTTCTCGTAGCTGGTGGTGACATATGGTGCCAGTACCTCATCGATACGATTGACCGTGGTGCCGCCATAGATATGGCTTGCTACTTGGGCGATGATCTGTGCGGTAACCGCCGTGGCTGTGGCAATCGATTTTGGCGTATCGATCTCCGCGTTACCCATCTTAAAGCCTTGCTCTAACATCCCTTTTAGATCAATCAGCATGCAGTTAAACATCGGAAAAAACGGCGCGTAATCCAGGTCATGGTAGTGCAACTCTCCCCGGTCGTGGCCGCTCACCACATCCTTTGGCAGAATATGACGACGGGAGTAATGCTTGGCGACGATACCCGCCAACAGATCACGCTGGGTGGGGATCACCTTGCTGTCTTTATTGGCGTTTTCATTCAGCAGATTCAGGTCGCTCTGCTCCATTAAGCCGCGTATTTCCTGATTCAGGTGGCTGGCTTTTTCTCGGGCCAGATCGCGGTCGTGACGGTACTCAATGTAAGCGCGGGCCACTGCTTTTTGCTCGCTGGCCATCAAGCTGTCTTCCACAGCTTGTTGGATCTCGTCGATATGCAAGTCGGAAAGCGGTGCTAATTGACTCGCTACCTGCTCGGTGATCTGCTCAGCTATTTTTGCCGAACGAATGCCGACCACTTCGCAAGCGCTTTGTATCGCCAACTGGATCCGTTTGGGGTTGAAAGGGGCGCGACTGCCATCCCGTTTAATCACGACCTGCTGCATGTTCATCTCCTGAACTTATTATTCTGTACTGTTTAGATTGATGTAGGGCGATGGTAAGCGAGGGCAAATAGTCACAGCATGATAAGTAGGCGAACATCAGCTAACGCTGACCATATCGCCCAATAATTCATGTTGCACTGGTGCACCCCGCCCAGCATGGCATTGGTGATTGCGGCAGGTCTCCTGGCTTCTGGTATTGAGTAAACTGCCGCCTTCCCAGCGCTAAGCCAGTGGCTTTGCCCATTAGATATGGACAGAAGATGCAGCGTACCAACCAGATACAGTTACGGGGGTAGCTCCGGTTTCTCACCGGATTCCCTATTGTCCCCATGCTTGCGCATGTGTGTGGACCACAATCTGCATATATAGTGGCAGCAAAAAAGCTGAGGCACTAGATGTGGTGTTTGGTGAACTAAGGTTTCATTGATCGAAGGCAAGTTTTTGGATGGGTGAAACCAAGGAATCATTTAAAATGTGATGCTGCCAATGGATCCCGACGGTGATGGCAAGAAAATCTATTTCAATATGCGCTTCCCGGGCCAGTATTATGACTATGAAAGTGGGCTGCACTATAACTACTTCCGGGATTACGACCCTGAAACTGGGCGCTACATTCAGTCTGATCCCATTGGCCTGAATGGTGGATTGAATACCTATGGGTATGTTGGGAGGAATCCTACGGGGTTTGTTGATCCGTTGGGGTTGCTTGTATGGAGCCAAAGTTATGGTGGTAGCATAGTGAAAAATGGTACCACCTTGTCTGGCAGCATAACTTTAGTTATTGATCATACTGGAAAATTTATGGTCTTGACTACGCCAGAATATGGGTTTTCTACGCTTAGAAATGGAGTGTTTACCCGAATAGTCGACGTTATGCCATATACAACCGTAGTCGATCTACTCGACAAAGGTATCTCTTTGTCATTGTCAAAAGGAGTATTCAAGCTGTCTATTACGTCGCCTGGCGTAGACTCCTGCTTAACTATGGGTGAATATGATTATTATTTTGGTACTGAAACAGATGTTCCAAAATGTTCTATGAGATTGGTCTCGGCGTGGGTTTAGGGAAGAGGTCAATATATCAAGGCTCTATAACACTCGGATACGGGCTTCCTATTTATGAAAACACTGCAAGACCAGATGCGATAAATGATATTTCGAATTGGTTTAGTGAATTATTCTAATGGCACAATTGATGGTTTTTTTTCCTATAGCAATAGTACTTATTGTCAGTGTTCTATTCTGGCGACGGGGCCATGTTGGCTTGTGGTCTAAGATATGTTCAGAAAGAAAAACTAATATGGTTCCTACTGGTAAGCTATCTGAGGCTGAATTTCTTTCTTCTTGGAGGGGAGTGCAAAGGCCTTTGTTTAAAAAAATTGATAACTTTTTTTCTTTTGACCTGTTTATCGTGAACATCCTAGAAGAAGGAATTCTTCTTTCACCCCCCAAATTTTGGAGAATATTTATTCCTCAAGTACTTTTATCTTGGGATGATTTAAGTGTGGTTAAAATGAATGATGGTTTGATAAATAAGGGCCTGTGGATTCATGATAATAAGATTGACGTAACGTTTTCGATAACAAGTAAGTGTAATGATGGTATTTCTATGAGAATACAGGATCAAAGGCGTCAGAGTCATTGATTTTGGTTGGTCTTTGTTTTGATTAAGCTGGCTCTCTAAGAAGCCGCCATTTTGGCGGCTTTTTTATTGGCGTGAGCGTGTAATATTCGGTGCTCTTTTTAATGGGGGCTATCACTTTAAAATAATAGCGCTGTCAGTTGTGGCGGGTGCCGGTATCTTCATTTTGACCAGCGGCGTTTACAAACCTTTCTTGCTTCAAATGCACGTCTTCCCTGCACTGTGTGTATTCAGAGCCAGTGCCTGACCCTATCGATCTCTATCGATCTTGACTCATCGCTCCGGTATTAAATAGCCTGATTGCTCACGACCCAGGGGCTCTGCTGGCTCCACTCAAGCAATAGGGTTTTGAAGCACCTTATCTTCAAAGGAAGGACACGGTGCATCTGGTGCATGATAAGCAAGTTGTGCGCAAATGCGTCGTAACCTGGCAGTACCTCGACAAGGTTGCCGTTGGCTAACTTGTCAGTGGCGTGATATGCAGGGATGTTAGCGATCCCCTGGTGCTGCTCAGCGATTAACATCGCTGTCGTATAGGCGCTAAATGAATGATTGCCAGTGGCGTTGACACTGTATTCGGTGCCTTCTTTAAATAGCCGCCATGTATTCCAGTCGCGCTGATGACTGTTGAGAATGCATTGGTGTTCTATCAAATCTTGGTGTGAGTGAGGCACCCTATTTTTTGCCAAGTATTGAGGGCTGGCAACTAAGATGTTTTTAAGCGTGCCGACGTGGCGAGCCACTAGATCATCAGGGCTACGTGTAACGGCTCTGAGTGCAATGTCATTATGCCCCTCTTTGAAGTCAGTGATCTGATTAGAGAAATTTAGCTCGAGCTCCACATCGGGGCAGGTTTGACGAAAAGCAGGAAGGATCTGCTCGATGATCACATCGCCAAGTGTTAATGGTGCAGTAAAGCGTAGTGTGCCTTTATCACTGTTAACGACTTCCTGTACCTCTCTTTCCGCATTTTCAGAGAGGATTAATATCTGCTCCGCTTTCGTAAATAGCTGCTTACCTGCCTCGGTAGGACAAATACTGCGAGTGGTTGTGTGTAACAGGCTTGTTTTCAGTTCCGATTCTAATGCTTTCACATGCCGACTAAGTAACCCCTTTGAAACATCCATCACTGCGGCGGCAGCAGAGAAGCCGCCATGACGGACAACGCGGTAGTAGCTCATTAGGTAGGTAAGATTCATGGGGATAATCCAAGCTCTAATTGACTCTATTTTCAGTACAATAAGTTTCTTTTACGTTGTTTTTTATCACAAACATTGAAATTAAGCTTAATCGTGAACTTAATGATGATAAGGACAACGGAGATGACCTACCGATTTTTGCTCGTTGCTTCACTACTATTCGCCCCCTTTGTCTGTGCGACCCCTACAGAAACCATTAAACAAAATGGCTTGGAGCTGAATCTGTTTTACGGCAAGCGATCCACCGTGAATGCATACCTGTTTTCTGATGTAAAGGAACTGATACTACTCGACGCACTCGATTCTGTGGACGATGCACGACAGCTGAAAACACTGATTGATCAGCAGCAACTGCCGCTCAAACAGATTTTTATTAGCCATGGGCACCCTGATCATTTTATCGGCCTAGCAGTGCTTAACCGAGCGTTTCCTAACGCTGACATTGTTGTGGCCTCAGAGGGCATTAAACAGGAGCTGATTGGCTGGGCGAATTGGATGACTGAGCGAGGATGGATGCATATAAGCATGATCCCCAAAAGTGAAAAGGCGCCCAGAGGATTTGATTATGAGGGGCTAATTAAAGTGACTAGCGAAAGTCAGCTCGCATTTGATTCGGGAAAGACGCTGCGTATTGATCGCGGCAACCTGCCTACGGAAACCGTGCACTACGCCATGCTTTATAGCGAAGATTTGCACGGTTTGTTTATGGGCGATCTGGCTTCTAATAAAGTCCATTTGTGGCTGGGTGAGGGGGTTGACGCGCAAAGTCTCGGAAACTGGAAAACCCTCCTTGCGGTTATCACCAAGCGTTATCAAAGCACTGGCGTCACTATCTACCCTGGCCATGGTAAGCCTGCACCGCTTTCTCTTTTACGCGAGGTTAGCCAATACATAGATGTTTTTAAGTTTGCGATCAGAACCGGCGGTAACCAAGATGCCGTACAGACCAAAATGATGGCGCTATTTCCTGATTATTCAGAGTCAGGCTATTTGCCGTTCGGTATCGAGCAGCACCTTGTTGTGCAGACTGCAAAAGCTGATGGGCATTAGTGAAAATTGGATCAAAGAGCCCATAGTTATTGAGCTGGGTTTTGTATCCTTTTGACTGATATTTTTCATTGGAAGCAGGCATTTAGAGCTTTCTGTTGAACGATAGTTTTTGATATCAGGGAACAGCCTTAATTTTGTGAAGGGCCTTACCAAGCCCTGTTTAGGCATCATATTCCTGACTATACGTTGAAAGAGATCCGCGATGCGACCAATAAGGCTTGGGTGTTGGGAGAAGGGCGCTTCAAAGAACAGATCGCCGAGCAGACGGGGCGCAGGACAAGCCCGCTTGGCCGAGGTGGAGATCGAAAGTCTGCGGACTTTAAAGGGCTTTCCGGAAATCAATGACTCTGATCCTATCGCTCGACCCCATCGATCGGAGCTCATCAATCTCCCCGGACAGGAAAGTGTGCCCCGGGGAGTTGAGAGTGAAATTAAGCGTTGTTGGTGTTGGACGCTAGCTGTGGCAGGTATTCAGCATTGATTTCCAGTAACTCGTCCAGCACTTTGCGGGTTATCTCACCCTTGCGCACCATAGGGTTGATAGTCAATGCCTGCAACATGGTGCCATAATCGCCTGTGACTGCCGCTTCTACCGTCAATTCTTCGAACGCTTTCATCAGGCGCATCAGTCCAACCACGGCGGGGTTTTCAAACCGTTCCACATTCAATGGAACCGGGCCATTGGAGGTGATCACGCTACTTACTTCTACAGCGCAGTCTTCCGGCAGTTCTTTGATTGTACCGTTGTTGCGCACGTTGACATGCATGATGGTGCGTTTGTCATTGTGGATAGCGCTGATCAAATCACAGGCAGCATCGGAGTAAAATTCACCTCCTCGGCCGGCAAGTTGTGGCGGTTTGATGTTGAGGTTCGGATCCTTATACAGTTCGAACAACTCCTGTTCCATCTTGGCGACGATCTCGCCGCGGGTACCGTGTTCTTTCTCATCGGCAATTTCATCCAGCATGATCTGGTCCGGCAAATAGTAGTATCTGTGGTAACAACAGGGCACGACACCGAGGTTTCTTACTTGGTCCGGATCCCACTTGAACGGCGGGATGTTCTTGGGACGCAACGGATCTGGGTTGTCAGCGACAATATTCAGTACTTCCTTCATCCTGTCCTGACCCTGATGCCATAGGTGACGGATATAGATAAAGTGATTGAGACCAGCGACCTGCAGCTGGTATTCGTTTGGTGCCAACCCCAGATGTTTTTCCAGCCCTTTTTCCGTCAATACCGGCACATTACAAAGGCCGACAATTTTTTCGATATTACTGTATTTGAGGACGGCTTCGGTCACCATGCCTGATGGATTGGTGAAGTTAATCAGCCAGGCATCAGGACACAATACTTCCATGTCTTTACAGATATCCAAGATGACCGGAATGGTGCGCATCGCCTTGGCAAAGCCGCCTACGCCATTGGTTTCCTGGCCAATCATGTCGTACTTGAGTGCTGTACGCTCGTCACGTACACGCGCCTTAAGTAAGCCAACTCTGAATTGCGTGCAGACGAAATCAGCCCCTTTCAGTGCCGCTTTACGGTCCAGCGTGATATGAACGTCAAACAGGTTCCCAGCCTTTTCCACCATGCGTTGCGCCAGCGCGCCAACGATCTCAACTTTTTCTTTGCCTTCTTCGCAGTCCACCAGCCAGATCTCCTTTATAGGCAGTTCTGCATGGCGCTTGATAAAGCCTTCAATGATCTCTGGGGTATAGCTGGAACCACCGCCGATGATGGCTACTTTCAAAGTGGACTTAGTCATGTGGGGTACCTATATGGTTGCTTGGTTCAGTTGATGACGAGATTGTAATATTGGGATGTAAACGTTGGAATCGACGTGTTTTTGACCGAGCCATGAGCTAAATTCATGGCAAGGGTGCGAAATGGTTCTAAAGGAAGCTTTAAGTATGAGCAATTCGCTTGACAGCGGACAGCTACTGCGACGCAGTAGCCTGACTGCATTGCAGTGTTTTGAATGTGCCGCGCGGCACCTTAACTTTACTCACGCGGCTGAGGAGCTGCACCTGACACAAAGTGCGGTCAGTCATCGGATCCGTAATCTTGAACAACAATTGCGTTATAAACTGTTTTTGCGAACACCAAAACAACTGAGTCTGACAGGTGAAGGGCGACGGCTATATGACGTCGTCCACCATACGCTCGGTCAGCTCTATGCTGAGCTTGAAGCCATCGATCATGGCAGTGCTACCGGCTTATTGGTGTTGGGGGTTGTACCGACTTTTGCTCGTCATTGGCTGGTGCCACGTCTGGCAGATTTTCACGATAAACACCCGAATATCCAGGTGAGGATCCGTGTACGCGCCAGCGTGCTGGACTTCAATACAGACCCGGTAGATGCCGCTATCTATTACGATGAGCATGCCTTACCCGGTGTGCAAACGCAGGCTCTGTTTGACGAAACCTTATTCCCTGTTTGCTCCCGCGCATATGCGGATAAATTCGATTTGTGGAACAAACCGGAGAACCTGCGCCAATGCCGAATATTACATGACATTGAGGCGCTTCATGCTGAAGAGGTTTACAGCGAGTGGCTGTTGTGGCTGAGAGAGTCTGGCAACGAACTAAGCCAGGCGCATCTGCAGCGTGGAGACATATTCAATCACTTCGATTTAGCCCTGGTTGCCGCCATGAATCATGCTGGCGTAGCGATGGGGCGAGAGCAACTCGTTAGATCGCGTTTAGACAGGGGAGATCTGGTTACACCTTTTGGCTTTAGCGTCAAATCACCGCGTTGTTACTACTACTTGTGTGGGCGGGAAAATGCCCAGCGCCCGAGGATACAGGCATTCACCAATTGGCTAACCAGCCAGCTTACGATCTAGTTAGAGGTTTCCGTTGCAGCCATTCGACAAGCCAATGAATTTGCGACCAAAGCTAGGGATGAGGAGCGGTTAGCCTGAGAGCAGTCGTGGGTGGCCTATCGATCCCTTGTCGATCTAAATCAATTAACTGCTTGTTTTAATGTACTTTCATTGAGAGTTAATTTAGCGTTGTATGTTCTATAAGCGTCACCCAAACGTCATAAGTAAGCGGAAAGCAGCGCGGTCGTAAGGAGTTTTCATGCAGGTTGCTGGCATCAAAGGAATGCATTTCATGGTGACCTTATTCTTAACCATTTCCATATGTCTATACCCATATCCGTCTATTTCTAAAGAGTTCGCGTGCTATGCTCTCGTTGAAAAAACCATTTTGGAAAATGGGAATAATCTAGTGAAATGCTTTAATGAAGAAAGTGAATTAGTATCCAAATTAGAGAACTCAGAAAGTAATCGTTTAAGTATACTCACTAGGTTTAAACCATCAGTAGGAAAGTTTCTTAGAGTTACTTATTACGACGATAATATAGTAAGCCAGTATAGGTGGCATGATAACGGAGCAATATTTGTCAGTTGTGAGTATGCTCCGTTTAAACCAAAAGGGAAGTGTATTAATCGGTTTGAAGATGGAAGTGTTTCATTTGATCGTGAATATGATGAAGACGGGCTTTTAGTTGGTTTGGTATCGAGATATTATAAGAATGGCTCTTTGATATTTAGTGCGGAATATGATCACGGACAGTTTCATGGTAATAAAAAAGAGTGGTCATGTGATGGTGAATTGGTGAAACACGAGAGATATGAGTCTGGAGCTCTTATAGAAGTATTATTTCAACATGACTCAAAAGAGAGCTGTACTTCTTTGATTGAACGTGGGGATATTTAGCTATCATTTTGTTCTCAAATAGGTTATTCGGGGGAAGCTGTTTGTTCAAAGATAGTATAGGTTAGTTTTTAGACGTTGATATTTCTTTTTTATACTATCAATAAATATTTTTATTTGTTTAGTGGTTGACTCTATGACGTTATTCTTTGTTATTACTTTTCTTATTTTTGGTTTGCTTATCTTTGCTTTTTTCTGGGTTAAGGGGCACTTTGGTGTGTGGGGAGCTCTTGTGGCACAACGCAGAACAAAAATTCCCCCTATTGGTACTTTGTCAGATATTGATGGAATTGGAGTCTGGAGGGGCGTCGAAGAGCCTAAGAAAAAAAACTTATCAAATCATCTTTCATATGATTTTTGTTACATAAATTATTTAGAGAAAGGCTTACTTTTTTCACCTCCTAGGTTTTGGACTTTCTTTATTCCTCAGGTCATTATTCCTTGGCAAGAAATTGATATCTTAAAAATCGAAAAAGGTTGGTTTAGTCGTAGGCTTTTACTACATGACAAGTGGGTTAATGTTACGTTCTCAATAGATTGTAAGCATTATGAATCTGTTATGGAAAGGATAAATAGTTCAAAGTAGTGATCCCATCGATTCATCGATTCGTTCTTCCATCCCTTGTCGATCTAAATCAATTAACTTCTTGTTTTAATGTACTTTCATTGAGAGTTAATTTAGCGTTGTATGTTCTATAGACGTCACCCAAACGTCATAAGTAAGCGGAAAGCAGCGCGGTCGTAAGGAGTTTTCATGCAGGTTGCTGGCATCAAAGGAATGCACCTTGGGCGTATGTTCCGGTTCGTGTATATAGCTTTAAGTGCTGTGGCATCGGTATGGATAGCGTCGGGGGCTTTGCATCAAGGCTTGTGGTGGCTAACGGCGGTGATTGTCGGCTTTGCTTTGCTAACGCTCTGGGTGTTTGGGCTAGATAAAAATAGGTCTTGGCGGCTGCTTTATCCTGTGCTGGCGGTGGGAATATGGTGTGTGTTGCTGCCCCTTGGGCATACGATCGCAACGTCGTTTAGTAACTCCTCTGGTGCCCACCTTTTGACCTACGAAAAGGCCAAAAGTTACCTTTTAGCCCAGACCTTCATTGTTTCGCCAAATGACAGCTATACCTCTGCTTTGTATCCGGATGGTGAGGCTTTCCGGTTAGTATTAACCTCCTCTACAACGCCTGTTCGGCACTATCAAAGTCAGCCTCTGATCATCCAGACTCGCCAATCCATCCGAGCAAATAAGTTAGCTAATGATGCGTTTGATTACATCGATGAACCGCAGCGCCTAACGCTTATTGATGAGCTACCTGTCGCTGATAAAGCGAGCATTCGGGAGATTGTTTACCGGCGCGTCCATCTACAAAAAATCACATTTATCCGTTCAGATGATCCGCAGCAGCGGGTTTTGGTCATGCAGGGGTTGCGTAAGTTTTCCTATCAATTACCGAAGTATGTTGAGCTCAATGAGCCGCCAGAGTTTACCCGCTCCCTGATCTTGCCAGATCGTGAGATTTTCTTGGATCAAGAATCGAAAAAATATCTTGCGGGTGATTGGCAAACTGGCGAGTTTCGTTATCTGGATGGTGAAGGCGCTTTTGTTGCCAATGATGATGGCGATAACTTTGCCCCTGGGTTCGTTGTTCATGTAGGACTGGACAACTATTGGCGATTGCTCAGCGACAAGGGGATACCTTTGGGGCAAGTCGCGTTGTGGAGTGTCGCCTTTGTGTTGATTGTTGTTGCTGGCGCATTGTTATTGGGCGGGAGTTTGGCGATTAAGTTGAGCAACCAGCGGCTCAAAGGACGGCGGTGGCTGTTTGTGTTGTTAATGATGCCTGCATTATGGTCTTTGCCACTGGCGGCGCTGATCAGCAAAGGGTTGTTTAACCAAAACTTTGGTGAGTTGAATCTGTTACTCGACGCATTTTTTGGGGTTAAGCCGGAATGGTTTACCACGCCTATTTTGGCAAAAATAATGTTGTGCATTGTCGGTGTTGTTGCTGTGTATCCGTGGTGGCTCATCGTTGTTCGTTGGCTGATTCAGGTTGCGCCACTGTCGTTGCAACAGGATATCGCTGTTGGTCGCATCAGTAGCGGTTTGCTGAACTATCTTAAGCCGCGATTGATGCTGCTGATGGTTGGAGCCGCGCTCATATTTTGTTGTAGTCAGTCATTGGTTCAGCTATTGACCTATGGAGGCCCTGATATCATCGGTAGCTCGGTGCCTGCGGGTACAACAGATACATTGAGCTCCATGGCCTACCGACTTAAGTTTGAAGGTTATTCCGATGGCGGTCTATCGGCAGCACTGAGTTGTGGTTTGCTTTTGCTGTTGGCCTGGCCGCTATATTGGTTTTGCCAACGTTTGGCTATATGGATTGAACAGCAAAAGCAGCGTGATGGTGTTGGCGCGACTGAGCATCAACCGGAGCGCTCCGCTGAGGTCACTACATCACACTTACTTTCCTCATCAACTTGGCGCGCCAGCGGCAATATGTTGTGGATGCTTCCTCTGGCCGTGCTGGTGCTTTCTCCGCTGTTGCTGGTTTGGTATCTATCATTCAGGGAGGCTAACTTCGCCGTCAAGGCTGTTTGGGATGAGGTGTATTCACTTCAACACTGGTGGCTAGCTTTTGGCGTGAGCTTTCTTGAGGCTGATGGAGGTGTTACACCGCCGCCGTTTCCGGTGATGCAGTGGCTGTGGAATGGCTTTAAGGTCGGTGGTTTGTCGGCATTGCTGATCACCCCTATTGCCGTGGTTGGTGCATATGGCTTGTCCCGTCTTACAGATCGCACTCGTCCACGGGCATTAGCTGGGATCTTGTTCGCTTTTTTAATCCCTACCTCGGCGTTGATGATTGGCAGTTATAGATTTCTCGAATGGATAAGCGACGCTGTGAGTTGGTTGGGTGTTAATACTCACTTCGGCTTGGTGCTTGCTTATCTGCCGCTCGCATTGCTATTTGTGGCTGTCGCGTATTGGTGTGGTATTGGCCGTTTGCCTGGTAATGAAACCGACGGTGAAGATGATATAGCTATTCATCCGGCATGGCTTCGTCATCGTAGCTCTGTTGCGCTGATCTTTTTTGCTAGCTTTCTCATTTGTGGTTTTGAGGCTCCATTAGCTAGCGTTATTTTACAAGACGTGGATTTAATGACACCGGCGGTTGGTCTACAGCAGTATCTTTATCCCTGTAATTATTTGTGGGGCGATTTTGCTGTTGCGGCTTTGCTTACCACCTTACCTTATGCAACCAGTTTATTGATTGTGCTGATGCTGGTGAATAAGCAGGTGATCTTAAACGGGAGACCAAAAAGAGCAGGGTGACTGATTTTGGTTTGCTTGTATTGCGCTTACGCTAACCGCTAAAAAAAGCTGCTATTTGGGCGGCTTATTAGTGAGGGTGTTTTAAGACAAAGGGCCCCTATTTGGCGAGGCCCTTTGTGGCGTGTTACAAGATTTCGCCAGTGGCGGCATCAATAATCACTGATGAGCCATCTGTACTTGAGAACTCATAAGCAGGTACCAGTATTTGTGTTGATGCATTTGTTTCCTTGTAGCCTAAGCAAGGCTCAGCGCTCACAAACTTGATAGTTTCGGTGCTTTTGTAGAAAGCGGCAATATCATCGGCTGCCGCTTCGATTGCTTGTTTCACTGAAAGGATCTCCAGCGAACCTTTTTGCGCACGTTTCTTCAACAAGCTCCAATTGTATTCAGATGCAGCAATACCACTTTCATCAATTAACAGTGAGATATAGTCGCTTACGGTATTGCTTCTGACGGCGAGTGAATCAACCACTCGTTTAAAGCGCACTTGATAACCAATACGCTTGCCATCGGCAGAGATTGATGTGACCCGATCAAACTCAACCCCATCAAAGGAGGCTTTGTCTTCGACCCATTGAGTGGCCAGTTGAATGGCTGCTTCTTCGGACAAGGAAGAGAGTGAAAGAGAGATCATATCCCTATGGCTTTGTTGCTCTTCAAAGTCTTTCTGTACATTGAAGTGGGCATTTTCAAATGAGGTACCGCGTTTAGCCGCTTTAGTGATCGATGACGCGACAAGCACTTTGCCATTAGCAAATGGGGTGAATGTGTCGTTTGTTTTAGTGCGGGCATTTGCTACATCAGCTTCATAGGTCACTACACGGTCGTTGTCTTTGGTATAGATAACCCAGCGATCATAAAGTGAAGATTGCTTATTATTGATTTCATACCATATTTGCGGATAACTTTTGCCTGATTCAATACCATTGGCAAGATCTCGTGCAACTTCATTATCGGTAAAGTCATACGAGTTATTATTGTATCCCATGATATTTTGTGTGGTGCCAACAAACTTAGATTTCCAATCTCTGTCACCGACGGTCAGGCATGTCGCAATGACCGTGTTTTCTATCGCTACTTTGTCTATATATGAGCTGTACCAACCACCATCAGAGGTTGATATGTAGCCGGTAAAACCATGTCCTGTGTGGTACAACAGTTTAGCTTCACGGCCCAGATAGTCAGTCAATTCGGCACTAGAAACGTTGTCATCATCAACTACCCACTCGTAACCCTGTCCACGCATGGCATTAGCAAAAATATTTTTGTCATCAGGGTCTAGGTCATCATAAACACTGGAAGTAATAATGGTGTCATCCATTGAGCCCCCACCGCCAGTATCGCCATTGGCATTCATGTTGTAGGTGTAATCTTCATACTCCCACGCGCTATTTTGGTAGCTCCACAGGCGCACATAGATAGTGCCACTATTTGGAAGGTTGGTTATTGTGGTGCTTTGCTGGCGAATGGCACTTTCACTTTCAAATATGTCGGCACCACCAACAGATGAGCCTACATCGAGCCAGTAATAACCACTGTCATTTGTCCAGCTTAACGTAACGCTGTTGCTGGTGAGTGTTGAGCCCGCACTTGGGGTGATACGTGATGAACCATTGCCGCCAACATCCATGCTATAGCTGTAGTCTTCATACTGCCACTGACTAGCGTCCCAGTCGTAGTAGTAGATCCGTACATAAACAGAACCACTGTCTGGCAAACCATCAAGGGTGTAGCTCTTTTCCTGAAAATAGCTATCGGAATCGTATATATCAGTCCCTCCCTTAGAGGTCCCCGCACTGATGTAATAGTAGCCTCCGGGGTGGTCCCAGCTAAATGTCTCGCTGTTACTCATTAATGTAGAGTTAGCTGCGGGAGATATCGTGCTCTTCGCAGACTTATAATACGCATCTTTCAGCATTGGATATTGCGCTTGGGCATAAGCGGTGCCAACGCTAGATGACACAAGCAAACTAAGAAGAACATACCTAATCATTAAATACTCCATTAATTAGTGAAATCATATCTCTTGGTTAAACCAATACTATGAGTTAAGGCCATAGTTGAATTTAAAGCTTAAAAAGAAATCTCTAATTTCGAATAGATTAAAAACTTTATTAAAATTGGAAGGTTCTATTCCTATTTAAAGGATAGAATTCGAGCGGGAAGATTATATAAATGTTAATTTATTGCAATGGAGTTAAAGTTGTTAACATAATCTAAATCAATTTTTATGTTTTAATGTGATAGGCTAAATTAGTTGTTGGTTTGGTTTTAAGTCAGATTTATAGTTTAGGCGTTTGATAATGATTCTTTATTTTGAATGAGGTTAATGCCTACTATATTGAATTTTAACTGCTTTGTTTTATGGTTTTTTAAGTCAAACGCTCTGATGGTTTTAATTCTAATTTATCTATTCATTTTTTAGCTTCTGTTTATTGTTGTGGGTTTTATCTCTTGGCTTTGCTGGTGAATTGTTGTTTAATCGCGATGTTTTAAATTTTATTAACATTATTCTGTCTATTGGCTATTTATTTGTTTCGCCTTTTTTAGGTTGATATGTTTAAGTGGTTTTTATAGCCCTCGGTCTCAAAGCAACGTTACGTAAGCTCGGTTTTTATTCTCTGGAGGATAAGTGAGTACCACAAGAAAATATCGTTTGATGAGTTCAGTCGCAGCCATTGTATGCTTATTTCAATCTCCGTTATCGGTTGCGAAACAGGTTAAAATTTATAACCCTGGTTTTGAAAGTGATGCGGCTTGGTCTGGTTGGACGGATAGTGAGCCATCTTCTATTTCTGGTGTGGCTCATTTTGGTAAGAGGTCGGCTAAGATCGCAGGGCAAGGTGGCCGTTTTTATCAGTACATTGATGTTGAGCGAGATACTGATTATCAGCTTATCGCCCATGTAAAAGGCAGTGGCAAGGTGGGGGTCATCGCTGGTGACACACACTACACCGAGCAAGTCAGCAAGCAGTCAAACTGGAAGCGAGTTGTAGCCGAGTTCAACTCAGGTGATAACGGAAATATTGAGATCTTTGCTGAATATTATAAAAGCGAAGGCCGCTTTGATTCATTCAAGTTAATTAAAATGGATGCTGGATCAGTGCCGGTTCCGTCTGATCCGAATACTGGTGTGTGTGGCGACCTATCTATGTTGCAGATCTACTCGGCAACTGACGATGGGACTAATGACGGCCATGGACCTGAAAACACGCTTGATGGGGGACTGGGGAATGAATCTCGCTGGTCATCTAAAGGATTGCATAAAGAGCTGGTTTTTGACTTAAAAGATCCGTCGGTGGTTAAGGCCGCGGCGTTTAAGTGGTACAAAGCGCGTCAGCGTATTTCCTATTTTGATATTGAAACCTCGATTGATAAGGCTAATTGGCAGCGTGTGCTGTCTAACGGCGAATCAGCATCGGATCACCCTGATTTTTTTCAGGTTGATATAGAAGATAGCGAAGCCCGCTATGTGAAAATTATTGGTCGTGGCAATTCGGATAGTGCTTGGAATAGTTTGATCGAGGCGCGTTTGTACGGCTGTGTCGATGGTCAAGATCCAACAGATCCAACAGAACCAACAGATCCACCAAGCCCAGAGCTCAATCCATCATTACCTCCTTCAAGTAACTTTGATCTGTCTGATTGGTATTTAAGTGTACCCACTGACATCGATGGCTCAGGTACGGCTGATTCAATCAAAGAGAAGCAGCTAAATGCAGGTTATGAGAGCAGTGACTACTTCTATACTGGTGCTGATGGCGGCATGGTATTTGTGTGTCCTATAACTGGATATAAGACTTCAAAAAATACCTCCTATACCCGTTCAGAGCTGCGAGAAATGCTGCGCCGTGGTAATACCAGCATTAGCACCGGTGGTGTTTCTAAAAACAACTGGGTTTTTTCAAGTGCCCCTCGCTCCGCTCAGAACCAAGCGGGTGGGGTCAATGGGGTGCTTGAGGCCACGTTAGCTGTCAATCACGTGACTAAAACGGGCAGTCGCGCTCAAGTTGGACGTGTCATTGTGGGGCAAATTCATGCCAACGACGATGAACCGCTGCGCATCTATTATCGTAAGTTGCCAAACCACAAGAAGGGATCTGTCTATTTTGCTCATGAACCTCGGACAGGCAAAGAGCAATGGTATGAGATGATTGGTAGCAAAGATGATAATGCAGATGAGCCCGCCGATGGCATTGCATTAAATGAACGCTTTGGCTATCGGGTTGATGTGGTGGCGAACACATTGACCGTGACTATTACACGGCCGGGTAAAGAAGATGTTGTTAAGCGTGTTGATATGAGTGACAGCGGCTATGACGACGGTAAGCAGTACATGTACTTTAAAGCCGGTGTCTATAATCAGAATAAAACGGGGCATGATAACGACTATGTGCAAGCGACGTTCTACTCTTTGAGCAATCATCATGAGGGTTATGAATACTAGGTTGTATCGGGTATATCAGTCTGAGCCCGCTTAGGCTACGTACAAATCTGCATCATCCAGTGACCATCGTCATGCGTTAGGTAAAGTGACTGTTCTACCTAACGCCTTTTTATCTTGTGCTGATTGTTTGTTGACCAATGTTTGGCGCTTTGCTTTGATAACCGAGGTAGAGGAAGCGTACGCACCGTATTGGTAGCAAGAACCTCTCGGTGCTGATTAGCATAATAAAGGAGAACAAGATGCAACGACATGGAAAGAAACGTGCGTGGTGTGTTCTGGCTTTTATCACGCTTTGGCCACTGATTGGTTGTGCGCCACCAGACCAGCTAACCCCTCGTTACTCTTTGGTCGGTGAATGGATTGTCACTTCGATGGAAGGGACTGATTTGGTGACTAATACTCCCATCACATTTCGCTTTGCTCCCGATGAAACGATTGCTGGTACCGGTGGCTGTAACCAATTTTCTGGTGCCTACTTTGTGGAAAACGATGCGCTGCGCTTTGGCCAGTTCATGGTGACAGCGATGAGCTGTAAGAAGGCGCAAAATGCCCAAGAGAAGCATTTCTTCGCCAATATGGGGTTGGTCAATCAATTCGAGTTGGCGGGGGATACTCTGTTACTGATATCCGGTGACAGCGACATCGTTATTACCGCTAAGGCGATGAATTAATACTGAACTCTGATTGTTCGTTGTTCCGGTGTTGTGGGGGCAAAGACGTTGGTACCGACTTATATCGCCCCCATGAAGTATGTGAGGAAGCAGCTGGTTACTACTGCTTCCGTATCCTTTTCCAATTGACACTGTGCGAATGGCTATTCAGGCCGTGGGCATCCATCACCGTGGGCAATCCTTTCTACTTCACAATGAAAGGTGATCGGACTGTCTTCGCAGGCACAGATGCGTCGGGCGCATGCTTCGGCGGTCTCTTCATCTGGAGCCCAGAATGGCGGTGCGGTAGTGCAGCAAAAGTCATTTTCTTCGTTATATACGCGCATGGAGTAATGTTCTTCCGCACGGCCTCCTGCACACGGTGCACACTCTGTGCAAGGTGCAATCGCTGGATCATCGGAGCCCCCGCCACCGGGGCAGTCGCATTCGCCACTGCCATGTGAAGCTGGACCTGGATCCCAAGTGCAGCCAGGCTCGCAGGGCGACGAGGAGCAAAGCCCAGTCCTGTTGTTCCAATATAATCCTTCACAGCAGCGGTCTTGGCTTGAAGCTGTCATGCCGTCAGTGGCACAGCAATAGGGGCCATAAGGGCCGGTACGTATTTGACCACTGCAGCAATCGGATGCTGGCGCATCGCTGTCGAGGGCTGCGTTGTTTCCTCGGCAACATCTATCGTTTTCACAATTACCTGCTTGGCAGCAGTTTGTTTCTGCGGTGCAGGATTCTCCTATATCAGTGCAGTCTTCGCTTTTACTTGCCAGGATCGCTGCAATGCCAAAGATCACGATGAAGGCGAGTATCAGTGGGCGAATAATTGTCCATTTCGGCGTTTGGTTATCCATGAGTGGTTTTCCTCGAGGTTGTAGCCAATGCAATTAAAAACGCCGTCCCAGCACCCGCCAGGATGGCGACAACATCACGGAGGTCAAAGGTGCCGCTGTACAAAATGCAACTTAACATCGTTGCGTGATCCTCTATCTCGATGGCTTGTTCCATGCGCTGTTGAATGTAACTCGCGAAGATGGGTAGCTGTGCCAATTCGAACAGTAGGTTAGCTCCGCCCCAGAATGAGCAAACAATCAGTAAGTTTTTCCGGCTGGGGTTGACCACGCTAAGGCTAAGTAATGAAAACCCCAACGGATGAACGAATGCGGGCAGTACCAAGCTAAATTTGACGAAAGGTTGTACTAGAGGTTGCAGTTCGGGGAAGTAGTCGGGCAGGTAGGGTAAACCAATGGCTGGACGTACGAACATATATACAGCGCTACCTAGCACCAGTATGGCAATGCTTGAACTAAGCTGTACGACATTAAACAGCTGACGAGGGGGAGCCATCGCCTGCCTTCCTTTAATGAGTATTGAAGATTACAGCACCGTCTTAAGCATAGATCCGGCACGCAAAATAACCACTCTAAGCGTGTGGTTTATTCCCTTCCCTGAACTAACCTTAAATTCCCGAAAGGGATAACCAAGGAGGAGGTAATGAAGCATCTATTGATTGCTCTAATGGCGGCTTGTGCATGGTTGTCTTCCACTTGTGCCGTTGCTGCTTATGTCGAGTTTGATTTCAGTGGTAGTGAGGCTTACGACGATGGCAGTGGTGCCTATGATCGTGCTGTTGTCGGCAACTTATATTGGGATATAGATCAAGCGGCGATTGTCGCTGGAAGAGCGGCGGTGGCTGATACGCTATTTGTCTTTGACGCCGCATCCGGAATGGGAACGACCCACCTTCACGATGCTCGTTTCTTTGATTTCGGCATGTTCATTGAATTTGATGTCTTGATGGTGAACTACTGGAATGCGAGTGATCAGTTACAGCTTGAGTACATTCGTTACGAGGTGCCCATCGGTGATCCCTATCGACCATGTGTGGAGGGGCCGTTTACCGAGTGCTTTACGAATGGAGTGGATGACCAAGATGTGTGGCAAAACGCCTATGATCAAGATGGCATACTTGAAAGTAACTATGTGACGGCTGTAAGCGATTACGCTGATGGTGCCCATGGTTGGTTGTCGTTGGCTTCTCCTTGGCGGGATGGCTGGCGGATAATTGATGAGTTGCCTGATCTAGTCGCTAAGCGGGTGCCTGTGGGGTCTGTGCTACCACTTTTTGCTCTGCTAGCGCTGGGATCTATTTCCTTGCGAAAGTCTGTGTAATAAATAGCTTTTGATTCATTGGTGATTTATGAGCGCGTCAGTCTGGCGCGCTTTTTTGTCTCTAGTTGCATAGAGTCCCCATTTGTTTTCCCCATAAAATAGATTTTCCTTTCACTCTGGAGCTGCGCGTAGGCAGTGTCTGACTGAGCTACATCGATCCTAGCCATGCTTCTTGGCTGATAAATGAACGATGCTATATCCCCGGTGGATTTACTTCGCCTTCCTATTGGGGCGGTTTCTTGTCGCGATTTAGATTAATTATGTCGCTAACTTCGCTCCAGCCTATCGTTAGCTCATTTATTAGTTATTCATTATGTTGATGTTATTAGATTTTTTGGGTGAATATTGTTTTGTGATCCAAATCATTAAATGTTATTAAATTGTGACGCGAATCACCTTGGCTTTATTGGAGTTGGGCATTGCAGGCTAAGGCATACCTCTGTTCTTTATCGCTGTGTTTCAGGTGTATTCGGCGTTCGGTGTTTTTTGTTTTTCATTTTTTGTTAGGAATCGGAATGAATTTGTTAAGCGGTTATTCATTTGGTGTCGGTGCCTTGGTGTCGAAATCTTTGCTGGCGTTCATCACGTCACTACTCTTTTTATCTCCCATTGTCAGTGCTACTACTTACGAACAAGGGTATGGCTATACCCAACAGCACGGGTTGCAAGAATTTAGCGTCAAGGTTGAGCATACCGAGAGCGGCAATGTTCGTTATCTGTTGCAAGGGGTGACTAAAGATGGCTATCTTTTTGAATCACGCTTTGGTGGTGGTCGAGGATCTTACGGCACCATAGGTAATGGCTCGGTTGTTTATGATGGTAACCAAACGAATGTTTGGAATGACAACATCTATGTTGATTACAATGATCAGCGTGTTGATACCACTTATCCCGCCGTTTTGTTGGACTTGCACTGGAGTCTGGAAAAGACCTTAGACTTCTATAAGTTGATGGGTAGGGATGGTGTGATTGAAGCCGATCCTAATTTCGTCATCCGCGGTAATATCTCTTCAACTTGTAACCAATACGGTGAAGCATCCACTCGTTCTAACAATATTTGCTTTGGTAAGCCATCTAACAGCAACGGTGACCAGCCTCACCGTGTCACGTTGGACATCGTCGCGCACGAAGTGACTCATATCGTGGATTCTTCAATCTATCTGGCTGCGGGCAGAGAGGTGGGTTTCTACGAAGGTTTTACCGATCTTTTTGGTACGGCTGTAAAGCGCCACTATCTTGAAGATGCCAGCTATCGTGTAGGTGAAAACAACTTTGCTGGCGGAGTGCCGTATACCTGCGGTACAGAAAGTTCACGACTGCGTGATTTGAGTGCGCCTGTGGTAACGACTTATCGCGGCCAATCTTGGCTAGATAACCAAAACTGCGTCTATGCCGTCGGCTCTCTGATCGGTCATTGGTACTATCTGCTTTCTGAAGGCGGCTCGGGTACCAATGAGCTAGGTAACACATATCAGGTGGACGGCTTTGGCGATAATCTGACGGGCGCCCATATCGCTTATCAGTCATGGGTTAACTTCGATTCAAATACCTTTATGGATATGCCCACTTATGCAGCGTTTAGCGTACAGCAAGCCGAACTCTTGTATGGTGAGAAAGGCGTGAACACGACCTGTGCAGCTTGGTATGCGGTCGGTGTGGACGTGGAAGCCTGTGACAACGATGTTGACCCAACGCCCGAGCCTGTGACGGTTGAATTTAGTTGCGCGAACGGTCATACCCAGATGGGCCAAAATGTGTATGCCGTAGGTAATGTGGCTGAACTTGGTAATTGGGATCCGAGTAAGGCCTTCAAGCTGGAGCCAACAGACTATCCAACGTGGCGTGCCTCATTGGCGGGTTTTGCGCCTAATCAAGCCATCGAATGGAAGTGTATTAAGCGTGATCTTGGCGCTGTTGAATGGCAGGGGGGTAGCAACAATGTATTGACTACGCCAGCTAGTGGTTCAGTTGCCACCCAAGGCAGCTTCTAGTTTACTTTAGCCCTCGGAGCGTGATCTCCGAGGGCTTTGTTATTATTGTCCCAAATCGAACAAAATTTCTCCATTCGTCTCTTCGCATACAATACGTTTTCTTTTTATTCAGTAAGTTACCTGCGGAACACGCCTTGCAACTGTTCAGTGTTTAATGAACCACTGAAGAAGGAAGTGCACTATGGCGACAGTCTATTTTTCGTCTCCGACCATGCGTAAGAACAAAAAGGTGACTGCGGTTGCTGGTAAACGTAATGCCCTACTAGGTTTGGCAGAAGAGAACGGTATTAAGATCCCCTGTGAATGCCGTGATGGCGAGTGTGGATCGTGTTTGGTGAAGGTGACGCATCTTGATGGTGATCGCGTGAAGGCGGTGATGCTGACGGACAAAGAGCGTTCCGTGCTTAAATCTGTGGGTAAATTGCCACCCCATGAAGCTGAGCGCGCGTCAGTCCATGATGTCCCCCCAACCTACCGTCTTGCCTGTCAGACAATCGTCACCGATGAAGATTTGTTGGTTGAATTTACCGGTGAGCCTGGTGGAGCGTAATTAGATAGACAATACGCAGGTTGTTTAATCCAGAAGTCGCTGATAGGCGACTTCTTCTTCCTTGGCGATCACAGTGTGAGCAAGCGCAAATATTCATTCATATGACACTAAAACTACACTCTTGAGATCAAGCATTCGACGGTTCCTTCCTCCCATATTTTCCACCTTCGAGTAGAGTGCTGTAAGCGGCGCAAGCATCGGTATATTTGATGGTCATCATCTCGCGATGAGATCAACAAACTAACATGGTGAACGGTTTGCGTTTGGTGGCTATTTTCAGGAGTGTCTGATGTTCAACAGTAATAGATTCAAAATGGGGAGCGCGGGTTTGTTGCTTACCCCACTGGCATTGCTTATGTCTGGTTGCGGCGGCAGTAGCGGTGGTGGTGATGATCCCGATCCACCCGTTCCAGACTCATTTACTGTTTCAGGCACGGCCACCGGGTTGCCGGATTTTGGGCTGCTTACTGTTTCATTGAATGGCGGTTTGTCAGAGCCGGTACTCGTCGGTAATGCCAATGACCTGTCGGGCACTTTTCGCTTCCCGGATCGCTTTCAAGTCGGTGATAACTATGAGATCAGTTTGAGTGAACTGCCATCTCGTACGACTTGTATTGTTGAGAATGGCAGCGGTGTTATTGCGGAAGCTAACATCGAAAATATTGTTGTTAGCTGCGAAGCGGTCCCCCTAGCGCCGAATGAAAGAACCTTAACGGGAACGATTTCTGGTTTAGATGACAACACTAGCGTACAGCTATCGTTGAATGGCGAAGAGTTTTTAGACGTCAACCACAATGGCCGCTTTATGTTCCAGAGCGCTATGGTTGATTTCCAGAACTATGAGATTGATGTTGAGCGAGATCCTGCCCGACAAGAGTGTGAGATTGAAAATGGCGAGGGAGTGATTGACGGTGACAATATCGTTGATATTGCTGTCCGTTGTGAGCAGGATGATTCTGCCTCTGTTTTTGCAACAGACCGCCTGCATCGATTCCGCATCACCATGACAGCCCAAGAGTGGCTGGCATTCGTACTGGACACCGAGCGAGCACGTTATACCAATCGCGATGCCCATGGCTGGAGTTTGTGGAATTTGTGGACCCACAGCGAAGTCTATCGTGAAGTCAGCCTGGAGTATCTTGATGATAACGGCGATGTGATCGAACAGTTAGATCACGTGGCATTCAAGATGCGCGGAAACACCAGTCGCCAGTGGCCTGAAGAGTGGTATCAGCAGGACGATGACAGCTGGACGGCGAAGCCTCGCCGGTTCCATTTTTCATTGAAGTTTGACGAAGAGTTTGATGACGACGAAAGCGTGTATGCCTGTATTGACGATGACGGTCAACCTGCCGCTGTGAACAATGGGCATTGTAATAATCGTGTTGGTCGCGACGTGCCTGAAGTAACCGCGAATGACGGCCGAGAATTCAACGGCGTCGAGAAACTCTATTTTAAATTCAATAAAGACGATCCAGGCTATCAGCGCGAAATGTTAGCGCATGACGTGCTTAATAGCGCAGGTGTACCGACCGGACGTATGGCCCATGCCAGTGTTGAGTTAGTGATCACGGGTGAGCAGGGTGAAACCCTGTATGACCGGCCATTACCTCAGGTATACAACATGGGCGTGTTTATGATGGATGAGCCTATCGACAAGCCCTATCTAAAACGCTACTTCGGCGAGAATGGTTACCTGTTCAAAGTGGGCGGAGGTGATCTCAGCACCGCGGATGCGGCCAATCCTAACTGTGTTCCTTACGAGGATGGTTCCGGCTACATCAATAGTAATTTCTGTTTAATTGGTGTGGAGAAGTCAGACCCTGATGACAGAGAAGATTGGTTAGGCACGGCCAATTACCTAAATCCTGACTACGTGAATAGCGATATTAACGATCAAGGTGGCATGGCGTCGCAGTTCGCCCCTTATCGCCCCACTTATGATATGAAGAGCAAGAAGAAGTCGATTGCTGATGCCAGAGTCGATTTGCAGAACTTCATGACTTTTGTACAGGGACGCCCCAGTGTTTCTCGTTTAGCTGAAGAGTTTGATATTGATGGTTTTGTGCGTGCGCAGGCGGCTGATATCGTTATCGGTGCGGTGGATCATTATGTCCGCGTTGCCAATAACTACTATCTCTACCTCAACCCTCTGACCGAAAAGTGGACGTACTTGACCTACGACTATGATTTCAACTTCCGTGACAATCATCCAGTGGCGTGGGGAAGTAATGTCGAAGCGTTTCAGAATGTGGCAGGTAGTTATGCGCTCCCTGGCACAGGTGAAAGAGATTGGCACAGCGAACGGATGTCAGGTGTGACACCTGTTTTGTGGGATATTGTGTTTGCTGAAGCAGTCTATCAGCGCCGACTTCTGCAGGAGATCAAGCGCATTCTTGATGCCCAGATGGATTGGGATAGCCAGTTGGCGCCTAAGCTCAAACAGCGTCGTGAAATGATCGAAGCGGTAGTATTGGCCACAGACGCTGCACATCCGCAAGGCTGCGAACAGATCTACGACCGTCGTGCGATTGATGCGGATGCAGGGACTGAACTGTGTGATGCGGGCGACGTATCGATGAAAGTGTTTATGCAGCAAAAAGTCGCCGCACTGCGTGAGGAGTTAGCTAAGCATGGCATTGAATAGTGCTGCGTAACTAACTACTGTTGTTTACTAAAAACACCGTCTTGTTGTTAGCATCAAGGCGGTGTTTTTATTTTTCCCCAAATATCAATCGCATAGTTTATTGACTACTTGATGCAACCAGTCAGATGCACGTTGATGATAAAGCAGGTAGATCTCCTCTTTGGCGGGAGCGGGGGAGGTTGTCATCTCAACCTGTTGCAGTTGCCACTCTCGAAGCAAAAAATCGGGCAGATAAGCAATCGCCTGTCCACTTCTCACCAGTTGTCCCAGTACAGCGTAGTCATTGACTACCCAGCCAATTTTTCGCGGTAGCAATGGGTCGTTCCAGCCATCACAACCTTGCCCACGCTCTTCGCCACAAAAAGGCGATATATGTGGTGTCGCGAAGGGATATTTTAAAACCTCTTCCGCATTGGCTGCCTGTGATATCCCTTTGTTCGACCGGCGATCCTGCAGCGCTTGCGCCAGAGGATGGTTGCGGCTGATCGCTGTTTGCATGGTTAACGAGCCGAGAGGCTGTCTCATAATATAGTCCGGCAGTGATTTGAGCTGGGTTCCTGTAACCAAAGCAAGGTGCACTTCACCCTGTTTTAGGCGTTGTAACGCCTGTTGTTCAAACAGTGTGTCGACCTCCAGCGTGCTCGCCGCAAGTTGCTGACGCAGGCAGCGACTGATTGGGCTAAGCCAACGATATTGAAGGATGGCTGGAGCCGCAATTCTGCATATTAGCGCCGTCGACGAGCGGTTTAGTGCTCGTTTGGTTTGGTGTGCCAGTTCAACTAATTCTCGGGCTTTGGGTTGAAGCTGTTCACCATGTTGATTTAACCGCAGGCTTTTTCCTACGCGGTCAAATAGTGATACCTGCAGTGATGCTTCCAAGCGCTTTAATGACTTAGATAGAGCACTCGGGGTGACATTAAGCGTAATTGCGGCCTTCTGCAGACTATTCGTTTGGGCTATGAGTAAAAACTTCTCTAAATCTGCTATTTCCATATCGTTGTTAAAAACTCTTTATTGGAAACGATTTGGACTCGATTTTAGCTTAATCTCGCCATGGTTATTAGTGTGGGTGTTTGAATTGGTGAGGGGATATCTGATGGGAAAGCGTAAATTGTGCCGCGCGGCAGTGGCGGGGAGCTGTGTTGCTTTGATCTGCTGGTTGTTGGCGGGTGGCTCTGCGATGGCGGGTAGTGTAAATCATGCATCTGTGACTGCTGGCCATGATCATTCGGTAGGCATTCACGGCATGGTGTTGGTTAAAGTGGCAGATGGTTTTTATGCTTCTCATCTGCCGCTGCATGGTAGCAAACACGCACATCAGATCATTATGGCAGTGGATATCGAGAGTTTGCCGCCCGATTTTATTAATGCACTGAATAGTCAGCAACTGGTCACTCTCGCTCCGGAGGCGTTCTCGCTAAACCAACTACAGGCAGGAGAGCTGTTGCAATTTCAAGCCACGCTATATCTTGGGCATTTTGAGCGCGGTGGCCAGCCATTTAAAAAACAGGTCACAGTTAAGGTCGCAAGTCGGTTGCTGATGACAGCGTTACATGATGGAGAAAATGGGTCCTTTTACCAAGTAGAGCTAAACAGAGATCATGCCCTGTTGGTACACCGTATCGGACAACGACCAAGCTTTGATCAAATTATCTGGGTCAGTCGTCGCGCCCCTCTTTTGCGGCCTGAGCCGCCTATGGAAGTGCAACGTGAAGTCGATGAGGCCGCTAGTGTGCCGTTATATCGTTTATCTAAAGGCGGTAAATTGACTCGCAGCGATGCCGAGAACGGATTGCCGGGGTGGCGTTGGCAAGCAGAACTGTATCTGGAAACAAGGGATTTTCAATAAGCGCAGCGTTGTCTATAGTAGGCCGCTTAATGTTATTAGCCTTCCATTTGATCTGAGTGCAGGTTTGAAACTAAGGCGCGGGGATATGCTCAACAGGTTAAACCGCACCTTCACTCCTGTATTTTTCAGTCATGAATGGCGGTACCAAGTTGTATTCGCTGTGCTTAAGGTCCAGCAGAGACACAGGCATAGCTAGCCAATAAAGGTGGATACAACACCCTTTAAGAGGACTATATTCCAGTGAGAACCAAACTATTAACCCTTGCTGCAGCCGTTGCTGTGGCAGCAGGATGCTCAGACGTGTCAGAACCGAAACAGCCGCAAAGTGTAGATATGCCGGTCGAAGTAGCCGAACAGGTTGCCGGAGTGGTGGAATCTAACCCGCTGATGTCGATCAGCCCACTGCAGTACCAAGCGCCACAATTTGATCAGATAAAAAACGAGCATTTTAAGCCAGCGTTAGTGGCAGGTATGGCAGAGCAATTGCAAGAAGTTGATGCCATAGCCAATAACCCTGAGCCTGCCACATTTGATAATACCTTGGTGGCACTAGAAAAAACTGGTGCGTTGCTCAATCGCGCTTCTCTAGTGTTTTATAACTTGGCAGGCTCCAGCAGCAACGAAACCATTCGCGCCATACAAGGTGAGTTAGCGCCTAAGATGGCTGCCCATCGCGATGATATCTATCTCAATAAGGCGCTGTTTAAGCGCGTTGACGCACTGTATCAACAGCGAGAAAGTCTCGGTTTAGATGCAGAATCGTTACGTCTGTTAGAAGTTTATCACCGTGATTTCGTGATGGCTGGGGCGCAGCTTAACGATGCGCAACAGCAGCAGATCCGTGATCTGAACGAACAGGAAGCGACCCTGACTAACAACTTCCGCCAAATGCTGATGGCACAGCGTGATGAAACCGCTGTGGTTGTTGATAGTGTGGACGAGCTGGCGGGGTTGAGCGAAGGCCAAATCGCCATGCTCAAAGCGGCGGCTGATGAGAAAGGTTTAGACGGCAAGTACCTAATTTACATTACCAATACGACACGCCAGCCGATCCTGACCAATATGGATAATCGTGCGTTGCGTGAGCGAGTATGGCAGGCGTCTGTTAATCGCGGTATCGCGGGTGAGAATGCCACTTATCCATTGGTACAGCAGTTAACCGCATTACGTGCTGAAAAGGCTAAATTGCTCGGTTTTGACACCTGGGCGGATTACCGTTTAGCGCCTGCCATGGCTAAAACGCCACAGGCGGTACGTGACATGTTTAGCTCGATGGTGCCAAAAGTTGCAGCCAATGTTGAGCGTGAAGCTGAAGCGATCCAACAAATGATCGTTGCTAAAGGCGAAACATTTAAGCTGCAGCCGTGGGATTGGGCGTATTACGCCAATCAGGTGCGTGCCGAGCGTTTTGCGCTGGATGAATCAGAGGTGAAAGCTTACTTCGAATTCAAGAGCGTACTGGAACAGGGCGTGTTCTTCACCATGAACAAGCTGTTTGGGGTGACGTTTAAGCCACGTCCAGATCTGCCTGTTTACCATGAAGATGTGCTGGCCTATGAAGTCTTTGATGATGACGGTAGCAGCCTAGCTATCTTCTATGGTGACTATTTTGCCCGTGAAGGTAAGCGTGGCGGTGCCTGGATGAGCGCCTTTGTGAAACAAAGCGGTTTGCTCGAAGCAAAGCCGGTCATTGTTAACGTGATGAACATTGATAAAGCGGCCGCAGGGCAGCCGACGTTGGTGAGTTATGATCATGCCACCACCATGTTCCATGAACTGGGCCATGGCTTGCACGGTATGTTCTCTGATGTGAAATACCCAAGCTTGTCTGGCACCTCAGTGAGCCGTGACTTTGTTGAGTTCCCATCCACCTATCAGGAAGATTGGGCAGCAAATCCAGAGGTACTGGCGAACTATGCTCGTCACTATAAAACTGGTGAGCCGATGCCAAAAGCCTTGTTGGATAAAGTGCTAGCGTCACGCAGCTTTAATCAGGGTTACGACACCATGGAGTACATGGCCGCGGCCTTGCTGGATATGGAGTGGCATTCATTAGCCGTTGACAGCAAGGTGGAAGATGTCGCCGCGTTTGAAGCGGACGCGTTGGCAAAGAATGGCGTTAAGCTGGATTATGTATTGCCACGCTACCGTTCAGGTTACTTCTCCCATGCGTTCCCTGGCGGCTATTCCGCTAGCTATTACGCCTATATGTGGAGTGAGATCCTGGCAGCTGACGCGTTTGCGTATACTCAGCGCAGCGGTGGTTTAAACCGCGCCAGTGGTGATAAATTCCGCAAACATGTGTTGTCGGTCGGTAATAGCATCGATCCTATGGAAACTTACAAAGCGTTCCGTGGTGAAGCCCCTAAAACAGCAGCGCTGTTAGAACGTCGCGGTTTGCTGTAACGCCTAAGCGTTATTGAACAAAGCTAATCTAGAAGCCGGTCATTGACCGGCTTTTTTGTGTCTATTTCATAAAGTCGTTATTTTGAATTATCGGTGAGCTTAACTGTTCTAATTTTAGGCGATAAAGCAGAGTTCTAGGGGCATAGGCGTCAACTAACCTTACTGATGTTGTGGTTAATTTGTCTCAAGGAGGATGTATGAAAAAGGGTTATTTGTTTATTTTAGTGTTGTTTAGCAGCCTGCTCTTCTCCAGTGCAAGCTTGGCGAGATTGATCGAGTTCGACATTCAGGGTACTGAATATCGAGTGGACGAGTTTCACGATCCGCTGCCTAATCGATCCATTACCGGTAGTATTTATTACGACATAGAGATGACCCAGATGGTAGCCGGCGTGTTACAGATGGGAAGTGATATTTTTGTTTATGATCGTAGCCGTGGTATTGGTGGCTCGAGTTTGGTTGGAGGCGCGTATTATGCGTGGATGTTCATAGATTTTGATATCAGCTTTGTGTCCCTTTCTAACCCAGAAAATCGCGTTCATTGGAGTCGGAATCAATATGAAATATGGGGTGTTTATGATGCCATACCTTGTTTTGAGGACGATTCATTACCTTGTTATTGGGGGGTTGGGATTGGTGATGAGGAAGTATGGGCGGCCGCCATTGCCAATGGTAGTAGGCTGGATGCTTTTCCCGTCTATCAAGACTCCTATTATAGTAACGGAGTAACAGGGGATATGTGGGCAGCCCCACCAGAAGAGGGTGGTTTTCGCTTTGTTGATGAGGTTCCGTCTGTTGTTGTTGTGCCTGCGACCCCGTCTTTGCTACTGGCGATGTTCACCATGGTTGGTTTGATCGGTACACGTAAATATCATTAATCCGTCATTTACATCCAGATTAAGCCGATCCGTGATCGGCTTTTTTTGTATCTAGTCGCTGTGTTTTCTACAGTACAATTCGAAACTGGGCGCAGAACTAACACTGCCGATGCAAATAACGACCTTTCGCCATCAGGTTCATCATCAGTTCATTGACGTAGCTTTTTTGGATCTCGCTGTTGGCTTGTTCACGCAGTGCGAGCAGTGGCTTGAATGCGTAGTGTAGGCAGATAGCTCTGCGCTCGTGCTCTAGTTGCTCATCAGTAAGCACGTGCATCAGTTGACTGATTCGCTCCAGATGAATAAACCACATAAGTTCAGAGGTCTCACCCGGATGGAGCGGTTGCGTTGCAAGCCAGTTTTCTAATGCAGCTTGTGCATCTTTATCTTCACCTTGAAGCACTGCCGTTGGAAGAGAGGGTTGAGCAGGTTGAGAGAGATACATAATGAGCCCCTATGTGCCGGATTTACGCGAACGAACGATCTAAAAAATACAAAGACACGAATGATAATGATTATCATTGCCTTGTTTTGGGTGTCCGTCAAGGTAACTCATCGGTTAGTTTGATCTGTCGCAATAGGCTGATGTTTTATCGTTTGGTTTGACGGGCCAGTTCAACAAAGCTCTTCAGGTGGGTGAGATCGGCATCGCTTTGTCTTATGCCCACGGCTATTTGTTTATGGATCCCTTGTTGACCAATGCTGATTGCTTCGATAGGCAGGCCTTGTGCGGTTTCTTCAAATAACCACGCGGGCAGGGCAGACACTGCTCGCCCCGCAGCCACCATCTGCAACATGATGTCGGCGGTTTCGACGGTCTTATGTTGCTTCGGCATCACTTGCGCGGGTTGGAGAAACTGGCTGAAGATATCTAAACGCTCTTTTGCTACCGGGTAAGTAATTAGCGTCTGGTCGCTTAGCATCTCTGGCGTAAGCTGCGTAACACTACTTAATGGATTGTCCTTATGCACCACTAAGACCTGCTCATATTCAAATACAGGGCTAAATAAGACGCCCTCTCGCTGGATCGGATCGGGGGTAATAAGCAGATCGATATCATGAGAGAAAAGTGCGCTGATACCGCCGAACTGAAATTCCTGGCGTACATCCAGATCGACATCAGGCCAACGCTGCATGTAAGGCGACACGACTTTAAGTAGCCAGCGATAGCAGGGGTGGCACTCCATCCCGATGCGCAGGCTGCCACGTTGACCGTCGGCAAACTGCTGCAGTGTGCGTTCAGCGTGCTCGAACTGCGGTAGCAAGCGATTGGCGAGTGACAACAGATAACTTCCCGCTTCGGTTAACTGTAAGCGTCGCCCGTGCTTTTGCCACAGCGTGACACCGGTTTTTTGTTCCAGTTTTTTGATCGCGTGAGTCAGGGCTGATTGTGTCAGGCATAGCTGTATGGCTGCCTCTGTGAGGGTGCCATGCTGATCGATCGCGCGGAGGATGTTCAGGTGATGCCGGTCAAGCATGGTTGCGATCCTTTTTATGAATTAAATTCATCTATTGATAATAAATTATCAATATTCCTCACCATTGCAAGGCTCTAGCATACGTCTATCAAATGAATATTGCTGGAGACAACTAATGATCACCACTCATAACCTCGGCTTTCCTCGTATCGGCAGCCATCGCGAGCTCAAGTTCGCACTTGAATCTTTTTGGCGCGGTGAGAGTTCTGCGAAGGATTTAACGGATACTGGCCGCCAACTGCGGATCCGACACTGGCAGCATCAGAGTAAGTTGAGCTTTGTGCCTGTGGGGGATTTCTCGTTCTATGATCAGGTATTGGACATGAGTGTGATGCTTGGTCATCTGCCTGCGCGGGTGCAGCAAAGCCAAGGCTCTGCGCTGGATAAGTATTTTCGTATTGCACGCGGCAGAACGGCAGGTGACAGCGATTGTAGCTGCGTTCGAGCAGGCGAGATGACCAAATGGTTTGATACCAATTATCACTATATTGTGCCCGAAATTGATGGTGATACTGCGTTTTCGTTGGATCCTGAACGCTTGTTGGAACAGGTTAAGGAAGCGCAGGCCGCTGGTTATCGTGCCAAGCCGGTAATTATCGGTCCAGTTACCTATCTTTGGCTGAGTAAAGTTAAAGACGATACCGATAAGTTGTCATTGCTGAGTAAATTGCTGCCGCAATATCTGGCCCTGCTGAATTTGTTGTTTGAAGCAGGGGTGAGCTGGGTTCAGATAGATGAACCGATCCTGGTGACCGAGCTTGATCTCGATTGGCAGCAGGCGTTGCAGCAAAGTTATGCTGCTTTGGCGGCTTCTCCAGCGAACGTGTTGCTGGCTACTTACTTTGGTGCGCTTAAAGACAATTTGGCACTGGCGGCATCGCTGCCCGTTGCAGGGCTGCATGTCGATGGCTTGGCTTGTGGTGATGAAGTCGATGGGTTGGTGCAACGCCTAACCAACGATCAAGTTTTATCGGTGGGGGTGATTAACGGCCGCAATGTCTGGAAGACCGATTTGAAGCAGACGTTGAACTGGCTACAACCTATTTATCAGCAATTAAAAGGACGTTTGTGGTTAGCACCCTCCTGTTCGCTATTGCATGTTCCGGTTGATCTGAGTACCGAAGCGGCGATGGATCCTACTTTGCGCTCGTGGCTGGCATTTGCGCAACAAAAGCTGGAGGAGTTGAATCTACTTGCTGTTGCGTTAAGTGATGGCGAAGACAAAGTGGCACGTCAGTTGAAGGAAAATCAGCTGGCTATCGATAGTCGCCGCCAGTCTGATTTAGTTCACTGTGACGCGGTGCAGCGACGCCTGCAGGGGGTTAATGAGTCTGATGCGGAGCGCTATTCTGGTTACACTGCCCGTGCGGCACAGCAGAAAAAAGCGTTGGATCTACCGTTATTCCCCACGACCACCATCGGCTCTTTTCCACAAACCGCCGAGATCCGCGCTATTCGCCGCCAGTTCAAAGCGGGTGATCTGACAGAGCAAGACTACAAAACCAAGGTACAACAAGAGATAGCCGCTTGTGTGGCTGAACAAGAAGCGTTGGGGTTGGATGTGTTTGTGCACGGAGAGCCTGAACGAAATGACATGGTGGAGTACTTCGGTGAGCAGCTTTCCGGTTATGGCTTTTCGAAATATGGCTGGGTTCAGTCTTACGGCTCCCGTTGTGTAAAACCGCCCATTATTTACGGTGACATTGCCCGTACTCAAGCACTGACTGTTGATTGGACAAGCTACGCCCGCTCACTAACGAACAAGCCAATGAAAGGCATGCTTACAGGTCCCGTCACTATGCTTAACTGGTCATTCGTCAGGGATGATCAATCTCGTGAGCAAACCTGTCGTCAGCTGGCATTGGCTATTCGTGATGAGGTGCAAGCACTGGAAGCTGCCGGTGTGAACATTATTCAGATCGATGAAGCGGCATTGCGAGAAGGCTTACCGCTGCGGCGCAGTGAGTGGCAGCACTATTTAGATTGGGCTGTAGGTAGCTTCCGTTTGGCTGCTAACGGCGTGGCCGACAGTACGCAGATCCATACCCATATGTGCTACTCGGACTTCAATGACATCATGCCGTCGATCGCGGCCATGGATGCTGATGTCATCACCATTGAAACATCGCGTTCCGATATGGTGTTACTGGATGCCTTTGATCAGTTCAGTTATCCCAACCAAATCGGTCCCGGTGTCTACGACATTCATTCGCCAAATGTACCGAGTGCCGAACAGATGGTTGAGTTGATGCAGCTAGCGGCAGAGCGGATCCCTGCTGAACGGTTGTGGGTAAATCCTGATTGTGGTCTTAAAACTCGGCGCTGGGAAGAGGTGAAGCCAGCACTTAAAAATATGGTGCAGGCAGCACAGCGACTGCGGGTAGCTCACGGCTGATCGTTGCTTCGACTTGCGCTGAATGCGGTCATCTGCCGCAACACTATGCTTAAGTCGAAGCCGCTCTGCCTAGAGCTGTCACATTTATAAGCTAGGAGGACCCTCTCCTAGCTTCATCTAACTCATTTCTGTCGCTCGTTTTTTTCGGGTATGCTTCGGTTAGTTTTTGTTGTAATTAAAGACAGAGGTTCAGGGAATGAGTCGTTTTAAACGTATCGTTATTTTGTCCGCGGTCATCCTGCTGCCTGTGGTGCTTGCTATCTTTTTTGTCTACCAGCCAGTTTTTGGCTCTTACTCCGGGGAGTATACCCCTCAGGTTCAATCCCAACGCCTACAAAGCCATGTCATTAAACTATCTGAAGAGATCAAAGACCGCTCTTATTACACTGAAGGCTTAGCTGATGCCGCTGACTATGTGCAGGAGCAGTTCTCAACATTTAGCCAAGATGTTTCGGTGCAACGCTTTGTTGTTGATGAAGTTGAGTATCGCAATGTGATTGTTCGTTTTGGTCCCCATGATCAGCAGTTGCCTGTGATTGTTGTTGGTGCGCATTTTGATGCCTATAGCTCGCTGCCTGGCGCTGATGATAATGCCAGTGGCACTGCAGGATTGATTGAGCTAGGTCGTTTACTTAGCCAGCATGAGTCGTTTAGCTATCCTGTCGAATTGGTTGCGTACACCCTGGAGGAGCCTCCCTATTTTCGTACACAGGAGATGGGTAGCTATCATCACGCGGAGTCATTACATGCACAGGGCATAGACGTCGATCTGATGATTTCATTGGAGATGATCGGCTATTTTAGTGATGAGGAAGGGTCGCAGAGTTATCCGCTCCCATTGTTTGAATGGATTTACCCAACCAAAGGTAATTATATTGGTGTGATTGGTCGATTCAGCGATGTGCTGGAGTTAAGAGAAGTGAAAGGGGAGATGCTTAATGCGACACCGCTTGCCGTTCACTCCATGCTTGCTCCAGAAATGTTTCCGGAAATAGATTACTCAGACCATCTGAATTACTGGCAGTTTGATTACCCCGCTCTGATGGTCACGGATACGGCGTTTTACCGCAATAGAGCCTACCATACGTCGAGAGATACGTGGCAACGGCTCGATTATGAACGTATGGCGATGGTGGTTGATGGGGTCTATAACGTGGTGACAAGCCTAGCTAGCACTAGGTGAGAGGCACTGTTTATGTACCCCGTTTCATATTCGAACGTTGGGCAATTTTGCGTCCGTTCGATTGAATCTATTCATCTTTAAAAATAGCCACATAGGTGTTTTCCGAGCTGTTTTTATAAGCACGGTACATACCCGCTGTGTTGAATGGCATGCTGATGTTGCCTTGGCTATCCAGGATGATGACGCCACCCGTCCCACCCGCTTCGGGAAGCACTTGGTGGATCACCTCATAGCCCGCTTGTTTAATGGTTTTATCTTGGTAGGCCACGCGGGCGCAGATATCAGAAGCCACGGCATAACGGATGAAGTATTCGCCATGACCGGTGGCAGAAACCGCACAGGAGGCGTTGTCAGCAAAGGTGCCTGCGCCAATGATCGGCGAGTCACCGACGCGGCCGAACTGCTTGTTAGTCATGCCGCCCGTGGAAGTACCTGCTGCCAGATTGCCCAAGCTATCTAAGGCGACGGCGCCGACTGTGCCCATTTTGAATTTAGGGTCGAGTAGGTCGTGTGCGGCTTGATAGTCGGGTGTTTTCTCCATTGCATCACGTAGCTTCTTTTTGGTTTTTAGGAGTGCTTCATATCGATGCTCGGTGTTGAACATGGCGTTGTCGACCATAGTTACGCCGCTGGCTTTAGCAAACGCTTCTGCGCCTTCACCACTAAGCATGACATGGGGTGAGCGTTCCATAACCAGTTTGGCCAGATCGATCGGGTGTTCGACATGTTTAACGCCAGCAACGGCACCGGCTTGACGGTTGCTGCCATCCATAATTGAAGCGTCCAGCTCATGGGTTTCTTCGGCGGTATAAACCGCACCGACACCGGCGTTAAAATAGGGAGAGCTTTCAAGTACGTTAATCGCCGTGGTGACGGCATCGAGACTCTTTCCGCCTCTCTTCAGTACGGCATAACCGGCCTCTACCGCTTGTTTCAGTGTGGCGCGATAAGCTTGCTCTTGCTGCGGCGTGAATTTGGCCTTCTCTATGGTACCGGCGCCACCATGAATGACGATGGTGATGGGCACGGCCGTTTCGTCCTGAGCATGGCATGTTGGTATTAATAAGTTGATTGCTAATACTGCGAGGATCGTTAAACAAGCTCTCATTACATTCGCCCGTATCTACTGAAAAGATAATGTGTTGCGTAGCACCATTTAACCATACTTCTTTATTTGAAAAGGCTAAATTTCGTAAAGCGATGCGCCACTCTTTTGGCTGCTATTTAATAATCAAAATCAGCCATAGCCCCATGATGCATAACAAACTAAGAACAAAAGCCAGCATGCGGTGCAGGGGGTGATTGTAAGTGAGGTGGATCGCGGCGTGGACGAGGCGGCACCCCACATAAGCCCAGCCTAAGGCGATGGTGAGTGTGCCAGAAAGATTCATGACAATGGTTAAAATGCCTGCCGCATAAAATAACACGGGTGTTTCGAACAGGTTAGCGACATGGCGTCCAGCCTGAGCCACATGGCGGGGCAGCCCGTCACCTTCCATCAGGCGGAAATATTTGGCATCGACTTGCTTATTGGCTACCGAGCGTACGCGGATCACTGCCATGTAGACAAGCACCAGCATGGTTAACATCACCATGGCAAACATTGGGTAGAGCATTTCGTTATCCTCCAGATATGGGAAGTTAGCCGTGTCCTTGGGTGATCGCTATTAATTTTTCTACGCAGCACTTTGCCGCGTTTTCATCTTTAAAGGTGAACGCAATACCATAATGGATAGGGTTGGCGGATTTGTGAACTCGGGTTGGAAATCGCGTCATTTCAGAGTAATGACAATAGCCCGCTTTGGACTTAACGCCATCAATGCTGTTCAAGTCACTTAGGAATAGCTCGTAGGCTGGACGAATAATCAGTTGTGCAGCGTCATTTTCGACAAACATATAAAACGCTTCTTTTGAATCTGGCAGCATATATTCAGTGATTTTTTTGATACTAAAATTGGTACGGCAGCCGAGCTCTGTTAATACCGTATGCATCTGGTTCTGACTAATCGGCAAAGTAGTGTTCCTTATATATGTTTGTTCTGTCTTCGGCGTTTTGGTTAAGCTAGATAGCCCGTGTGACATCTATATTAATGAGTGTTTTTATTTGCTTACGATGCAAGCAGCACTTTCACTGGGATCTTCCAGGTTCGGGTGATATTTTCCATTCGATAGACATACTGAAAGCCAATTTCCCAATGAAAGCTATTGTTGCTCAGAGGATTGTTGGTTCTGATGATTTCATCTTTAGGTACATCAAAACGAAAATGAAGCAGAGATTTTCCTGCCTGTAACTCAATCTCAACGGTTGTGGTGGTAGACCAAAGCTCTGCAGCACTATTGCCCGAGGTTTGATTGTGGGATGTGCATATAGAGGATAATTTCAATGTGGTTATTCGCTGAAAATCGGGTTGGTTGATTAATATTGTTCCGCTTAAAAGCGTCGACTCTGAACTGCGCTCGACGTGAAGCGTGAGTGGCGTGAGGCCGAGCATCATAAATTTTCGGTTTTGGAACTTTCCGATTAAAAAAAACAGGCCGGCCATCGCCAAAAATGGTGTGATAAAAAACAGCGGTTTGAGT
Source organism: Corallincola spongiicola (assembly GCF_004284785.1). Lineage (NCBI taxonomy): Bacteria > Pseudomonadati > Pseudomonadota > Gammaproteobacteria > Alteromonadales > Psychromonadaceae > Corallincola > Corallincola spongiicola. The sequence continues at coordinate 864,865 of NZ_SHLY01000002.1, forward strand.
GATATTTCGTTTCGTATGATTGAAATAGCTGATAACAGGCACACTGTGAACATGAGTCCGGCAAGAATATAAAAGACCTTTCCGACAGACTTTTCTTGGCTGTTAATCACGGCTGCGTTACTGATAAAACTCACCCAAATTCTGTGCTGTCCAATTCCAGCACGTTAGCTTTGCAACCATCCTAACCTAGATTTAGTAGACGTTGGTTCCATTTCTTTCTGATTGTGAAATTTGGTGGTGCAGCCACTGCTTGGCTTCATCAATATTTGTAAAGAAGGCGTAGGGTAGCTCGGTATTTTCATAGATAGATGTCCAAAAGCTCTCTACTGTCGTTGCATAGTGCGGATCTGCAATAACCACCGCCGTTGCTACTAGGTTGAGTGTTGTGGCATGTCTAATGGTGGTAATCATCGCTTGTTTGGCTTCGATAGGCAGTAGCGGGATCCCTTTCAGCAACACCAAACTGCCCCACGGTTTCTCTTTTAATAGTTCGCGGTAGCTCTGCACCCTTGCTTGGTACTCCATGATCATTTCTATATTGGCCGGGCCTTCGCCTTCAATGATCAACAAGCCTTCCGATATCGATAACTGAAGCTTGCCATGGCTGGGAAATTGATGGGGTGTCATAGCGCGTCCTTGGCTGGAGAGTGAACGTGATGACTATAAGAGTAGCAGGTGTGTAATGTTGGAGGAGGAAATTGGAGGGGTGATAAACCTAAGATTAATCGTCGATTCACGGATACCCCTGGCGCTGCGGCCAAGGGCATCTCTATGTCAAATCGGGCACTATTTGTGTAACGCCAGTTCGGCAGCTTTTAGCAGTAGCTCGGGCTGAATGCGGACTTTGTAGTTCGGATGGACATAATTAAACTGAACTAAGCCCTGTTGATCGACCACATAAACAGCGGGTACCGGCAGTACGATGCGATCATCCCCCTGCTCAGACGCAAAAACTGCCCCCATTTTTCCGCGGTAACGCTCAGCCGTTTTATCATCTAGATAAAACGCCAGACCAAACCCTTGACTCGCTGCCAACGAACGATCCGACAACAGTTGGTAGCCCAGCTCTCGGTCTTTACTGGTTTCGGCTAACTGCGCTGGGGTGTCTGGCGATATAGCCAGCAATTGATAACCCATTTTTGCCAACTTGGATTCTATCTCCTGCAGGCCACTCAGCTGCGCATTACAAAACGGACACCAGCCACCACGGTAGAAAATAATCACAGTAGGCTTCTGCTTGCTTAGTTCAAGTAGAGAAATTGCAGTACCTTGCAGATCTTTCACCTGAACATCTGGCACGGTTTGACCATTCATTAATGGGCTAACCGATTCTGCGTCATCGGCGATTTTTGCCATTACGGCGGTGGGGATGAGAATAAGTGCAGCGAGCAGTCCGCCGACAAATTGTTTCAACATGGATAAATTGTCCTTGTAAAAAAGATAAATGTAGCTCGGGAAATGAGACCGATTGTTGCTTGGTTTTCTTTCATCGTTAGTTAAAAAAGAACAGGTGGTTAGTGGCAAAGACTAGCAAAGTGTTGTTGTGATGCGCTGTTACGTCTTTTAAGTCGCTTTGGTGCGTTGAGCCAAATAAAACTAACTGCTTGTTTAATAGTCATCTTTTGCCATGATTAATTGCAGTGTGAAAAATCTAGAGTCAGGCTGTTATGAAACGAAAGATATTGCTGCTTTTTGCTCACCCCTCACAGCATCGCTCAGAGGTAAACCTGCCGCTTTATAAGGCCGCTAAGAAAATCGATGGCGTGACCTGTGTGGATCTATACCGAGAGTACCCTGATTATTACATCAACATCGATCGAGAGCAGAAGCGACTGCTAAGCCATGACATCGTTATCTTTATGTTTCCCTTGTATTGGTACTCCACGCCCGCGCTCTTAAAAGAATGGCAAGATTTGGTATTGGAGTACGGATTCGCTTATGGGCAGGGCGGTGATGCGTTGCAGGGTAAGTGGTTTTTGAACGCGTTGACGGCTGGTGGTTCTGAGCAGGCATACAAGGCTGAAGGCTACAATCATTTCCGCTTGGATGAATTATTGCAGCCGTTGCAGCAAATGGCGGATGTGTGCGGTATGCGGTATTTACCACCTTTCGCCATTTTCGGTTCACGCACAGCTGCTGCAGAACAGCGTCTAAAACAACATGTCGACGCATGGCAGAGGTTACTTCTGGCAATGACCGAAGGGCGTTTTGACATCGAAAAAGGCTGCAAGATGAGCAGTCTGACTGAACAGTTAGACGAACTCATATCGGAGGTCATATGACGGCGTATTTAGGGCAAGCATTCGTCTATCTGGTGGCTGCCGTCATTATGGTGCCGCTGGCCAAACGCTTTGGTTTAGGTTCGGTGTTGGGCTATTTGGTGGCCGGTGTCGTTATCGGTCCTTTGACTGGTTTGGTTGGGGCTGAAACTGAAACGCTACAGCACGTTGCTGAATTTGGTGTGGTTATCATGCTGTTTTTGGTGGGGCTAGAGCTGCAGCCGCAAATGCTGTGGCAAATGCGTAGTAAGCTCATCGGGCTGGGTGGTATGCAGGTGGCTGGCTCCGCATTGCTGATTTCAGGCACGGCTTTGTTGTTCTCTGTTGATTGGCGCATGGCCGTCGCTATTGGTTTGATATTTGCGCTGTCGTCGACAGCGATTGTACTGCAAAGCCATGGTGAGAAAGGCTGGTCCCATACCGAAGGTGGGCGTAGCTCCTTTTCTGTGTTGTTGTTTCAAGATATTGCCGTCATCCCCATTTTGGCATTTTTACCCTTCTTGGCGATGCCCGAGCCTGACGTTGTTGCTGATCTTGTCCATGGCGGTGCTGAGATGGCTGGCGCTGCAGGTGAGCACCATGCTGATGATTCATTGGCAGATTTACCCCCCATGATTTATGGCTTAGCAGTGATAGGTGCGATCAGCATTGTGATTATTGTGGGCCAATTCTTAAGTACGCCTTTGTTTCGCTTTGTCGCTAAGTCAGGTTTGCGAGAGGTGTTTACCGCCACGGCGCTTGCGCTGGTGGTGGGTATTTCAGCGTTGATGAGTATGGTGGGGCTATCGCCTGCCTTGGGGACGTTCTTGGCGGGTGTTGTGTTAGCGAACAGTGAGTTTCGGCATGAGCTTGAGTCCAATATTGAGCCGTTTAAGGGGCTGTTGCTGGGGCTATTCTTCATTACTGTTGGGGCAGGGATCAGTTTCACTGTCTTAGTGGATAACCTCGGATTTCTTATCGGTGTGACGGTGGCGGTGATTTTTGCCAAAGCGCTGGTGCTCTATCTGCTGAGTATTGTCTTTAAGGTGCGCGGCAGTGATCGTTGGATCTTAACGCTGAGTTTGGCTCAAGCAGGTGAATTTGGCTTTGTGTTGCTGGCGTTTTCGCTGCAGATCAATGTGCTAACGGCAGAGATGGTTGAGCTATTGGCGATGGTGGTGGCGCTGTCCATGTTTCTAACGCCACTGCTGTTTATTTTACTGGAAAAGGTATTGATGCCAAAAATGGAAAAGGCGACCAATGAGCAGCAAGAAGAGGATGTGATTGACGAAAAGGGCCAGGTGATTATCGCGGGCGTTGGACGTTTCGGTCAGATAGTTAATCGCCTGCTACTTGCCAATGGTGTCTCTACCACAGTATTGGATCATGAGGCGCAGCGTGTTGATTTGCTTAGACAAATCTGTATTAAGAGTTACTTTGGTGATGCGACACGGTTGGAGCTGTTACATACCGCGGGCATCGATGAGGCAAGCTTACTGGTGGTGGCAATTGACGACAGAGAACGCGCGATCCATCTAGTGCAAGAAGTGAAGCGACACTACCCGAATCTAACGGTGCTGGCCCGAGCATTTGACCGTGGTGATGAGTATCAACTTGAGCATGCCGGCGCGGATATTGTTGTGAAAGAGACCTATCATTCGGCACTTTACATGGGGGGAGAAGCGTTGAAGGCGCTCGGGTATCACCCATTTCAGGCTGAAAATCTTAAGCAGGCCTTCAACCAGGTAGAGTTGGACAACCATCCTGAGTTACGTGCGGACTGGATAAGTACCAAGCATGAGAAGGGGATCAGCGCCAGTTACAAAGAGCTCTTTATCAAGTTAGATGGTGCCTTGGTACAGGCGATGAAGAAAGATCGCAGTGATACACACTCCCATGAAGAAAGGGGATGGACGCCGCCCCCAGCTGGATACGATGATTTGTTAGAGGCGCAACAAGCGGATCATACTGATGGTAAGGCGCGGAGCGGACAATGAAACAGCCAGAAATAGAAACCGAGATCCCGCTGATTGAAGAGATACTTGGTTCTTGGCAAACAGCCTTGATGGCTGATTATCAAGGCTACAAGAATCATGTGTACCGCATGCTGCACTTCTGTTTTGCGTTGCATGAGTGCCGTGGTGATGAGCGGGAGAAATTGATTATTGCCGCCTGCTTTCATGATTTAGGTATATGGCCGGAAGGTTCCGTCGACTATTTGCCGCCTTCAATGGCTTTAGCCAAGAATTACCTGGAAAAACGCGGTCGTGTCGACTGGGAGCAGGAAGTACTATTGATGATCGATATGCATCATAAACTGCGCCCGTACACGGACCCGCGTTTTCCACTGGTTGAAATCTTCAGACAAGCCGACTTGGTGGATGTGTCGTTTGGTAAGATCGGCAAAGGCATTCCTAAACCATTTATTGAACAGGTTAAGGCGGTATTTCCTAATGCCGGCTTTCATCAACGCTTGCGCCAACTGGCTTGGCAGCACTTTAAGAAAAATCCATTTAACCCCATACCGATGATGAAGTGGTGAGTCTAAATAGAGTGATGAGGTGACTTAATACCGCAGGATAGTCAGGCTGGGAGAGGGCGTATTTTTATGTGCGAATGACTACCGTTGGTCGTGGCGCTGTATTGTTCATATTCCTGATGACAAGCAATCGTCAAACGTGGAATGAACGAGCGAGTAGTTAAGCTAGCAGGAAACTGATAGATGTTTCTTTGCGTAACCCTCTTCATCCCGTAGCTTGACGATGAAGAAGGCTTTATATCCCGATAGGTTAGACTGGAGGGGTGATACTTTGCAGCATTTCGACCAACTCTTGTTCCGTTCTCGGTTCTTTTGTCAACGTGACTTCCGGTGTCGCGCCGCCTCTTAAAACATAAGCGCGGGTGCTGCAGTGATCGTAGTGGTACCACAGTCCATTCACACAGACGTTGCTATAGCAACGCGGGTCTTGTTTCAGTGTCATCGTTAGCCACCTATTTAACCTTATTTATCCTGAGGCTAATAAAACCTAACCCTAATTTGTATAAAAAAAGGTCAATATGTTGATGGCGGTAACAGTTCGTTAGTTGAGATTGTTGCCTGCTCGATCTTTTTGGATAAAGGTCGATGAGTGTCACGTGGGCAGGTTAAGTACTATTTCGTCGCCTTATCCCGTGCCACTGAAATCGTCTCTGAGAACCATCCTGGTGATGCAGTGCGATGCCACTTTGTCGCAACGAAAATGAACCGTTTAGCTACCTGCCCAAACAAGTCGGCAGGTTGAATGTTGGCTGTCTTTAATAGCGCATCTTTTTGGTATCGATAACATTTTGGTTCGCCTTTCCTTCCTGTTTTTTCTGCAGGCTTTTAGTCGCCTTTTTTACTTTATCATTATGATTTTTAGCTATTTTGCTTGTCTCTTATATTTCATTAGATTGCTGTCTAGTGTCCTGAGTTACAGCCGATCGGCTTTGTTGTAGGGTTGTGGTATCAGTACCATAGTGCGAACTAATTTCGTTCTTAGACCGAATTCTCGCCATTCTTACTTCCGCACATTGCTATATTTTGCGATGCACGCTGCGCCATAAGTAGCGGCATAAATACAAAATATTCCAAGGAAAGCGATATGTTGGGAAAAGCTATGTCACTAAAAATCGTTGTCGGCTGCCTGCTGATGTCTCTGTCTGCTTTTGCTGCAGAGGCTGCTGAAGAGGTTCGCCTGAAACATGCTCAATTTACACCTTACTATGAAAACGGATTTGACTATTCTGAGCTGGAAGGCGCCGTTGAAGTTAAGAATATCGGCCCATCTAAACAGGTTTGGTTGCACTATCAGGCAGAAGATGGCCAGTGGGTTGATCATCCTGCATTTTATGTTGCGGCAACCAGTCATGGGTACGAAGCATTTAGCTTTCGTTTGCCTCTCTCCGGCTCGGTCTCTGGTGTCCAGTTTGCTATTAAATATCAGGTTAATGGTCAAACTTATTGGGATAATAATGGCCTGCAGAACTATCAATTTGATGGCACCACTCAGACTGATTTTAAGCATCAAGCGGTAGCGTTAGATGATGCTTATCGTGATTCTTCGTTGATTTCGGTAAAGGCGCGGGCACGTCATCAAGGCAGTGCGGATAAGGTCACCATGGTTTATACCGGTGATGACTGGGAGCATAGCTATCGTAGAGAGTTAACTTTAAGTCATACCGTTGCTGACGCGAACGGTGTCAGTGGTGTTTGGACGGGCGAACAATATATTGAGTACTACCGCCATTTCGAGTTCTATTTGGAATATAGCTCGGGCCAACAGACCCAGATTGATAACTACTACGGCAAAAATTATCGTTTATTCAGCACGGGCGATGCGATCGGGCAGCGGCCATTGTTGCAGCGTTACCCTCAGGTCTATTTCCGTGGGCAACCAACGGGGTGGAACTCTATCCCAATGACCTTGATCGATGATTATACCTGGTCGATTGTTGTCTATTTTGATGGTTATACCGATTTTAAACTTGATGTTTATGACGATTGGTCACGCAATTTCGGTGATGACAATGGTGATGGTATCGCTGATCTTGATGGAGCGAACATGAAAGTTGGTACGGCGGGCTCTATTCGTATCATTTTTAATAGTCTAACGGGTGCTTACCAAGCCACACCTGCGAGCTAGCGGGTTGACCGTGAGTGCTTTGTTGCGACGCAGACTGGTTACTGGTCTTCGAACAAAGCACTCAATGTCATAACCACTAAGAATGCGGCGATGTGACCCGTGATGAATGCGAGTGGCATCCAAATGAGACCGTCACCAATATGAGAGGCATCGATGCCAATATCTGTGCGGTGGCTGACAAAAAATAGCAAACCGGCGGCGACTAGCGTGACGGGAACCGCGGTGGCATCAGAAGATAGCCCGCAATGGCCGCGATACTTCATCTCGTAGCAATGCATGGCGACATAAATCACACCTAGGCTGCTGCCTAAGTACCAAAATTGCGGGCCGGCCATTATGATGGGAAAGATCAGCCAAATAATAAAGTAGGCTGGTAATGCACTCCACAATATCCAATCTGTATTGCGCTTGTTCGACCCACTCTGGCTCATCTAATTTACTGCAGTGATTTAAAACGGAGGTGTAGTATGCCTCAGCATCTCTACTAGTTCATCTTCCGTACGCGGCTCTTTCTCTAGCGTGACCTCCGGCGAGGTGCCGCCTCTCAGCACATAGGCTTTGTCACTGCAGTGATCATAGTGATACCAAAGACCATTTACACAGACGTTGGTATAGCAGCGTGGATCTTGTTTAAGAGTCATCGTCTTCTACCCGAATTAACCTCAGTTATATTGAGGTTAAGTAAGCCGTCGGGATATGAGTATTACCATAAAGGGGTATATTTTTTGACCATTGAGGTTGAGCTGATCTAAATCAATTTTGGCTGGCGAGCATAAAACTGAAAAATATCTCTCTATCACACTGATGGTGACTGGCTTTGAGCTAGTGTATGGCGCTTTTTCTGCAAAGATTATTACGCGTGGTGTTTTTTTGACGGCGCGTGAAATTATTGACGGTTTATGGAATAATGCGCCGCTTAAACAGTCTTGACTACTCGTTGTAGTTTTGTTCTTCCAAGGGATGGATGGTTAAGGTGAAGTGTTGTTATCGTTGGCTTATTCTCATAAGTCTAGTTTTGGGGAGCGCAGCTCAAGCGGAAAGTATTTATTCTTGGGTTGATGAAAATGGTGTCACCCATTTTTCTACGCAGGTGATTAAATCCAATGCCTCGTTCACCTCATATTCGGTCGCTGATAGGCTTGATGATCTGCAGCGTAAAATTGCTGGATTTACGCCCGAAGGTGTGGCCGTAGTATCGATTGAAAAGAAAGGCCCTCGTGTTTTACTTACAGGAAAGAGTTCTTCAGCGAAGTCGCGACAAAAATTCAGTGAATTGTTGGTTGAAAATGGCTTTGGTGGTGTTCTTCCTCGGCATACTGGAGCGGCGCGCGCATCCAAGGAACTGTTTCATTTTTACATTTTGGAGCCGCAAACTAAGACTCAAAGTCTGGGTTTTATTAAACCGGCTAAAGATAGAAAAAAGCAGGTACTAAGTGACGCAGACTGGATTAACCAAGTGGGCGCAGAGGTGCCTGGTGAGATCCTTATCAGCAAATTTAAGGTGATTGACGGGGTGTTGATGGTGAAAGGCAGCACGCCAAGTCAGAATTACTTAGCTGAGCTGATGCAATCGATCAGCAAATACAAGTTGGGCGAGCCCACACTGACAAAATACAAAGGCAAGCAGTTCGTCATCATGGTGACGCCCTGATTGAGCGTTTCAGCTCCGGCTGATTATCTTTCTTTACCTTGAGTAGATATGCTGAGCTTTAATTGCGCGAGCTAGCTTGGCTTTTTTGGGACAGTAATAAGTATGACTAAGTTCTTTTTTGTGTTGGTGACCTCCTTTTTTCTGATCGCCTGTGGCGGAGGTTCATCTTCTGGTGAAGTATCGCCAACCACAGACACGCCTGAAGCCGAAACGCCTAGTGAAGGTGATGAAAGCGGCGGCGATGAGCAAGCTAGTGAGGGTGATGGCGAAGAGGGTGAGCAGGACAACGAACAACCCTCTCCCGAGAATATCGACTACTCACAAGTGCTTTGTGATGACGATTTGTCAGCGGTCATCCACTTGATCAATCAGCTCCGCGCACAATCGCAAATGTGTGGAGAAGAGGCCTTTCCAGCGGTGGATGCTTTATCCATGAATGCCCTGTTAGACCGAGCCGCTGAAGGACATTCAGCTAACATGGCAAACTACGACTTCTTTGATCATACCGGGTTGGATGGCAGTTCGCCGGGGGATCGCATATCGGAGCAAGGCTACGATTGGCGTTCTTATGGTGAAAATATTGCCGCGGGTCAGTTTAATGCGCAACAGGCGGTTAATGGATGGATGAACAGCCCCGGTCACTGCCGTAATATTATGAATCCTAACGTGACCGAGATGGGGTTGGCCTGTGTTGAAAACAGCAGCGCCAGTTATGGTCGCTATTGGACCCAGGTGTTTGCCCGTCCGCAGTAGTGTGACTACTTTGGCTAATCTAAGTAATTAATTATTCGTTTTGCTGCTGAACACTTCGATTTACACCGCTGTTACAAAAGTCACGGGTCTGATGCTGGACAAACCTCTTCGCAAAGCATAATTTCTTCTAGATATGTGTACTTGGTTTCATCAAGGAATGTTATGAAATATAAGATCTTGTCGTTGGCACTAGTAGCGTCACTTACTGGCTGCAGTGATAACAAGCCAACCCCCTCGGAGGTCAACATCGATACACCAACTGCCACAGAAGTTGATGCGGCCGCGGCAGGCTTTCAGCTGGTTTATCCGGAAACGCGTAAAGACGGCACGGTCGATACCTATTTTGAAACCCTAGTGGGTGACCCTTACCGTTGGCTAGAAGATGACCGGAGTGATGAAACGGCGGCTTGGGTTGCTGCGCAAAATGCCGTGACCTTTGGTTACCTTGAGCAGATCCCTTACCGGGAACAGATTGAACAGGTGCTTGAAAAGCAGATCGATTATGAAAAAGTGAGCGCTCCGTTTATTGAGGGGGATTTCAGCTATTTCTATAAGAATGATGGTCTGCAAAATCAGGATGTTTTGTATCGTCAGCCGCTGGTCAATGGTAAGCCAGAAGGTGACGCATCGGTCTTTTTAGATCCAAACAAGTTCAGTGCCGATGGCACAACTTCCCTGTCCGGGATCAGTTTTTCTAAAACGGGACAACTGGCGGCGTACCAGATCTCTGAAGGTGGCAGTGATTGGCGTAAGATCATCATCATCGACGTGAAGACGTTGGCGCAGAAAGGTGAGCCGCTGGTGGATGTTAAGTTCAGTGGTATCAGTTGGCGGGGTGATGAAGGTTTCTATTACTCTAGCTATGACAAGCCTGAAGGCAGTGAACTGTCAGCAAAGACAGATCAGCACAAAGTGTACTTTCACACGCTGGGGACGCCACAGTCAGCTGATGCGCTGATTTTTGGTGGTACGCCGGAACAAAAGCACCGTTACGTGTTCGCTGAAGTGAGTGAAGATGGGCGTTACTTAAGTATTGGCGCTGCGGTTTCAACCTCCGGTAATAAGCTATATATCAAAGATCTCTCTAAGCCAGAGAGTCAGCTCGTCACCGTGCTGGATCATACCGATTCTGATACTGAGCTATTGAGCTCCGACGGTGAGCGTTTGTTGTTGGTGACCAACCTTGATGCACCAAACAAGCGGGTGGTTGAAGTGAGTTTTACCGATCCCGCGCCGGCAAATTGGAAAGATCTGATCCCGCAAACTGATAACGTGCTGGATGTCGTCACGGCAGGGGGCAGCCTGTTTGCCAGCTATATGGTCGATGCGATATCGCAAGTGAAGCAATTTGATATGCAGGGTAAGCTGCTGCGTGAAATCGCATTGCCTGGCCCGGGCACGGCCAGTGGTTTTGGCGGCAAAGCCAAGCAGGAAACGGTGTATTACACCTTCACCAACTACAAAACACCAGGCACCATTTTTAGTCTGGATGTCGCGACGGGCAGCAGTGATGTCTATCGCAAATCCAATTCGCCGTTTGATCCTGAGCTGTATGAATCAGAACAGGTATTCTACGAATCCAAAGACGGCACTAAGATCCCGATGATTATCACCTACAAAAAGGGCACACCAAGGAACGGCAAAACACCGACTATTCTGTATGGCTATGGTGGTTTTAACATCAGCCTAACGCCTTATTTCAGCTCGGTGAATGCAACCTGGTTAGAGCTGGGCGGCGTTTATGCGGTAGCGAACCTTCGTGGCGGTGGAGAGTATGGTAAAGCCTGGCACGATGCAGGCACCAAAATGCAGAAGCAAAATGTGTTTGATGACTTTATTGCCGCGGCTGAATACCTGATTGCGGAGCAATATACATCCAGTGATTACCTGGCTATTCGTGGTGGCTCAAACGGTGGTCTGCTGGTGGGCGCGGTCATGACACAGCGTCCAGAGCTGTTTAAGGTCGCGCTGCCTGCGGTAGGCGTATTGGATATGCTGCGTTATCACACCTTTACCGCCGGCGCTGGTTGGGCGTATGACTACGGTACATCAGAAGACAGCAAAGAGATGTTTGATTATCTGCTTGGCTATTCGCCGGTACATAATGTAACTGTTGGAGTTAATCACCCTGCAACACTGGTGACAACCGGTGATCATGATGACCGAGTCGTGCCGGCACATTCGTTTAAGTTTGCGGCGCAGTTGCAGGAGAAACAGGCCGGACCTAACCCTGTTTTGATCCGCATAGAAACCAAAGCGGGTCATGGTGCAGGCACGCCAACCAGTAAAATCATAGAACAGTATGCCGATATCTTTGGTTTTACTCTGTACAACATGGATGTGAAATCGCTATAGCGAGCTATTGGTACTTTCAATTGCATATAAAAAACCCGGCTGATGCCGGGTTTTTTTTGCGAAGCTAGGTGTTTAGCACCAAGCTCTTAGAACTTAGTTGGTGCCGGTGGCGCTTGGAGTGCGGCGGCACGCTTTTCCGGTAGTTGTTTTAACAGCTCTTCTACCGCGCGTTCTACTGAGGGATCTTTACCCATAAAGATCAATTCAGGTCGGTCGATCACTTCGATGTCTGGCGATACACCCTCATTTTCTACCGCCCAATTGCCATCGGTATCCATAAAGCGGAAAGTTGATGCGATCACCATGCCGCCATCCACCAGACTTGGGTTACCCGAAATACCAATCAAGCCACCCCATGTGCGTGTGCCGATCAGTGACCCCAGTTTTAGTTTGCGGAAGTAGTAGGGTAGGGCATCACCACCAGAACTGGAGTAGCCGTTAATTAACATCGCTTTCGGGCCAACATGGCTGTAGTAGGGGGTTGCATTGGGCTCGGCACCACGGCGCTTCCAATAGTTAAGCGGTTCGCGCGCGAGCATGGCGATCATATGCTCAGGGATAAAGCCGCCGCCGTTGTATCGGTCATCAATGATCAGGGCTTCTTTATTCACCTGCGGTAAGAATTGCTTGAACAGCTCGCGGTTGCCGGCAAACAGCGTGTTAGGCAGGTGCACATAACCAACACGGCCACCAGACAGCTTATCCACATAAGCGGCGCGGCTTGCAACCCAGTCTAGATAGCGCAGGTTGGTTTCGCTCTTGATTGGTTTAACCAACAGATCACGACTGTCTTTGCCATTGGCTGCGGTTGATACGCTGAGGGTGATCGGTTTATTGGCACTGTTTTGTAGTAGCTCGTAGATATTGCTAACAGAATTACTTGGGATGCCATTCACCGCGGTAATGAAATTACCTTCACTGATGTTTACACCTGGCTCGGTTAACGGCGAACGGAACGCATCGTGCCAGTTTTCACCCTTAAAGATTTTACTGATGATAAAGTTGCCTGACGGGTGGCTCTTTATATCAGCGCCCAATAAGCCACCTTCTACACGGTCAACCTTGGGCTGCTCACCACTTTGTACATAGATATGGCCAGCATTCATTTCGCCAGCAACTTCACTGAGGATGTAGTCAAGATCTGTGCGGTGTCCGGCATGGTCGACCAATGGGCGGTATTTGTCATAGATCGCCTGCCAGTCCTGACCGTGCATGTTGGGATCATAGAACCAGTCCCGCAGCGTACGCCAACCATCGTTATACATCTGTACCCATTCAATCGCCGGGTCGATACGCATCTGCATGTTAGCCGTATCTAGTTTGCTTTTAGTGGGGTTCTGCTGCTCTTTGGCATCAATGATGGAGAAATCACCGTTGACCTTAACCAGCAACTTTTCACCGCCAGCGGCCAACCGGTATGCACTCACACCCGTGGTCACCTCTTTGGTTTTGGCATCATGCTCAAGGCTGATCATCTGCAACGCATATGGGGGTTCTGCGCCTGCCAATACGAACAGGTCACTTTCATTGGCGGCCAAATGGGTGTAACTCCCTGCTTTTGCGGCTAATGGTTGCGCCAGCATCTCCATCTTCGCTGCCGTTAGGGTGATTGGCTTGTTGGCTGACGGCTTGTCCTTATCTTTTCCGTTATCAGTTTTGCCAACGGTGACTTCATCACTGAGCAAGGCACTCGGCATGGTCACGCCGTCGTGCAAGGGGGCTGCGTAAATGCGGGTGGATTGGCTATACAGGTAGTTAAACTCGTGATCGCCAAAGGTCAGGTTGTAATCGCGATTGGAGAGAAAGTAGAGGTAGCGTCCTTGTGGATCGAACGTTGGTTCAAAGTCGGCGGTCCGGCCATTACTTAAGGTTGTACGCTGATTATTTTTACTGTCGTAAAGCCAGATCTGCGGTAAGCCGTTGGCGGCGATTTTGACATACGCCAGATAACGGCCATCGGCAGAAAATTGATAATAGGTAATATCATCAAAGCGCCCTTTGTCGACCTCAACCTTTTTGCCTTTCAAAGAGGTGAGCCATAGGGTTTGATTTTTATCTGCCCAAGCCAGTTTGTCTGAGCTACCCGCCCATACCGGAGCAAATTTCCAGATGCTGCTGTTTTTGGTGAGTTGCTGTGGCGCTTGCTTACCATCTTGCTGCTGGATGTAGAGCTCATATTCTCCGGTGGCATCACTTAGATAAGCGACATATCTGCCATCGGGTGACCAACTGGTGCTGTGCTCTCGTGCGGCTGGCGTATTTGACAAGTTGCGTGTTGGGCCGTTTTTCTCCGGCACAGTGAATAGTTCTCCACGAGCCGCAAACAGCGCACGTTTGCCATCATGGGACAGGTCGAACGATTCAACAAATTTGGCGACATTGCGGAACTTTGCTTGTCGATAGGGGCGTTCGCCTGCGACTTTAATATCTAATAGCGTGCTGGTTTTATCACCTGGCTGGTAGCGATAAAGCAAGCCGCCACTTTCATAGACGATCGCTTCTGGACCGGCACTGGGCCACAGCACATCGAAGTCATTGTGGTCAGTGACTTTGATCGGGTCACCATCAACCTGATACTGGAACAGATTGAGGGTATATTCGCGGTCAGACGCAAAGTAGATGTTGTCGCCAACCCATACCGGCTGATTGTCGGTACCGTCGTAGTGGGTGAGTTGTTGACTCTGGTTGGTGGCTAAATCATAGGTCCAGACATCTTGGGCGCGACCACCTTTATAACGCTTCCAGGTACGCCATTCTCGGTCAATCGGTGTATAAACTAAGGTTTTGCCATCAGGTGAGAGCATACCGCCACCCCCTTCAGGTACAGCTAGGGGGATCGGCATACCCCCGTTGACGGGTACCAACATCGGGCGCCCCATACGTTTACCCCAGGGCAGTCGGTTGGCGCGGAATAGCACATGCTTGCCATCCGGTGTCCAATCCAATACGCGATAGTCAAAACCACCGCGGGGTGCCATCGGCCCGACATCGTTGTAATAAGTGAGTTGTTTTAGATCACTGCCGTCGGTGTTCATCACCCAGACTTGGCGACTACCGCTGTACTCGGCAGAAAAAGCGATCTGCGAGCCGTCAGGAGAGAACTTGGGAAACAGCTCCAAGCCTTTATCGGAAGTTAGTCTTGTGGCTGTTCCGCCGGCAGTGGCGGCTATATAGATATCCCCCGCATAGACAAAGCTAACTTTGTCTTTATGAATATCAGCAAACCGAAGTAGATGGGTGTTTTCTGCGGCTGAACTGTCGGCGAACGCTGCGCCGGATCCCATGCATGCGGTCAGCAGCAAAGGCGATAACCAATGTTTTTTCATGTACAAGTCCCTGTGGAGATGAAGTTTTTTATTGCAGCTGATTTTTTACCTGTGTATGACCACTGGCATCAGTCTGTAGTGAACGATCATTAACAAACAAAGGATAGAGTATGGCTGAGATACAATGTTTTCCTAGGGAACATCTGTTACCGATTGTTAACTAAGGATATTAACCCTAAATGTTATCTCGCTACGTTTGTTGCCATTGCTCAGCGTGCGCTATTGCATCGTTTAGCAGAGGCCATGCTAACAACGCTTGTTGGTAGCGGCCTGCGTCGCCATCGAAATGGATCCCGTATGCGTTCAGTCGATAAGCCATGACGCTATAGAACGCATCGATTGCGCCAGGGGTGTCAAACATGAAAGGTGTTGCTGCGTTAGTGAAGATGTCATGGAGTCTGGCCAGCTCTGCTGCGATTGCAGCGGTATCTGTGATGGGTGCCACTGGGCGAGTAGAAAAAGGGCAGTTTTGCCGGATATTCAAAAACCCTGAATGAAGTTCTGCGATTAAGCTGCGTGCTTTTGCTCGGTCAGCTTGTACCTCTGGATAGAGCGCGCCATCAGTTAACTCATTTAGGTATTCAGTGATAGCGAGAGAATCATTGATTTCGATATCGCCGTCATAAAGCACGGGCACAAGCATGGTGCTTGATAGCTTAGCGAGCTGTGATTGGTAACCTTGCTGCTGCAATGGCACGACCACCAGGTCAACTTTGATAGCTGCGATTTGGCAGCATATCCATACACGAAGTGACCAAGTGGAAGCTGTGCCGACGACTAGCTGCATGGTTGAGCTTTCGGAGTTTAAGATAAGTATGCAGAATGATGTTAAAGCATGTGGAATTTGGAGCATGGCTATCGTAGTCGTGGTAATACTTATCGGCCTAAGTTTGAGATCTTACCTGTGATAGTGCTGCACAGCGTATCTTTCTCGTTGATAGAACCTGCTGAGATAACGATTGTGTCATCTCAGCAGATATTTCAGTGGTCCTTGATTAGTTGAACGATGTTAATTTTGCTTTCAGCCTATTTGGCTGCGCTATGTGATTGCCTGCGAAGTCTCATCAGGCAACCTGCAACCCATAGCAGAGCATAAGCCGCTGAACTTTCAGGCACTTTTACCGCTTGATATTCTGGAGGTAGCTCATCCAGCATTCGATATGCATTGTCGACTATTCCGCCTGAGTGAAAATTACCACTCTTTCCTGCGTCATATTTAGCGAAACCTTCATGGGCATATTCTAAGATTGCGCCATTTGCAATTGCATCTTGCCACGCTGATATGTCGTCATATAGGTTTGATGTGCAGCTATCGAACTCTATGCAGGGATAAGGTAGGTAGATCTCGTAATCTAATCCTTCTAAGTCAAAGTACTCCGTTGGATTGGTTTGTGAGACAAAGCTGGCAGAGAAAGCGATCTCGAACCCTCCCATCCATAGCACACCATGGAAAAAGTGACTGCTACCAATTCCCTGGTCGGTATTGAGTAAAAATTCATCACTTCCAATTCGCATTGTTCCAGCGACAATGGCGGTGTTGACGATGTCATAGTAGAAATTCCCTACAACAGTTTCTTGCCCAATCACATCCCTATCTATCTCAATGTCGATCTCTTCTTCGAGGGTGAATTCGATAAAATTGGCAGATACAGCACTACCATAGAGAGAGATGAATAGGGTAATCGCAAATTTGGCTAGTGTTTTCATAATAACCTTCCTTTGGTTGTGGGTATTGCGAAGTAACCATAGTTTGGATTTGGCTATTTAAAAGACGATTTTTTGGAATGCTTTAAATAAGTTGTGGCTAATTTAGCTTGCTTTGAGCTGGGGGTGGCAGTGAGCGCTACTGGCTCAAAACTAGATAAACAGCTTTGCTGCTTCTTCGATCACAATAGCGTGGCGAGCGGCGAGTGCTATCTGGTCTTCGTCATAGCCGCCACCAATCACGGTGGCAATGGGGATCTTCAGTTTCAGGCAGGTATTGATCACTGACTTGTCGCGGGCACGAATGCCATCGAGGGTGATATTAAGGAGCCCCAAAGGATCGTTGGCATAAACATCCACCCCGGCGTCGTAGATAACCAGTTCAGGCTGGGCTTGTTCGATGACCTGCAGTAGTGTCTCTTCGACCGTCTTTAGATAGTCACCATCCCCGAGCCCTTTTTCTAATCCGACATCCAGATCACTGATGGCTTTGCGGTGGGGAAAGTTCTTTTCACAGTGGATCGAACAGGTGAATACCTCTGGATCGTCCTCAAGTATTCGTGCCGTACCATCACCTTGGTGAACGTCACAATCAAAGATAAGTATCCGTTTAGCCTTGCCGGAATGGATCAGTTGGCGGGCAGCATAGGCGAGGTCGTTAAAGATGCAGAAGCCGGAGCCAAAGTCGTAATGGGCGTGATGGGTGCCGCCTGCGAGATGGCAGGCGACGCCATATTTCAGTGCCAGTTCGGCAGTCAACAGAGTGCCGTTAGGTGCCAGGAAGGTGCGCTGGCGTAGGCCTTCACTCCATGGGAGCCCCATGCGGCGTAACTCTTGGTCACTCAACGCATCTATGCTGAAGCGCTGAATATAGTGATAGCTGTGTGCCATGCTTAATTCTGCCGCGGAGCATGGTGTCGGCTGAAATAGATTATGTTGTTTTAGGATCCCTAACTCGCGCATACGTTGTTGCAGCAAGCCAAACTTATCCATGGGAAATCGGTGTCCGGCGGGAAATGGAAAACTGTAATCAGGATGAGCAACAATCGGCAGGTGCATGGTTGGCAGTTTGGCTTGGTTCGTACATTGTATTCGTGGCAGTGATGATACCGGATCACATTGATTGGTACAGACTGTAATCTAAGGTAACCTCGGTAACTCATTTCCGTTTTTTCCCGCTTTTTATTCTTTTCGGAGTCTTTTCCTATATGCGACAGCGCCATGCCCCAACCGATCCTAATGCGAAAATAAACTGGGCTGTGATCAAAATGCTATGGCCCTATATGCTGGAATTCAAGCGTCGGGTGGGCTTGGCCGTGCTGTGCTTGATGCTGGCAAAAGTGGCCAGTGTTGTCTTGCCGTTTGTGCTCAAACATTTGGTCGATGCGATGGATCGCTCGGCTCAGCCTTTAGTCGAGACCCTAGCATTGCCACTGGGATTAGTATTGGCTTATGGTCTGGTGCGTTTCTCCAATGTGCTGTTTGGTGAGTTTCGAGACACCTTGTTTGGGCGTGTCACCGAACGCGTTATTCGCCGTATTGGTTTGCGGGTGTTTGAGCATCTGCATCGCCTGGATTTGGATTTTCACCTCAATCGCCGCACGGGGGGGCTGTCTCGCGACATAGAGCGCGGTACTTCTGGCATCAACTTTTTGCTGCGCTTTATGGTATTCAATATCGTCCCTATCGTGCTGGAACTATTGATGGTCGTGGGGGTGCTGTTTTACAACTACGGCTGGCCTTTTGCCGTGATCACCCTGTTGTCGGTGACCACCTACGTCGCTTATTCCGTGGTGGCGACAGAGTGGCGTACGCGCTATGTGCGTGAGGCCAATGCCGCAGACTCCACTACAAACACCAGAGCGGTCGATAGCCTGCTGAATTACGAAACGGTGAAGTATTTTGGTAACGAGCAGTTTGAAGCTGATCGTTATGACAGCTCGCTAGCCGCGTGGGAGCAGGCTAAACGCAAAAACCGACTTTCCCTGTTTACCCTTAATGTCGGGCAGGCGCTGATTATCGCCATCGCTATGACCAGCATGATGGGGCTGGCCGCCTGGCAAGTCACGCAACAAGCGATGACCCTAGGTGACTTTGTTCTTATTAATGCGTTTATGATGCAGCTCTTTATGCCGCTCAATTTTTTGGGTTTTGTTTACCGCGAGATGAAAGGCTCGTTGGCTAATATCGATGAGATGTTTGGCTTGCTGACCAAGCAACCCAAAGTGGTTGAAGTAGAACAAGCTGCCACCCTGAATATCACCGATGGCGCGGTGAGCTTCAATGATGTCAGCTTCCACTATCATCCCGATCGTCCCATTCTGAAAGGGATCAGCTTTAGTGTCGCCCCGGGGCAGAAAGTCGCAGTGGTAGGGGAGAGCGGCGCGGGCAAATCGACGCTAATGAAATTGTTGTTTCGCTTTTATGATGCCAATAGCGGCGAGATCTGTATCGATGAACAACCGATTGCTAAGGTGTCGTTAGCGTCATTACGGGCGGCGATAGGGATCGTGCCGCAAGATACCGTGCTATTTAATGATTCGATTCTGGAAAATATTCGTTATGGTCGCCCTGACGCCAGTGATGAAGAGGTGGCTGAAGCTATCAAACTGGCGCACCTATCCACTTTTATTGCACAACTGCCGCAAGGCTGGGATACCACCGTTGGTGAGCGAGGCTTAAAACTCAGTGGGGGTGAAAAGCAGCGGGTAGCAATTGCCCGCACCATACTAAAAAGGCCACCGATACTGGTGTTTGATGAAGCGACCTCTTCCCTTGATAGCCAGTCCGAGCAAGCGATCTTGGCAGCCATGGCTAATGTCACTAAAGGCCATACCAGCTTAGTGATCGCCCATCGCCTATCTACCATTCAGGACGCAGACAAAATCATTGTGCTGCAGCAGGGCGAAGTGGCTGAGCAGGGCACTCATCAACAACTGCTAGCGGCTAACGGTATTTATAGCCGCATGTGGCAGATACAACAGCAGGAAGAGTGAATAACACAGAGAGCACTTACTGGCCTTGTATCGTGCCGTTGTCAGTGAGTCTTTTCTATTTCACATTTATCTACCAACTGTGTTGAGCGTATGGCCTGAATTCACGACAATAGTTCGATTACAAATGGAATTCATTATTGTGCCCGATCGGTTTTTCTTGCGGGCAGTATAGGAGCCGGAAAGGATGCGGATCACAGCGTTAGTGAGTTATGTCATGTTTGCTTTGGCCTTTATTGGCGCGGTGAAAGGGCATTTGTGGATGTGTGGGGTGTGCCTCCTGCTTGTTTTAGCTGCGCGGTGGGGCGAGTCCGTGTTTTGGGGTTGGCTCGGTAATTGCCTTACGGTGGCTGCCTCAGCTTATCTTTACCATATAGATAATCACCTGCTCGTTATGGGCCTACTGCTTGTTGGCGTTGCATTGTCATCATTACGAGAGGTGCTGTATTCCTCTTCCATTTTTGAAATATGTGGCAGTACCGATTCAAGCAGTGACTCAGGAGGAGGCTCAGGCTCTGACTGCGGAGGTGGAGACTGAGCTCTGCTATTCGTTTTATCTGAATGCATGTGACATTAAAGGAAACGCTTGATGTTTTGGAATAAAAAGAAAAAAGCCGCCTTGCTTGATGAACCTAGAGCCCACCATTACACCCTGGCGCATATTGCCTTTCGTTACTTTTGTGATTCAGATCCTGAGCAGTTCTTTCGCGTGATGGCATCCGACTCGCAAGCTGTTGTCGATATGCTGTGGGAGAAAGTATGCCAGCAGTGTGAAGGGGAGGCTTCGGTAGACCTTGATATCGCAGAGCTGGCTGTTACGCCCCTGAAAATTGCCGACTACCCGGCGCTACTGATTGAGATGCCTGCAGCACGGGCGATCGTTGAAGCCATGATGATTCTGGTGGTATTGACGGAACCGCTTGCGTCGTTAGAGCAGGTGGAAAAACCAAGTTATCGCTATTTTGTCTTGGAGCTAGGTGAGCCTGCTGACGAGAAAGAAATGACAGTATTTTGTGAGTGGGCAGATGACAATCACCTTAACCGCGGAGAGGGATGCGAGCCTACGCCAGATGCCTTTATTCAGCTTGTTGCTAGTGTGGTTGAGTAACGGTTGAGAGGCCACAATCCGTTACCCTAACCTGACTCCCAGCAACCATTGCGATAGCGTTCAGCGAGCTGGTATTGATGTCGCTGACTAAATCGTAAATTTAGGTGTGAGCAGGCGGATCAACTTCACACTGGTTGCCAGCATTCTATTCTAGTATTTAAAGACATTGACCGAGTCATGGAGGCGCATCAATGCATGCTAGATCTAAGGGAGTAACACGCTGGTTGCCAGGACTAGCGAGTTTTAAAGGGTATCAGCGTCAGTGGTTTAGTCGTGATATGACCGCGGGGCTGTCGGTCGCCGCAATTGCTTTGCCGGTCGGTATTGCCTATGCCAGCTTGGCTGGCGTCCCCCCGGTTGTGGGTATCTATTCCGCGATATTTCCTCTGTTAGCCTACGCCCTGTTTGGATCCTCTCGCCAGTTGATGACTGGCCCTGATGCCGCTACCTGCATCATGGTCGCCGCCAGCTTGGCACCACTGGCGAACGGTAACAGCGATCAGTATCTGGCGATGATGGTGGTATTGACCTTAATGACAGGCGCACTGTTCATGCTGGCTGGGATCGGCCGTATGGGCTTCATTGCGAACTTCCTGTCGCAACCCGTACTGACTGGCTATCTCAACGGTATCGCCTTGATAATTATTGTCGGTCAACTGCCTAAATTTTTTGGTTACCAGAGTGCTGGCGGTGGGATTGGGGAGCAGCTGCCTGAGTTTTTTATCCAAGTGACAAATGCCGATCCGGTAACAACCATCTTGGCTGTTAGTTTGTTGATTTTATTACTCATGGTGCGCCGATTTGTACCTTTGGTACCCAGTGCCATGGTGGTGGTTGTTGTCGGTATTGTTGCTGTGATGGGGCTGCAACTGGAGCAGCGGGGCGTTGCTGTGCTCGGAGAGATCCCTGGGGGTTTGCCTTCGGCACATTGGGCGATATTTGATATTGAGATCTACAGGGAGCTGTTTCGCGACGCGGCAGGGCTTGTCTTGATCAGTTTTACTAGCGGGGTGTTAACGGCAAAGAGCTTTGCTAGCCGCAATCGTTACCAAATAGCCCCGAATCAAGAGTTAATTGCTTTTGGTGCCTGTAACTTGGCAAGCGGCTTGGCACAGGGCTTCCCCGTGACCGGCGCCGACTCTCGGACTGCAGTGAATAATGCGATGGGCGGGAAGACGCAGCTAGTTGGTATTGTGGCGGCGATCGCCATGCTGTTGATCCTCTTTTTTGCTACTGGCCCGTTAGCATCTGTACCGATAGCGGGGTTGGCGGCCGTCATCATGGTGTCTGCGGTGGGGTTGTTTGATCTCGACTCGTTGCGGGTGCTGTACCGGATGAGTAGTAAGGAGTTTGCCGTTTCGGTGATTACTACGTTGGGGGTGTTGATACTTGGTGTGCTTGACGGTGTCTTGGTGGCCGTTGTGTTGTCGTTAGTTTGGTTGTTGTCGGTTGGAGCAAAGCCGAAGGATTCGGTGCTGGGACAGAAAGAGGGCGTTAAGGGCTATCACGATATTAATGATTTTCCGGGGGCGGTGACGTGTCCCGGTTTACTGCTTTACCGTTTCGATTCAAATCTGCTGTTTTTTAATGCCGACTATTTCTGTGAGCGGGTTCGCTACTTGATAGCGAAAGCCAAACAGCCGGTGGATTGGGTGGTGGTGGATGCCAGCCCGGTGAATATCATTGATGGCACAGCGCTGCTGAAATATCGAGAGTTGCGCGAGCAGCTAGCGAGCGAAGGTATTGTATTGGCTCATGCTCAGGCAAAACGCAACTTGCGCAGACACTTTCACTCTAACTGGTTTGTTGAAGCGAAGGAAAAATACAGTGCTTACGAGTTCGACACAATTCAACAGGCGGTGGCAGCGTTTCAGGCACAACAGGAAGCGCATTTAGCCACTGACAACACTGATTGACGATTTGTCGCTGCACTTATGAAGGGTATCCGAGGTGAGAGTAATCACTCTGCATGTTGTGCCTTGTGCGGTTTGAATTAGCTCCCACTATGATCAGGTGCATTTGCGTAATGCTTGCTGCTATCTCATATTTAATTAGGTTATTAGCAAATAGAACCAGTTTGCTGGTTGATGAATGCGTAGGCCTATTACTTTTTGATCTTATTAAGCTACATCATCACCGCTGGGGCCATGGGTTTTGCGGCGTTAAACGCGCTACTGATGGCTATTTATGGCGAGCGCAGGCAGCTATATCGTGTCTATGCTTTGCTCTGTTTTCTGGCTGCCTGTTTTCAAGTATCTACCTATTTTTATCATTCAGCAGACTCTGTGGCTGATGCTGTTTTAGCACTGAAACTGCAAGTTGCTACCATCACTTTTCTGTATCCCACTTTTTATCTGTTCATCGAGTATTACACCAAGCGCCCTCTCTCTTTGGTTGTGCTGACTGCGATCTCAGTATTTTCTTTGCTGATTTTCACTTTGAATCTGCTCGAGCCTTTTGGTGTGCGCTTTAGTCAGGTTCATGGCCTTATTGAATCGGCTGTTACAAGTGAGTCATTGGTGCGCCTGCACGCTGAACAATCCCGCTACGGGATTGTGGTTCATGCTTTTGGCGTGTTGTTTTTAGCATGGGCATTGTGGCGGTTTGTTGATCTGTTACGTGCAGCCGCATGGCGAGAAAGCTTGCTATTTGGCGTTGGCATACTGCTGCTATTTGTCGGTGCCGTTGTTGGCGCGTTGATAGATAGTGGCATGATAGATTTTGTTTACGTTATTGGCTTTGGCATGCTGATCATCATCGTAATGATCAGCGTTAACTTGGCGCATGAGGCCCGTCAACAGCGCACTACGATGAAACAACAGGCCAATGTATTGCAGCAGACACAAGCGGAGAGCGCACGCCACCAGGCTTCACATCTACAACTGGCGCAAGTGGTTTATCAGTCCCCTGTACCCATTGTCATCACTTCACTGGATGGTGAGGTGATTAAACAGAATGCCACCAGCCAAACATTCTGGCGAGAGGAACTGCTTGGCATCAATATGATTGCGCAGCTAAGCGCGCTTTATCCAGAGACGGATCTATCCAGTGAGAATATATCTGCGCAGGGTGCTATTTGGTTGCCCGATGTGCCCAGCAACCAGTTTGCTGCTGAAATGGCGTTGACGAAGGAGAACGAATGTTGGCTTAAGTTCAGACTGTTTGTGATTAATTCTCCGGCTGGAAGCCCTCAGAATATTGCCATCATTTGTGAGGATGCGTCTGAACGCCATCTGTATACGGACAGCTTGCGGCAGATAGCTGAAGGGGTGGCCAGCGGCACTGGCAATGATTTTTACGACAAGATGGTGGTGCAGTTAACCAAGTTATTTGATGCCAAATATGCGTTTATTGGGTTACTGGACGAGCAGTATTCGCAAGTGTCGACATTAGCACTGTCGGTTGACGGTAAGATCAGTAACAATTTTTCTTATGAGCTGGTTGGTACTCCCTGTGCGAATGTAGTGGGCAACGACATTTGCTGTTACCCGAACAATGTTCAGCACCTGTTTCCGGATGATCAGCTTTTGATTGAAATGGGGATCGAAAGCTACATTGGTGCGCCAATGTTTGATGAAGAGGGTAAACCTTTAGGCTTAGTCGTTATTCTCGATACTAAGCCCCTGCGGCATACCGATACCGTACAGAATATTTTAGAGATTTTTGCTGCGCGTACGGGAGCGGAATTGCAGCGTCGCGCTGCCGAAGTCCAAGTGCGCAGAATGGCGTACGAAGATTACCTCACGTTATTACCGAACCGCGCGCTGACCTATGAGCGGGTGGGTGTATTAATTAAGCGGCTGCGCCGAAGCGGGAAGCTTGCTTCACTCTATCTGCTCGATATGGATCATTTTAAGAACATCAATGATGTATTAGGGCATGACGTCGGTGATGAAGTACTTCGCGCCTTAGCTAAGCAGCTGCGCGTTACTTTTGCTGATAATCTATTTATCTCCCGTGTTGGCGGGGATGAATTTGTACTGGTTGATGAGTACAACAGTGAGCCCGTTTATGTAGAGCAACTGGCCGAGCTAGTGAATCAGCCATTACAAGTCGGCGATCACCTGATCGATATTGGTGCCAGCATTGGTGTGTGTGCCTTTCCTCAGTCAGAGCAGACACCATTGGATGTGCTGCGTCACGCGGAGCTGGCGCTTTACCAAGCAAAGAAAGCGGGGCGCAACAGGCATGTTGTTTATCAAGTTGAGCTGGAAAATGAGGCGAAGAATCGACTGGTGATCCAGAATGCATTGAAGAAAGCACTGCATGCTGATCAATTGAGTTTGTATTACCAGCCACAACTGACCGCCGACGGCCAGATGTTTGGTGCCGAGGCACTGCTGCGTTGGCATGATCCTGAACTTGGTTTTGTTTCTCCAGCAGAGTTTATTCCTATCGCCGAAGAGTCGGGTTTGATCCACGCGTTAGGTGATTGGGTGTTGCAAGAGGCGTTAGCGCAACTGAAAGGTTGGTTGGCCAAAGGGTTGCCGTTTGCTGGTCACCTTTCTATCAATGTGTCGCCCTGGCAGTTTGCCTTGCCCAATTTTGTTGAACACCTTGAATCAATGATCCGGATCGGTGACGTAGATCCGGCAATGATCACTTTGGAGCTCACCGAAACAGGGATCCTTGTTGATGTTGAGGACACCATTAAAAAATTCAAACGGCTGCGCTCATTGGGGATCCAGATAGCCATGGATGACTTTGGCACCGGATACTCCTCGTTGGCCTATTTACGTGATCTGCCCATTGATATTTTGAAGATAGATAAAGCGTTTATTGATGAGTTGCAGAACAGCGACAGCTCACCTCTAACGGAATCGATGATCGCTATCGGCCGGAATATGGATTTACATGTGGTGGCCGAAGGGGTGGAGTATGACCGACAGGCGATCCGCTTGAAGAAACTTGGTTGCACTATTTATCAGGGCTATCTGTTTGCCAAACCGATGTCGGTGTATGACTTTGAGCAGTGGCTAGCTGCTCGCCGCTAATGTGTTGCACAGCCACTATTTTTCTTGCGTTTCCTCTAGCAGACTGCGTATCACCCGAGCTGGCGCACCGCCAACCAAGGTGTCGGCAGGAACATCGTGATTGACCACTGAATTAGCAGCAATAATTGAACGTGCGCCTATGGTGACGCCTTGGTTGATCACTACATTGCCGCCGATCCAAACATCGTCTTCAACCGTGATCGGTTTGCAAAAGGTTTCCCAGCGGCGACGGCTCTCATAATCCATAGAGTGTGACGCGGTATAAAACTGCACATTGGGGCCCACCAAGACGTGATTGCCTAATGTGATGGTCGCACCATCAAGCATCAGCACGTTCATATTGAGAAAGGTGCGTTCGCCCAAACGGATCTGCTGGCCAAACTCGCAGCGAAACGGGGGAGTGATAATTGAGCCTTGGCCTAGCTCGCCCAGCAGCTGCCGAAATAGCTTTTTAGATTTGTTAAATACGCCGTGATGATTGATCTGTTTGAGCAGGGCAAAGGCGTTATCCCGTACCCGCGCCACTTCGGCATCGCCGCCATTAAACAGCTCGCCGTTAAGCATCTTTTCGTATTCGGTCATTACTTGTTCTTTCTTTTTGCTGAAAGTAGAAAGAGTGTATCAAGAGTGGTGTGTTTTTGCTGCGGCTCAGCTTCTGCAACGGTTGAGGCAGTTTGGAGCGCTCAATTGAAGCGCCGCGGTCATCTACACAACTCCCACGGCTGATGCTTCTTGACGGCAAGAATGCCGTCAAGAGCTTGCATGGTCCTGCTAATGTCACTCTATCGCCGATATCTCCAGCGATGAGATTTTTCCTCCGCTCCGTTAAGCTTTCACTGCTGCGTCTATCTGTTGCGTAATGGTGTCGTCGCTGATTCTGTCATCGTCAGATAGCAGAATCGCTTTAGAGATCACCTCTGTGGCTTTACGATCACTTTCAGCAAATGGCAGATAGATAGGCTTTGCCTTGCGATCACTTTGCGGCACGATACAGAGGTAGGCGCCGGGCATGATGTGGATATTGCCACTGCCCAAGTGGATGCGATATTTCGCCCGCTTGCCCTGAACGTAGACAAAATGGCCGTCAAAAGAGAGGTTGTCGAAGCCTAATTTGGCCATCACCTCGCGAACGACATCGATCCGCGACGCGCTTAGTTCTGCTGACCAATAGGCGCCGTCGTCATCGACCACAGCCACTGACGCCACCAGGTCAGCATCCCGCATCACTTCGGAGAACAGCCTAGAGGGCACATCGGCGATCGCCATCGCCCCGTCCGCATTGAAAAATTCAATTACATCGGCAACTTGTACCTCGTCTTCACTGAAGAAGTGGTGTACTTCCGGGAATGACCAGTAAGCATGGATCCCCGCCGAAGCAAATAACTTACGGCAGACGCAGTCACCTTCGCCGCCAAACGCGTTCCAGCCGCGACTCTGTAACAGTCGGTAGCCCACGGAAGTGCTAATTGTTCTGCCACTGTAACGGTGGCTTTTCGGTGATGAATCTAGTTCTGCCGGGGTCGGTACATAGAGTTCACGGAATAGTTGTTTGAACGGCTGTACTCGCCCTATCTCCACCAAGGCGCGCTGCCACTCGCTAAGCAGCTTGGTTTTGTACAGATCTTCTACGTGGGCAATGCGCAGATCTCCCTGGATCGGAAGTTTGCCATTAAGGCTTGTCAGTGTCGCTTCCGTGGCGTTGATCAGACCAAGCTGTCCGTCATTGTCAATGCCTACCAGGTTGGCAAGCAAACAGTTGACGGAGGCAATCTGAGCGAGTTTGCTCAGCGTTTCCGGGCTGAGGATTTCGCCCATACACATCATGTTTTCAAGAGCCTGCTTAAATCGACGGGCTTGATCATCAAGCTCTTTCATTTGCTCCCGTAGTGCAGTGTATTCGGCAAATTTGCGTAAACCTGCGGGGACACTTTTCAGTTGTTTCCCGTCCTTGTGCACCTGCAGGTTGCTTTTCAGTCCGATAATATCGACTTTCACGGTCCAGTCCCCGATGCTCTGCTCGGACAGCAGCTGGGCGTTTGCTTCGCTGAGCTTTGACTCCATATCCCACTCTAAGCGGGCAACATCTGGATAGCCGGCCGTTTGTGCCAGGTTTTTCAGGCCTACAGTGACTGCTGCTCGAGTATTTGCCTGACGTTCAGCACCATATTTGCTGCACTCTTTCCAGACCTGACGCAGGGTGGTGTAACGCTTTACCGCGTCCTGGTCGGTGTTGATGGGAAGTAAGCCGAGCGCCTTTACTGCGATCTGATTATGTTTGTCGATGCTCTTTTCTAGGACTTTTTGGTTGTTCCCTAGAATGGCTTCGCAAAGATAGATGGCGCGGGTATAGCCGAGTTTTGACCCTTTCAGTGATTTGAAATAGGTGGTGATAAGTTTGGCTGGCAGATCCTTGACCGCAGCATGGAAAGCGTGCAGGTCAACCACGCCGCAGGTTTCACTCTCGGAATTATCAAAGGTGTGGATCTGTGGCTCCGAGTTATAGGGAGTATCTCTGACCAGAAGAGCGATAAATTCAATCAGCGGGATTAGCGATTCTGCTTCCAGTACATTGAGTATCGCCTTCTGTGTTTTGCCTGCGAATGGCAAGAGTAACCATAAGGTTGCAGGTTTGAATTTTTTTAGCTGAACAGCGAGTTGTTCGACATTTTCATCGGCCTCAAAACAGCGGAAGCGGGCAAAGTTATACAACAGCCTAGATAGCTTATCATAGCTGTCGGCATTGACCTGTTTCGCTCCCAATCCTAACCGTTCGATATGTTCGCAGGTTTGCACCAGCCAGCGAGCACCGGGAAGATTGAAGTCCGAGCAGTGTGTGAGAGATCTGAGCTGCTTTTCACGATATCGATAGGCGTCGTCGTTACTGCCCAGAGCCATCTCAACGGGTAGATCCAACGCCTGATAACGCTGCCATGTCCATTGTTGCATATACCCGTAAAGAGCCGCCTGCGCAGCAGAGAGTGGTTGCGATAGTTTGCCGTCGTCGTTGTGGTACATGAAGTCATCATCCATGACCAGATAGCTATCCAGATCAGCCAACTGGCAATAGGCCTCATAGCTAAACGCATCTTTTGCGATGGCGTCGTAAACCGATTTCAGGATCAGAGGTTGCAGTGCATAATCGTGGATTTGATAGCTGCAAAGTTGCTCTTTCTCATCATAATTATCGATCCACTCGAATTCGCTGTTCCATTCTGAATTCAATAAGGCCTCAGCGTTTGCGCTATCAGTTGCCGGATCCCAGCATTCGGCTAGCATTTCACAGAGTTGAGTGGTTGTGGGTTTCAGGTAGCCATATTCGGCTTCCCGCCCAAAACTGAAATGGTTGAACATCCCGCCTAACAATGCTTCACAATTTTCTATTGGCAGGGAACGGGTAAGCTGCCCTTTTAGTCGTGTCATCAGTATGGCGTTGCTGTGGGTATCACCTTTGAGTACCAGCAGGCCTTCGCAGATGGTAAGCAAGTGGCTGTGAACCCGGCTCTCTTCTTGCTTATCTCTTGAATAAATAAGAGGCAAGCCGCGGCTTTTAGGGGTGCAGTAGAAGGCTGCGGTGGCCATCAGAGCTTGTTTGCCAAATTCTGCTGTGATCGCTTCTGCTGCGTCTTTAAATAGTTCAGGCAGGCGATCCGGATCTTCTTTTTTTAACCGGCGAGTACGCAGGTCCAAGCTGTTACCAAACAGGGGGTGAGCGGGCAGCCAATGCAACCCCCATTGGCCAAGTTTTAGCGCGAGTGCGTCTAACTGAGTTGAGTCTTCCATTTACTAACCTCCTACTAAGGGCATTAATCGCACAAATTGCACTTTGCTGTTGGGCATAAGAATGATTTGATCATTCAGAGCGACTGGTCGGGTGCCATTGACAGCGATAAAAAAGTGGCCCTTGCCAAACCCGCTGATGGCGTCACCAATGCAAGTAGCCAGATCCAGCGGCGGCAGATGGCAGTTGTGCATACTAATGCGGCCATCTCTGGCTTGCTGCTCTATCTCATCGGTAGAGAGATACTGGCGTTGAAAACGTTGGCGTTGTTCGTGGTTGGTTTGCTGCAGCGCGTTGACTTGAGCGGTGACAGCGCGGCTTATTATCTGTTCTACGGAGACCTGCTGGGTGTCAAAACTGATTTCGACCGGAGGCAGATCCTCAAGCGCATTTTTATCTCCCCAATAGAGGGACTCTACATTGACACAATACATCTTCAGTCCTTTTGTATTGTCGACCGAGCGGGTGAATGCTTGCCGAGGGTGTGATGCCGAGACTTTGATCCGTTAAGCATATAGGCAAGACTTTTCGCTATAGGATAAAGGAGGCTATTTAACGACAGCTTATTTTTGCTGCAAAGGCTATTGTTTCGGGAATGTGAATTGTGAGCCGAAATTGCTGATTTTGATGGCTTCACCATGTCGCCGATGCAGCTTTGGTATTGCCGCTCAATCTTCTGCCAGCCGCAGGCCCGTCGGTAGGTTGTCTCCCCAGATCTGTTGCTGGTCACCGGCTTGATCTGCGTCGTCGGACAACCAGCGTAACCAGCCCTCGTTGCGGCGGCCGCGCCGCAGTTTATCGCTCACTTGGCGGCGTAAGTCGTCATTCACTGCCAATGCGCTGTCGGTAGGCTGAGCCATAGTAACCGCTGGAAAGCAGAGTTGTGGGTGTTGCTTCCAATCCAGAGTGAGTAGGGTTTGCAACCATTCACTGACAACGTCAGCAGTGATCCGAAATTCTGGCGTGGCATAGGCAAGTCGGCGGGCGCCGATTCTGGCCAACGCCCAGGAGGAAGCTGCTAATTCATCCTGCTTTTGCAATTTATCCAATAGCAGATTGCCCACTTCCGTTTTGACTTCCACCGGGATCCGCTCTAGCGCGCCGATTAAGCGAATCCGCTCTTCGATACCTGCTTGTTGGCGTGGCTTATTACCTGCGCTGCGGGCATATCCCGGCACCAATACCATGCCGATATCATCAAGTAATGTGGCTTGCTGTTCGTCATTTAGACCGGCAACAACGCGACGCCAAAGCACCCACCATTCGCGCCAGCCTTGATTTTCTTGTTGATACTGCAAGCCGCTAGTATATAGCTGCCACAGCTGTGAGATCCGCTGATTGTCATTGGGCATACCGCTGCCGGGGCGCAGGCAGTACCCTGACAGATTAAACCAGATCCGCTCATGTTTTAGGCTACGGCGGCGCTTACCGGCAGTTTCCAGTAATTGATCGGCCAAATGCCTAGCGGTATCAGCACTCCAGTTGTCGCGTTTTCCCAGCTGTTTCTCCAGCTGATTGCGTAGCTCAGAGACATTGAGTACAGCTTTGCTGCTACCGAATACTTGATGAATAAGCTTGAATGCGGCCGTTGGTGTGCTTTGACAAGCTGGGGCTATGTCTGCCTGTTCATGGGCGCGGAGGTTAAAACTGATCGGCCACTGTTGCGTGGGCTCATCAATCGCCTGACAAGCGACAGCCAGCTGTCCCAGCTCGGTCAGTCGGGTGCTAAGTCTGACGTTCACCATGCCGCTACCCGCTAGCTCAGTGGTGAGTTTGGGGAGGTGGTGCAGTTGGTGGCTGTCAGCAATGCGTTGGCCGAGTTGATAGCGTGTGGCACCGTGGTCACTGGCGATCTCAAATTGCACCGGCTCACCGCACATGAGGGTGAAATCCGGTGTGCTAAGAGTCTGGCTATGATCTGTTGCGCTACCTTTGGGCAGAATACAAAAAGCCTGTTTACCACTTTGGCTGTCGACAATGGCGAAGTAACTGCGGGCGCTGTCGCTGCGGATCAGTTGCTGTTTTTGTTGTCTTAACCAGCCGTAGTAAGCCGCGCCGCGGGCAACTGCCAGATCCGGTGCGGGATTCTCCAGCAGAGTAATTGGCCGTTCTGACCACTGTTGTAGCTGTGCGATTAAACGCTGGCGTAGCTGTGGGCTATGAAACGGGCTGCCATTGAGCAACAGGGTGTCTGGTGTGATCCCGGTCTGTTTGATGTGCGGCGCAAGAAAAGCTGCCAGGTGGCGGGTGATCGCTGCGTCAGCAGGATAGGGCAACCCTGTTTGTACTAAAGCACCTTTGCGTTGCTGTGGGTAGGCAGTACTGTCGACTAAGGGAAAGAAGCCATCCAGTGCCAGCTGTTCCACTTCTTTAGCGGTTAAACGGGTTTGCTGGGTGCCGCCAATCAAGGCACTGCCGCTGCCTAACAGGTTGATCTTGAATTCGTCTGGCGGATCTGTGGCCAGCAGTGTTTCTTTTGCTTGCCGACTTTGCTGACTCAGTTGCTGTAGCTGTTTAAAATCGGGGCGAGCAGCTTTATCACTCGTGTTAAGCTTGCGCTGCGCTTGTACTGCGAGCGCCAAGTCAACGTTGTCGCCGCCGAGCATCAGATGTTCGCCAACGGCCACACGCTCCAACTGCGGACGCTTTTGCTCTGCAGATGGCTTGATATTTATTAGCGTAAAGTCACTGGTGCCTCCGCCAATATCACACACTAACATTTGTTCACGATCTGCGAGTGTATCGCTGTCTGCTTCGCGCAATAGCCAATCATAGGTGGCTGCAATCGGCTCTTCTAACAGTACCGGTTGATTTAGACCTGCCAGAGCTGCCGCTTCTTGTGTTAGGGCGCGGGCGTGATCATCGAAAGACGCTGGGACGGTTATCTGTAACTGCTGTTGTGCCATTGGTGCATCGGCAAACTGATGATCCCAGGCACAACGCAGATAATCGAGGTAACTCGCAGTGGCCTGCAGCGGTGAGACCGTTGCGACATGTGCTTCGGCGCGCCATGGCAATGCTGTCTCGGCTGTCTGCTGGCAAAGCCAGCTTTTCGCGCTTTGCACCAACCGACCGGGCATCGCACTACCCAACTGTTGTGCCCAGTGCCCAAGTAAGGCATTCGGCAACTGTTGCTGTAGCTGACTGCTGGGCCAGGGTAGCTGTTGCTGTGCAGCGGACACTTCGGCACCAGGATGATATCGCAGCGCTGGCAAGGTAAGGGCTGTACCCCATTGGCCTTTATCCAGCCATTGCGGGATCGGCCATACCTGAAATGCGGAGGCCGCAGCTGACGGCTTCGCCGAACGGCCGAGCTTGGCATAGGCCAGCACGATGTTGCTGGTACCGAGATCGATACCTATCACATAGCGCGCTGACTCGGTGTTTGATGTCGTCATGAATTAGCTGGTAGAGGGTGGTTACCCTCATAATTTAAGTTCAAGCGGATTCACCACGGGTATCAAATTCAACTTGCCAATGCTCGCTGCCATCGATCGGCATAGCGGCAAGCTCCAGCGTACCAAGGGCATTGATACTGGCTTGTAGTAGCACGGGAACCACATCGCCGGGAGTTCTTCCTTCGGCGGGGAGTAGTGCTTCAATGGCGGGCAGTTCTTCCAGCTCACCTTCATTCCAGAAATCAAGAATATGGCCAGGTTGGTCGTCGCGGCGCACGGTTGAGCTAAAGAAACGGAAGCGTACCGGCTGGCCAACAACCAGACCAAACTCTTGGGTTGGTAAGCTGGCTTCAGTGCCCTCTTCCATGCCAAAAGGTGCGATACAAAAGGCTTCAATCGGCGCTTCCATGCCGGGTACCGCAGGCATGGCACTCTCGATGCCGACATAATAGGCGGAAGCAATACCGCCTCGAATGCGCACACCGTTGCCACTGCGAACCGAGCCGTAATAGGCTGCACCGTGGGCTACCGCTTGATCGGGATCGTTACCTGCCAGCACTTTTACTGGTGCCGCGCCATCATCAGTCAGCCACTGATTCAGCACCTCAACAATACGGTTGGTGAGTGGTGAGGCTTTGACGACACCACCATTAAACAGTACCGCAGTGGGGTGAAGAAAACGTGCCCCAGCCGGCAACTGAACATCGCTTAGTTCATCGGTGGCGTGACGTTGTTTACTTAAAAAGGCAGCCAAGTGACGAGTGACTGCAGGATCTTGCGCGTAAGGCAGGTTTAGTTTGGTCAGTGCCCCGCGCGCACGATGTACCACAGGGGTTTCTATGTCGGTACGTGGGAAGAAGCCTTCGACTAATACTGCATCCACTTCGGCACGACTGAGCTCGGTGCGTAAACTGCCGCCAATCAGGCTGGAGCCACGGCTGGGAACCACAATTGGCACTTCAGTGAGTTCAGGTTGTGAGAACAGTGTCTCTTTGGCTTGGCGACATCCATGGGAAAGCGCCAGCAGTTGCCAGGGTTGCAGTTGCGTCCCTTGTTGTGCCAGTTTTTGGCGAACGGTATGAGCCAGCGCCAGATCCATGTTGTCACCACCCAATAGCAGGTGGTCACCGACGGCGATGCGATTCAATGCCAGTGCGCCATCCTCTTCAGTGACGGCAATCAGTGACAAATCCGTGGTGCCACCGCCTAAATCGATCACCAGAATGACATCACCGGTAGACACCTGATTGCGCCAGTCACCATGGCTACCTGAGATCCAGCTATACAGCGCGGCTTGTGGCTCTTCCAGCAGTGTGGCTTGATGCAGGCCGACCTCTTGTGCCGCTAAGGCGGTCAGTTCCCGTGCCGAGGGGTCGAAGGAGGCCGGTACTGTGATCGTGAGCTGCTGCTTGGCTAAGGGCGCATCGGGGTGGCGCTGATCCCAGGCGCGGGTCAGATGCTGCAGATAGTGCTTGCTGACTTCATAGGGCGATAACTTGCTAACATCTTCCGGGGCTTGCAACGGTAGCAACCCTGAGCGGCGGTCCACTTCACCATGACCGAGCCAGCTTTTAGCGCTGCTGACTAGGCGGGTCGGTGTCTTTGCTCCCAGTTCTCTCGCCAGTTGACCGGCAACATAGGGAAACTCTCCCCATGGCAGCTGGCGCTGTGATGGCGGCAGCTCTGACTCGTGGGGCAGGTAGGCGAATGAGGGCAGCGCATTGCGTTCTTCAATTTGGCCTGGACCGACTAATTGGGGAATAGTAAATAACTGCTGTGGCTGTGGTTCGCCATCGTCGCTGATGGTTGCAAAAGCCATCACACAATGGGTCGTGCCCAGGTCGATCCCTACGGTAAATTGCGCTTCACTCATAGCTCCACCTCTGCGGCTGCCAGCACGTTAAAGTCGTAGCCTTCGATGGTTTGCGGCAGATTGATAGCGTTTGCTTTCCAGCCCTTGTGTAACAAGGTGCCATGGAATGGCGCACTGCCACTGACATTACCCGTGAGGCGATAGGCTTGTGGATCAAAGCCCTCAGGCACGGTTATTGGGTTACCTTCAAGGCTGCTGGTGATTGGCGCTAAAGTGACGTGTTCGCTGATCGCTTTCTTTAAACCCTGATGGACGACGCGGGCAGCGGCACCCACCTGCTCATCGCTGAAGCTGGTGACATCTTCCTGAATAAAATCGAGCAGTCGCCCCTCTTTTTGGAGCAGAGCAAGCATCTGTAGGGCACCATCACTGTTGCTACTGGTGAGCGTGACTGCTGGCTCTACTGCTGGTGCTGTTTCGCTCTCGGCAGCCGATGAGGCGACTAAGGTGTTGGTGAAGCGGCGGCTGAAAATGACTTTGAACGCCAGCGCGATACGTGCAAAAAAGTGTGTTTGCATCTGAATTCTCTTTATCTGTGTGGGTATAAGGGCTGGTCTTGGCAAGTGACTTGGTGTGATTTGAGGCTGTTATTCGCCTTCATGGCCACCGCTCGCAGCTCCGTTTACAAGATTGATTGCTGAATAATTTACCAATAAAAGTGTGATCTTGGTAGCGCTTGTCTTATCTGATTTGCGAAAAACGTCATAACTTGGATCACGCGGCGACGCCTAGGCTTTGCGCACTGCAGATTTGTAGGTCATGCTGCTAGTAGGGTTGCAGTTTTGTTTCTGCTTGTTTAATGAAAAGTAACAAAACGCCTAAGCTTAATAGTAGGCGTAATATAGAAGTGCCAACGTGATATGAGTAAGCATGAATTACAAGGCACGGAAGCTTGGGTTGAAAAAATCAGTGAGCACGAGTTGCCAGCTTTGGCAGCTACCGTGCGAAATCTGGAGAAAATGGCGAGCAATGATACCGCCTCGCTTGCCAGTTTGGGGCAATCGGTACTCCATGACCAAGGCTTAACTTCACGTATCCTGCGGGTGGTGAATAGTGTCAGTTATGGTGTTGGGCGCAACCGTGTCACTACGGTGAGCCGGGCCGCCGTGATCTTGGGGTACAACACCCTTAAACATATCTGTATTACTGCCAAGATGATCGACAGCATGCTGCGTAACCGGGATATCAGTAAGCCGGTGCATAAACGCTTACTGCGTTTGATGGCAAAGTCATTTCACGCAGCGATGCTGGCGCGGGTATTGGTTGGCGAGCATGATGAAGATACTCAGGAAGAGGTCTATATCGCGGCGCTACTGCATGAGTTGGGAGAGATAGCATTTTGGTCAATGGGAGGCGGTGTCACTGAGCGATTAGATGAGGCTTTGACCAATGGCCGAGCACCTCGGGAAAAGATATCGCAGGAGATACTCGGAACCACCTTCGACAAGATCAGTGCTGGCTTAGCCCGTTCCTGGAATATGGGGGATATGTTGGTGCGGTCGATCGAAGATCCTAATCGCCGCACGCCAGAGATGCGTGCCATCGAACTTGCTTCAAATTACAGCCAAGCGCTGACTGACCCCAATGCCAAGATAGATGTGCAGATGTGTCTATCTGAGATGGCTGAATTGGTTGGAGTTCCCATTCCAGGTTTAAAGCGGCGGATTAAGAAATGCACCCAGGATTCGGTTGAGTTGGCGGTGTCCTATGGGGCGGAGTCGTTGACCGAATTTCTCGATCCAGAAGCTGACGTTAATCGTTTTTCGAGTGATGAAGCGCCTCACCATCTGTCTGACGAAGTGATGCAGTTGAAAATGCTTCGGGAACTGACGCAGTTATCGATGGAACGCGCGGATCTCAATTTACTGGTGAACACAGCGATAGAGGGCCTGCATCGCGGCGTTGGCATGGATAGAGTGATCGTGCTGATGGTGAACCAGAAAAAGGATAAGTTGACCCCGCGATTTGTTTCCTGTGCCAATGCCGGGCGCATTGAAACTGGTTTTGTCTTTCCGCTAACGTCGTTGGCGACGGTATTTGACGATGCATACAATCAGCAATTGCCATTTTGGGTGGACAAGCCTGAGAGTGAACAATGGCGGCAGAAGGTTACGCCAGCGCTACGGGGTTTGTGTGAAGACTCAGCATTCTTCGTTGCGCCATTGGCCGTGAATGGTAAGTGTTTGGGGGTGGTGTACAGTGATAGGGCTGAAACAGAGCGGCCACTGAGCAGTGACGACTTTGGTGCATTCAACCATTTTACTGGACAGCTATCATTGTGTCTGTCGTTAGCTATCCGTTAGCTTATGCTAAGCGATAGCAGCAATAAAAAAGCGCCGTGGTCGGCGCTTTTTGGTATTTGTTTGTCTGCTCATGGTGCGTCACCGCACTTCAATTAGCCGGTGAGATTTAGGCCCGTTGCTCCATATGTAGATGATGGGGATAAATCTGTGCAGTTGCTTCCGTGATCAGATCTTCGATCTCGGTAGAACGGTTTGGAAAGAAACCAGCAATACCGGCGGAAAAACTCAGCCTATTCATATCTGCTTTGTCGGGTATTGCCGCGATATGTTCATGGAACTTTTCCAATACCAACTCTGCATGGGCTAGGGGGGTATTGGTTAGTAGCACAACGAACTGATTGCTGGACATTCGCGCAGTCATGTCGCTGACACGAAACGTTTTTCGCATCTGTTCTGCAAACAGTTTCAAGGTGTGAAGGTTCTGAGGGGCTCCTTCTACG
Source organism: Corallincola spongiicola (assembly GCF_004284785.1). Taxonomy (NCBI): domain Bacteria; kingdom Pseudomonadati; phylum Pseudomonadota; class Gammaproteobacteria; order Alteromonadales; family Psychromonadaceae; genus Corallincola; species Corallincola spongiicola. The sequence continues at coordinate 902,463 of NZ_SHLY01000002.1, forward strand.
CCATTGAGGTTATTCAGTTCAAAACAAACCAGTGTGGCTGGTGCTCCCTGACGCGCACACAGATTGAGCATGTGCTGAGCCAAGAAGATAAATCCCAGGCGATTACCGGTTCCCGTTAGTTCATCGATCGTTGCCAGCTTTAACGCTGCCAACCGCTTTTTTTCGTCAGCGGGGATGTTTGGTGTATTCAAAACGACTACCTTTCTATCCAAAGCAGCACTCCATTGATTAGCTGTTATCTGTGATAAAAATCTAAAGCAAAACCTAATCAATCAGGCGCTGCTGATTAGCTGCTGACTTTAATATTAGCAGTCGGTAGAGGTGCTGCTGATGAAGCAACCGAATTGCGAGCTGACTCCCAATGAGGAGCTTTGCGTTGGCAAAATGAGGAGTTTGTGCAGGTCGCTGGTTCAGCGATTGGATAAATAGGCGTTAGGATCGAGGTAGAAAAGCTGCTTCCAGCCTTGGGTTTGGGTGCTATAGCGCCACAAGTAGGGCAGTAAAGTCACCAGAGAGTAATGTAGATGAGGAGGCTTGCCTGCTGCATTTCCGGTATCGCCGAGCGTCCCCAGTTGTTCCTGCTTGGATATCCAGCTGGCGCTACTGACACTGCGCGAAGCTAAGTGAGCGTAATAGTGGATCCGCCATTTGGGGCCGAGTACTACCACCACATGTCCGCCTTTTTGCCATTCGCCGGAATAAAGCACAAGGCCGCTAGTCGCTGCGATAACGGGTGTCCCTTTGCTGGCAAAAATGTCGATACCTTTATGGACGCCTGAGCTGCCCCAGGGTTCATACCAAAATGTATCGGGATGCCAATCATTGCTTGATGCGCCCTTGACCGGGATCGTCATTTGGCTTGGAATTAACAGGCCGATTATGATGATAGCGAGCAGAACAAGCAGAGTTGCTTTGTAGATCCCTTTTTTGGTGTTTTCCATTACCCCTGCTTCCTTGGTTTGGTGATGCTATCTAGAGCGAGCATTCGACATCGACGAAGGCTCGCTCTATCTGGCAACGTTAGCGTTGACGCAGTTCGCTCATGATCTCGGCAAAGCCATCAAAGTCTAAAGTTTCACCGTCAGACAGTGCTGCTGCTGGTTGCGGGTGAATATCGAGAATAATGCCGTTGGCACCTGCCGCTTTTGCCGCATATACCAGCGGTGCTAGCTGATTGATATGGCTGATAGCATGCGTGGGGTCGACGATCACTGGCAGATGAGTCATGCTTTTCAAGGCGGGGATGGCGCCCAGATCAAGGGTTTGTCGACTGGCGCCTTCAAAGGTGCGGATACCGCGTTCACATAGGATCACTTGCCGGTTTCCTTGCGCCATGATCACTTCTGCGGCTTGCAACAGCTCATCTAAGCTGGCCATCAATCCACGTTTCAGAATGATCGGGCGATGGGTGCGACCCACTTCTTGCAACAACTCAATATTCTGCATGTTACGAGCACCGATCTGCAGCAGATCTGCTTGGCGCGCCGTTTCCGTGACTTGCTCAGGGTGGTGTACTTCAGTGATGAATGGTAGGTCAAAGCGCAGGCCAGCTTCGCGCAGGTACTGCAGGCTCTGCTGTTCGTTAGGAAGATTGCCATCTTGGTTGATTTGTGGCGGATAGAGCGCCCCGCGCAAAATGGCTGCCCCACATTCTTTGGCTTGTTGCGCACAGGCATTTAACTGCTCCTGTGATTCAATGATGCCAGGACCTGCGATAGTGATGAACTGATCACTACCGATGACGGTGTGACGTACCCGTATTTCAGTGTCAGGGTGGCCATTTCTGGCAACCAATGAATGAGCAGAAGCCGCCGCGCTTTCGGTTTTGCTCGCTGATGTGGCGGTATTATTGGGTAATGGCAGCTTATCTAGCGGCACATGGGTGGGACTGACCTCTTCCGACGGATAACAGCCTAATACTTTCAGGTAACGGGTGATCCGGGTCAGGGCTTCCAAGGCACTCTGCATATGACTGCTTTGCAGGTTGCCCTCTACATCAATGTAAAATAGCTCTTCCCATGGGTTGCCTTGGATAGGGCGTGATTCCAGCTTGCACATATTGAGTCCGTGCTCACGCATCACTAACAGGGCTTCAACCAAGGAGCCCGGCTTTTGTTCCACCGACATGATCAGCGTGGTTTTTGCTGGGATCTGCTCTGCCACCTGTACCGGTTTGCGCGCGATGACGATAAAACGGCTGAAATTTTCTTTTTGGTTGGCCAGTCCGGTTTTGATTGGAGTTAAGCCATACAGCTCACCACCATCGGCACTGCCAATCGCTGCCACATGAGGATCTTTAAGTTCACTGACTTTCAGAAATGCAGCGGAGGATGCATCACAAGACTCAATTTTAATACCGGTTAACGAATCCAGATATTCACTACACTGTTGTGCCGGTTGAAAATGGGCGTAGATGGTATTGATTTGGCTCTCAGAGGAGGGCACAGCCGTTAACAAGCAATGTTCGACTGGCAATGTCATCTCACCAACGATGGAGCAGGTGGTGTGTTGCAGGACGTCGTAAACTTGAGTGATACCGCCTGAGGAGGTGTTTTCAATGGGCAACATGGCGTAGTCGGCTGTGCCTGATTCCACTTCATTGATGATCTGACTGAAGCTAGTGCAGCCCCGTTCTACCAAATCATCACAGGTGCGGGAGAAGTATTTGCGCATTGCCAGGTAGCTATAGGAGCCTTTGTCACCAAGGAAGGCCACACGGTAAACTGGTTTACGGTTTTCTGGATTGGCCAACTGCTGCAACATTGCCTGCTGCGTTAGCACTGAGTCTTCGATGATGGTGTGATAAATCTGGGTGACATAATGGGCATCCAGATCAAGCTCGCGCCCCTGTTTTATCAGCGTGACTAACAAAGCTTCTTCTCGGGTCTGGTCTCGCACCGGGCGGGTCGCTTCAATTTTGCTGCGGGCGACATCCAAGGACAGTTCACGTCGACGCGACAACAGTTTTAAAACTGTCGTGTCCAGCTCTGTGATCTCTTTGCGGATATCATCCAGTGAAAGCGGCTTATCCATCCTAGTGGCTCCTGAAATTTGGTAAAAAAAAACCTCCCACAATGGGGAGGCTTATCAATTCGTCTTTCTTTGTGTCTTTACACGACGAAATCGCCCCCCGGTGAACCGGTGGTAAAGGCAAAAAGAAAGAAAAACAGCGTTTGGATCTTCATGATGCTCAATCTATGGTGGATCGTGGGATGTGTCAAGGCGACGATACAGAAGAGCGGGGATTATCCCCGCTCATTTGCTTGACATCATGCTTATGCAGCGTTTTCGACGTCGTCTACTGATTCTTCAAAATAGGGCTCGTCATAGAGCGCTTCTTCAACAAGTGGCTCTCCGGCGATCAATCCTTGGCGACACTGATCTTTGCCACTGCGGCTGCCACGGTGGGCGGAAGGCTTATGTTGGTAGCGATTCAGTTGGCGCTCCAGGCGCTGTCCCAGCAAATTAATGGCCGCGTACATATCTTCATGCTCTGCCTTGGCAAAGATTTTGTCGTTTGGCACGGTAATGGAGGCTTCAATTTGATGCAGTTTTTTCTCTTGCGAGAGGATGACATGGGGATTAATGAGAGAAATGTCGAGACGTTCTAACTTATCAAACCGAGATTCAATACGCTCGCGAAGAGCTTCGGTGATTTCAATGTGTTTAGCGGTGATTTCGATGCGCATAGGCATTCTCCTCTTGTCACTGTTATCACTTATTGCATAGACAGACTATCGCGGTCAGAGTTCCATTGGAATTGATTTCGGTCACGTTTTTTTCCGCATCGTAAAGTTCCCTGACAGTTTGTGATGGGTCGTCCACTTCTGCTAAATTGCTTATTCCAATAGTTGAAAAATCAGGGTCTGTACCCATGGCTGAGAACCTCGATGTCAAGCAAGCCAGCATACGCGTATGGGATCTTCCTGTGCGTTTGTTTCACTGGTGCCAAGCGGGTCTATTTGTAGCGATGTGGGCGACCGCTGAGTTCGGCGAAATGGATTGGCATCTCTGGTTGGCTTATTGTCTGATCACCCTCTGGACTAGCCGCATTGTTTGGGGGTTCATCGGTAGTGATACTGCACGTTTTAGTCAATTTTTGCGTTCACCGATAGCCGCTTGGGGTTATCTTCGCGGCTCGCCGCATACGCAGTTAGGCCATAACCCTGCTGGTGGCTGGATGGTGATGTTACTGCTCCTGCTGATGGGGTTGCAGTTTGGGTCTGGACTATTTACCAGCGACGATATCTTTACCGAGGGACCACTGTACAGTTTAGTCAGCGATGATGTGGCAAGCTTTATGGGGTGGTGGCATGAGGTGAACTTCAATTTGTTATTGGCGGCCGTTGCTCTGCACCTGTTGGCTGTCATTGTTTATGAAGTTAAAGGTCATCGTCTTATTTCCGCCATGTTCAGCGGCGTACGTCTGCGCAACGGTGAGCCTGAAGTCACTTTCCGTGCTAGCTGGTTGTGGTGGTTGGTGCTGTTGATCGGGGGTGGTGTGCTGTATTACTGGTGGCAACCCAGTATACCCTGGTGATCTTGAGTGTGTGCTCTGCCTCTTACCTCATTCCTTGCTAATGGATAGTTAACTGATGCCCACCATTCTCTGTTACGGTGATTCAAATACATGGGGTGCCGTGCCCGGAAAAGACCGACGCTTTGCTGCCTCTGAACGCTGGCCGGGACGATTGCGTGGTCTGCTACCTGCTGACTTTGAGGTCATTGAAGAGGGGCAACCCGGCAGAACCACGGTGCATGATGATCCGGTGGAGGGCGAAAAAAATGGCCTGCGCTATCTGCGCCCCTGTTTGGAGTCCCACCTGCCGGATTTAGTGGTTTTGCTGCTGGGGACAAATGACCTTAAGCATCGCTTAGGCTTGTCTGCTTTTGATGTGGCCGAAGGGGTAGGCAGGCTTGGCAATGAGATCCTGACATTTCAAAGTTGGGTTAAACCGATATCGCCAAAACTTTTATTAATTGCACCGCCGCCAATCCGTGAAGTTGGATATTTCGCCGATATGTTTCGTGATGGCGAGTTAAAGTCGGCAGAGTTTGGCCAGCGGTTTAAGGCCAAAGCAGCTGAGCTGAATTGCGGTTTTTTTGATGCTGCCAGCGTCATTCATAGCTGCCCAAAAGAGGGAATACATTGGCGTGCGGAGCAACACAAGCTGTTCGCTAGCGCCTTGGTATCACCGATAAAGGCGATAATAGAATCCGCAAATTAGTAGGCAATAACGACTATGCTCGGATTTATATGTAAAAAGCCGCTTTCAGCGGCTTTTTTAACAACGACGAGAGGAACACTACTTGTTTTTGTAGTCGTCGTGACAACCTTTACAGGTTTTACTTGTGGCGGCGATCGCTGTTTTGAAGGCATCCATGTCGCCACTACCGGCGACTTTCGCTAGTTCGGTGCTTGCACTCTGCAGAGCGGCCATCTTCTCTTCAAAGTCACTCCAGCTGCTCCAAATCGCGGGCTTAGCTTTGGTATCACCCTCGTTGCTGCCTTTGACGGCAAATGCTTCTAATGGCAAATGTGACAGGGCGGCGACGGCATCAGCACGACGCTGTGCGACCGCTGCGTCATACTCTTTTTTACCTTTTAGCATTGCCACGAGATCACCAAAATTAGCGGCAATTAAAGAGAATGATTTCTGGCGATATTCGATCGCTGGCTCTGGGTCAGCATAGGGGCTCTCTTTTGCTACGGCAATACCGCCGGTAGCGATAAGAGCGCCAGCGACACATGATAGTAATGTCTTCTTGTACATTGGGTTTCTCCCTGAGTCTTTGTTTCTTATAGTTTTAAGCTGGTGTTTCATCGCCTATTTAAGCATCCAGCTGTTGAACTTGCGAGTGATATTTACGCAGTAAAACAATGAACTCTTCGGCGGGTCTGTCCAGTGAGTTTTCTGGCAAATAAATATCATATCCCAGCATCTCCCTTAAACGTTGCATCCGTTGTCCTAACATGGCGAGTAGGCCGGTGTAGTGAGTGCCTTGATCATCGGTAAACTGATCACCTTCGAACAGCAATTCACTAGGGCAGGTGCCATCAGCACATTCGTTTTTAATCGCTTGCATCAGGACTGGACGTTGTTCCAGCAAGATCCGGCTAGCCAGTCGCAGTGAGATGTTACTCAGTAGGCGATGCTGACTGGTGAGTCTGATACCAACATAGCTCAGGGGTTGATAATTGTCCTCTAAACCAAGGGTTGGGATATCTATTCGCTGAATATCTTGCCACGCTAGCGTCCATTGACCGTGCCGGTGATAAAACTGCAGATAGTTGGGGCACAAGCGCAAACTTACCTTGGGTTCTAACTGTTTTAACAGCCCTAACAGCAGGGTAAAAACTGAGCCTCCCAGCATGACATAGAACGGTAGTTTCGGGATCGAGGTCAGCAGAAATATCACCACTAAACTTAACAAGGCGCTGACCCCTCCGAGCAGGGAGAGGGTCAAACCATAGCGGTTGACCACGGGCTTTATTTCAATGGTGTCTAAAGTGTCACTGTTGTCCATGGTTACCACATTATCAAAAAGGCCCGCTAGCGGGCCTTGTCGTTTTACTCATTGAAGCGGCAAGAGGCCCTTTCGCTTAGCCTAATCTTCGTAGGCTGCCAACATAACCACTGAGCGTCCTTTAACGCGATAGATACGGTAAGTTACCGCTTCTGCGCATTCAGGGTCTTCAATGATGTCATAGGGCGACGGTTGACTGGTATCAACAATACGATGCCAGCGTCCATATTCAGGATCCGGCAGTTCAAACTCCAGTTCCTGATGCCAAGCGTTAATCGCCATATACACTAGCTCACCGGTGTTGGGATCACGAATGGTCATGGCTAATGAATTGGAATTCTCCGACCAATCTGGCGATTGCGGATGAACACCATGCCACTGGATCTTGGTGCTATCTAACACGTCTGCCAAGGTGTAGTGGCGCTGCTGATCCATCGCTGGATCCTGCTGACGCCAGCGCAGCATCTTCTGTGTGAAGCGCAACAGAGAGGCATTCTTTTCCACCAGATCCCAATCAAACCAGCTCAGCTCATTGTCCTGGCAGTAGGCATTGTTGTTACCGTGCTGAGTACGGCCAATTTCATCGCCCATGGTGAGCATCGGTGTACCCAGCGAAGCCAGCAACACAGTCATGAAATTCTTGCGTTGACGTTCACGCAACGCCAACACCTCAGGATCATCGGTGGGGCCTTCTACACCACAGTTCCAACTGCGATTGTGATTGTCACCATCACGATTGCCCTCATTGTTGGCTTCGTTATGCTTTTCGTTATAACTGACCATGTCATTGAGAGTGAAACCATCATGGGCGGTGACAAAGTTAATCGAGCGGTGCGGACTGCGGTGCTGATCGTAATAGAGATCAGGACTACCGATTAGGCGGTCGGCAAAGCGGCTGACGTAGCCCTTTTCGCCGCGCAAGAAACTACGCACATGATCCCGATATTTGCCGTTCCACTCTTGCCAGCGGCCACCAATAAAGCTGCCCACCTGGTATAAACCTGCAGCGTCCCATGCTTCGGCAATGATCTTGGTACCAGAAAGCACAGGGTCGGTATCAATTGACCAGAGTACCGGTGGATCTTTCAGCACTTCGCCTTTTTGACCACGAGACATTACGGAGGCTAAATCGAAACGGAAACCGTCAATGTGCATGGTTTGCACCCAGAACTTGAGACAGTCACGGATCATCCGGCGCACCACTGAGTTGTGGGCATTGATCGTATTGCCGCAACCTGAGTAGTTGTGGAAGTCGCGTTTGTCATCACCGTGGATGTAGTAGGTTGTACTACCTAGCCCTTTGTAACTAAGGGTTGGGCCATTGCTGTCGCCTTCAGCGGTATGGTTAAACACCACGTCCAAATAGACTTCAATCCCTGCTTTATGCAGCTCTTTGACCATATCGCGGAACTCACGAAATGCCCCCGTGGGTGATTTGTCGGAGCTGTACTGTGAATGGGGAGAGAAAAAGTTGATTGGCGCATAGCCCCAGTAGTTGGAAACGCCTTCTGGACAATCTTCTGGATCAAATTGTTGAACGGGTAACAGTTCAACAGCGGTGACACCCAGGCTTTTCAGGTAGGGAATTTTTTCAATTACACCGGCATAGGTGCCGCGTTTGTCAGCGCTAACGCCTGAGTTCGGATTAGCAGTGAAGCCTTTGACATGCATCTCGTAGATGACTGTTTCGGCCAATGGCCGATTCAGTGGACCAGTATCTTCCCAATCATATCCGCGGTGCTCTACCACAACCCCTTTCATGCACTGGCCGACATTGTCGCCGGGAACCATGGCCGCCTTCCGGCTATAGTTATCGCCCATGGCGACAGCTTGAGCGTATGGGTCTAACAGGACTTTCTGTGGATCAAAACGCAGGCCTCTTGCTGGATCATACGGGCCGTAAACGCGATAGCCATAGAGCTGACCTTCGCCCAACCCTTTGACAAATATGTGCCAGTAGTCACCCGTGCGATTGACACTTGGCTTGAGCGTCATGACTTTTGGCGTGGCGTCTTCAGCTGATTTGAAAAGCAGCAACTCAACGGCTGTGGCGTTTTTGCTGTAGAGGCTGAAATTTACACCGCCATCAATAATTGTGGGGCCTAAAGGAAAGCTACGACCATAATCGTGGATCGGACTCATAAGATACAAACACTCTGCAATAGCTTGAGATTGAGGCCAGTTTAAGCAATTAACGGTAGAAGCTCCAACCGTTAATTCATTCTGTTTAAAAAAGCATGCGAGCGATACCTTTGCTTACTATCCAATTTATAGCGGATGTGGCTTGAGACGAAGCCAGCGATTGACCTGTCTTTCAAATCCGCTTGGCGTTAGCCATTCGCATATCATCGGCGCTAAATTAAGAATGAGCTTTTTTGCTGTGTGGGACAGTTGGTCTTGGTAAGGGCCTTCAGGTTTAAACCAGGTTGCTTGCCAGTATCCGCTGTGTTTGGCACTTTTGGTGACCAAAATCAGGTGACCCTGCCGGTCGCGAAAGCTGACGCCGCCATTTTGTTCTAGTTGGGCAACCACTTGATTGACCCAGTTGGCGGCATGCTTTAATGGTCGCCTAACTCTGACATCTTGCGGTGTCGTTTGCTGGTTTAGAGGGTATTGCTGTTTTTGTACTACTACTGGGGAGTGTTTCATCCGATCCCCCTTGCACCTGTCGGTGTCAACTAACCGTCTACACTATTATCGGCATGCAAAAAGCTTTCCTGAATACATATACGACCGCATTGAGAGGGAGGATCTTACATCCTCATGGTTATTTGGTAGGCGCAGCGCCTAGCACCTTCGAGTAAATATTCCGTTCTTTCTACCGTCCCATGCTCGCCAATACAGGTTTGAAACAGGCGCAGTTCTGCACGGCAAAAGCCTTGGCATTGTTGCGCTGCAGCACAGATAGGGCAATGATCTTCAATCAGCAACCAGCCGTTTTCTATCTGTTGAACCGACGCCATATATCCCTCTTTTTCTCTTAGCGCGGCAAGTTTTTGCACTCTTTGGGCCAGCGGTAGGTCACTAAGTGCAGCTAAATAGGCGGCAGTAAGCTCGCTCTCTCGTTTGGCTATCAGCTGGTCTAATCCATCGTCACCAAACACGGCTTTAACCGAATCAATCAGCTGCAGAGTTAGATCGGCATGGCGATCAGGAAAACGGGCATGTCCCTTGTCGCTGAGTTGCCAAAAGCGATTGGGACGGCCTTTTTTACTGGCGATATCTTCATAGCTAACCAGCGCTTGCGCAGCCAGTTGTTGCAAGTGTTTTCTCGCCCCCATGGAGGTCATTTCAAGTATTTCGCCACACTGCTGCGCCGTCAGTGCACCGCGGGTTTTTAGCAGGTACAACAGCTTATCTGCACTTGCTTGCATAGGAACTCCTTGATTCTCAGCCCGATGCCAGCTTTGGCCATGGGAGCGGGTGGTCAATGTAGGGTGTGACCATTTATTAAATAAACATATTAGTTAACATAGATGGTCATTAGAATGAAGTAAACATGTGCGTTTATTTAAACATTGGCGACAGCGGTTTAGGTCTGTCGGTGGGAACGCTGCGTTGACGATAAATGACGGCCGCACCACGTTAAGGTCGTGATACTACGGCCGTTAATATCGCGCTTTACTGTTTTGCTGCTTGAATGGTTCGTTCCAAGCTTTTAATCACGGGGTCGTTTCCCAGTTGTTGCTGCAATATTTCCAGCTCGGCGTTTGCTTGTTGGCTGGCGCCGGTGTTGGCCAAGGCGTAAATTAAGGCTTTTCTTGCTTCACTATTGCGTGGTTCCAGCGCCAAGGCTTTATGTAGATACTTGATTGCCCGCGGGTACTCTTTTAAACCGAGGAATAGCATCCCTGACGCGAATTGCGGCCCATGTTGACTGGGGAACGCTTGTGCCAGCATACGTGCCACGATGAGGGCCTGTGGGTGATCTTGCTGCTGCCGGTAATAGCCGAGCAAGCTTTGCATGTTGGCGATCCAACCCTGCTGCCCTGACTGGCGGGCTAGTGCCAGCTGGGTCACTGTGTCGTTGGGCGTCGGGAAACTCACTTTGTATGGTGTGGCGGTAAATGGAAAGTCCGCTTTTAACGTGGCGATTTTATAGTCTGCCAGTATCGCGTCTACCTCTGTTATCGGCACTTCGCGCCACGCTTTTGCACTTGGCTGGGCTTGCGACCAATCTTGCAGAAGAGCAGTTTTCTTCATGGTATTAAAATAACTTTCTGCCAGAAGAAAATAGCCGCGTTTATTGGGGTGTAAGTGTTCCAGCATCAAACTATTGCCGATGATGCCGTCTTTTGAGTGCATAACGAAATATTGCTGTACATCGACTAACGGCGCAGAAAACTGCTCAGCCACATTTTTGATGATGGTATTCATCTCTTCAGGGGCGCGAAAACGCAGTTGATCGCGATCTTTTGCCGCCAATAACGCGTTGCGCGCTGCTTCGTTTTCTCCGCTGGCGAGCAGTGCTTGGCCGACGGCAAACCAGCTGTTTGCGGTATCAAATTGTTGTGCTAATTGGCTAGCGGCAGCTAATGCATTGGGGTACTGACCATCCGCCATTGCTTGTTCATAAACTTGCCATTTCTGTTGCCACGCAGTCGTTGATTCTTTTGTTGGATCACTGACAAACGGCTTTTGGTCACCTTCATTACTGGCCAACGTGCCTAGCATCACCGGGATATTGGCTTGCTGATATTTACTCAGGATTAACTGCAAGTTACTGGCGAACTGTTGCTGCCCTTGATCGAAGATCTCAGATTGGTAGGGGATTTCGCGATTTGCGGCTGCTTTTGCCATTAATGTGCTGCGGGCGGCGCCACCTTGAGCGGCGGGTGGTGCAGGGCTGAATAGGCCCATAACCCGTTGCATTAATTGATAGATGCGGAGATCTTTTAATTTTAAAAACAAAAGCTTGGCACCATGGCTTTGGGCTGAAGTGAGTGCTGAACCCGCGCCCATGACACCAATGTACTCGTTATGGCCAGCATAGATAAGCACGGCATCCGGTTGGATGGCGATGATCTCATCGACTAGGTCGAGCATGGTGTAGCTATTGACCGCACTCATGGCCGTGGTGATCACTTCTATATCTTTGTCTGGAAAACTGGCTTCCAGCCGGTCATTCAACATGCCGGCTAAACCACCCCAACGGCCATAAGGAAAACCTGCCGCGCTAGAGCCACCTTGAACGACTACGCGGAACGTTGCCGCTGGCTTTTCTTTTTTGAAGTAGATCGTATCAATGCTGACATTCGGTGCTTGTTTGGGGTCGTTGAAATAGCGTTTGATCACCTGATCGCTGGCTTGCAGATAGCCAGGCATTCCTTTGGCGTCAACGAACAGCGGGTAGGTGTGGCCAAAACCTACGGCTCTTAAAATGAGCTCAAGCAGGACAAAAAATATGACGGGGCTCAGCAAAGTCAGGATTAGAAATAGACGAGATCTAGATTTGATATTGTGAGAACCCATAAATGCGTTGGCCATCTTAAGTTTTTAAGCGCCTCACACTAGCTAAAACTGGTCGTTGCTTCAATGTTGGCGGGGCTCTAGACTGCCCGCACTCCCAGAAGTGTGAAGCAGGACATGACCCGAATTCTTGGTATCTCCGCCCTCTACCATGACAGTGCTGCGGCACTGGTTGAAGATGGGCAGATTATTGCAGCAGCACAGGAAGAGAGATTTAGTCGTAAAAAGCACGACCCCTCGTTTCCTGTGCAGTCGATCCAGTATTGCCTGGATACCGCAGGCTGTCAGTTGATCGATCTTGACCATATCGTTTTTTACGACAAGCCGTTGCTTAAGTTTGAACGCTTACTGGAAACCTATATGGCGTCAGCACCTCGGGGATTTGCCTCGTTCGTGCGGGCGATGCCGATCTGGCTGAAAGAGAAGTTGTATCTTAAGAGCCTATTACGTCGCGAATTGAGCCAGATGTCTGGCGTTAGCAAGGCTGAACTACCCAAACTGCTGTTTGCTGAACACCATCAATCCCATGCAGCTTCCGCGTTTTTTCCTAGCCCGTTTGAAAAAGCCGCTGTGCTTTGTCTTGATGGTGTTGGCGAATGGGCGACCAGTAGCGCCTGGTTGGGTGAGGGTAATGATCTGCAGCCGCTCTGGGAGATCCGTTTTCCCCACTCACTCGGGTTGCTTTACTCCGCATTCACTTATTACTGCGGCTTTAAGGTGAATTCTGGCGAATATAAGTTGATGGGCTTAGCCCCTTATGGTGAGCCCAAATACGCAGATCTTATCCGTAAACACCTTATCGACATTAAGGCTGATGGTAGCTTCCGTTTAGATTTGAGTTACTTCAGTTATGTGACGGGTAGCACCATGACATCTTCTAAGTTTCATCAGCTTTTCGGCGGCGAGCCCCGTAGTGAAGAGTCTGATGTGTCACAGAAAGAGATGGATCTGGCACGTTCGATCCAGGTGGTCACCGAAGAGGTGGTAATTAAACTCGCGCAAAGCCTGAAAGCTGAAACCGGTTGCGAGAATATTTGCCTCGCTGGGGGAGTGGCCCTCAATTGTGTCGCCAACGGCAAACTACTGGAAGCCGGCGTTTTCAACGATATCTGGATCCAGCCTGCCGCAGGGGATGCTGGTGGGGCGTTGGGTGCTGCCATGTCGGGTGTGTATCAGCATTGTGGCCAGCCACGGGAGTTGAACGGCACGGATCTGCAGCAGGGCAGTTACCTGGGGCCAGAATACAGTGATGATGATGTTGACAAGATACTTCAACAACGGGGGCTGCCGGCCGAGTTGTTAGATGATGGTCGCCTGATGCAGAAAGTGGCAGGCGAGTTGGCATCTGACCGCGTGATTGGCTGGTTCCAAGGTCGAATGGAATTTGGTCCTCGTGCTTTAGGTAATCGTTCGATCCTTGGTGATCCACGCAGCCAACAGATGCAGTCGGTGATGAACTTAAAGATCAAATATCGCGAGTCATTCCGACCGTTCGCGCCATCGGTGTTGGCTGAAAATGTCACTGACTACTTCAATATGGATTGTGCCAGCCCCTACATGCTGCTGGTCGCCGACGTCGCTAAACAGCATCATCTACCGGAAGGCGACGACATGCCCGCATTTGGCATTGAGCGGTTGAAATATCAACGCTCAACCCTGCCTGCTATCACCCATGTGGACTATTCGGCAAGGGTGCAGACGGTGCATCAAGAAACCAACCCGAAATACCATCAGTTGATTAGCGCCTTTGCTGAGCAAAGCGGTGTACCTATGGTGATTAATACCTCGTTTAATGTGCGTGGTGAACCCCCGGTATGCAGCCCTGATGACGCTATCGACTGCTTTTTATCGACAGAGATGGATACCTTGGTGCTGGGTCATTGGCGCCTCGACAAAGCCGATATGCCTGCAGAGGCGATTGCTACGGCAAAACAACGGGAGTTTGAACTCGACTAATGAATGCGCCCATGATTGAGGCAGACAATAAAACTGAACTGCGTAAATTTGGTTTAGGTTTTGCTGCGCTGCTGGCCCTGTTCTTCTGGGCCTTGTTGCCCTGGTGGTTTGGTTATGAGCGTTCATTGTGGCCAGTTTATGCTGGCTCATTGATTGCGTTGATTGCTTTGCTACTGCCAGTGGCTATCTACCCGCTATTTCGGGTATGGATAGTGATCGCGCTGGCGTTAGGTTGGATCAATACGCGGCTGATTTTGGGCGTGGTATTCTTCCTGCTCTTATTGCCATTGGGTAGCTGGTTGTACTGGCGTGGCAAATTGCACTTTAAGCAGGGTTTTGATCCCAAAAGAGACAGTTACAAAGAGCGCCGCCAAGCGCTGGACAAGAAACAGATGGAGAACCCTTTCTAATGGTAGAGTTTATCGGTGACCTGTGGCGTTTTATGCGGGTAAGAAAAAAGATGTGGTTATTGCCGATTGTGGTGATCTTGGCGTTACTTGGCTCTTTGGTTGTTGTGACACAACAGAGCGCACTGGCAACATTTATCTATACGCTGTTTTAGGCGCGCGCATTTAACTGCAATAAAAATCACGATAGAACTCGTGATAAAAAAGAGGCACTTCGAGTGCCTCTTTTTTTATGTGCATCATGCCCCCTCGCTTATTCATCGGCGATAAAATCAATCGGGCTGGTGGTGCCTGCATGGCGATCACCCACCACATGGGTGTAGGTCTAGGTTGTCTTTAAGTTGGTTTGTCCGAGTCACTCTTGCACCATTCTAATGTCGGTTCCCTTGAGAGCCGAGTTCTTAGTTTTATATTTCAAAACGTCAAAACCTGTATAGAAGACTGTGACCTAACTGCTTGATAGGGTTAAAGTTAGATAGGTATAGTGGAGCCAATTCAAATGGACGGTGGCAGGTGTTGATACTGACCGCGGTCTAGAACGCTGTTATAAGCCATTATGAGTTTGAGTAATCGCCCAAAAGATCTGCGTATTCTGAAATTGCTGCTCTGGCTCGGAGTGCCTGCTGGACTAGTCATAGCTGTTGCCGCAGCAATGCACGGCGATGGTTTCATTCTTTTTATGGTGGTGACCGTGGGTCTCATGCTTCTTGGAGGAGCACTTGTTGACCGAAGCAAAAGGTTCCAACTTGCGAAGAAGAAGTACAAGAATGGCCTCTTTCCGGCGTTTCGAATGTACTATGGCTTGTTTGTGTTGTTCCTAGCTTGCTCAAGTGGAGCAGTCGGATTTACTATAATTTCTACTTTGGGCAATGGCTTATAACAAGCCAACTCACGCAGATGGATTTTCGTAGGTTTTCGTCGCTTCGCTCCTTAGGTTAGCCTGCTCTATCCGCCCATACTTTGGGCGTTAATTAACCTGATCTTTTTCAGGTAACCGAAATCCCGTTAGCCATTCCAAAACCGTGTCTTGATGATTGCTGATCCACTGCTGGGCGACCTCTTCAGTTGGTTGTCCAGCTTTGACCTGTGCCATCATGGTGACTAACTCTTCGTTACTGATGGCAAAACTATTAAGTAACGTCACCAATTCGTGGGATTTAGTCGCCAAACTGCTGCGATAAGCCAGTTTGATGTGGGTTTTTGGCCAAGACGTACCTGTACTAGGTGCTTTGCTGTGGCGGGGCTGCAGGATAGCTGCCCAGTTTTTCGCATCATGGGTTGATTCGTTGAGGAAGTGAACGTGCTGATCAATAAACAGGGCATCTGGGTAGTAGCAGAAGAACAGACTGGCTTTTTGACTCTGATTATTACGCTCCACCAGCATCTGCAACACATCTGGGTCAAACACATGGTAGTTGTAGTGGCTATCTAAACCGTAGGCTGAAAGGCGGCGCTGCTCTATGTCGACGGATGCCCAGCCTTTGGCGCCCACCCATATATCACCTTTGCCATCGCCGGACAGATCAAACTGTTTGGCGATAGCGGGACTTGATAGATCTGACATAGAGATGGGATGCGCAGAGGTAAAGTCGGTGTAACACAACCCTTGTGATCCGGTGACCGATTGCTGACCTAAGGCGACAGAGCCAAAGGCTTTTACGTAGCGGCGTATCATATCTGGGTTGTTCTCAACCCAGAGGTCTGGATGAATGTCGATGATGCCATCCTCATCGTCCATCGCTCGA
Source organism: Corallincola spongiicola (assembly GCF_004284785.1). Taxonomy (NCBI): domain Bacteria; kingdom Pseudomonadati; phylum Pseudomonadota; class Gammaproteobacteria; order Alteromonadales; family Psychromonadaceae; genus Corallincola; species Corallincola spongiicola. Next base: position 918,568 of record NZ_SHLY01000002.1, read on the forward strand.
AATGCTTGCTCGCTGGACACCGAGATCACCGATGCGTTTAGCTCTGTGTGATGATTGATGATCCCTGCCAAAATATGGCTTTTTATCTGTGCCGCTGGCCAATCCAATAGCGCGATATTGACTTCCGTTTCCTGGATGCTGCGTGTTGAGGTAAGGGGAGATGTTTCCAGTGAACGTTGCTCTTGCAGGGATTCGTAAAGAAAACCGTAGCCAAATCCGAAGAATAGGAACGCAAACACACTGAAGATCCAATAGGCGCGGCCGCGGGTTTCTATATTGCCTGATTTGAGTGTGATCGCCTGGTGGATCTCCTGCTTGACGGTCTGCTCAGTATTGGCTTCATCCTTATCGGGAAGTTGCTGTTCTACATAGGTCACAAGATTGGTACACACCATGGCATGGTCGTGTCTGATCTGGGCGTATCTGTCCCGCTCAAAAATGATCAGTAGCAGATAGATCATTGAGGCACCGACTATTAAGGCGAATAGTCCTGCGGATAGGGTGTCAGGACGAAATACCAGAGAAAAGAAAACGTTGGTGGCACCAAGTAGGATTAAAATGACGAACTCTTCTGGCGGGATCCGGTCGCTTTCCATCGTCAGCAGTTTGTCGCCCACCTTAAACAACCCAAGCACGCGTTCGCGTACCTCTTCATCTTGTTTGAGTTGTGGCAGCACATTGTATTTAATACTTTCGGCTGTTTTCTGGTTACTCGCTAACTGTTGAAAACTCGAAAACGCTCGCAGAAAACTGTGCATATTCCAAAGCACGTACTGTTTGATTTCATTCAGGTACGCAGGGGGGGGACAGGCTTTGTCTTGGCCTTCATCAGTTGCCGAACGTTGTTCTAATAGACCGATTACTTGTTCGTTGAACTCGCCGAGTAGGCTTTCACGCTCGCGGTTAAGTGAGGTGGTTCTATCCAGTGCAAAAGTTGCCAGTAGGACGAAGAACACTGTTGATACGGCCAATAGATCGTAATAGTGGTTGATGGTGGCGACAGGCGCAAACAGGATCCAGATGCCGATGGTGCAAACGGAGACAAAAAGCACGAGCAATGAAGATCGCAGAGGATATTTGAGTGCCAGGAAAATGTTTGAGGATACGATCAGGGCGGAGGCGACGGCCTCATATTGATTCAGCATACGCCCCTGCATTACCGCCAGGATAAGCACTGCGCCTACAGGCATTAGGTACCACAATGCGCTAATGGATGCGTTATCTGCATTAAACACGGATAGGTCATAGAGCAAGCTGCCCAAGGCCAGAATGACGATGCCGACGAAGGCGAGCAGTAACAAATTGCTCATGCTGGTACTGGGGATCGTCTCGCCTGAATATAGCAATACCAGGATCAATAGCGGGGCGGCAACCAACCTGACGCCTGCCTCTGTCAGTAAGCCGCGTTTAAAGCTGCTGAGATTGAGTGAACGCTGTTCTGATATCGTGCTCCATGCATCCATACACTTCATGCGGAAATAGCAGTTGATGGCCATTGCTAAGCCTCCTGCCGCAGCTAATCCCATGGTTTTCAGCATCGGGCTGTCGAGTAGTAGCCAGTCTGCGATATCAACATTGGGTGCAGTGAGTACCAGAAACCCCGCGAACGCTGCGCCAGAAAATACATAGTCGTTAATGGATGTTTTGCGCTTGTCGCGCCGCAGGGCGCTATCGATATAGAAAAATAGGATCGGCCAGGTTTCAAAGACCAGAATGGCTATCACATCAAACTCTTCGGAAACACTCAATGCGGCGTATAGCAACAGGTGATTGGCGCAAATCAAGATGCCAGAAAAGAGGGTGGGCGCAGAGACTGTTTTAAATGTTGCTGGTGTGGCGACATTCGCCAACGGGATCTTATCCTTGCCGATAAAGAGTGTCGCGACGCAGGCGAGCGTGCAGATAGCAGCAAATGAATGAGCAACGGCAGCGACATAGAAGACACTGGTTTGATCAACCAGATAATTGACGACAGGCGGATAGAGCATCCAAAGCCCGACGGCGGTGATCATCAAGGCGACAGGGTGGCGGAATAATCCACTGAAAATCGAATGCACTGAGTTGCTCTCCAGAACCTATAGTGACAAGCACTTTTTATCGGTTCAGTTTATCTGAATAAGTTATTCATTATTATGATTTTGTGGCAGCTAATTTAGATGATGAGAGCATGATCTATGTTGGCCACAGCAGATACCTGAAAGCGCTGCTTTACTGCCCAGTGACCAGAACGTGTTGTTATGGATCTTTAGATGGGCTTGCTGATACTTCATCCGCCGTCAGCTCAGCGCCTAACTCTTCCACTTCTTCTAGCGTATCAATATCTTTTGCTAGCTCTAGGGCATCCACTACGGGCAGATAAACCAGCGGCCTGCGGTGACGCACGCGGCGGCGGGCTTTGATCAGTATTTTCCGCAGGCGTCTCTCCAACGTGTGCTGGGCGATGGAACCCGAAGCCAGTTCTCTGGCACCCGCAATGGCATTGCTCAGTACCGTGGTGGTGAGATGCGGTAGCTTGAACTTGGCTAACTGCTTGAGATCCTCTTTGATGAGAAACCAGAGGGCACCACGGATCATGGTGCTTTTCCGCTGCTCTATTCCACGGTTGCGAGTTTGGTAGGCGAGTCTTGTTAGGGTGAAAATCAGTCTCAGGCGCAGCGCTTTGGGGTTGATGATCAGTAAGTGGCTGGGCAGTACGGTGGTTGGCTCGGTATCGCCTGTGGGGATGACTTGGTACTTGGGTTTCCAGCCGGATGAGCCTAGTTGCTCTGTTTGTTCCGGTACTTTGATCAATGGAAAGAAAATATCACTGTGACCCGATTGACGATATAGCTCGGTGAGCTGCTTGAGTGTCTCGGGATCAGGTAATACGTCGCAGGCAAAGAAAGCAACGGGATCATTTGGATGCAATAGCGATACGCTTTGCAGTGCGGCATCAACATTCTCATCTAGTTTGCCGTCAGTGTCGATGATATGTGCCAGATCCGATACCGGTTGATAGACGTTCATCGGGCCGGCGATGTAGATGGGGCCAAACATGCCACAGGCGTTAATACGCTCAATGATCACTTCGATAATCGGGCGATTGTTGATCCGTATAGCCATGCCTTTATACGCGGACAACGCGTGCTTATCGCTGACATCGTCCGGCAGCTTTGCCGGGCGTTGATCTTTACCCCCCAATATCACCAAGGGGATTGGAAAGTGAGCCGTTTGATTCATCGCTGGACGCTTTTTTATCTTCCTCTTTCCTACGGTTGATCATTTTATAAGGTGGAGCGGTTAAAATTTCAACAGCTTAGAGGGGTTCAGCTTACAGTTTTATTGGTCTAAATAGGTTGCTCTGCCGTAAACTATGGAAAACATTTTCTATTTTTCAAGCGGCTACCTATGAGTGATTTAAGTGATCTTCGGCGCGAATACACCGCAGGCGGGTTGAGTGAGGCGGAACTACCCGACACGCCATGGCCATTGTTTGAGCGTTGGATGCAGCAAACTTGCGATGCTAAATTGACTGATCCAACGGCGATGGTGGTGGCGTCGGTTGATGAGCGTGGCCAACCTTTTCAGCGTATTGTTTTGCTGAAGCGTTTCGATGCTCAGGGATTTATCTTTTATACCAATTTGGGTAGCCGTAAGGCGGCGCACCTGGCTGCTAATCCTCGTATCTCGCTACTTTTTCCTTGGCATGCACTTGATCGCCAAGTGGCTGTTTGTGGGCAGGTAGAGCAGTTAAGCAATACTGAAGTTTTGAAGTACTTTGTGACTCGCCCCCGTGATAGCCAAATAGCTGCTTGGGTGTCAAAGCAGAGCAGTCGTATCAGCGCGCGGCAGGTGCTTGAGTCTAAGTTTATGGAGATAAAACAGAAGTTCTCCAAAGGGGAGGTACCGTTGCCAAGTTTTTGGGGCGGCTATCGAATTGTGCCTGAAACCATCGAGTTTTGGCAGGGTGGCGAACATAGGCTGCATGATCGCTTCCTCTACTCTAAAGCGATGGAAGGTGAAGACCTCTGGCAAATTGAGCGATTGGCGCCCTAGGCGTTTGTCGTTTGAATCTATTGATGACGGGCGGTGGCTCTGGTCACTGCTGTTTCTTCAGCTAATAGTGCGTTGCACGGCTTAGATTGGAACTCTCTGCGCTTGGGAACTTCAGGGTTGGCAAACCGATACTCATTTCTTTTTAACTGGCGTTTCAGTTTGGTGAAGGTATTAAATAACGCTTGTATTCCCACTTTGTTAGTCAAGAAGTAGGGCATGTTTCCTGAGGGATTGGTAAATCCCTCATATCTGACCTTAATCGTGTTGCCTTCCAGCGGGCTGATCTGCCAACAGGCTTCTGCATCAAGCATTCTTAGGTAGCCTTCTTGCGTAGGAAACGCGTTCGGGCGTGACTCTGCGGCTAAATATAACACCCCTGAATCGGGCTCTTGCCAATAACGTGATGCGGTGACCAAATCTCGTTTGTTGACCGGCCACGGCGGGCTGAATCGCGTGTGTACCAAGTGTCGATTGGGCGGTTGAAAGATGATCACATCAGCCCCTTCGGCATGCTCAACCCAATCAGGATTCGCCTCCGTGTGCAACAGCAGGGTGAGAAAAGCGCCGCGGGTTGCTTCCACCTGTATTTCCGCTCTGAATTTCTGAAACGGTGGGTTATCCATTGACTGGGTATAGATATCCACGCCTCTTTCTGACAGCTGCAATTGCCAATCTTTCGCTTGCGAAGAAAAGGCGATGAAGATGATTGCAACGACAAAAATGGGCATTATTTACGGATACCTATGGTGGAGAGACTTTTTGTTGTTTGCTGTTCTCATCGGGCTCTTTGTATCCGAGCACTTGCGGATGACTACAGGCATTACAAGCATTGGAAAAAGAGTTCCACTCACCTGTTTCAAGGTAACCATCTACCGGGTTGTAATCCATGGTGCATATTTGCGGTCTGGGATCTGTGCATGCTTGTTCAAACGGCTGTTGTGTTGTTTCATCGCTGCATCCGAATAACAACAAGCAAGCAACTAGTGGGGCGACAAACTTCATTTTACTTTCCTCAAATTGAACTGGTACAGATTAACCTAAGCCAAATGCCCTTTTTAATAATTTGTGCCTTAACCGTCTTGGTACCAGATAAGCCAACAGGGGTAGCAGTCGAGCGCCATGGCCATAACGAATTAGCAGAGGTGGTCCTCCGGGTCTTAACAATTCTCTGACTACATGATCAGCAAATTGTTTTGCGGGAGTCGCATTTTGTTGCGACATGGCTGTCCGTTTTGCGATCCCGGCCGAATAATCAGCATATTCGCTATTGATATCGGGTAGCGCTGACTCTGCGGCGTTAGCAAAATTTGATGCAATAGCACCCGGTTGTACCGTGACTACCTTGATATTGAACGGCGCCAGTTCCATCTGAAGCGCCTCATCGACAGCATGAAGCGCGGCTTTTGAAGCACAATAAACTCCTGCAAACGGCGTGACCGTGATCCCTGATACGCTACCGATATTAACCAGGCAGCCATGACCTTGGCGCTTCATCTGCTTGGCTGCTAACTGGCATAAACGGAGTGGTGCAAACAGGTTAACGTCGAACTGGTGACGTAGCTGTTTTTCACCAACTGCCAGCATAGGTCCCATCTGTCCATAACCGGCGTTATTTATCAGCATATCGATATGTCCAAAGTCGTCAGACACTTGCTGTAACAGGGCTTCGCACGCGCTTTTGTCTGTGACATCGAGTGGCAGGGCATGTGCACCTAAAGCGACCAGCGAGGAGAGTGAGGCCGGATCTCTCGCTGTGGCAATCAACGAGACACCCTGCTTGAGCAGGGCTTCAGCGAGTGCTTTGCCGATACCACTGCTGGCACCCGTGATGACTATGATAGGTGTTGGAACAGACATTGAAGCCTAATCGCTAACTGACTGATCTTAGAGCGTAACGCGACAAGATCGCGGAAACAACAAGCTTCTACATGGTTATCGAGATAGAGGTGCGTTTATGCGACTTTTATTGGTTGCAACATACGTAGCTCTGTCAGACGTTCACGCCACTCTTCTTGTGTGTCCATATTGAAACCTAACTGGATCGCTATCTCTGGTTGGTTTAGTAGCGCCAGACGAATAAAATCGTTACGGCAAAGGCTTGTTCCTTCGACAGGTAGATCTGCAAGCCCTTTGGCGTAGTCAGAGCCCATGCCCCACAGGGTCAGTACTGAGCGAAGCATACCTCGGTTATATAGCAGTGCGGTGCGTTCCAACGGCAGGTCCGTATGCTCTGCCAATAGTTCACTTTCTCTGGCGGCGATAGATAGAATGGCAAGTGCGCCGGAAAAGTAGAGCACACTGGCAGTTAAGACGTCAGCGATTGCGACAGGAAAATGGTGCTCAGGTAAGCGGCCACGCCTTTTCCAGTAGGCTTCGGATGCGTCTTTGACCAACTGCCAGCTCCGTTGCCAATTCGTTTGTAACAGGGGACGCATTTCCCGCGGTACGTGCTGATCTTGATGCAGCTGTCGACTCGCATAGAGTAGCGAAGTCTTGGCTACTCTTTGGAGGCCTAAGCGTTTAATGGAATCCTCAATGCGGGTACATTCGTTCCAGCCAAACCCATACATGGCTGAGTTAGCCATCTGCAACAGGTAGCCGGCAAATGCGGGGTCTTGCACGACGGCGCTGGAGACCTGACCGATGCTGCTATCATCTTCGTTACATAGGCGGCGAACTTCCAATACGTTTTGCGGTAGCGCCAACAAAGAGCCCTGTTCAGGGCCTAATTGGCGCTTCAATGCGGGTAACAATGCTTTGATGAGATTATTTGGAGTCATATGCGGCCTACTGCTCTCTGGCTCGCTCAATAAATGAACGCGTGTAAAAATTCCTGACACTAGTTTAGTGCATTTACTATCCAAGTGTTAAATCTATTTCGTGATCCATAACGACAAACAGTTATGAAGCAGGCTAAATTGAGAACATGGTAGCCAAATTAGCTACCATGTTATCGATTACTGTCGGTAACGTTGTCCGAGCAAGCCTAGCAGCATAAGCACTGTTAGCACGATAGCTGATGTTGCTGGAGTGGCAATATTTGGGACGCTATCTACGACTTTGAGTGAGATATCCCCGAAATATGCCTCGGAGTCATCATCACCGCGAATAAAATTACCGAATGCACCAAATTCAGCAACGTACATGTTTTCAAATTCACTATTTTCCAGTGCTTCGTCTGAACCTTCAAGTTCGATATCCAGATAGATATCGAAGAGATTATCTGGACGAGATGCACCTCTGGTGAACCCTTCAATGACTAAGACAAACGATCCTAAGTCGTCATCATAGACAAACCAAGGTAGATCCCATTCGCCTTCTATCATGGGGTCAGATCTGAGCCAGAAATAGTCAGAATCGCCAGATGATGAAAAAACGGCTTCGATCTGTTCGGCGTCACTATCGACAATGATCCATCCTGAAAACTCAGAGTTGTGATCAGGAATATCAGTCGTTAGAACACCTACAAAATCAAATTGAAGCAATGCGGCTTTGGTGGCGCATATAGGCATCAAACTGAGTAATAAAACGATGATAACGCGGGTCACGACAAGCTCCTTCTCTAGTGGGGATCCTAGTTAGCCAATAGACATTTGTATGATTATTAGCCATATCTCTGACTTTAGCAGGAATATCGGCTGCTGCTACAGCAAAAGTAAAATAAAAAAACCGCACTGTAAAATATAGTTTTATCAATACGTTAACTAAATTAGTCTACGCTTACATTTCTACCAAGGAAGCTCGCTACCATCCCAAGCTAAGAATTTCCCCGTATGAGATTGAGTCAACTGACTTGATAATCGAAGTAGATGACTAGCGGTATAAGCGGGACTGAATAGTTTGTCGCTATCGACATTGGCCTGAAATGGCGCGGATAGCGGGGAGTCTGTGGTACCTGGGTGCAGTGCGACGCATATGGTATTCATTCGTTTTCGTTGCCATTCAATGGCAAGATTTTTCACGCCCATGTTGAGCGCTGCTTTTGCCATACGGTAGCCGTACCAGCCTCCTAAGCGGTTATCACTGATACTGCCAACTCTGGCAGAAAGTGCTGCAAATATGCTTTGACCACGACTATTTCTGAGTAAGGGTTCTGCATGCTTGGCTACTAGTAGCGGCCCGACGGCGTTAACTAACCAGCTGTGGGTCATATGAGCCGAAGTTAGCTGAGTCAAAGACTTCTCCGGGCGGATCACTCCCTCATGCAACATTCCCGAACAAATATAAATCTTTTCGATGCTCGGCCACTGCTGGGCGATGTTGGCAAAACAGCTTTCGATTGACGCTTCAGATTCAAGGTTAAGTTCGAGCTGCGTAATTTTGCCACTGCTTGATTGTTTGCTCGGTGAGCGATGGGTCACGACGATGCCCTCGCAATGCTTATCATTGGCTAGCTGGTCAGCGAGAGCAGTGCCAATGGATCCGCCACCAATAACAACTGCACGGAAATCGCTGGTTGTCACTTTGCTTTGTCCGTTAGTTGAGTGTCGGTGTCGGCACGGGAGTCGTGATCATCATCCGCCGTTGTTTCTTGCCTGGCGGGCAACTCTTGTTTCATTTCGATCATCTCAAACTCAAATCGTTCTTCTAACGTTTCTTTGGGGACCTTCATCGTCTACTCACTTATCACCGTGTGCTTTTGAAAGCGGGTTAATTTGGTTACACCAGATAAAACGCAGTGGACAGAAATATTTACGCCGCTGACGCCTATTTGGATCTGGTTTAATGAGGTTTTTCGGTCACAAGTTGTTTGTAATGGAAGTTGTGTGCCAATGTGAGATATTCGGAATGACTATCTAAGTTCAGAAGTGAATTCCTTTAATTAAATTAAGATATAACAGAAGGTTACATTTGTTTTCTCAATAGGGGTATTTTGCTGGTGTCTGCGGAAAAAAAGCTTAGTTAGATCTCGCTTCTCGCCACGGTGAGAAATTTGCTGACACACTGGCGTGTCGTGTGGAGTCGATTTACTGCGACAAAAGCGAGTATAAGTAAATGCTTAGATAAATGTGCTGAGTATGCTAGGCTTGCATATTAGCCATTCTTTATTACTGTTATTGGTCATACTGGAAAGACTATAAGAAAAGAGGAAGAAAGGAATCAATGAGTAGTCAGCGTCGTCGTAAAGGATCAGGGCGCGTAACCCTGGCGGATATTGCCGCAAAAGTCGGGGTCAGCAAAATTACCGTTTCCCGTGCCATTAGAACACCCGACAAAGTATCCGAATCGCTCCGTTTAAAGATCCAACGTTGTATTGATGAACAAGGGTATATCCCCAATCGAGCCGCCGGTGCTTTGGCGTCATCCCATTCCCAAACTATTGCTTTATTAGTTCCTTCATTCAGCAACACGGTGTTCACTGAAGTGGTAAAAGGCGTTGATGAGGTCATGCTGTCCGAGGGCTATCAGGTATTAATCGGACACAGTGGCTACTCAACGTTAGAAGAGGAGCGCTTGATCGAGACATTCTTACAGTATGCAGTCGATGGCGTCATTCTCTCTGGTAGCCAACATACAGAGCGTGCTCGGCGGATGCTCACACAAGCGAATATCCCCGTCGTAGAGATGATGGAGTTAGCGGATAACCCGTTGGGTGTTAGCGTTGGTTTTGATCAAGTTCAAGCTGGCAAAGCGGTCACTGAATACTTGATTGGCAAAGGTCACAAAACAATCGGCTTCGCTGGTGCGCGCATGGATCACCGGGCGCAGCAACGACTTCGTGGTTGGCGAGAAGCGATGTGGCAGGCGGGTTTAAGTGATGACCTGTTGATCACCTCACAAGCGCCTTCCAGTTATGCCATGGGGGCAAACTTGCTGGCTGAGTTCGTTCAGCGTTGGCCTGATTTAGATGCGTTATTCCTGTGTAACGATGATCTTGCCGCCGGTGCGCTGTTTGAATGTCAGCGCCGTAATATTCGTGTTCCCCATGATTTAGCTGTGATCGGCTTTAATGATCTGCCGATAGCCGCATCGACGGCGCCATCGTTGACCACTGTCGCGACGCCTCGTTACGAGGTTGGCGTACGGTCAGCGAAAGAGTTATTGCGCATGCTGAATGAGGAAGAGGTGAGTGAGTCTCGGATCGACTTAGGCTTTGAAGTGAAAGCGCGGGAAAGTGCTTAGCTTTGCGCTATCAATCATCATGACACAAAAGCCAGCTCAACTAGCTGGCTTTCTTAAACTCAAGAACGGCCGATAAACAAGCCTGTGTGACTTGCTCTGCAGGTGGTGAAATATCGATAGAAGTGGCTTCGTTTGCTGATGGCTCTTCTAACGTATGGAACTGGTTTGTCAGCATGTTCTCATCAGTAAAGAAGTGGCCTTTACGTTGTTTAAAACGCGGTAAGATGGTGTCGTAGTCGCCTTTAAGAAACAGCAACTTTAGATCGGTATTACCCTTTCTGAGTAAGTTGCGGTACTGTTTTTTTAACGTCGAACAACTGATGATAGCGTTATCTCCGTTGGCTATCTTATCGTGGATCAGCTGTTGCAGAGTCTCGAGCCAACCTAATCGATCTGTGTCGGTGAGGGGCTCGCCACGTTTCATTTTTGCGATGCTAGCGGGAGAGTGAAATACATCACCATCATAGTAACGCCAACCAAGTTGCTCGCTCAGCATTCGTCCTATGGTGGTTTTTCCGCAACCAGAGACACCCATTAAAAGTACAACTTGTCCTTTTTTCAAACGGCTACCCTCCCTGTCGTCACGCTGATTAATTCAAGGTGCCTGAAAGATATCGCTAACATTGAATATCCGCAAGGCGAACACCGCTGGACTGTTCAATAATGTGACATTCAACGGTGTTCACTAATGTTTACGTTGGCTTCTAATATAGGTACTGCTGAATCAGTTGGCGAATATCTGTCATTCCGTAACTGTCAGCAGCCATCTGTTTTGGCGCAATCAGCAGTGCGCCTGACTCTGGGGTTGACGCCAAACGGCCATGGCTGCCTTTGACCAAGCTTGCATCGAGCGGGATCACATCCATTAACATGCGGAAACCGAGCTTTTTTTGCAGTACGCGCCAAGCGATCTTGGCGATTGGCAGGCGCAGTTTGGGATCGACGAACAGCTCTACCGGGTCGTAGCCTGGTTTGCGGTGTATATCGACGGTGCGGGCAAAATCGGGGGCAAGCGTATCGTCTAACCAATAGTAGTAGGTAAACCAGGCATCGGGCTCCGCGATAGCGATTAACTCTCCGGAGCGCTCATGATCGATGTGCAATGCTTGTTGCTGCTCCCTATTAAGTACCTGTGCAACGCCGGGGATGGTCATCAATACCTTCTGTATGTGTGCGACATCTTTTGGTTGACTGACGTAGATGTGCGCTATTTGATGATCCGCGACGGCAAAGGCATCTGAGGCGCCAGCATCGAGCAGTTCCCAGCCCATTGAAGGACGGATTTTAAGGTATCCCTGCTGACGCAATATACGATTCAGGTGAACCGGTTTTGATACCTGTTCTATGCCATATTCAGAGACCACCATTACCTCTCCGCCACCGGCTTTAATATGATCGATCAGATCGCCAGCAACTTGGTCAATCGCTTCGATATCTCGCCATATTTCCGGGTGTTTCGGCCCAAGCTTTTGCATGTTGTAGTCGAGGTGAGGTAGGTAAACGGTTTGTAGCGTCGGCCGATGCATATCGAACTCAAGCTTGGCTGCATTGGCGATCCATGCGCTGGAGCGAATATCGGACTTCGGGCCCCAGAAATTAAAGAACGGGAATTTACCCAGCTGTTGTTCCAGTGATTCATGCAGGCCTGCAGGTGATGAATAAAGATCTGGGATTTTTCTACCATCGGCAGGGTAGTGTGGTCGAGGGGTAATACTGTAGTCGACTTTAGCGTACATGTTGTACCACCAAAACAGCTGGCTGATTGTGGCTGCGCTGTTATTGGCTTTCAGCGTATCCCAGACTTTGTCTCCCTGTACCAATTGGTTGCACTGTTTCCAAAACGCGACTTCGGCCAGGTCACGCATATACCAGCCGTTGCCAACAATGCCATGTTGATTGGGCTGCCTCCCGGTTAACATGCTGGCCTGTGCTGTGGTGGTGACCGCTGGGAAGACTTCACCCAGTGGACAGCAAAATCCGTCGGCGATCAGTTTGTTGAGTTGCGGGGTATGTTTTCCCAGTAAAGATTGCGTGAGCCCGACGATATTGATGATAGTCAGTGACTTCTGTTGCGACATATTCGGTTCCAGAGCTGTATTGGGTTGGGGAGTTAGTTGCTAAGCAGCTGCCATTGGCTCAGTTGCTGTTCAAGCCACGACAGTTCACCGCAGATCCCTGTAATGAGAGCATCGTTTGAATTTGGGCGTTGGTCTTCTGGTAGAAGTTGCCAAGTATAGGTTTCCACTTCGATGTGGGGGCGACAATCCTGATGTTGCTCTAAAAACCGGCAAACGTGAGAGATCTGATCAGCGGTGGTGGTGAGCCGCTGGCTAATCAGCTCTGTGGCCTGCAGCGGCACGTGGAAGTGGATCCGCCATGGGTTAGATGAGGGCAATGCGACGCTGCCATCTAACAGGGCTGCCAAATCATCGATACGCCTGCAGCCTTGCTCAACTTGGGTAGCGACTTGATGCATATACTTGGGTTCGGCAAATGCCTGGAGATCATTTCTGGTGTCTGCCCGTGCAGGTTGATTGGCGACTAACGCACTCGATACTTGGAGCTTGCCGATAGTGATGCCAATGCGGTGGATCGCATCCAACGACGCATAGATATCTTCATGCATCACTGCTTGGTGGCAGATATCGTAGCAACAGCCGAGATGGCGTTTAACCAATGCGAAAGGGATCTGGTTTTGTGCTGCTGTTTGCCGGAGCGTAGTGTCGTAGAAAGCGATCAGCTGACTGGTGTATTCAAGGGCGCACCCTGGTTCCATCTCTATACAGAAGCGGATCTGTTTGCCAGATTCCTGTTCCAGCGTGGCCAGGGCGGTGGCCAATTGGATTAGCTGTTCTGCTGCTTGCTGCTGTTTCTTCTCTGTCCAGTCTTGCTCATATCCCAAAGGGAGAGTGGATATGGTGCCGTAACTTTCGTTATCGGGGAGGCTGGCCACTAATATCTCTGCCAATTTCAGGCTGTACTCAAGGCGCGCTGGATCACTCCAATCGGGCAGGTAGGCAAGCTCTTTGACACGAGCCTGGTGAAAATTTCCGGCAGGAAAACCATTTAAGCTGCGCACTTGGATCGCGTGCTTCTCCAGTTGCAGCTGCCACTGCTTGAGATGCGCTGGTGCCGACAGCAACTCGCTGGCGGCACGTTCGCTTAGCCACAAGCCCGCTTCCATCTCTGTCAGCCCCCGTTGCTCTCGTACCGGGGAGATAAAGTCAGTGATGTTGCGGAGTACTTCAGCCAAGCTCTCACCTGGATGGACGTTACTGCAATAGCCGATCTGTTGTTTGCGCCAACGCTCAGCCATTAATCTTGATCGACCTTTGTCGTATCCGTTTCAACCACCGGCTCCTGACCGCGTAAGGCGGAGTTATCCAACCACAGCTGGGTTTGGTCGATGGCGGGGCGACTAACCTCTTCGACACTGATGCGGCCGCTCTGGGCGAAGAAGTTAATCGGATTTTCAAAGGTAACTAAGCTGATATCCTGCTCACTGAAACCGGCATCCCGCATCGCTTGCGCAGTTTTCGGGACTTTTAGTGGATCACTGACGCCCCAATCTGCAGCACTATTGATCACCATCTTCTCGGTGCCATATTGTTGCAGCAGTTTCACCATGCGGGGTTCAGACATCTTGGTGTTGGGATAGATGGAGTGGCCACGCCAGCACTCTGTTTCCAGCACCAGTGGTAGGGTTTGTTCATTCAAGTGGTCGATTAACACCATATTTTCGTCAATACCGATCTCTTTGATCATGGCGATGGTGCGCTCTGTGCCAGTGAGTTTGTCGCGATGTGGTGTGTGTACCAGAACCGGCAGTGATAGCTGTTTTGCCAGTTGTATCTGTTCTGCCATAAAGCGTTCTTCATTGGGGGTGATATCGTCAAAGCCAATTTCGCCGACACCTACCACGCCCTCTTTTGCCAAGTAGCGGGGCAGTAACTTCATCACCTCTTCAGCGAGTGCAATATCATTACTCTCTTTCGGATTTAGTCCCATAGTGCAGTAATGAAGAATGCCAAATTGACTGGCTCGAAAACGTTCCCAGCCGACCAGCATGTCGTAATAGTCGACGAAACTGCCGACCGAGGTTCGCGGTTGTCCTTGCCAAAAAGCCGGTTCAATTACGCCAATAATTCCAGCGTCGGCCATATTCTGATAATCATCGGTGGTGCGGGAAACCATATGGATATGGGGGTCGAAATAATTCATCAAGCGAACCTTTGCTTGCCTTATGGCGAATAATCTTTGAACGATATAGTTGTTATATCGGATCTAGAGAGTGATATCAGTGAGATGCTTCAAACGTCTCGTCTCTGCACTGCTGTTCACATTGTGACTGTTGCAGTGCTTGTTTTGCTGTCATTAGTGCATGATGAGTGTCATCGCCAATGATGCTATCGAACAGGCGCTGGCAGCGCTCTGTCATATTCAGACAATCTATCGCCAACCAGATGGAATCAGGTACCGGCCTGTTAGCATCTAACCGCTCTTCAACATAACGTAGCGCCATGATCGATAGATTATGATTGCGCCTTGCTTCCAGCCCGTAAATAAATGAGATGTTAAGTCCTTGAAAAAGAGATTTAATCACTAACTGATTAAACGCGTCCTGGCTAAAAAAGATCGCTGGGTAGGGATTAAACAGGGCGATAGCGGTAAATAAGTTTAGGCTATTGATGCGGCATGCTTCGATGGCGAGCGCAGCATTTTTTCCCTTGGGATCTAACAGTTGCAAGCCTTTAATGAGGGCAGCACGTTCGTTCTCATCTCCCCGTTTATAGCCAGCGAGCAGCGTGTCACCCTGCTTATCTTCTTCACAGCCTGCAGCTTGCTGGGCGGCGTGGCACAGCAAGATGCGCACGGCATCGGTGCAATGCCAATGCTGTGGGGTCCAGGCTTGTGGTTTTTTCGGCGCTGATAGCACGGTTGTCGTTGGCAAAGCCAACTTTGCGCTAAATGGCGCTTTGCCTATATGGTGGATCGCCGAGGTAGAAGCTTGCTCCCATGTCGTGAGCGGAGAGTCACTCTCGGTCATGGTATCGATAGCCTTTGTGAACCATTGCCAGCGGGGAGGCGACAGCTGCAGTCCAAGCTGTTGACGGATAACTTCGACTAGTTGGGGGGCAGAGCGACTACTCATTTTGGGCTCACGTCATATAAAGTTGTTTGGCGATCAGCTTTCCCGGCACCATCAGTAACAGGAGTGCCAATGCGGCGAGGGGCAGTCCTGCAGCTAACAAAAGTAGTGCATCGAATGGGATAATCCCCATCAACAACATGATGACCATGCCTTTTACTGCACCAGGGGTAAAATCATTATAGAGCTGCTTCAAGCGCAGCATCAGTATGATCCAGCCGGAGAGCGTCATCGCCAGAAACAGGTAACCGTGAGGCGTTTGGCCAAACCATAACGTCACCAGTAGTAGCATCACTACCGTCATCACTGCTGCAACGGTAAGCAGACGTTTAGGGTTAGTGGCGCAGGTTTCTTGCTGGCTCAGTAGGGTCAAGCCAAAGATATAGGCAAATACGGGCAGAGGTAGCAGCGCCCAGAGCGCATTAAGTTCAATGATCGATAGTCCCAGTAACCAGTTCAGGTAACGGCAACTTCCCATCAAGCCCGCGGCAACGAATCCTTGATGACGAATAGCGTCATAGGCGACTACGTTGATCGCCAATGCTAGCGCGATATAAAAGCTCTGCATACCCAAAGAGAGGCTCAATGCCAAGCCAGTTAACAACAAACCCGCGCCGCCAACAAACGCCCACTTAACCGAGAGCTGACCAGATGGTAGGGGGCGCTCAGGTCGCTCTCGTCGATCTTCGTTGAGATCAAAGCAGTCGTTGAGCACCATGCCGCCATGGAAGAAACAGAGGCTGATGGCGATTAAGGTGAGTAGTTCGGCAATATCACCATGACCCTGTGTGGCAATAAAAAAAGCCGCCACAATGTTGCCAATGGCGCTGAAACCGTTAGGCAGGCGGATCAGTTGCAGTATTGCCTTAGTGAGCGTTCTATTGGCCATATGTGGCATCCAGTTTGAGCTTTATATGGGGCAAGTGTCCTTGTATTAACCATTGGGCACAGCGTTGCATTAGTTGGGCATCAATATCTGATACTTCACTGGCTGCACCGATCCCGGAAAGTAGGGTAATACATAGGTTGCCTCCGAGGTGCTCTCTGAACTCGTTCAGTGCATCCTGCATATTCATCGCTTCCAGTTCATCGCAGCTGAGCTGAAATCCGGCACCCTCTAAACAGATAAGGATATCGGCGCATTGCTGTTTTGATAGGCGCCCAGTTTGCCAGGCGTAGAGGGAATCCAGTGCAATACCAATGGCCACCGCTTCACCATGGCGTAGTCGGTGTCCAGACAGTGCCTCCAGCTTGTGAGCCGACCAATGGCCAAAGTCCAGCGGCCGCGCTGACCCCATCTCAAATGGATCACCACTACCGGCAATATGCGCTAGATGTAATGATGCACAACGCTTAATCATGGTAAGTGCAGCTTCATGATGGAAGTCTGTTAAAGATGTTCGATGGGCCAAAAGGTAGTTAAAAAAATCGCTGTCCTTGAGGAGTGCGACCTTAACTGCTTCGGCAATCCCGGCACGCTTGTCCCGTTCTGATTGGGTATCGAGAAAATCGAAGTCATTGATCACCGCAAACGGAGGCGCAAATGTGCCGAGGTAGTTTTTGCGTTGTTGGTGGTTAATTGCATTTTTGACCCCAATGCCAGCATCATTTTGTGCCAAGGTAGTTGTCGGCATGCGGATTAAGCGAATGCCTCGGTGTGCGGTTGCTGCGGCATAACCTACGGCATCAAGTACAGCCCCACCACCAATCACCAGCAGATAACTGTGGCGATCAACCTGCTCGTCGGCGATGCGGCGATAAAGCGCCTCTAACATCGCCTCCGGCTCTTGTTTACAAATTTCACCGCCTCTGACCACTTCATGGGGAAGCAGGTTAAAGCCATGGCGTTCTGCATATGCCTGCAGTTTGTGAGGCAAATCGGCATGATGATGCAGTACTTCACTGTCGATGACAGGCATTATTTTGGGTGAGGAGGGCAGGGTGCGCGGGAAAAGGTTAGCCAGCGTCATATTGCGCAAATTCAGTGCGTCGCGGGTAAAACTGACCGGATAACTAAAGCTTACTTGAATGCGGGTGTGCACAGTTTCAGTCACTGCAGCGAAACTCAATGGAGCGACTTGTTTGTTTTTGGTGCTATGAATTTGGGACATCGGGGCCTCGGCGTTTGTTCTAATCGTTTATTACCGCGTCCTGCAGAAAAATTGTTCATTTATTCGGCAAAGGGAGTGACAGAGTGACATAAATAGAGCGTCATTAAATTGACGGTAGTCTGAGTTTGGGTAAAAGCAAACCTGTTTTTTCTAGGTTTTTTCCATTGTCAAAATGTTATCTTTCGCTAACCAGTTGATTTTAAATACAAGCCGAACATCAGCGAATGTTAAAATTACAATGATAACGGTAACAGATTTGTGAAAACGCTCACAAACTATGCAATTGGCCGTTAAAAACCCTACATGATTGCCCCTTTCTTGTGCGGTAATAGAGTGGAAATTGTACTGGTGGTGATCCGTCACAGTGCAATAGCGAAGACAAAACGGCACAAAAAGATATCGATAACATAAGCCGTCGTCTTTACATCCTGTACCTTACAAAGCTCTAGCCAATGGGGACCGCTTCCTGGCTGAGCTACCTTGGCTAGGAGGCAGCCGTGTTACCAAAAACCATAAGGCAAAGCCTGATTGGCGTCGTAGGCGCAAGCGTCTTGAGCATCTCTGCTCAAGCAGCAGCTGAGCCGCGAACCGCTTTCGTGCATCTTTTCGAGTGGCAATGGAAGGATATTGCTATTGAATGTGAAGAGGAATTGGGACCGAAAGGATTTTCGGCGGTTCAAGTTTCTCCACCGAATGAGCATGTACAGGGCGATGCCTGGTGGACTCGTTATCAGCCTGTAAGCTACAAGATAGACAACAGTCGTAGTGGTACACGGGCTGAATTTATCGACATGATAAACCGTTGTAGTGCGGTTGGTGTCGAAATATACGTTGATGCGGTGGTTAACCATATGGCCGGCGGCGGTGGTACAGGCACCGCTGGCAGTAGCTTCAGCTCGCCTAATACTTATCCTGATTATGGTGCAGCGCAGATGCACCAAAACAATTGTGATATCACCCCAGAGGATTACGGTACCAGCGCATGGCGGGTACGTAATTGCTCTATTCCTGGCCTGCCTGATTTAGCCACTGAACGGGAAGATGTTCGGAATACTATTGCTGGTTACATGAACGAGATGATCAGCTTGGGTGTGACCGGCTTTCGTATTGATGCCGCGAAGCATATGGAGCCCGCTGATGTTGAGGCGATCCAAGCAAAGCTGAGCGCGCCGGCCTATATCTTCCAGGAAGTGATCGATCTCGGTGGTGAGAAAATCAGCCGCGATGAATACACCGGCTTTGCTGATGTCACTGAGTTCCAGTATTCAGCGAAAATCGGCGATACCTTTAAGAATGGCCAACTCAGTTGGTTAGCCAATTTTGGTAGCCCTTGGGGCTTTATGGCCGACGATAAAGCCGTGGTCTTTACCGATAACCACGATAATCAGCGTGGCCATGGGGCGGGCGGTGCCAATGTACTGACTTTTAAAGATGGCGCGCTTTACGATCTCGCTAACGTCTACATGTTGGCCTGGCCTTACGGCTATCCAAAAGTGATGTCCAGTTACCAGTTCGGTGACATTAATGACAAGGTGCAAACCGACATGGGACCGCCGGGAGTTCCGGTACATGACGGCAACAACCTCAACTGTTTTGCGGATCAGTGGAAGTGTGAACACCGCTGGCGTCCGATCGCAAATATGGTGTCGTTCCGTAACTTTACTGCTGGCTCTGCTGTGAGTAACTGGTGGGACAATGGCGGAAATCAGATCGCTTTTGGCCGCAGCGGCAAAGGCTTTGTGGTAATAAACCGTGAAGCAGGCGTTATCAACCAGAGCTTTGCTACTGGCATGGCTGCTGGCACTTATTGTGATGTAGTGAATAGTGATTTCGATAAGGATACAGGGCAGTGTGACGGTACCGAGATCACTGTTGATGCGGCAGGGAATGCGAGTTTCACTGTGGCAGCCTTTACTGCGTCGGCGATCCATGTTGGCGCAAGCTCAACAGGTATTTGTACCGATTGTGGTGGCTTTAACTGGGACAATGCTTACCTTCGTGGCACCAGCAATGGCTGGGCTACAACGGCGCTGGCGCAAAATAGTGAGACCGGACTGTGGGAAGTTAACGCCACTTTTGCTGCCGATAACCCACGTTTTAAGATCACCCGTTTTGCAGATTGGACAGAGGCGTACCCTGCTGAAGACTTCCTGATCACCGAAGGTGCTGGTGATTACTTAGTGACTTTCAATGATGCGACGCAGGCGATCTCTGCAACTAAGCAAACGGTCATTATCGATCCCGATCCTATCGATATCGCAGCGAATAGCATCTGTTATGACAATGAGGCTGGTTTTAATACGCCAACTGTCCATTACTGGGCGGCAGCTCCTGCGGGTTCTCTTGCCGCGAGTGATTGGCCGGGTGCAACCATGGTGGCGCTGGGTGACTACTACTGTCACGATTTCGCTGTCGAGCTCTCCAGCGTTAATTTGATTTTTAGTGATAGCGGAGCTAATCAAGGAGCAGAACTTAACTCTACCGGCCAGGGCTGCTATCAAAATGGTGCCTGGAGCACATTAGAGGCGTGTAACTTCAAAATTGTTGTGCCGAAAATTGCGCCTATCGCAGACGCCGGCGCGGATATCACTATTTACGCTGGCGATACGGCCAATTTTGATGGTTCAGCGTCTTATGATAGTGATGGCGACATTGTCTCTTGGGCGTGGAGTAACACTTTAACTGGCGAAACAACCAGCCGGATCTACGATACCGCAGGTACCTATGTGGTGACCTTGACGGTGACAGATAATGACGGGCTAACGGCGACCGCACAGGTTACCGTGACCGTGATTACTGTGCCTATGAATGACAACTCAACTCTCTATTTTAAGAACAGTTTAGGCTTCAATACGCCAACGGCACATCTTTTCGATGCGGTACCTGTAGCATCGGTCGCTGATACGGCTTGGCCTGGTGTTACCCTGGCCAGTGAAGGTGGCGATTGGTACAGCCATGACTTTGGTACCCATGTCGAGTCTGTCGGTGTGGTGTTTAGTAATAGCGGCGCTAATCAAACATTGGACCAAACCTTCACCCATGAAGCGCCCTGTTATCAAGATGGTGCCTGGGTAACCATGGAGCAGTGTGAATTTGGTCAACCTAAGGATTACAACTATCCCGAAGGGCGTGCCATCTACTTTTATAACGCAGATGGCTGGGCAACTCCGACGGCATATACCTGGAATGAAACACCAGCTGGTTCAGTTGTCAGTGATGGTTGGCCAGGTAAAGCGTTAACCGAGTTTGGCGATAACCTGTATTTCTTGGATATCTCAGCCGCAGCGGTTAGCAGTAACGTCATCTTTAGTGACGCAGGCAACAATCAAACCACCGACCAAGTATTTACTGGCGCCAATAACTGCTACAAGCAGGGTGAGTGGATGACGGAAGAGGCGTGTGGGGTGCCCTCGCCATTGTCAGCAAACGGGGGCGGAGATCGCACTGTCAATATCAATGGCACGGTGACACTTTCCGCTGATGGTTCCGTCGGTGACATTGCCAGCTACGCCTGGACGTCTTCTGCCTGGGGTACTTTGAATGGTGCGCAGGTGACGACCCCTGCTTTGACGAATGAAGGTGATCTCTCGGTCACCCTTACCGTCACGGCGACAGACGGTAAGACAGCGACTGATAGCTTTACTATTTCAGTTGTGGACAGTGGTTATGGTTTGGCTTCCCGTCCTTTGTTAGCGGCGCCGTTGAACTTCCCGACCTCAGGTCAGGTGTCAAACGGAAACTACGGTTTTGAAAATGCTTTTCCTAATCTAGAGGGCTTATTCGGTGCCGCCGTGTTGGTGCTGCATGACGGCTTCAACGATCTACTTTATGTCGTCGATAAGCCTGGCCGTGTTTATGCCTTTCCTAATAGGGAAGATGTGACACAGCTGGAGGTGAAAACCGTACTCGACATACGTGGTGTTGTGCGTGACAACCATGAGCAGGGATTGCTTGGTTTAGCATTTGATCCCGACTTTGCTAACAACGGCTATTTCTATGTTTATTACAACTATGGTCTGAATGATGATTCTAGTGATGGTGGTGTTTATGGTGACGCGATTTTAGAGCGTTGGACCATGGACAATCCAGCTAATCCGACGGCGGCTATTGCTGGATCAAAAGCTGAAGTATTGCGTGTGCCGCAGTTCGGCCCTGACCATAAAGGTGGCATGCTGCAGTTCCATCCAACTGAAGGTTACTTATACCTGAGTATTGGTGATGGCGCGTATGGCCACAGTGCCACACAGTCATTCCCAGAAGATCCGCGTACTAATAACAGTCCACAGGAAACGGATAATCTGCGCGGCTCTATCATCCGTATCGAAGTATTGGATATCCCAGAGGCGGGTAAATACTACCGTGTACCTGGAGATAACCCATTTGTGGGTGATCCCAACGTGCTGGATGAGATCTGGAGCTATGGTCACCGTAATCCATGGCGCTGGGCGTTTGATACTGTTGCGCCATATACCCTATGGGAAACTGAAGTGGGTCAACAGGGTTATGAAGAGGTCAACATTATTCAGCCGGGTCAAAACTATGGCTGGCCGATCTGTGAAGGTGTGATTAACCGCGGTGCGCTTGGTGGCGACGGTACATCTAATCTCGACTGTAATAGTGATTTTGTGCCACCGGTTGGCGGTTTCTATCACACCGGCAGCTCTTCGATTATCGGTGGTTTTGTCTACCGTGGCAGTAACCTCCCAGGACTGAATGGTCGCTTTATCTTTGGTGACTACAACTCGAAGTTGATCTGGTCGATCGCTGAAGGTGAAGAGAAAGTTGTGTTGTCTGATGCCTTCCCTGAGAACATCGCCTCGTTTGGTACTGGCCTTGATGGCTCAGACCTATTCATTACCACTTACGGCGTTGAATTTGGTGATGGTAGCTCGCGCATCTATAAAGCGGTTGATCAAAACATTGAGCAAGCCGTGGTGCCAGCTAAGCTGTCCCAGACAGGTATCTTTAGTGACCTGGCGCAGCGTATCCCTGTCTCTGGCGTCGTCGCTTATGAACTGAACTCAGATGCTTGGTTCGATGGCTCGATTGTTCGTCACTATATGGCGATACCAAACGACCAGGTTATCGGCTTCTCCGATGATGGTAACTGGACATTCCCGGTGGGTACGGTTTTGGTTAAGCAGATTGAAGTGACCATTGATGCTGATGGCAACACTCGCCCATTGAATACCGCGGTGCTGTTTAAGCAAGAAGCCGGCTGGGAAGCGGCGAACTACAAGTGGAATGACTCCTATACTGATGCTGATCTGGTGGCTGAGTTTGAAACTATCAATGTGACAGAGTGGGTAGATGGCGCGTTGGTGAGTCGCGAGCGTGTGATCCGTACGGGTAACGAATGTGCCAGCTGTCATGTGGGTAACGGAAGCAAAGAGCCGTTGGCGATGTTTACCCGCCAGCTAAATGGCGATATGCAGTATCCAAACATGCTCGATAACCAGTTACGTACACTTAATTTCATCGGTATGTTTGATCAGAATATCTCTGGGCCTGCGTCGTATCCTGCTTATGTCGATCCTGCTGATACCAGTGAAGATGTAAACGAACGCGCTTACACCTACATGGATACAAACTGTGCCCATTGCCACCAAAGCGAAGGCTTTATGGACTTGCGATATGAGACGCCGATCGGTGCCAAAAATATCGTTGGTGTGGCCACCAGTGGTGATCTATTCCGGGTTGATCCATTCCACCCGGAAAACAGTGTGGTGTATGTATTCCAGACCACGGATGGCAACCGTATGCCGAAAGGCTCGAAATATACCAATCCGCTGGCATTGAGCCTGTTTGATCAATGGATATCAGCACAGAATGCGATTGTGACCGGCTTGCAGCTCAATGTCTCTTCATTGACGCCAGAGCTCGGGGCGACGGTCAGTCTGTCGGTATCCGACCTGTTCGACAATGGCTTTACCGCACCGGTAACGGACTCAGTTATCTGGAACTCCAGTGATCCATCGATTCTTGATGTGAGTGGATTTTCTGCTGCTAGCCTGCAATTGACTACCTTAGCTCAAGGTGAAGTGACCTTGATGGCGACTGTTGGTGGCGCTTCGGACAGCATCACCTTGGTGGTCGGTAACGGCCCAGCTAAACCGACTCACTTCTCTGCACTGGCGCTTTCCACGTCGGCAATCAGCCTGACCTGGAATGATAATGCCGATGATGAAAGCAACTATCTGCTCTATCGTCGTCTGCAGCCAAACGATACTTGGGAGCTACTGGTTGAGCTGGAAAGCGATACCATTAGCCATGTTGATTCAGGCTTGATAGCTGACACCGCTTACTATTATCAACTTGTGGCGAATAATGCCGAAGGCAGCTCGCCAGCGGTATTTAGTAGCGTATCAACCAAGTCCGGTAGCAGTGGTATATACGACGCGTTAACCATAGTGCCGGGTGCTGTTACGTTGCTCGCCGGTGGTACGCAGCAGCTGGTTGCTGTTGGCGAAACAGCGGATAGCCGTGACGGTATCACCTATGACGTCACCTGGAGCATTGCTGATACTAACATTGCCACTGTGGATGCATCTGGTTTAGTGACTGGCGGCAGTGTTGCCGGTACTACGACCTTGACCATCACCACCCTTGAGGGCGATGAAACGTCGGTTGATGTGGTAAATCAGGGCGAAGGCTTTTATGTCTACTTCCAGCAGCCAGGGGATTGGGCTGAAGCCAGCATGTATACCTGGTACGGCCCGCAAGGTGGCGAAACCAAAGGCTTGGGCGATTGGCCTGGCACCAGTATGGAAGCGGCGCCAGAGTACGGCGGCTTGTGGAAGCGTCAGCTGATTAAAGAGGAGTTCTTCGGCGGCAGCAATAACGTCAACCTGATCTTCAACTGTGGCAGTGCAGAGTGTCAGACTGACAACTTGGTGCTGACCCGCGGTTCAACCAACGTGTGGTTTGCCGACAATGCTTGGTTAGCACAAGCACCTGAAGTTGATGGTGCACCTGCCGGTACACAAGTGCAGGTGCAAAATGGCCGTATCAGTCTGCCGGGTAGCACGGTCAATCTGACCAGTAAGCTGTTCGTTCCCGGCACCGTGGCTGATATTGTGGCAATCGACGCAGGCCCAGGGCAGCGTTTCTCTGGCTGGGAAGGTACTGGCATTGCATTGCTGCTCGATCCAAACAGTGCGGCAACCAAGTTAGTCATCGAAGATACGGTCTCTCTTACGTTGTTGGCTGTATTTGAGAGCATCGAAGACACTCACAAAGCAGGTCGGGAGCAATATCAAGCGATGTGCGCAAGTTGCCACGGCTCTGAAGGCGGTGGTTATCCAAATCTAATCAATATCGCTAGCCGTATGACACTGGAAGACCTGGCTGATTATATCGAAGTGAGCATGCCGAAAGGGAATGTTGGTGCCTGTGTCGGCGACTGTGCAACAGAAGTGGCCGCCATGGTGTTTGAAGAAGCATATAAGGTGCCTGATGAACTTTGTGATGCCGATAGTCTGAATGACATGGTGCCACCTGATCGCGGATTCCGTCTGCTCACCGCTTATGAGTACAACAACTCAATTCGTGACCTGTTAGGTTTGACTAACGACATCAATGTGACGGACTCAGTGCCGCAAGATATTGCCGTCAATGGTTTCAAAACTGACGCCAATGCTGTGTTTACTAACGAGCATGTATCGGGCTACCTAGATGCTGCCGAATTGGCTGCTGATATGGTGACTAGCTTGAATGACTTGGCACCAGAATGTAGTGGTGAAACTGACTGTATTATCAATAGTTTCGGTAAACGTGCTTTCCGTCGTCCTTTGACTGCAACTGAGTTTGCTCAATTGAAATCTCTGCACTCAGCAGAAGGCGATAAAGGACTGTTGACAGGTATCTTCTCGTCACCACTGATGCTGTATCGCTCTGAGGTGGGTGAAGAGATTACTTCGGGTGACCGCGAAGGTTTCTTCGAGTTGACTGATTATGAAGTTGCCGGATTACTGAGTTATACCTTCTGGGCAACGACACCTGACGCAACATTGATGAGTGCTGCCGATGCCGGTCAGCTAAGCAGTTCAAGTCAGATCCAGGTTCAGGTGGAGCGTTTACTGGCTGATGATAAAGCGAAGTTGGCTTTTGATCGCTTTATTGAAGGCTGGTTAGGCACAAACCGTGAGATCGACGGTCAGGTTAGTGAATCTCTGAAGGAGTCGATGCGTGAAGAGACTCATCACTTTGTTCGTGAAATTGTATTTAGCGGCGGCTCTTATAACGAGCTGATGACGGCTGATTACAGTTATATGAACCAAGAACTGGCCGCGCATTATGGCCTCTCTTGGCCTGGCGGCAATGGTTGGCAGAAAGTGACCTATACCGGTGATAACTCAGATAGGGCAGGTATCTTGGGGCATGCCTTTACGCTGGCCGCATCTGCTAACGGTGAGGCGACTCACCCGGTCAAACGTGGTCTGTTTGTTCGTCGCAACTTAATGTGTCAGGACTTCCCGCCACCACCTGTGGGCGCAGAGCTTAAACCTGTAACGGATCCATCGAAGACGGTACGCGAACGCTTCGAAACCCACATTCAGGAGCCTTGTGCGGCGTGTCACCAGTACATAGATGGCATCGGTTTTGGTTTGGAAAGCTATGATAATCGTGGCTTGTTCAGAACGACCGAAACGACTGCAGATGGTACGGTTAAGCCTGTCGATGCGAGTGGCTACATTGGTAGTTTGGCATCCGCCGAAACTTTCCTGACCGCATCAGACCCTATCTACAATTTCAGCAGTATGACTGAGCTATCAGGCCTGATTGCTGATAGTCGACATGGTAAAGCGTGTTTTGCGCGGCAGTGGTATAGAGCAACACGGGGGCAGCGAGAAGAACGAGATGATAGCTGTACCTTGCAGGTGTTTGGCGACCAGTTCAAACAGGCTGACAGTGAGCGCTCTATTCTCGAGTTGATGGTTGATATGACCCAAACTCAAAACTACATACTGCGTAAGTAACGGAGGCGACAAAGATGAACGTATTAAAGAATAAAATGCAGCGTCGTGAGTTCCTTCGTGGCTTAGCTATGGCTGGAATGGCGGTACCCTTTGCCAGTCAGTTCTTGGTGGCAGGCAAAGCACATGCAGCTGGAAACAGTGCCAAGCGCTTAATTGTGGTGTTTTACCCCAACGGCTGTAAGCGAGATAGCTGGCACAGCTATGGTGACCAGTTAAATGAGGCTAGTCTTGCTAATAGTCCATTACTGCCTCTTGCCCCTTATGCTGATCGCATGGTGGCATTTAAGAACTTGTCCTTCATTGGGCATGGCGGTAGCTCGGGCCACCCTGAGGCGTGTCGCGGTGTGTTTTCGGGCGGGCATGAGTATTCGCCGACCATTGATGTGGCCATTGGTGAAGCACTCAATGCCGGTACGCTGAACAACAATCTGCACATGGGCCTGTGGTCATCGCAGAAAACGGACAAGGAATATCATCCGTTTACTGATAAGAATGGAAATAAAATCATTCCAAATGATGATCCTCAGTCTATCTACGACAAGTACTTTGCCTCCCTTGGGGGCGGCAGTGGCGGCGAGACTGATCCCGCCACTGAAAGCCGTAAGCGGGTGTTAGAAACTCTGCATGAGAACTTAGATGTGATGCAGACATACTCGCTGAATGCCAAGCAGACCGCTAAGTTGCAAACTCACGAAGAGTCGCTGGACTACTTACAACGGGTATTGAACAGTAACCTCGACCTGAGTGGCTTAAATCGCCCCTCAGTCGGTATGACAGGTATCAATGATGAGGCGGAGTTAGTCGCCCAGGCACAGATGCGAAATATCGCTTATGCCATGGAGTACGACTTGACCCGCGTTGCTACCTTCCAGTTTATGTCGGCTCAAGATGAGTCTTTGAAGGTTAACTTTGAAAGTATTCACCCCTACATGGGTGACTTCGCTTTCCCACCAAAGCTGACCTACAACGAAACGAAGAGCCATGTAAGTTCACATAACGAGAACAATCTGTTTGATGCTCAGACTCGTTGGTACAACATGATGGTTAAGTACCTGTGTGATGAACTGGCTGCACGACAAGATCCTACCGGTGGCGGTACGTTGTTGGATACCACGATGATCCTGATGATGTCAGAGATGGGCGGCGGTAACCACCAGCAGGAAAACCCCGGTGTATATGTTGTGGGTGGTGGTAATGGTGCGATAAACCAAGGTGTGGTTGTCGATGCCGGTAACCGCGGTAGTTCTAACCTGTTCCTCGACTTGGCAAAAGGGATGGGGTTAGGTTGGTCGAATTATGGCAATAGTAATGGCGGTATTCCTGGTTTCCTTGCATAGAGTAAGCGGCATGTGAGGTTTGGGCGGCCTGCTGGTCGCCCGTTTTTAATCGCGAGTGAATACTGACCTGAAGTCGACAAGTAGTCGGAATGCAAAAAGGAGTAATGGAAGATGCGTTGGTTTGCTGCAGGTTGTGCGTTGGTATTCTT
Source organism: Corallincola spongiicola (assembly GCF_004284785.1). Classification (NCBI taxonomy): domain Bacteria; kingdom Pseudomonadati; phylum Pseudomonadota; class Gammaproteobacteria; order Alteromonadales; family Psychromonadaceae; genus Corallincola; species Corallincola spongiicola. The sequence continues at coordinate 946,450 of NZ_SHLY01000002.1, forward strand.
GTTATTTGCGGTAGTGCAGCTAAATGATCCAGATGGTGTTATCTGGTTTATTGGTTATGCGGCTATTTCGGCTAACTTTGTTGCTGTGGCGTTGGGCTATGGTAAAGAGCTGCCTCTCTGGCTTGGGGCGATGCTGTCGCTTATCGTCTGTGCCTGGTACTCACCCAGTATCATCGAGTATCTTTTCAACAGTGATGGTATGGGGATGACCAATGGCATGAGCTTTAGCTACCCCTATATTGAAGAAACCAGAGAAGCGTTTGGATTACTGATAGCTGCAATTATGCAGTTGATTGCCGCTTGGAATCTGCCTGTTAACAAGACGCAGGAAGAGTCGCTGCCCCATATCGTTTAGCCGATTTTATAACTCATACTTCTTGAACTGCCATTCTTTGCCGACACCTTTGTGTCGGCTTTTTTGTTTTTAGCTAGGGCCTTTTAGAACTATTACTTTAAAGCGAACGATTACAGATTCGATTTTTTAGCCAAAACGGTTATGGTGTTTCGATTACTTGACGTTGACCATGCCATAGACAGATATATGAAGTGCTCCTCCTGTGCCGGTAATTTCCCCGCCAACAAGTTACGCATCATTGAAACCAGCCGTTACTGTGAGACTTGCGAAGCCAGATTGTTTGCGCCGCCCAAAGCATCTCTGGGGGGAAAGGTGGCTAAAAAAATAAAAACAAGCCGGGAAACTGCGCTGGTGACTCCAAGAGCGGGGCGTATCAGCTATATCTTGAACTCATTTCTTGCCTGGATAGCGGCTCCGATATTGCTGGCGAAGATCCTGCCTAACGCTACTTCTCAATATCCTACATCTTCCGCAACCATGAGTGTTGCTGATCCATCACCGCTACATCTAATCATACTGTTGGTGGCTGTCGTATTGAGCTGGTTCTATACCATGGCTCGGGTGAAAGATCTGGGCTGGCCGATAGTGTTGGCCTTTTTCTACTGCTTACCGGGACCCAACTTTGCGCTATTCATCTGGCCAGGAGAACGGGATAAGAACAGTTATGGTACGCCCCCTGCAAAACCCTCATGGGTAAAGGCGATTATCGCTGTTCTGCTTTGGCCAGCTGGCGTAGTGGTTGCCAGTAAAGTGCTGGGCGTTTAGATTTTTTGCAGAGGTGATTGCTGGTGTTTTGCGTCGGCACTTTTCAGCGCCCGTTTCAGTAATAATTGATCTCCGCCGCAGATACTTCTTAGCGATACCAACTACGCTTACCTAAGGCTGCATCAGTTAAGGATCTAAAATGGGTGATAACTCTTTGAAGCGCATCGATATCGATGAGCTTGAACTAGGCATGTTTGTGGTCAATGTGTTGGCGCAGAAGGGCGGCGTGACGGTCAAGACACAGGGCCTGGTTCGGATCCCTTCTGCTGTCGAGAACCTGAAACGCGCCGGTGTTACCAGCTTAATGGTCGATATGACTCGTAGTGAAATAGCGAGTCAGACCGCCGACGAGCCCGTGGATGATACAGCGCAGGCCGTTGAGTATGACAATGTTTCGTTTGATGAAGAGGCGGGACGGGCGTTAAAGCTATATGAGAAAGCGCGAGATTATCAGAAGCGGCTTTTTACCGAAATCAGTGAAGGTAAACCTGTCGATTTAGATCAGGCATCAGATTTAGCTGATCAGCTCATAGATTCGGTGTTCCGCAACCAAAATGCCTTGTGCTTTATGGTGCAGATGAAAGACAAAGATGAATATCTGTATCAGCATGCGATTAACTGTTCGACTCTGATGACCCTGTTCGCACGCCATATGGATTTTAATCGCGACACCATACAAAACCTGGCGGTGGGGATGCTATTCCACGACGTCGGCAAGATCCATATCCCCAGGGAGTTGATTGATAAGCCCGGCGAACTGACGGGAAAAGAGTTTGAGTTAGTGAAAGATCACGTTGATATCAGTTGGGAGATCGCGTCGTCGATACCGCATATCTCCAGTGAGACGCTCGATGTGATCAAACTCCACCATGAGCGTATGGATGGCTCAGGGTATCCCCATGGCCTGGCCGGTGAGGAGATCAATATCTATGGGCGGATGGCGGCGATCATTGATTGTTACCATGCCTTGACGTCGGATCGCCCCTACAAGGATTCAGTCACCAGTATGACGGCGTTTAGTATCATGAAAAATGGTACGCCGGGAGAGTTTGACCAGGACCTCTTGAATCAGTTTATTCGGTGCGTCGGTATCTATCCGGTGGGCACCTTGGTGAAACTCAAGAGTGGCAAGTTAGCGATCGTGATGCAGGGTAATTTTTCTAATCCGCTACAACCCAAAGTGATGGTGTTTTACAGCACCCGCCAGCATCACCATACCGAACCCAAACTGATTGACCTTGCTGATAAGCATTGCTCGGAGGAGATTGAAACATCGGTGCGGCCTCAGCAGTTTGACCTGAACCTGATGAAGTTCTTTAAACAAGTACTGATTTAAGGCCTAGTGCATTGAGGGAGGCTGCTATCCAAGTGATTGCCCATCGCGGAGATTGTACTGCCGCGCCGGAAAACTCATTAGCCAGTATTCAAGCAGCGCTTAATTCTGGTTGCCGCTTACTTGAGATCGATGTGCAGCTCTCTAGTGACGGTGTCCCTGTGCTGTTCCATGATCGTGACTGCAAGCGGTTGTTGCGCAACCCCATGCCGGGTGCCATCGCTGATTACCCGATAGCGACACTGCAGCAATGGCAGATAGAAGAGCATGAAAGACTACCCGCTATCCGTGCGTCATTAACCTTGCTGTCCGAGGTGGTGACTCAGCTGGTGAATCATCCCGATGTCACGTTGTTTGTCGAAGTGAAAAGGGCTGCACTGGAGCGCTTCAGTTATGCCCAGCTGTTTGACACCTTGATGGAGACATTGCGGCCTATCCTATTACAAAGCGTGCTGATCAGCTTTTCTCTGCCGTTCTTACGCTACGCTCGCGCCCATCATGGTCAGCGTTTGGGGGTGGTGCTAGGGGATTGGGAGTGGTTAAAGGACCGTACCATTGAGCAGATCGCTCCAGAATATATCTTTTGCAATATTGAACGGGTTCCTGAGAAGGAGTGCTTTACCACGCAGCATCCACAGTGGGTTATCTATGAGGTCGGCAGTGAAGCGTTGCGGGATGATTTGGCGAGGAGAGGGATCACCATGATTGAAAGCTTTTTTCCCGCTAAGTTGATGGCAAAGTAGGCACCGCCATGGCAACCGATTATGACGTTGTGGCTATCGGTGCGGGGATCAATGGTGTCGGTGTGGCGGAGGCGCTTGCTGCCGCTGGCTACAAAACTTTGGTGGTTGAAAAGAGCGGTGTTGGCACCCAAACCTCTTCCCGCTCCAGCAAATTGATCCACGGTGGGCTTAGGTATTTAGAGTCCGGGCAGTTCGGATTAGTGAGGAAAGCACTAAAGGCCAGAGCAACGCTGTTACATCTGGCTCCTGAATTGGTCAAGCCGACGCCTTTTGTTATTCCTGTTTACCCCCATTCTCAACGTCAGGCAGGCACCCTGCGTTTAGGCTTGGGTCTGTATGCGTTGCTATCAGGGTTCGACCCCCTTGGCCGATTTCAACAGCTGGCGATATCGGATCTGGCGAAAGATGGCTTGAACTGCGATGGTGTGAGTCATGCCTTGCAATATTGGGATGCCAGCACTGATGACCAAGTACTAACCGTGGCGGTGATGGAAAGTGCTTTACGTTGTGGTGCGGAGTTGCTGTGCCCTGCGACACTGACGGCGTTGCAGCAGGTTGATGGTGGTTATCGTATTGATTGTGATCTGCTATCTGCAGACAAGGTTGTGCAGCAACAGTCATTGACCTGCGCTGCGGTAGTGAACTGCGCTGGCCCCTGGGTCAATGAAGTGATCTCGTTAGTCAGGCCAAACAGCAAACAGGTGTCGGTGGAGTGGGTGCAAGGTGCCCATATTATCCTCGATCATCCCGCGCCATCGCAGGTCTATTATCTGGAGTCACCAACGGATCACCGCGTCGTGTTCGTGATGCCGTGGCAGGGAAAAACCATGGTGGGAACCACGGAAACTGTTTTTCAGACGTTACCAGAGGAGATCCGTCCGACAGCTCAGGAGATCTGCTATTTGGAAACGCTTTATCGTCATTATTTTCCGAATAACCAAGCAATAACAGTGGCAAGTTTTGCCGGGCTTAGAGTGTTACCTAAGCTCGACAGTGACGCCTTTTCTCGTCCACGAGATACCTTGCTGTTCACCGATCCCCAACATCCGGATCTGTTGAGCGTGTATGGCGGTAAACTAACCACCTACCGCGACACGGCATCCCGCGTACTTAACTGGAGCTGCAGGCGTCTAGGGGCGAGAGAGTCTGTGGCTGACTATCCATCATTGCCGCTTTATCCGCCGGTAAACGCTGTCGCATCGCCTCCTGCCAAGCGCTAAACCTTTGCGATAGTGCAGGGGCATGTTGCGGCACAAATTGGCTGGTTACTTCTGCATTGCGCCAGTCTGCGGGAGATCCCGCTAACCACCATGCGCAGCCTAAGGCCGAGCCCTCTACTTCCTGCTCGCGAAAGACCTCCATACCACTGATATTAGCCAGTGTTTGGCAAAGGTAGTCAAGACGGCTCAGACCACCGCATATCTCTATTTTTGTGGGGGTGGGAGGATGCGCTGACAGGCGTTGGATAATGATCTGCAATAGAAAGGCTACGCTTTCTATAACCGCAGTCAGTTTCGCTACTGGCGTTACGCCATCTAGTGACTCCGGGTGTTGAAATTCACTGTTAAAGCCGGGTAGCCAAAAGGGAGCACCAAGACCACCAATACCATTAAGAAACAGAGGAATGTTGTTGATCTGGCCATTAACCTGGGCGAGGAGATCGGATTGTGATCCTTGTTTGGTCGTCACCTCCGAAATCACTTGTTGGATCGCAGTCGCGGCACCGTTGACTGTGCCCTCCAATACGCGAAACTGCTCTTTGCCATGGTGCACCAAGCTACGTAGCAGTGCAGTGTCATCGCCATCGGTGACCCGAGAGATAAATGCGCCGGTACCTACATTAATGGATAAAGTGGTGGGTGATGGTTTGCCACGACTGAATAACACTGTTGCTTGATCACCATTGACGTAGTGGAGGGGCAGGGAAAGGTTACCCAGCTGTATCTCTCCGTAATACTCATCATTGGCACAGATGGTCGGTAGCCATTGCTGCTTAATGGCGAACTTCTCCAGTAACTCTGCTGACCATTGGCAATTAATATGATCCATCAGTAATGTGCGGGAGGCGTTGACAGCATCTGTCTGGTACTGCTTACCGCCGGTTAGCTGCTGGATAAGAAAGCTGGCTATCGGGGTGAACATCAACTCATCCGCCTCGGCTGCTTTGTTTACCGCGTGGTTATGTTTCAGGCTCCAACGCATTTTTGCCACGCCGTAATGGGGGCTGAGGCGTAAACCGGTTATTGAGCGCAACTCCGACGTGGTCATCGCCACTTTTCGCAGGTTGCCGCCGCCTCGGATATCCTGCCAACTCATTACCGGGGTTAACACTTGCTGGCTGTTTGCATTAACAGCTAGCAGGCTGGCGCGTTGAGTCACTAACCCGGCGGATCTTAGTTGTTGTCTTTGAATGATGCTGAGTTTCTGAACTGCACGCAGTGCACACTGCTTAATATCACGGGCAATGGCGTCAGCATTCTGCTCGATATGACCTTTGCTACCATAATGAGTGGCAATGGCATGTTGTGCTCTGGTGACCACGTTTCCCTGATGATCGACAACCAGCGCACGAACACTCTGGCCTCCCTGATCGAGTATTAGAAATAACGGCATGATATCTGCTGATGTAGATGGAGATCTAACAAGCGTAGCCGTTTCTATCCCTTTTGTGGTGGGCTAAAGTGGCCAAAATGAATATGCGCTTTTTAGAGTGTTCTTACTTGGTGCATAGGGCTTGGGTTTGCGCCCTATCGTGACTGTTGATTTTTTTTACAATATTTTTTTGAGCGAGAGTGATATGAGCGAAATTTGTCCGGTGCCTCAGGGTAGCCTTATTTTAAGAACATTGGCGATGCCTGCGGATACCAATGTCAACGGCGATATATTTGGTGGTTGGATCATGTCGCAAATGGACATTGCCGGTGGGATCTTGGCAAAAGAGATCGCTCGCTGTCGTACCGTCACTGTGGCGGTAAATTCTATTAAGTTTATTCAGCCGGTTAAGGTGGGAGATATTGTTGGCTGCTATGGCTCAGTCGTGAAAATTGGCAATACCTCTTTGACGCTCAATCTTGAAGTGTGGATCGAGCCCATTTTACGGGCAACTGATGGTGATTGTGCCCATATCAAGGTGACGGAAGCGGACTTTACCTATGTGGCAATCGACAACGATGGTCAGAAGAAGGTAATTGACAAAGAAAACTATCCCAGTGGGAACTAGTCGCGAAATCATCTGACAATCGCTAATTGTCGGTAGGTGGTTGTTTGCCTGCCAAAAATTTAGACTAGACTGATACTTATCACGCCTGTTGTGGATGGCGTAGGAAACACCTTGGAACAGGAAGCATGGCTTCGGCACAGGTGACGCCGTATCCACCTGAGTGTACTGCTCAATGATGAAGAGCAGTAGTCGCAGTCGTAAACTGCTTCCTCCCGCAAAGGGAGTTGGTAATGATAGGTATAGTTAACACACAGAGACTCAACGTGCGTGATCGTCCCGCTGCCGATGGTCGCAAGTTGGGCGTGGTTAATCGCAATGCCGTGTTGCCGGTGTTGGCTCAGAGAAATGGTTGGTATGAGATCCGTTATCAGCAGCATAGCGGATTTGTCTCCGCAGAATATCTTCGTATCGCCGATACGTCACCGAGACAGAGTGGCGTTATCAATGCTTCCCGACTTAACGTTCGTTCCCGCCCTGATCGCCATGCGCCGATCTTTGGTTCGTTGGTAAAAGCGAGTGTGTTGGAGATTGAAGGCTCCCATGGCGATTGGTTGGAAGTGAGTTTCAATCAGGCAACTGGATACGTGTTGGCAGAGTACGTTGATCTGCATCTTTCCCCTGAGCCTACTCAGGCAAAAGTGATCACGGCGGTGTTGAACGTACGTGGCCAACCTGACGCTGGCAGCACGTTAATTGGCCAAGTCGTTGCGCAGCAGTTGGTGTCGGTGACCGGACAACTTGATGGCTGGAGTGAGATTGTTTTTTCTAAGGGAAGGGGATATGTCGCCAGCCGCTACCTACAACCCCTCAGCGAACAGCAGCTAGAGATGCAGCAACCCGTCGCTGCGCCTGTGGCATCCCATTCCAAAGAGCAGATGGCTGTCGTCAATGCTTGGCAGAAGTTCGGGCCAGCGCTCAAGTTAATGGCCAGCGAACATCAACTGGATGTTGCCACCGTGGTTGCCGTGATCTGTGTAGAAAGCGGCGGCAAAGGCTTCGAGCCAAGCAATCAAGATCGTATGATTATTCGGTTTGAAAACCACAAGTTTTGGAAATATTGGGGACGTTCTAACCCGGATATATTTAACGCCCATTTTGTTTACGCAAAAGACAAAGTGTGGAAAGGCCATCAATGGCGTGCATCGCGGCAAGATCCTTGGCAGAGCTTTCACGGTAATCAAGAAAAAGAGTGGCAACTGCTTAGTTTTGCTCGCAATTTGGATGATACCGCAGCGTTACTTTCGATCAGTATGGGCGCGCCGCAGATCATGGGGTTTCATTATCAAACCCTTGGCTATGCCACGGTACAGCAGATGTTTGCAGAGTTCTGTATTGATGTTGATCGACAGATTGATGGCATGTTCGCCTTCTTTTCTCCGGCAATGCTCCAAAGCTTGCAACAACTCGATTTTGAACGTTTTGCCGGTTACTACAACGGCAGTGGTCAGAAGGCGTTTTATGGGGCGGCTATCAGTCGCCACTACCAAGCATTTAAGCAGCAGTTCAGTTAATTCAATTCAGTAGCAATAGCGTAGCAAGGAGAGCCCCATGAGCATTTTAAGTTTTATCAGTAGCATCTTCGAACCGGCCACCAAGCTGGTGGATGAGCTACATACCAGTGAAGAAGAAAAGCTGACCATGCGTCGTCAGCTGCGTCAGGTAGAAAATGAATTTCTTGGCAAAGTCTTGGATTATGAGACCAAGCTGTTAGACAACCAGGCGTCGATTGTGCAAGCGGAAGCGACGGGGCAATCGTGGCTGCAGCGGAACTGGCGACCGATCACCATGCTAACGTTTTTGGCACTCGTGGTGCTGGATAGCTTTGATTTGTTGGCGTTTCGTTTAGCTGACGAGGCCTGGCTGCTATTGCAGATCGGTCTTGGAGGGTACGTTGCAGGTCGCTCTGCCGAGAAGATAACCGCACAAGTGGTGAATAAACGTAATGCGGGCAGCTCAGACGCTAAAGGCTAGTCTTTTATCCTGCTCTAATGTCAGAAGCCGAAGGGCAAACCTCTTGCAAAAAAGTGGTTAGGTAAAGGGCTTTTGGTTAATCGTGACAGCGTGGCAAGGGCACGCCTTAATCGCTGTTTACGAGGTTTCTGACTCCAACGGGCCGATAGTTTGGCGGGAACACTTAACAACGCCAATAGCCACCACGTTGCTGAGCACATGGCATGCCATGTTGAGCGGTTAGTCTTCATTCGCCACTTAGCTACCCCTGCTTGAACATCGCTTGCAGTAAGGTCTGGGATCCGATGACACTCATTGATGAGTATGATGGCATCCCTAGCCATTAGCTCTGGCGTGGTTTGAGTTGGGCTCTCTTCAAAGTCTAAAAAGGTTACTTTTCCGCTGGCACTGATGGCGATATCTCTTAGGGCGGGGCGGCCATGAACGACACCCGCTTGGTGAAGAGTCCCCAGCGCATCAAATAGTTGGCTGACAATTTCTCGTTTCTCTGCGCTTTGCTCTAGTATGGTTTTCGCATCAACGCCAGCATCTTTAGTGATGAAACTATGGTCGGTGAAACTGGTGATTTGAACCACAGGTAGACCTTGTAAGGATAAGGCAAGCAAGCGCTTTAGTTCGCCGAACAGGCGCGCATTGGGTGGGATATTGGCATGGCTATTTAACCAGCCTTTCAGTTTTCCTCTAGACAATAGTGGAAGCATCCGATGGTACCAACGATGTTTATCTTCGCCTGCACGCTTGAGCCAGAACCGCTGACCGTTGACTTGAAATGAACGGACCAACTCATCACTTTCGCTATTCTGGCTTATTGATTTTAAGTAACTGTTGAAGCAAGGCAATTTTCTTATTTTGTTAGTATGGTATTTCATTGATTGGTACGGCACATGAGTGTTGAGTACTGTATCGACCCTCTTTTGAACGATGGGTTCCGTGCTTCGTTCATTGCTTTGATGTGAGGCAACATGACGCGCTTTTTGGAACAAATATGAGAATATCTAAACAGAATTTAAAGGATGCGGCGCACGCCGATATTGTTTCGAGCGATCAGGTGGATGCATTGTGGTCCTTTTTGCTGAACAGCCAACGTGACAAAGCAGAATTTAGTTTTACGCACCTTCTTTACTACTTCGGCGGCCTTATCGCTATTGGCGCCATGGTGATTTTTGTCATCTTGGCAGAAGAGACGTTCGGTGGTCTTGGCTTCTCAGTGGTCAGCTTTTGCTACATGGCGGTCGCTTTTTGGTTGTTAAGGCGGTTTGCCGCAGAGCAACAGTCTACTGCCGCTGGTATTTGTGGCGCCTTTATCGTGGTGGTGACGCCGATGGTTTTTTATGGTTTGCAGCAAGCTCTAGGCTTGTGGCCAGACCATACGCTTTATCGTGAACATCAGTGGTCGACAGAGTGGCTTTTTCTTTCTTTGTCACTCTCCGCTTTGGTGATGGGGCTGGTGTTGGTATGGCGCTTTCGTTATCCATTTGTGGTCATGCCCATGACCGTGACGCTATGGTATTCGTTGGTGTATTTGGCGATTGTAAGTTCCGATAACTCAAATGATTGGGACTTCCGAGTACTGGCTTCATTATGGGCTGGTGTGATAATGCTGTTGCTGGCACTCGTCATAGATATCAAGAACCGCTCTCATCAGGATTACTCTTTCTGGTTGTATATGTTGGGCACCATTTCGTTTTGGTTGGGGCTCACCGCGCTCGGAGATGGGGAGCAGTGGGAGACCGTCACCTACCTGCTGATAAACTTAAGTATGATGGTGGTTGGTATAGTGTTGATGAGGCGTATCTTTGTTGTTTGTGGTGCGTTGGGGTGTTGCTTATATCTCGGGCATTTGGCCAGCGATGTATTTCAAGACAGTTGGCTTTTTCCGCTGGCATTAACTGGATTAGGGGGTTGTGTGGTTTACCTGGGGATCCTTTGGCAAAAACATGAAGCGGGAGTTATCGATTATTGTTGGCAGCACTTGCCTAACACGGTGACGAAATATTTAAGCCACTTACGACAGTGATAAAACAACTTTGGTTGGCAGGCCGCAGTTGTGGGAAGCGCAACTTCACAGCGCTACGCTGGTTGGGTAAATTAGACGGATAATGTCAGCCAAGTATTAGTTGAGCGATGTAATGACTAAGTATAAGAAAGGAGGGCCTTCCTCCGAGACTGTTCAAGAATCGGACGCGTTAGCAAAAGCGACCCAAAGGCCCGGACAAACCAAAGAACAGACAAAATTGATTGCTCAAGGGATCCAAAAAGGGATCGAGCTCTATAAGAAGCAACATAAAGCCAAGTTGAGAGAGCAGGACAAACGTAAGAAAAGGGCCAAACGCAGTGACGCCTCGGCCGACCAGGCTGATAGTGCAAGCCCAGATGAGGCTAAGTCAGGGTACCGTCAACACCCGCTACCTTGGATATTACTGTTGCTGTCTTGGTTAAGTATGGGCGCTTATCTGTTTCATTCGTTGGGAGCTAATGGATGAAGCATGCAACACAAGCGTTATTGGTTTCGGGCGTGGTTTTGCCTGGCTTGGCACAAGTGCAGCTCGGTAAGCCGATCCGTGGATACGTAGTAATGACGTTGGTGGTGGTGCTGGTGACAGCCGTGTGTATCAATGCGGTGTCATTGGCATTAGAAGCGCTGGAGCCTTTTACCCGAACAGGCATCATGCCGGATATGCAGCTGATCACCGAGTCGGTGCGGCAGGCGATCTATGCCCCCGAAGAGGCTTGGATGAGCTGGGCATTGTGGCTGCTGCTGGCCTGCTGGATATTTGCTGCAGTTGATGGCTACCTGTTGGGGCGAGCGAAAGATAAACAACTGGCGCAGGGTGAGAAGGGATGACGGACACCGTCGCTGCGCACCCTCAGACAGGAGTTATTACCAAGGCCGTTGAGCATTGGCTGCAGCAGGTGGTTATTGGGCTTAATCTGTGCCCATTTGCTGCCGCGCCAAGTCGTCGTGGAGCTGTGCGGATCCAGGTGACGACAGCCACCTCCCACGCTGGGCTCTCGGACGCCATGCTCGATGAGATGATCTTGCTGGATGAGTCTCCGGTGGAGCAGTTAGAAACGTCGCTTCTGGTTATCCCGGAGATGCTGCAACGCTTTGATGAATACAATCAATATCTGGATATTGCTGAAGGTTTACTTGAACAATATGACCGCGACGGCATTTATCAGATCGCCAGCTTCCATCCTGATTACTGCTTTGCCGGCGCAGCCCCTGATGATGCCGAAAACCTCACCAACCGCGCACCGTATCCGATCTTACATCTGATCCGCGAAGAACAGATGGAAAGGGTATTGCGTCACTATCCCAACCCTGAGCAGATCCCAGAGCGTAATATCCGTTGTGTCAGTGATCTCACAGAGCAGCAGAAGCGTGAGTTGTTTGCTTATCTCTACTAGCTCATGGTCGTTGTGTTGCTAACTATTTAAGCGTTGGCTAATTCCATCCCTGGTGCACCATTTTTTGACATGGGTACTAACTTGTCATTGGAGAGTTCCGCTATGCTGCGTGCAATCGTGAGCATCTGGCTCATATAGGAACTGCACAACTGCGGATGGAGAGGCCCTTGAAGAAGCTAAAAAATGAACAACAGTTGGTGAAGCTTGCTTTGAAGGTTGGCCAGAATTATGCGGTCAATCGCGGCTTTTCAGATTTTCCAGAAACGGCGCACGCGAAAGAAAAAATTGAGTGTATCTATCGCCTGTTAGTATCCGATGGCTTGGTGACGCCACTTCCTGAAGACCAAGAAGATGCCCAGTCTTTGCGTCATCGATTGGCCGTTTGGGTGATGAAAAAACTACCGCCAGAGCACCCCCTGCTGCAGTAATGCCATTTTTAATTTGATGATCAAGCCAACGACTTTAAGGACGACCATGGCATATTCAGACTGCTTTAATGACTTAATCCGGGAATTTTCCGAATTACCGCAAGTGGATGCTATTTTACTGGCGGGCTCCCGTGGCGCGGAGCGTGCGGATCCCGATTCAGATTATGATGTGTACGTTTACCTCAATCGCGCTCTGCCGGTAGAGCAACGTAAGGCGATCACCGATCGTCATTGTCAGATGATGGAGCTAAACAATCAGTTCTGGGAAACAGAAGATGATGGCGTGCTCAATGACGGCGTCGAGATCGAGCTTATCTATCGCGGCCTGGAGTGGCTGGAAGGCGAGCTAAGTCGCGTGGTTGAACTTCATCAGGTCGGTGTTGGCTACACCACCTGTTTTTGGGCCAATTTACTCGATTCAAAGATCCTGTTTGATCGCACCGGTAAGGCGACTGAGTTACAGTCGCGTTTTAACGTACCATACCCGCCTTTGTTAAAGCAGGCCATTGTCGATAAGTGCTTTCCATTGATGAAAGCGCAGATCCCTGCTTACTATCATCAGCTGAAAAAAGCGCTGAAACGAGAAGACAGGATCAGTGTCAATCATCGTATCGCCGAGATGTTAGCTGCCTATTTTGACATGTTGTTTGCGGTCAATGAGATCCCCCACCCCGGCGAGAAGCGCATGTTGTCACTGCTGTTAGCCAAGGGGAACAAGTTCCCTGTCGGTCTACAAGATGATTTGCAGCAGTTGTTGGAAGGTGCAGCCACGGGAGGCGAGGAGCTACTCGCTGTGGTTGAGCGAATGACTATCGCGTTGCAAACCTTGTTAGAGCAAGAAGGGTTGAAATAACTCGTAGCGCTGAGATGCCTTACTTTATGCGACAAGTCGCTCTCGCAATCAGCCCGACCATCTAGGCCGGGCTTTTTTGTTGTTGGTGTTTGCTGTGAACGCGAGAACTGCGTGACTAAAGCACAAACTTGTTGCTGCGTTTGAGCCGTCAACCCAAAGCCAATAAAAAAAGCTACCGTCGGCGTTGAGTTTCGTCTAACTTAAATCGTAACGGAATCGACCTAAGACACTTCTTTGGCAATCTTATGAAGATATTGCCAATGGGTTTGGGGAGCTGGCATGTACGGACAATGTTTATGTGGTGCTATTGCGTTTGAGGTGTCGTCGCCCACCAAGTGGAGCGCACATTGCCATTGTAGCCGCTGTCGTCAGGCGCATGGCGCAGCCTTTGTGACCTGGTTTGGCGTATCTGCGCAGCAAGTTAAGTTGATGCATGAAGACAATACGCTGCGTTGGTTTGATTCTTCCGAAAATGCCCAGCGCGGTTTCTGTAGTACCTGCGGTAGTACACTCTTTTTTCGTTCCGAACGTTGGCCCGGTGAGTTACACATCGCTCTGGCGGCAATGCAAGAGCCGATAGACCGCCCGGTCAGCGCCCATGTCTATTTTGATTCTCATGTTCCCTGGCTCACCGATACCGATGAGCTGCCAAAATATGGCGGTGACAGTGGTACTGAGCCCTTATCTCAATCAGAGGAGGAGAGACGCTAATATCACCTGAATAGTTGGTGGTATCAGACAATTCGCGCTAGTCAGTTTTATAACAATGCGATCTTCAACAGGAGGCTCCAGATGACTCGTAATGCCGACCAAGCGACATGCCCGCAGTTGCTTATGCAGTGTCCCTGCTGTGATTACTTTACTCTCGACCAACGTGATCGATATGAGATCTGCCCCGTCTGTTATTGGGAAGATGAACCATTACTTGATGAGCGTGAAGCGTCATCAGCTAATCTGGGAATGGCACTGGCTGATGCACGGATTAATTTTCTTGCCATCGGCGCCTGTTACCCGTCAATGAAAAAACATGTACTAGCGGAAAGCAAACGCAGCATGTTCCAGCATATACAGCGCCCAGTGGTGGTACCCAAAGAGCGATTTAGCAGCTAGCAAAAAGGAGCTTTAATTGGCAAACCTGGACCAACCGAAAGCGCTTCGCCAATACCTATTGGCGAAGCCAGATGTAACCGAGTCATTTCCATTTGGCGATGATGTCGCCGTGTTCAAAGTGCGCAACAAGATGTTTGCTCTGTTTGGCATCGAAGAGGGCGTGGTGAGATTAAATTTGAAATGCGATCCCGACGAAGCCTGCGCATTGCGGGATATCTACCCCTCGGTGATCCCGGGATACCATATGAATAAAAAGCATTGGAATACCGTGATATGCGACGGCAGTGTGCCGCAAGGTGAGCTGTCTAGAATGATTGATAACTCATTCAGTTTAGTCGTCGCGACCTTGCCTAAGAAGCAGCAAATTGGGTTATTGGCTGACTGAAACCCTGAATCGAGCAGCCTTATCTAGGCACTCAATTACATTACAATTGAACGTCTTGATGAGAACTCATTTCTTTTCACGGAGCGTGCTGTTTTAAAAGGGCTGGGTTGGCGTTTGTTTTAATTTGAAACATTTTAGCCGGGGTTAGCCAGTGCAATCTGGGCGAGACCCTGTAATCTAAAATGGGAGACAGGTAATAGTTGCAGAGCGCAGTAAGGATGGCCATGAACAAAGACAATCGCATACTTGGAAAAATCGTCATTGCTGGCCTACTGGTTTACGGGCTGGGTGTGTATTCCTGGGATAAAGTGATGGGTAGTTATCCTGAAAATATGGATTGGGAAGACCGGCAGGTTTATAACCGTAATTACATAAACAGTCTCAGCCTAGACACACCAATACTGCAAGCCACAATCATTGAGGAGCTTGGCGCACCGGATATCGCAGAGGCGATCACGTTCGAAGACTATACCTATCAAGTTGTATTCTACCGTACCCAACATGTCAGCTCGGACGCCAAAACGACCAAGGATGAATGCACGCCTTTGTTGTTTAAAAATGGTGAGTTGGTCGCATTCGGTGAGGGGACTTATAAGCGTTATATCGATGCATTGTAGTGAGAAAAGCTCCATCGATGATCACCGCACAACTTTGGCTCTTAAGCTGCAACTCAGTTAACGGCGTTACAGCGACAGTTTCGTTACTGAGTGGACCTATTTTGCCTGTAGTTAACAACTAATCCCGCAATCCCCAATAGACCAGCGTAGAGGCATGTCTGGTGTAAGGTTGACGCCGATATCATGCCCAATATCGGATTTTCGAGAGATATCGGCCACCAAGGTTGCAGATCACCATGCATCAGCGCATCCAACAGTACGTGGCTGTAGCAGCCTATCGCTGCTGATGTCGCAGCAACTGGCCAGCGAATGGGTAAATGGGGTGCAGAGCGCGAGCGCAAAGCGAGCAAACGGAGCCCCCACTCGCCAAGGTATTTACCGCTGACACAAGACAGGATGGAGAGCAGGGTGGCGCCAATAAATGTATGGCTAAAACCGTGCAGGTGCCCCTCTCCCGTCAGTAAGACAATGAGGGGCTGGATATCCATAACAATCTGACTCCAGCCAAACACCATTAGGCTGAAGCTGCCTTGAAACAGGACCTTGATGAGCAGCCCCGGCCCCATATGAAATGGTGTAAAAGGCACTATTTTTCTGCGCTGTAAGGGTCTTCAGCTAACAGGTAAGCACGTAGATCGGCTTTGTTAGGTTGTTCGCTGAGCCAGGCGCGGAGCTCTTTTGCTTTTTGGTAACCGGCTTCACCAAATTTTTCTCGATAAAGCTCGGCAAAGGTTTGCTGACTGCTTTGTTGCTGAATAGAGCGCTGCCATTGCTGGGTCAGTACGCTATTCAGTGAGCCTGCCAGCCCCTCTTTTTTCAGCAGTTCCCATTCACCTTTATCTAACCAAACGCCACCAACAGCAGCGCTGTAGTCAATGCGGTGGGCAGTGTCAGCGGATAATTTGAACTTGCGCATGATGGTGCCCGAGACAGGGCAGAAGAGGGCTGTTTTACTTTCTTCCGCTTCTAAAGATGCATTAGATGCAAATGGGTGATCAGGATGTTGCTCTTTCCAGCTGACGTAGTCTTCGATGAGTAGCCAATCACCTTCGCAATGGTTACAGGTATGAGCGCGGAACAGGCCGTCGATAAAACTAGGAACTAGATCACCCTGTTTACAGCTAGTGCATTTCATGAATATTGTCCTTGGTTGTTAAGTGGTAACGCTTTCTTATCAGCTATTTTGCAATAGAAACAGTTGATTAAACCATCGATTAGCGCAATGGTTAGCTGAGTTTGCTATCCGAAATAGTCATATCGATTAAAAGTGACCCCTAACTTTTCATACTGCTCAGTATGTTTGAAGCCAAGGCGCATGAGAATCTTACTGGAAGCATGGTTCTCGGTAACGACCTCTCCTACGATGTGGTTGATGCCGAGTTGGTTTTTGGCGTAGGTGAGGGTGGCTGCAACCGCTTCTAAACCTAAGCCTTGCCCCCAATATTCCGGCAGCATGCGATAGCCGATGTCTGGTGCGTTGAACTGTGGCATATATTTCAGGCCACAGAAGCCGATAACTCGATTATCCGCCTTATGTACCAGGGCATAACGGGCGTAGCCATATTGTTGGTACTCTGCGAGCCAGACAGCACGGATCACCTGCTCAGCATCCGCCAAGGTTGTCATATCTCCCGCATCGCCGGTATAGCGCGAGACTTCAGCATGAGTGCCAAACTCGAATACCGCCTCGACATCCTCAAGGGTGAACTCTCGCATGATTAACCGTGGTGTTTCGATCCGCGTGGTCATCAAAACGTTGCCTTTCTAGCTGAAAATTAGCTCTGTGGCGTCGTGTAATGAGTGGATCACAGGGCGAAGAGCCTATTTTTAGCATGAAACCGATATTTATAGCTTTTATTGCTGGAAAAAAAGTGCCTAACATTGGCTTTTTGCGAGCTATTTCTAGTCGTGGTTCACACACTTTTGCTCAGGCTATTGCCGCCGAATGCCACTTTCCTCTAAATTACCCTCTACAAAATTTAGTAATACACAATAGGATGTTGTTATGAGTTGGTTTCTTGCCGCACTTAAGAAGTATGCAACTTTTGCAGGACGTGCGCGTCGTTGTGAGTATTGGTACTTTGCCCTGTTTTATCTCCTGACTGTTATCGTGGCTGTTGTTATTGATGCCGTGATCGGGATTCCAATTTTCACTGTTGTGACTATGCTCGGTTTGATCATTCCTAGCATCTCAGTCACTGTGCGTCGTCTGCATGACACTGGCCGCTCCGGCTGGTGGTACTGGATTGTTTTGGTACCTATGGTTGGCGGTATCATCCTGTTAATCTTCATGCTGATTGACAGCGCTGAAGGTGAGAATGATTTCGGTCCAAACCCTAAGGTAGCTACAGCGCCTTAAATTTAATTAGGCACTGAATAAAAGGACGCATTTGCGTCCTTTTTTTGTTGTAAATTATTGGCTTCTATCGGCCCTTGTCTTATTTCTATCAAACGTATGCCATCACTACGTCATATCGGCAAAGTATGTTTAGCCGCGGTCAGTTTGCGGTCGATCACTTCCATTTAACTAATCTTATTTAGGAGGCGTTATGCGTTTAGTGACAGTGGCTTCGGCCCTGCTCCTTGGTTTGGGCTCTATAACCGTAACATGTTGGGCCAATGCAGCTGCTAAGCCACAGATTGAGCCACCTATCGTCAAAGATCCTGATAACCCCATCGTTGTTAACGTGCCGCCGCAGTTCAGCCGCTTAAACGGCAACGTGCAGTTAGGGCCTCGTCCATTCTTTCTGCTGGATGATATGGCGCAGAGTCCATTGAAAGAGAAATTGAAGCGGTGTAAACGGGGTGTTTTTCACCCTTCTAAGTTTTCTATCGGCCACCGTGGTGCACCGATGCAGTTTCCCGAGCACACCCGAGAGTCTTATGTGGCCGCAGCGAAAATGGGAGCGGGGATCGTTGAGTGTGACGTGACCTTTACTCAAGACCGTGAGCTGGTATGTCGCCATTCTCAGTGTGATCTGCATAGCACCACCAATATTCTAGCGACACCGTTAGCCGATAAGTGTGCCGTACCGCCTCTGTTTGATGTTGATGGTAAGCTGGCGAACGCTGCGGATATTCAATGTTGTACCAGTGATATAACGCTTGCCGAGTTTAAATCTCTGCAGGGTAAAATGGATGCTGCCAACCTTGATGCCACCAGTATTGAGGAGTATATGAATGCCACCGCGGATTGGCGTACTGATATTTATACCGGTCCAGGCACGCTTCTAACCCATGCAGAAAGCATTGTATTGTTAGACTCACTGGATGTTGATTTCACTCCTGAGCTTAAGTCTCCCTCAGTGCCAATGCCATTTGAAGGTGACTATACGCAGCAGCAATATGCTTCACAGATGATCAACGAATATGTGGCTGCAGGGATTCATCCTAAGCGAGTCTGGCCACAGTCGTTTAACTACGCCGATGTGATCTATTGGATTAACCAACACAGTGAGTTTAGTCAGCAAGCGGTGCTGTTAGATGGCGTCTACGATACCCATGTTAGTCAGGCCAAGATGCAGCAATGGGTAGATCAGGGTGTGCGCGTGTTGGCACCGCCAATGTGGATGTTGCTTGATGTGAATGCTGAGGGAGCGATTGTACCGTCACAATACGCATTGAACGCGCAAGCCGTGGGGCTCAAGCTCATTACTTGGACATTGGAGCGTTCGGGGTTGTTGAAAGACAATGGTGGTTGGTATTACCAATCCCTCAATGGTGACACGGGCGGGTTAGATGTGATCCATCGTGATGGCGATACTTTGGAAGTGTTGCACGTGTTGGCGAATGATGTAGGTGTGATAGGTGTCTTTTCTGACTGGCCAGCCACGACAACTTTCTACGCTAATTGTATGGGGAAATAGTGTTTCTCTCTTTGGGAGAGTAACCGCCGTTTACCGGTTTTACATGGCCCGTGCTAATAGATGCGGGCTTTATTTATATGCGATTGGTGTTATCTAATCAGTGCACCGCACAGTTAAGAAAAGGCTGAATCGCCTACTCGATAGCTGTCTCGTCCTTCTTGGTAACGTTATCTACCGTGTTGTTACCATGGAAGGGAATAACCACGGTTATTTGGTTTTATGTTGTCATCAATGCTTAGAGCTGGGGAAAACTGCGAGTCGGCTGATAAGGAAGTGACAGTAGCCTCTTTAAATTAAGGGCGGCATTAGGCTAGGTAGGCAGGGGATATTTGCCATTATGTCGGTCGAAATTGGTTCTGCGCCGACTGATACTGGTAACCGGCAGAAGAGAGCTTTGCTATGAGAGCCGCTTCGTCTATATCCATCGCTTGGCATAACCTGGCTAGCGAAGAATAATCATTCCTTAATTTCATATTGATCAAGCTATACAGCAGATCCGGGTCCATCTGTTGAAAATGGCTTATTTGCATTATATCCCCTCTACCGCTGGCAACATCTTGTTCGCTTGCTGACGCTTGATGCGTAACCAGATCTTTTCATGAAAGTAGTAAGCCACAGTGTTTACCGCTGGTTCCACTAAGGCAACTAAGCCGCCGACAATGATGTCACCTGTTAGTAAATAAGCTACGACAAAAGCCACGCTAAAGTGCATTACAGCAAAAGTGATTGTTTTAATCATTGTTCATTCCTCTTGTTAATTTGTGTAAATGATAATCATTATCATTTGGTGTGTCTAGTGGTTTTTATCTATGTCTGTAAGAGGCTGTAGCTTTTAAAAAGGGGAGCATCGAGCTCCCCTGAAAAAGAAGGATGAAACAATCTTTGTTTATTCGGCGACGAAGGTCACCTGTGGGCTTGCCATCACGTATTGCTCACCATTGGCCAGTGTGTATTCAATGGTGAATTGATGAACCGGATCAACGCTTGGTGTTTCGATTAAATTTCTGCCGTATATTCGATTAACGCGTCTGCAAAAGAACTGCGTAAACTGTTATTCCAGCAGCAGCTCAATATTGCTCATAGAACTATCTAATAGGAACTTCACTTCTTCAAAGTCTGGTGCGCCCCAACTGGAACTTGCAGGTTGAAAAATTGCCCAGGGCTCTTGGGGGCCGAACATCCCCATGTCTAATTCACCATTTCCATTTTCATCAAGGAAGGTTTTGATGGCGTAGCTCCCTACCGCCACATTCTCAAAGCTGAATCTTATTGAACCGTGTGAACGCTGTGCTTTTGTCGGGGTGAGCTTTAGCTGATGTGATGCTTGGTTCGGTGCGTCAAAGTTGGTTCTATCTACCAGCGCGACATAAATATCACCTGCACCAGCAAACATTACTGTGCCTGACACAATGAATCCATCCGCTAAAGCTGGTTGGCAACAACAGATAGTGGTAGCGAAGAGAAAAGTTAGCCGTTTTTGGTACATGCTATGGGCCCCTTAAGATAAGAAGAATACCAAGCTGTTCATTGGTGGCAGTGTTATTTAGAGTTTACTCGTAAATGGCGATGTTTAGCAGTAAGTTAGGGGGATTGCGACTACGGTTAGAAAGCAATATTAGTGGCGCGTTTACAAAGTGATTTCTGGGTAGATTTTTATGTTGCCATTGATTGTGGCAAGCTTGGGCGAAAATTCCAGTGGCCATCTCAAAGTCGGTGTCAATGACTGTCGATTTGGTGCGTAATAAACAGAAACCAAACAGAAGTAGATCTTTCCATGCACGCAGAAACCGCATTGATCACCAATGACGCAACTATCCTAGGGATCCTGGCCGTTATGCTAGGGGGTATTTTTTACACCGCTTACTCTTCTCATCCGTTTTGGCGCAAGTTTTATAAGTATGTGCCGGCCATTTTACTGTGTTATTTCCTGCCCTCTTTTTTAAACACCTTTGGCGTGGTGGATGGTCATGATTCTAATCTCTATTTTGTTGCGTCCCGCTATCTGCTCCCTGCTTGTTTGGTATTGCTAACGCTGAGTGTTGATTTAAAAGCGATTGCGAAGCTAGGCAATAAGGCGGTGATTCTGTTTTTGACCGGTACTGTAGGCATCGTCATCGGTGGGCCTATTGCCATTCTGCTGGTCTCTGTGTTTGCTCCAGAAGTGCTTGGTGGTAATGGCCCTGACGCCGTATGGCGGGGCATGACAACGGTTGCTGGTAGTTGGATCGGCGGTGGCGCTAATCAGGCAGCAATGAAAGAGGTCTATGATGTCGGCGGCCATATCTTCTCTGTGATGGCTACTGTGGATGTGGTCATGGCCAACATTTGGATGGCCATTCTGCTGCTGATGGCCGGTAATGCAAAGAATATTGATGCAAGAACCGGTGCTGATACATCGGCCATCGAAGCGCTGAAAGAACGGGTAGAAAAGTTCCACGCTGAGCATGGACGGATCCCACATATGAAGGATCTAATGGTGATGATCGCTATCGGCTTTGGTGTGACTGGTATTGGTCATGCGTTAGCTGATGTGTTGGCTCCCTGGTTTGCAGACAATGTCAGTTTTGCTGACCGGCTAAGTCTTAATAAGCACTTTTTCTGGCTGATCATTATCGCCACCACACTGGGGTTGATGCTGTCATTCACTAAAGCTAGAAAACTGGAAGCTGTGGGCGCGTCGAAAGTGGGCTCGGTGATGCTGTATATCTTGATCGCAACCATAGGCTTGCACATGGATATCACCGCTATTGTGGAAACGCCGCTTTACTTCCTGATAGGTGCTATCTGGATGGTCATTCATGCCCTGTTGATGCTGTTAGTGGCGAAGCTGATTAAAGCACCACTGTTCTATATGGCGGTGGGGAGCCAGGCTAATGTTGGTGGCGCCGCTTCTGCGCCGGTTGTTGCCTCGGCGTTTCATCCTGCATTAGCGCCGGTTGGTGTGTTGCTGGCTGTGCTTGGATATGTATTAGGGACTTATATGGCGTGGTTCTGTGGTCAGTTACTGCAGTTGGTTGCGGTTTAATCTCATGCGCTGGAGATAGAACAAATGGGTTTGATTGGCTGATGTTTTGCGGTGATGTAGCAGCTAAAATGTCATTTATTCACTTTCCGCTAGCAGTTCACTATTTGGCTAAGGAGTGTGCAGGTGGAGCCCCATGGGTATGTTGAGCTAAGCTGGCACGATCAGCTGTTGACGGTTATTGCCAACGAGTCGTTTAATTGTGAGGGCATCGAACAGGGTGTTGCGCAAAGTGTTGCGGCGATAGAACACAGGGCATGCGATGAATTTGTCCGGCTTGAGGTGCTGGGCGAGCAAGTCATGACGACGAGGCAAGGGATTGAGCTGATCACAGCGCATTACCGCTGGTGCTTGCAGCACCGGGCTAAGGCGATAGCGGTAGTTTCACCCAATGCCAATATGTTTGGTCACCTTTTCGAGTCACTGAGCGTAGAGCCGCGTTTTGGTATTTTTAAAAACCAACAGCAGGCTCTTGTTTGGCTCGAGCAACACTTGTCTACGCCGTCAGCTTGAATTGCTTAGTCCTACTTGTTCTTTTTGCTATTAATTCTGTTAGTCTCAGCAGATGATTGTCAGCAATAGCAAGTGTATTCATGAGTGATAAAAATCAACATCCCTCTTCTCCTTTAACCAAAAAGCATTACCGTCGACTTGGCTTGCTGGCGACGTTAATTATGGCGGGTGTGATTTGGTTGTTGTTGGATCTTCGCCCCCAGATATCAGTGAATAATGGCGGCGCTAAGCCATTATCTGCAGTGCAGTTTGATTTGTCGCATACCCATATCAGCTTCGGTGAAGTCGCGGCTTTCGACAGTCAAACCATTTACCACCTGCCACTATCCGATGCCGCTGTGGTGAGGTTCTCTTTGCAGTTTGCCGATGGTAGTTCGACGTTGGGGCGCTGTGGCAAACTTACGGATTGGGCATTGGCCAGCCGAGTGAGTTTAGATATTGACGAATTAGGAGTTGTTCGTTGTGAAGTGCGTTAGATATTGTGCTGCGCCGCTGCTACTTATGCTAATCATGCATGCCCCTTCCAGCTATGCGGATTCTGGCTGGTTAGCTGCGGCACCTTTGCAAGGGTTGTCCGTTTCCAATAAAGGACGTTACACCATTGAAATGGAAGTTGAAAAGAACATCAGCGGTTGCAGTAATCCGCGACTGTTCTATATCGACTTCGAAGCGATTGGGGCAGAACAAGCCTATCAACTGTTGCTTCGGAGTATGCTGGCTGAACGTGCGGTGCAACTCTATGTTACCGGACGCTGCGCGTTAAAAGGTGTTGCAGAGGTCAGTGCGGTACGTTTACCGGCAAAACCCTAAGGCGCATTTTCCGCCGGTTACTCGATGGCTAGGCATAAGGGAGCTGCAGTGAGTTTACGCTTATCTGCACCGGCGAGTATCTCTATCAACGTCAGTGCAAACGTCATTGCTGTACCTGGTCCCTGACTGGTAACCAGCCTGTTGTCGTGGTCAATGACCACGGGCTGATCAGACATTAAATTCGCTGCTGGTAATTGCGCCTGGAAAGCCGGGTGGCAGGTGGCAGACCCCTTGATTAAGCCATGGGAGTGCAGAACCACCGCAGGAGCGGCACAGATAGCGGCGATCCAGCCGTTGCTTTGTTGTTGTTTCAACAGAGTTAAAAGCGGGGCACTGTCGCGTAATAACTCTGCGCCCGGCATGCCGCCAGGCAGTGCGATCATGGCATACCGTTCATCTGTCAGTGTGGATATATGATGATCGGCGACCAGCTTGACGCCTCTCGATGCGCAGATCTCTGAGCCACCATCAGTTGTGCAGCTGGCGACAGTGACATCGATACCTGCGCGTCTTAACAGATCAATCATGGTGACGGCTTCTAGCTCTTCACTGCCGTCTGCGATCGGGACTAATACCTTGATGGTCATAACACATGGCTCCTGTCGCCAGAGCTTCAAGCTTTAGCGGTCGCTAGAAGAATGTCAATAACAGGCCGGTGACAGTTGGTGACTATTCTCTACAGTAAGCTGGTACTGTTTTGTCTGCGTTCAAGCCGGCAAAGGGTCTCAAATAACTTGCTGTGGGTAGGAACAGCGATGCCAAAATGGGCCGCCCGAGAGACCACATAACCGGATATTTGATTGTTTTCCGTGGGGCGTCTCGCTGAGATATCTCTATTCATCGAGGAGTAGTTGGCCGCGGTTTTATCTATCACTTGATAAACCGTTTGCTGAATAAACTCAGGACTCAGATCAAGCCCCTCTGCGAGACTTAAGAGGGAGAACTCCTCACACAATGCCTGGATCTGTGGCGCAAAGCGTTGCGAGTTGAGATCGCCATTACGGCATTGATGCAGTGCGGTTAGCGGGTTGATGACACTGTTGATAGCTAATTTTAGCCATAGCTTGTGGTTAATGTTGTCGCTAAATTGACAGGGCGTTAATGCTTGATTGAGCAGCTCGGCGAACGCTGATTCTTGCTCACTGTTACGATCACCATAGCCAAATCCTAGCCAGGTTTCTCCTGCGCCAGTGTGCTTGAGTATGCCGTGCTCTAGCAAGGCACCGTGGCTACTGGTTCCCAACCAGATGGTGCAGTCTGGAAAACGCTTCTTCAACGGTGCCAGGGTACCCATGCCATTGTGTAATAGCAAAATTGTGGTATTCGGACCAATCGCTCTGGCATGGGACTGTACCGCATCAACGGCTTGATATGCCTTGGTCGTGACAAGCAAAATGTCATATAGCTCAGGCAGCTCTGTCGACAGGGCGACTTTCTGCAACCCTTGTGGCGTCATAAAGTTTACGGACTCCACTGTGCCTGCGCGGCTTAAGCCCGTCACCTGTGCGCCTAGTTTTGCTAAAGAGCCAGCATAAAGCTGACCAAGCGCACCCATGCCGAGTACGGTGATATGTGGGTTAACTGGCATGGTTTGACTCCTGCTGGAAAAAATGTCGATAGATTAAGCTGATGATGGCTGCAATCAGGTAATAGGTGAGGGCACCAGCCATATCCGCTGCAAAATCCGCAATACTGGCGGTGCGATAAGGAAGGTAGCTCTGCACCCATTCAATGAGCAGTCCGTAACTTCCCAACAGCACCAGTTGATAACGGATCTTAAGTAACAGGCCATGGGAGATAAGCAATGCCAGGGCAAAAAAAGCCAGATAATGGCTGATTTTATCGTTGGGCATAGAGGCTTGTTTTGGAGGGTCGTTAAATGCCAAAACTGAGATAACAATAACGCTGATAACCAGCGTTACTATGTAGATCCAGCGGTTTTGTAGCAAAGACTTCAACAGAGCCATGGGTCTGATATCGGAAAAATGGTGAACTCAATCAGCATGTTAACAGAGGTGTATCTTGGGGTCACATAATAGTCCCTCATGGCGAGGGTAAATTCAGTTTTTGCACGCTAAACATAAAAAAGGCGCCTGTGGTAGGCGCCTAACTAAATATCACGCAGCTAATTACGCTTTTCTACGCTTAAGCATCAAGCCTACCAGGCCCAGCCCAAGTAAGGCTAATGGGGCAGGCGCAGGTACTTTAGTGGTATTCAGGTAGTTGTTTATCCAGTCGCTGTAAGCGCCGTAAACGATGCCACCAAAGATGTCACCACCCGCACCATCATAGATTGGAATGCCGAACGTGTTGTTTGCCGCTAACAGGTACTCGCCGGTTGCTTCATCGTAAATAAATGATGGGCCACCAGAGTCGCCGCCACCAATGTTGGCTTCACCCCAAACCATGTTGTCCCAGTCATTGGCATTTGGCAGTTGTTCGCTACAGATACCGTAGTAGAAGCAATGTGCATCTTCGTCGCCGGTTACGACGCCATCACTGTCACGATCACCGTCGAAGTCGGCGTACCAAACTTCTGCTAAGCCTTCGCTATTATCAGGGCCGAAAACGAAATCACCTTCGTCATCGGTTTCAAACAGGTCGACGACGTTTGCGCCGACACGCTTAACGTCAAAGTCTGGAGACACGTAATAGCCATCGACGGCATCACCAGAGGTACCGTAGCCGACCATGACAAACTGGTCGTTGGCCATCACAGGACGATCAAGAAATTCATAAATTGGAATGTCGTCGCCGACAGGCTTGCTTAATTCAATCAGTGCGATGTCATCATTAACACAACCAAACGAACCATCTGGACAGATCCCAAAGCCTTCATAGTCAGGATGGATGGTGGCATTGCGTGCTGAAATAATGCTACCCGCGCGGTCATCACGATATGAACCATCATTATTTAATTGAATGGACAGGTTGTTATTTGGATTGGTCAGATCGATAGCAACGCCTGTGTCAGTCTCGTCGACACAGTGTGCCGCGGTGGCGACATGCCATTTATCGATCATCGCGCCAGTACAGATATAACCACCATCTTCATATTGAATATAGATGCTTACAACACCAGCAAAAGGCGAGCTTGCTACGTTTGGATCAACGCGGTCACCCGGTGAGTCTGGATTAACCGGGTCGTTTGGATTACCCGCTACAACCATGGGAGCAACGTTACTGGAGTGCAGGTTGCTTAGCGGCCCGGCATAGACATGGCCGGAGATCGCGAGTGTCGACGCCGCTACAGCGAGTGCGATTAGCTTTTTCATCTGGATTCCACCTTTTATTTTTTATGTAGTACTACTTCCGTGAATGTTGTAGCTAAGAAAGCCACGTAAGGTGTTAAGCAATATTTAATCCAAGTTATAGCTTTTTGATATAATTGAGTTTTTGCTCTGTTGAACTTTTGGATTGTAAATAAATGTGACGCACATCTATAACTGACTGTCTAAATTAGTAAAAATTAATTTAATCTGGTTTCGGGATGGTTTATGCGGGTATCTACTTACTTCTACTTCGTATGAAAAGTGAGCGTTTATTGGGTTCTGAGAAAGGTTAGTTGTAGCACGTGGGCATCCGCGCTGGCACGGTGACGGATGGTTTGCTGTTCTTGCTCGATCTTCTCTCTGGTTGCATCCCATAGAGAGAGTTGCTTTTCCGTTAGCAGTTTTCTTAACGTCTCAATTTTAAATTTTGGGTAGATCTCTGCTTCGTCGAACAGTTTGTATACCCAGCTACTATCGTGGCTCCAGGCATCTGAATAGACGGTCAATCCGGCTAGAATTTCATTTAGTTGATAAGCAACATCTTGTATCTCTAGGCCATGCTCATGCAGCGCCTGCCGCGATATTTTGTGTATTTTTTCTGCCTCCTCGGACCAATGCCGCCAGTGTTCCGCAGGCCTGATTAGAAAACAGTGGCGCTCATTTGCCGGCATGGCTAAGCCTATCTCTATGGGGTAGCTGCCTGAACCAAATCCTGAGGCTTCAACATCGATGATGATAGGCGCTTGTTGATTGTCGGCAGGACGAACTTGGGTCACGGACGACAGCCCCTTTTAGTTAATTAACAGATAGTGATAGATAAATAGTAGCTGAATCAAACGGCTAGCGGTTGTTAATGATTAAAACTGAGATACAAATCAGCAATCTATTCGGACCGTTTACCGTTGTTTTCCGCATTAACGGGGGCAAGCTGGGTTTGTTTTGTTAGCCAGATGAGTAGAAGTACCGGTAAACCGATCAGCGATGCGATGGTAAAGAACCAAACATACCCCATGTCGTCGACGAGTACCCCAGAAAAGCCAGCGAGAAATTTCGGGAACAACACCATTAATGAGCTGAACAGGGCGTATTGCGTTGCTGAATAGGCGACGTTAGTGAGTGAGGAAAGAAAAGCGATGAACGCTGCTGTGGCGATGCCAGCGCTGATGTTATCTGCTGATATGACAGCCATTAGCCAATAGATGGAAGGGGCTTCACACACGATATTGGCGCATTCAGGCGTAAGCGCTGCCGCCAGCCAAGCCATGACAGCGAATAGCTGATTAGTGGCGACGACGAGAATTGCACCCAAGGTAAGAATTGGGCGACAGCCAAACCGTGTAACCAGTAAGCCGCCTATGCCTGTGCCGATGAGGGTCATGATGACCCCAAACACCTTGGCGACCGATGCAACCTGTTCTTTGCTGTAACCTAAATCGACATAAAATGGGTTGGCCATGACCCCCATAAAGATATCAGAGATACGATAAGTGCCGATTAGCAGTAGTAGCCAGAACGCTTGCCAACGATAACGGCGGAAGAAATCAATAAATGGGCAGAGCAGAGCGCCATAGCACCAGGAGAGCATACGTTGTATCGGCAATGGTAGATGGGCTGTGCGCTCTAATGCGAGGGCTGCATCTTCTTCATCTTTTTCTATGCTGGCTGAGGATTGCACCGGCTCTTGGGAGAGCAGGGTATTCAGCAGACATAGCCCCATGATCCCAGCCATAACGATATAAGCGTGTGACCAGCCGACAGGGTCATAACCTTCGCCCGTTGAAAACCAAGCGGCTAAATAGAGCGCACCGGCACCACTGAGGATCATGGCTAAACGGTATCCCAGCATATAGGCGGCCGCTAGAGAGCCTTGCTCTTCCTGAGGGGCTATCTCAATTCGGTAGGCATCAATTGCGATGTCCTGTGTCGCTGAAAACCAGGCGACCAGTAGCGTGCAGAGTGCGAAATTCTGCAGTGACAGCGCTGGATCCAGCCAAGCCAATCCAAGTAGCGAAAGTGCGATGGCCGTTTGTGCCAGGCCTATCCATGATCGCCTCCGCCCTAGCAGTCGGTGCAGTAGTGGCAGTTTTAGGCGGTCTACTAATGGTGCCCATAACCACTTCATGCCATAAACCACTAGGATCCAACTGAAGTAACCAATCGCCGAGCGACTGACTTCTGCTTCTCTGAGCCAAAAAGAGAGGGTGGCGAAAACCAGCATGTAAGGCAGGCCGCAGCTAAAGCCAAAGATCAGCATATGCAGCATGCTGCGTTGGCCATAGACAGCCACCGCCGCACGCCAACGCGTGAGATTCGCTTTCATTTGCCAGCGCCGTTTTGTAGAAGGAGCAACGGCGGGCGAGGGGCGTGAACTGCTGGTTTGATTCATTCTACTCTTCTGGTAGTAGCGTGGCTTTTTCCAAAATTACCGGCGCAACGGGGACATCGGGCCAGCCAAGCTTATCGCTGTATTCGGTCTGTACACTATTGAATTTCAGTAAAATATCGTGACCTTCAACCACTTCACCAAACACCGTATAGCCCCAGCCGCGTCGGCTAGGATTTAGTGAATCATTCTCTGCCAGATTAAAAAAGAATTGGCGGGTTGCAGAGTGTGGAGCGTTTTGGCGCGCCATGGCAATGGTGCCTTCACTATTTTTTAGGCCATTGCCTGATTCATTCGCCAGCCTCTTTTTCTCATTCTTTGGCGAATATCTGGTATCTATTCCTCCGCCTTGGGCAACGAAGCCTGGAATGATTCGATGAAACAAGGTTTGGTCATAATCGCCGTCCACCACATAGGCGAGAAAGGCATCCACGGTGAGCGGCGCTCTTGTACGATCAAGCTCAATAACGATAGTGCCTAAGGTGGTTTTCATTGCCACTTTGGGAAACGGGTTAGAGGGTTGCAGTTGACCCTTATGTGCCGCTTGTGCTGAACCAACAAACAGGGCCAACAATAGCCAGATAAAACGCATGCAAGCCCCCTGTTAATGAACAATATCAGTCGGTTGACGAGCAATGAACTGATGTATCTCACCGTCGTTCACTAGCTCGTTAAGTACTTTGCCGAGCAGTGCGTTTAGCTCTTCTTCTAGCTTTGCCGTATCGGGTTTGATGGCGATGATGGTTTGCCGTTTGCCACGAAACAACTTGGTAAATTGCCCGGTTGATTTTTTGATGTTGACTTCGATTTTTATGTGCGTGTCGATATCGTAGTCAAAGTGCCCCGGTTTAGTGACGTCCACTAATGCGCTGTGCAGTTCAATATTGAACTCAATCGGTGACAATGGGTTCACATCGATGCCATGCTCATTAAAGGCCGCAGCAACTCGCACATTAACCACTTCACTCAGACTATTGTTGCCGGGTACCAGGGTGACTTTTTCACCGCTGCCCTGGATTTTTGCCAGGTACTGTGCCGGGCGCATATCTTCAACTTTGAGTGCGATAGGTTGGGCATCAGGCCAGACATCATCGGCAAAAATGACCGGGGGGCTGATAATGATAGGGCTGTACTGACTGCTACAACCAGCGATGAGTACACCGCAGAATGCGAACAAAAGTGCTTTCAAAGAGAGAGTCTTCAACATTATTTTACCGCTTCCAAAATAACAAACTTCTTATTGCTGGCTAGGGTCTCACAGTTCCCAAACAAACGCTGCAGCTTGATGTGATAAGCGAGATGTTGGTTACCAACGATCATTAGCTTACCACCTCGTTTCAGGACACGCTTCGCATCTCTAAACATCTGCCAGGCGATATCGTCAGTGATCGCGTTGTTCTGATGAAACGGCGGGTTACACACTACCAGATCAGACCGCGCGCCTTCGAAGCCATCTAAGCAGTTGTTTGCTTGGAATTGGCAATGCACCAGCTGTGCAGGCAGATTCTCTTTGATGGTTTGTTCGGTGGAAGCGAGCGCCATGTAGCTTTCGTCGATGGCGATCAATTTGTCGATTTTGTTTTGTGCTAACAGCATCAGGCTGAGAACACCGTTGCCGCAACCCAGATCGATCACTTCATGGTATTGCTGTTCTTTCGGTAAGTATTGCAGGAAGAATCGTGCACCGATATCCAAATACTGGCGGGCAAATACGTTAGCGTGATTTACCAGGTTATATTCTGTGTTTTCAAGTGGCCACACATTCAGATCTGGCACTTGCAGGTCGGATGTTGGCTCTATCTGGCAATCGACCACTCGACATTTTTTCCATGCCAGAGACGGGTTGGCTGCGCCTAGTTGGTTAAACATGTCGATCACGTTACGGGTTAATGCCTTGGCTTTGGCGGCGGCTAGCATTTTGGTGTGTTCAGTGGCAGTGGCTTTGACCTGTGCCAGTTGTTGCTGCAATAGAGTATGGTTTTTCGGCACCTTCAACAGCACAAGATCAGCGGCTTCTGCGACGTCCTGCAAGCTATCAACGTAGACGACTCTGTCATCGGCCAGCCGATTATCCTGCAAATTGTTACGGCATCCCTGGTGACTAAGAAAGCTGTCGCCACGATTGATGATATTGTAATCGCTACAATTTTGCTCCGCGAACCAACTGACTAAGGCGGCCGTTAGCGCGCCGAAGGTGTCGTTGTAAATATGGATAGTCCCTCCCTGTTGCAGCCAACCTCTTTCTCGTAGTTGATTTAAAAGGTATTCGTCGGCTGCATCCCACGCCTGCAGATTTGGATCCTGACTGAACGGGAAGCGTTCGAGGGTCAGTGCTTGGTCGATGAGTTCAACATATCTGTTCATTGGCAGCGGCTGTTTTCGCAGAGGTAGCGGTAAGATGGGGGGATTGTACGTCAGAGATTAAAAAAAGGCACCGCATAAGCGGTGCCAATCGGCCTGTATGGGAAAGGACATACTCAGGCGGCCGATGCCTTTGTCGGTGCTGGCAATGTACTGTTTTGCGGACAGATACGTTGCTCTGTAGATTTGTCGAAGTAGACCGCTTTGTTGCAATCAAACATCAGCTCTATTGGTTGGCCTATCTCTAACGGGTGTTCAGGATCGATACGGCAGCTTATCTCCTGGTCATTGGCCTGTACTTCAACGATAACGTCAGGGCCGGTTGGCTCAGTCACTAACACCTCGAATTGGCCACGGGTCACTTGTTTATCGGTCTGCTTATGGGGCTGTGGGGTGGTGATCTGCTCAGGTCTTAATCCCAATACGACCGACTTGCCGAGGTAGTCGATCATATAGTCTGGCGCAGGTAGCCGTGTGATCTGTTGTTGTGAATTGGCTAACTCAGTGAACAGACCGTTTTCATCCTTCTTGATCAAACAGTCGATAAAGTTCATGGAAGGGGAGCCGATAAAGCCGGCAACAAACATATTGGAGGGGGTTTCGTATACCTGTTTTGGTGTCCCCAGTTGCAGTAGTTCACCATCTTTCATCACGGCGATCCGGTCTGCTAATGTCATCGCTTCGATCTGATCATGGGTAACGTAAACAATGGTGGTACCTAGGCGTTGGTGCAGCTTCTTCACTTCGGTACGCATCTCTACCCGTAGTTTGGCATCGAGGTTAGAAAGCGGTTCATCAAACAGGTAGATTTTTGGCCGCCGAGAGAGTGCTCGCCCCATGGCCACGCGTTGTTGTTGGCCACCAGAGAGTTGTGACGGCTTGCGGTCAAGCAAGTGGTCAATCTGTAACAGATTGGCGACCCGCTCAACTTCCGCTTCGATCTCGGCTGCTGGCATCTTGCGGATCTCCAGACCAAACTGAATGTTTTGACGGACAGTCATGTTGGGATAGAGGGCGTATGACTGGAACACCATGGCGATATCCCGATCTTTAGGCGCCACGTGGGTGACATCCTGATTATCAATCAAGATCTGGCCATCACTGACCTCCTCCAATCCAGCGATCATATTCATCAAGGTGGATTTACCACAGCCTGAAGGGCCGACGAGGATCAGAAATTCACCGTTGTCGATACTGATATCGATCCCTTTAAGGATCTCCTGGGTTGATTTACCGTAGCGTTTACGTATCTGCTTGATATTTAGCGTTGCCATCTTAAATTCCTAATTCAGTAAGCGCGGTGCGCTTTATCCTTTAACCACACCGGCCGTGAGGCCACGCACGAAGTATTTTCCGGCAAAGAAGTAGACCAGCAGCGTAGGTAACGCAGCGAGGATCGCTGCGGCCATATCCACGTTGTACTCTTTGACGCCAGTGGAGGTGTTGACCAGATTGTTGAGGGCTACCGTCATCGGCTGGGTATCGCCAGCGGAGTACACCACACCAAACAGAAAGTCATTCCAGATCGCGGTGAATTGCCAAATCACGCAAACCATAAAGATCGGCTTGGAGATAGGCAGCAGAATGCGAAAGAAGATAGTAAAGAAACCTGCACCATCGAGTTTTGCTGCTTTAACTAGCTCGTCAGGAATGCTGACGTAATAGTTACGGAAAAACATGGTGGTGAATGCAACACCGTAAATCACATGTACAGTGACTAATCCCGCGGTGGTGTTGGCTAAGCCGACGTAGCCGAGACTTTGCGCCATTGGTAACAAGATCACCTGAAACGGGATAAAACAACCGAACAGCATCAGACTGAAAAACAGATCTGACCCCCGGAAACGCCATTTGGCCAGCACGTAGCCGTTAAAAGCGCCCATCATGGTGGAGATAAGTACCGCAGGGATCACCATCTGCATCGAGTTCCAGAAGTAGCCCTTGATGCCATCACAGTTGACACCGGTACAAGCACTTCCCCACGCTTTTATCCAGCCGTCGAAGACCCACTCAGTGGGTAACGACATCAGGTTACCGGAACGGATATCAGCCGAGGTTTTGAAAGAGGTTAGTAGCATCACAATTAAGGGCATTAGATAGATCAGCGCGAACAGAATAAGGATGCCGTAGATCAACCAGCGACCTGGCTGTAGAGGTTTTTTCATCACCTCGGTGTTTACCGTCGTACTAGTCATGGCGTTGCCCTCTTAGCTCTGAATAGAGGTAGGGCACCAAGATGGCGAGCACCCCTGCCAGCATCATCATTGCCGATGCGGCACCTAAGCCCATTTGGCCACGCGTAAAGGCGTGAGAGTACATAAACAGTGCCGGTAGGTCGGAGCTGTATCCGGGGCCGCCAGAAGTCAATGCCGTCACCAGGTCGAAGCTCTTAATCGCAATGTGCGACAACACGATAATGGCGGAGAAAAATACTGGGCGCAGACACGGGAGGACTATTCTGCGATAGATGGTTGGTTTACTTGCGCCATCAATCTGTGCAGCTTTGACAATGGCAGGGTCAATGCCACGCAGCCCAGCTAAAAACAGTGCCATAACGAAACCGGAACTTTGCCACACCGCGGCGATCACCAGCGTGTAGATTGACATCTGAGGGTCGACTAGCCAGTCAAATTGAAAGCTACTCCAGCCCCAATCGTTGAGCATTTTTTCGAGACCCAGGCCTGGGTTAAGGATCCATTTCCAGGCGGTGCCGGTGACGATAAAACTGATTGCCATGGGGTACAGAAAGATGGTTCTAATGGCACCTTCTTGCTGTATCTGTTGGTCTAGGAGGATGGCAAGAAATATCCCCAAGACTAAACAGATAGCGATAAATAGCAGCCCAAAAATGAGTAAGTTCGTGCTGGAAACCAACCAGCGATCGTTATCCAGTAACTTGATGTATTGTTTAAACCCAACCAGCTTATAACTGGGCAGAAAACTCGAATTGGAGAAGGAGATCAGCGTTGTCCAAGCCATGTAACCATAGATACAAACAATGGTGATCAACATGGTCGGTGCCAGCACCAGTTTCGGTAGCCATTTTTGCAGGCCATCCAAGGAAAAGCGCTTGGACTGTGGCCGGATCACTGGCTCTGATAGCACGTGTGAAGTCGACATCGGGGTTGGGCTCTCTTTAGGCATAATTTGGTTCGAAAAGCGGGCGACGAAGCGCCCGCTATATCGAATTACATCGCAGATTTAACGGCGCGAACCAGCTTATCAACCGTCTCGGTTGCACTGACTTTGTCGTCGTTAAAGTAATTGGTGACCACGTCGTAGATCGCGCCCTGGATCTGGCTGGTGGTTGCCAATCCATGAGACCAACTGGGCACTAATTTGCCTGAGGTATTTGCGGCTTTGAATGTCGCCATGGAATCGAGTGCGCATTGATCGAAGGCACTCATGTCTTGATCCAGACGCACCGGGATAGACCCTTTATTGAGGTTAAACACCTCTTGGAATTTGGGACTAAGAATGGTTTTCGCCAGAGCTTGTTGCGCCGCTGCATCATTGGCATCTTTCAGATTAAAGAAAGCGAAGCTATCGATATTGAAAGTAAACATGCCTGCGGTACCTGGGGCGGGTGCGCAGATATAATCGACGCCAGGTTTCTTACCTGCAGCGGCGAATTCACCTTTGGCCCAGTCACCCATGATTTGCATACCGGCTTTTCCTTCGATCACCATGTTGGTAGCGATATTCCAGTCTCGGCCAGGGCTATCTTTATCTATGTACTGCTTAAGTGTGCGGAATTTTTCGAACGTTTCGACCATTTTGACAGAGCCTAGCGCGTCAGGATCATGCATCTTGAACGCTTTCATATAAAGCTCTGCGCCCATGGTTTCCAAAGCGATCGCTTCGAACACTGTCGCGTCTTGCCAAGCTTGGCCACCGTGAGCCAGTGGGATCAGACCGGCCGCTTTAATTTTGTCTGCAGCCACTATGAATTCGTCCCATGTGGTTGGGATCTTGGCGCCAGCTTTTTCAAATACGGCAGGGTTGGCCCATAGCCAGTTCACGCGGTGAACATTGACCGGAACAGCGACATATTTATCATCATATTTCATGACGCTACTGACCACTTTGGGCAGCACCTGCTCCCACTTTTCAGCGCTGGCGGTGCCGTCAAGGGTGGTTAGAAACCCCAGATCAGCCCACTCTTGAATATCGTGTCCTTTGATCTGAGCAGCGGCAGGTGGGTTTCCAGATACAGCGCGGGTTTTTAGTACGGTCATCGCACTTTCACCACCGCCACCGGCGACGGCGAAGTCTTTCCAGCCATAGCCCTGTTTTTCCAGCATCTCTTTGAGTACTGCAGCTGATTTAGCTTCACCACCCGATGTCCACCAATGCAGCACTTCCACTTCGCCTTTATCGGCAGCATGGGCTAAGCCGGCGCTGGTTGCTAGCGCGACTGCAGAGATAACAGAGGTCAGAGTCTTGCGTTTCATTAGCCTTTCCTTAGTTTTTATTAGTATGAGTTGTTGCTGTGCTAATCAAAGCGTACTGCAAGCGCCTTGATTAACCCCTGAAAGTGTATGAAGAGAAGCGTTACTGTGCGGTAACAAATGGACAGGTATTGTAACAAGGCTGTTACAATACCTGTCTTTGCTAATGTTGCGATGCTTTTCCGGGTGAAAAATAGACACTGCTTGGTGCCTGTGATTTATAAAAACGTGATCTGTGCATGGGTTGGTATCACGCTGATTTGATTGAGATCATGGTTGTCGGGCTGAAAAACTGACTGATTTTTGCTCGCGCAGTGGCGGCTTTCGTCTAGCCTTTGAATATAGGCAAAGCGAGGGGGTGATAGATGCAACAACCATGGACGTTCTATCTCTACTTGGTATTAAGTGGGTTGCGAGAATGGATCCCGTTACCTTGCCATCGTTATTTGTCGCCTAAGCAGCAGCGTATTTGGTCGCATAAGCGCCGGGTGATTCGGCGAGTCTGGTTGGCGAGTATGGGCGTCGTTCTGTTGCACCCGGCGCTTTACATGTTGCTCGCGGTTAGCTTATTTGCCACCTTTCTGTCGTTTGCGATCATTGACGAATTTCCGGGCTCTTAAAGCATCAGGCCAATAATGACGAGTTTATTGCCGCGGTAGGGTCAGCTTCACCAGTAGCCCGCCTTGCGGGTGATTCATCAGATCCAGATTGCCACCGTGCGCCCGCACAATATTGCGCGCAATGCCCATGCCTAAACCACTGCCACTGGCGTTACGGTTGCGGGTGCTATCCAAGCGAACATAAGGTTCAAAGATCTTCTTCTGATCGTAAAGTGATACCCCAGGACCGTAATCACGAAACAGGATATACAGGCGCTGTTCGTAATCGAGTAGGGTGACTTTCACTTTGTCGCCGTATTTAATCGCGTTGTCGATCAAATTGGTTAGACAGCGTTTTAGCGCCAGTGGTTTACCGCGGAACGGTGCTTTGATTGAGCCACTGATACTCATCGTCTCTGGCTCGGCGAGTTCTTCCTGGATCGATTGCAGCAGCTCCATGATATCCACCGATTCAATATTTTCATGGATATCAGTATCTTTAACGCACTGCAGTGCGCCTTTTACCATCATCTCCAGTTCATCAAGGTTCTTAATAAACTTGTCTGTGTGCTCATCATCATCGAGCAGCTCTGCCCGCAGGCGCAGACGGGTGATGGGGGTTTTTAGATCATGACTAATGGCAGAAAAAAGCTCCTCCCTGTCGTCTAAGTAACGCTTTAGCTGCTCCTGCATGGCGTTCATTGCTTTTGCCGCTTCAGCAATTTCGGCGGGGCCTGTTTCTTCCAATGGTGGGCGGTGAATGTCCTGCCCAAGCTGTTTTGCTGCGGTAGAAAACCGTTTCAGTGGCGCACTCAACCAGCGCACGATGACCGCGATGGTCAGCAATAAGACGGTGGAGACAACGAGGAGAAAGACCAATTGGCTGCGAGGCAGGTATTTGGTTTCCAGCGTCATCAGCGGTTCGGGTAAAAGCGCCGCCATATAGATCCATTCGCCATCCTCTAATGGGAACTGCATGACCAAAATGGGAGGGTTATAGGGCTCGAGTACCAGGGTGTGTTGTGCCCAACTCGGGGGAAGGTCGGCTAACAAAGTGTCGTTATTGAGTACGTGAAGGTTATTCGGTGCGCTGAATTCGACCTTTACGCCAGCGTCTGCGCCAAATTGATGCTGCATTACTCTGGATACCTCGTTTATCACCATATGTTTGCGGCGAGAATCGGGGATTGGGTGAATATCGATAAGCTCGTGATTGAGGGAGACGAAAAACCGTGTGCCGCCCATATTACGTAACTGGTTTAGGACGATGTGGCGATATTCAAAGGGCAGAGAGCGAAAGAAACGTATTGTTGACGCCATCGACAGGGCCAGAGAGTTGGATACATCGGTGAGCGATTCTTCGTCTCTGTGTTCAAACTGAGTACTCCAGATCACTGACACAATCAGTTGTGACATCAGGATCGCGGTCAACAGCATCAGTACCATGCGTGACATCATGGTTCTTGGTGTCAGCCGCTCTGGCCACTTAAGATTCATAGGCTACTTCTGCAGCAAGGACATAGCCTGAACCGCGGATCGTTTTAATCAGTTTCGGTTGTTTACCACTGTCTCTGAGGCGTTGGCGCAAACGGCTGATCTGTACATCGATACTACGATCAAAGGGGGATGCCTCGCGGCCTCGGATCGTATCTGAGATGGTGTCCCGATCGAGCACTTCGTTTGGGTGTTTGAGAAACAGCTGCAGCAGGTTGAAGTCGGCGCCTGATAACTCCAACACTTCGCCATCCAAGTGGGTTACTTGGCGGGTGGTGATATCCAGTTGCCAATTGGCAAAATTGAGCAAACGAGGTTGCTGCCGCTGTGTGTATCGAACGCGGCGTAACAAGGCTTTGATCCGGGCTAGCAGTTCCCTTGGGCTGAACGGCTTGGCGATATAGTCGTCGGCGCCAATCTCTAAACCGATGACTCTGTCTGTTTCATCGGACGAAGCGGTGAGCATAATCACTGGCACATCAGATTGCTTGCGCAGGCGCTGACAAAGGGTAAAACCGTCATCTCCAGGTAGCATAACGTCGAGGATCACCAGATGATGATGTCCCTCTTGATAGGTATTAAACATCTCTATGCCATCGCCTACCGTATCTACGTCATAACCGTTTTTACTGAGATGGGCTGCTAGTAGATCTCGAATTTCAAGATCATCATCAACCACCAGAATTCTGCCTTTATCGGGAGCCGTCATATGTTTGGTAATTTTTATCTGAGTAAAATCCGTTAAAGTGATACCTCTGCCGCCTTTCATTTGCAACTGAGATAAAGGTTTATCTGTGAATTCCTCGGTCGAACGCACGAATTATCCGCAAATTATTCAGTTACCTGATGCAGAAATGCATTTTTATCGCTGTTGGTTGGAAAACCCAGAGGCAAATCGTTTATTGCATCACTTTCAGCAGCGGTTGCGCTGGCAGCAACCGCAGATCCGTATGTTTGGCAAACTTATTAAGATTCCGCGGATGCAGGCTTGGTATGGGGAGGCCGAAGCACGATATCGCTATTCAGGCTTATGGCTGGAACCGATACCTTGGGAGCCTGAGTTGTTAGCGCTTCAGCAGCGGCTGAGAGTCGATACCGGCTGCTGTTTTAATGCGGTGTTAGCGAATTGGTACAGGAACGGAAACGACAGTATGGGTTGGCATAGCGATGATGAACCTGAACTTGGCGTGGATCCGGCTATTGCATCGATTAATCTGGGCGCGAGCCGTCGTTTTCAGATGCGCCATCGCAACGGTGCTTATAAGTTTGAATTAGAGCTAAGTCACGGCAGTTTGTTGTTGATGACCGGTTCGACGCAGCACCATTGGCAGCATGCCATTCCGAAACAGAAAAAAGTAACTGATCCTCGTATTAATCTAACTTTTCGTTCTATACGTGGTGATGAAAACCATGGAAAATAGCAGGGGTCATCTCTCTGATGCGCCATAGCCGCATTAAGATAATCGCACTTACTGCACAAGGAATAGATTATGTCGGTGCAAAATACGATAGAAAAAAAATTACTGCAGAGATTTGCCCCTGTGCACTTGGAGGTGATTAATGAAAGTGGCAATCATAATGTCCCTGCAGGGGCAGAATCTCACTTTAAAGTCGTTATTGTCTCTGCGCAGTTTGAGGGCAATCGGCTGTTAGCTCGCCACCGCTCAGTCAATGAAACTCTGGCTCAGGAGCTCGACGGGCAGATACATGCATTAGCCATGCACACCTATACGCAAAGTGAGTGGGAATCTAATTTCGGTGATATTCCTAACTCTCCTAAATGCATGGGTGGCAGTAGTACGGCTTAGGTATAAAAGGTGAGTGTTTACTTTTCTCTGCGACCTGGTTAGACCTCTATCTGTTTCAAAATCTTTAAATATTTGTTATCAATGCCTGCACTTATGTAACATGTGTGGGCAACTTCTTGCAGCCATCCTATGCTCCTTCGCCATCAGCACTGTTTA
Organism: Corallincola spongiicola; assembly: GCF_004284785.1. Classification (NCBI taxonomy): domain Bacteria; kingdom Pseudomonadati; phylum Pseudomonadota; class Gammaproteobacteria; order Alteromonadales; family Psychromonadaceae; genus Corallincola; species Corallincola spongiicola. Next base: position 986,376 of record NZ_SHLY01000002.1, read on the forward strand.
GTGCGCTGAATAATATTCGCCGTATTATCGATCGTGGTATCCGTTACGCTGGCGATTTAGTGGCTTGGTGCGGCGGCATCATGATGTTACTGATTATGCTGATCGTGGTGTTGCGCTACCTGTTTAATCTGGGGTGGATCGCCCTGCAAGAGAGCGTCATGTATCTACATGCTACCGCTATCTGTTTCGGCGCGGCTTATACCTTGCAACAGGATAAGCATGTGCGCGTGGATATCTTTTATCGCCGCTTCAACGCGCGGCAGCGAGCCTGGTTGAGTATTGGCGGCACCCTTTGCTTGCTCATGCCGATGTGCAGCATGATCTTTTCCGTTAGCTGGCCCTATGTGATGGATAGCTGGCTTCACCATGAAAGCTCGCAAGAAACTGGCGGGTTATCGGGGCTTTATCTGTTTAAATCTTTGCTATTAGTGTTGCCAACCTTGTTATACCTGCAAGGCGTTTCCTGGATCATTTCCGCGCTGGAATGTTTGTTTGGGCCGTCGCAGGGGAGAGAGCAATGATCGCTTACCTTCCCGCCTTACTGTTTGCTTTTCTTTGTTGTGTCTTAATGCTTGGCTATCCCGTTGCTTTTTCTCTCGCGGGATCGGCGTTGATATTTGCTTATATCGGCGCCTGGTTTGGCGTCATTGATGCCAGCTTTTTGTGGCTTCTGCCGAATCGACTGTTTGGCATTTTGAATAATCAGACGTTATTGGCTGTGCCCTTATTTGTATATATGGGGGTGATGTTAGAGAAGTCGCAATTGGCCGAGCAGCTCTTAGCGGCGATGAATCACTTGCTTAAACATGTCAACGGCGGGTTGGGTATGGCCGTCGTATTGGTTGGTATGTTGCTGGCGGCCAGTACCGGTATTGTTGGTGCTACTGTGGTAACCCTCGCCGTCCTGGCGTTACCTGGGATGCTAAATCGCGGTTATGGCCCCGCGCGTGCTGCCGGTATTGTGGCTGCAACCGGAACCTTGGGTCAGATCTTGCCACCGTCGATAGCCTTAGTGTTACTTGGCGACATGCTGTCATCTGCTTACCAGCAGGCACAATTAAAGCTAGGAGTGTTTAGTCCTAAAACAGTATCCGTTGGTGAGTTGTTTGCTGGCGCGCTGGTACCGGGTTTGATTCTGGTACTGTTGTATTTGGCGTATGTGCTTTTTGTGCCATGTAAGCAGGAGGCTCAAGAGGATCTCGAGCAACAGGAAACTGACAAGGTACTGGATTTAGCGACAGGAGCGGCGCTTGGTTGGCTTCTGTTCCGAGCTTTGGTGCCCACACTGTCACTGATTTTTGTGGTGTTAGGGTCAATATTGTTTGGCTTTGCAACACCGACAGAAGCTGCCGCCGTCGGCGCCTTTGGCGCTACCGTGTTAGCCGCGGTGCAGGGGCGATTAAATCTACATACCCTAAGAGAGGTGGGGCGCAGTAGTCTGCATGTCACCTCCATGGTGTTTATGATATTGATCGGTGCAGCCCTTTTTTCATTGGTGTTTTACGCCTTGGGTGGTGAAACCCTAGTTCATCAATGGTTCCACTCTTTGCCCGGTGGCCCGATAGCCGCCATGGCAGTGGTGATGTTGCTGATCTTCTTACTCGGTTTCATTCTCGATTTCATTGAGATCACATTTGTTGTTGTGCCGATCGTGGGTCCTGTGTTGTTGGCAATGGGGATTGATCCCGTTTGGCTCGGAGTGATGATAGCGGTGAATTTGCAAACATCGTTTCTAACCCCGCCCTTCGGTTTTGCTCTTTTTTACCTCCGTGGCGCGGCCCCTGACAGCATCAAGACATCTGATATCTATCGCGGGGTGGTGCCATTCATCGGCTTGCAGTTGTTGATGTTACTGCTGTTGGCTTGTTGGCCAGCTTTAGCGACTTGGCTCCCTAGTGTTCTTTACTCTTAATTTGAGGCAATTCATGACATCTCGCTGGTTGATTCCTGTGACAGCTTTTTCTCTGTTGTTAAGTGGCTGTTTTCCGCCCAGTTCACAGCAGCATCTTGTTGATCGCGAGAGTGATGACGGGACTGTGGTTGCGGCAACCCAATATGAATGGAAGTTGGTGACATCCTGGCCAAAGAACTTTCCTGGTTTAGGTATGGCACCGGAAAAATTTGCTGTGCTGGTGAATGAGATGAGCCAAGGGCGTTTGCAAGTGACTGTGTACGGAGCTAATCAGCTAGTGCCGGGCTTTCAAGTGTTTGATGCGGTCTCTTCTGGCAGTGTCGAGATGGGGCACAGCGCCGCTTATTATTGGAAGGGTAAGGTACCCGCAGCGCAGTTTTTTACCAGCATACCATTTGGTCTTACAGCCCAAGAGATGAATGGCTATCTCCATCATGGTGGTGGATTGGCGTTATGGGAGGAGCTATATGCGCCGTTTGATTTACTGCCTATGGCCGGCGGGAATACGGGTGTGCAGATGGGGGGCTGGTTTAACAAAGAGATCAACAGTGTTGATGATCTGAAAGGGTTAAAGATGCGCCTGCCAGGCATTGGCGGTGAGGTATTGCAGCGACTAGGCGGCGTGCCGGTTAGCTTGCCTGGTGGAGAGCTGTTTACTGCTCTGCAGACGGGCGCTATTGATGCCACCGAGTGGGTCGGCCCGTCGAATGATCTCGCATTTGGCTTTAATGAAGCTGCTGAATATTATTACTATCCGGGTTGGCATGAGCCGGGATCGAGCCTGGAGTTTTTGATTAATAAAGCAGCTTTCGATGCCTTACCTAATGATCTACAGGTGATCGTTCGCGCAGCGGCTCGTGTTGTGAATCACGATATGCTGGATGAATATACCGTCAGAAATATCATTGCGTTGCAAACGTTGCAGGAAAAAGGCGTAAAGATCCGTCGATTTCCTGACGAAGTGCTGAATGCACTACAACAAGTCACTGATCAGGTGATGGCTGAACAGGCAGCTGCCGACGCTGATATAGCACGTATCTATACTCACTTTCAGCACTACACCCAAGGCGTTCGTGCTTACCACGCAATTACCGAGAAGGCCTATTTAGAAGTCCACTATCCATAGGTTTATATGCGTTAATGATTTGAAAGTGAGCAGGCGATGGTTTTTTTATCGCTAAATATCCCAATTTCTTGCTGGATACTTTTTAACCAATTGTTTTCTCGTCTAAACTCTGCAGTTAATCACCAATTCGCCATAGCTTGCGGTGTATGAATGATGTTAAAATCCGCCGGATTTACTGTTTGCCATGTGCAAGCCGACAGGATCTGGGTAGGTTTTCCTACCTTGTCTGTGGTGGGTGCAGGCAGGTAGTTCTATACGCTCAGTTATAAATCCCGTTAAACTTTAGTGTGTTAAGGCTATGATAAAAATTAAAAAAGGACTAAATGTTCCTATAGCCGGCGTTCCTTCGCAGGAAATCCATGACGGTCCTGGTATTACCAGGGTCGCCGTGCTCGGGGAGGAGTACGTCGGTATGCGTCCTACTATGCGTGTTCGCGTTGGCGATCAGGTAAAGAAAGGCGATGCTCTGTTTGAAGATAAAAAGAACCCAGGTGTAATCTTTACCGCCCCGGCAACGGGTGAAGTGGTAGAGGTGAACCGGGGAGCGCAACGTGTGCTGCAATCCGTCGTGATCCGAGTCGAAGGTGATGAAGCGGTGCAGTTTGCCAGTTATCCTGTCAATGATTTGGCCACCCTGGCGCGTGACAAAGTGGTCGAAAACCTGGTTCAATCAGGTCTTTGGACGGCACTACGTACGCGTCCGTTTAGTAAGGCTCCTGCCATAGATAGTGCACCTCGCTCTATTTTTGTCACCGCCATAGACACTAATCCGCTGGCAGCTGATTCCAGTTTGGTGATCGCTGAAGCCGCTGATGATTTCGCTAACGGGTTAAAAGTGCTCAGCCGCCTTACTGAAGGTAAGCTGTTCCTTTGTAAGAAATCTGATGCATCTATCCCCGCAGTGGATGTTGAGCGTTTAGAACAGCATGATTTTGCTGGACCACATCCTGCGGGACTCGTGGGTACGCATATCCACATGCTAGATCCTGTTGGCCCAACTAAGATGGTTTGGCATATTGGCTATCAAGATGTGATTGCGATTGGTCAGTTATTTACCAGCGGAGAGCTCCCTGTTGACCGAGTGGTCGCCTTGGCTGGTCCGCAGGCAAAACAGCCTCGTTTGGTGCGCACACGTATGGGTGCCGCGATGGATGAGCTCGTTGCTGGCGAAACCAAAGAGGGTTACAACCGCGTTATATCTGGCTCTGTGCTAAGTGGCACTCATGCCCACGGCCCACAAGGTTACTTGGGACGTTTCCACAACCAAGTCACAATCTTGCTTGAAGGCTACGAAAAAGAGTTTATCGGCTGGTTACTGCCGGGCTCTGATAAGTTCTCGCTCACTCGCGCGTTTCTTGGCCATTTAGCGCCGAAGAAGCTGTTTAATTTCACCACCTCTACTGGAGGAAGTGATCGCGCCATGGTGCCAATCGGTAACTATGAGAGAGTGATGCCGCTAGATATCCTTCCAACACTGTTGTTACGAGATCTGATCTCCGGCGATACAGACAGTGCCCAGCAGTTAGGCTGCTTAGAGTTGGATGAAGAAGATCTGGCGCTTTGTACTGTGGTTTGTCCTGGTAAGTATGAGTACGGCTCAATCTTACGTGAGTGTCTGACCACCATTGAGCGGGAGGGCTGATCTGATGGGCCTTAAGAGTTTCTTCGAAAGTATCGAACCGTCGTTTGAGAAAGGCGGCAAGTATGAGAAGTATTACGCCCTGTTTGAAGCGGCGTATACCATCTTTTATACACCAGGTCTGGTGACCAAAAAGAACACCCATGTTCGTGACAATATTGATTTGAAGCGAATGATGATCACGGTTTACTTGGCACTTTGGCCAGCGCTGTTTTACGGCATGTTTAATATTGGCGACCAAGCCTCTGCGGCACTGGCTGCCGGTTACGCGTTGCCTGACTCTTGGCAAGTGGGCATTTTCCACATGTTGGGTGGCGATTTAGGCGCTGCTGCAGGTTGGGGCAGCAAGATGCTGTATGGCGCTTGTTATTTCCTACCTATTTATGCTGTCGCTTTTGGTGTTGGTGGCTTCTGGGAAGTTTTGTTTGCCAGTATCCGTAAACACGAAATTAACGAAGGGTTCTTCGTTACTTCTATCTTATTTGCGTTGATCGTTCCGCCTAGCTTGCCACTCTGGCAGGCAGCCTTAGGTATCACCTTTGGTGTGGTGATTGCGAAAGAGGTGTTTGGTGGTACCGGTCGCAACTTCCTCAACCCAGCGTTAGCTGGTCGAGCGTTTTTATTCTTTGCTTATCCGGCGCAGATATCTGGCGATGCGGTTTGGACCGCTGTTGATGGTTTTTCTGGTGCAACCGCCCTTAGCCAGTGGGCTGCTGGTGGTCAGGAAGCGTTGCAACATGTAACCACGGGAGAAGCGTTGACCTGGTTGGATGCTTTCTTTGGTAACCTTCAGGGCTCTATTGGTGAAGTATCAACAGCCATGCTACTGATTGGTGGCGCCATTATCATCTATGCTCGCATTGCTTCTTGGCGCATTGTCGGCGGTGTCATGATAGGCATGGTCGCAACGGCTTACCTGTTCAATTTCATCGGCAGTGAAAGCAACCCTTTATTTAACATGCCTTGGTACTGGCACTTGGTTGTTGGCGGATTTGCTATCGGCATGCTGTTTATGGCGACCGATCCCGTATCGGCTTCATTCACTAATCAGGGACGCTGGGCATACGGCATCTTGATTGGTGTGATGGTGGTGATGATCCGCGTGGTCAACCCTGCTTTCCCTGAAGGTATGATGCTGGCGATTTTGTTCGCTAACCTGTTCGCTCCTTTGTTCGACCACTTTGTGGTGCAGGCAAATATCAAACGGAGGCTTGCGCGTAATGTCTAAAGGTAACGATTCCATTGGCAAAACGTTGTTTGTCGTTATTGCTTTGTGTTTGGTCTGTAGTTTGGTGGTGTCGACTGCCGCGGTAGGTTTAAAGCCTAAGCAGGAAGAGAATCGAGCACTGGACAAACAGCGCAATATTTTACGTGCTGCGGGCTTGTTGACTCCAGGTGCAAATGTCGGCGAGGTATTTGCTCGCTCCATCGAAGCTCGTGTTATCAACCTCGATACCGGTGAGTATCTGTCTGATATCGATGGCAACACCTTTGATCAACGTAAAGCAGCTAAAGATCCTGCTGCTAGCGTCAAGCTGACAGCTGAGGATGACCTTGCGTCGATCCGTCGTCGTGCCAATGATGCCAGTGTTTACTTAGCCAAGAATGAACAAGGTGAAGTAACGTCGGTGATATTACCTGTTCATGGTTATGGCTTATGGTCGACTATGTATGCGTTTGTCGCTATTGCCCCTGACGCTAATACCATTGAATCTCTGGTTTATTACGATCATGGTGAAACTCCAGGCTTGGGTGGCGAAATTGAGAACCCTGCTTGGGCTGGTCAATGGCAAGGTAAAAAGTTGTTTGACGACCAATGGCAACCGGCGATCAAGATCGTTAAAGGCGGCGCTGCCCCTGGTAGCGAATATCAGGTAGACGGTCTGTCTGGTGCAACCTTAACCAGCAACGGCGTCCAGCACACATTTGATTTTTGGTTGGGTCAAAAAGGCTTTGGTCCTTATCTGGCCAAGCTTCGTCAAGGAGGCCTGAACAATGGCTAACGTTAAAGAGATGAAGCAGGTTCTGTTTGGTCCTGTCTTTGCTAATAACCCCATTGCATTGCAAGTATTGGGTGTTTGCTCCGCCTTGGCGGTGACCAGTAAGCTGGAAACTGCGCTTATTATGTCTCTGGCATTGACTGCGGTAACTGCATTCTCCAACTTGTTTGTATCCGTTATTCGGAATCACATTCCATCAAGTGTGCGGATCATCGTACAGATGACCATCATTGCTTCACTGGTGATTGTTGTTGACCAAATTCTCAAGGCATATGCTTATGATGTGGCGAAACAGTTATCGGTGTTTGTTGGTTTGATCATCACCAACTGTATTGTGATGGGACGTGCTGAAGCCTACGCCATGAAGAGTCCGCCATTGATGAGCTTCCTTGATGGTATCGGTAATGGTTTGGGGTACTCCTTCATTTTGATTGCCGTTGGTGGGGTCCGTGAATTGCTGGGCTCCGGTAGCTTGTTGGGCTTTGAGATCATGCCGTTAATCAACAATGGTGGCTGGTATCAGGCGAACGGTTTATTACTGTTGCCACCTTCCGCGTTCTTCATTATCGGTTTGATCATCTGGGCTATCCGGGTATTCAAGCCTGAACAGGTCGAAGCGAAGGACTGAGGTAAGCAAAATGGAACATTATATTAGTTTAATGGTTCGTGCCGTTTTCGTTGAAAATATGGCACTCGCATTCTTCTTGGGAATGTGTACTTTCCTCGCCGTCTCGAAAAAGGTGAAAACTTCATTGGGCCTTGGCGTGGCAGTGATTGTGGTGCTGACCATCGCAGTTCCTGTAAATAATCTGATTTATAACTTTGTGTTGGCTGAAGGGGCGCTCGCATGGGCTGGTCTACCTGAAGCCGATTTGAGCTTTTTGGGTTTTATCACCTATATCGGTGTGATTGCAGCCCTGGTTCAGATCTTGGAGATGTTGCTGGATAAATACTTCCCGCCACTCTATAACGCACTAGGGATCTTCCTGCCGTTGATTACTGTGAACTGTGCCATTTTTGGTGGCGTGATGTTCATGGTAGAGCGCGATTACAATTTCACTGAATCTGTGGTTTACGGCTTCGGTAGTGGTGTGGGTTGGGCGCTGGCTATTACTGCGCTTGCTGGCATTCGTGAAAAAATGAAGTATTCGGACGTACCCGATGGGTTACGTGGGTTGGGGATCACCTTTATCACTGTTGGCTTGATGGCGTTGGGCTTTATGTCCTTCTCTGGTGTTCAACTCTAAGTCACATAGCGTGACGGTGATAAGTTACTAAGGAAAAGACGATGGAAATTGTTCTTGGCGTAAGTATGTTCACGCTAATCGTCTTGGCGCTGGTGTTTGTGATCCTGTTTGCCAAGTCGAAACTGGTTAGTTCTGGGGATGTGGTCATCTCCATTAATGACGACCCAGATAAAAGTATTACCGCTGCCGCTGGCGGCAAGTTGCTCAATGTGCTGGCTGATTCCGGCATCTTCATCTCATCTGCTTGTGGTGGTGGTGGCTCATGTGGTCAGTGCCGAGTGGATATTCATGATGGTGGTGGAGATATCTTGCCAACAGAGCTTGACCATATCACTAAGCGGGAAGCCAAACATGGCTGTCGTTTGGCTTGTCAGGTCAATGTGAAGCAGGACATGAAGATTGAGCTGGAAGAGGAAGTTTTCGGTATTAAGAAGTGGGAGTGCGAGGTTATCTCTAATGATAACAAAGCGACTTTCATTAAAGAGCTGAAGCTAAAAATTCCTGACGGTGAAAGCGTACCTTTCCGTGCCGGTGGTTATATTCAGATCGAAGCCCCTGCACACCACGTGAAGTACAAAGACTTCGAAGTGGATGAAGAGTATCGTGGTGACTGGGAGCGTTTTGGCTTCTTCAACCTCGAATCTAAGGTTGATGAAGAGACCATCCGCGCCTATTCAATGGCGAACTATCCGGAAGAGTTTGGCATCATTATGCTAAACGTGCGTATTGCTACGCCACCGCCAAATAACCCAAGTGCGCCGTGCGGTAAGATGTCATCATTCATCTTTAACTTGAAAGCGGGCGATAAGGTCACTATTTCAGGTCCATTTGGTGAGTTCTTCGCTAAAGAGACTGAGAACGAAATGGTATTTGTTGGTGGTGGTGCGGGTATGGCACCTATGCGCAGCCATATCTTCGATCAGCTACGTCGCCTTGATTCGAAGCGTAAGATGAGCTTCTGGTATGGTGCTCGCTCTAAGCGCGAAATGTTCTATGTGGAAGATTTCGATATGCTGCAGAAAGAGCATCCGAACTTCCAGTGGCATGTCGCTCTGTCAGATCCGCAGCCTGAAGATAATTGGGATGGGTATACAGGTTTTATTCATAACGTATTGTTTGAAAATTACCTGCGAGACCATGAAGCTCCTGAAGATTGTGAGTATTACATGTGTGGTCCTCCAGTTATGAACGCTGCTGTGATTAACATGCTCAAAGATCTGGGTGTTGAGGATGAAAATATCCTGCTTGATGATTTTGGTGGTTAAATAGGAATGCCTATTCAATCACTAACAAAATGGCTGGCCCTGTTTGGGCTGGCCTTTTTTATCTCAGCTTGCGGTCCAAGTCATACGCCACCTGAAGCGGTGCGTTTGGCTGGCAGTACCATGGGCACCTTTTACCACATCACTTTGGTCGTGGATAACCCGCTCCAGGATACCGCTGCGTTACAGAAGCAGATCGATCAGCGCCTTGAGTTAGTTAACGATCAGATGTCGACCTATCGGCAAGACTCTGAGCTGAGTCGATTCAATCAGTACCAGGGACTTCAGCCATTCACCGTATCTGCAGCCACAAGCGAGGTGGTGAAGGAAGCATTGCGCCTTGGTGAACAGACCAAGGGGGCGCTAGACGTCACCATTGGTCCGTTGGTCAATCTGTGGGGGTTTGGCCCCCAGGCCAGACCGGAAGAGACGCCAACTGCTGCTGAAATAGCAGAGGCGAAAGCGCGAATGGGTTATCAGCAGTTAACCGTGACCGCAGCACACTCACTGCAAAAATCGGCAGTGGATCTCTATGTTGATCTATCCGCTATCGCTAAAGGCTATGGTGTGGATAGCGTTGCTGACCTGCTTGATAGTTTGGGTTATAGAAACTACTTGGTTGAGGTGGGTGGCGAGTTACGTACCCGTGGCGATAATCTGCAAGGTAACAAGTGGCGTATTGCCGTTGAAAAGCCTGATACCCAGTCACGTATGGTACAACGCATCATCGAGCCGGGTGATAATGCGGTTGCTACGTCTGGTGACTATCGAAACTATTTTGAAGACGGTGGTATCCGTTATTCTCATACCATCGATCCCGAAACTGGCCACCCGATTAATCATCGTTTGGTCTCGGCGACAGTGATCGCTCCAAGTTGTATGACCGCAGATGGGTTGGCTACGGCTTTGATGGTGATGGGGCCAGAAAAAGGTCGTTTGTTTGCCGAGCAGCATCAGTTACCCGTATTGATGATCGTAAAGACGGATGATGGCTTTGTGGAGTACACTAGCCCAAGTTTTGAGCAGTACTTGGCGTCCCAAGGATCTTAGTATTATGACTGTGTTTTTACTTACCTTTGGCTTGTTATTAACCGTTGTTGCAGCAATGGCCATTGGTTACCTATTGCAACGTAAGAAGATCGCTGGCAGTTGTGGTGGTATCGCAGCTTTGGGGATGGATAAAGTCTGTGATTGCCCTGAGCCCTGTGAGAAGCGCAGGAAGCGGGAAGCGAAAGAGGAACGACGTCGCGAAATGCTCGAGAAGCACCGGATTATCTAATAGCGATTAATAGCTGTTCGATTAAAGCACCTGCGGGTGCTTTTTTATTTTTAATAGTTTTTATATTGCGCACTGGAGTAAACCTAGACTAACTATTATACTGTTTTTATATACAGTGCTTAATGTTTAAATGAAATGGCGAAGTCAACACCGCAAAGAAAGATCATTCATATCGATATGGATTGTTTTTATGCCGCCGTTGAGATGCGAGATAATCCGCAATGGCGAGATAAGCCGATAGCGGTTGGTGGTCAATCTGATCGCCGAGGGGTGATCGCCACTTGTAACTATAGCGCCCGTCGCTTTGGTGTGCGCTCTGCGATGGCTACGGCGACGGCATTACGTCAGTGCCCTAATCTGATTCTGGTAAAGCCTCGTTTTGATGCCTATAAGTCGGTTTCCCGGCAGATCCAGAGTATCTTTCAACGTTATACCAACCTTATCGAGCCTTTATCTCTGGATGAGGCTTATTTAGATGTGACTCATTGCCAAGCACACCATGGCAGTGCGACGCTGATTGCTGAAGCTATCCGCACTGAGATCGTCAATGAAACGGGGTTAACAGCCTCGGCCGGAGTTGCTCCTAATAAATTTATTGCCAAAATAGCCAGCGACGAGAACAAGCCCAATGGCATCTGTATTGTTCCACCTGATGGGGTGGAGGCGTTTGTTGCCGCGTTGCCGTTGCGCAAGATCCCGGGAGTCGGGCCGGTAACCGAGCAACGGTTGGCAGATATGGGATTGAGAACTACGGCGGATTGTCGAGAAAAAAGCGTGGATGAAATAGTGCAGCTAGTCGGTCGATTTGGCGAAGCTTTATGGCAAAGAAGCTTTGGTATAGATAACCGCCCGGTGGATGGAACTCATGTGCGTCGCTCAGTTGGTGTCGAAACAACATTGAGTAAAGATATATCTACTTTTCAACAGTGTCAGGAGGTTGCGGCCAATCTGCTACCTGAACTGCTACAACGCTTAGATAAACATGATCCCAAACGCCAGATCCATAAACAGGGTGTGAAGCTAAAGTTTGATGACTTTCAACAAACCACGGTTGAACAAACCACGTCGCAAGTGAGACAGAGCTTGTATCTTGATCTACTGAAGAAGGCTTATGCACGGGCGGAAGGCAGAGGGATCCGTTTAGTAGGGCTCAATATTGGTTTACCGGAAGTGAAAGAAGGTGCCAAACAGTTACAGTTTGAGTGGTGATGCTGGTGACTCTGTATGCCTTAACTATTAATAGGGCTGGGAATAATCCAAGCCCTATTTGTGTGCCTTAGGGGGCAGAGGTTAGGCCGCAGGGATCGCTGCAAGTACACCTTTGAGCAGTGTCCAATAGTCATCAACACTGGCTATTTCTACTTTCTCATCTGGCGAGTGAGGGAAGCGAATAGTTGGTCCAATGGATACCATATCCCAATCAGGGTAAGCCGCTTTAAACAGGCCGCATTCGAGACCTGCGTGGATCACCATGATGTTTGGCAGTTTGCCAAATAGCGCTTGGTAGGTTTCACGTACCGTGGTCATGGCAATAGAGTTGGTATCCGGCTCCCATCCAGGGTAAGCACCATCAAAACTAACGCTGGCACCGCTGAGTTCGGCGATTGCTGCGTGTTGCTCAGCAATTTGCTGGCGGCCAGTATCGTTAAGCGAACGTATTAGGCATTGCACAGAGACCGTATCTGCCTCTGTCCGAACAACGCCTAGGTTGGTTGAGGTTTCTACCACGCCTTCAATGCTATCACTCATACGAACCACGCCATGGGGCAGCGCGCAAAGTAAATTTATCAGTTGTTGGCTACTGGTCTGAGACAGTGGCACAGTGTCGCTGCTCACTCGGCTGACGGCGAGGCTCATGGTCGGTTCTTTTACTGATAACAGCTGTTGATGCTGACGGAAAAAAGCCTCTGCCTTAGCTTGTATCTCATCCTGCTCTGTAGCGAACACCCAAAGTTCACAATCTGCTTCACGGGCGATGGCGTTGCGCAGGCTACCACCGCTAAAGTTGCTCACCTGCAGCGTGTGCTGTTGGCCTATATGTCGAAGCAGTTGTGCCATTAGTTGGTTTGCTGTACCGCGACCAAGGTGGATATCACAACCTGAGTGGCCGCCTTTGAGCCCTCGCAGCTCAAACTTCATTGCTGCCATCTGGCCTGATGCAACTTCCCGCTCTATCGGTAAATTGAAGTTGGCATCAACACCGCCAGCGCAGCCCATATAGACTTCACCGTTTTGCTCAGAATCAGTGTTGATCAGGATTTTGCCGTTAAACCAGTCTGGTTGCAGGTTAAAGGCGCCCGTCATGCCGGCTTCTTCATCAATCGTTAGCAGCACTTCGAGTGGGCCATGGGGAACATCATCACTGTCCAATATAGCCAGGGCAGAAGCCATACCTATGCCATTGTCCGCACCTAACGTGGTGCCATCGGCAGTGACCCATTCGCCATCAATGTAAGGGCGGATCGGATCCGTGACAAAGTCATGGGTACTGTCACTATTTTTTTGTGGCACCATATCCAGGTGAGCCTGCATCACCACGCCTGCTCGATTTTCCATGCCTGCTGTGGCGGGTTTAGATATCTTTAAGTTGCCTGTGGCATCTTCATCTACTGCCAAGCCTTTCTCTCTTGCCCAATGCTGGATCCAGAGTGACAATTGTTGTTCATGTTTTGATGGGTGGGGAATAGCGCAAATCTGTGAGAAAAAATGCCAAACAGGCCCGGCATTACTGGTTTCTAATTGTTTCACTGGAGGCTCCTAACTGGCTCTCTGTGTGCCATTTAGATCGATTCTACGTAACCCTTGATCATTGAACCAGAGGGATGAGCCATCTCTGTGGTTAAGAGGGTGTTTACTTTGATGAACACCCATCGCTTGTTGGCTTACTTTGCTAGTGTTTATTTGGGTCGGCGTGGGTGGCTTTTGGTTGGCTATGCTTTGTTTTGTCGTTAAGCAAAAGGGAGCATCTTTTGGCCTTTGTTGACACATGTCAAGCGTGCCTATTGAAGCTCACGGCTAGATCGCGATAATGGCGCACCATCAGCGATGTGTTTTATTACGCTCGCGAAACATTCGATCCTCATCTATATCTAAATCTACACGTTTGGATCGCACATATTAAAACGAATAACAAACCTGACAGCCTCCGGTTGCCGGGATTTTTTTATAACTTAAAGACAGAACAGGAAGCAGACGATGCTGGAGAAGTTGTTCCAACTTAAGGCCCACAAGACCAGTGTGAAAACTGAGGTGGTTGCCGGAATTACGACGTTCCTGACAATGGCATACATTGTTTTTGTGAACCCTAATATTTTGGAACTGGCTGGCATGGACAAGGGAGCGGTGTTTGTTGCTACCTGTCTCGCCGCTGCCATTGGTTGTTTCATCATGGGCTTGTTGGCAAATTACCCTATCGCACAGGCGCCTGGCATGGGGCTGAATGCCTTTTTCACGTTTACCGTTGTGATGGGCATGGGTAAAAGCTGGGAAGTCGCATTGGGTGCGGTATTCCTGTCTGGTGTTCTTTTTGTTCTGCTTAGTCTTTTTAAAGTACGTGAATGGATAATTAACTCCATTCCGCAGGTGTTAAGGGTCGGCATTGGTGCCGGTATTGGTTTGTTTCTGGGCCTTATCGCACTCAAAAACGCAGGGATTATTGTTGATCACGGTGCCACGTTAGTAACCCTTGGTGACGTCAAAACACCTGGAGTGATCCTCGCTACGCTTGGCTTCTTCCTCATTGTTGCCCTGGAGTATCGTAAGGTAAAAGGCGGTGTCATGATCGCGATCCTTGCTATCACTGCGATCTCATTCCTGTTTGATGACAAGCAGGTTTATCATGGTCTTGTTTCTATGCCGCCTTCTATTGCGCCAACGTTTGCTCAGCTCGATATAGCAGGGGCGTTTGATGTTGCTATGATCAGTGTGATTTTCGCCTTTTTGTTTGTTGATCTATTTGACACCGCGGGCACCCTCACAGCCGTTGCTCAGCGCGGTAACTTAACCGATGAGAAAGGCAACCTTCCGCGTTTAAGTAAAGCGCTGCTGGCCGACTCCTCAGCGACAGTTGCCGGTGCTGTTCTGGGTACTTCAAGTACGACAAGCTATATTGAAAGTGGTGCGGGTGTAGAAGAGGGGGGTCGGACAGGACTGACAGCCGTTGTGGTTGGCATCTTGTTTTTGCTGGCGCTGTTTTTCGCACCGTTGGCTGGCATGGTGCCCGCGTACGCGACTGCCGCTGCACTATTTTACGTTTCAGTACTGATGCTTTCTGGCTTAGCTAATGTGAAGTGGGATGACCTGACTGAGTCAGCGCCTGCTGCAGTGGTAGCCGTGTTGATGCCTCTTACTTTTTCTATTGCGAATGGTATTGCCTTGGGCTTTATCAGCTACGCAGTTATTAAGGTACTTAGTGGCCGTCATAAAGAGGTCAATGTTGCTATCTGGGTATTGGCTATTTTGTCAGTGATTAAGCTGGCTTTCGTCCCTCACTAAAAGAACACTGCGATCAAGAGGACGCTATGAGTTTTAAAACCAACAAAGAATTTTTTGTCTCATGGGAAGAGTTTCATCGTGCCACTAGAGAATTGGCGTTGCGTCAGCTGCCTGCTGACCAATGGAAAGGCATTATCGCAGTGACGCGTGGTGGCCTGGTTCCTGCGGGGATTTTGGCGCGAGAGTTGAATATTCGCTATATCGACACCGTTTGTATTTCCAGTTATGACCATGACTCGCAGCGTGAACTAAAAGTGCTGAAGGGTGCAGAGACCTCTGATGGTGAAGGTTTCTTAGTGGTTGATGATTTGGTTGATACTGGCGAAACCGCGAAAGCGATCCGCGAAATGTTCCCTAAAGCCAAGTTTGTGACTGTATATGCTAAGCCTCAGGGCAGCCCTTTAGTGGATGAGTATGTTGCCGATGTGGAGCAGGATACTTGGATCCAGTTCCCTTGGGATATGCAGCTAAATTACATCGCACCAATTGCGGAATCGGAAGCGTAGCCTATTCAGGAGCAAACGTTATGACGTCGATGATGGATATGAAGGAAGACAATGTTGCCGCAAGAGCGGGTGTGCAACGGAGTAGGGTAGCTGAAACATCGACGGTCAGCGGTGCGCGTGATAAAAGTTGGATCCCACCAGAGGGCTTACATTGGTACCGTGAGCATAGGTTCCTACGTTGGATCATGGCTGGGGCAGACCCGATTGTGGTTCAGGAAGTGCTGGCGAAAATTGCGGCGTCGGATAACCCCCGTAGTTTTGATGCTTTGCTCGACACCGTTGAAGGGTTTCGTCCCGGAAACTGGGTGTTTGAATGGAGCCAGGAAGCCGCACGTTGTCAGGCGCTGGCCAAAGAGGTCGTAGCCAGCGATCATTTTGCTGCCCGTGACCACCTGTTGCGCGCTTCGCTCTATTACACCATTGCTAGTTACCCTCATCTGCGAGGTGATCAGCTAGCCCAAGAAGCCCGTGTCAGATCTAACCATGCGTACCGTGAAGCGGGGCGCTGGTTTCCTTGTCCCTTGCGGGTGCTAGAGGTGCCTTACAAGGGCCAGAAGATTATCGCCAGTCTTCACCTTCCGCATGACGACTTTCCACCGCCAGTGGTGATTGTGTGTGGTGGTGGCGATGTGTTGCAGAACGGTTTTTTTCATCTTTTCGACGATGTCTTACGCCCCGCCGGTTTTGCTATGTTGACGGTGGATATGCCTGGAGTTGGTTACAGTGAACGCTGGCCAATTAACGAGGATATCTCGCGTTTACATCAAGCCGTCCTTGAGTTTTTGCCAGCATGCCCTTGGGTTGATGATAAGAAAGTCGCGATGATCGGTTTGCGAATGGGCGGGAATATTGCTACACGCCTTGCTTATCTTAAGCCTGAATTACTCAAGGCCGTGGTGAATATTGGCGGCCCGCTACACGAGTTATTTGTCAATGGGCGGATGACGTCAATGTTGTCGCCGATGCTCAAGGATCAGATAGCCTCCCGTCTCTACACTGATGTAAAAGAGATGAGCAACTTTGCTGTAAAGGCGCAAACATTCTCTTTGGTGCGTCAGGGGCTTCTATCACGAAAGTGCAGTGTGCCGATGTTAGCTGTGGGTATGGAAGCGGACGAGCAGTTTCCTGAGGGTGATATCAAACTCATGCTTAACGCAAGCCGCGAAAACAAACGCCTAATGGTCGATAGAGCGGATATTATTCACAGCATGGAGCAAGCGTTTACCCAGAGTGTCGCTTGGCTTAAACCTTATTTGACGTAACGCTGACCTGGTTACCGCCCTTGCTTTTCGCTTGTACCAAAGCGTGATTGGCTTGGGCGAGCAGTAGTTCAATGGTGCAATTCCCTTCTGGCAGCATTGGCAGGCAACCTATACTAATCGATAACATTTTATGCTCGGAATCGGCGTGAGGAATGTTTAACTCACTAATTGCTTGCAGTAATTTATCACCAACTACTTTAGCGCCAGCACCATCAGTGTCCGTGAGGATGATGGCAAATGTGGCGCCGCTGAGTCGAGCAACCAGATCTGTGGCTCGATGAAGATTGCCTTCCAATGTTTTAGCCACCTCTTTAAGAGCTGAGTCCCCGAGAGCAACCCCATATCGTTCGTTGAAACTCTTAAACATATCCAGATCGCATAGGCCGAAGCAGAGGTAATTGGAAAGCTGCTTAGCGCGTGACCACTCTTGTTCGAGAAACTCTTCCAACCTTTGCCTATTGGCCAGCCCGGTTAGTGTGTCAGTTTTGCTCAATAACTCGACTTGGTGTGAAAGCTTCAACAGGCGATTATCTTGCTGTTGGATATGGCGCATTAACAAGTTACATTCGCGGGTCAGACCATCGCCTACGGTGATAGTGATTGGGTGGTGGTAGTCACTTTCGATATTTCTTTGTTGTAGTGCTTTTTTTAGTTGTAGTTGAGGCTGGATGAACTGTTTTAGGATGAGCGTGCCAGAGATCACCAAAGCCACGAGCCAGCCTATCAACAGACAGATTTGTGCTTTGGTTAACCCGCTGAAGGGCAGCGTTGTTGGTGCGCTGACCTCCCACAGCATCAAGGGGGTATCACTGCTGTCGGCGATGACCCAACGTAATTTGTCGGACATTCGTACTGGAGAGCGTTCGCTGTAAGGTATCAATGATGCGGCAGCACGCCGCAGAGAGCCAGGGGTGCTGTTGTCATGCAACCAAATAGCATTCAGCGGTAGAGACCAGTGTGTTTGCCAAGTGTTTATTCTGGCGGCTGTCCAAAGCTGTATCGCGACCACTTGTTGTGATAACTCATTTCTTGCTTTTACAACTAGGGCGGCTCCCGATGGTGTATTCAACCAAACAGGATGTTCAGAGCTGCTATCGAAGGGTTGGTTGAGGATCTGACTGAGCAGTAGAGTAAGCCTTTCTGGGGCTATCTGTTGATTGGAAATAGGCTCTTTACCAGCAGTAAGTAAAAGCTGTTGTGTGCTGTCCAGCAGCCATGCTGCATCGAATGTTTTATCATGCCAGCCTTGATTTATTTGGCGTTGAAAGAAATTGTTATCAAGCTGAGCGGCGTTTTGCTTAAGCTGAAAGGAAGTGGCTTTAAGCGCTAACTGGTAGCGCTCTATGGTTGCGCGATCTAAGGTATCTTGTGTCGCTATTTCAGTGGGCTGCAACCAGAAGTAGCGGCTCGCCAATAAGGTTATTAAGCCAACGGCAAATGCTAAGACGAAAATTCCCAACAGCCTTGTGGTGAGCCTGCTCATTCATTGGATCCTATAAAACCATCATGCTAAATATAGCCTGATATTGGTTTTCTTAAACTAAAACCTGTTGTTAGATCCGAGCGTTAGCAATATCACTGACTATTTTGGCCATTTATCCATGGTTATCGGGAAAAGCCGTCTGTTTCTGGCTCTTTTTAAATTGGGCTGCAACTCGCCCGATAACTCAGCAATTTTATGTCGTAGTGCGGATTGGCAGTTGTTAGCCTGAAGTGGTTGCTGATGCTCTGAAGAGCAATATTTTTTCTCGCCAGCGTTCGCCTATTGCATGCCCCCCTTTAGTCGCAGTATCCTGCACAACTTCCTTATTGGTAAAGTAACCTTTACAGCGAGTAGCAGGATTAGATGGGCGAATTAGCATCAAAATACCCAACCATTGTTGTCAAACTGGGCACCAGTGTGCTTACCGGCGGCAGTCAGTTGCTCGATAAAGCGCACATGGTTGAGTTAACGCGCCAAATAGCTGCTTTGCATAAAGCGGGTTGTGAAGTGGTGTTGGTATCGTCTGGCGCAATTGCTGCAGGCCGTGAACACCTCAACTTTCCCACCATAGCCGATAATGTGGCGTCGAAGCAGATGCTGGCCGCGGTTGGACAAAGCCAGTTGATACTTACTTGGGAGTCTTTGTTCAACTTATATGGCCTGCACGTGGGGCAAATGTTGCTAACCCGTGCTGATTTAGAAGATCGTGAGCGCTACCTGAATGCACAGGACACGCTGAAAACGTTATTGAAGCATCGCATTGTTCCGGTAATTAACGAAAATGACGCGGTGGCGACAGCAGAGATAAAAGTAGGCGACAATGATAATTTATCGGCGTTGGCTGCGATCTTGGCGGATGCCGATCTGCTGCTGCTGTTAACTGATCAACCCGGGTTGTTTACTGCCGATCCTAGGAGTAACCCTGACGCTAAGTTAATTCGGGAAGTCGAGACTATCGATGAAACGCTACGGAGTATTGCAGGCGACAGTGTGAGTGGCCTGGGTACGGGGGGCATGGCAACCAAGCTACAGGCGGCTGATGTAGCAAGGCGCGCGGGTATTGATGTCATCATTGCTGCTGGACACCACCCTGATGTCATTACCGGAGCCTGTGGTGGTGAGTCGGTGGGAACCCGTTTTGTGGCACACCCAGCCCCGTTGGATGCTCGGAAGCAGTGGCTATTTGCCGGGCCAAAGCAGAGCGGCTCTATTCATATCGATGCCGGTGCGGTGAAAGCGATATGTAATCAAGGCTCTAGTCTGCTGCCCGCGGGGATCGTTGCTCTTGAAGGGAGCTTTTCCCGCGGTGCCCTGGTCGCTTTGTGCGATGAAAAGGGGTGCGAAGTGGCACGTGGGATCAGCCGTTACGGCATGGAAGAGTTGAAGCAGATCATGGGATGCCATTCAGAACAGATTAGTGAACGTTTACAAATACATTTTGGCCCGGTTGTTGTTCATCGTGACGACCTGGTTTTGATTTAAGCGCAGAGGATGCAGATGAGCGTATTGCAAACCCTTGGTCAACAGGCCAAGCAAGCCAGTTATGAACTGGCAACCGCCTCAACTCGGGCGAAAAACAAAGCGTTGATAGCGATCGCCGATGGTCTGGTGACGCATCAGACCGAGATCTTGACCGCTAATAACAAAGATATTGAAGCGGGGCGTGCTAATGGTTTGACCGAGGCGTTGCTCGACCGTTTGTTGTTAGATGAGTCACGTCTATCCGCAATCGCTGCCGATGTTCGCAGTGTCGCCGAACTCGCTGACCCCGTGGGTGAAGTGATCGAAGGTCGCTTGCTGGAGAATGGCCTGCGGTTAAGCCGCCGCCGCATCCCTGTCGGTGTCATGGGAGTGATCTACGAAGCGCGCCCTAATGTGACTATTGATGTCGCAGCCTTGGCGTTGAAAACCGGCAATGCGGCGATCTTGCGAGGGGGAAAAGAGACTGTTCACTCAAACATGGTATTAACTCGTGTTGTGCAACAGGCATTGGCTGCCGCTGAGTTACCTATGCAGGCGGTGCAGTATATTGAAAACCCCGATCGTGCTTTGGTTGCTGAGCTGCTGCGCTTGGACAATTATGTAGATATGATCATTCCCCGCGGTGGTGCAGGTCTGCATAAGCTCTGTAAAGAGCAGAGCACTATTCCTGTGATCACCGGTGGTATTGGTATCTGCCACCTATTTGCAGATGCATCGGCCGATTTGGAAAAAGTGGTTGATGTCGTTGAGAACGCCAAAGTTCAGCGACCAAGTGTGTGTAATGCCCTCGATACGTTACTGGTACATGAAGCGGCGGCTGCGGAGTTGCTGCCTGCACTTGCCGAGCGTTTGGCTCAGTCAGGCGTTGAGCTTCGTGCTTGCGAACAGAGTTTGCCTTTGTTGGCTGGCAGCAGCGCAAATGTGCATGCTGCAGGAGCTGAAGACTTTGATCAGGAATGGTTGGCGTTAATCTTAGGGATTAAGGTTGTTGCAGATCTAGAAGCGGCGCTGATGCATATTCGTGAGCACAGTAGTGAACATTCTGATGGCATTCTAACCAACGATATGGCGAACGCGACGGCCTTTGTTAATGGCGTGACGTCGGCAGCCGTTTACGTGAATGCTTCAACACGTTTTACTGATGGTAGTCAGTTTGGCTTAGGTGCTGAAGTAGCGGTTAGTACTCAGAAACTGCATGCCAGAGGTCCAATGGGTTTGGTTGAGCTTACCACCTATAAGTGGGTGATCGAGGGCGACTATACTGTTCGCTCGTAACAGGTATCTGTTATCGTGAAAAAGGCAGCGTGAGCTGCCTTTTTTATTGTGCGCTCTATTGGCTTTGCACCATCCCAGCGAGGCGGTGCCAATAGCCATTACATTCATCTGTAGATAAGGGGGAATGAATGGGGGCGGTTAGCTGCTGTTTGAATGCCGAGACCAAAGGCGCAATATCCATCTGTTGCGGACTGATGCGGGCGATGTCAACTTTCCCCACCATGTTTGGTATTTCGTTGAATAGGTTGTAACTGAGTCCTGATTGGGTTTCCAAGCCATTAAGGGTAAACAGACGTTCACCTTCCTGGCTATGGACAGCACGTCCTTGGGGATAGTTCAGGCAGCACTTTTGACATTTATCTTTGGGACGATCTTCAGAGCGTGCAGTAAAGCAGCGTGCAGAATAAGCCAGGGGAAGGTGGCCATGACTCTGGACTTCTACTTCAAACTGCTGCCGGATACCGGCGTCTTCCGCTTGTTCTAGCAAGGTGTATAGCCAGTCTGATGATAGCTCTACTGGCATCACCCAGCGGCTCATGCCCATGGCTAACAATCGCTTCAGGGCACTGAGGTTATAACAATTGATTTGGCTGCCCACCACGAATGGAAGTTTGCGCTCGCTCATCTGTTGTACTGCGGCAATATCATTGGCCTCTACCAATAGCTCACCGTTATCGCAGTAGCGTTGCAGCTCTTTCAGTTCCGACTCTGCGGATATCAGTGCCAGTGTCGATAGTACTATCTGCTTGTTGCTGTTATTGGCCAACTCTTTTGCGAGTGAGAACCATTGTTCGCTGTTTAACTCACGGCGTTTACTGCATACCACCTCACCGAGGTAGATAATATCTGCCTCGCTTGCTATCGCTTGCTGATAGAAGGCTTCTATTTCTGTTTTCGGCCAATAATAACGGACTGGGCCAAGTGAAATCTGCATTGTTCTGTTCCTGTTACTGCCAGGCTTTGTGATAAGGACCCAGGGTGGTTTGATAGCCTTCGGACAACTGGCTAAGTTCGGCCATGCCCTTAGGATCGGGTTGATAGGCTTTGCCAACACGCTTCGCTTGGTCTATTGCCTCGCGCCATACTTGCGTTACCTTTGCCACATAGGCAGGGCTGCGTTGTCGCCCCTCTATTTTTACCGCGGCAATACCTGATTGCAGTAAGTCTGGTAATAGCTCTAAGGTATTGAGACTTGTGGGCTCTTCCAACACATGGTAACGCTGACCATCGACATCAAACCGGCCTTTGCACAGTGTTGGGTAGCCGGCATTTTCATCTTGACCAAAACGGTCGATCAGTACTTTATTCAGCCGTACATCTAGTTGATCGTCTCTTGATTCCCAGCGAACGAACTTAGCGGGAGAGCAGGCGCCTGCGGTATTTGGGCTCTCTCCTGTCATATAAGAGCTTAAATAGCAGCGTCCTTCAGACATGATGCAGAGACTACCAAAAGCGAAAACTTCCAGTTCTACATCCGTGGCCTGAGCCAACTGTTTTACCTGTTTAATAGACAGCACCCGGGGTAATACGACCCGTTGCACACCAAATTGCTGTTGATACATGCGTATCGCATCGGCGCTCGTGGCTGATGCTTGCACTGACAGGTGAAGCTCTGCATCCGGGTATCGATTAGCGGCGTAGTCAAGCACACCGATATCGGCAAGAATAAGGGCGTCAATACCGCTGGCTACGGCCGCATCTACAGCATATTGCCAGCGTTTTTCAGCGCCAGGGTGGGCGAAGGTGTTGATAGCTATCTGGACTCTCTTGCCCCGTTGATGAGCATAGGCGATACCTTGTTCGAGTCGCTTTTCATTAAAGTTCAGACCCGCAAAATGACGCGCGTTGGTGTCATCTTTTAACCCTAAATAGATGGCGTCAGCACCATGGTCAATGGCGGTCTTCAACGCTGGCAAGGTGCCAGCTGGGCACAATAACTCCATGTTTTTGTCTCTATCGAACACAATTGACTGCATTGTAGGGAGCGGCAGCCGTGTTCGGTTTGACCTGAGGCAGCTTTTGCTTGGCTAAAGCTGCTTATACTGCGCAACAGAAAAATCAAATAAGCAGGTTAACTATGTTACCCCTTAAGTTACGCGACTGGATTGTCAGTCATGGACCGGGATTGGTTCGTCGGCCACTCAGTGTTACTCCCTTTGCCGTTTATAGGCCGTTGCTGGCAAAGGTATTAGATCAGCTGCTGGCTGAACCGCTGGCTGAAGGGGAGTTAGATTTCCTTGAGGGACGTTGGTTAAAGATCGACATTTCTGACCTTGGCATGGAATTCTGTCTTAGTGTGTCGAATGAACAGCTTAAATTGTCGTCAAATATTCCTGATAGCGATGTCATTTTTTCGGCGCAACTAAATGATTTAGTGCTGATTTCTGCCCGAAGAGAAGATCCTGATACCCTGTTCTTTCAGCGAAAGCTGAAAATTGAGGGGGACACAGAACTTGGGTTAGAAGTGAAAAATTTATTGGCCCAGTTAGATATGGAATTGTTGCCTGGCTGGTTGCAAAAATCGTCGGAAACCGCGGCAGACTGGGTTGAATCAGCTAATCGCCGCCAGTTGATAGAGAGTGACCCTGCTTAATATGTGGCTAAAAAAAGAGCGATTTCATGACCTGCACCTATTGATTTTTGCGTTTTATTCGTTCCTGCATCGATAGTTTTTGCGCCAGCTAGCAATTATTAAATATGAGCTACCTCACATTAACAGTTCATGGTTAAATAGCTGCCAATTTTGTGGCAATTGTAATTTTTAGCGGCTAAATCAGAGGACGCAGTATGAAGTTCGAAAAGTCTTTATTAGCACTGGCGCTGGCCGGTGTGTTGACAGCATGTGGTGGTAGCAGTGGTGGTGGCTCTGATCCTGACCCCGAGCCTCCAGTACCTGGTGTTGTTGATATTTCGGTTGAGTTGGCAAAACGACCTGTTGATGAGCGCCTAACATGCTATCAAGGAATGGGTGAGGAAACCTGTAATCTACGTATATATCAAGTAATGGTTGAAGCCTTTATTGATGGCGATACTAACTTTGATTACAACACTGCTTATGGTAACAGCCACCATAAAGGTGATATTCAAGGCATTATTAACTCGTTAGATTATATCGAGTCCTTGGGGATGAATGCCATCTGGCTGACCCCTGTGTTTCAATCAAACACCTCCGATGCGCGCTTAAATGGTACTGGTTATTTCGCTGGTGACTACTTCACTGTTGACAACAATTTTGGTACCAAAGAGCAGCTGAAAACATTGGTTGACGAAGCGCATGCTCGCGGCTTGTATGTGTTCTTGGATGGTGTGTTTGGCCACCATAGCGGTGATGTGTCGGCGTCACCTGAAAACCGTATGCCTACCAATGGTGAAGACCAAGGCAGTGGTAAACAAGCTGTATATCCTGATGATTTGGACTTCTATATCGAAGTCGCCACCTATTGGGTTAAAGAGCTCAAGATTGATGGCTGGCGTTTAGATCAAGCCTATCAAGTACCTGCTGAACACTGGGAAGATATCCGCACGGCGGTAGAAGCAGCGTCCGCCACGGTTACTTACACGAATAATGAGGGTGATGAAGTCAACCCGCTTGGTTATATGGTGGGTGAAATCTGGCGTAGTGCTGGTGAAATTGCCAGCCAAGGCTATGGTACTGATGCTAATCCTGCTCTACTTTCTAACTTCGATTTCCCAACTCGCTACGCCACGGTTGAAACATTTGCGGTGAATGAAGGTGGGTCAGGTGATCGCGCTGCGACTCACCTTGATACAGGTATGATGAGCTTGTTGGCCTATCCTGAACATGCACAACCCAATTTGATGATTGGTAACCACGATATCTTGCGCTTTGGTGACCTATTACAGCGTGGTGGCTTGGCTAACCCTGATGAAGCGGAATATTGGGCGCGTCATAAAGCTGCATTTGCTTTTATGGCTGCTTATAGTGGCCCGATCACTTTGTATTACAATGACGAAATAGGCTACGAAGTACCAGGCTTCGCGCAACAGGTAAGTAACACGACATGTGCAGACCAAGGGCTGTGTGATGATCACGTTGCACGCTCTAGTGGGCGAATTGAAGGTGTCTCAACTTTGGTTGGAGATACTCCTGTAGAGCTGACTGCTGAAGAAGCTGATCTGAAGCAATATGTAGCTGACTTAATGACTATACGGGCCGAGAACCCTGCGTTATACAACGGCTCTCGTACGCATATTCACTCCGATGAGTATATCTATATTGATCGTAAAGACGCTGGTGACAATAACGTATTGGTGATGGTTAACACTAAAGGTGTTGAAGCTAATGTTACTATTCTCGGTACTGCGATCGGAAGTGATGGCCAATTGGTCAACTTGATGAGCGATGCCGCAGTTGAGATTGCTGCCGGCGAGTACGCAGTTACTTTACCCGCGTTTGGTACAGCGTTTTTCGATATCGTATCACCGACTGCTGAAGGTCCATCGTTAGGTGATGGTGATAACTTGGTTGGTGAAGGTCCGCTGGCCGACTGTGATGCGCCTGATGCGGGTGAAATTGGTCCGCTGGGTGTTGAGATGTTTATTCGTGGTGATTACGAAGGTGGTAACAACTACGCAGCAACACCTGATAGTCATAAATTCGCTTACAAAGGCGATAACATCTATCAGGTAGTTGTTAACGAACCTCGACCTGCATCATTTGGTTTTAAGTTTGCTGATAGCGACTGGAGTTCTGAATTTGCTGTTGAAAACTCCGGTGCGGTAAATATCGGTACAGAACAGACGATGACTCCTGCTGCGGGGGCTGGTACTCAGTCTAATATCTTTGTGCCAGAAGCTGGTGACTACGTCTACAGCTTCCGCATCAATGCAAGCAATGATGGCGGTGAGTTGATGGTTAGCAAGTGTGAGTAATCACTGTCGCTAAACACTAAAAAGGAGGCTTCGGCCTCCTTTTTTAATGCTTGTTTTAGCGTGTCAGATTGATAGCCTAAGCGCGATGTTTAGCTAGTTTGGTTCTATGCCGTATAGCTTATCGAATTTTGCCCATAGCTGTTCCTCCGTATCCAGGTGTGCGGGATCAGGAATAATGCAGTTTTTAATCGGGCAGACACTGACACAGGTGGGATCATCATAATGCCCCACACATTCGGTACACTTCTCGGGATCTATCTCGTAGATCTCCTCACCCATCGCTATCGCTTCGTTTGGGCACTCCGGCTCACACATGTCGCAATTGGTGCAGGTGTCTAGGATTTTTAATGCCATATCAATAAACTATGTTCGTATAAAAAACGGTTTGGCGATATATGTGAGGCATTGTCTCAGATCTACTTGGGCTAATCTCACTTTTTTGATCTCAAGCTACCGATTGTTAAGTCGAAGAAACTTATCAATGAATAAAATTCATCGTGTTTTTGGCCACATAGGGTAACAAAGCAACCCGCTTGGGGTGGGTTGCTTCAGGCCTGTGTAAACCGAACAGCAACTATAAGATAGGCTGTTGTTCCATCTTTTCTTCTACGTTAACAGTTTCAGTGGCGGCTGCGGCATCATCAACCCAGCCGCCGCCCATTGCTTTGTATATGTTTATCAGCGATGTGTAGTGAGAGACTTGTGCATCCACGGTGATCAACTCAGCATCAAATAGCTCTGTATTGGCGTAGAGTACATCAAGGTAACTCGCAACACCGCTTTCAAACCGCATGGCGGCATACTTTGCATATAGGCGCAGTGCCAACGTTCTTTTCGATTGCGCCTCGTAAGTTCGTTCGTTGCTACTGGTCGATACCAATGCATCATTGACATCGCGGAATGCGTTAATAACCGCTAAACGGTAACTGGCTTCTGCTTGATTTCGTCTGGCTTCTGCTGATTGGATTTGGCCTTCTACCCGTCCGAAAGTAAATATTGGACCGGTGATATTAGCGCCAAGGTTCCATGTCTTTGCCGAACCATCAAGCAAGTCATCCAAGTCGGCACTCGCCAATCCGAGGGCGCCGGTTATCGATATATCGGGGTAGTAGAGGGTTTCTGCTACGCCAACTTCTGCATTTGCGGCGACCAGGTTCTGCTCGGCTTGCATTAGGTCTGGGCGGCGGGTCAGAAGCGTCGACGGTAATGATGAGGGTACTTTGGGTAGCTGCATCTCATCCAGCTCTTTACCCCTGACAATCCCTTCAGGGTTTTTACCTATCAAAGCAGCCAGCAAATTTTCTTGCGCTGCAATTTGAGCTTCAAGTTGCGGTATAGATGCGATGGCTTGTTGATATTGGGAGTCAATTTGCGCCACTTCCATCATCGAAACCGTACCGTACTTATGTCTGAGTTCGAAGATATCTAGGCTTTGCTTGTAGCTCTCGGCTGTTTCATTGGCGATGGTCAATTTGCGATCTAAACCTCGCAGATTGATATAACTGGCAGCTACGCCGGTTATGACAGACATGATCACGCCACGTCGACCTTGCTCAGTTTCATACACTCTCGCGATCGCGGCTTCATTTTGGCGTTGCACGCGGCCAAACAGATCCAACTGCCAGGTAGCCCCCAGTGCAGCTTCGTATTGCGAGTAGTAAGGGTCTGAGCCTGGTGTGAAACCATAGGCTTCTTTGGATATTCGATTGCGTTCGGCACCACCGTTATAGCCTATTTCGGGGAAAAACTGCGAACGGGTTGTGCTGAGTAAGCCCAAGTATTCTTCAACTCGGCTGGCAGCGATCTTTATATCTAAGTTTTCCGCTAAAGCGAGATCGATTAACCGATTTAGTTCGGGATCATTAAATTTTAGCCACCACTTCTGATTGACTAGCTCAGATGCCGAGCTGTAGTCCATTCGCCACGCGTCGGGTAGTACTAAGTCGGGGCGTTGATAATCTGGCCCGAGGGTACAACCTAACAATAAAAACGTAGCTAGCCCGGCACTCAGGTAAAGCTGTTTGAGAGGTCTCATATTAACTCCCCTCCTGTTGACTGGGGGTTAGCTCTTTTGGTGCATCATGCTCTTCCGAGCTCTTCGAGAACTTATGACTCATGGTTTCGATCAGCACGAAGAACAGAGGCACGAAGAAGGATGAAATCAGTGTAGAAGCGAGCATTCCGCCAATCACCCCGGTACCGATAGCGTGCAGGCTATTAGCCCCTGGGCCAGTCGCAATGGCCATAGGTACGCAGCCAAGAATAAACGCCAATGAAGTCATGATGATTGGTCTGAGTCGTGCGCGTGCGCCCTCAACGGCGGCTTCAACTAGATCCATGCCTGAACGGTAATTGTCTAAAGCAAACTCAGTGATCAAGATGGCGTTTTTCGCTGAGAGCCCGACTAATGTCACTAGCCCGACCTGAAAATAGACGTCATTTTCCAGCCCTCTGCCCCATGTCAACAGCAGTGCTCCACAGATGGCAAAGGGAACCGCCAGCATTACCCCAATGGGTAGGGTCCACATCTCATATTGTGCTGCCAAGATGAGGAACACCATGATGAGGCCAAAGGCAAAAGCAATAATGGCGGTGTTGCCTGCTTGTTTTTCCTGGAACGCTTGTCCTGACCACGCGTAATCATAACCCGATGGCAATACTTCAGCGGCAACGCTTTCCATTGCCGCGATTGCTTGACCAGAGCTATACCCTGGGCTTTGCGCACCGGTAATTTTCGCTGAGGGGAAACCGTTAAACCTGGGCAACATGTTGGGGCCTGAAATAAAGCGATGGGTGGCAACCGCTGATAATGGTATCTGGACACCGGTCGTTGATTGCACATAGATATTGGAGAAGTCGCTGGGATCATCTCTATATTTCCCTTCGGCCTGAATAATGACCTGCCAGATCCGCCCAAATTGGGTGAACTGAGAGACATATTGGGAGCCAAAGTAGGTGTTAAGCGTCTGGTAGATATCTTCTATTGGCAGCTTCATCAACTCTGCTCTGGCACGATCGACATCTAGGTAAAGCTGGCGTTCTGTTGCCGAGAATGAAGTGTTCATACCCGCCAGTTCCGGACGTTTTCGTAATGCAGTCAAATACTCTTGAACAACCTTTTCTAACGCTTTTGGCGTACCGCCACTTTTGTCCTGAATATAGAGCTCAAAACCACCGGTAGTGCCTAGGCCCGGAAGGGAAGGTGGGTTGACCAATACGCCTATACCATCATCAATACCCGCTAAATTTTTGCGACTTCGATTGAGGACATCAAAAGAGCTCATGCCAGGCTCTTTGCGCTCCTCGAAATTCTTTAATTGCAAAAATAGTACGCCACTATTTGTACGGTATTGGGAGTCAATAATGCTGTAGCCATTGAGCTGCGCGATCGCTTTGAGAGCGGGATCTTTCATTGTCCGCTCAACAATGTCGTCATTCACTTTTGTGGTTCGTTCAAGACTTGCTGCATCGGGTTGCATACTGACCCCAAACAGATAGCCCTGATCTTCTTCAGGAACGAAGCTCGTGGGTAATATTCTAAACAATGCCACAACGGCGAAAATAACCCCAAAAAATATAGCGATGCCTATGATCCGATGATTGATTAACCACCTGACGCCAAGGATGTAGATATCAGTGAATTTTCCGAAGTATTTTTCGAAGCCGACAAAAAATGCATTTTTCTTTTTGTCTTTATCCGGTGGTCGGAGAATGATGGCGCTGAGCGCTGGTGATAGGGTTAAGGCGACAATCCCGGATATCACCATGGCGATGGCTATGGTGATGGCAAACTGTTTATACAGGGTACCCGTCATGCCGCCCAAAAATGCAATTGGCAGGAACACAGAGGAGAGTACAAGTACAATAGAGACAAGTGCACCGGTAAGTTCTTGCATCGCCTCTTTGGCGGCCTCTTTTGGTCCTAAGCCTTTGGTTTCCATCTTATGTTCGACCGCTTCGACCACAATAATAGCGTCATCCACTACTAAGCCGATAGCCAAGATCATGCCAAACAGGGTCAGCATATTGGTGGAGAAATCCAACCCGTAAATACCTATATAAGCACCAATAATTGCTACAGGCACAGCGATGACAGGCACAATCGTTGCCCGCAAGCTTTGCAGGAACAGGAATACCACTAGTACAACGAGTACAACGGCTTCGAAAAAGGTATGAACGACTTTTTCAATGGATGATTTAGTAAATTCAGTCGTGTCTAAAACAATCTCGTATTTTACGCCTTTGGGGAAAGTTGGCTCCAGCTGCGCGAGAACCTCTTTTACCCGCGCAGATGTCTCGAGGGCATTGGCGCCAGGTTGTTGATAGACAACAAGAGACGACGACGTGATGCCATTGGTTTTCGTGGTCAGTGAATAGCTTTTTGAGCCCAGTTCGCTTTTACCTACATCGCGAATTCGGACTATTGCGGCATTCTCTTCATCGCCCGAGCGGATATTGATGTTGTCAAATTCGCTGGGTTTTACCAGCATCCCCTGACTGGTGATCGGGAAGTTTTGTATTGTTCCTTCCGGAGCGGGGTTGGCTCCCAATTGGCCTATACCAAAAGTTTGGTTTTGGCCGCTGATAGCATCAACAACTTCGGGTACCGTAATACCCATCTGTGCCATCCGGTCGGGTTTGAGCCAGATACGCATAGCCACATCTGGCAGAGGAAATACTGTCGATAAGTTAGCCCCTGGCAAGCGCTTGACGGCATCCCAAACGTAGAGATTCACGTAGTTGTCCAAATCTACTTTGGTGATCTCTTCATTCTCACTGGTAAAGCTGATCACCATCATGAAAGATTGCGAGACTTTTTGCGTGGTAACCCCTTGGGCACTGACGGAAGCGGGCAGCTGCGGCAGGGCTTGGCTCACTCGGTTTTGAGTGTTTACCTGGGCGATATCTGGATCCGTGCCTGGCTCAAATGTGACGATTAGCGACATATCACCAGAGGATGAACTACTTGAGACCATATAGATCATGTCATCGACACCGTTGACCTGTTGTTCAATCGGTGCCGCTACCGTATTGGCCACCACTTCCGCGGTTGCCCCTGGGTAGTTTGTTGATATGGTTACTGTTGGCGGCGCAATATCGGGGAACTGTGCGATCGGCGTGGCTGTCATCGCCATCGCCCCCGCAAGCACAATAACAATTGATATAACCGCTGAAAAAATAGGGCGGTCAATAAAAAAACTTGGTCCCATGGTGACTCCCTATTTACCGGCCGCTGAATCCGCTTTTGGACTACCTGTCTTGCTCTTTGCATCACCCGATTTGGCTTTGGGGATGTAGTGAAGAGCTTTTACCTGCATCCCGGGACGAATAGCTTTAAAACCATCAACGATAAGACTGTCACCTTCGCTGAGGCCGTTCTCTACGATCCAGCCATCACCCACCCATTCACCTGTGGTGATAGGTCTCTCTTCCACTATATTCTTGTCATTGACCAATAAAACGGCTTGTCCCTTAGCGCTTTGCTGTACAGCTTGTTGTGGTACGACGATAGCGTTAGGACGTATGGCACCGAGTAGATTTGCCGAAACGAACATTCCGGGACGTAAATGAAAGTCAGGATTGGGAACGACCGCTCTCACTTCAACGGTACCGGTCTTTGAGTCGTAAATTGGCGAGGCAAAATCTAGGTAACCAGTGTGAGGGAAAATTGAACCATCAGCCATGACGATTTCGAAGCTGAATTTCTTACCGGTTGGGGTGGTGATGAGGCCTTCATCTTGTTGTCTTTGGTAATCTTCCATCTCGTTTTGAGAGATGGCAAAGTTAACCCAGATAGGATCTAGTTGTGCCACGTAGGAGAGGTTTGCTGACTCGCTGACAGAACTTAGATATGCCCCTTCTCTTTGTTCGGCTGCGCCAGTGAGTCCGGTTGCCGGTGCTTTGATGGTGGCATAGCTCAAATCTAAATCTGCGCTAGTGACGTTAGCTTTTGCGGCAAACACGGCAGCTTTTGCGGCTTGCTGTTCGCCAATCGCTGTATCTAAGTCACTCTGGCTCATGGCATCGGCTTCAGCCAGTGGCTGGATCCGTTTCAAATTGGCTTCAGCTGTCCAGAGTCTGGCTTTGGCCGCCTCTAGCTCACCTTTAGCGGCATTCAGCAGGCTAATGAAAGGGCGTTTGTCCATTTCGAACATGACGTCACCCTCTTTTATGAGTGTTCCCTCGTCATAATTTATCTTATCGAGAAAGCCTGATACCCGTGCCACAACAGCGACTTCCCTCGAACTTTCTATCTGTGCTAGGCGGGGGATCTTGAATGGTACGGTCTTGGTGGTGACACTGATAACTTTGACTTCATGGGGAGGTGGGGCTGGTCGTGGAGCGTTATCGCTACAGCCCTGTAGCAAGCTTCCTAAGCCAAATAAAGCAATGAAATAACACCACCGCTGACTGAGACAATTCCAGTTTTTGAGTTTTCTAGCCACGACCTCTTTCCTTGTGCTAATGCCTACACAAATGTTCGTAAATATAAGGTTAGAACAATTTTTCTGTATTTCTCTAAATATTGTTGATTTTTAAAACAAATAAGTAATTTAGAGTCGCGAGGTAAGGGACTTAGCGGAGCAATATAAGGCAAAGAAAAGCGAGTACGGTGCGGAGAGTGCTGAGAAACCGCTGCTGAGTGAGAGTATTGGCTGCTAGTTTGATATGAACAAGAATAGGAGTGCGGTCGTAAGCGCGCTAACTATTTAGCGCGCTTACTGAATTAAGTGATGCAAGTGTTCTTGTTGCCGTATTATGTTGCCTGAGCGAAAGGTTGGCGGGTGTTTTCGCTCTCTTGTAAGTTGCGCATCAGGATCCCGAAGCTAACATCTATCTCTTCGGGGATCGGCAGGTAGATGGTATACCCTGAGCCAGGTGCAACGTTCATCGCCTCACCTTTCGCATTTTGCATATCTTCCAATGTGAAGGTCAGGTTACCCTCAGGCGTCATCAGCTCTATGCTATGGCCGATCTCAAACTTATTTTTGACTTCGACTTCGACTAAGCCTGTTTCTGCGTCGCGGCCGGTTATCTCACCAACAAACTGTTGAGTTGTACTGACTGAATGACCGTACTCGTAGTTCTGCGTTGCACCGTGGCGATGACGTTGAAGAAAGCCTGGTGTATAGCCGCGGTGAGCCAGATGTTCCAGACTCGTCATCAGATTAGGATCGAACGGCTTGCCAGCAACAGCGTCGTCGATTGCCTTACGATAGAGCTGAGCAGTACGGGCAACATAATAGAAGCTTTTGGTACGCCCTTCGATTTTTAGCGAATGTACACCCATCTTGGTTAGTCGTTCGACATGCTCAATGGCACGAAGATCTTTCGAGTTCATGATGTAGGTGCCATGCTCATCTTCAAACGCTGGCATATATTCGCCTGGACGCATCTCTTCTTGAAGCAGGAATATTTCGCTGCTGGCTGGGCCTTCACCTAATGTTGCGTCAGCTTGCTGTGCGGTGATTTCCTGCACTGCAATAGCCTCTTGCTGACGTTGTGCTTCTTTTGGATCTACGGCGACAACATCACCGGTTTCTGTTTCCTTCGCTTCGTGGGCATCGTATTTCCAACGACAGGCGTTGGTACAGGTACCTTGATTGGGATCCCGTTTGTTGATGTAACCAGACAACAGACAGCGGCCAGAATAAGCCATACATAGTGCGCCATGAACAAAGACTTCTAACTCCATCTCTGGCACATGCTGGCGGATCTCTTCGATCTCATCGAGGGACAGTTCACGGGACAGAATGACGCGCTCAATCCCTTGGCTTTGCCAGAATTTAACGGTGGCATAGTTCACCGCATTGGCTTGCACCGATAAGTGGATTGGCATGTCGGGAAAGTTCTCCCGCACCATCATGATCAAGCCTGGATCTGACATAATCAGTGCATCAGGCTTTAGTGCGACGACTTCGCCGACATCTTTAATGAAGGTCTTCAGCTTACTGTTATGGGGAGAGATGTTGCACACAACATAGAGCTTCTTGCCAAGCGCGTGCGCTTCATCGATCCCTTGCTTCAGAGTTGGAAGATCGAACTCGTTGTTGCGAACTCGCAAGCTATATCTGGGTTGCCCTGCATAAACCGCATCTGCACCATAGGCGAAGGCGTAGCGCATGTTTTTAAGGCTGCCTGCGGGGGAGAGTAATTCTGGAACGAACATGGGCGCAATAACTCGTGTGATGACCGGTTTAGGGCGGCGAATTCTACACCTAAGGCGCATTTTCAGCAACTCGGCTGATTAAATAATCACCACCTTCATATCCTGTGAATTAGCTCCCGAACCCAGATGTCATCGCTGTGTTAACATGCGCCAAAATCAGCTTTGGCTAACAGTTTCGATAAGAATAGAGAACCTTTGAATGTCCGCAGAAGAAGCCCTGTTTCACATATTGGAAGCCCAGCTGGAAAATGACGAATTGGTGTTACCTTCATTGCCTGAAGTGGCTATTCAGGTGCGTGATGCTGTTGATGACCCTGACAGTACATTGGCTCAGATAGTCGATGTGGTGAGTAAAGATCCTGCGCTAAGTTTACGCCTTATCCGTATTGCTAACACCGCACATTATGCGCGAGCGGCTAATGTGTCGACGTTGAATGCGGCTCTGCATCGCATAGGCATGCGGGCGATTAAGAACATTGCCATTGCCATGGCGCTGGAACAGTTGTTTGTCTGCAAAAATGACATTGTTCGTATTTATATTGAGCGGGCGTGGCATCAAGCTGTCGATGTCGCTGCGGCTTCAACGGCGGTGTTTGCGAACTATCGTGAAGAGCATCGTAGTAGCACTGTGTCGGCTGATACTCTGACGCTGATGGGGCTCATTCATAATATCGGGGTGTTGCCGATCTTAGCTGAAGCGCAGCGTCATGATGACGTTTTTGCTAATCCTACCTTCTTAGATCGTGCTATTGCTCGATTCGGTGCCAGAATTGGTGGCGCTATCATGAAAAAATGGGGCTTTGGTGAAGAGTTTGCTCAGTTAGTACGTGATTGGCGTGATATGTCTGTTCAGCCAACCGCTATTTCCTATTTGGATTTCGTGCGGGTTGGTGCAATCTATGCCAAGGTTTCGAAGGATGAGAAGTTAGTGGAGAATATTCTGCAACTGACGGCTGAAAAAGGAATTTTCCAAGAGGGTGAGTCGCCGTTTGAACATGAGATGTTCATGACCCGTTTCCGTGAAATAAAAACAGCTTTTGAATAGTACTAAGGTATATCTTCATTCCTTAGCTAAGTTTCTGAATTTCGAGAACTATATATGTCGTCCGAAAATACTTTGTTAGACAACCTGCTTGATCAGATTAAAACTGACGCACTGGTGCTACCGACGCTACCAGAGATCGCGTTGCGCGTGCGTGATGCGGTTGATAACCCTGAAGCGAGCTTACACAGCATTACAGATGAGATCGCTAAAGATCCTGCGTTAACTGCGAGCATGATCCGTATTGCTAACAGTGCGTTTTATGCACGAGCGGTGAAAGTAACGAATCTAAATGCTGCGGTGAATCGCATTGGTTTGGAGCAGGTGAAGAATACTGCAACATCGATGGCGATGAAGCAGATGTTTATTTGTCAGAACGACGTGGTGTTTGATTACTTTGATCGCGCTTGGTGTGACTCGGTTGATGTCGCCAGTGCCGCCGGTGCTATCTTTGCCGCTTATAAGCTCAAGCACCCAGGCACGGCATTGGAGAGCGATACTCTCTGTCTGATGGGGCTTGTCCACAATATTGGTATTTTGCCTATCTTGGCGGAAGCGGAGAAAAACGCTTCCGATTTAGCGAACCGTGGTTTTCTCGATCAGGCGATCCGTAAGTTAACTAAGCACATCGGTGTCGCCATCATTAAGAAGTGGGACTTTGATAAGTCATTCGCCATCGCTATTGCCAAATGGAATGCGGATGATTATGAGCCGAAGAGCGTTGATTATATAGATTTTATCCGTATAGGCGCAGTTTATGCTGGCTTGTTAGGGCAGGGGAAAGCGCAGGCCGATTTGTTACAGCCCTATTTGGAAAAAGGGGTGATCGAATCGCTAGAACTATTTGATACTGACGAGTTTAAAGAGCGTTTTGCTGAAACACAGGAAGCGTTCAGCGCTTAACTCCTGTTCTTGGTGAAAATAAAAAACGCGCTGTTCAGCGCGTTTTTTATTGTCTAACGCTGGGCGTTATGACTATTCGGTGTCGTCGCTTTGTTCGCCACCCAGTGCTTCCAGTAACTCAGGAATAAAGTTCGCCAGTTCCCCACACATTAATAAGAAGTCGGCATCAAATTTAGCTGCAGCATCTACATCGTCGCTGTTGCCGCTCTCTTCTCGCAATAGGTCATTGAACTTGAGTCGTTTTATCACTAACTCTTGCTCTAGCAGGCAAGTCAGGCGTTCGCGCCAATCGACAGCTAACTTAGTGACTATCTTGCCCGCTTCGAGATGAGCGAATATCTCGTCGCTGGTTAGATCTTGTTGCTTACAGCGGATAACCCCGCCATCTTCCTGGGTATCTCTTAGCTCTGCTTCTTCAAGCAGGCTAAAGCCTGTTGGCATCGGGCCATTTTTCACCCAATCTGTCATGCAGGCGGCGGGATTGGTGTTGCTGGCGAGAGGGACGACGGGCAATGAGCCGACCGTCTTACGCAGAAGCGATACCAGTTCATCAGCTTTACCGGCACTGGAGGCGTCGACAATCAGTAGATTCTCTTGCGGTGAGACATAGGCAAACGTCTTTTGACTCCGAGTAAAGGCGCGGGGCAGCAGTTGCATCTCAATCTCTTCTTTGAGTGTCTGCTGCTCTTTGCGTGGGACTGGGCGTCCTTGTGCTTCCTCTATTTCGGCGACTTTGCTATCCAGTGCTTCTTTGACGACCGCAGACGGCAGTACGCGTTCTTCCCGGCGCATACATAGCAACAGGTTACCGCTGGCAGCGTGCAGTAGGGTGTGACCGTGACGGCCTAAAGGCGCAACCCAGCCTAACTGTTGCCGGTCCTGGCTGCCACATGGAGTGAAGGCAAATTCGGCCAGGGCTGTTTCCAGTGATTCTTCATTCAGCTCGCAAGGGCGGCTGAATCGATATATACGCAGGTTTTTAAACCACATAGTTATTCCAATTCAGAAAGGCTTGTATTAAAAAACGGGGCTTATTGAGCCACAGCAATGCCAGTTCAGCAAGGCTCAGCCTCGCACAAATTGATTTGTCCGGCGTTCTTCGCCAAAGGTTGATTCAGGCCCATGACCGGGAACAAAACGGATATCATCACCCAAGGGCAACAGCTTTTGCTTAATTGAGGCGAGGAGGGTCTGAAGATCCCCTTTCGGAAAATCAGTTCTGCCAATGCTGCCACGAAATAACACATCACCGACCCAAGCGGTGGCGCTAGGCTCATGGTAAAAAACGATATGTCCCGGTGTATGCCCTGGGCAATGCAGGACTTTTAAGGTTTCATTGCCGACGGTGACGGTGTCACCATCGTCCAACCATCTATTGGGCTCGAATGTATCAACCTTGGCAAAGCCAAACATCTGACTTTGTTGCGGTAGTGAATCGATCCAGAATTTGTCA
This sequence comes from Corallincola spongiicola, assembly GCF_004284785.1. Taxonomy (NCBI): domain Bacteria; kingdom Pseudomonadati; phylum Pseudomonadota; class Gammaproteobacteria; order Alteromonadales; family Psychromonadaceae; genus Corallincola; species Corallincola spongiicola. The sequence goes on from NZ_SHLY01000002.1 coordinate 1,023,804, forward strand.
TCCAGGTGGGGGCCTTCAATGGGAAGACCGCTGGTTTGAGTCAATGTTGCAGTGCCACCAATATGATCGATATGGGCATGCGTCAGCAATACCTTGCTTAGTGTCAGATGTTCGTTTTTAACTGCTTCTAACAGACGATGTACATCGCCACCGGGGTCAATGAGGGCTGCTTGCATGGTATCGGTGCACCAGAGTAGCGTGCAGTTTTGGGCAAATTGGGTGACAGGAATGGTTTTGTATTTTAGAGCCATTATTGGTTTCTCATGCGGCAGTCAATGCTGCCGCATGATAACAAATTTGCTTAACCGTTGTTTGATGCTTTCTCTGTGGTGCTGCTATTAGCATCTTGATTTGAGCCGCCGATATCGCCACCCCCAGCATCGTCACCTGTTGTTGGTGTGCCTCCGCCGGTTGAACCGCCTGCGGTGCCTCCGCCACCCGAACCGTCGGCTTTGAAGTTGCTGTAGTTCTCGAGTTTATTGACGCGGGTAGAGCTGCCTTGTTGCAATATTTTTACCCAGTCGCCGGATGCCACTGCGTCAGGTTTTTCAGGGTCAAATGCCTGTACTACAGAGATAATATCGCCACTCTCTAAACGTATGGTGTATTCATGCCCCTGCTTGGCGGTTAATGATTCCTCCGCCATTGCGCCAACGGTTGCGCCAACGACTGCCCCGACGACAGCCGCGATATCACTGCCTTTGCCACCGCCAACAGATGAACCTGCGATACCACCTACGGCAGCACCGGCTAAGCCACCTGCACCTGATTTAGTACCTTCAATATTCACTACCTGAACATCGAGGACTTGACCAACGCGAACCTGTTGCACTTTTCGTGCTTCTTCTCGGTTGTAACTGGTACCGGTTTGTGAGCTTGGTGCACACCCCGCTAAGAAAGTGACCAAGGTGGCCATACCAACAATGAGAATTTTACGCATCAGCGTTCTCCTGAATAAATCTATCTAAATCTAGTGTGACCGATTGCAAGCCTCTGTGCTAGCTACAAACTGTTACATTAGTTGTCTATTTTGCTAATTGAACAGTGTCTTTACCTACATCATTTCGGTTGCTTGAACTGTCTGCCGCGCCAGTTGGAACTCGTCATGTATTAAAGTGGTGTTCAAACTGTTCGTTCGTTACATCAAGGTGAAACGACTCAGTTTGAGGGGTGGGGCAAAAATAGCTGTTTGTTAGCCCACTTGTTTATTCCGCGTGCGTATCGGCATACCTCATTGAATTGTGATGTCGCTGGATATAGCTAGCAGATCTACTTCTATGACGCATAATGCAATCGAGCCTCCTTTCCCGTATACCTATCAAAAATCGTTCACCACAGCGGGTAGCTCGCTGATTATCAAAAAGGCGTGCTATTCACTGCTGATGGGGAGGGTGATGGTATAGCTTAGCCCCTCACCCTGAGGGCTGGTGGCCTGAACGCTTCCTTTTAGCGATTGCGTAATAAGGTTATAGAGGATATGGGTGCCCAAACCACTGCCGCCGTGTCCTCGGCGCGTAGTAAAGAAGGGATCGAATAGCTTGCGAAGGCTTTCCTGATCTACGCCAGTACCTGAATCACGATAGATAATTTGTACCTGCCCATTGACCATGGCGATATCGATAAAAATATCACCGCTGCCAGTGTCATTGAATCCATGGATCAGAGTATTCATGATGAGGTTGGTAAATACCTGTGACAGCGCACCCGCGCGGCAATGAAGTACAAGGGTTTCTGGACAATTGATATGAAAACGGGGCGCTTGCCGTTTCAGTTTGGGCTGCAGTGACTTTATGACCTCGTTGATATAGCTTTTTAGATTGAGATCCCGGATCAGCTCGCTGGTTTGGTCGACAGCCACCTGTTTAAAGCTGGCGATCAGTTCTGCTGCGCGGTTGAGGTTGGTTGAGAGCAGCTGCGTGCTTTGCTGAGCGTCGGTCAAAAACTCGGCTAGATTGCTTTGTGTTAAGGTTTTGTCGCTAAAACGCTGTTGTAGCTCTTTAACTCTGTCGTCTAGGTAGGATGCTGCGGTAACTCCCACCCCAATAGGGGTGTTAATTTCGTGTGCGACTCCTGCCACTAACCCACCCAATGATGCCATTTTTTCTGATTCAACCAGCTGGGCCTGGGTTGCTTTTAGCTCTTGTAATGAAACTGCCAGCTCCTCTTGTTGCAGTTTCAGCGCAGCTTGATGCTGTTCCAATTCACTTTTTTGCCGGTCAACTTCAACTAAAGTGCGGCTTAGTGTGGAGGTTTTTTTGGCAACATCTTGTTCCAACCTTAGATTTTGTTCATCTAATTGCCGGTTGGCGTCGATCAGCTCTTTCTGTGTCGAATCCAGCCCTTCTTTGTATTCCGCAAGTTGGTCAATCATCTGATTGAAACTGCCCTCTAACAGGGTCAGTTCATTTTTTTCATCACCACTGAGTTTTACTTTAGCGGCACCAATATCTTCTAAGTCTAAATCGCTGATCTGTTGAGTCAGCTCGGAGAGAGGTTGAGTCAAAAGACGATTAAACACCATCATGACAAGGAATATTAAGAAAAGGGTTTTTATCAGGGCGTTGCCGACCAGAAAGATAAGGCTGACCTTAATTCGATCTATCACCACATCTCGGCTGGAGTATATGGTGACATCTCCGAGCAGGGTGGCACGGCCTGAAAATTCAAAAACAAGGGGGAAAGTAAAGCCAAATAGCCCATGGCTGTCTTGTTGTAATTGTGGTGCAGTCAGTTGTTCGGCGAGCGGTAACGCGTTTGCTGTTAGTTGCCTGCCGATCTCAATCATCGCTTTTCCGCTTTCGTCTCTTATCACGACGCCTTCGATCATTGGCATAGCGACAAGGCCCTCTGCGATAGTGCGAGCTTGCTGTACGTTCAGTTCCCAGATCGCCCGGGTCAAACTGGCGCTAAAGGTTTTTTGGATCGTTTCCAGCTCGCCCGTGATATAGGATTTGGTATTGAAGTATTCAACGGCGACCTGGCCGCAGGTCACCAAGAAAGTTAACACGAAGTAGATCGAAAGCACTTGGTGCAGAAGTTTTCGGGAAAGACTGTTGATCTGCATGGCTACATCCATCGCCCAAAGTAATGAAAACGAGTCCTCGTATCTTATTTAATCAATTGTGGATAATATTCTCTGTTTCGCCAAGGGAAGAATGTTAAAAACAGCTAGTTGATCAAACCCTTGCAGCCTTTTATCCCGAACGAGGACAATACAGCCTAACGGTTCCCCCTATCAGCGCTATTGTTCGCGTGACTATTCTCAATTTGCAACAAGCCGTCATTTATTGCTCCGATGGCGACAGAATTATCCTGCCCAATTCAGCATTCAATAAAAGTAATGTTTTGATATTAGTCATAAAAATGAATTTATTTATACCGCGTTAATTTGTCTTGACTAGTTTTAACAAAATGGTGACGACTGACATCAAACTGTCACAATTGCCTGACAAACTCTGTCGCATCCGAAGCCAAGGCTTTGATAAGAGCTTTCGGAATTTGAGAAACCAACAAATTTTTTATAAGGGATAGTTACGATGAAGCACTTCGCGAAAACTGTTGTTGCCGCTTCTTTGACCATGGCGTTTGCCGCTCCGGCATTCGCGGTTGCTCCGGTCACCGTTTATGGTAAAGCTAACGTTTCCATTCAAGCTGCAGACGATAAAGGCACTGACGGTTCTGAAATGGAAGTTAAGAGCAACGCATCACGTTTCGGTATCAAGGGCGGCGTTGAGTTGATGGATGACCTGCAGGCCATCTATAAGTACGAATTCCAGATTAACCTGACAGACGACAACGCAGGTAATAGTAGTGATGACAACCTTAAGTCACGTAACCAGTACGTTGGCTTGAAAGGTTTCTTCGGTGAAGCTGTGATTGGCCGTAACGATACCATGCTCAAGCAGTCGCAGGGCAAAGTGGATGTTTTCGGTGACCTTGAAGGTGATATTAAAACCTTGTTCCAAGGTGAAAACCGTGAAGGCGACACAATCTCCTATAAGACACCTAAGTTTAATGATTTCCAGTTAGGTTTCACCGTTGTTTCTGAAGACAACAGTGCTCAGGAAGATGATAACGGCGACACTAACTTTGGTTTCTCTTCTGCTATCACGTATGGCGATAAGAAGCTGAAAAAGTCTGACCTGTATGCTGGTTTGGCGATGGACTCTCAAGTCGATGGCGGCTGGGACATCATCCGTGCAACCGTTGGCTACAAGTGGGAAGACTTGAAGTTAGGCTTTATTGTGCAAAACCAAGAGCAAGATAAAGATTGGGGTGGCAACGGCGAAGACCAGACCGGCTTCATGCTGAGCGCTGCTTACACCATCGATGCTTGGACACTGAAAGCGCAATACCAGACGATGGAAGATGCTGACGGCGCGGGTAAATACTCAGAAGGCAACGACGCTTCTGCTATCAGTGTCGGCGCTGACTATAAGCTGGGCAAACCAACCAAAGTATACGCTTACTACACGATGCGTGATTGGGATGACGCCGAGTATGAAAATGCTGGCGGCGATATGGAAGATGACGAGTCTTACTTCGGCATCGGCCTTGAGCACAAATTCTAAATCCTGCTTTAGACGGATTTAAAGAAAGAAACGGGAGCCATTGGCTCCCGTTTTTGCATTCCAAAAGCTGACTCCCTCTGGAAACTGTTACAGGTCAATTGGCTATGTGACGTTTTTGTTACTATCCCTCGAAATATTGTTATTTGATTTGATGAGGGAGTTCCCATGGCCATACGCCTGTTACCTGCGCTGCTACTTTTGGCTGCGACACCAATCAGCCAAGCGGCACCAACGCTTTACGGTAAGTTAAATTTAGCGGTGCAACAGAGCGATGATGGCACCACCGCCCGTGGTAGTTACTCTGAAGTCGCCAGTTATGCTTCTCGTTTTGGCCTTAAGGGCGACAGTGAACTGGCTGATGGCTGGGGTGTTTTCTATAAGCTTGAATTCCAGGTCAATATTGATGATGACGAGGGTGACGCGTTGGATTCACGGGATCAGTACGTCGGCTTGTCGACGCCGGCGGGTGACGTGATGATTGGGCGTCGCAACACCATTTTCAAAGAAGCCAACAACGGTGCCGATCAGTTCGGCGATGTTGAAGGTGATATCAAGTACCTGTTTGCCGGTGATAACCGGTTAGGTGACAACATCACCTGGAAATCTCCGATTTGGAATCAGCTGCAGCTGGGTGCCACCGTTATTATGGGCGACAACAGCAAGCAGAAAGACAAAGAGGACGGTGATGAAGGTTATAACCTCGCGCTGTTCTATGGCGATAAATCGCTTAAAAAGCAGCCGCTGTGGGGGGCTGTTGCCTATGAGGATGGGGTTGCCGGTTATAGCAATACTGTGCTGGTAGGGCGCGCTGCACTGGGTGATTGGCAATTTGGTGCAATGTGGCAAAACACCGAAGACAGTGAGAGCAATGATGATGAATCAGGTTATATGGTCAATGTTGCTTATTTGATGGAAGCTTGGACGTTTAAGGCTCAGTATATGGCCTCCGATCTTTATAAAATTGGCTACACCAAGCGAAAAGATGAAGACGGTAATAAACTAGGCTTCCAAAGCGGTAGTAGTATAGGCGTTGACTATAGTTTCAATAAGACAACGTCAGCGTATCTTTGGTACACCATTAATGAAAAACCAGAGAGCAGCTACCGTGACACGGCCGTGCACAATGACGATGCCAGCTACCTTGCTTTGGGAATGATCCATAAATTTTAACCCATGGCTGTTGCCCACCACGGCATTCTCGATGAGTTGGTAAAGTCTCATCTGGTGCGTTGGCCAACGGTATCGTCTACTGGGCAATCCGGTGCAGATCTTGATTTGGTGGCGAAAAAGAGCGATCAAACTCCCCGCAAAAAAACGGGGAGTAGCTTATCGGCAGGCGCGGCGGCAGGACTTATTACTGCCGCGCTGGCAGCTTTGATTGCCGAATTAGGTAGCTAACAGCAATTTATCTACTGCGTCACCGTTAGTTTTGTGACTTATTAACATTTGTCATAAAAGTGAAATCTATTAGCCTGATAATCTTTCATTAGAGCGACACCTCTGCGTTTTGCGTAGGGTGTTAATGAAATAGCTGGCGTGCAGGGATGAACTTGAAACGCTCAGTGGACAAGAGAGGAAGGTTAATGGCAAGGCGCATTCTGGTGGTAGAAGATGAAGCACCTATTCGTGAGATGTTGTCTTTCGTATTGGATCAGCATGGCTACCAGGTGGTGGAAGCAGAAGATTTCGACTCTGCACTTTCACGTTTAACCGAACCCTATCCTGATCTCATCCTCCTTGACTGGATGTTGCCTGGTGGCAGTGGCATTCAGCTTGCCAAGCAGCTTAAACGTGACGATATTACCCGCCAGATCCCGATCATCATGCTTACCGCTCGTGGTGAAGAGGAAGATAAAGTGCGCGGCTTAGAAGTGGGGGCCGATGATTTTGTCACTAAGCCCTTTTCGCCGAAAGAGTTAATGGCGCGCATCAAGGCGGTTATTCGCCGCGTTAACCCCACCAGCTTAGATGATGTGATTGAAGTACATGGATTGCGTTTGGATCCGGTCAGTCATCGTGTCACGGTTGATGATGATAGCTTGGATATGGGACCGACAGAATTTAAGCTGTTGCACTTCTTTATGACCCATCCAGAGCGAGTCTATAGCCGGGAGCAGCTATTAGATAATGTCTGGGGAACGAATATTTATGTTGAAGACCGCACCGTTGATGTTCATATTAGGCGTTTACGAAAAGCGATCGAGTTGTCCGGACATGATAAGCTTATCCAAACTGTTCGTGGAGCTGGCTACCGTTTCTCCACCCGTATTTAGTTGTAATGGCTGAATGGATAATCGCTATAAAGCAGCACGCCTGATAAGCACGCTGTCACTTTTTTACGCTGGGGTTATTTTACTGGGCTTGCTTACCGGCCTACTTATCGAGCTGTTGCTCGTTGCTTCTATTGCGCTACTTGTTTGGCACTACCTTAATCTTAATCGTTTACGCCATTACCTCTGGCAAAGCCGTCGTTTTGCCCCTCCCGAAGGCTCTGGTAGTTGGCGTCCAGTGTTTGATGGTATCTATAAACTGCAGATGCGCAATCAACAGCGCCGCAGCCAATTGGGCGAGTTAGTTCGCCGCTTTCGTGAAGGTGCCGAGGCGTTGCCTGATGCGGTTATGCTGATTGGCCAACATCATGTGATCCTTTGGTCTAATACTCAGGCCCATGAGCTACTTGGCTTGCGTTGGCCGGAAGATCGCGGGCAGCGGATCGATAACCTGGTACGGTCACCAGAGTTTGGTCATTTTATTCGGGCAAGAAATGACAAAGAACCGCTTATTCTCACATCCCCCATTGATACCCAGCGTCAATTAGAGATGCGCTTGATGCCCTACGGTGATCATCAACGGCTGTTAGTGATCCGCGATATTACTTTGTTGGTGCGCTTGGAAAATATGCGGCGGGATTTTGTGGCTAATGTTTCCCACGAACTGCGCACACCGCTGACCGTGGTTAAAGGTTATTTGGAGATGTTGTCAGACCCATCGCAGATGGATCCTGCGATGTGGCAGCAGGTGCATCGTATGTTGGTCTCTCAAACAGACCGGATGGACAGTTTGGTGTCACAATTAACAGAGCTTTCAAGTTTAGAGTCTGCTCGGCAGTCAAAGGGCAGTCAGCGTATCGACGTTAGCCAATTGCTCGCTATTGTTGAGCAGGAGGTCGACGCTGTATATCGCGACAAACAGTTGCAGGTGACTTTTGATGTAACGCCGGGCATTGATATGTTTGGTGAGCCGAGGCAGATGCGCAGTGCCTTTTCCAACTTGATCTTCAATGCCGTTAAATATACCCCGGCTGGTAGGCATATAGAGGTGGTATGGAAAAAGGTGGCAGCCGGCGCACTGTTTTCAGTTAAAGACGATGGCGATGGCATCGAACCTGAGCATTTATTGCGACTCACTGAGCGTTTTTACCGTGTCGATAAAGCCAGATCGCGCGATACTGGTGGCTCAGGCTTAGGACTTTCCATTGTTAAACATGCACTTGGTAACCATCAAAGCGAATTGAAAATCCGTTCAACCGTGGGTAAAGGCAGCTGTTTTAGCTTTGAGATCCCTTCTCACCTGCTCGATAGCCGACGTATTTCCGAACAAGCTAACGAAAGTTAGTGCCTGTCATAAAAGCGTAACCTTGCAGTCATAGAGTTGTCATCAGAGCGCCAGATACTTGAGCGCGATTAGAGCTTGGGACGACCCATAAACGGAGTACACAATGAAACTGAAACATCTGGTTGGCGCTATCGGTTTGACGGTAGCAACCGCATTTTCTGCAAACGTGGCTGCACTAGACGCCGAACTGCCTAAGTATCAGAAGACTTCTGGTATCTCTGGCAACTTGTCAACAGTCGGCTCAGATACGCTGGCCAATATGATGACCTTTTGGGCTGAAGAGTTTAAGCGCGATTATCCAAACGTAAACATTCAGATCCAGGCGGCGGGTTCTTCTACTGCGCCACCGGCACTGACTGAAGGCACTTCAAGCTTCGGCCCAATGAGCCGTAAGATGAAAGACAAAGAGATCGCGGCATTTGAAAAACGTCATGGCTACAAGCCAACGGCTGTTCGTGTTGCTATCGATGCTTTGGCTGTTTTCGTACACAAAGACAACCCTATCAAAGGGCTGACTATCCAACAGGTTGATGCCATCTTCTCTAGCACGCGTAAGTGTGGTGAAGTCACTGACGTTAACTCTTGGGGCGACTTGGGACTGACTGGTGACTGGAGCAAGAAAGATGTTCAGTTATATGGTCGTAACTCAGTGTCTGGTACATACGGTTACTTCAAGAAAAAAGCCCTGTGTAAAGGTGACTTCCGTAACTCTGTGAATGAGCAGCCTGGTTCAGCGTCTGTTGTTCAGTCTATTTCTGCTTCATTGAACGCGGTTGGTTACTCAGGTATCGGTTACATGACTTCTGGTGTACGTGCAGTGCCACTGTCAAAGGATGGTGTTAACTTCATTCCTGCCGACATCGCTAATGCAGCGAATGGTAAGTACCCACTGTCTCGCTACCTTTATGTGTACGTGAACAAGCACCCGAATCAGCCTTTGCCTCCAATGGAGCGTGAGTTCTTGAAGATGGTTCTGTCACAGACGGGTCAGGAAATCGTAGAGAAAGATGGTTATATCCCACTGCCTAACAAGGTTGTGATGGCCGACCTGAAAGCACTGGGCATCGATCTGTAATCGCTTACCACTGCTTTGCAAACAAACCCTGGCTTCGGCCGGGGTTTTTTATTTGCCCTACCAGCGTCACAAGTTGGTCATTAATTTCACGGTTAGCGTGGCTGTATCTTATTGTTAAAGCGCAGGTAACAGTGCCTGAGATATTTTGCTGCGGTTAATGCAACCTCCGCTGCGAATAGTGGTCTTCTATTAACTGAGTTGTGGCCAGTGTGTTTATCCATTGGGTGCGAGTCGACTAGTTAGCGCGGTAAGGGGAGGAGTATTATGAGCGACAAGGTGACCAGAGAAGCCCAAATCGCCCGTGACGTGGGTATTGTCGAGGCGGGGCTTGATAGCGGTTCACTGAGTAACGTGCGCTACCTGCTCAATTTTAGCCTACCCCCTGCAGATATTGCGGATCTGATCGAAGCCAGCACACCGCAAGAGCGCCAGGTGATCTGGAAGCTGCTTAAAGAAAAGCATCGTGGTGAAGTGTTGTCTGAGCTGGCTGAAGATGTTGCCGGCGACTTTTTGGAAAACATGGCGCCGAAGGAGTTGGCAGAAGTAACCGCAGATCTCGATACCGACGATATCGCTGATATCTTGCAACAGCTGCCCGCTACATTAACGGCTCAGGTGTTGCACTCGATGCGCGCGCAGGATCGCCAACGCGTTGAGCGAGTCCTTGGATACAGTGATGATGTGGCGGGTGGTTTAATGAACACGGATACCGTGTCAGTTCGCCCCCATGTCACGGTAAAAACCGCATTGCGTTACTTCCGCCAGCTGCCAGCTCTACCACAGATATTCGATAGTCTGCTGGTGGTTAATACAGATGATAGGCTGCTTGGCAGCGTCTCCGTAAACTCCCTATTAACCGCAGATCCCAGTACCGAAATAAAAGCTCTAATGGATGAGGAGCCGGTCTCTATTAATGTCGACATGGCAAGCATGAAAGTGGCATTACTGTTCGAAAAGCGGGATCTTGTATCTGCTCCCGTGGTGGATGGTGACGGCTGCTTGCTTGGTCGGATCACGGTTGATGATATTGTTGATCTGTATCGTGACGAGGCAGAGAACCATATTATGGAACGCGCTGGCATGGACGCGGAGCAGGATACCTTTGCGCCAGTGATGAAGACTCAGCGCCGGCGAGCCGTTTGGCTGTCGATCAATCTGGTGGCGGCATTTATGGCAGCGGCGGTGATCGGTCTATTTGAAGCGACGATAGAACAGTTTGTCGCCCTAGCGGTACTGCAACCCATTGTTGCCAGCATGGGAGGGATAGCAGGTAATCAGTCATTGGCCATAATGATCCGCGCCCAAGTACTGGGGCAGATCAATCGCGGTAATATCGGCTGGCTGTTTTCCCGCGAGGTGAGGGCGGGGCTGCTGAATGGCGTACTGTTCTCTGTCTTGGTCGGAGTCATTGCCTGGTTCTGGTTTGAACATGCCGCGCTGAGCTGGGTGATCGCGATGGCGTTGGTGGTGAACCTGTTTATTGCCGCAGTAGCTGGGGTGCTTACGCCGATGCTGTTGCAGCGCTTCAAAATTGATCCAGCGTTGGCTGGTGGAGTTTTAGTGACCACGTTGACCGACGTGGGTGGATTTTTTACCTTCCTAGGCTTGGCAACCATCATATTGGTTCATTGATAACTAACTGGCTTGCTCCTGTGTGTGGAGTTGGTTGACCATCCGCAGCAATATTTGTTTCAGGTGGCGACACTGCACAAGTTGCAATGCTTTTGGAATAGAGACAATGCAACGCTGGCGTTGCGCTTGTTCGGGCCAGCTGCGCAGTAACATGGTCACTTCCATGGGATAGAACTGTAACTGTCTTTGCCTGCCACCCGTGAGCCGTGAAAAGCTTTTTGCATGACGTTTAGCCCCGACGATGCCAAGTAGGCCGGCCTCTTCATAGGCTTCGGTACGGGCAACCTCTTTATGACTCAGGTGGGGTTCGTCATGGCCTTTGGGAAAGAGCCATTTTTTTTTATTACTGCGGCTGGTAATGAGCACAACTTTCAACTCATTACGATCGAAAACGAAAGGTACGACGCCGAACTGAGCATCAACCAGGGGGGAGCGAGAATCTTTGGGCTGCTTTGTATATTTCATACCGCGTACCGTTAGCTGTCTCGGGCTAGCCTGTTCTTGCTAGCATTATCTACCCCCGGCCATAAGGCAAGTTTATTTAAGCACTTGCTTTATTTTGTTCGACCGCCTTCAAATATTCGTAGGTGGCTATTTGTGAACGGATCTTGCGGCGGTTACCCCGCGGCTTGTATTGGTTCGATTGCTCTTTATCAATGATCCTGGCTTTGGTGGTATCTGACCATTGGATATTTAAAATATCGATGATCTGTTGCTTCAATGCTGGGTCATAAATTGGACATCCCACTTCTACTCGGCGATCAATATTTCGTGTCATCCAGTCAGCAGAAGAGATCCAAACGGCCGGTTCGCCTTCATTTTCAAATACGGCCACCCGAGGATGTTCCAAAAAGCGATCGACTATTGAGATAATCTCGATATTTTCGCTCAGGTTAGGGATCCCTGGGATTAGCGCACACATGCCACGCACAATCATTCTGACTTTGACACCTGCGCTACTGGCTTTATACAGGCGGTCAATGATCCCTTTATCATCAACATTGTTAATTTTCAGGAAGATGCTCGCTTTTAAGCCTCTGGATGCCGAGGATATTTCGCGGTCTATTGCGCGATAGATACGGCTCCGGCTGTCCGTTGGGGAAACCACCAAGTGTTTGAAATTAAATCTCTTATAGCTATGAATGATAAATTCGAAGACGTTCTTTACTTCTTCGGTGATCTCTCTGTTGCGAGTAAATAGACTGAAATCAGTATAAATTTTTGCGGTTTTTTCATGGAAGTTGCCGGTGCCAATATGGGCATAACGCACAAGTTCATCACCCTCTTTGCGCGTCACCAAACATAGTTTGGAGTGACATTTCAGTGATGGCACACCAAAGTCCACTTTAACCCCTGCCTCGGTTAGCGCCTTGGCCCATTCAATATTGGCTTCTTCATCAAATCGCGCTTTGAGCTCAACTATCACCGTGACCTTTTTGCCATTTTCAGCTGCATCGATCAGTGACTTAACGATACGGCTGCGCTTGGCTAAACGATAGACACTTAGCTTGATGTCTCGTACCGCAGGGTCGATTGCTGCCTGGCGCAGAAATTCGGTGACATAACGGAACTTGTGGTATGGATAATAGAGTAGGATATCCTTTGCTTTGATGGCGTCAAAAGCGGTGATGTGGCTGTCAAAGTCATGGCTGTTAACGGCCGGGAGTTTCTGGTGTTCCAGATAACTACGGCCAATGTTTGGAAAGCCAATGAAGTCGCGGAAGTTGTGGTAGCGACCTCCGGGGATTACTGAGTCAAAGTTGGAGATACCGAGCTTAAACTTAATGAGTTCAACCATCGATTCCGGCATCTCTCGGTCATGGACAAAGCGCACTGGCTCAGCGGTAAGACGCTGCTTTAAGCCTTCAGACATCTGCTCCATTAAAGATTGGTCGATATCATCTGACAGACCATACTCGGCATCTCGGGTCATCTTCATCGAGTAGGCGTGGCAGGTTTCGTACTGGAAAAACGGTGCAAATATCTGGTCTAGGCAATAGCGGATGATGTTATCTAACAAAATGACGTTTTTGCGCTTTTTGCCTTTTTCTCGTGGCATCTGCACAAACCGTGGGGCGTCATCCGTAGGGATTTCGATCACAGCGTATTTTACTTGCTCGGGGCTACGCATCTCGGCGATCAGATAGGTCAAATCATCTTTCAGGATTTTTGCCAAGTCAGTACGACGGTCAACAATAATAGGGGCGATATAACGGAGTAACTTGTCGCGAAAGTACTGTTTCAGCCAAAGACCCTGTTGTTCACTCAGTTGGTCTTCATTGATCAGAAAAATATTATGTCGCGCCAGCCCTTTAATCACATCGGTATAGATGAGATCAAAATCCTCCTGCAATTTGAGCACTTTGGTTTGGATCTTGGTGAGCAGGTGTTGGGTTGGGTTGGCGTCGCCTTTACTGACTTTACTGATCAGCAGGCGGCGTTTTACATCGGCCACCCTGACGCGGAAAAATTCATCCAGATTATTGGAAAAAATGCCGAGAAAGCGCACTCTCTCGACAATCGGCACCGACTTATCCGCCGCTTCCTGCAGAACCCGCTCGTTGAAGCTTAACCAGCTAAGTTCTTTCTCGACGTACAAATGATCGATGCTCATTGTTACTCCTAGTTATTTCCGTACGGATACTGTTGCTACCGCGCCATGATCTTTGAGAGCTATGACATATTTATGACAGCCACCCAGTTACTCTAAATATAGATCCTGTTTGCTTAAGAGCTTTCTATATCAACCATCAGATCATCGGCGATCGCCTCTAATGCATCAGTAAGTTGTTCTTCATCAAGTCCTGCTGGCAAACTGACTAATGTGTCAGCCTTAAACAGTGGTTGCCCCCAGTTTGGCGCGCTCTCGTAACGTGTTTCTAAGACTAAGACGTTGGCTCCCAAGCCGCTGACGGTTTTAGAGATATCCTGCACGATGCCTGGGCGATCGTTGGCGGTCACCATCACCTGAATGCGCTTTTCTTGTTTCTCTGTGGTGATGCCATCTGCGACCTGTACTTGCAATGACGTCAGTTTAGATAATTCGCTTTTCAGCGCATCGACCTGGTCATCGGCGATAGTGACTTCGAGGATCCCAGCAAACAAACCTGCCAAGTGCCGCATACTACTGGCTTGCCAGTTGCCACCGTGGTGCAAAACCAAGTCTGACACTTTATCCACAATTCCAGGACGGTCGACGCCGAGCAGGGTGATTACCAGTTGTTTCATCTTGTCATCTCTTTTACATATTGAACATTCATTATTGATTTAGACAGGCGAGGTGTCCAGCAAGGCTTTGTCTGTTCCTTTGTTGTAACTCAATAAATTTTAAGAAGAAAGATATATCCCTTTTTAGTCCTTCAGATTTTTCTGATGAATTTGGAGGGGTAAGAGGCGTTAGTAACAAAACTGTAATACAAACGTCATATACTCTGCGCCATCAAACTATGGGTGAGGTTTTCCATGGCTGCCAATTCGGTGCCGATATTTCGGAGCAGTCGACGTCGGCTGTTTAAAGACAATTTAGCGCGCTTTGGCGTGACTGGCGGTGGTTTGATGGTGCTAGTCGCGTTATTGCTTATCTTTTTCTATCTGCTGTATGTGGTACTGCCGATCTTTACGCCAGTCGACATGGAGCAGAAGTTTAAGTTCGAGGTGAATACTGAAGCGAACGTCGTTTCTCTTGGCATCGAAGAGCAGGCCGAGATCGGCTATCGCTTTGCTGCCGATGGTCAGGTGGCGTTTTTTGCTGCCCGAGACCTGGGTGAGAGAAAAGCAGGCGACGAGATCTATCATCATCAGGTCGTGTTGACTGGGCCAATGACCGCCTCTGCGGCAGTGCCTACGGGCGATGAGATGGTGGCGTATGCCGACGCAGCAGGGATGGGGGTTATTGTGAAACCACAATTTCGTACCTCTTTTCCGAATGATGTGCGCGTATTAACGCCTGAGATGTTCTATCCGCTTGGGGACTCGCCTTTGCTGTTTGATCCGCAAGGCGCAGCAATTGAAAAGCTGGCGGTGGCACTGGACGATGAGTCTGCCAGTGTGGTCAGTCGCACCTCGGATCATCGTATTGTATTGGCAGCCTTTAGTGCTGAAGAAGACTTCCTCACCGAAGAAGTGGTGTGGACCCCTAGTCACGCCAAGATTGATTCGCAACTGAATACGGTACAGCAAATGCTGTTAACGCCGGATCAGAACCACCTGTTTATCCGTGGTGATAATCGGATCGAGGTGTGGAATTTGCGTAATTTGGCAAAGCCAACGCTGAAGCAGGTGATTGACCTCCGCAGTAAAGCGTCTGATGTCTCTACCATGGGACTGTTGACGGGTGCTTCCTCTTTGTTAATCGGCTACGACAATGGCGATATCAGCCAGTGGTTTGAAGTGAATGGCGAGCAGGGGCGTAAGTTCCAGCGTATTCGCGGCTTTAAGTCCGATGGTGCGGTGACCGAGTTTGTCTCAGAGAAAGGCCGTAAGGGCTTTATGGTGACCACGGACACAGGCAATGTTGCTATTTACCACACCACGGGTCAGAGCCGTCTGTTTGAACAGCACTTTACTGCCAGTTCTGCAGAGGCACTAACGCTTGCGCCTCGCCATAATGCTGCGCTGCTGGAATATGATGGAGATATCTACTTCTTCGATGTTGAAAACGAATATCCGGAAGTTACCTTCAGCGCGTTGTGGACCAAAGTCTGGTACGAAGGCTACCCAGATCCGCAATATGTTTGGCAATCAACGTCTGGCAGTGATGAGTTCGAACCCAAACTGTCGTTGATGCCATTAACCTTTGGCACAATTAAAGCGGCGTTGTACGCCATGTTAATTGCAGTGCCTATTGCGTTGGCTGGTGCTATCTATACCGCTTATTTCATGACACCAAGTATGCGTACCTGGGTTAAGCCAACGGTTGAGATCATGGAAGCGTTGCCAACGGTTATTCTCGGCTTCCTGGCTGGGCTTTGGTTGGCTCCCTATATCGAAGATAACTTGCCGGGGATTTTGGCGATTCTCATCTTGGTGCCGTTTGGCATCCTATTGTCGGCATACCTGTTTAACCTGCTGCCTAAAGATATCACTAACCGTTTGCCTGATGGTTGGCAGGCGGCGATGTTGGTGCCTGTGGTTATCTTCTTCGGCTGGGCAGCGTTCGCGCTTAGCCCTGGATTAGAAGATCTGTTATTTGAAGGTAACGCCCGTGTCTTTATCACTAATGAGTTAGGGATATCTTTCGACCAACGTAACGCGTTAGTGGTTGGTTTAGCGATGGGCTTTGCCGTGATCCCTACCATCTTCTCGATTGCCGAAGATGCTGTGTTCAGTGTGCCCGGACACCTGTCAAACGGTTCATTGGCATTGGGTGCTACACGCTGGCAGACATTGACTCGCGTGGTGCTATTAACCGCAAGTCCGGGGATCTTCTCGGCAGTGATGATGGGACTGGGCCGTGCCGTGGGTGAAACCATGATCGTACTGATGGCCACAGGTAATACGCCAATGATGGATTGGAGTATCTTCCAAGGCATGCGAACGCTTTCTGCCAATATTGCGGTAGAAATGCCAGAAGCAGAGGTAGGTAGTTCTCACTACCGGATCCTGTTCCTGTCAGCGTTTGTACTATTCGTGTTGACCTTCATCTTCAACACCATATCTGAATTCGTGCGCCAGCGGCTGCGTGAAAAATACAGCTCGATGTAAGGGAAATGACCAAGATGAAGAATTGGATAAAGTCAGGTTCCCCGTGGATCTGGATGACAGGTGGTGCAGTCAGTATTTCGCTGGTCGCTGTTATCGGTTTATTGTTGTTGATTGCATGGCGCGGTTTAACTTTTTTCTGGCCTGCAACCATCTATGAGTTTGATTTGCGCCAACCGAACGGCGAAATCGCCACTGTGATTGGTGAGATCCATGATCAGGAGCTGGTGCCTGCCTCTCGTCTGCGTCAGGCTGGGGTTAAGCTGGAAGGCTACGATGAAGAGTTTGTGACTCGTTATCTAGTAAAAACAGGTAACCGTGAGTTTGTTGAGTTGGACTTTCGCTGGATATTGGAAACCAACATTGTTGAGCGTCGTGAGCCCAAAGGCATTGCTGTGTTTGAGCGCTCGAAGAACGGCAACTTCTATGGCTTCCCAGAGCAGCTATTGGAAAATGGCGAGCCCGTGGTTGCCAAATCCGTAGCGACAGAGCTGGAAGCTCGTATCGAGCGCTCGGTGATGCTGAATAATCAGGCGTTGGATCTGCAAAACGGCGTGATCGGCAAGATCAACTATGAGCTGGAACGTATCCGTTTGGAAGAGCGTGGTCTGGAGCTGAAAGAGCAGTTAACAGCTGAAGCCAAGGCGGGTTTTGAGGCTCGCCGCACAGAACTGCGTAATGAGTACCAGCAGCATGAAACAGACCTGTTTGCTTATCGTGATCAGATGCGCCGTGACGCCATTGTGGTGCGTGATATGCGCGGTGAGCAGGTCAATATCAACATGCAGTATGTATTGGATGTCGCTTATCCTAATGCGATGAATTGGCCGCAAAAAGTATGGCGCTGGATGGTGCAGGTGGCGAAATTCGTCTCCCACGACCCGCGGGAAGCCAACACCGAAGGCGGCGTGTTCCCTGCCATCTTTGGTACCGTATTTATGGTGATGCTGATGGCGGTGATTGTGACCCCATTTGGCGTAATAGCAGCGATTTACCTGCATGAATACGCGGGTAAAAACTCGGTCACCAAACTGATCCGTATCGCGGTTATTAACCTTGCCGGTGTGCCATCCATTGTCTATGGCGTATTTGGTCTTGGCTTCTTTGTTTATATGTTAGGTGGCTCGCTGGATAAGCTGTTCTATCCTGAAGCGCTGCCGTCACCTACCTTTGGTACGCCAGGTGTACTCTGGTCTGCCTTAACCTTGGCCATTTTAACCCTGCCAGTGGTGATTGTATCGACAGAAGAGGGCTTGTCTCGTATTCCTAGTGCGATACGTCAAGGCAGCTTGGCACTGGGCGCGACCAAAGCAGAAACCTTGTGGCGGATTATTCTGCCAATGGCCAGCCCGGCCATTATGACCGGATTGATCTTGGCGGTGGCACGTGCAGCCGGTGAAGTAGCCCCCTTGATGTTGGTGGGTGTGGTGAAAATGGCACCGACACTGCCTGTCGACGGTAACTTCCCGTTTATCCACGTGGATCGTAAATTTATGCACCTGGGTTTCCACATTTATGATGTGGGCTTCCAAAGTCCTAACGTTGAAGCGGCGCGCCCGTTGGTTTACGCCACTTCGTTCCTGTTAGTGACCGTGATTGTTACATTAAACCTGACGGCGATTTCAATTCGAAATCACCTGCGGGAAAAATTCCGCTCGCTTGAACACTAGCCCGGACTGATTAGAAGATTTTTGAGGTATAAAGATGATTGAAGTGAAAACCACCTTAAAAGCAGGTTCAAGCGAAAAGCTGGATCTGATGAATATGAGTCCGGAGCAAAAAGCACTGGAAATTAAAGGCTTGGATCTGTTCTACGGCGACAAGCAGGCGTTGCATCAGGTCAGCATGAGCATCCCCAAAAACCAGGTGACCGCGTTTATTGGTCCTTCTGGTTGTGGTAAGTCGACCCTGCTGCGCTGCTTGAACCGAATGAATGATCTGGTGGACAGCTGTCGTATTGAAGGTGAAATCCTGCTCCACGGCCATAATATCTATGACCGTAATGTGGATGTGGCAGCCCTCCGCAGCAACGTTGGCATGGTATTCCAGCGGCCTAATCCGTTCCCGAAATCGATTTATGAGAACGTGGTATACGGCTTGCGTCTTAAAGGCGTAAATGATCGTCGTCAGTTGGACGAAGCGGTGGAAACAGCACTACGTGGCGCAGCTCTGTGGGACGAAGTTAAAGATCGTCTGCACGACAACGCTTTTGGTCTGTCCGGTGGTCAGCAGCAGCGTTTGGTGATCGCCCGCGCCATTGCGATTTCACCTGAAGTATTGTTGCTGGATGAACCAACCTCAGCATTGGATCCGATCTCAACGCTGACCATTGAAGAGCTGATTAACGATCTGAAGTCGCAGTTCACCGTGGTGATCGTAACGCATAACATGCAACAGGCGGCGCGGGTCTCAGATCAGACCGCTTTCATGTATATGGGCGAGCTGATTGAGTATGCTGACACCAATACCCTGTTTACTACGCCAGCAAAGAAAAAGACCGAAGATTATATTACCGGTCGTTACGGCTAATTCTGATTAACGTATGGATCTGCTTGGAGCAATCCCATGGAAACTATGAACACGTCAAAACATATTTCAGGCCAGTTCGATACGGAGCTGGAGAACATCCGCAATCAGGTATTAACCATGGGCGGATTGGTTGAGCAACAGCTGCGTGATGCCTTGTTAGCGATCGAAGAGAACGATATCGAATCGGCGAAGCAGGTGCGTAAGAACGACCGACAAGTTAATCAGTTCGATCTGGATATCGATCGTCAATGTATTCAAATCATCGCCAAGCGTCAGCCTGCGGCGAGTGATTTGCGTTTGATGGTCGCCATCAATAAAACCACCGCCGACTTAGAACGTATTGGTGATGTCGCTAAGAAGATCGCCAAAGTAGCGATGGAAGGTGAATACGACAAAAAGCAGCTGCAGCTGATTGCCAGTCTGGATAGTCTGGGCCGTCATGTCTGTGACATGCTGCATGATGTGCTTGATGCATTCGCCCGTATGGACGTTGACGCGGCATTAAAAGTACATAAAGAAGACAAGCGCGTTGATCGTGAATACGAAGGTATTTTGCGTGAAATGGTGACCTACATGATGGAAGACAGCCGCTCAATTCCCAAGGTATTGGAAGTGATGTGGGCGGTACGTTCATTAGAGCGTATCGGTGACCGTTGCCAGAATATCTCTGAGTACATCGTCTACTGCGTGAAGGGTAAAGATATCCGTCATGCGCCGAGCTCGGAAATCGATGAACTGCTGAAGTAGAGCTGCTTCTCTCACAGCCAGATATTCAAACTTAAAAAGGCCTTTCTAATCAGAAAGGTCTTTTTGTTTTATAGCGTCCGCATCACATGGGTAACGTGTTGAATTTTTACCTGAGTTTTGACTGTGAAAGCAGTTCCCAGCGTGTCATTCCGGTAAAATCTCTCCTTTAAACAGACTTGAAGGCAGCATGGCGAAGATTATCTACGGAGTATCAGGGGAGGGCTCAGGTCACTCCTCTAGAGCGAAACTGATGGCTGCCCACCTGGAGCAGCAGGGGCATGAGTTAAAGCTAGTCTCCTATGATCGCGGTTATCGCAATTTGCACCAGCAGTTTGACGTGTTGCAGATCCAAGGGTTAACCATCGCCAGTGTTGATAACAAGGTATCGAAACTAAAAACGTTGACCGAGAACTTGGCTAACCTGCCCGAAGGCACCCGTGCATTTAACAAGCTTCGCGAGTTGTTTAAGTCATTTCAACCGGATTGCGTTATCACCGATTTTGAACCTTGCACTGCGTATCTCGCCAATCACTATGATCTGCCGCTGATCAGTCTGGATAATCAGCACCGCATGCGTTACATGGAATACGCCTGCCCGGCAGATCTAAAAAAGGAAGCGCTACTTACCGAAACTATTATTCGCGCCATGGTGCCCAAGCCGTGGTATTCGTTGATCACTTCTTTTCATACTGGCGCGTTGAAAAACGACCATTGCCAGGTGTTTCCGCCCCTGATCCGTCCGGCTGCTTATGGCCTTACCGCCAGCAGAGGGGAGCATATTTTGGTGTACGCCACCTCAGGGTTTGATTCGTTGTTGGATACGCTTAGCCTGTTTCCTCGCGAGCGGTTTTACGTGTATGGCTACAACAAGGATGAGGTGGTGGGGAATCTGCATTTCAGATCCTTCAGTGAAGAGGGATTTTTGCAGGATCTTAGTTCCAGCAAAGCGGTGATGGCGACGGCGGGCTTCACCTTGATTAGCGAAGCACTGCATCTTAAAAAGCCCTATTTGGCGTTTCCAATGCAAGGGCAATTTGAGCAGCATCTCAACGCCCATATGCTGGATAAACAGGGGCTGGGAAAAGCATGTTTACAGCCAGACCAAGATGCGATTGCCGCGTTCTTGTATCAATTACCAGACTATGAACAGGCATTAAGCCTATATCAGGGCTGTGGTAATCAGGGGATGCAAGACAAGCTCGACCAGTTGCTAGCCAATGATATGGCGCTGCTTAAATCGTTTAAACGCTAAGCCGGCGGTAGCGGGCGTGGCTCACGTTGATTGAAGCGAGAGCGGCTGGAACGAAAAACAAACGAACGCCTTACCGCGTTTTTTCTGTGAATAAACAGTATTGCCTCGTAATTGATGGCGATTGTTTAGATCGCCGTCTGAGATCTGTTGATGGCGAGTGATGAAGCAAGGTTAAGGCTGGCTAGCGCAGGGGGCAATGTAGTCAGCCTATCGTTACTTCTTGGTTGTCCAAGGCAGCTTCCCACTCAACGCGAGGGCGACAAGAATAATGAATTGTCCGTAGGCAATATAGTCATCATAACTGCGGAAAAAGCGAACTCTCGCTCTATACCCTTCGGCAAAGGCTCTTTCTAGATCTGTGACGCCACTCATGGCTAATTCAAAGCCCGCATAGCCACTCACTATCCCTATCAATAGTGCGTTAGAGGCTAAGAAAATCACACAATACCAGCCTACCAGCATGATCCCGCGAAATACCAGTGTCCGTTCATCAGACCGGGGGTTAAAAAGAATACCCAACTCTTACTCCTTAAGTTTTACGACGTCCTATGATGTTGTCGCTACGTGTTTCTCTTTATTTAAAGTCGATGCCAGCGGTTTTAAAAAAAAATCGGCATCAATCCAAGGCTAACTTGAGTGACTTGATACTTCTATGCGCTATCACAAACGCGGTAATCAAATCCCTCTGGTATTTCCTGAGGCATCTGGTTGGCTTGGAGATACCCCCAAACAGATATCGCCATAAAGAACAGCGGCAAGCTTAGCAGCGTGAGTGATTTGGCTCTCGCTTTCCGCCCCCTCAATATCTTGGTTGGCGTGTAAACTTTGTGATTTTTCGGGGGATACTGCCCATCGGCAAAAGATTTAACGCCCAGAGGTACCGCCACTGCACCCACTATAAAAGCGCAGATTATTGGCAGCCCAAAGAACAGCGAAAACCATAAAACGGTTAAGCCAGCGTAGCCAAACAGGCTATGGCAAGGTGCCGTCTCTGCATACCATCGCACAAAAGGGAAAACCCACTGCTGATGGGTGATGAACACTACTCCGCCCGCCACTATGTAAAGCGATACGCGTTTCAACTTTTCTGGTTTTGAATATTCGTCTGCAAATTCAGTCACACGGGATCCTTAATGGGGGCTAATGTTACTGGAACTTTTGCTATTGAAGAATGACATGACGAGTGAGTGACTTGCATTGTTAACTGCCTCATTCAACCAACCAGTCCTTGTATTGCTCGAAGAACTCCGGCCAAAAGTCATCAGTCCCGCTGATCTTGCTGAGTTCAAGTTCAAGCTGAGCGAGTTCAGAAATCGAGGTGATCGAGTTTTCATTTGGGACAATCAGTGACGAGTTCTCACTGCACTTAGACTTGAGGACGGACAAGGCAGCAAGAAATGAGTCTAAAGATGTCGCTACTTGGTTTTCATACCAATCGCCAACACCGTGCATTGCTGTATAAACTGGCATGTTAGGTTCGGAAACATCTACAAAGAAAGGGTCTCCAAGTTCGGTGTCTGTCCCGATTACAACCCACGACTTTTTCCTGTCACCTTCCTCGGGCCCCGTAAGATCTTCACCCTCCGTCCCTACGCTGTATCCAAGTTGAATTTGGTCAAGCTCAGGCTCTGGCACTAAATAGAAACCAGAAGGGCCAAAGTAGACACTTTCTAGGCCGGATGCTTTTATTTTCTCGATTACTTGATTCACCTAGTGTTCCTTGAAGGCTGTTAACGCCTAAAGCTGGGGCTGGTGCAGCGTCTTCGCCGCGTCGTTGCAGCTGTCCCCGCTAGGAGCGCAGCGACGAGTGCTTGATTATTTGTTTGTTAGGTGTTTCTAGCACGATCAACTCTTTCGATCAGCTTAGCAACAAGGGAATTTTTGGAAAAAGGGTTGAATTTCATTGGAGGATTAAAGGCCAGCTCTTTTCCAATAGGGCCGTCTGAGCGAACCAGTAGTACGACCTTTTCTGGAGAGCTCATTTGGGCATAACTGATATTGATAATATCTTTGAGTTGAACCCTTTGTTCCTTTTTACCTTTTCGAAAGAGTAAGGAATCTCCTTCGTCGAATACTTCATCAGCCAAATCCCAGATAAGCTTTTTAAATAAGAAAAAGCCAAAAACGGCCATAAAAATTGGCATGATTAGAAATATTTTGGATTCTTGTTGGGCTCCAGCTGCAAATGAAGTGACTAAGAAGAATGCGAGAAACCCAAACCATATGGATGGGAATAGCTTCTTATAATAGAATGTCGATCCTGATATTTTCTTCATACTTTCTATGTATACCTAACGCTAATTGGGAAGCATCTGCTTCCTATCTCCATTTAGAGAGTATGCTTGCTATCCCTGCAATGAGTATTTTCGTCAGCTGCCGGCACGCTCGGTAACTTATTGTCTAATCTCAACAATTTTGCTCTGTTTGGCAATAGTTGATCTCTCAATATTATGTGCGGTTGAGCTATGTTCCTCGATTAGTGAGGTGTGAACGACTCGCACCATGGTTTAGGGGATTGCGGGTGGGGTGATTGCGGTAGTCTTTAAGATAGTGTGATGGCTTAGGGATTGGCAGTCGCGGGTGTAATGGCGTCAGAGCAAGTGGCCTTGCTCTGACGAAAGAGGGTTAGTTAGCCGGGGCGACCGTCGGCTCTGGGAGTACTGAGGATCTTGCTGTAATGCAACATAAACAGGCCATAGCCGATGATCCAGCCCAGTGCGCTTAGGCTCCAACCCCATACTAACCATTGTGGCATCAGTGCGGGTAAAACGCTGCGGATCAACGCCGCCAGTAATAGCGCAGCAAAGGCGATCGACATCTGCGGGTGGGCTTTAAGTGGACGCCCTGTGTGGCCTAAGGAAACCCGCGCCAGCATGGCCAGTATCAAGCCGCCCATACCGCCAACCGTGAGGGCGTGGATTGCTGGGCTCATGCTATACACCCAACCAAGGTGAAACCCTAGTGCCAATAATGCGCCGATTGGAATAAACAGGTAGCTCAGGTGCAGTGACCAAAGTAGCGGGTTACTTAAGGTGGCCTGTGGACGCCAGCGCGCCATACGTAGTAATTGGCTGATGGCGATGGTTGCCCAGAGCACGATGCTGAGCTCTTTGGGTACCTGCCAGCCAATAGAGACAAGCAAGGTGATGATCACGGCGAGTAAGCTAATTGCTCCGACGGCTTCAAGCCACACAAGCGGTTGCGGCTTATCAAATCCGCAGGCGCGGGAAGTAAAAAACGGAATAACGCGGCCACCCACAACAAAGATAACCAAGCTAATCAGCAGTACCGCGATGGTCGAGCCCAACTGCATCCCTGCCGGAAAAGCGCCAATTACGGCGCTGTGCATTAGCGCGTTGGCGAGGGTTAGCCCGAGCAACAGTGGGGTAAAAACTAAGTTGCGCCACTGTTTGACTCGTACCACATAGTTAGCCATGAGCAGGGCAACACAGGGCAGAAATAGCAGATCAATCACCGCTGCCAGCCATTGCAGTTGGCCAAGCTCGAGCAGTAATGCAATTCGACCTGCCAGCCAGAGCAACACTAGTAGTAGCAGCGGGGTGCCACGTAACCCGCGCAGTCCGGTCCAGGTTTGTACTGCGGTTAATAGGAATCCGGCAATGATGGCGCAGACAAAACCAAATAGCATTTCATGGGTATGCCACCACAAGCTGCTGCCATAGGGGGTGAAGCTAAACCAGCCATTTAAGCTGCCTACCCATAGCGCAATAGCAGCAAGGCTGAAAAGCGATCCAAATAGAAAGAACGGACGAAAAGCGAGGCGCAGCAATGGCGTAAGCTTGCTCTCGGTGCTGGCATCGGTGATCTGCATCATTGGGGCATCCAGTGGTATTTTAATGTGTATATATAATACATGTTAAGACGTCGATTGTAATCGGCGCCTATTGATACAAATCAGAGATACTTAATTCGTGCCTAACTACTGCTTAGGTTTTCTTCTTCGCCTTGGCTGGTGATTCGGGCAATATTTCAGGTACAAAGGTCTGCTCATTCATCGGTGGACGGACATAACCTTTGGTGTTGATCTTAGGCAGCGTAATGGTGTGATACTTCAGCGATTTATACGGTACTTTACTGAGCAGATGGCTGATACAGCTGAGCCGAGCTTGTCGTTTATCATCACCGTTAACCACATACCAAGGGGAGCGACGGGTATCGGTATGGCTGAACATGGCATCTTTGGCTTGTGAGTATTCCACCCATTTGCTGCGCGAAAGCAGATCCATATCGCTAAACTTCCAACGCTTTAACGGGTTGGTGACGCGCTCTTTAAAGCGTTTTTCTTGCTCTTCATCGGAAACGGAAAACCAATATTTAATTAAGATAATGCCAGAGCGGATCAGGGCTTCTTCTAAGCTGGGACAGACCCGTAAAAACTCTTCGTACTCTTCATCACTGCAAAAGCCCATTACCTTTTCTACGCCGGCACGGTTGTACCAGGAGCGGTCAAACAGCACCACTTCACCAGCCGCAGGCAGGTGGGCGATATAGCGTTGGAAGTACCACTGGGTGCGCTCTCTGTCGCTGGGTTTGGTGAGTGCAACCACGCGCACCACCCTGGGATTGAGCTTTTCCGTGATCCGCTTCAGTACGCCGCCCTTACCGGCGGCATCGCGTCCTTCAAAAATGACGGCAACCCGCAACCCCTTTTCCTTTACCCACTCTTGCATTTTGACTAACTCAGCCTGCAGCCTTTCTAGCTCCTGCTCATAGAACACTTTATTGAGCCGCTTTGGCGATTTATTTGCGTTGTTTGCCATATCTTTTACCTCTTGAGTTGTCACGTTTTGGTAACTGTTATGTAGCTTTTACGTCACAAATGCTGATTAGGCTTCCTGCGAACCTTTCTAAATATAGTCAACAAGTTAGAGGACGCTAAGATGTACGGGCAGAAAAGGAGAGTCTGGTTACCCTTGGTAATCGGTATCGCTGGCAGTGTGATGATCAGCGGTTGCAGTGACGATGACGACGATGAGGTGGCACTTGCTACCCTGTCGCCAATGGAGTTTAGCCTCTCTATGCCGTTGGGCACTGTTCAGGCCGAAGGTGGCGTACCTTTGGCACTGGATACGGGGTTTGGTAGCGGTGCATTTCACCATGCAGCAGATCCTGAGCAGCAGTTTTATCTTGTGACTGATCGCGGCCCGAATGTCGCGTGTGATGATGCCGAAGCGATCCTTGGTGTTGCTGCCATTTGTGGTGATGATGAGGATGGCAAGATTTTCCCTATGCCTGAATACACGCCATCTATTTTTGAAGTGTTGCTGACGACTGATGGTCCGCAACTGACCCAGATCCCGCTATTAGACAGTGATGGCAACCCCATCTCGGGTGTCGTTAACCCGCTGGAAAGCACTGAAAATGGCTACGCGCTGGACGGCACTTTGTTGGCGTTTGATCCGAACGGTGTGGATACCGAAGCGTTGGTGAAGCTGGCTGATGGTAGCTTTTGGCTGACCGAAGAGTATGGACCTAGTTTATTGCATGTGGCTACTGACGGTACGGTTTTGGAACGTGTCGTACCTGAAGGCGTTGCAGCCCAATTGACTGGGGCCACCTATCCGGTAACTGATGGCCTGCCGGCGATTTTGGCCAAGCGAAAATTAAACCGTGGTATTGAATCTCTGGCGATCAATCCGGACGAAACTGCGCTCTATTTCATTATGCAGTCACCGCTGGCCAACCCTGACAACAGTGCCTATAGCGGTTCTAAGAATGTTCGCCTGTTCAAGTTGGCTCTGAATGCTGACGGCACATTGGGTGCCGTTCAAGGGGAGTATCTGTATACCCTGGATTCACCACAATCGTTTGCTGATCGTGCCGGTGGCGAAGGTGATTTGAAAAACAATGATTACCGCAAACAAAGCGACGTTAAAGTCAGCGAAATGATCGCTGTCGGCGATGACCAACTGGTTGTGCTGGAGCGGATCAGCAAAATTACTCACCTCTACCGCGTGGACTTGGTCGGCGCAACCAACCTGTTGGGCAGTGCTTGGGATAGTGAAGCTACATCACCAAGCCTGGAGCAGATCGTTGATCTGCAAGGCGAGGGTATAGTGCCGTTGGCGAAATCATTGGCTTTTACTAATCTGGGCAGTGCGCTGGAGCTAGCCAAAAAAGAGGAAGGCTTGGCGATGCTGGATGGCACCTACGCCATGCTGATCAATGACAATGATTTCGGTATCGCGGGGGATACTACCGACGTCGTTATTACCCCTTTCAATGACCGTTTCACTGGCATGGCGGCCGCGCATCCGGTTTTGGTACACGAGTCTCGCTACGAATCGGGCCTGTTTGACGAAGGCGCCGCAGAAATTGTGCAGTACCACGCCGCCAGTCAGCGTAGCTTTGTTGTCAACGCGGCAGACCGCAGCGTTGATGTGCTCACGGTGGGTGATGATCTGGCACTGAGCAAAGCGTTTGCGCTAACACTGCCTGCACAAACTGCGGATGGCCGAGACTTGGGAGACGCGAACAGCGTTGCCGTTTCTGGTGACTGGTTGGCAGTCGCTATTGAAGCCGATGATGGCTTTGGTAATAGTAAGCAGGGTAAAGGCGTTGTTGTGCTTTACGATATTGCGAGTGGCGAGAATGCGCTAACCGCTGATAGCACCCCTGTTGCCATGTTTGAAGCGGGTTACTTGCCTGACATGGTGACATTTAACAAAGCGGGCAACCTAGTCTTAGTGGCAAATGAAGGGGAGCCTAACAGTGCTTATGACGTTGACCCTGAAGGTTCGGTGACGCTGATCGACCTGAGCCATGGCGTTGATAATGCTGATATCACCCACCTTGGCTTTACTGACTTCAATGTGGGGGGCTCCCGCCATTCCGCATTGCCTGCCGATGTACGGGTGTTTGGTCCAAACGCAACTGTGGCGCAAGATTTGGAGCCTGAATATATAGCGGTTGCCGACGATGACACCATGGCGTTTGTGGCGCTGCAGGAAAACAACGCCGTCGCTAATATCGACCTGATCAACAAACAGGTCACTGCAATCTGGGCGCTGGGCTTTAAAGACCATGGCAAGGCCTGGAATGCGATCGACATTAACGACAAAGATGATGTGATCGATATAAGCACTCATGCCAATGTGGTTGGCATGTACCAGCCTGATGCCATTGCCAGCTATAGCGTAGATGGCATGGCTTATTTGATCACGGCCAACGAAGGGGATGCCCGTGATTACGATGGTTTCAGTGAAGAAGCACGAGGAGAAGATTTACCGCTAACGGACAGCTTTGACTTAGACGAAGTTGGCCGTATCGGCACCACCACAACACTGGGTGACGCTGATAATGATGGTGTGGTTGAAACCCTGCATATCTACGGCGCACGCAGCTTTAGTATCTGGAATAGTGCCGGCGAACGTGTGTTTGATAGCGGCAGCGAGTTCGAGCAGATCACCGCCGCACGCTTCCCTGATAATTTCAATGCCAGTGACGATAAGCACAGCTTTGAGAACCGCAGTGACAATAAAGGGCCAGAGCCGGAAGGTGTGGCGGTCGGTAAGGTCGGTGATCGCTTTTATGCCTTCATTGGTCTGGAGCGTATCGGCGGGGTGATGGTGTATGACGTCACCGTGCCTGCTGCTGCACGCTTGGTTCAGTACATTAACCCGCGAGATTTTGAGCAGGATCCATCACTGGACACTGACGATGGCGAAGTGACCAATCCGCTGGTGGGGGATTTAGCACCAGAAGGGATGGTGTTTGTTGCTGCTGCTGACAGCCCAACGGGTGCAGCCCTGCTGATTGTCGGTAACGAAGTCAGCGGCACCACGTCGTTGTATAGCTTTGATTAACTTGTTTTGATTGTTTTAACTTAGCTGAGAGAAGACAAAGCCCGGCCCCTTGGCCGGGCTTTATGTACAAGATGTACGGTATGCCGCGGATACATGGATCTATAGGAGCGGCGGTACCCACTACGCTTCGCGGGGTGAGCCTTGCCGCGAGCGCATGGAAACGCAGTGTTGAAGATTAGCTAGCTATCCATGATTAGTCCCCAATTATTCTCATAAAACTGAGGCAAATCGTTAAGTTAGCTTCGTTTCTGTGTTGAAATGCATCGGCGTTACGCATCACTTAAGCTATAAAGGAATATTCATGACTTTGACTCAACCCGCACGCAATGCGTTGGAAGCCATCAGTGTTGCAGGTCAAATGAACAAGAAATTGAAGGATCGAATTCATCGCGAATGGTAAGCCTGCATTGCCTGCGACCCCGCTGTACTCTCTGGGCTATTCGCTGCTGCCGTTGCGTGTTTATCAACGGTGGAAAATGAGAAACAAGCCCTTGAAACGGCGCTGTTTTTGAATTTGTTGAACAGCGATAGTTTTTTACCTGCTCGGTTTTCCAAAGAACAACGGTCCCTCATGCTTAGCGCTCACCATCACGGGTTGAGTGAAGCGATTTCCCAGCTTTTGGTCATGCAAGAATCAGAGACGAAAGGGCTTTCAAGTCAGTGCTTGCAAGAATTATTAGAGCCAGCTTTGACGCTTTACTTCTACCATGGCTCGTCAAGTCATTCGCCAGAGGTATTGGCATCGGTCGCTGTGCTTTGCGTTAAGTTCTTCACCCTGTTCCCTGAATGCCATAACAACCTACTGCTTAGTCTGTTAGCGCACCATACCCAGCCGCCGCAAGCGTATGCCGATGTCTTGCTCGCGGGTGTGCGACATCATTCTGATTTTGGTGTGGCGCATGCGCTGGCGTTTGATATGTTCTCTAAATATGCAGAAAGAGATGATCCTGAGCATAAGCACGCATTAGCGACGATGAAGCTCTGTGTTCCATATGTAGGCGCTGAAGAGGGGATCGAACATCAGCATTTCTTTTCTGTGGTGTTTTGGTCGCCGCTGGGTATCAGCTTTTTAACTCAGGCGCAGCGCGTAGAAGAGAAACAGAAGCGCTTGGCATTGATTAAGTGCAAAAAGATTAAGGCAGAGTACAAAGCGGAACTGGATGAATTAACCCAGCATTTTGACGTTGTCGTGGCGCGAGAGTGGTTGCATGCGGTGAAGCGGGTTGCGGTGAGCAAGCCGACATTTAACGTGCTCTTGCTACTGGTTAAGAGCTTTCCAAGCGAAACCGATGCGTTAAAGAAGTTACGTGATGATGTGGTGGCTTATCGTGATCGGCCGAAACAGTTTGCTTTACCGAAACGGCCTAAAAGTGACATCAAAGATTTTGCCCTGAAGCTCGCGGTGATTGAGCAGCTGATGTATCGGCAAAATGTCCTGTCGCCAAAATTTGATATTCACGCGTTCGCAGCAGAGTACGACAAGCGTCAGATTGATATCACGTCAGATGGCTATGAGATAATACCGGAGGCTCAGAAATACTTTCGTAATCTCACCATTTCACCCGAGCAACTGGCAAAGGTGACAGAGCTATATTTTGATTGCGGTCTGGGCGGTGGCGCGTCGGTGTATCAGCAAATGTGGCCATTTTGGGATCCTGGGTGCGGTGATGAAGTGATTGCCGTTACGACAAAGGCCGCGGCAGATATACAGCAACTACCAAATCTCAAAAAAGTGGTGGGTTTGGAACACTTTTCACCTCCGGTCAGTGTATGTCGAGCGTTGGTAAAACATGGCGTTGAGCAGATCGAAGATAATTGACGCATGGGTTGGTTCTTTTTTGTTATCAATATGATTTTAAATAGTTTTTATAGGCGTCAGGGTGGGCGTTTCGAACCGTGGAAGCACTTTGTTGATGCGCTCAAAGCACACTTTTCCAAGCAAAAAATTTACCATTTGGCCTTGGATTTAATACCGGTAGATGGTCTTACTGCCAGCCTTTTGCCTTTTGCCTGTTGTGAGTAGGGCGTGCTTTAGAGAGTAAAGCAATGAATGACTACTTTCGGCGTATAACCATGCGATAGCTTAATTGCAAAAGGCAAGGAGATGCAGCCATTGCAAAGATGGCTGTGCTCCATGCATGGGGGCCGATGTCGCAGGGGTTATAGCGACAAACTAAGGCAAAGGGTTTCGCAATTGC
Source organism: Corallincola spongiicola (assembly GCF_004284785.1). Classification (NCBI taxonomy): domain Bacteria; kingdom Pseudomonadati; phylum Pseudomonadota; class Gammaproteobacteria; order Alteromonadales; family Psychromonadaceae; genus Corallincola; species Corallincola spongiicola. Next base: position 1,054,949 of record NZ_SHLY01000002.1, read on the forward strand.
CAATTGAGCAGACGCTATGATGGTCACGACACAACAAGCAAGTAGCACCATGCCTAAGGTACGGCTTAACCCGACGGATAATGATTGATGCGTCGTATCAGTGGGCCCAAGCTTAAATAAGAAGTAACCAAGAAAAGCCAATAAACCACCCAGTACAAGTATCAGCAGGTCGTACATGCCATTTGCCACTGCCGGATGATATTGACCGACGATGGGAGTTAAAACCAGCCAGCCAATCAGACAAATCAGATATTTCATATGGATGTGTTATTGAGTTTGTATCGCGTCATAAATGTTAAGTTAACATAACTCTGCGAAATCAATACCTTCTGTTACGCTTAGTCCATTAGCCCGATCTAGTCACAGGGAGTGCCTCCGCTCATGATGTGTTTTTTGCTCTTCGATATGGCCCAGCAAGAGGTCGTTAAAAAACAGCTTTTGCCGATGTTGGCTGAGCATGAGCTGACCCCAGTGGCGTTTAACCCCCATGAGCTCCCCAATTGGCCGGAAGACGCGCGGGTGCTTCTATACCTTTCAGATGATCAGATCTCGGAATTACTTCCCTGTGCCACTGATAAGCAGTGGCAGTTTGCCTTTCTTCCTCACCCCAACGCGGTACATGCAATTAAAGGTGGCGGCGTCAGTAGCAAGTTATTACAAGCGGTAGAGGATGGACTGAATAACAAAGCCAGGAGTGTTGATCTGCTGTTGTGCAACGGCCGCTTGGTGTTGAATTCGGTAGTGATTGGCGATGTTTTTGGGTTACGCCCAGGCGGTGCCATTGAAGGAGTATGGGCTAAGTTTAAGCACCTGTTGTCGTCGGGGCGTCGATTGGGCGAACTGGTGCCAAAACGCTATGAGTTAATCACCGGCAACGATGAGAAAATAGTGACTGCAGCAATGGGGATCACCGTTGTTGAGCATGGCAAAAACTCAGTGATGGGACGTCGGTTACTGCCTGGTTCCCATATCAATGACGGTATGTTTCACGCCATCTTGCTGGCGCCAAGAAGTTTGATGGAGATGTACCGCTTTTTGTTGTCTTCCGTGTTTCATCGAAACAGCGGCTCTGTGCCGCGCAGTGTCGGCATCATTAAAACCGCCAGTTTAAGCGTGCGCTCGAATGGGGGCATGGAGTACCGGCATGATGGCTGTGAGATCTGTGCCAAGGAGCTTGTCTTCGAAAACCAAGCGAAGCGCTTGTCTCTCGTTTCTGGCCGGTTGTTGGCAATAGAGGAGGGCGCTAGCGACAGCAAGGAACAGCGCAAAATACAACATCTGCCGTCAGGCGGGGCGATTGAACAGATGACCAAGCGGCCACTTAGCTGGATCGCTCATGCAGCCACCGATGAATTCAAAGAGCTATATCAAGCGCTGCGAGAAAATGCCACGCCTTCCAATGTCTTTCTGACCTTGATGATCTTGTCGACACTGTTGGCCTCTGTGGGGCTGTTTGCCAATTCACCGCCGGTGATTATTGGGGCGATGATCTTGGCGCCATTGATGGGACCCATTATTTCATTGGCGATGGCAATTGCGCGGCAAGATGAGTCCTTGCTCAAGGGTAGCCTTTATACCCTGTTTACTGGTTTGGCGTTGGCATTAGGCTTTGCGGTGGTCGCGACTTGGTTGATCCCGTTGCAACAAGTGACACCTGAAATATCGGCACGGCTCAGGCCGAACTTGCTAGACCTAGCTGTCGCGGTGATCTCGGGTATTGCGGGGGCTTACGCCCATGCGCGAGCTGCTTTGGCTAAAAGCCTGGCCGGTGTTGCCATTGCGGTTGCGTTAGTACCGCCTTTAGCGGTTACCGGGATCGGTATCGGTTGGGGAGATACCGGTATTATGTGGGGTGCCTTTTTGCTTTTCCTGACTAACTTGTCGGGGATTGTGTTGGCCGGCGCTGTGACCTTTCTGGTATTGGGGTTTGCCCCATTTAGCCGGGCAAAACGGGGCTTGATCCTATCGGCACTGGCGGTTGCTCTGGTGAGTATTCCTCTTGCTCTTAGCTTCGTTCAGGTAGTCCACAAAACGAAGTTGATTAAGCAGTTAGAGGGGCGGTTGATTGATGATATTCGTTTGGCAGAGGTTCGGGTAGTTTCATCAAGACCGATCACTGTGTCGGTAAAACTCGTGGCACCGAGGCCGCTGACCGCCTCTGACTATCAAAATACCAAGCGTGCAGTGGAAGCGGTGATGAAGCAGCCCGTTGTGCTCGAAGCCAGCAGCTCTTTGCGTCTGCAATAAGATAGGCCGTGGTATTGCCCTGAATGAACCATTCATCAGTGCGCTGCAAGGTGATTTAAATCACAATTTTGAGATCCTGCTGGCGTTTAAAACGAGCAAAAACGCTGTTAAAAATCAGATCTGGCAATGAGTAAGTTGGCTGGGTGGTGACTAAACAACAATTCGTCATTATTGCGCCAACTTATATCAACTTACAGCTGTAAGCTCAGAGCTACCCTCTCGTTTGAATTCGCATTAATACACCATTCTTTAATATCAGAACATGTTTGAAATTGGACTTGGAAGCTTCTGCTTAGTGGCTCTGAGTTTTTCATCCGTTTAAAAAACAATCGATTAAGGCAATTTGATCTGTTTGTTTTCTTACCTTGATAGTTACCTCGAACAATCACCTTGTGTAATTAATTTACGTAATTGGATTAATTTTCAAACAGGTGTTTGCTTTTTGATTTGGGTCAATCTATAAATAAATGCAAGCCTAGAGCAAACACTCTAAACGTTTGTTTGAACTTTAATTAGTAAGGTTTGGCAGATGGTTCTGCTTACTCGTCTAGGCAGGGGCTTTAACGGCCTTAGACAATAGTCGTATATCACTTCGGAACATTGCTAACGATAATTTCGTGGTGGTTAAGTAACAAATGATTGTTTATTGAGGGTGACCAGATGGAGTCAATGACAGCACCACCAGCCAGCCGTGAGCTACATATTCAGGGTGAAGTGACCAACGCGTATCGTGAGGTGTTAACCGTCGATGCTATGTCGCTGGTGGCCGATCTGGTGAGAAAGTTTGCTCCTGAACGTCGCGATCTACTGGCTAATCGCCAGCGTCGTCAGCAAGCATTTGATGCCGGCGCCTTGCCAGACTTCCTTGAAGAAACCAAAGATATCCGCAATTCAGATTGGCAGATCCGGGGGATCCCGGAAGACTTATTGGACCGCCGTGTGGAGATCACCGGGCCGGTTGAACGCAAGATGGTGATCAATGCGCTGAATGCTGATGTCAAAGTGTTTATGGCTGACTTTGAAGATTCACTGTCACCCACTTGGGATGCGGTTGTGCAGGGGCAAATCAACCTGCGTGATGCGGTCAATCGTAACATTGACTATATCGACCCCAACAGCGGCAAGCACTATCAGTTGAGCGACGATCCTGCGGTATTGATCTGCCGTGTGCGCGGGCTGCATTTAGATGAAAAACACGTCTTGTTCCAAGGCGAGGCCATTCCTGGTGCGCTATTCGATTTTGCGCTCTATTTCTTGAATAACTATCGTCAGCTTCTAAATAGTGGCAGTGGTCCCTATTTCTATATTCCCAAGCTGCAGAGTCACCATGAAGCGGCTTGGTGGAGTCGTATCTTCAGCTATGTCGAAGATCGTTACTGCCTCGAGCGCGGCACGATAAAGGCAACGCTGTTGATTGAGACCCTGCCTGCCGTGTTTGAGATGAATGAAATTTTGTACGCAATGAAAGACCATATTGTGGCGTTAAACTGTGGCCGCTGGGATTACATCTTCAGTTATATCAAAACGCTAAAAAATCATTCTGATCGCGTACTTCCTGACCGCCAGCAGGTGGGGATGGCACAACCATTCCTAAATGCCTATTCCCGTTTGTTAATCCGTACTTGTCATCGTCGCGGGGCGATGGCCATGGGCGGTATGGCGGCCTTTATTCCCAGCAAAGATGCTGAACAAAATGAAGCGGTACTGGAAAAAGTAAGGCAAGACAAAGAGCGTGAGGCCAATAACGGTCATGACGGTACTTGGATTGCACACCCAGGTTTGGCGGCTACGGCGCAAGGCATATTTAGTCGTGTGCTAGGTCAGCGCAAAAATCAACTGGATATTAGCCGTGAAGAGGACGCCGAAATTACCGCTGATGACTTGCTGCAACCTTGTGAAGGTACCCGCACTGAAGCAGGCATGCGGCTCAATATCCGTATTGCAGTGCAGTATATCGAAGCGTGGATCTCCGGCAATGGCTGCGTGCCCATTTATGGTTTGATGGAAGATGCGGCCACCGCAGAGATTTGCCGAACCTCAATATGGCAATGGATCCGTCATGGTAAAGCCTTGGATAGCGGCGAGGTGGTTACCCCAGAACTGTTTACCCGTTTGTTGAGCGAAGAGATGTTGGTGTTAGCCGAAGAGCTGGGCGACATCAAATACCGCCAAGGTCGATTTGAGGAAGCAGCGGCCTTGATGGAAAAGATCACGCTGGACGAACAGCTCGTTGAATTTTTAACCCTGCCGGGTTACCGGCGACTTAATTGAGTACCCGTTAGAGGTGCCCCCTACAAGCGCAACTTATATAGGTCTGCAAGAGGACGTCAAGATGACACAAACAAGGCAAGAACAGATCCAGGCTCTGGAGAAAGATTGGGCAGAAAATCCTCGCTGGAAAGGCGTAACCCGTGGTTATACCGCTGAAGAGGTGGTGAACTTGCGTGGTTCACGAATGGTTGAATGCTCACATTCTCGCGCCGGTGCTGAAAAGCTCTGGTCACTGATTAATGGTGAAGCGCGCAATGGCTATGTGAACACCATGGGGGCACTGACAGGCGGGCAAGCTGTACAGCAAGTGAAAGCAGGTTTACAGGCGATCTACCTGTCTGGGTGGCAGGTAGCGGCAGACAACAACTTGTCTGGCACCATGTATCCGGACCAGTCTCTGTACCCAGCGAATTCCGTACCCGAAGTTGTTAGCCGTATTAATAATGCATTTACCCGTGCCGACCAGATCCAATGGGGTAAAGGTATTAACCCCGGCGACAAAGGTTATATCGACTATTTTGCGCCGATTGTTGCCGATGCCGAAGCTGGTTTTGGTGGCGTACTTAATGCGTTTGAATTGATGAAAGGTATGATCCAGGCGGGTGCTGCGGGTGTGCATTTTGAAGATCAATTAGCTTCAGTGAAAAAGTGCGGCCATATGGGCGGTAAGGTACTGGTACCAACTCAGGAAGCGGTACAAAAGCTGATTGCCGCGCGTCTGGCGACCGATGTGATGGGCGTGCCGACATTGGTGATTGCTCGTACTGATGCCGATGCAGCTGATCTGTTGACCTCGGATTGCGACCCCTATGATCGCGAGTTTGTGGTCGGTGAGCGCACCGCTGAAGGATTTTATCGTACTCGTGCCGGTATCGATCAGGCGATTGCCCGCGGTCTGGCCTATGCTCCTTATGCCGACATGGTGTGGTGCGAAACCGCGAAGCCAGATCTGGAACAGGCGAAGAAATTTGCAGAAGCGATCCATGCGAAGTATCCAGATCAGCTATTGGCTTATAACTGTTCACCATCGTTTAACTGGAAGAAGAATCTGGATGATGTGACCATCGCTCGGTTCCAGCGCGAGTTGGGTGCCATGGGTTATAAGTTCCAATTCATCACCTTAGCGGGTGTCCACAACATGTGGTACCACATGTTCGAATTGGCGAGCGGTTATCGTGATCGTGGTATGTCTGCTTACGTTGAACTACAGCAGCAGGAATTTGATGCAGCTGAACGTGGCTACACCTTTGTTTCTCACCAGCAGGAAGTAGGTACTGGCTACTTTGATCAAGTAACGAACACCATCCAGGGTGGCGAATCGTCGGTCACTGCACTGACCGGCTCAACTGAAGAAGCGCAGTTTAAATAGCAGTTATTTAAATCGATGCTTTTTTGGTAACAAGAGAGACCCGCTGGCAACAGCGGTTGTAAACAAGAAGTGTTGCTCCAACCTTTCCTTTGACTTCGCCCGGCTTACAGCCGGGCTTTTTTATACCCACAACGCTTCGCGGGGTACGCTGTGTACAGGATGTACAGGATGTACAGGATGTACGGTATGCCGCGGGCGCATGGCATCCTAAACACTTCGCGAGATTAGCTGTGCCGTTAGTGCTGTGAAAGCCCTCTCCTAGGGGAGAGATACCATCTTGCTCGTCATGCCTCAAGCAGTGATTTTCACGCTGTTTGAGGCTGATACTCGCTCTGGTGCTTAAGCACGCCGAAGCAAATATGAGTCAGCTTGCGCATTGCCGC